>JAUIMG010000010.1 GCA_030433355.1 Bacteroidia bacterium | reverse complement strand
ACATATAAGCAAGGTCAAGGCTTAGTGCCACCTAGAGATAGTTTAGATACTTTAGTATTTAGCACATTTAGTACCGTGGATACCATGTATATGGTAAATCCTGGAATTCTGCCTCAACCTGTTTTAGATACTATAGAAGTGTTGGCCAATGGAAATGTTAAATTGAGACTAAACACAGAAGCGCTAAATGTAGGAACCGCAGGAAAGTGGAGAATATTTAGAGATGCAGTAGCACCTGCTAACTTAATAGACTCTTTTATAAAACCGGTAGATTCTATTATTTTAACAGGAGTCAACAATAGTACCACCTCTGGGAATTATGTAATTGAAGCCATAGACGATTGTAATGCTTCAGTTAGGTCTGTTAGTAATGTGTACAATACCAATTTGGTAAGTGGTGCTGTACCTACAAATTCATGTAATCCAACGTATAATCTAAGTTGGAATGTACCAACAGGCTTTACTTCTACTATTCAAGGATATAGGGTGTATAGAAGAGTAAGAGAAGGGGCAGCAACCACCTATACCAATTGGGAGTTAATTACGTCCGTTAGTGGTGCGAATACGACTACTGCTATAGTGCCAAGAAATCGAAATACAGATTACATCTTTAAAGTAGAGGCTTTTGATGCAAGAGGTGCTGTAAATATTTCTGCAACCCATACTTACATTAGAGGAACAGACAGAACTTTTGAAGTAGTTCCTTCACCACAATTAAGATGTACTTACGTTAATGATGATGGTTCAGTAGATTTATCGTTTATTCCAGCACACCCAAGTATCAATCCAAGATTTGATTCCACAGGGAACTGGGTGAGTTATCAGTTTGAGTACAGACAAGGCAATGGAGCTTGGACAATTTTCCCTGCAAGTGGAGCATCTGCTCAGTTAGACGATTTGGTGAGAATAACGGGCATAGATGCCATCAACAATGAGTATCAGTTTAGAGCTACTACCTTATCTGGTTGTTCTGGTTCAGAAACTGCTCCTTATTCCTTTATTAACTTAATTGTGCCTACTGCTACTGCTGTAGTTGGAAGTGCAGATAAGTTGGTAGAAATTACATGGACAGATAATGGCTTGACAGACAATCCATCTGGAGACACTATTTACGTAAATAGATTTCAAGATCCTAACTCGGTATTTGTTAAAGAGAATATTATTGGTTTTTTACCTGGATCTAATACAAATTTTATAGTAGATGCAACTAACGGAAATTTCTGCGATACCATTAATACTTATCACATCATTAAAATGGATCAATTAACCGGTTGTAAAAACCGATCTATGCCAGATACGGCGAGGGTAATCGATCAAATTCCACCACCACCGCAAAGGTTAGAATTTGTTACCTTCAACATAAATACCTTTGAATTGGAAATAGTTTGGAGAGATAAGCCATCTGAAGATATTGATAGTTTACTGTTTTTTCATCCCAATAGTGTTACTGGGCAAAATGAAGATTTAGGAACTCTGCCATGGGATTTAAACAATACGAATGTCTTAAAGAGAGCTAGAATACCAAGAAATCTTTATGACTTAACAGATACCTCTTTGTATTTTTCAGCTCAATCTATTGATGCCTGTGGTAGAAGAGCAAATGACTTTAGTTCATTTGATTACCACAGAAATATTGATATCGACGTAGATTGGAATTCTTGCGACTCTTTGATGAATTTAAGTTGGAATGGATATTATTATTTCCATACGAATTCTGAAATTGAATACACCGTTCAAGAATTAATTCCTGTCAGTTTAAATCCACTTACTTTCTCGGGGGCTATTGATTTGGGTACAACTACAGATAGCGTTTTTTCTACCAAGATTAACCAAGATAGTACGATTCATTTCTATCGTGTGATTGCTTCACCAATTGGAGAAGATTTGGAATCGGCATCTAACTTCACTTTTGCAATAGCCATATTTAATCCGGTTCCTGCATTTAACTACATCCATTATGTAACGGTTAATCCAACCAAAGAAGTGGAATTGCAGTTGTATAAGGATACCGCTATTGAAGTTGGAGGGTATCAAATTTTTAGAGGAAGTAATGAGTTAGATTTTTCTCTGATTGGAAATTTAGGCCCTAATAACAACAATTCTTTGATAAGATTTGAAGATTTGACAGCACAAACAGATGTACAAAGCTATATGTATCGAATCATCGTAGATAATGAATGTGGCAATCCAATTGATACCACTAATGTAGGAACTAGCATACATTTGGTTGTGCAGGCACAGTCGGAGGCTATTCAAAATGTGCTTTATTGGAACAATTATGAAGGTTGGGACTCTACAGTAGCCTATTACAATATCTATAGAGGTGTCAATGGCAATGGTGCCAACACTTTATATGCAACAGTTACCCCTTCCAATGAAGGAGAGTTGAATAAGTATGTAGACAAAGTGTTTGATAACAGCTATGCGGTTGGAGATTATTGCTATAGAGTAGAAGCGGTACAAGGGCCAATCAATCCTCAGTTTCAGCCTAGGTTGAGTTCTGCAACTTCAAACTCAAATGAGGTATGTGTAACGCAACAGCCTAAGTTTTACGTACCAAATGCTTTTGCACCAGATGGAATCAATAAAACCTTTATTCCACAAGGACAGTTCTTTGATTATACTCTTTTTGAAATGGTGATTTATAACCGTTGGGGAGAGATGGTTTACGAGACTAGAGATATCAATAAAGGATGGGACGGAACAAAAGATGGTGATATTGTGCAAGTTGGCTCTTATGTCTACATGATTAGATTTGTAGATGCCGACGGCAAGGAACACCGAAGAAAAGGTACCGTTACGGTAGTCAAATAAATTAAAAACACGATAAAATAAAAAAGGGACGCAATTGCGTCCCTTTTTTAGTATTTATTAAGCTATTGAAGGCTTGTAAATCTGTATTTTTGCCCATTCAAAAAAAACGCCACCATGAGTAAAAATAATTCAGAAAGTCGTTTTCTTCCGGAGGGCTTAACCTACGATGATATACTTCTCGTACCTGCTTATTCAGAAGTAATGCCTAGAGAAGTTAATATTGGATCACAATTTAGTAGAAACATTCGTTTAAACACCCCCATCGTATCTGCAGCAATGGATACGGTTACGGAGTCTGCTTTAGCAATAGCAATAGCAGGAGAAGGAGGAATAGGAGTGCTTCATAAGAATATGAGTATTGAGCGTCAAGCTGCGGAAGTTAGAAAGGTGAAGCGTTCTGAAAGTGGAATGATTCAAGATCCAATTACCACCAATGAAGGAGCTAAAGTTGCGGATGCCCTTGCTTTAATGAAGGAAAATAAAATTGGAGGTATTCCTGTTGTAGATAAAGAAAACAAGCTTCTAGGAATAGTAACCAATAGAGATTTAAGATTTCAAAAAGATCATAATGTTTCTGTTAAGAATGTGATGACTAGCAAGGATATTGTAACTGCAAAAGTTGGCACAAACCTAAAGCAAGCAGAAGAGATTCTACAGGAATTCAAAATTGAAAAGCTTCCTGTAGTAGACGATAATAATAAACTCATTGGTTTAATTACTTATAGAGATATTATAAAGCTCAAAGAAAGACCAAATGCTTGTAAAGATCAATTTGGAAGATTAAGAGTAGCGGCAGCAGTAGGTGTTACAGGCGATGTTATGGAACGAATAGCAGCATTAGACAAAGTAGGGGTAGATGCTATTATTATCGACACAGCACATGGTCACTCGAAAGGAGTTATCGAAACTCTTAAAAAAGTAAAGGCTAAATACAAAAATTTAGATGTAGTTGTTGGAAATATTGCAACTGCAGAAGCAGCATTAGCTTTAGCAGATGCAGGAGCAGATGCAATAAAAGTTGGAATTGGCCCTGGTTCTATTTGCACTACGAGAGTTATCGCAGGTGTTGGTGTTCCACAGTTTTCAGCAGTAATGACAGTTTCTACAGCACTTAAAGGAAAAAACATACCTGTAATTGCTGATGGTGGGTTAAGATTTACAGGAGATATTGTAAAGGCATTAGCTGCTGGTGCAGATACGGCGATGGCTGGCTCACTATTTGCTGGTGTAGAAGAATCTCCAGGAGAAACAATAATTTATGAAGGAAGAAAGTTTAAAGCTTATCGTGGAATGGGTTCGCTAGAAGCGATGCAAAAGGGGTCAAAAGATAGATACTTCCAAGATATGGAAGATGATATCAAAAAGTTAGTTCCTGAAGGTATTAGCGGAAGAGTGCCATTTAAAGGTTCTTTGAGTGAGGTAATTTACCAAATGATTGGGGGAATTAGAGCAGGTATGGGATATTGCGGATGCGCAACCATCGATGAGCTTAAGACCAATGCAAAATTTATTAGAATAACTTCTGCTGGAATGCGAGAAAGTCATCCACATGATATATCCATTACAAGAGAAGCACCAAATTATAGTAGATAATTAAAAATTATAATTATTATGTTAAGTAAGATTTCATTCACAGTTGTTTTTGTCTTTTTTATCAGTTTTAAACTGTTTTCTCAAAATGCAGATCAAGCATTAATCACTTTTGAAGACGAGTCTATTTCCATGCAAGACTTCATTAAGGTTTACCAAAAAAATAATAGTGGAGAGATGATTCAAAAGAGTACTGTTGATGAGTATTTAGACCTCTATATTAATTTTAAATTAAAAGTTAAAGAAGCGGTAGATGCCGGATATGACACTAGCGAAAGTTTTATTACGGAGTTAGATGGCTATAGGAAGCAATTAGCGCAACCTTACCTTTCGGCAGATGGCTTAATTGAGGAGTTGAAGAAAGAAGCTTATGCTAGATTAGAAGAAGAAGTTAGAGCAAGTCATATCTTAATTAGTTCTAGAGAAACAGACAGTCCTGAGGATACTTTAAAAGCGTATCAGAAAGCTTTAGAAGTAAAGAAAAAGCTTAAGAAAGGAGAAGATTTTGAAAGATTAGCACTTCTATACTCAGATGACCCTTCTGTGACTAAAAATAAAGGAGACTTAGGTTATTTTTCTGCTTTTTATATGGTTTATCCATTTGAAACTGCTGCCTATGAAACCAAAGTTGGGGAGATTTCAGAAATTACAAAAACAAGGTTTGGTTACCATATTTTAAAAGTAACAGATAGAAGACCAAATAGTGGAGAATTAACAGTAGAGCATATTTTAATTTCTTCAGATCCTGAAATATCCAAGATAGATGATCCAGAGGCAAAAATCAATGAGATCTACAGCAAATTAGAAGAGGGTGAATCTTTTGAGCTTTTAGCTAAGCAGTTTTCTGACGATACAAGAACAGCTAGTAATGGTGGTTTATTGCCTGTATTTGGAGTAGGAAAAATGATTAAAGAATTTGAGGTGGCAGCATTTGCACTTGAAAAAGATGGAGATTATACAAAACCTGTAAAAACGGACTATGGCTATCATATCATTAAAAGAATAAAAAAGGATGAGATTGGTACTTATGAAGAAATAGAAGCAGTTTTGGACGATAAAGTTGCCAAGGATAGTCGCTCTAATCTTACACAGTCTGCAGTATTGCAAAAAATAAAAAATCAATATGGCTTTGAAGAATTTCCAAAGGCTTTAGAGGAATACTACGCTGTTATGGATAGTTCTTATTTTGCCGGTGCTTGGAATGTGGAAAGAGCTAAAAAGCTTAATAAGACAATTTTTAAAATAGGAGAATTAGAAGTTAATCAAAAGGAATTTACAGCCTATTTAGATGAAACTCAAAAAGGAAGTAGGCCAATTTCTATGTCTGCATTAATAAATGGTAGATATAAAAAATTTAAAGAAAAAAAACTATTGGACTACAAGAACCATAAATTAGAAGAAGAATATCCTGAGTTTAAAGCATTGATGCAAGAGTACCATGATGGGATTTTACTTTTTAATTTAACTAATGATGTTATTTGGACAAAAGCGGTGAAAGATACTACTGGCATAGAAGCATTTTATGAAAGTAATAAAGAGAATTATAAATGGGGAGAACGAATAGATGCTACCTTATATTCCGTAAAAGATGAGTCAATAGCGGAACAAGTTAAATCTATGATTAAAAACGGTGCCTCTGAAGATTCTATTGTCGAGGTAGTAAATAGGCCTTCTCAACTAAATGTTAAATACGACTCTAATAAATTTGAAAAAGGGAAAAATAACATCATAGATCAAGTAAGTTGGAAAAAGGGTATTTCGAAAGATATAGATGAAAATGGAAGGATTGCTTTTGTGCATGTTAAAGAGGTACTAAAACCTACCTACAAAACTCTGGATGATTCTAGAGGGATAATTACTTCAGATTATCAAAGCTTTTTAGAGAAAGAATGGATTAAGCAATTAAAGCAGAAGTATCCTTATGAGGTAAATACTTCTGTGCTTGAAAAAGTAAAACAAGAATTAGAATAAACATTGTTAAGCAAGAAGATTTCAATTTCACTTTTTATTTTTGCTTGTGGCTTTTTAGTTTCCTGTGACTTTTTTTTGCCTTCAAAAGCAGAAAATGCTTTAGCAAAAGTTGGAGATAAATACCTCTACATTGAAGATATAGAAGGTTTGGCCACCAATCAAAATGGCGACAGTTCAGAAATAATAAAAAGCTACATAGATAGCTGGATTAATGAACAATTAATTCTAGAAAAGGCGCTTCAAAACTTACCAGAAGATAAAGTGAATTTTGAAAAGCAATTAGAGAATTATAGGTATTCTCTGATTATATATGCTTACGAGAATCAACTCATCAAAGAAAAGTTAGATACACAGGTAACCATTAATCAAATCAAAAAATACTATACCGCTAATCCCGATAATTTTGATTTAAAAGAGCAGCTGTTTCAACTTAAGATGGTTAAAACTTCTTTATCTGCCCCTAATAAAGATTCTTTACAAAGATGGGTGTTTGGAAATGATAGTTTGTTTAAAAATAAATTAGATGATTACTGTAGAAGTTTTGCAAAGACTTGTATTTTGGATACTTCTATTTGGATATCCAAAAATACTTTATCGAGCTACTTAAAGAATGGCGAAGAGGACTTATTGAAACTGAAAAAGGGTAGTAATATCTTTGAAGACTCATTATCGATTACTTATATTCAGTATTTTGATAGCAGAAAATCTGGGGAATTGGCCCCAATTAACTATGTGAAGAGACAGATTAAAGAAATAATCAGAAACCAAAGAAGAATTACCTTGCTTAGTGAAGTGAGGAAGCAGATTTTTGAAGCAGGAAGTTTAAAAGGAAAGTATGAGATTTATTATTAAAGTTGTTTGTTCCATAGCTATTGTACTTAGCTCTTCTAATTTGTTTTCTCAAAAGAAAATAGTTTTGGATGAGATTGTTGGAGTAATTGGCGATGAAATTGTAACTAAATCAGAAGTAGAGGCCAAGTATAGTGGTATGATAAGTCAGGGGATGGTTGTTACGGATAATTCCAGATGTGAAGTAATGGAAGATGTACTTTACAGTAAAATGCTTTTGAATCAAGCTAAGGTGGATAGTGTTGAAGTGTCGGATGGTCAAGTTGATGGAGAGATGGATCGAAGAATTCGCTATTTTATTTCTCAATTTGGCTCTGAAGAAGCCATGGAAAGCTATTATGAGAAAAGCTTATCTCAGATTAAAGATGAGATGAGAAAGACGCTAAAAGAGCAGCTTTTAATACAAAGTATGCAGGGCAATTTAACCTCTAATGTTCAAGTTACTCCCGCCGAGGTGGAAGAATATTATAATAATATACCTGAAGACAGTTTACCATTAATTAATGCAGAAGTTGAAATTGCGCAAATAATAAAATACGCACCACCATCAAAAGCTTCTATTCAAGAGACAAAAGATAAATTGTTGGAGTTTAAAAGAAGGGTAGAAGAAGGCGAGAATTTTGCCACCCTTGCGGTTCTTTATTCTGAGGATAAAGGTTCTGCATTGAAAGGAGGTGAAATTGGTTTTGTTGGTAGAGCAGAAGTTCAACCAGAGTTTTCTGCAGCAGCTTTTAAGTTAAAGCCTGGGAATGTTTCTCCTGTTGTAAAAACTAAGTTTGGCTATCACATTATCCAAATGATTGAAAGAAGGGGGGATAAAGTGAATGTGAGGCATATATTACTTAAACCTAAATTGGATTATAGTTCTTTAGAGAAAGTAAAAGTAGAATTAGATAGTATCGCTAATCTCATAGCGAATGATTCAAATTTAACCTTTGAAAAGGCTGCCAATAAGTTTTCAGACGATGAAGAAACAAAAAAGAATGGCGGGGTGGTAGTTAGTCCTTATAATTCTTCTTCCATGATTCCAATGGATGAGTTAGACCCTTCTATTTTCTTTGTGATTGATAAGTTAGAGGTAGGAGAGATCAGTAATTCTGTTCAGATTCAAGAGCAAGGTAGTGAGCCTGGATATAAATTGATTAAGTTAAATAAGAGAACAGATCCTCATAGAGCAAGTCTTAAACTAGATTATCAAAAAGTAAAGAATGCAGCAAAAGCGCAAAAAGAGCAGGACGAGATAGAAAAATGGATAAATCAATCTCTTGATGGTATTTACATTAAGTTGGATAAGAAATATACAGAAGGTTGCAAATTTGCACAGGATTGGAAAAAGTTCGCCGAATAAAGAAAATGAAAATGAGTTATAGTTCAGATAAAGAAGCAGTAGATGATTTGGTTAAAAAATACCAGGAATTAAATAAAGAAATTGCCAAAGTAATTGTTGGGCAAGAAGAGGTGGTAAAAAACCTATTGATTTCTATCTTTAGTAATGGACATTGTCTATTAGTTGGGGTTCCTGGTTTAGCAAAAACCTTATTGGTAAATACCATTGCCCAAGTGCTCGGTCTAAGTTTTAATAGAATTCAGTTCACTCCCGACTTAATGCCTTCGGACATAATTGGTTCAGAGATTTTAGATGAAAATAGAAATTTTAAGTTTATTCCAGGACCTCTCTTCTCAAATTTAATATTAGCGGATGAGATAAACAGAACACCTCCCAAAACACAGTCTGCCTTATTGGAGTCTATGCAGGAGAAAATGGTTACTACTGGAGGTAAAACCTACGAATTGCCAAAACCCTTCTTTGTATTGGCTACTCAAAACCCTATTGAACAAGAAGGAACTTACCCTTTGCCCGAAGCACAATTGGATCGTTTTATGTTCAATATTTGGTTAGACTATCCAACTTTTGAAGAAGAGGTGAATATTGTGAAAAATACAACCGCTAACCTTAGTGTTGACTTAAATAAAATAATGAGCGGCGAGGAGATTTTATATTTTCAATCATTGATTCGCAAGGTTCCTGTGCCGGATAATGTAATGCAATATGCCGTTAAACTGGCTGCATCAACAAGGCCATCTAATAGTAATGCAAAAGAATTAGTTAAAAACTATTTGAGCTGGGGAGCAGGACCTAGAGCATCGCAGTATTTAGTAATTGGTGCGAAATGTCATGCGGTTTTAAATGGCAAGTATTCTCCAGATATAGAAGATGTAAAAGCTGTGGCTGAACCAATTCTAAGACATAGAATTGTAAGAAACTATAAGGCTGAAGCGGAAGGCTATAGTATAGAGAATATTATTGAAGAATTGAAAGAATCTATTTAGGAGAATAGATTTTCTCTTCTTTCAATACTTTATTTTCTACTTCAAATTCAGAAGTATTTTTCTTCATTCCTTTATCGGCATCCACGTCTTTTTTTAGCTGCCACCTATTGTTATTCCAAACATAGGCATCAAAAGAGAGGTCAGGGCCGTAATATTCATAAACTCCCTCATACTGAGAAGTAGGTGGAGAAAGGTGATCCATTAAAATCCATTCCTGCTCAGGAATGTATTTAAGCTTCATGATATTTTGTGCCCCATATTCAAAAACTCTTTTGTCCGTTGGTGTTCCTTCTGCTGATTCCAAAATGGAAGGACTAAAATCTAAGCAGTTTCCTTTGCTATTCAGTTTGAATGTTTGAATGATTTTCTTTTGGGATGTTAAATTGTTTTTAGACCACCCTAGTAAAGTATAGTAAGTGTCAAATTTACCCTCTGTTGTAATCAAATCATAAAAGAAATAGCCTTCTTTAAAAAAAGTAGCGACCTGATTCTTACATACTCCTGCATTAAATGCTTCATTTTCTTTATTTAGTGCATTGGATGATAACCCAAATGAGACTAAGGTGTCATTCTGAAAGTAGTCTATATGAATATTATACTGTTTGTATTCATCATCAAGTGCAAAATACCAAGACCTTACTCTTAGCGTTGAATCTTTAGACCACATTTCAGAAAATTGATCCAATACATTCAGATTGTAAATTATTGTAAACTTTTTATTCTCTATGTTTTCAACTTTAAAAGAAGTTGAAGCTATAAGTTTGGAGAATACTTCATTTCTACTTAGCTTTTCTTTTTGATCAGTAGTATTAAGAATTAACTCCCACTGTTGTTGGATTAATTCAAATTCTGTGGTTTGACTTTTTACAGTAAAACCAATAGTTAAAATAAAGAAAAAAGGAATAAGTGATTTCATCGTTGCTACCAAATATAACAACAATCGCACCGATTTAGTGCATAATCTCTTTCTTGGCTAAAAGCTGTTCTTCCGTTTCGCGAACATCAGGATCATCCACACAACAATCTACAGGACAAACTGCTGCACATTGAGGTTCGTCGTGAAAGCCAACACATTCTGTACACTTGTCTGGTACAATATAATAATAGTCTAAACTAACAGGTTCTTGTTCTTGATCCGCATCAACAGTATCCCCATTCATTCTCTTTACTTCACCACTTAAGTCCGTTCCATCAGAGAATCTCCACTCTTCGCCACCTTCATAAATTGCATTATTCGGACATTCAGGTTCGCAAGCTCCACAATTAATACATTCATCTGTTATTATAATAGCCATGGTTGGTTTCTTTTATGTTTGTACTTTCGCAATTCTAACCAATAGTTAGATAAAATGTTCTTTTCGCATGCAAAAGTAGTCCTTAAGCATTTAAAATTTTATGGAATTAGAAAGAAAAATTGAAATACTCACAAAATTAGGTTCATTATTTGACGAACTATCTGATAATAAGTACTTTGAAGATGGTTTGAGTGTTCAGAATGAGAAGGAAAAAGAGAGATTTGAAAGAATTCAAATGGCTCAAAAACAAAATTCTTGGTTTACCAATGGCTCTATTCAGAAGGTATTTGAAGCTTGGGCTAATTCTTTAAAAAGGGATAAAGTAGAAGCATGGATTTCTAAATATTCATTTCAAGGTACTACAGAAAGAAAGTTAGGTCTTATACTAGCAGGTAATATCCCTCTAGTTGGTCTTCATGATATTTTAAGTGGGTTAGTTTGTGATCATTGGCTTCACATTAAACCTTCTACTAAAGATAGCCAGCTAGTAAATCTTGTAATTGAAGAGTTAAAAGAGATTTCTTCAGAATGGACTTCAAGAATAAAGCTTGTGGACAAGCTAAATGGTATAGATGTTTTGATAGCAACTGGCAGCAATAATAGTGCTAGATATTTTGAATATTACTTCAGAGATATTCATAAAATTATCCGAAAGAATAGAACCTCTATTGCTGTTTTGAGTGAGGATAATTCGGAGGAGGAGTTGAAGGCTTTAGGCGAAGATATTTTTACTCACTTTGGTTTAGGCTGTAGAAATGTTACCAAGCTATACTTGCCCAAAGGTTTTGATTTAGATAGGGTTTTTGGAGCACTCTTTCACTATCAAGATATAGTAAATCATAATAAGTATGCCAATAACTACGATTACAATAAGGCTGTTTACTTAATGAATAAAATAGAGTTGATAGAAAATGGCTTCTTATTATTGAAAGAGGATGAGGCCCTTCATTCTCCTATAGGCGTATTGTTTTACGAGTTTTACGAAGATTTAGATACGCTAAAAAAGCATTTAAAGCAGAAGGAGGAAGAGATTCAAGCGATAGTGAGTAAAGAAAATTTTGAAAAAGCTATACCTTTTGGAAAGGCGCAAAAACCTGAACTATGGGATTATGCAGATGGAGTAGATACAATAGAGTTCTTATTAGGCCTTAAGGAGTAAATTCATAGGCACCTAAATCAGGCAAGCCGTCGGCAGTTCTAGAGTTTTCTAAAATATCCAATGGGATAAGGTTTGCAACAGATAAATTACCAACATCTCTTGCTACAGAATTTTCTGAAAGTCTTACGTCACCCATTCTAGGGTTCTCAAATATTTGTGCTGTTGGACTCTTGATAATGCGTTTAAATGCTGAGTCGGCTAAAAATTCATTGGTTCTAATGATAGCATCTTGAAAATCTAAATCCAAGCTTCCGTTATTTATAATTTCTGTAGCGAATTCGTTTTCCTTATCACCGTAAATTATAGAATTGTAAAAATCAATATTTGGCACACCTATTACTTGAACAGCCTGCGGAGTGATATAGGAATTTTGAATAAAAAAGCTTGGAGTTTCCCTTGCCGCTTGATCAAAGTAGTTGGAAAAGGTGCAGTGTCTAAAGCTATAATTCCCAGCCGATCGAATAGCAACATTGTATTGTCCGCAATCTTTAACCACAAGGTTATCTGCCTGAAGATTGAAAATAGAACTTAAAATACCAAAACCAGAGCAATTTGAAATTTCTGTATTGGTAATCTGCAAGCTACTTGGGTCGCTAAATGGTGGTTCACTAAAGGGAGAAACTTCGGCTTGTATTCCTATAAAGCTATTTTTAATGATAGCATGATTGATAATATTGTTTCCACCTTCATTGATCCATATTCTGTCCCATTGACCCGGCTGATCTCTAAATCCAGCATCCAAACGGTCTCCTTGGAAGGTAACTGGTTCTGCCTTTGTGCCGTTTACATTAAGTGTTCCTCCTCTGTAAACCCAAAGACCACCATTTTGGTGAAAGTATACTCTACTACCTGCTTCAATGGTTAAAACATCTAAAGAGTCTACAACCACATATCCATAAATCACATAGGGTAAATCTTTTGTCCAATTAACATTAACGGGTGGAATGGTATCGCTACAAGGTCCTGTTAAACAGGTAAAGTCTGGCAAAACATTACTAAATCTAGTAGGAGTAAAGTAAATGGCATTTTGCCCCCAAGCTACTAAATCTACTTTTTGTCTATTACCATTGGTGGTAAATTCTATAAAGTCTGTTATTACAAATGGATTGCTTTGATTGTTAGGGTCAATGGTAGCTTCAACAAAAATGAACATGCTGTCTTCTGCAGCAATTTCTATATTGCTATGCATTGGTCCAGGATCTCCATTTACATTCATTCTAAAGGTAGAGTTATTGCCTCCATTTAGCCGAATAGAACTTATATTGATGGGCTCTTTATAAGGATTGTATACTCTAAAATTTTTGGTCACAGATCCAATAGTTGTGAAAACTGTGTCGAAAGTAATAGAGTCTGTAGAGAAGTTTAACCTAGCATTAGGGCTATCAAACAATTCGTCATCTTTCCTACAGGAAGAAAGAACCATTAGTAAAATAATAATAGACAATACGCCTCTTTGAAACATGCTTGCAAATATAAGGTAGTAACCTGCTAATGCTTGACTTTATTGTTGTCTATTCCAGTTTTTTACTGCAGCTGTAATTTCTTTCTGCTGACTTAAAGTTTTGTCTTTAGCATACCATAACTGCAGCTGCTTCACAAATTCACTATAGTCTCCATCAGGGATTTTCTTAAAATTCATAACCATTTGCTGTGCAGAATCAGGTCTTGGCCCCCAAGTTCCCAATTCTTCTTTCGTTACTCTATCGTAAATAATGGCTTTCGGAATAGATCTTCCTCCATTGGTTAAATACTGATCCATCAAATCCAAGTTTTCATCTCTTAATACTAGATTTAAACTAACTTTTTTTGAGTATTCTTCAATTTTAGAGAAAAGAGGAAGGTTTTGAGCAGCATCTCCACACCAACCCTCTGTAATTATTGTTATGTCAACTTCTCTATTTAAATTATCAAGCTCACTTTTTAACTCTTCAGTTAATTCCACTTTTTTATTTAGACGATTCATTCGTTGAAGGTTTAAACCGGCATAATTCAATAAATCATCGCTTTGGTTTGGTCCTGTAGTTTTACCTTCAGCAAATAGCTTAGTAAGTAAATTCATGTATTCTTTGTAAGTCATTACTCTAACTAGTCTTTCTAATACCATCTTCATCTTTTCTTATTCTTAATTTCGCCCAAAATTAAACCCAATTAATTTTGTTAAGTGTAATATTAGAGACAGATGGATAAAGAATTGGTATTTACTTCAGATGGCTCTCACTCCTTATACATGAAGGAAATGGATGAACAGTATCATTCTAAACATGGTGCTATTGCAGAGGCAAATAAAATTTTTATAGAATACGGTTTGTTTTATCAAGCAAAAAGGAAAAAAGAGCTAAGCATTTTTGAAGTGGGTTTTGGTACGGGTTTAAATGCTTTGTTAACCCTTACAAACGCTAGCTCTTTACAACTTCAAATCCATTATGATACAATTGAAAAGTATCCTCTAAAATCAGAAGTGATAAATTATTTAAACTATGCAGAAGAATTAAAACTTAAGGAAAATCTGCTATTTAAATTGCATGCTGTACCTTGGGAGAAGTGGGTGGAAATTCATAAAGGATTTAATCTGTTTAAAAGAGAGATGGACTTGCTTGATTTGGACTTAAATAGTAGCTATGACTTAATCTATTTTGATGCCTTTGCACCTGAAAAGCAAGCTAAGATGTGGGGAAAAGAAGTATTTGAAAAATTATATGCCTCTCTAAATCACGAAGGGGTTTTAGTTACTTATTGTGTAAAGGGCGAGATAAGAAGGCGCTTAAGCGAAATCGGCTTTAAGATTGAAAAATTAAAAGGACCAGCGGGAGGTAAGCGTGAAGTGTTAAGAGCCATTAAGTATTAGAATGAAAGAAGAACTGAAGCTTTTAATAGAAAAAGCAAAAAGCAATAGGAAGCAGATAAATCGCTATTTAAAAAAGCTTGAAAAAAGACCTCCTAAAGATTTAGATAATAAATTTCATGAGTTACACCAAGAGGCTTTTCAAAGAATTGACTGTTTGGATTGCGCGAATTGCTGTAAAACTACTTCGCCCATTTTTTATGATAAAGATGTTGAAAGAATGGCTGCCTATTTTAAAATGAAGGCAGCCGACTTTTTTACTAAGTATTTAAAAATAGATGAAGATGGAGATCAAGTATTACAATCTTCCCCTTGTCCATTCCTAATGGAAGATCATAAATGTATGGCTTACGAATCAAGACCAAAAGCTTGCAGAGAATTTCCGCATACCAATAGAAAAAGAATGCATCAAATTTTAGATTTAACTGCTAAAAATACAAGGGTTTGCCCTGCAGTAGCAGATATCGTAGATAAATTAACTACCTAAAATAATCTTTCATTCTTTCAAAGAAGCCTTTGTCATTGTCTGTAGGGTTCGGTTCAAAATTCTTGGAACCTCTCATTTTTTCAATAGCTGACTTTTCTTCCTTATTTAAGTTTTGTGGAGTCCAAACGTTGATATTCACTAACTGATCTCCCGTTCTATAACCATTTACATCAGGAATACCTTTGTTTCTCAATCGAAGAACTTTGCCCCCTTGTGTGCCCGGTTCAATTTTAATCTTGGCTTTCCCGTTAACAGTAGGAACAGTTGCTTCTGTGCCAAGAATTGCATCCGCAAAACTTATATACATATCATAAAGAATGTTATTGCCATCTCTTTTAAGTTCTGGATGTTCTTCTTCTTCAATGAGGACAATAAGGTCACCTGGCACTCCATTTCTAGCACCCATGTTACCTTTGCCACTAACAGAGAGTTGCATACCACCTTCTACACCTGCAGGTATTTTTAATTCAATGGTTTCATCGTCTTTAACAATCCCATCGCCATGGCAAGTATTACATTTATTGGTTATGGTTTTACCATCTCCACCGCATTTTGGACAAGTAGAAGCGGTTTGCATTTGGCCTAAGAAAGTATTAGTTACTCTAGTAACTTGACCACTACCATTACATTGGTCACAGGTACTAAAACCGCTTCCGCCTTCTGCTCCTGAGCCATCACAAGTATTACAACTGATGTACTTTTTTACTTTTATCTTTTTTTCTACACCATTAACAATATCTTTTAAAGTCATATTAACTTTTACTCGGATATTACTACCTCTATTTACTCTCCTTCCTCTTTGGCCTCCGCCTCCAAATCCGCTAAAGCCTCCAAAACCACCTGCTCCTCCAAAGATGTCGCCAAATTGTGAGAATATGTCATCCATATTCATACCGCCGCCTCCGAATCCGCCTGCGCCACCCATACCTGCATGACCAAATTGATCGTATTTAGCTTTTTTATCAGGATTGCTTAAAACCTCATAAGCTTCAGCAGCTTCTTTAAACTTCTCTTCAGCTTCCTTATCATCTGGATTTTTATCTGGATGATATTTTAATGCAAGTTTTCTGTATGATTTTTTAATTTCAACAGCTGTTGCATTTTTAGAAATACCTAATACTTCGTAATAATCTCTTTTTGCCATCTTATTGTCCTACTACAACTTTTGCATAACGGATTACTTTTTCTTTTAAAGTATATCCTTTTTCTACTACATCCACTATTTTACCCTTCATGTCTTCAGAAGGTGCTGGAACTTGGGTAATAGCTTCGTGGATTTCACTATCAAATTCATTGCCAATGATGTCATCCATGGGTTCCGCTCCATTGGATTTAAAAACGTTTAAAAGTTTATTGTATATTAGATCTACCCCAGTTTTTAGCCCTTCCAAATCTTGACTTTCATCCATAGATTTTTTTGCTCTTTCAAAATCATCCATAACAGGAAGCAGGCTTTTAAAAATATCTTCTCCTGCTGTTTTATATAACTCTAATTTTTCCTTTTGGGTTCTTCTTCTGAAGTTGTCAAATTCAGAGTATAATCTTAAAAAACGATCGTTCAAATTGTCATACTCTTGCTTTAATTTTTCCTCTTCTGTCAGATTATCCTCTTTAGTTTCTTCTACAGTTTCTTCTTCTTGATTCAAATTTTCCTCCGTATTCTCCAATTTTTCGTCTTTTATGTCTTCGCTCATGGGTATTCTTTTTATGATTCGCTACGCGAACTTCAATTTTTTTGCCAATATGTATTTTTAGACATAATGGCAGAAAAAAAGGGACGTGTCTGCGTCCCTTTAAATAATTTCAATGTATTGATCTATTTTTTTACGAAATTGTTCAGTGTTGCTGCAAGTCCTCCACCTCTTATAGAGTTACCTTTTCCTATGATAATTCCGTCGCCATCAATTAAATAAGCCTGCGGTATAGATCTCACATTATAAATTCTAGCTCCTTCAGCAGACCAAGCCTGAAGGTCACTTACATGATAAGGCCAAGATAATCCATCTTGCATTATTGCGTTTTGCCAAGAAGCTTTGCTCATGTCTAAAGAAAGGCTATAAACAGTGAATCCATTGCCATTCTCAAATTTCATATTCTTGTACTTATTGTAGGTTTTTACAACATTCGGATTTTCTCTTCTGCATGGACCACACCATGATGCCCAAAAATCAATAAGCACCATTTTTCCTTTTAAGTCCGAAAGAGCAATCATTTCGCCATTTGGATTAGCAAACTTTAACTCAGGAGCTTTATCTCCAATATTTAAACCAACCTTAGGACTTTTATCACTTTGTGCTTGAACCCCGATTATAAGGGTTGTAAAGAGTATACTTAAAAATATTTTTTTCATAATGTATTATCAGTTATCAAAAATAGTTCCAATTATAAACGCTTAATGTCGGCACCTAGTGCATTCAATCTTTTATCAATATTTGCGTAGCCTCTATCAATCTGTTCAATATTGTGAATAGTGCTTGTGCCTTTTGCAGAAAGTGCTGCAATTAGCAAAGAAACTCCTGCTCTAATATCTGGTGATGTCATTTGAATTCCTTTCAAACTGGTTTTTCTATCTAAACCAATTACGGTTGCTCTATGCGGGTCACAAAGGATAATTTGGGCACCCATATCAATTAATTTATCTACAAAAAACAATCTGCTTTCAAACATTTTTTGGTGTACAAGTACAGAGCCTTTTGCTTGCGTTGCAACCACTAAAATAATACTCAATAAGTCGGGGGTAAAACCGGGCCATGGAGCATCAGAAACAGTCATTATAGAACCATCAATAAAGGTTTCAATTTCATAACTATCTTGAGATGGAATGTATAAATCGTCTCCTCTCAATTCCATTTTTATACCTAGCTTTTTAAAGGTATCTGGAATAATCCCAAGATTTTCATAGGAAACGTTTTTGATGGTAATTTCAGAGCCTGTCATAGCGGCTAAGCCAATAAAGCTGCCAATTTCTATCATATCCGGCAGAATGGTATGTTCGCATCCACCCAAATATTTAACTCCTTCAATATTTAGCAAGTTAGAGCCTATTCCTGTTATTTTGGCTCCCATACTATTCAACATTTTACATAACTGTTGAATATATGGTTCGCAAGCAGCATAATAAATGGTAGTAGTTCCTTTAGCTAAAACCGCAGCCATAATTATATTGGCAGTGCCAGTTACAGAGGCTTCATCTAAAAGCATATAGGTCCCTTTTAGGTCTTTAGCTTCTACTTGATAGAATTTATTTTCAGGATGATAGATAAACTTTGCTCCTAATTTTTGGAAACCTTCGAAATGAGTATCTAACCTTCTTCTTCCAATTTTATCGCCCCCAGGTCGAGGAATATATCCCTTTCCAAAACGAGAAAGTAAGGGGCCTAGAATCATAACGGAACCTCTAAGACCTGCTCCTTTTTCTTTAAATTCTTGCGTATTTAAATACTCAATATTTATATTGTCAGCTTTAAACGAATAAGTTGTTTCGTCTATTTTTTTGATTTTTACTCCTAAGTCTCCTAAAAGGTCTATGAGTTTATTGACATCTATAATGTCTGGAACATTTTTTATGATTACTTCTTCTGGAGTTAATAAAACTGCACATAATATTTGAAGTGCTTCATTTTTCGCTCCTTGAGGGTGGAGGTCTCCTTTTAACTTCTTACCTCCGGTGATCTCAAATGTTCCCATCTATGCTCTTAGTATTTCTTTTTTGGTTTGAAATTTTTTCTTTTTCTCTTTTTATTATTAGAAGATTTTACAGTTCCATTAGGATTTCTAGTACTAATTTCTTTCGTGTCTATCAATTCTAAATCTTCATTCAGGTCAATTTTTCCCCTTGATATTCTCTTTAAGTCGGAAAGAATTTGTTTATCATCTACAGAGTTTCTACTCCAACTTAAATAGTGCTTCTTCATCAGATTTGCTATTGAAAGTAGTAGGGCGTCTTTTTTGTCACCATCTTCCATTTCTGTAGCAACCTTTATTAAATCTTCAACGCCTTTTCCATAATGCTTAAAACGAATTTTTCCATCAGGATACTCCATTTTATTTGGCTTTTCTAAAAAGCTTTCTGCATTAGGCTTTGGGTAAGGAGAATCCACATCTAATTTAAAGTCAGACATAATAAATAGGTGATCCCATAATTTATGTTTGAAATCCTCAACATCTCTTAAATGCGGGTTTAACTGACCCATAACATCAATAATGGCATTTGCCATTTCGTTTCTTTTTTCTTTTACCTCTAAACTGATAGCATGATCAATTAGTTTTTGAATATGCCTTCCGTATTCCGGAATTATCATTTTCGGTCTGCTTGTATTGTAATTCATCTAATTTTTACTGATGTAATGTAATTGATTTTGAGTGCTATTTATTTTAAAATTCTAAGCTTAGCGAATTTTAATAAAAGTTGTTTTTCACCAACTTTATCAAATTTGATGGTAGCTTTTCGATTTGGTTCTACCCCCTCCAATTTTAAAACTTCTCCTTTGCCAAATCTTAAATGTTCTACTCTCAAACCTTCTTGAATTTTCTCAGCTGATGCCGCAAAGGTAGGATCCACCTTTCTTTTAGCTTGGTCTATACTCACCATTTTCTTGAAAGGAGGAATGACTTTTTCTTCTTTTTTGGAAGTTTTAGAAGCTTTTTTCGTAGTCATACCATTTAATTTATTATTGGAAGAGTCACCAAAGGTATTAAAAGCTTCTCTTTTAAAATAATTATTCCTCATTTGAGAGAAATTATCTTCTTCTTGACTCTGATTATTTGGTGGTTCGTTGTACTCTAAAAATTGCTGATCAATTTCCTCTATAAATCTGCTAGGTTCGCAATAATTAAGGTTTCCCCAACGGTACCTACTAGCTGCATAGGAAAGGTTTACTTCTTTCTCAGCTCTTGTTAAAGCAACATAAAAGAGTCTTCTTTCTTCTTCTAACTCGCTTCTGGAATTTAAAGAGAGTTGTGAAGGAAAAAGGTTTTCTTCTAGTCCAACAATATATACATAGGGATATTCCAGCCCTTTGGCGGCATGGATAGTCATCAAAGAAACCTTTTCGGTATTGTCATCTTTTTTCTCATCTGCATCTGTTAAAAGTGCAATGTCTTGGAGGAACACAGCTAAACTTCTATCTATATTCCCTTCGTTCACATCTACATCATCCACAAATTCTTTTGCACCATTCAAAAGTTCCTGTATGTTGTCGTACCTGGCAATTCCTTCTGGAGTCTTATCTGTAAACAATTCTTTTAAAAGCGTAGTAGTTTGAGCAATCTCCTCTAGACTTTCGTAGGCATTCTTCTTCTTGATATTGACTTTAAAATGATTTATCATTTCTACAAAGCCTTTTATTTTACTTTTAGCACCTGCATGAAGATTAAGTCTGTCTAATTTTTCAGATGAAATTACATCCCAAATACTTGTATTGTTTTCAGAAGCAGAAAATACTACCTTATCTAAGGAGGTTTTGCCAATACCCCTAGCAGGATAGTTGATTACTCTTTTAAGAGCTTCTTCATCTGAAGAATTTATCGCTAGTCTTGCATAGGCGAGAAGGTCCTTGATTTCTTTTCTTTGATAAAAAGATGTTCCACCATAGATTCTATAGGGAATGTCTTTTCTTCTAAGTGCTTCTTCCATGGACCTAGATTGCGCATTTGTTCTATATAATATAACGAAATCGGAATTCTTAGCTTGTCGGTTTAGTTTGGTCTCTAATATAGAGCTTGCAACATGAACTCCTTCTTCATTATCTGTGAGACTTCTATTGACTTTTATTTTATTTCCCTCTGTATTTTGAGTCCATACGTCTTTATCTAGTTGGTCTTTGTTTTTCTTAATTATATGATTAGCAGCATTTACAATAGTTTGTGTAGAACGGTAGTTTTGCTCTAATTTAAAGGTTTTTGTGTCTGGATAATCTTTCTGGAAGTTTAAAATATTTTGAATGTTGGCACCTCTAAAGGAATAAATACTTTGGGCGTCATCACCAACTACACAAACATTTTCATTGAGCGCAGCAAGTTTTTTTACAATAAGGTATTGAGAGAAGTTAGTATCCTGGTACTCGTCTACAAGAATATATTTAAAACGATGTTGATACTTATATAGGATATCTGGAAAGTCTCTTAGAAGGATATTGGTCTTAAAAAGAAGGTCGTCAAAGTCCATAGCGGCGGCCTTAAAGCATCTCTGTTCATACTTAGCATAAATTTCTCCAATTCTTGGCTTTGCTCTTTGGTTATCTTCAGATTGTATGGTTGTATTATTATTATATGCTGCTGCAGAGAGAAGATTATTTTTTGCAGAAGATATTCTATTGTATACTAAAGCGGGTTTATAGACTTTATCATCCAAACCCATCTCTTTAATAATCGACTTCAATAAACTTTTAGCATCTTGGGTGTCGTAAATGGTAAAGTTGGAGGGATAGTGGAGTTTTTCAGCCTCACTTCGCAGAATTCTTGCAAATACGGAGTGAAATGTACCCATCCAAAGGTTTTTAGCCTCATTGGGATTGCTAATTTTACTAATTCTCTCTTTCATTTCTCTTGCAGCCTTATTGGTAAAGGTTAAAGCAAGAATATTGAAAGGGTCAACACCTTTGTTCATCAGGTGGGCAATTCTTAACGTTAAAACTCTAGTTTTTCCTGAACCAGCCCCCGCAATAACCATGGTAGGTCCTTCTGTGTTTAAAACTGCAGCTTTTTGAGCCTCATTTAAAGTAGCCAAATAATCCATGATGCAAAAGTAGCTATTATAAGGTGTAAGAAGGTTTGAAATGTTTTAACAAATTAATAGTTTTTTTCAGCATACTTTAAGAAAATTAAGAATGCTAGTTAAGGTCTTTATAGCCTAGAAAATGAAGATGAATATGCAGGTAAAAAATAACTAATTTTAAGAATGTTTGCATAGTATGAAAAAAAATAGAAATGCAGGTGTTGAATTAATTAAAAAATCTAGTACATTTGCATCCCCAAAAAAATGGGGTAAAATTTTTTATTGACTTATTTTTAGCATATATGCCAACGATACAGCAACTTGTAAGAAAGGGTAGAATTAAATTAGAAAAGAAAAGTAAATCTGCCGCTTTAGATTCTTGTCCGCAAAGGAGAGGGGTTTGTGTAAGAGTATACACTACTACTCCAAAGAAACCAAATTCAGCTATGAGAAAAGTAGCTAGGGTAAGGTTAACAAACCAAAAGGAAGTGAATGCCTATATCCCAGGAGAAGGTCATAATTTACAAGAACACTCTATTGTATTGGTAAGAGGTGGAAGAGTAAAGGATTTACCAGGAGTTAGGTATCACATCGTTAGAGGTGCCTTGGATACTGCAGGAGTAGCAGGAAGAACTCAGAGAAGATCTAAGTACGGAGCTAAAAGACCTAAGAAATAAAAAGAAATTTTTAGAAAATGAGAAAAGCTAGAGCAAAAAAGAGACCGTTATTACCAGACCCTAAATTTCAAAGTCAGGAAGTAACAAGATTTGTGAATAATTTAATGTTGCATGGGAAGAAAAGTCTTGCCTATTCTATTTTTTACGATGCAATGGCTATCGTAGATGAGAAAGTGGAAGAAGGAACGGGCTTAGATGCATGGAAGAAAGCATTAGAAAATATCACCCCTCAAGTTGAAGTAAGAAGTAGAAGAGTAGGTGGAGCAACTTTCCAAATTCCACAACCAATTAGAGATGATAGAAAGACTTCAATGGGAATGAAATGGTTGATTAGTTACTCTAAGAAGAGAAATGAAAAAACAATGGCTCAGAAATTAGCTGCAGAAGTTTTAGCTGCTTCTAAGGAAGAAGGAGCTGCTTTCAAGAAGAAAGAAGATACCCATAGAATGGCAGAAGCCAATAAAGCATTTTCACATTTTAGATTTTAAAGTATACCTTAATTAGCAATGGCAAAAAGAGATTTAAAATACACAAGGAATATAGGAATTGCTGCGCATATTGATGCAGGAAAGACAACCACTACAGAGCGTATACTTTATTATGCGGGTGTTAGTCATAAAATTGGTGAAGTACATGATGGTGCTGCTACCATGGACTGGATGGCGCAAGAGCAAGAAAGAGGTATTACAATTACTTCAGCAGCAACAACTGTTTTTTGGCCTTACAAAGGGAATGACTATCATATTAATATTATAGACACTCCTGGTCACGTTGATTTTACGGTTGAAGTAAATAGATCCTTAAGGGTGTTAGATGGTTTGGTTTTCTTGTTTAGTGCTGTTGATGGTGTTGAACCTCAATCAGAAACTAACTGGAGATTGGCAAACAATTATAATGTTTCAAGAATTGGATTCGTTAACAAAATGGATCGTCAGGGAGCAAATTTCTTAAGAGTTTGTCAGCAAGTGAAAGATATGTTGGGTAGTACTGCAGTTCCATTGCAACTTCCAATAGGCGGAGAAGATACATTTAGAGGAGTTGTTGATTTGGTAAACAATAGGGGTATTATCTGGAATGAAGATGATATGGGAATGACTTTTGAGGAAATTGAGATTCCTGAGGATATGAAAGAAGAAGCGGCTCAGTACCGTGAAAATCTTTTAGAGGCGATTGCTGAATTCGATGATACTTTAATGGAAAAGTATTTCGAAGATCCTAATTCAATTACAGAAGACGAAATTTTAGCAGCATTAAGAGAAGCAACGGTTTCTATGAAAATAGTTCCAATGTTATGTGGTTCTGCATTTAAGAATAAAGGTGTTCAAACGATGTTGAACTATGTGATGGAACTATTACCTTCACCAATGGATCAAGAAGCTATTGTTGGGGTGAATCCTGATACAGGAGCAGAAGAATCTAGAAAGCCAAGTGTTGATGAGCCATTTGCAGCTCTAGCATTTAAGATTGCTACAGATCCCTTCGTAGGTCGTCTTTGTTTTGTTAGATCGTATTCTGGAATGTTAAGTTCCGGTTCATACATCTTCAATACTAGAACTTCAAAGAAAGAAAGAATTTCAAGAATTTTCCAAATGCATGCTAACAAACAGAATCAAATAGATTCATTGCATGCAGGAGATATAGGTGCTTTAGTTGGATTTAAGGATATTAAAACTGGAGATACTCTTTGTCAAGAAGGTAAGCCAATTGTTTTAGAATCTATGGATTTTCCAGATCCAGTTATTGGGATTGCTATAGAGCCAAAAACGCAAGCTGATGTTGATAAATTGGGAATGGCTTTAGCTAAATTATCTGAAGAGGATCCAACATTAACAATTCATACGGATGAAGATTCAGGTCAAACTGTTTTGAGTGGTATGGGTGAGTTGCACTTGGATATCATCATGGATAGACTAAAAAGAGAATTTAAAGTAGAGGTGAATCAAGGAGCTCCACAAGTTGCATATAAAGAGGCAATTACTGGAACTGTTGATCATAGAGAAGTATATAAAAAGCAATCAGGTGGTAGAGGTAAGTTTGCAGATATTCAAATTACCATTGAACCTGTTGATAACAATGAAGAGGCAGAAGGACTTGAATTCGTTAACCTAATCAAAGGAGGTAATGTTCCAAAGGAATTTATTCCTTCCATTGAAAAAGGATTTAAAGATTCTATGGCTAACGGAGTATTAGCTGGTTATCCATTAGATTCTTTGAAGGTTACTTTGAAGGATGGTTCTTTCCACGCAGTGGATTCGGATCAACTATCTTTTGAAATTGCTGCTAAAATGGCATTTAAACATGCAATACCTAAAGCGTCTCCAATTCTATTAGAGCCAATAATGAAATTAGAAGTTGTTACCCCTGAGGAAAGTATGGGTGATATAGTTGGAGATTTAAATAGAAGAAGAGGACAGGTTGATGGAATGGATGATAGAGCTGGAAGTAAGGTAGTAAAAGCCAAAGTGCCATTGTCTGAAATGTTTGGATATGTTACAGATTTAAGAACAATGTCATCTGGTAGAGCAACCTCCAGTATGGAATTTTCTCACTTCGAGCCTGCTCCTAAGAATGTTTCGGATAATGTAATTAAGAAAGCAAAAGGAGAAGTAGTAGCCTAATAAGAAACGATTATGAATCAGAAAATAAGAATAAAACTTAAGTCTTACGATTTTAACTTAGTAGATAAGTCTGCTGAGAAGATTGTAAAAACAGTAAAATCTACTGGAGCTGTAGTGAGTGGACCAATTCCATTACCTACGCACAAAAGAATTTACACCGTGTTGAAGTCGCCTCACGTTAATAAGAAAGCAAGAGAGCAATTCGAATTGTCTTCTTACAAGAGGTTGATGGATATATATAGTTCTACTTCAAAAACTGTAGATGCTCTTATGAAATTAGAGCTTCCAAGTGGAGTAGATGTTGAAATAAAAGTATAATTGATTAATTAAGAAGTAATGCCAGGTTTACTAGGAAAAAAAATAGGAATGACCAGTGTTTTCAGTGCCGAGGGGAAAAATATCCCATGCACAGTTTTGGAAGCTGGTCCTTGTGTGGTTACACAAGTCAAGACAGTAGAATCTGATGGATACAACTCTGTTCAAATCGCTTATGGTGAGAAGAAAGAGAAAAGTACTTCAGCTGCAATGAAAGGTCATTTTAAGAAAGCAAATACAACTCCTAAGAGAAATCTAGTGGAAGTGGATGGCTTAAGTGATAAAAAGATTGGAGATGAGGTAAATGTTGAAATCTTTACCGAAGGAGCTTGGGTTGATGTGACAGGTTTATCAAAAGGAAAAGGTTTTCAAGGAGTTGTTAAAAGACATGGTTTTGCCGGTGTTGGGGATGCAACTCACGGACAGCATAACAGGTTAAGAGCTCCAGGTTCTATTGGAGCGGGTTCTGATCCATCCAGAGTTTTTAAAGGAACTAGAATGGCGGGACAAATGGGAAATACT
This sequence comes from Bacteroidia bacterium, assembly GCA_030433355.1. Classification (GTDB taxonomy): domain Bacteria; phylum Bacteroidota; class Bacteroidia; order Flavobacteriales_E; family Vicingaceae; genus JAUIMG01. The sequence goes on along the minus strand of JAUIMG010000010.1, from coordinate 73,401 downwards.
AAAACTACTATTCAAAATTTGAAGGTGATGAAAGTTTATCCTAATGAAAACCTAATTGTAGTAAAAGGATCTGTACCTGGTGCTAAAGGTTCGGTAATATTAATCAGTAACTAAAATACCGTAAGAGCATGGAATTAACAGTTGTAAATAAAGAGGGAAAGGATAGCAAGAAAAAAGTAAAGCTATCTGATAGTATTTATGGTATTGAGCCAAATGATCACGCTATTTACTTAGATGTAAAGCAACATTTAGCTAATAGAAGACAAGGTACGAGTAAGTCTAAGCAAAGAGCTGAAATTACCGGTAGTACTAGAAAAATTAAAAAGCAAAAGGGAACTGGTACTGCAAGAGCAGGTAGTATAAAATCACCATTGTTTAGAGGTGGTGGAACCGTTTTTGGTCCTACTCCTAGAGATTATTCTTTTAAATTGAATAAGAAATTAAAGAAACTAGCTAGATGTTCTGCCTTATCTTATAAGGTGAAAGGTAATGAACTTAAGGTAGTTGAGGATATTCAATTTGATCAACCAAAAACAAAAGAATTCTCTTCAATATTGAATGGTTTAGATAGTAGCAATAAAAAAACATTATTCGTTGTAACTGAATCAAATAATAATATATATTTGTCGTCCCGAAATTTGAAGGGGGCGAAAGTTGTAACTGCTTCAGATATAAGTACTTACGATTTAATGAATGCAAAGAGTGTTATCGTTTCTGAAGGTGCTTTGGAGACAATAGAAAAGATTTTAAGTTAATAATTGGTAGTTGACATGATAAAAAAGCCTGTAATAACAGAAAAAATGACGGCCCTTACAGAGGGTCTGAACCGTTATGGTTTCGTAGTGGATACTAACGCCAATAAATTGCAAATCAAAGAAGCGGTAGAAAATATGTATGGTGTTACTGTAGAAAACATTAACACGATGAATTATAAAGGAAAGCACAAGACTCGTTATACTAAAGCAGGTTGGGTGCAAGGAAGAACAAATAAATTTAAAAAGGCAATAGTTACTCTTGCAGAAGGAGATGTTATTGACTTTTACAGCAATATCTAAATCGAAAGTAGATGGCAGTTAAGAAATTAAAACCAACAACTCCGGGACAGCGACATAAATTTGCTGCAACTTATGAGGAGTTAACTACAGCGGCTCCTGAGAAATCTTTATTGAAAGGTATTGGGAAGTCTGGTGGTAGAAATAATACTGGTAAAATGACCATGCGCCATATTGGTGGAGGGCATAAGAGAAGATATAGAGAAATCGATTTTAAGAGAGATAAATTTGGTGTTCCAGCAAAAGTAGTTTCTGTGGAATATGATCCTAATAGATCTGCTAGAATTGCATTATTAAATTATGCTGATGGTGAAAAGAGATATATCATCGCACCAAAGGGTATTGAAGTGGGTCAAGAAGTTAAATCAGGAAAAGGAGTTGATCCAGAAACTGGTAATGCGATGCCTTTATCTGAGATTCCAATGGGATCAATGATTCATAATATAGAGATGAGACCAAATCAAGGTGCTAAACTTGCAAGAAGTGCTGGGTCTTATGCACAATTGGTTTCTAGAGAAGGGAAGTATGTTGGAATAAAAATGCCTTCTGGAGAAGTTAGGTTAATCCTAGGGACTTGTTTAGCAACTTTAGGAATAGTTTCAAACTCTGACCATATGTTAGAAAGATATGGGAAAGCAGGTAAGAGCAGATGGATGGGAAGAAGGCCAAGAGTTAGAGGTGTTGTTATGAACCCTGTAGATCACCCAATGGGTGGAGGGGAAGGACGTTCTTCAGGAGGTCACCCAAGATCTAGAAATGGAATACCTGCAAAAGGTTATAAAACTAGAGCTCCTAAGAAGGCATCTAGTAAATATATTGTTGAAAGAAGAAAGAAATAAGAAGTACTTATGAGTCGATCGTTAAAAAAACCGCCTTTTATTCACTATAAGCTAGCAGCTAGAGTTGAAGATGCTCAGTCTTCTGGAAAGAAGTCTGTAATTAAAACATGGTCTAGAGCATCTATGATTTCTCCGGAGTTTGTTGGTCTTACAATTGCAGTGCATAATGGAAATAAATTCATTCCTGTATATGTAACTGAAAATATGGTAGGTCATAAGTTAGGTGAATTTGCACCTACTAGAACTTACAGAGGTCACGGTGGTAAAAAAGATAAAGGAAAAAGATAATCTAAACCAAGATGGGAGCAAGAAAAAGAAATACAGCAGAAGCAGCTAAAGAGGTGAAAAAGTCTATTAGCGTAGCATGTCTTAATAACTGCCCTACCTCACCTAGAAAGATGAGATTGGTAGCAGATATGATAAGAGGAGAAGAAGTTTCAAAGGCTATTGCAATGTTGCAGTATAGTCCTAAGGAGGCGTCTATTAGAATGGAGAAACTATTAAGATCGGCTATAGCAAACTGGGAAACTAAAAATGAAGGAGAAAGACCTGAGGATAACAATTTAATTGTTTCTGAAGTAAAAGTTGATAGTGCTAGAATGCTTAAAAGATTACGTCCTGCTCCTCAGGGAAGAGGTCATAGGATAAGAAAAAGGTCAAACCATGTAACATTAGTGGTTGATAGAATGAATAAAGAAGAAAAAGCTAAATAAATAATGGGACAAAAAGCAAATCCGATAGCTAATCGACTAGGAATCATCAAAGGTTGGGATTCTAACTGGTATGGTGGAAGAGATTATGGTGATAAAATCGCCGAAGATGATAAGATACGTCAGTACTTAATGGCTCGTCTTGCAAAAGCAAGTATCGCTAAGATAGTTATAGAAAGAACTTTAAAACTAATTACTGTTACGATTAATACTTCACGTCCCGGAATTATTATTGGTAAAGGTGGTAAAGAGGTAGATAAGTTAAAGGAAGAATTAAAGAAGTTGACTAAGAAGGATGTACAAATTAACATCTTTGAAATCAAAAGACCTGAACTAGATGCTAAATTAGTAGCGGATAGTGTTGCACGACAGATAGAAGGAAGGATTTCATTTAGAAGAGCAGCTAAAATGTCTGTTGCTTCAACAATGAGAATGGGTGCAGAAGGTATAAAAGTAATGGTTAGTGGAAGATTAGGTGGAGCTGAAATGGCAAGAACAGAGTTCTATAAAGAAGGAAGAATTCCATTGCACACATTTAGAGCGGATATAGATTACGCTCTTTCTGAAGCGCATACCACTTATGGAAGAATAGGTATTAAGGTTTGGATATGTAAGGGAGAGATATACGGAAAGAGAGATTTATCTCCAAACATAGTTTCTAATAAACCAGCTCCAAAACAAGGCGGTGGTAGATTTAGAGGACCTAAGAAAAGAAATTAAGTTTAGAAGGAAGTAAAAAGATAAGGTAAGATGTTACAACCGAAAAGAACAAAGTTTAGAAAAATGCAAAAGGGTCGCATGAAAGGTAATGCGAACAGAGGTAATCAAATTGCATTTGGAAGTTTTGCAATCAAGACAATGGAAGAGAGTTGGATAACGGCTCGTCAAATTGAGGCAGCGAGGATTGCAATTACTAGATATATGAAGAGAGAAGGTCAGTTGTGGATCAGAATATTTCCAGACAAGCCTATTACAAAGAAGCCTGCAGAAGTAAGGATGGGTAAAGGTAAAGGAGCTCCTGAATTATGGGTAGCTGTTGCAAAGCCTGGAAGAATCTTATTTGAATCTGATGGTGTTCCTTTGGATATTGCTCAAGAAGCGATGAGATTAGGAGCACAAAAGCTTCCTGTGAAGACAAAATTTGTGATAAGAAGAGATTATAAAGCCTAACAACTAATCATAGTTAGATATGAAACAGAAAGATATAAAGAATTTGACCGAAGATGATTTGATGGAAAATTTAGCACAGCAAGAAAATGCATTAGCCAAATTAAGAATGAATCATGCTGTTTCTCCTTTGGAAAATCCAAAGCAGATTACAGAAACTAAGAGAACTGTTGCTAGGTTAAAAACAGAGAAGAGAAAACGAGAATTAAATTCTCAAGCGAAATAAGATTTCCATGGAAAATACAAGAAATTTAAGAAAAGAAAGAGTAGGAGTTGTAGTGAGCAACAAAATGGATAAGTCTATTACTATTGCAGTTGAAAGCAAAGTAAAGCATCCTATGTATGGAAAGTTCATTAAGAAAACTTCTAAGTTCATGGCTCATGATGAAAAGAACGACTGTAACATAGGTGATACAGTTAAAATCATGGAAACAAGACCATTGAGCAAGAATAAGAATTGGAGATTAGTTGAAGTAATAGAAAGAGTTAAATAATTATGGTACAACAGGAATCAAGATTAACTGTAGCTGACAACAGCGGAGCAAAGGAAGTTCTTTGTATTAGAGTGCTAGGTGGCACTAAAAGAAGGTATGCTTCTTTAGGAGATCAGATTGTTGTTTCTGTTAAATCAGCAATGCCTTCAGGAAATATAAAGAAGGGTGCTGTTTCAAAAGCAGTAATCGTTAGGACTAAGAAAGAAGTACGAAGACAAGATGGTTCTTATATCCGTTTTGATAATAATGCAGTTGTATTATTAAATCAGACTGGGGAAATGAGAGGAACAAGAATTTTTGGACCTGTTGCAAGAGAATTGAGAGAAAAGCAGTTCATGAAGATAGTTTCATTAGCACCTGAGGTACTATAAAAGCGTTTACAATGAAAAAATTGAATATTAAAAAAGGAGATACTGTAAAAGTAATTGCTGGAGTTTCAAAAGGACAAGAAGCGAAAGTAATTAAGGTTATGCCTCATGATTCTAAGGTAATCCTAGAAGGAGAAGGCATCAGAAAAAATAGTAGACATACAAAACCAAATGCTTCCAATCAAGAGGGTGGTATTGTAAAGCAAGATGCTCCTATCCACATTTCTAATGTGATGCTTATTGATCCTAAGTCTGGGGAAGTAACTAGAGTTGGGAGAAAAAAAGTTGATAATCAATCTGTAAGATATTCTAAAAAATCAGGGGAGGTAATAAAATAATGTACACGCCAAGATTAAAAACCAAGTACCACGAGGAAATTAAAAAGAATATGATGGATGCTTTTAATTATAAAAGCTCTATGGAAATTCCTCGATTGACAAAAATTTGTATTAACCAAGGAGTGGGTGCTGCTGTAGCTGATAAAAAGCTAATTGAAAATGCAGTAACGGAAATGACAGAAATAGCTGGTCAAAAAGCTGTTCCTACATACTCTAAAAAGGATATATCAAATTTTAAATTAAGAAAAGGTATGCCAATTGGAGTAAGAGTTACTCTTAGAGGTGAAAGAATGTATGAATTTTTAGATCGATTAATTGCTGTTTCATTGCCAAGAACAAGAGACTTTAGAGGTATAGCTAATAAAGGATTTGACGGAAGAGGTAATTACACATTAGGTGTTAAGGAGCAAATAATATTTCCTGAAATTGATATTGATAAAGTAAATAGAATAGGTGGTATGGACATCACATTTGTGACTACAGCAGATTCAAATGAGGAGGCAAGAACTCTTCTAAAGGAATTTGGAATGCCATTTCAGAAAACTAAAAACGAAGAATAGACCATGGCTAAAGAATCAATGAAAGCGCGAGAAAGAAAGCGCGAGAAAATGGTTGCAAAATATGCTGAAAAAAGAGCTGCTCTTAAAGCTGCTGGAGATTACGAAGCTTTACAAAAACTTCCAAAGAATTCGGCTGCAGTAAGAATGCATAATCGTTGTAAATTAACTGGAAGACCAAAAGGGTATATGAGACAATTTGGGCTTTCTAGAGTTAAATTTAGAGAGATGGCAAGTGCAGGTTTAATCCCAGGTATTAAAAAGGCTAGTTGGTAAATTAAAATTATTGAAATGACAGATCCAATTTCAGATTATTTAACAAGATTAAGAAACGCAACTAATGCTCGCCATAGAGTGGTTGAAATACCTGCGTCTAATCTTAAGAAAGAAATAACAAAAATCTTGTTCGAGAAGGGATATATCTTAAACTACAAATTTGTAGATGGAGATAACCCACAAGGAACAATTAAAATAGCCTTAAAGTATCATCCGGTTTCTAAGGTTTCTGCAATTAAGAATCTTACTAGGATTAGTAAACCTGGTTTAAGAAAATATGCTAAGTCTGATAATTTACCTAGAGTAATTAACGGATTAGGTGTTGCTATCCTTTCAACTTCTAAAGGAGTTATGACAGATAAGGAAGCTAGAAACGAGAAGGTTGGTGGAGAAGTACTTTGTTACGTTTATTAATAGGAATAATTAAAGAGTTATGTCACGAATAGGTTTATCACCAATAGAAGTTCCTACAGGAGTTGAAGTTTCAATTTCAGATAAGAACTTAGTCACTGTTAAAGGTGCTAAAGGTGAGTTATATCAAAAAATAGATCCAAACATTACTGTTGAAGTAGTTGAAGGGAACATATTGGTAAAGAGAAATACCGAGCAGAAAGATCATAAAGCTAAGCACGGATTATATCGTTCATTATTGAATAATATGGTTGAAGGTGTTAGCAAAGGATATCAAAAGCAATTAGAGCTTGTTGGTGTTGGATTTAGAGCATCAAACCAAGGACAAATTCTTGAGTTATCTCTAGGTTTTTCTCACCCAATCGTATTTGAGCTTCCAGACGAGATTAAAGTTTCAACGGTTTCTGAAAGAGGAAAGAATCCAATTATAACTCTAGAATCATATGACAAGCAATTGATTGGTCATGTGGCAGCTAAAATCAAATCATTAAGAAAACCAGAACCATATAAAGGTAAGGGTGTAAGATTTGTAGGTGAATATATTAGAAGAAAAGCAGGTAAATCTGCAGCTAAATAAGATTAAAAATGGCTTTAACAAAATTAGATAGAAGGCTTAGAATCAAGAAAAGGATTAGAAAAGTGGTAGTAGGTACTGCTGAACGTCCTAGAATGTCGGTTTTTAGAAGCAACAAAGAGATTTATGCTCAGCTGATTGATGATAATAGTGGTATTACATTATTGTCAGTTTCATCAAGAGATAAAGGTGTTGCTGATAAAAAATTGCCTAAAGTTGATCAAGCAAAAGAAGTAGGAAAAGTAATAGCTGATAAGGCTACAAAAGCAGGGATTTCTGCGGTTAGTTTCGATAGAAACGGTTACTTATACCATGGAAGAATTAAAGCTATTGCAGATGGAGCTCGTGAAGGAGGTCTAAAATTTTAAAATATTAGATAAGAATGTCTAACGCAAATACACAAAGAGTTAAATCTAGCGAAATCGAATTAAAAGATAAGCTAGTAGGAATCCAAAGAGTTACTAAGGTAACCAAAGGTGGTCGTCACTTTAGTTTTTCAGCAATTGTTGTTGTTGGGAATGAAAATGGTATAGTAGGTTATGGTCTTGGTAAAGCCAATGAAGTAACGGATGCTATTTCTAAGGGTATTGATGATGCTAAAAAGAACTTAATTAAAGTTCCTATTGTAAATGGAACTGTTCCTCACCAGCAAGAAGCTAAATATGGTGGAGCTCAAGTTTTTGTTAAGCCTGCTTCTAATGGTACCGGTGTAATTGCAGGTGGTGCGATGAGAGCAGTACTAGAAAGCGTTGGTATTCATGATGTATTAGCAAAGTCTAAGGGATCTTCAAACCCACATAATGTTGTAAAAGCAACTATCAAAGCTCTTGAATCTATGAGAGATGCATATACTGTTGCTAAACATAGAGGTGTGGATTTAGATGTCGTATTTAACGGATAATAAGAAAAGAAGATGGCAAAGATTAAAATCACACAAGTAAGAAGTCAAATTAACCGTCCAAAAAAGCAAAAGTTAACACTTGAGGCTCTTGGTTTAACTAAGAACCAAAAAACGGTTGAACATGAAGATACCCCACAAGTTATGGGTATGGTTAATAAGGTTGCACATTTAGTAAACGTTGAAAAAGCGTAAAAGATAAAAGAAATGGACTTAAGTAATTTAACACCAGCAGAAGGCTCAGTTAAGAAAGGTAAAAGAGTAGGAAGAGGAGAAGGCTCCGGTAGAGGAGGTACTTCTTCTAGAGGACATAAAGGTGCCAAATCTAGATCAGGGTATTCAAAAAAGGTTGGTTTTGAAGGTGGTCAAATGCCTCTTCAAAGAAGAGTACCAAAATTTGGTTTTACCAATATCAATAGAAAAGAGTATAAGGCTATTAATTTGGATGTTATTCAAACTTTAGCTGAAAGTAAAAAGTTAGAGAAGATAGATTTAGATGTTTTAATCGATAATGGTCTTGCAAACAGAAATACTCTTGTAAAAATATTAGGAAGAGGAACTCTTTCATCTAAAGTAGAGGTTAAGGCTCACGGATTTTCAAAATCTGCTCAAGCCGCAATTGAAGCAAAAGGTGGAACAGTAGAAACTATAGCTTAATTATGAATCGATTTTTCGAAACTTTAAAAAACATTTGGACCATTGAGGACCTTAGAGTAAGAATTATAAATACTCTTGGGCTCTTATTAATTTATAGATTAGGTTCTTACGTTGTATTACCTGGAATTGATTCCGATGCTCTTGCTATTGCAAATGCGGGGAATTCAGGTGGAATTGCAGGTTTACTAGACCTTTTTGCAGGAGGGGCATTCTCGAGAGCATCTATTTTTGCTTTAGGAATTATGCCATATATTTCCGCATCTATTGTAGTACAATTGTTAGGTATTGCTATTCCTTACTTCCAAAAGTTACAAAAAGAGGGTGAAAGTGGAAGAAGAAAAATCAACCAAATTACAAGGATGTTGACTATTGCTATAGTTGGTTTTCAAGCGCCTGGTTACATTGCTTCTCAAATACCACAGTTTACAGCAGCAGGGCAAATGGTTAGACCGGAAGGTCCTTTTTGGTGGGTTTCAACGGTGATCATATTAATTACAGGTACCATGTTTGTGATGTGGTTAGGAGAGCGTATTACTGAAAAAGGTTTAGGTAATGGTATATCATTAATTATTATGATCGGAATAATTGCTAATCTTCCTTTCGCTTTTGTTGCTGAGTTTGCATCAAGAATTAAAGGGGGTGGATTGGTTATTCTATTGGTTGAATTAGTTTTATTACTGATGGTAATTATCGTTACAATTCTACTAGTACAAGGCACAAGAAGAGTTCCAGTCCAGTTTGCTAAAAGAGTTGTTGGAAACAAACAGTATGGAGGAGTAAGACAGTATATTCCATTAAAAGTAAATGCTGCCGGAGTTATGCCCATCATTTTCGCACAAGCAATTATGTTTATTCCTATAACGTTAGCTGGTTTTGCTAACTCTGATTCATTGACAGGTTTAACTGCAGCTTTAAGTGATTATACCGGATTTTGGTATAACTTCATATTTGCTTTAATGATTATAGCTTTTACTTATTTCTACACTGCTGTTACGGTTAATCCTAATCAAATGGCTGAGGATATGAAAAAGAATGGAGGCTTTGTTCCTGGTGTTAAACCAGGAAAGAGAACTGCTGAATTTTTAGATACGATACTTTCAAGAATTACATTACCTGGCTCCATCTTTTTAGCAATAGTAGCTATTTTACCTGCTTTTGCTTCAAAATTTGGCGTAAATGGGCAATTTGCTCAGTTTTATGGAGGAACGTCACTTTTAATTTTAGTAGGAGTGATTTTGGATACGCTTCAGCAAGTGGAAAGTCATTTGTTAATGAGGCATTATGATGGATTGATGAAGTCTGGAAGAATAAAGGGAAGATCGAGTATTAATATGGCTGGATAGCTATGGTTTACTTGAAGACGGAAGAGGAGATAGAGTTAATAAGAGAGAGTTCTTTACTTGTTGGAAAAACTTTAGCTGAAGTTGCAAAACTTATAAAGCCTGGAGTTACACCTTTAGAATTAGATGCTGTAGCAGAAGAATTTATAAAGGATCATGGAGCAATACCTGGTTTCAAGGGTTATAATGGATTTCCAAATACATTATGTACCTCGGTAAATGATCAGGTGGTTCATGGTATACCTTCTAATCAACCAATAGAAAATGGCAGTGTCATTTCGGTAGATTGTGGTGTTGTATTGAATGGGTTTTACGGAGATGTAGCTTATACCTTCGAGGTAGGTGAAGTAAGTGATGAGATTCATCAATTATTAGAAACTACAAAGGAATGTTTGAGAAAAGGTGTTGCTGCTGCTGTTGCTGGAAATAGAATAGGAGATATTGGGTATGAAATCCAAAAGCACGCAGAGGATAATGGTTATGGTGTAGTAAGGGAGCTTGTTGGTCATGGTTTAGGAAAAAACCTGCATGAGGCCCCTGAAGTACCGAACTACGGAAGAAGAGGATCAGGCATGAAATTAAAAGAAGGTTTAGTTTTAGCGATAGAACCTATGATAAATTTAGGTAAACGAAATGTTAAACAAGCAGCTGATGGTTGGACAATAGTTACTGCTGATGGACTAGTGTCGGCTCATTTTGAGCATGATGTAGTGGTAAGAAAGGACCAAGTTGAAGTTTTGTCAACACATGAATGGATTGAAGAAGTATTAAAAAATAAAGTGAATATTATATAAATGGCTAAACAAGCGTCGATAGAACAAGATGGAACTGTAACAGAAGCATTATCAAATGCTATGTTTAGAGTAGAACTTGAAAATGGACATATGATAACAGCGCATATCTCTGGTAAAATGAGAATGTACTATATCAAATTGTTGCCAGGTGATAAAGTAAAGGTTGAAATGTCACCATATGATTTATCAAAAGGAAGAATTTCTTACAGATATAAATAAATAGAAAAGATGAAAGTAAGAGCGTCAGTAAAAAAGAGAAGTGCAGACTGCAAAATCGTTCGTAGAAAAGGACGTTTGTATGTTATTAATAAAAAGAATCCAAAGTTTAAACAAAGACAAGGATAATAATACATTAAACTATGGCTAGAATAGCGGGTATTGATTTACCAAAAAACAAAAGAGGAGAGATTGGCTTAACTTATATCTATGGGATAGGTAGAAGTTCTGCTCAAAATATTCTTAACAAAGCTGAAGTAAGCTTGGATAAAAAGGTTCAAGATTGGAATGATGATGAATTATCTATTATAAGAAAAATAGTTAATGAGGAATTTCAAGTGGAAGGAACATTAAGATCTGAGATACAACTGAACATTAAAAGATTAATGGATATAGGTTGTTATAGAGGAATTAGACATCGTTCTGGTCTTCCTTTAAGAGGTCAAAAAACTAAGAATAACGCTAGAACTAGAAAAGGTAAAAAGAAAACAGTTGCGAACAAGAAAAAGGCAACTAAATAATAAGCTTTAGGAAGATGGCAAAATCTACACAGAAAAAAAGAAAGAATGTTAAAATTGAATCAATGGGCGAAGCTCATATTCATGCAACATTCAACAACATTATTATCTCTTTAACCAATCAGAATGGTCAAGTAATCTCTTGGTCTTCTTCAGGGAAAATGGGCTTTAAGGGTTCTAAAAAGAACACACCTTACGCTGCTCAAATGGCTGCAGATGATTGTAGTAAAGAAGCTTATGATTTGGGGCTTAGAAGAGTAAAGGTTTACGTAAAAGGTCCAGGAGCAGGTAGAGAATCTGCTATCAGAACCATTCATAATGCAGGTATTGAAGTTACTGAGATAGTTGATATTACACCGATACCACACAATGGATGTAGACCACCAAAAAGAAGAAGAGTATAATTTTTTAGAAGAAAACACTAAGTAATGGCAAGATATAGAGGACCTAAGTCCAAAATAGCAAGAAAGTTTAAAGAGCCTATTTTTGGCCCTGATAAAGCGCTAGAGAAAAAGAACTACCCTCCAGGACAACATGGTCCTAATAGAAGAAGAGGTAAGCAGTCGGAGTATGCTATTCAGTTAATGGAAAAGCAAAAGGCTAAGTATACCTATGGTATATTAGAAAGACAGTTTGCTAATTTATTCCACGAGGCATCAAGAAGTAAAGGTATAACAGGCGAAAACTTACTTAAACTTTGTGAGTCAAGATTAGATAATGTAGTCTTTAGATTAGGTTTAGCCCCTTCTAGAAGATCAGCTAGACAGTTGGTAGGACACAAGCATTTTAAAGTAAATGGAGTTGTTACAAACATTGCTTCATACTCTTTGAAGGAAGGTGATATTATTGAAGTTAGAGAGCGTTCAAAATCATTAGAAGTTATGAATGATTCTTTGGCTAATAGAAAAGACAACTTTGATTGGTTAGAGTGGGATGCACAAGCAATGAAGGCTAAATTTGTTAATGCCCCAGAAAGAGCTCAAATACCTGAGAATATCAAAGAACAATTAATCGTAGAACTTTACTCTAAGTAATAATATATAAAGCAAGGAAAGATATGGCAATTTTAGATTTTCAAAAGCCTGATAAAGTAATAATGATAGAATCCAATGACCATGAAGGTCAGTTTGAATTCAGACCATTAGAGCCTGGTTACGGAATTACTATTGGTAATGCAATTAGAAGAATTCTTTTATCCTCTTTAGAAGGATTTGCAATTACCGGGATTAGAATAGAAGGTGTTGACCATGAATTTTCTACAATTGATGGAGTAGTTGAAGATGTAACTACAATGATTCTTAACTTAAAGCAAGTAAGATTCAAACAACAAATTGAAGGAAACGATGAAGAAAAAGTGATGATGACAATTTCAGGTCAGGATACACTTACTGCAGGTGATATTGGAAAATTTACTTCTGCTTTTCAAGTATTAAATCCAGATCATGTAATTTGTACAATGGAAAGATCAGTTAAAATCCAAATGGAATTAACTATCAATAAAGGTAGAGGTTATGTACCATCTGAAGAGAATAGAGTTGAAGACGCTCCTATTGGATATATACCAATTGATGCTATCTACACTCCAATTAAAAATGTTAATTATAGCATTGAAAACTACAGAGTTGAGCAAAAGACGGATTATGAAAAGTTAGTCATTGATATCAAATCTGATGGATCTGTGCATCCAAAAGAAGCACTTAAAGAAGCTGCTACTATTTTGATTCAACACTTTATGTTATTCTCTGATGAGAAAATTGCATTGGAAACTGAAGTAAAGTCTGCTGTAGAAGAGTTTGATGAAGATTCTTTGCATATGAGACAATTATTGAAGACTAAGCTTATTGATATGGACCTATCTGTAAGAGCATTAAATTGCTTAAAAGCTGCAGATGTTGAGACTTTAGGTGAGCTTGTTCAATTTAACAAAAATGACTTATTGAAATTTAGAAATTTTGGTAAGAAATCATTAACTGAGCTAGATGAATTGGTTGAAAGTAAGAATTTAACTTTCGGAATGAATGTAGCTAAGTATAAACTAGATAAGGACTAAGAGAGATGAGACACGGAAAAAAGTTTAATCATTTAGGCAGAACAAAGCCTCACAGAAAAGCAATGCTTTCTAATATGGCGTGTTCATTAATTCAGCATAAAAGAATTAATACTACTGTTGCTAAAGCAAAAGCTTTAAGAGGATTTGTAGAGCCATTAATTACAAAGTCTAAAGATGACTCTACACACTCAAGAAGGGTGGTGTTTAGTTATCTAAATAATAAAATTGCTGTTTCAGAACTTTTTAGAGAAGTAGCTCCAAAAATAGCTGATCGACCAGGTGGATATACTAGAATTATCAAAACTGGAAACAGACTAGGAGATAATGCAGAAATGTGTATGATGGAGTTAGTAGATTTCAATGAGATTTACACAACTGATGCAAAAGAATCTTCTAAGAAGAAAACAAGGAGAAGAAGATCTACTTCTAAATCTGCTGCTGCTCCTTCTGCCGTAGAATCTTCTAAAGAAGAAGCTCCTGTTGCAGAAGCACCTAAGGAAGAAAAAGAAGAGCCAAAAGCGGAAGCTAATAAAGCTGATGAAAAGGCAAAAGATGAATCTGATTCTGCAGACAAGAAATAGGTTTTGAATATTTTTTAACAATTTATAAAAAAGGATAAAACTCTAAGTTTTATCCTTTTTTTTGCTGTAAATTTTCACAAATGAAGTATAATACTAAGGCAAAGGGAATTTTAGTTCTTGAAGACGGTACAGTATACCATGGTTTATCAGCCGGAATTCTCGGTACTAGTACCGGAGAAATCTGCTTTAATACAGGTATGACCGGTTATCAGGAAATCTTTACAGACCCTTCTTACTATGGTCAAATTATGGTATGCGCAACAGCTCATATAGGAAATTATGGAGTAGATGATAATGAAGTAGAATCTGATTCAGTTAAAATTTCTGGTTTAATATGCAAGAAGTTTTCTGAAACCTATTCAAGACCAATGGCAGATGATTCACTTCAAAACTATTTTGAAAAGAATAACATTGTTGCTATTACAGATGTTGATTCTAGAGCAATTGTGCGCCATATTAGAGATAAAGGAGCAATGAATGTTATCATTTCATCTGTAGAGTTTGATGTGGATGTATTGAAAGAACAGTTAGCAAAGGTTCCTAGCATGCAAGGCTTAGAGTTATCCTCTAAGGTTTCGGTTAAAGAAGCTTATACATATGGGGATGAAGAGTCTGAGTATAAAGTGGCGGTTATGGATTATGGTACTAAAAGAAATATTTTAAAATGCTTAACAGATAGGGGAGCCTACTTAAAAGTATTTCCAATGAACACTACTCCGAATGAGGTGAAAGCATGGAATCCTGATGGAATTATGTTGAGTAATGGTCCAGGTGACCCTTCTGCAATGAAAGAAGTAATAGAGAATGTAAAAGAGATGCTAGCCTTAAATATTCCAATTTTCGGAATTTGTTTAGGTCATCAACTTTTATCACTTGCTAGTGGCTTGCAAACCATAAAAATGCATAATGGTCACCGTGGGATTAATCATCCAATAATAAATTTATTAAGTGGGAAAGGAGAGGTTACTTCTCAGAATCATGGTTTTGTTGTAGATAAGAAATCTGCGGAAGAAAGCGATGAAGTTGAAATAACTCATTTACATTTAAATGATGATACTGTTGCCGGTATTAAATTAAAAAATAAAGCAGCCTTTTCTGTCCAATACCATCCTGAGGCATCCCCAGGTCCTCACGATTCAAGATATCTTTTTGATCAATTTATTGAATTAATTGCTTCACATAAAAATTAATAGAACATGACACTGATAGCAGACATTTATGCCAGACAAATATTAGATTCTAGAGGTAATCCTACCATCGAAGTTGATGTAACAACCCAAAATGGAAGCGTTGGTAGAGCAGCAGTTCCTTCAGGAGCCTCAACAGGAGTGCATGAGGCAGTTGAATTGAGAGATGGCGATAAAGGTATTTATTTAGGGAAAGGTGTGCTTAAAGCTGTTCAAAATGTCAATACAAGTATAAAAGAAGAACTATTAGGAGCAAATGTATTTGAACAAACTGCTATAGATAAATTTTTGATTGAATTAGACGGTAGTGAAAATAAATCAAACCTTGGAGCAAATGCCATGCTTGGAGTTTCATTAGCTGTTGCTAAAGCAGCGGCTGAATCTTTGGGTATGCCATTATACAGATATGTAGGTGGTATTAATGCAAATACACTTCCGATTCCAATGATGAATATCTTGAATGGAGGCTCTCATGCTGACAATAGTATTGACTTTCAAGAGTTTATGATTATGCCAATTAAGGCTGATTCTTTTAGTCATGCATTAAGAATGGGTACCGAAGTATTTCATCATTTAAAGCAAGTTTTAAAAAATAAAAACTTCTCCACGAATGTTGGAGATGAAGGAGGGTTTGCTCCAAATCTTAGTTCTAATAAAGAGGCAATAGAGTTTGTTTTAAAAGCAATTGAAGCTGCTGGGTATCGTCCAGGAGAAGATATTTCTATAGCAATGGATGCAGCATCTTCAGAATTTTATATTAAAGAGGAAAAGAAATATCATTTTCATAAATCAACAGGAGATAAATTAACAGCTTCAGAAATGGTGAGCTTTTGGAAAGATTGGACAGAAAAGTATCCTATAGTTTCAATTGAAGATGGTTTAGATGAAGATGATTGGGATGGTTGGAATGAACTTACAGCTGTTATAGGAGATAAAGTGCAATTAGTTGGTGATGATTTATTTGTTACTAATGTTAATCGTTTAAAAAGAGGTATAGACGAAAACGTAGCTAACTCAATACTAATTAAGGTGAACCAAATTGGCACCTTAACAGAAACAATTAATGCTGTTGAATTGGCTAAAAAGAATAAATATACCTCAGTAATGAGCCATAGGTCTGGAGAAACTGAAGATACAACCATCGCAGATTTAGCTGTTGCTTTAACAACTGGCCAGATAAAAACTGGATCTGCCTCTCGCTCAGATAGAATAGCTAAATACAACCAGTTGTTAAGGATTGAAGAGTTATTAGGCTCTAGTGCTATTTATCCATCAAATAGCTTTACATTTATTTAACATAGTGCACTTTGAAATAGCAGTTCTGTTAGTTAATTTTGCAATTCGATTAAACAGAACAAAACAAGTGATGTTTATAAAGTAGAATCAATAATATAAAATATATGTCAGAGAAAGCAGAACTAAAAATAGACGGAAAAATAATTGAATTACCTGTTATTACAGGTAGTGAAAATGAGAAAGCAATTGATATTAGTGCATTAAGAGCTAGCTCTGGTTATATTACATTAGATCCTGGATTTAAAAACACTGGATCAACTTCTAGTGGAATAACTTTTTTGGATGGAGAAAAAGGAATTTTAAGATACAGAGGTTACTCTATTGAAGAGTTAGCTGAGAAAGCTACATTTTTAGAAGTTTCTTACTTGTTGATTTATGGTGAGCTACCAAATAAGGCGACTTTGGAATCTTATAGAAAAGAGATTACACATCATACATTGATTCACGAGGATATCAAGAATATTTTGGAAGGTTTTCCTTCTAATTCACATCCAATGGGAGTTTTGTCTTCTTTGGTTTCTTCTTTAACTGCTTTTTATCCTGAATCTTTAGATCCAAATAGATCTGCCGCAGAAGTTGATTTAAGCATTAAGAGATTAATTGCTAAGATGCCTACAATGGCTGCTTGGGCATATAAAAATGAAATTGGACATCCTGCAAATTATCCAGACAATAAATTGGATTACTGTTCTAATTTCTTAAAAATGATGTTTGCAGTACCTTCTGAGGAGTACGAGGTTGATCCTGTTATTGCTAATGCTCTTGACAAATTATTGATTTTACATGCAGATCATGAGCAAAATTGTTCTACTGCAACAGTTAGAGTAGTAGGCTCATCTCACGCAAGTTTGTATGCTTCAATAGCTGCAGGTATTAGTGCTTTGTGGGGACCACTTCATGGAGGTGCTAACCAAGCTGTAATTGAAATGTTAGAAGCCATTAAAGCAGATGGTGGAGATGTTAATAAATACATGGCGAAGGCTAAAGATAAAAATGATCCTTTCCGTTTAATGGGTTTTGGTCATAGAGTCTATAAAAACTTTGACCCAAGAGCTAAAATTATCAAGAAAGCAGCTGATGATGTATTAGAGAAACTAGGAATTAATGATCCGGTATTAGAGATTGCTAAAGGACTGGAAGAAGTTGCTCTTAAAGATCCATATTTTGTAGAAAGAAAATTGTATCCAAATGTTGATTTTTATTCGGGAATCATATACAGAGCTATAGGAATTCCAACATCAATGTTTACAGTAATGTTTGCCTTGGGTAGACTTCCAGGTTGGATAGCTCAATGGAAGGAAATGAGAGAGAATAAAGAGCCAATTGGAAGACCTAGACAGGTATATACAGGTAACAACCATAGACCATTCCAAGAAGTTGATAATAGATAATTAGCCTATTAAATTATGGAGTTAAGGCCCAATCAATTTGATTGGGCCTTTCTTTTTATTTATTTATCTAGTTTTTCCAACAAAGATGCCTGCTTAAACGTTATTTTCGTGATAAGAATTCTTTTTTAGATGGGATATAAAAGTATGGCCGCATGCGTGGCTGATTTAGAGAAAAATGGACATTTGGTTCGAATTAAGGAAGAAGTAAACCCTGATTTGGAGATGGCTTCTATTCATCTTAGAGTGCATGAAAAAGGAGGCCCAGCCATTTTATTCGAAAATGTGAAAGGAACAAATTACCCTGCAGTATCTAACCTTTTTGGCACTTTAGAAAGGAGTAAGTTCATGTTTAGGGACACCCTAAACCTGGTGGAGAAAATGGTGCAACTAAAGGGTGATCCTATGCAGGCCTTAAAAAAACCTTTAGCAAATATTGCCGTTCCATTTGCAGCCTTAAAAGCTTTACCTAAAAAGAGCCTTTTTAATGCGCCAATTCTTCAAAATAAAATTAATATAAGTGATTTGCCTCTTATCAAGCATTGGCCTATGGATGGTGGGGCATATGTTACACTACCAATAGTATATACAGAAGATGCAGATAAGCCGGGAGTAATGAATTCTAATCTTGGGATGTATAGAATTCAATTAACAGGTAATGATTATATCCTTGATAAGGAGGTCGGTTTACATTATCAAATACATAGAGGAATTGGAGTACATCAGACAAAAGCAAATGCTCTAGGAAAACCATTAAATGTTTCCATTTTTGTTGGTGGGCCTCCTTCTCATTCGTTTGCAGCAGTAATGCCACTTCCTGAAGGTTTATCAGAATTAACCTTTGCAGGTGCACTAGGAGGAAGACGATTTAGATATATAAAACATAATGGACATGTATTATCATCTGATGCTGATTTTGTGATTACTGGAAAAGTATACCCAAAAGAAAATAAGGCAGAAGGCCCTTTTGGAGATCATTTGGGCTATTATAGTTTAAAGCATGATTTCCCTTTAATGAAGGTAGATCAAGTTTATGCAAGAAATAATGCCATCTGGCCTTTTACTGTGGTTGGTAGACCTCCACAAGAGGATACAAGCTTTGGTAATTTAATCCATGAGATTACAGGCTCTATAATTCCGAAAGAGATACCTGGACTACACGAAGTAAATGCAGTAGATGAGGCAGGAGTGCATCCATTACTATTCGCAATTGGTAGCGAAAGGTATACGCCTTATTATGAGATTAGTCAGCCGGCAGAACTACTAACAATCGCAAACCATATATTGGGCTTCGGGCAAATGTCTTTAGCTAAGTTTTTATGGATTTCTGCAAAAGAGGATAATCCTTCTTTAAGTGTAAATGATAAGGAAGCATTTTTCATTCATATGCTAGAGCGAGTTGATTGGAGTAGAGATTTACATTTTCAGACAAAAACAACTATTGACACCTTAGATTACAGCAGTACCGAACTAAATGCTGGCTCTAAAGTAGTAATTGCAGCCGTTGGAAAAAGAAAGCGTGACTTAGGCAAGGAGAAGCCTTCTTTAAATCTAACAACTAAATGTGTTTCTTTTGATTTAGCCTTTCCGGGTGTTTTAGCAATTCAATATCCTGCTTTTAGAAATTACAGTGGTGCTAAAGAAGAAATGGAAGAGTTAGATAAAGCACTTGCTATGCAGCTAGACAAATTAGACTCGTATCCATTGATACTGCTTTGCGACGATTCTAAATTTATAGCAAATTCTTTTTCAAATCTAATTTGGAGTGCATTTACAAGAGCAAATCCTTCGCATGATATATATGGTGTAAAATATTCTCAAGAATATAAGCATTGGGGGTGTGAAGGACCATTGATTATTGACTGTAGAATGAAACCTCATAATGCTCCTTATTTGGAGTTAGACCCTGAGGTAGAAAAGAAGGTAGATAAGCTTGGTGAAAAGGGTAAATCGCTTTACGGAATAATATAAAAAAGGCTCGGAATTTCCGAGCCTTTTTTTAAAAGATTAAATTTTGTTGCTATTAATTTCCTAATTGTATTGCTCCTGTATTTGGATCTACGCTACCATTATCGGCACCAGGATTTACATTAGCTTTAATTCTTAAGACTGTTGTCGCTGGTTCAGTATTTGCCGTTATTGTAACAGTTTTTGTTTGAAGATTCTTTTGTTGTCCAGGACTATATACAACTTTGATTTCTCCTTTCTCTCCAGGTTGTAAAGGTTGTCTTGGATATTCAGGTACAGTACAACCGCAACTTCCTTTAGCGTCTGTAATAATTAATGGTTCGTTACCGGTATTAGTAAACTCAAAAACATAAGGATTTGTAGTGTTTTGCTCAATGGTACCAAAATCATGCTCCATTTTTTCAAATGCTATGGTAGTAGCAGGACCTGTTGGTTCTTCTGGTACAAAAGCATCATTGTTATCCATTGGAATAGCTTGATTTGCAGCAGCATTGCTAATGTTTGCGTTGTTATCTAAAGAAGTTTTTTCATAAGAAACACCACTATCGCCAGTTGCTAAAATAACTGTATTAATTAAAGTTAATACTGCGATTACTACTAATAATCCATTTTTTACGTTATCTGTCATTCTATAAAGGTTTAAAAATTTCGATTGCAAATATAATTATTCGTATTCAAGTTTAGCCTTTTCAAAACCATCACTTTGTATCTCATTTATGGCTTGAAGAAAGGAATCATTTAGTTGATTGATAATTTCAAAATAGGCAGAAGAGCTATATAAATTCCTTGCCAATAGAGCGGTAATCTGAGTGTCAATAAGTTTCTTCGATTTTTCATAATCACCTTCATTTCTCTTTACATTCTTCTTTTCAGCATATTTAAAGAAGTCTTCCATAAATTCTTCATTCAAACTAAAGTTTGTTTTAAATTCTTGAAAGTTTGGATATTCCTTAAGAAGGCTTTTTCTTTTCTTGTCTAGGTAACTTAATGTAAACTCATTATATACTCCTCTTCTAATCAAATTTTTATTTAATTCAGTGTTTAAAGTAGTATCAAGGGGAATGAAGATGTCAGGCATAATTCCACCTCCACCATAAACAATTCTTTTCTTTGGAGTAAAAAACTTTAGGGAATCAGGAAAATCAATACTGTCCTTCACCATTAATTCACCTTGTTCAAATCTTCTATTTATTTCGTTATAGTAACTGTCTTTGCCATCGTCATATGGTCTTTGAATGGATCTTCCTGTAGGCGTGTAATAACGAGCAGTAGTTAAGCGTATTGCCGACCCATCAGGCAGAGAGAAAGGCTTTTGAACTAATCCTTTTCCGAATGATCTTCTGCCTATTACCATACCTCTATCCCAGTCTTGAACAGCACCTGCAACAATCTCAGAAGCAGAAGCCGAACCTTCATCAATTAAAACAACCAGTTTTCCCTTTTCAAAATCGCCTTTTGATGTTGCCTTATACTCTTCTTTATTTTGCTTATCGCCTGCCGTATATACAATCATTTTGCCTTGATCTAAAAACTCATCAGCCATTAAGAAAGCGGTTTGTAAATATCCGCCGCCATTTCCTCTAAGATCTAGAATTAAATCTTTTGCTCCGTTTTCTTTTAAGGTATCTAGGGCAGAGGTAAACTCTTCCATTGTTGTTCTAGCAAAACGATTGACTTTTATATATCCAATATCAGGCGTCGCCATATACGATGCATCTACGCTGTAAAGGGGTATTTTATCTCTTGTAATTGCATAAGGGATAAGCTCTTTTTCAGACTTTCTAAGAATTTCAATATTTACAACTGTTCCTTTTTTCCCTCTTAATTTTTTCTGAACATCGCTATTTTTTAAGCCTACACCTGCAACATTAACTCCTTCTATGGTGACGATTTTGTCTCCCGCCTGAATTCCTAATTTTTCTGAAGGCCCTCCCGATATTGGGAAGACTACCATCAGGGTATCCTTTAATATATTAAATTGAATTCCAATACCTTCAAAATTTCCTTCTAAGGGTTCATTCATTTTTTTTAACTCGTCTTCTGGAATGTATACTGAATGAGGATCTAATTCTTTAAGCATCCCTTTTATTGCATCTTCAACTAATTTATTATTATCAACTTCATCAACGTAAGCATAATTAACAATTGTCATTAGGGCGTCTAGTTTACTAACCCCATCAGACTTTTCTTTCATTTTTGTATTCTGAGAGAAACTAAATTGAATAGTAGCTAGTAAAATAAGGCTTGTGAGAAATAAATGCTTTTTCATAAAAATAATTTGAACAATAAAGGTAGGAGAAAGCAGTAGCTTATTCTAGTTAATAAACGTTAAGTCTTAGTATTATGTTTTGAGCGGTAATAATTAGGTATTATTGACCAATTATTGGGTCCGATTGGATAGGAACTACTCCAACGGATTTAAGTGACACCTTCTTTCCTCCTTTGTAGGCAACCACAAAGGCATCTTTATAGCCACTCACATTCATTTTTACTTTGTGTTTTGCAGCTTCTTCAAAAGTTTTGAAAGATCCACTCATATACCTGTAATATCCACCCGATTCAATCACGAATAAACTAGGTACTTCTTTATAAGCTTCACTGGTTGGTTTAACTTTAAAAGCACCAAGTTGAACTCTAAATACTATTTCATTAGGGTCTTGTTTAATTTCTTCTATTTGATTTTCATTAGATGATGTCTCAATAGGTTCAGCCTCAATGGCAGCTGCAGTTGCATCTGCAACAGGAACATATTTGCCTTTTCTATTTCTTTCTACTACAACAGCATCCGTATAACCTTTAGCTTCTAACTCTTGTTTTCTTCTAGTTGCTTGAGGAAGGGTGTTGTATTTACCAACGGTATACAAAGTTTTTTCATCTTGATCTACTGTAGCTAAATCAGGTAAAATTATAAGGGTGCTCATATCTAAAGGAGTGTCTCCAATGCCATATTGGCCTAGTTTTACTCGATATTTAGCAACTTTTTTATTTCCTTGACTTCCAGTAAATTCTCTTTCAATTACTTCAGCTAATTCAAGTGTTGAGTCCATATACATCAGATATGAACGATAAATCATTTCGTCTGTTAATTCAACTCCTTTTTCATTAGCAAATTCAGGATATTCGCTATTTACTTCTTCATCCTTATAATCTGCCAAACCGTCCCCATCTGAATCGATAGGACATCCTAAAGAATCCACTTCAACTCCATCAGGCGTGGAAGGACATAAATCTATTAAATCAATTACTCCGTCCCCATCATAATCTTCAGAGTTTCCGCTATTTAGGAAATCAAAATCTTCCTGTCTTTTTTCTATATTCTCTTGTTCTATCCCTTTAACTTTTTGAAAGTTGTAACTAACACTTACACCACTTACTAAGAAATGATCGTTATTGGCATTGGCATTTCTATTGCCAACTAATTCTTTTGTGGTAGTTCTTGTTATACCGTCTATATAATCTGAAAAAGTTAAATACACTGTACTTTGAAATCTAAAGTCTATTTGGTCTGTTAAATGCATTGTAATTCCTAATCCTAATGGAACAGCGAATGCTCTTTCTTCATAGGTAGTGCTATTATTTATTCCGGCATCTCTAGCATCTGTTTCAAAAGAGTAATCTCTATTGATAATAATTGCTTCATCAGCTTCGGAACTGTTTTCAGGAATATTTCTAATTGTTCCATCAGACCAATAATTATATGGCTCCCTATTTCTATCTAAAAGATCCATTTTGGTATTGAATTCAACTACGCTTAAACCAGCTGTAACAGAAGGCGTTAAAAACCTTTGTTCAGGTAAAAAATTGCTAAAATTATATTCAAGAAAAATACTAGCTGCGGTTAAGTTAGTTTCAAAATTTAAATTTCTTTGGAGTGATCTTTCTTCTTCTCTAACCTTACCTAACATTAAATCAAACTTTACAGAAAGTTCATCTGTTATTGGCTGAATAAGATTAACGTTGAAAGCTGCATTAGAGCCGAATGGAGTTCCATAGTTTCTATCATTTAAATCTCCAAAGAATCCAATAGTATTAATGCCAATCCCAATAATAGGGGAATTCTCAGCCTTAGTGACGCTTGTAGAATCATTTTGTTGACTAAAAGCACTAATAACTAATAAACAAGAAAAGAAAAATAGAAGATAAGACTTCATTAAATGCATATACTTTAGGCAATAAAGATACCCTATATTTTTAAAAAATATTACTTAACCCACTTTTGATTAGATATCATTAATGCCTCTTGGACGCTAATTCTCTCTCCAGAGTTGTATGCGGTTACAAATGCATCATCAATTTTGTTGTCAGCCGACCAGACTTTGTTTCTTTTATCTCTAGCCTCTTTATACATTGAGTAGTTTCCAACTGTGTATTTAAACCATGAATTGTGATACTCTGCACTAACAGGCTCATTGATTTTATGTCTGCTTACAAAGTAATTCTGATTTACTTCATTTTTACCTGCAGCTATTTGAACTTTATAGGTAATTCCTGTTTCGGGTGAAGGGATATTGGTAATTTCCTTTATGATCTCCTGCTTTCTTGGTTCCTCTATATCGATTTCTTCTACTATTTCAGTTTCTACAATTTCTTCTGCAATATCTTCTGTACTTGCTGCAATCATCTCCTCAGTGTTCGATACAAAATAGTTTTTAAACTTACTTGGTCCCATTGCTAATTGGTAGGATTCATCAGCTATTAAAATAGAAAATACACCATGAATTGTCGCGGAGTCTAATTCGTCACCTTCGCTTTGCATTAAATAGCTGATGTTTATTTCATTCTCCTCAGGTAAAGCCATCCATAGAATCTTCATGACATTATCATTGAATGAAAACATACCATCCATATTAGACTTCTCCATTGCAATGTATCCAGGTGGAATATATTCTTCAATCTTACCAAAACCTTCATTTTTTCCCTTGGATACCTTCAATTTTACTTCATAGTTGCCGTTTCCAAGGTTTAAAATCTTTCTCTCAATACTTACACCTTCTTGGTTAGTTACCTGTTTTTTGGATATTAGATTGTCCTCTATATCCTCTGCAATTATTTCTTCTTTATTGTCTTCTATATTTTTATCAGTTTCAACACTTGCAACTGCTATCACTGATTCTTCTTCCATTTTTTTTGGTTCTACCTCTTCCTCTAATGTTTCGTTATTATCAATAAGCTCTTCAATAGATTCTTCTTTTTCTTCTTCTTTATTTGCTAGTACATCGCTGCTGCCAATTTTAATTTCTTCAGAAACTGATATAATATCCTTTCTTTCATTTTCTTCTATGTATGAAAATTTCCCTTCAAAAGAAAAAACTCCTTCAACAGTAGGTTCAGGAATTATCTCATAACTAATTGTGAAGTTCTCTTCTTCAGGTAAAGCCATCCATATTAGTTTAACATTTTGTTTTTTAAATGAAAATGTAGCTCCTTGAGTTTCTATTGGTGAAGCAATAAATCCATCAGGTATTTCTTGTTGCCATTTAGCAAAACCTTCTCTATCCCCTTTGTTAATCATTACTTCTATCGTAAATTTTTCGCCTCTTAAAACATCTGATGGTATTTTCTGGTCTGCGGTTACTTCTCCTCCAAAGTAAATATTATAACCTAGTAAGAATAAAAAATTGACTATGATAAAGGCTATTTTTCCCATGTTTATTGGCTTTTAAGAAAGTTGGTTGTAGTTAAAATAAGAGGTGAGGAGTGTAGTAAACTGTATTTTGAAGCTTGTTTTAATCGATATATAAGTTTCATTTACCCTATTAGCACAATTAGAAAATGTGCTTAATCAAAACTATTTAATAGGGAAGCTTACTAATGGCTTATACTTCTTAAGTTATTAACGCGAAAGTGTTAAAAGGGGGAGTGGATGGGAAAGAATTAAATTTAGGTAAGGTTTTCTACTTTTTTCCCAAAATATTTAACTATAAAATACAGCACTGCAGTAGAAAGAAATAAATTGAGAATGAATGGCATTCCAAATGCAGATGGTAAAGTTCCAAATAGTAATGCAACAAAACCAACAGTTAAAGCATAAGGCATTTGTGTTTTTACATGCGAAATATGATCACAAGAACTTGCTAACGAGCTTAGGATTGTAGTGTCTGATATAGGTGAGCAATGATCTCCAAGAACTGCACCTGCTAAAACACAAGCTACTACATTGTTGAAAATACTTAATGAGGTTTCAAAATCTACCCCATTTACTTGACTCAAATGCCATGCCGTTGGTAGCATTAATGGATAAATAATAGCCATTGTACCCCATGAGGATCCTGTTGAGAAAGCAACTACAGCTGCTAAGACAAAAGTAAAAGCAGGAATCAAATAAGGACTAATACTGTCTGATAATAGCGAGGTTATAAAGTCTGCTGTATGCATTTCTTCAATTACTAAAGCTAAAGCCCAAGCTAAGACTAAAATGATAATGGCTGGTAGCATTGTTTTAAAGCCATTTATAGCTGAATGCATAGTTTTGTCGAGACTTAATAATTTTTGGAAGACACTCAAAATGATAGCCATAACTAAACCAGCTAAAGAAGACCAAAGTAGGGCTAAATAAGAGTCTGCATTTCCGATTGTCGTCGATAATTTTCTTCCAAGGCTTATCGAGGTATCTGCCCAAACCGAACTTTCATAACCAGTGAAAAGAAGTCCTGCGACTGTTCCAACTATTACGATGATAAGCGGAATAATTGCATTGTAAGCTTTTGGCTTTATAGATACATCTGTTTCAAACTCTTCCATTTCCTCAATTGCATCATAATGAGTTGGTCTAACTCCTTCTGCTCTTGCCTTTTTTTCTGCTTTATACATAGGGCCAAAATCTCTACCTGTGTAAATCAGAATTAAAATAAAAATTAAAGCCAATATGGGGTAAAATGAATAGGCCAAGGAGGAAATAAAAGTGGCGTAGACTCCAACATTAAGTCCTTCGATACTGTTAATGCCGCTTTCTATGTAAGCCAATTCTGCACCAATCCAAGTAGTGATAAATGCAATGGCTGCCATTGGAGCAGCTGTAGAGTCAACAATGTAAGCTAATTTCTCTCTTGAAATTTTTAAGCGGTCGGTAACCGGACGCATGGTATTGCCGACTACAAGAGTATTTGCATAGTCATCAAAAAAGATAGCAACACCTAGCAGCCAAGTAGCTAATTGACCATTTTTAGCATTATTAGCTCTTTTAGCTATTCTATTTACCACACCTTGCATTCCTCCATTTTTGGAAATAACTCCTACCATTCCTCCAATGAGTAATGAAAATAAAATAATGGATAGATGTCCTTTATTGTTTAAAGAATCTATTAAGTACGTATCAATACTTCTCATAAAGGCATTGAGAAATGCATTTAAAATGGATTCATTATATACCTCCATGATAAATGCTCCAGAAAATATTCCAATTAGAATAGAAGAGATTACTTCCTTAAAAACTAAAGCTAGCAGTATAGCAATAAGTGGCGGTAAAATAGATGCCCATATAGGAATTGGATTTATGGTAATTTCATAATCTTCTTCTTTAGAGCTTAAGGTAAAAGTTTTTGTTTCTTCTAAAGAGATTATTTTTGAATAATTAACTGTATTTCTAATCTCAATTATTTCTTTCGAATTTGATGAGGATAAAAAGTAGGTTTGTGAGGTATCAAGGTTTTCTATCTTTAGCTCTGTTTCTATGGTTTGTAAGATAATATTATCAACAACAAAAAGAGGTTGACTCTTTATAGTTAAAGAGAATACTAGAAGGGCAATTAAAAAGAAAAACCTTTTGTAAAATAGCATAAAGGGTAAATATATTAATAAGGCTTGAAAGGCAAAGAAAAAATAGTTGTAATTGGAGGTGGAGCAAGTGGTTTTTTTGCTGCAATTAATATTGCCCGACTAAATCCTCAGACTAATGTTGTTATTCTTGAAAAGACTTCAAAATTACTTTCTAAAGTAAAAGTTAGTGGAGGTGGAAGGTGCAATGTAACACATGCTTGTTTTGATCCAAAAGAGTTATCGTGGCATTATCCAAGAGGAGAGAAGGAATTGTTAGGTCCTCTTCATCATTTTGGAGTTGGAGATATTATTGAATGGTTTGAAGAGAGGGGAGTAGAATTGAAAGTAGAAGAAGATGGAAGAATGTTTCCTAGCTCAAATTCCTCTCAAACTATTATTGATTGCTTTCTAGAGGAAGCTAAGAAATTAGCTATTTCTATTAAAATGTCGACTGAAGTTCTGAAAATCACTAAAACCAATAATTTTCAACTTCAATGCAAAGATGGAGTAATAGAAGCCGACAAAATAGTTGTAGGTGTAGGAGGAAATTCTAAAGAGAAGCATTATGAATTTTTAAATGAGCTGGGATTAAATATTATTGCTCCCATACCTTCTCTTTTTACCTTTAATTTACCAAAGCACCCTTCCAATCAATTGATGGGACTTTCAATAAACGCCACCGTTAAATTAAAGGCAACTGATTTTGAAGAATACGGACCTGTGCTTTTTACTCATTGGGGAATGAGTGGACCTGTTATTTTAAAATTGTCTGCAAAAGCTGCAAAGTACTTATTCGCTAAATCTTATCAATTTGAATTTGCAGTTTGTTGGATGGATAATGCAGAAAGCTTTATTGAAGAGCAAAGGAAACGCTATGGTAATAAATTGGTTTGGAAAACTTCCCTTTCTGAAATTCCTAAACGATTATGGACTTATTTTATAGATCGAGCTTCTATTGCTTCAGACAAAAATTGGGCAGATTTAAATAAGGAGGAAGTTGAGAGGTTAGAGCAGGTATTAAGTAATGATTTATATACTGCAAATGGGAAAACTACTTTTAAGGAGGAGTTTGTGACTTGTGGTGGTTTAGAATTAGGCGAAGTAAATATGAAAACCATGGAAAGCAAGAAAGTGGAAGGGCTTTATTTCTGCGGGGAAGTTTTGGATGTTGATGCGGTAACAGGGGGCTTTAATTTTCAAGCTGCTTGGACAACTTCATACAGAGCAGCATTAGCAATTAGTGGAAAATAAAAGAGGAGAATTTATATTCCCCTCTTTTTATTTTTATTCTTCAATCTGATTCTCTATAATTTTTTCTTGATGTATTTTATGTTGATCTATTTTTTTGTCTTTTGATATGGGAATTAATCCCCAAAAAACAACCACTCCTGCCAATATTAGAAGTGAACGTGAAAATGCCATCATTTTGTTTTCAGCGATTTTATAGTTTTTAAAGGTGTAGCTTGGTAAAAAGACTATCACCAATAAAAATAGACCAGTATAGGCTATGATAGGAGAGCCCGGCCACATCATAATTTTAAATAAAGTGGCTAAGCTTAGTATGGTAGCTGCTGTGTAGCCGCTTATTGTTGCAAATTTTTGAATTGCTGAATTTCCTTTTGCCAATTCAAAATATGCCATAAAAGGAAATACGATAAGACTGACTAAAATTAGTCCAACAGCTAATAGGATTCCTGCACCGGGGAAATGATTGATTTTAAATAAAACACCTGCTATTACAGCTAGTGCTGAAATAATTCCTAATACGCCAATTGCTTTTTTCATTTTGTTTAATTTTAAGGTTAATAAGTATAGTGTGGTCTCTTGCACTTCCGCAAAGCTAGAGAGACCAAACTCTTGGATGGATAATGTTAGGGATTGACTAAAATCCAAACCATTGTCCATTTTTTCTTCCACCATACAACATAGGTGGTCGATTAAATCAATTTGTAATGATTCATAAGAGACTCCTGCATCTACAAGGATATCGTATATTTTGTCCTGCTGAATGCTATTGAGCTGTGCCATAACCTGGCGATAGATTAGGATCTAAAATGTGTTTCATTGTAGCCATGAAGTCTATAAACTCATCAATTAGCTCTGCTGCTTTAGAATTACCAGTCTCAGTTAGTTTATAATACTTTCGAACTCTTTTGCCAATACTCTCCTTTTCGGTAGTGACTATGCCTTCTGCTTCTAGTTTATGCAGAAGAGGGTATAGCGCACCTTCCGTAATTTGAATTTTGTCTTTTGTGAGTTCTTTTACCTTTTGGGTAATCTCATAACCGTACATCCTATTATGTTCCTGCAGTAACTTTAGAATAATTGGCTTGAGCGTGCCTTTGATGATTTCTTTTGAATACATAAGGCAAATATACATAAAAGATTTATGTATTAGTCTATTGGGTATTTATATTTTTTATAAAAACTATTAAGTCGCTGAATTTTAGAGAATTAAATTAGTTTGTCTATCTTTTCTGCCAACTCCCTATCTAAATCTGTAACTGTATTCCCTGCATCATGGGTGCTTAAGCTTATTTCAACTTGATTATAAACGTTGCTCCAAATAGGATGGTGGTTCATTTTTTCTGCTACCATAGCAACTTTGCTCATAAAAGCCCAGGCCTCTATAAAGTTTTTGAATTTAAATGTGGCCTTTAGGCTGTCGTTTTCTTCTTTCCAATTTTTCATAATCCCTAATGTACGACATTCTGTCATAAACTCCTTGCTGGCACATACTTTGATTTTAGCAAACCGCATTAAATAAAAAATTATAAAAATGGCAACAGGAAAGATTAATGTACAAACGGAAAATATATTTCCGATAATCAAGCAATTTCTATACTCTGATCAAGAGATATTTTTAAGAGAGTTGGTTTCTAACGCAGTTGATGCGACCCAAAAATTAAGAACACTGAGCAATTTAGGTGAGGTGAAAGGAGATATTGGGGAAACTCAAATGGAGGTGAAGGTAGATGAGAAGAAAAAGACTTTAACTTTTTCTGACCGGGGAATTGGAATGACAGAAGAAGAAGTAGAGAAGTATATTAACCAAATTGCTTTTTCAGGAGCTGAAGAGTTTGTAGAAAAATACAAAGATAAGGCAAGTGTTATTGGTCATTTTGGTTTAGGTTTCTATTCTTCTTTTATGGTAGCAGATAAAGTAGAGATTTTTACAAAATCATATAAAGAAGGAGCCAAAGCAGTAAAGTGGGAATGTGACGGAAGTCCAAACTTTACTTTAAAAGAAGATGGTACTAGGAAGGAAAGAGGAACAGATATCGTTCTTCATATTTCTAAAGATTCCAAGGAATATTTATCAGAATCTAAAATAAGAGAGCTTTTAGATAAGTACTGTAAATTTATGGCAGTGCCTATTAAGTTTGGAACTAAAGAGGTAAATGATCCAGATTTTAAACCTAAGACAAAAAAAGGTAAAGACGGTAAAGAAACTACAGAGCCGCATAAAAAAATTACGGTTGATAATATCATCAATAATCCATCGCCAGCATGGACAAAAGCACCGGCAGATTTAAAAGAAGAGGATTACAAGTCTTTTTACAGAGAATTGTATCCAATGAACTTTCAAGAGCCTTTATTTAACATTCACCTGAATGTAGATTACCCTTTCAACTTAACTGGGATTTTATATTTCCCAAAGTTGAAAAATAACTTAGAGGTACAAAAGGATAAAATCCAGCTTTATTCCAATCAGGTTTTTGTTACGGATTCGGTTGAAGGTATTGTGCCAGATTTTTTAACTCTTTTGCATGGAGTTATAGATTCACCGGATATCCCATTAAATGTATCTCGTTCTTACCTTCAGGCAGATAGTAATGTGAAGAAGATATCTAATTATATCAGTAAAAAGGTTGCAGATAAATTAGAAGAGTTATTCAAGAAAGATAGAAAAGCTTTTGAAGAGAAGTGGGATGACATTAAGATATTTATTGAGTATGGAATCTTGTCGGATGAGAAGTTTGCAGATAAAGCAAAGAAATTTACCTTGTATAAAAATACAGATGGCAAATACTTTACATTAGACGAATACAAAAAGGAAATTGAGAAGACGCAAACAGACAAGGATAAAAAAATAGTTTGTTTATACACTTCCAATCCTGAAGATCAATATAGTTACATCGATGCTGCAAAAACTAAAGGGTATCAAGTTTTAGTTATGGATACTCCTTTAACGGCTCATTTAGTTGGGAAACTAGAGCAAATGGATGACAAATTGACTTTTACAAGAGTAGATGGAGATACGATAGATAATTTAATAAAGAAAGATGAAGAGATTCCTTCGAAGCTTTCTGAGGAAGATGAAAAAATATTGAAGCCGGTAATTGAAGAGGTTCTTCCTAAAGATAAGTTTACCGTAAACTTTGTAAGTATGAGTGAAACAGAAGCACCAATGACTGTTACCCAAGCAGAATTTATGAGAAGAATGAAAGATATGAGTGCTCTTGGTGGTGGCGGAGGAATGATGGGAATGGGTAATTTGCCAGAGATGTTCAATTTGGCAGTAAACTCAAACCATCCTTTAATCTCTAAAATCCTAAGCGAAAAAGATGCTTCTAAGAAAAAAGATATGGCCAAACAGGCTACAGATTTAGCTCTACTTTCTCAAAACCTTTTAAAAGGAGAGGAACTGAGCAAATTCATCAAAAGAAGTGTAGAACTAATTTAAATTGTAACTTAAAGCCCCAATCTTAAGGTTGGGGCTTTTTTAAAATTAAACCAAATGAAAAAAATAAAATATTTAGTTGTCTTAATAATTGCTGCTACAACGCTAAGTTCTTGCGGCTATAACTCTATGGTAGAGAAAGATGAAGCGGTGAGCAGTCAATGGGCACAAGTAGAAAATGTCTATCAAAGAAGAGCAGATCTAATTCCAAACTTAGTTGCCACAGTTAAAGGGTATGCAGATTTCGAACAAGAAACATTAACAGAAGTAATAGAAGCAAGAGCAAATGCAACTTCTATCAACATTAAGGCAGATGATTTAAATCCTGAGACTATTGCTAAATTTCAAAAAGCACAAAGTCAGTTGAGTGGAGCTTTGTCTAGATTACTAGTGACAGTAGAGCGTTATCCTGATTTAAAAGCAAATCAAAATTTCTTAGAGCTACAAGCTCAATTAGAAGGAACAGAAAATAGAATATCTGTTGAAAGAGGCAAGTTTAACGAAGTCACAAAAGATTATAACGCCTACATTCGTCAGTTTCCTAGAGTGATTTACGCAGGCTGGTTTGACTTTGAAAAGAAAGGCTATTTTGAGGCAGAGCAAGGAGCAGAAGAGGCACCAAAAGTAGAATTTTAAGATGGCAAAAGATTATTTTTCAGAAGAACAGCAAGAGAGAATAAGACAGGCAATACAGGAAGCTGAAAAGAGTACTTCAGGTGAAATTAAAGTTCATATTGAAGGCCATTGTAAGGAGGATATTATGGATAGGGCTGCTTTTGTATTTGAGCAATTAGAAATGCACAAAACCAAAGAAAGAAATGGAGTGCTTATTTACTTGGCTTTGAAAGATAGGCAATTTGCTATTTTAGGTGACGTTGGGATTAACCAAAAAGTACCTGAGGGTTTTTGGAATAGTGTTTCTGAATTGATGCTTAAACATTTTAAAAAAGAAGATTATACTTCAGGTTTGGCTGAAGGAATTAAAGAAGCAGGTTTGCAATTGAAAACGCATTTCCCTTATCAATCAAATGACAAAAACGAATTGTCGGATGATATCTCATTTGGAAAGAAATAAATGAAAATACTTCGAATTTTACTTGTTTTACTTATAACTGCAACTACTGTTGTTGCCCAAGATTGTATTCCTAAAGCGCCTAATCCACCCAGATTAGTAAATGATTTTGCCGGAATCATTAGTGATGATGTAGAGCTCAAATTAGAAAGAGCTTTAGTTAGTTTTAATGATTCTACTTCAACTCAAATTGCCATTGTTACTGTAAAAGATTTGTGTGGTAGAGATGCTGCTTCATTTAGCTTTAAGTTAGGCGAAGATTGGGGAGTAGGAAATGCAGAATTTAATAATGGTATTGTAATTTTAGTAAAACCTAAGTATGCTTCTAGTAAAGGGCAAGTTTACATTGCAACAGGGTATGGTTTAGAAGGAGTTTTGCCTGATGCCATTGGAAAGAGGATAGTTGAAAATGAAATGATTCCTGCTTTTAAGCAGAATAATTATGATGGAGGCATTATTAATGCAGCCCTCACAATTATGGAGATTACTGGAGGAGAGTATTCTGCAGAGAACTATAATGGTAGAAACAAAAAGAAAAAGTCAATGCCAATATTTCCTTTTCTAATTATTCTATTTTTTATAATCATTATGGTGGCTGGGACCGTTAGTCGAGCAAGAAGATATGCAAGAACAAATAGCACTGGTTTATGGGCTGCGCTTTGGTTAATGGGCTCTATGAATAGTAGTCACCGTGGTCATTATAATAATTTCCGCTCAGGAGGTGGAGGTTTTGGGGGCTTTGGAGGTGGCGGCTTTGGTGGTTTTGGTGGAGGTAGTTTTGGTGGAGGAGGAGCAGGAGGAAGCTGGTAATTTTTTGTAATGGTGAAAACCTGTGTTAGAATATTCTCTTTGACCGCATTGTCACTTTTATTTTCTTTTGGCTATTCCCAAGGGGATCAAGGGGATAAAGTGGAGTATGAAAAAAGAGTTAAAAAGGAAGATTTTCCTGCTACAAGTATTCTATTGATCCAAGAGTCTTTTGTAATCTCCAAGAAGGAAAGATTTTTTAAAGAATCAGATGGTCAAAATATATACTATGAATATAAGGCCTTATATAAAAACAAAAACTGGAGTGTTAAATTTAATCAAGAGGGTATTCTCGTAGACGTTGAAGTTTTAAAATCTTTTAAGAATATTACTGACACAATTCAATTAAACATCCGAACCTATCTAGAAAAAGAGTATAAAAAGTATAATATAAAGCGGCTTCAAATTCAATATTTAAAGAAACCGAATGTAAATTTTTCAGATTCAGAATTTATACAAGAAATACTTCAAGATAATTATAGAAATGCACACATAAATTTTGAATTGGAAGTTGAAGTTCTCTATGATAACGACTCATCAAATCTGGTGGAATTTTTATTTGATCATTCAGGAAGAATTGTTAAAAAAAGAAAAGTGAATAAGAGGGATGAAGACTATATTCTTTATTAGATTATTTATTTATTTTTTATTGTCTACCTCTACTATTGGACTTTTCTCTCAAACACCTTCCATCAGATGGGAAAGTGGAGTTTCAGTAAATAAGGAATTTAATCGCAAATGGTCTTTAAATACACAACTTTACTCCAGGCAAATACTTAATGAGTATCAATCTGATAAAGTGAATGCTTTTACCGATAGAATTGATATTAGATCATTTTTAACTTATAGTTTATTTAAACAAAGAAAACTTAGTCTAGGGTATATGTATAGAAGACTTAGACCCTTAGATTTTATTGGATCAACAGAACATCGAATAACTCAACAGTTTGTATTTTTTTCTAAAGCAAAGTCTA
This sequence comes from Bacteroidia bacterium, assembly GCA_030433355.1. Taxonomy (GTDB): domain Bacteria; phylum Bacteroidota; class Bacteroidia; order Flavobacteriales_E; family Vicingaceae; genus JAUIMG01. The sequence goes on along the minus strand of JAUIMG010000010.1, from coordinate 38,430 downwards.
TTCGTTTAGCCCATAGAATTAGACTTGAAGAGCGAATTTTTAATGAAGATTTTTTTTTAAGACTTAGATATCGGTTTAGCTATGATAAACCTTTACAAGGTGAAACCATCGATCCTGGTGAATATTATGGACTTATTGCTAATGAATTTTTATATAGCTCTAATTTTAATATGGATGATTTACAGAATAGATTTTCTATAGGGATTGGAAAAGTATTTAAGAACAAGCAGAAATTACAGTTTAAGTTGCTTCACTTTTATAGTGATCTTCTTACGGAGACAAGAATACAAATAATACAATTCGAGACCGTTTACTTTTTTAGACTATAAAAAAAGCCCCGAGATTTCTCGAGGCTTTTTATTTTTTGATAAAATTTGATGACTATAAGTAAGTCTGAAGATTTGTTTGATTAGAAACTCTTCTTAGTCTTCTTAAGCCTCTTTCTTTAATCTGACGGATTCTTTCTCTTGTTAGTCCAAAAGTATTTCCTATTTCTTCAAGAGTCATTTCGCTAGTACCTCCAAGACCGTAAAACAATCTAATTACTTCAGCTTCCATTCCTTTAAGGTAAGAAAGTGTTCTTTCTAAATCTTGAGATAAAGATTCTTGCAACAATGAATCTGTTGGGTCTGGAGTGTCTGAGTTTTCTAAGACACTTACCAAACTATTGTTGTCATCATCATTACTCATAGGAGCATCAATAGAAACTTGCTTCTTCGACATTTTTAATGACATTTCTACTTTTGCTACATCCATCTCCGTTAGGTCACTTAACTCATCAGCAGTTGGCGTTCTTTCGTTCTTTTGTTCAAACTCGTTAGAAGCCTTGCTAATCTTTTGGATTTCTCCTAACCTATTGTGAGGTAAACGGATAGTTCTAGAGTTATCAGCTGCAGCTTTCAGAATACTTTGACGAATCCACCACACCGCATAAGAGATAAATTTAAACCCTTTTGTATGGTCGTAACGTTTAGCAGCTTCTATTAAACCAAGGTTACCTTCGTTGATCAAATCTTCTAAAGTAAGTCCTGTATTTTGATATTGCTTAGCAACGGAAATCACAAACCTTAGGTTTGCTCTAACTAACCTATTTAAAGCTCTCTCATCGCCAGTTTGAATCTTAATGGCTAATTCAACCTCTTCTTCAGCAGTAATCATTTCCTCTTTAGAAACATCTTGTAAGTACTTTTCTAAAGACTTACTTTCTCTCTTGGTAATCTGCTGACTGATTTTCAGTTGTCTCATAAAATGATTTAATTTATTTAAATAACGTTTTTACTATAACAAAAATTATGCTAAACTATCTTTTGCGTTTAACAATTGTTTTGTTTTTATCTTTTTCTATTAACCAGCTGTCATCAAATACTTGTTTAAGATAGCGGTTATATAGTTTTAATCGTATTCTCCCTTCTTTACCCATCTCTTTTTCTGTTGGCTCACCCGTAAATTCATAATAATTTATTTTCGGATGTATTCTCATATAGCGTTTAACAATTTGTACAATGGTAGCCATTACCTTATACACTTCATGCTTGTTAGTTATACTATACTCTTCGCCTTCGAACTCATCATTAATTACTCCAAATACGATAGAAGTATTTAATATGTTGTTTTGTTTTCTTCCAAATCTCACTTCATAGTGCATCCCGCTGTCTGTCTTAAAGTAATAAGTTGACCCACTTTCTATGGGAGGGGGGATTATCTTATATGGAGATTTCAGTTGCAACAATTCGAATGTGCAAAATTAGTTAATAATTCGATTTATAAAAATCTATTATTACATAGTTGGTATTAGTAATTATTTAGACTTCTAGACTTAAGTTTGTAAATATGATAAAAGGTTGGTCCCGTTGGATTTTTGCCCTTTTAGGGTTTTCTTTCTTTGGTTTTTTTGGAGGAATTATTGGTTTTGTAATTGGTTCTATGATAGATCAGAGATCTAGTGTAGTTGCGGATGAAGAGTACACCAATAGTTATGGATATTCGGGTCAGCAAGCTTACCAAAGAAGTGGAACAGGCGACTTTGCTGCTAGTCTTCTGGTATTGACGGCAGCAATAATGCGTGCAGATGGAAAAGTATTAAAGTCTGAGTTAGAGTTTGTAAAACAATTTTATGTGAGGCAGTTTGGTCCAGAAAAAACCAAACAACAGATGAGAACACTTAAGGAATTGCTTAATCAGCAAATAGATGTTCGATCCATAAGTCATCAGATTAGATATCAAATGCAGTATCACAGTAGATTACAGTTATTGCATTATTTGTTTGGAATAGCGGAAGCGGATGGTAATATTTCTTCCGCAGAAATAAACGAAATTCAAAGAATTGCTGGCTTCTTGGGTATAGGTCATGCAGATTTTGAATCCATAAAAGCCATGTTTGTTAAAAATGTAGGAGGGGATTATAAGATTTTAGAAATTACGCCTGATGCAAGTAATGAAGAAGTTAAAAAGGCATATAGGAAAATGGCTATGAAGTATCACCCTGACAAAGTTTCTAATTTAGGCGATGATGTTAGAAAGCAAGCGGAAGAAAAGTTCAGGAAAGTGCAAGAAGCCTACGAAAACATTAAGAAGGCTCGATCTTTTTCGTAGCGAAGAATCACTTCCTCATTTTTTTTAGGAATTTTCAAGAAGTCGGTATTACTTTTGATAGTATCTGGTTTAATGTTTTGTTTTTCTGGAGCAATAAATTTGAATAAACTGAAATCGTACTTTTCTTTCTGCTTCTGAGATTTCTTCTCTTCTTGATCAATATTCTTATGGGTAGCTTTTATAATCTTGGTTGTGCCCGCAAGAGATACTAAGCAGAATGATAAGGAGAAAACAGAAGTTAAAATAATTTTTTTCATTTTAATCAAATTTAAGTACCCGAATATAAGACAATTGATTAAATCAACAAAGGGTAATATATTGAAATATAGGAATTTAACATTTCTTAAAAAATGAATGAAAAAGTAGAAAGGAAAAGATTGCTATATAGTTTTATTGTTCCCCTTTTGCTATGCTGTATAATGTGGTTGGTTTTTGGCATAGAAAAAGAGTTCGATTTAGACTTTACGAAATATGGAATTCTCCCTAGAGATTTTGTGGGATTGAGAGGTATTCTATTTTCTGTTTTTATTCATGGAGACTTTAACCACTTGGTAAATAATAGCTTACCAATTCTTATACTGGGTGGTAGTTTATTTTACTTCTATAAAGAAGTCGCATTAAGAGTTTTTATTATCTCTTTATTTAGTAGTGCGCTGTATACTTGGATTTCGGCAAGGACATCTTATCACATTGGAGCAAGCGGATTGGTATATGCCTTATTTGGTTTTTTACTAATTAGTGGTTTTATAAGAAGGAATAACTCTTTAATAGCGATATCTTTTTTGGTTGCATTTATATATGGAAGTTTAGTTTGGGGTATTTTGCCTTGGAACAAAGGCATTTCGTGGGAAGGACACTTCTGGGGATTATTTATAGGTTTAGTTTTAGCTATATTCTATAAAAATGAAGGGCCAAAGAAGCCTGTGTACTCTTGGGAATTGGAAGAAGATGGTGAAGATAATAAACCTTATGACACCAAGGGTGATAACCTAGATAACACGCATTCTGATCAAAATCAAGTGATTGTTTATCATTATAAACCTAGAGAAAAAAAATAAAAGATTTACTTATTACTAGCTCTAAATAGGATGTCTTTCTCTTTTTTACTCAAGCTATCGTAGCCTGATTTAGAGATTTTATCAAGTATAATATCCACTTCTGCTTGATCCGAGTTTCTAACACCTGTTTTTGGAGCACTGTTATTCCTATAACTTACTTTCATTTTTTTAGATCTATTGCTAAATAAGGCTTGAAGGTATAAAGTAGAGCTGTCTACCCAAGAAGTGATGTCTCTACCTTGTTTCCATTGTCTTGCAAATAAGTAGCCAAGAATTGCTCCACCTAAATGTGCGATATGTCCACCTGAATTTGAATTGGAGATGCTAAATAAATCAAAAGCCACCCAAAAAAGAGCTATATATTTTAGCTTTACATTTCCTAGAAATAACAATCTGATTGAAAAGTCAGGTGCGTAGGTGCCAATAGCAACCACAATTGCCATAACAGAAGCTGAAGCTCCTAAAGCTTTAGAAATAGGCATTGCTTCCCGAAAGACGGGGAAAACATTAAAAAAGAAGATATACAGTAAAGCTCCTGCTAATCCACCTGCAATATAAACTGTCCATAATTTTTTGCTCCCTAAAAATTCAACAAATAATTGCCCTAAAAAATAAAGCCATAGCATGTTAGAGAAAATATGCCAGAAATCTAAATGTAAAAACATGTAAGTAATTACGGTCCATGGCTTAAAAACTAGAGTGCCAATGCTTGCAGGTACCGATAACCACTCTAATGCCCATTGGTTTGGAGAGGTAGAGGATTGAAAGAGCCATGAAACGAGATAAAGTAACTTTATACCTACAAAGACTGCAAAATTGGCATAAATTAGTCTAAGCAAAGTGGAGTTCTGCCAAAAAGAGAGATTGAAGTTATTTTTTCCGTAGTTCATTCTTTAGAAGAAGTTTGAAGTTGTGTTTTTCCAATACCTAATAAGAAAGTAACCAAAAAGCATACCACCTAAATGCGCAAAATGGGCAACATTATCACCCGGGCTATTGGAAATGCCCATGATTAACTCTAGCGCACCATAAGCAGCAACAAAGTACTTTGCCTTCATAGGTATTGGCGGAAATAACAGCATCAGCTTAACATTTGGAAAAAGCATGCCAAATGCCAATAGAATTCCGAATACAGCTCCAGAGGCACCAACTGTAGAGATGTTTATGAGATTGTTTAATTCTCTTGCATTTATATCCACAAAGTTTTGCCCCGACTTTCTAATTTCATATCCTTGGTCAATTACCATCTGTAGTAATTCAGGATCTAAATCAGACATGATACTTTGAATTCTTAATTCTGTTACTAATAGCTGAATAATTCCTGCACCTATCCCTGTAATCATATAGTAAATAAGAAAGCGTTTTGCCCCCCATACTTGTTCTAATATTTTTCCAAACATGTAAAGTGCGAACATGTTGAAGAAAAGGTGTGCAACTCCACCATGCATAAACATATAAGTGACCAATTGATGAGGCCTAAAGGCTTCACTAGACCAGTGGTGGAGTCCTAATATTTCAGATAAATCAATTCTAGCTTGATACGCAACAAAAGTTGCCAGAAGCATAAGAATGTTGATAATAAGAAGATTCTTAACTACTTCGGGTAAACCACTTAAAGGATTTCCAACTCCTATGTTCATGTTCTTTTAAATTTTTTATCCAAATCCTCTAATTGTTGTGTTATGATTATCGGTTTTGAATTGGGTAGATGATAAGGCATTTCGCAAGCAAAAAGTTCATCAATTAAATTTCGCATTTCAACTTCTGTTAATGATTGTCCTTTTTTTATGCATGATGCTCTAGCAAGCGACTCTATTAATTTATCTTGCGGGTCTTCCACTTTTGTTTTACTTTCTCTAAAGCTTTCAATAATTTTCTCAAGTATAGAATTTACCTTGCTATGTTCTATTCCGCTAGGTGTCCCCTGAACTACAAAGCTGTTGTTTCCAAATTTCTCCATTTCAAAACCCAGACTTATTAATTGCTCTTTTAATTCTTCAACGATGCTAAAATCTGTCTGATTTAAATCCAGATGTACCGGAAATAATAGCTGTTGACTCTCTCTGTTCCCTTTAGAGAGATTTTGAGTGTATTTGTCAATTAGAATTCGGCAATGTGCTCTTTCTTGGTCAATAATAATATACCCTGATCGAATTGGACTGATGATGTATTTCCTGTGGATTTGTATAACCTTATTTGTCTCAATAGGGATTGTATTAGGGCTAGTGGAAGGGTTTATTTGAACTTGCTCAGTGTATAGTTTGTCCCAATTTGGCTCAGCTTTTTCACTATTTCTTTCAAATGGAAATCTTATATTTTTTTGCGGTGCTTTTTTTTCTTTCTCGAAAGGATTAAAGTCTGGGTTTACCTGAATAGAGGGCATGGATATAGCTTCACCTTTCTTTAATAAGGGGATGTTAAAGCTTTGTTCTTGCTCAAAGTCTAAACTTGGGCTAATATTATATTTTCCTAAAGACTGTCTTACAGCAGTTCTAACAATTGCATAGATAGACCTTTCTTCTTCAAATTTAACTTCTGTTTTTGTAGGGTGGATGTTGATGTCAATTTTTGAAGGATCAACTTCTAGTTTTATGAAATAAGAAGGGAATTGGTCTTTAGCAATAAGTTCCTCAAACGCAATTTGTATAGCATGATTTAAGTAAGGACTTTTAATAAACCTTTGGTTTACATATAAATATTGTTCTCCTCTACTTTTTTTTGCAAATTCAGGTTTACCAATAAAGCCTTTTATATTTACAATATCTGTGCTTTCTTCAATAGGAACGAGTCTCTGATTGTATCGCTCTCCAAAAAGTGCAACTATGCGTTGACGGAAGCTGGAACTAGGCAGTCTGTATAGTTCATTACCTTCATTGGTATAGCTCATGGCGATATTAGGCCATGCTAGGGCAATTCTTACAAACTCTTCTTGAATATGTCTATTCTCAACGCCATTGCTTTTTAGGAAGTTCCGTCTTGCTGGAATATTAAAAAATAGATTCTTTATTGAAAAGTTACTTCCTTTTTTCCCTTGACAAAACTCTTGACTTTTTATTTCGCTCCCGTCCAAACGAATCTCACTTGCTAATTCGCTATTCTCGGTTTTTGTGGTTATAGTCATTTGAGATACAGCTGCAATTGATGGAACAGCCTCACCTCTAAAGCCCATGGTGCTTAGTGAAAATAAATCATCCACCTTGTCTATTTTAGAAGTGGCATGCCTTTCTAAGGAAAGCCTTGCATCTGTTTCTGTCATGCCTATGCCATTGTCAATCACTTGGATTAACGACTTGCCTGCATTTTTGATTACCAAATCAATTTTTGTAGCTTTTGCATCCACAGCATTCTCCATTAATTCTTTCACCGCAGATGCAGGTCTTTGAACAACCTCTCCTGCTGCAATTTGATTTGCTACTGCATCTGGTAAAAGTTTAATGATATCGGGCATTCGCTAAAGAAATTTTTAGCTTACAAAAGTAAAGAATTCACTAGCATGAAAAGGTTTAATAGAATAGTATTAGGTAAACAAACAACGAAACAATTGCTATGCTGACCAATAGCCTAATGTTTGATTTTTTTTGATGTCCGGTGGCATACTTATTTGCTGTCCACTCTGACTTAAAGTTAACTCTGGGTCGATAAGCAGACGGACTTGATTTACCTAAGCTAGCCTTTATTTGAGCTATCCTATTTTCTCTTTCTTCTTTCTCTTCGTCGTAATAACGAGCAGAAAAATTGAACTGCTTGACTTTTCTTGTTTTAAAAAAGGACGAAATCATATCCAAATTTAATCATTATCTAGTAGAATTTCTTGGCTAGGTATTTGCTTTAGATTGAACTTGTTATTGTTCAAAAGTGTCCTTTACAATTTATATAGCCCTATCATTAATCTTTATTTTAGCTTTATGAGATTTAGAGCTTTTAGGAACCCTTTATTCAAAACTGCTTTAGCTTTATTTTTTATAGCTGTTTTGACTTCTTTTTCACCTCAAGATAGAGGTAGTTTGCCACCATATTTAGATATGCAAACACCATGGGCAGATTCTGTTCATGCAAAGATGAGTTTAGATGAAAAAATAGGGCAGTTATTTAATGTTGCGGCATATTCCAATAAAGGAGAAGATCATAAAGAAGAAATTCTAACTCTTATAAGAGATTATAAAATAGGAGGTTTAACCTTCTTTCAAGGAGGTCCTCACCGACAAGCCAAATTGACAAACCTTTATCAAGCAAATAGTTCAATTCCTTTGATGATTGCAATTGATGGAGAGTGGGGTTTAAGTATGCGATTGGATAGCACCATGAAGTATCCATGGCAAATGACATTAGGAGCTATTCAAGAAGATACATTAATCTACCAAATGGCAGCCGATATGGCCGAGCAATTCAGAAGATTAGGAGTACATGTGAATTTTGCGCCGGTTATTGATGTTAATAACAACCCTAGAAACCCGGTTATAAATGCTCGCTCATTTGGAGAAGACAAGCTAAATGTAGCGAATAAGGGTATGGCCTATGTTAACGGACTGCAAGACCATGGAGTTTTAGCAACTGCTAAACATTTTCCGGGTCATGGAGATACTGATGCTGACTCACACCTTACCCTCCCTATAATAAAGCATAGTAAAGAAAGAATTGATTCTTTGGAACTATATCCATTTAAACGAAGTATTGCTGATGGAGTTGGAAGTATTATGTCTGCCCATTTATACTTACCTGCCTTTACAGGGAAGAATAAAGTGGCGTCTTCTTTAAGTAAAGAAGTTGTGGATACTCTGTTGCATCAAAAATTGGGTTTCCAAGGATTGACTATAACGGATGGGCTGAATATGGGGGGAGTAGCAAAATATCAAAATTCGACGGAGATAGACTTGCAAGCTCTACAAGCAGGTAACGATATTCTGCTCTTATCTCAAGACGTAGCTGCAAGCATTGAGAATATTAAAAGAGCTATTGAGGCAGGTGAATTGGACGTGAATCAAATAGAAGAAGCTTCTCTTAAAATTTTAAAGGCTAAAGAATGGCTGGGTTTGCATAAAGAGAAGCCTATTGAATTAGAAAATTTAGTTGAAGATTTAAATGATAGAAAATACCGTATTGTAAATCATCAACTCATTAAATCAAGTTTAACAGTGCTTAAGAATAAAGACGCTATACTTCCAATTAAAAAGTTAGATCAAAAAATGATTGTTGTATCTTTTTCAGAGAAGGAAGTTTCGTACCGTCCATTTCAGACTTTTTTGAATAGATATGGAAAAATAGATACCATGCATTATTCAACTTTTTCAGTGAAAGACCAAAAGCTTTTGATGGATTCTTTACTCAATTATGATCAGATTATTATCAGTGTCCATAAGTCGAATAAAAGTCCATGGGTAAGTTCTAAAGTTGATAATGAAATCAAAAACTTTACTAACATCTTAAGAACAAAGAAAAAGCTTATTCTGGCTGTATTTGCTAATGCTTACTCCCTAAATGGATTTACAGCTGCAGATTATGTAGATGGATTGGTGCTCGCATATCAAAACTCTATAGAAGCCCAAGATTATACCTCTCAATTGATATTTGGAGGATTTGATGCCAAAGGTAAAATTCCTGTGACTGTTAGTCCGCAGATGAACTCGGGTTTAGGTATAGAAATTAAAGGATTAAATAGACTTGAGTATGTTATTCCGGAATCTGTTGGATTAAATCCTGATGATCTAGCAGGTATTGATTCAATAATTATGGAAGGGCTAAGAGAAAAGGCTTATCCGGGAGGGCAAATATTAATTGCCAGAAATGGTAAAGTATTTATGCATAAAGCATTTGGGAAACCAACCTATGAATCTGCAAAGAAGGTAAAAGAAAGTGATTTGTATGATATAGCATCAATTACAAAAATTGCATCTTCTTTATTGGCAATTATGGATTTAGACGGTAAAAAAAAACTATCTCTAGATGATAAGCTTTCTAAGCATTTAAAAGATGTAAAAGGAACCGATTACGCGGATATAACTATTAGAGAGATGTTAGCTCATCAAGCTGGTTTAGCGGCTTGGATTCCTTTCTATATAAAAACACTGCATCATGGAATGCCAAATTTTGATATCTACAGTAAAAATCCATCAAAGGAATTTCCTTATCAAGTAGCAGATAAACTCTATATTTCTGAAGTATATCAAGATTCTATAATGCATAGAATATTAAAAAGAGCAAAAGTATCTCCTGAAAAGGAGTATAAGTATAGCGATGTAGGTTATTACCTCTTGAGAGAAGTAATTGAAGATATAGTAAAAGAGCCCATAGAAGAATATAATGAGGAACATTTTTATGCACCTATGGGCATGAGCAGAACTACCTTTCGACCATTAAATAAATTTGATAAAGACGAAATTATTCCTACAGAAATGGATAAGATTTTTAGAAGACAATTGGTGCATGGGTATGTACACGATCCCGGTGCTGCGATGCAAGGTGGGGTTGGAGGTCATGCAGGTTTATTTTCAAATGCAAATGACTTGGCGAAATTGATGCAAATGTATCTTCAAGAAGGAGAATATGGAGATGAAAGGTATTTAAATGCTGAGGTAATTAAAGAATATAGAGATTGTCAATATTGTAAGGACAGTATCCCTTTGACTACCAAAGACAATAGACGAGGAGCAGGTTTTGACAAACCTGCTTTACACGGAGAACCAGGCCCCACTTGTGATTGTGTTTCATTTGAAAGTTTTGGTCATTCAGGCTTTACGGGTACATACGCCTGGGCAGATCCGGATCAACAAATCGTTTATATATTTCTTTCTAATAGAGTCTACCCAGATGCGGACAATAAAAAGTTATTGACATTAAATATTAGAACCAGAATTCAAGAAAAAATCTATGAGGCTATAGATAATGCCAAATGGAGAAACGCACAATCAGTATTAAACTATCAACCATGAATATAGGAATTGTTTGCTATCCAACATATGGAGGTAGTGGAGTTGTAGCAACAGAGTTAGGTATGGCTTTAGCAGAGAAAGGACATCATATACATTTTATCTCCTACAGTCAACCTGTTAGATTAAGATCGTTTAGAGAGAATATTTCTTATCATGAAGTAAATGTTTCGGATTATCCTTTGTTTGATTACCAACCTTATGAGCTAGTTTTATCTAGTAAGTTAGTAGATGTAGTAAAATATGAAAAATTGGATTTGTTGCATGTGCATTATGCAATTCCTCACGCGTCTGCGGCATTTATGGCACAACAAATACTTAAAGAAGAAGGTATAGATATTCCTTTTATAACTACTTTACATGGAACGGATATTACTTTGGTTGGGAAGGATCAATCTTTTGAGCCTGTGATAACCTTCGCCATAAATAAGAGTAATGCAGTAACAGCAGTCTCTAATAGTTTGCGTCAAGACACTTTAGATCATTTTAAAGTTAATAGAGCTATAGAGGTTATCCCAAACTTTGTATGTATAGAAGGTTGCGAGAGTCCGGAAATAGATGAAGAGTTAAAACGTAATCTAGCTCCTAAGGGGGAGAAGATTATAGCTCATGTTTCCAACTACCGAAAGGTAAAAAGAATTGATGATGTTGTAAGAATCTTTCATTCGGTTAGAAAGGAAATGCCTGCTAAACTTCTGTTAATTGGAGATGGGCCTGATAGGCATGAAGCAGAAATGTATTGCAGAGAAAACGGTTTAGAAAAAGATTTGATGGTTTTAGGCAAGGTAAAGGATACAGAACATGTGTTGACTGTTGCAGACCTTTTCTTATTGCCTTCAGAATTTGAAAGTTTTGGTTTGGCAGCTTTAGAAGCCATGGCTGCAGGGGTTCCTGTAATTTCTTCCAATACTGGTGGAATTCCTGAAGTAAATAAGCATGGGTTTTCTGGTTACTTAAGTAATGTAGGAGATGTAGAAGACATGGCTAAGAACGCAATTAAGATTTTACAAGATGAAAAGCTACTTATTCAAATGAAATTGCAAGCCTTTGGGCAAGCTAAAAAGTTTGATATACTAAACATATTGCCACAATATGAATCTCTTTATACTAAAGTGGTAAATAAAACTTACTAAAGGCGCTACTTTCTAAAGCAAATTTCTACTTTTGCAACATCAATGGCCTCGTAGCATAACTGAATAGTGCACCACATTACGGCTGTGGAGGTTGCAGGTTTGAATCCTGCCGAGGTCACTTAAGAATGGAAAGTCTGCTTAAAAAGCAGACTTTTTTTATTGGAAGAAATAAGCTCGCTTGATTTCTATTCCATTAAAAAAAGACCAAATTTCCGATTTGAGACTTTCTATTTAGACTATGGAGCTCAAGAGGATGGCCTTCGGCAATCTTGTTTTAAGTAGCTTGCTTTTGTTTTTTCGAATGAGTGGTTTTGTTTTTTTAATTCTCAAAGCAGAATCTTTAAGGGTGGACGAAGTCCATCTATCGATAATCAATGAACTAAATATTTTTCATGCGTATTTTTTTACTTGGACTGTTTTCAAAGCCTCTTCGAAAAAGTAAAGATTAATTGTTAATGCTGTTTATAGCATATTCCTCAAGTATATCAATAGGTATGTAGCTTAATGTTTTCTCACTTGTTGCTTCTAGTTTTACTTTAGGTGCTTTACCTGCTTCCCAAGCTTCTTTCCACCTTAGCGCGCATAAACACCAATAATCTCCGGGCTTTAAGCCTGGGAATTGGTAGCTAGGAATTGGTGTGCTTAAATCATTCCCCATCGATTTGGTGTAACTTAAAAATTCTTCGGTCATTTGAGCACAAACGGTATGAGTTCCTCTATCTTCAATGCCTGTTTTACAGCAACCATCTCTGTAAAAGCCTGTTAAAGGAGAAAGACTACAGCTAACTAATGTACCCCCGAAAACATTTTTTGATTTTTCCATATTAAACACTTACTGTTTTTGAAGAATCTAAGTTTGCTTCGTCTTTCTCAAAACCTGAGTAAAAAACACTTCCAAGAATTCCCCAATAGGCTACCTTGATATTCCCAAATTGGTAAGAGTAAGTGCTATAAATTAAATTTGATTTATATTGAGTTTGTCCCATATTAGCAAGATCTACTTTTGTAATTATAAAACCATCATGGTTTTGAGCATAGTCTTGCACGACTTGATTAAAGTACTCCTCTTCAGTAGGATTTGTTAAGACAAGAGTAGCCATTAACAAAATGAAGAGAAGAACGATAGATGGGTAGGTTTTAAATTTCATAAACATTAGATTACTATTGATATAACAGAGAACAAATTCTAAAAGTTTTTTATTCTTTCAAATAGCAGAAAGGTTTCTATTTTGACCAAAAATTAGGAACCATACAAAACCTGTAGTAATAGCTAAAGCATCCCAAATATCTGATACAAAGTTGGGAAAGAAATAGGGGAGAATGAGCTCAGAAATAAGAATTACATAACTAATGGTCAATACCATTTCTAATCGACTTATCTCCCTTGATTTGTAGAGGTATTTTCGCTCCAGTTTAAACAATGGAATTACCAAAGCTCCTAAACAAAAGGGGTCTAAGTAATTATCAAGGAATGGGAGATTAACTTGGGCTATTTTTTGGATGATTTGATGGAGAAGAAAAAGAGTTAATGGAATAAGGAAACTATAATGAATAAAAGTTTTTCTCATAAAGAAACAGCTAAGACTAGAATGAAAATAGCTAGTAAAATAGGGCTGAACATTAGAAATAGAAGAATGCCAAGGATGCGAATACTGATTTTCTTTAGGATTACCGTAGAGCTATCTCCGGCTAAGATCTTTGAATTTTGATTCCATTTATCAAACAAATCTTGAGCTCCTGATTGCTCTATTATTTTCTTTCTTTTTGTACTTTCCTTATTGTTCATAAACTTGCCTCTAAAATACAACTAGAATAATAATCACAAAAAGGAAGACAAGCATTTTAGAACAACTTAAATAAAAAATATAACAGACGATACTTTTATTTTTAATTTAATAAAAAGTAAATTCTAGGTTTTAATTTTAAACAGACAAATGGATTATTATTTTATCATTACAGCACTTATATTTTTAGCAGCCATATTTGGCTTTATCAATGCTCGTTTTTTAAAATTGCCAACTACTATAGGTTTAATGTTAATTACTATCGTTTACACTTTAGCAGTATTGCTGCTGAGTTATTTCGATGATACCTTACTGAATGCAGAAGTTGAATTAATCCAACAAATCAATTTTGAGAAAGTCCTGATGGATTATATGTTAAGTTTTCTACTTTTCGCAGGTGCACTGCATACCAATTTTCAACAACTCAAAATTCAACGTTGGCCAATCATTGCTTTTGCTACATTAGGAATAGCAGTCTCCACCTTTTTGGTTGGCACCATAAGTTATTTTTTACTTCAACTTTTAAGTTTGGAAGTTAATTTTATCTATTGTTTATTATTTGGGGCGCTCATTTCACCTACTGATCCAATAGCGGTCTTAGGAATTCTAAAAAAGGCGAATGTTCCAAAAAAACTAGAAACCAAAATAGTAGGAGAGTCCTTGTTTAATGACGGAGTTGGGGTTGTTATTTTCTTAACCTTTTTTACTATAGCATCTTCAAATGGTTCGGCAATTGAGTTTTCTGCTATAGTCCAGTTGTTTGTACAAGAAGTGATAGGAGGAATTCTTCTTGGCCTATCCATTGGTTGGCTTGCCTACAAACTCATGAAATCGATTGATGATTTTAGCACTGAAATTATTATTACTCTTGCTGCTGTGATGGTAGGAACCGTAACCGCTCATAAATTTCATTTATCTGCTCCTTTGGCAATGGTAGCTGCGGGTCTTTTAATTGGAAACGACAGAATGAGAGATTCAGCTATGTCTGAAGTTACCGAGCGTTACGTAGATAAATTTTGGGAGTTGATTGATATCTTATTAAATGCAATTCTATTTGTTTTAATTGGTATGGAGATGTTGGTTTTAACTTATGAGGGAGAATATATTTTAGCCGGAATACTCGCAATTCCTATTGTTGTTATTTGTAGATATTTATCACTTTGGTTACCTGTGAAACTTTTTGAGAAAAGATTAGAGTTTGTACCTAAAACTAATCTCATTATGACTTGGGGAGGCTTAAGAGGAGGTATTTCCATTGCTTTAGCTTTAAGTTTAACAGCTGAAATGCATCGTGAAATGTTTTTAGTACTTACTTATGTTGTGGTAGTGTTTTCTATTCTAGTGCAAGGACTAACCGTTGAGTCATTAGTGAAAAGAGTAATTACTAAGACATTAAATTAATAAGCTTGTAGGCATTCAATTACTTAGACTTCATAGGATATTTAGATTGTTTTTTGTTTATTTCTGCAAACAATTTTTTCTTGATAAAAACAATTATGAAATAGCAATGTATTAGTGGAGTATTTTAGAAATATTTGAAATTTCTTATCGGCTTCTTATAATTAAGTTTCACCTTTCAAAAAGTAGGTTTTAGACATGGCAATTATTATTTTTATTTTGATTTTATGGTATGGAGGTCTTTTCTTTCAAACTTTTTTTCTTCATAGATATGCAGCTCATCAAACATTTACCATGTCTAAGTTTGCCGAAAGAGTAACCTTTGTACTCACTTGGATTTTTCAAGGAAGCAGTTATTTAAGTGCTTATGGCTATGGTATCATACATAGAATACATCATGCTTATGCAGATACCGATAAGGATCCACATTCTCCGAAGTATGACAAAAGTCTTTTCGGAATGATGTGGAAGACTAAATGCATTTACCAAGATATAAATAAAGAAAAAATAGTTGTTGATGATAAATTTCTTGTTAACGTGCCACAATGGAAAAGCTTTGATCTTTTTGCTAGCTCTATGATTTCAAGAGTTTTATGGGGAATAGCCTATGTTGCCTTTTTTTATTTTTTTGCAACTGCTTGGTGGCAATGGTTATTACTACCGGTAATATTTTTGATGGCACCTATCCACGGTGCAATTATCAATTGGTTTGCCCACATTTATGGGTATGTTAATTTTAATGTAAAGGATACCTCTAAAAATTTATTGCCTTTCGATTTCTTAATGATGGGTGAAGCTTATCATAATAATCATCATAAACATAGTGGAAATCCAAATTTTGGAGGAGTAAGATGGTATGAGGTTGATCCTACATATATCATCATGAGATTATTGCATAGTTTTGGAATAATTCAAATTAAGAAGATAAGAGCTTAAGTTATACGCTCAGCTCACTAGTTGGTATACTTAATTTTATTTTTTAATTATGCCGAAATTCTTCCTAGCAATACTCCCACCGGATTTTATATCTAAAGAAATCATTCAAATTCAAAAGGAATTAGGGAGTTTATATCTAAATGATCATTCGCAAAAAGCACCGCCTCATATCACAATTATCCCTCCCTTTGAATGTGATGAGGAAAAACTAGAAAATTTTATTAATTCATTACCCTCATTTTTCCTGCAAAAGGAGTATAAAGACATGTCTATTCAGTTAAACAATTATTATTTTTTTGACTCGAGGACCTTATTTATTGATGTAGATAGAAATGAATCTCTAATAAAACTAAGAAGAGAAATTAAAATACTTTTCAATCAGAATAGGATTATAAAAGGAATTGAAGAGAAGTATGATTTTCTTCCTCATATAACTATTGCTAATAAAAATATCAATAAGAGGGAATTTATAAGACTTTGGGAGAGTTTTAGAGGTAGAAAATTTCAAGCAAGTTTTACGCTTAAAGAAATGACTCTTTTAAAATTCGAAAAAGATAGCTGGATAACTTACAAGATAGTTCTTTAAGAGTTATCAAGTTTATTTATCTTGCAGTTCTAATTAACTAACCAATGAAATTATTAAGCGCCTTTTTGTGTCTATTATTGAGTATTAATTTGAACGCCCAATCTCCCGGAGATACCGTAAAAATCAACGTATTTGATTATAATAGCTCTACTAGAGATACTATTGCTCAGTTTCCTGCTAACTCGTCTGTTAGTTATCAGAAAGTAATTATGAAATATGGGATGCGATGCAAAGGAGCAAGAGTTTCTACTGGTTCTAATCGGAATTTAGGATGTGGAGAGTGGGATTACTCTTGTAATACTTATATATCTGATTCCACAAGAGCAGATTCTTTACTGGCAACTACCAATAAGTATCAAATTGTCCCAGATACAAATTCTAGCGGATTATTTAGTTCAATACCAACTTGGGAAGCATTTCCTCAAATTCAAAAACTAACCACTTTCAGCAGTGTATTAAATAATGATAGCGCAGTGTTAGGTAGTGGTTTGGTGATAGATAGTCAATTGGTAAACCCCAATAGTAATGGTAAAACCTATATTTTGTTAACTCAGGCTGAATTGATTTCAAGCGGTCTTCTTAGTGGGAATGTTCACGGTCTTGCAATAGAAAATACCTCTAGTACAAACAGAGTGAAGCAATTGAGATTAAGAATGAAACCAAGCTCTTTGTTAAATCTTTCTTCTCCTGATACATCCATGTTAAATGGCTTTCAAGAGGTTTATTTTCATGATACACCGTTAGATACAGGTTGGAATAAGCTATTATTTTATACTCCATTTAATTGGGATGGTACCTCTAACATTCTAGTAGAGATATCCTATCAAGGCGAGCTAAATAATGGTAGACTTAACTTAAAGAGCCAAACGAATTCAGCAGAAATGGCTGCCTATTCCCAATTTGACCAAAGTTTTGATATGTTCCAAGGGAACTACATTGAGGCAAATAATTATTATGGAATTAGTGGAAATAATCCTAGAGCTATAGAAGCTTGGATAAAAACCTCTGATGTAGATGGGGAAATAGTTAGTTGGGGTCAAAATAGTTCCAACCAAAAATTTTCCTTTAGAATTGAAGGGGCAGGAAGATTGCGATTGGAAATAAACGGAGGCTACACCATTGGAACTAGAGCTATCAATGATGGTCAATGGCATCATGTCGTCTTATCTTTCTCAGGTACGAATATGTATGATGTTAGATTTTACATTGACGGTGCTTGGGATTTTGCTTCTTCGGTGCAAACTAGACCTATAAATACCGGGCTATCTCTTCCTGTTCAAATTTCTAAAGGATTTCATAACAGATACTTCAAGGGTGATATTGATGATGTTAGAATTTGGTCAACTAGTCTTTCCCTTGCAACGGTTAGAAGTTGGATGTATAAAAAGTTGGACAATACTCATCCTAACTATACTAGTTTAGATTTATATTATTCCGGAGCGGGCTCGACTGCTACTATTACAGATGAGGGTCCAAATGGGAATGATGCGACTTTCAAGTTTGCACCTAGCTACCAAAGTATTCGCGGAGTAGATCATTTTAAATCTATCACTAGTCAATTAGATAGACCTAA
Source organism: Bacteroidia bacterium (assembly GCA_030433355.1). Lineage (GTDB taxonomy): Bacteria > Bacteroidota > Bacteroidia > Flavobacteriales_E > Vicingaceae > JAUIMG01. The sequence continues at coordinate 20,447 of JAUIMG010000010.1, read as the reverse complement.
TATTAAATTATACCAAGGAAATTATTCTATAAACACACAAAATGATACAATCATAGATACTATTATAACAAAACCATATACAATAATAGAAAGAACTATTTACAGCAGATCCGGTACAATAAAATCAGATAGTATCGGAGAAGTAATACTTAATTACTGGAATGCTAATAATACAAGCTATGATTTAAATGGTAGGGTGGTGCAGCAGGTTCCATCAACTTCTACACAAAGCCTTAGCAATCTGCAACTTAATTATTTCAGTAGACAGGCTATGAAGTTAGAGATAATGTCTTTTGTTACTCCATATGGGATAAATCTTGATCTTGGAATAAATGGTAAGGCTTGGTATTTTGATGTTACTGACTTTTTACCTGTATTAAATGGCAATAGAAGAATAACATTAGAAAGAGGTGGGCAGAACCAAGAGGAAATGGATATAGATTTTTATTTTATTGTTGGAACTCCGCCTAAAGAGGTTAAGGATATAAAAGAAATTTGGAGGGTAGACCAGAGAAATTATCAGCAAATCATGAATGATGATTATTATGAACCAAGAACAATAGCATTAGACACTAGTGCCTCAATCTATAAAATAAGATCTGCCATAACAGGACACGGACAGCAAGGTGAGTTTATTCCTAGAAACCATTTTATTAATATAAATGGAGGACCCATAGAATTTACAAGACTAGTTTGGAAAGAATGTGCAAGAAACCCAGTTTATCCTCAAGGAGGAACTTGGATTTATGATAGAGCAGGTTGGTGTCCGGGAATGGCTACTGATGTAATTCATTATGATATTACCAATTTGGTTTCGGGAGATACTGTAAATGTTGACTATGGTGTACAAAATGGCTCAGGAGATTCTAGATATATAGTGAGTAATCAATTGGTATCTTATGGAGATAATAATTTTCAATTAGATGCCAGATTTACGAGGGTAGTTAGACCTAACAATCAAATTGAATTTGAAAGGTCAAATCCAATTTGTGAAGGCGCAAGAGTTACGATAGAAAACTCTGGTGCTACAACAATTACTTCAGCTTCAATTGAATACTGGATCAATAATGGAGTAAAAGAAACTTACAATTGGTCTGGTAGCATATCTCCTAATACAACTGTTAGTATTGACTTACCTACATCTAGTAACTTTTGGAATACTATTCAAAACAATAACAATAAGTTTTATGCAAGAATCATAAACGTAAATAATGTTCAAGACAACTACATATATAACGATTCTATTCAATCAAACTTTAGAGCAGTAGATGTATTATCTAATAATTTTTATGTTCAGTTTAGAACAAATAATGCAGCTAATGAAAGTAGATATGATGTAAGAGATTCTTCTGGGGCGATTCTCTTTCAAAGAAATGGAATGCTAAACAATACTACCTATAGAGATACCTTTAATTTACCTTTAGGGTGTTATTCTTTTAATGTTTATGATTCTGACGATGATGGATTGGAATTTTTTGCAAATAACGATGGAGTGGGAAGTGTAAGAATTGGAGAAGTTGGAATAGGAATTTTTAAAACTTTTGAACCTGATTTTGGAGATGGATTTAAATACAATTTCTCATTAACAAACACTACGTTTATTGAAGAAAGGAAAGTTAAAGCAGACCTGTTGTTATACCCAAACCCTGCAAAAGATTTAATATATATTGAAACCTCCAATGTGTCTTCTTCTTCATGGAAAGTTTTTAATAGTGTAGGGGCGTTAATAATTGAAGGGACAACTTCAAATACGGATTTTGAAAGTTGGAATATTGATCTTGAGGGTTGGAATTCAGGAATATACTTTATTCAAATTAGGAATGACAATAATTTAGTTACGAAAAGGTTTGTCGTTTCAGATTAAGCTTTATTCGTAATACTTCCAGTCTTCCTTTTTATGCATAAGACCTTGTCCATCTTTAAATAAAACACCAATAACACTTATTCTAAGGCCTTCCATTAGATAGTCTTTTTTTGCAATTTTTTTATTGGATTTGATACCGTAATTCTTTTCTAGCACTTCAGATGCAGATTGCTTACTATTTAAAAAAATGAATTCATTTTCATTCTTAAAAATATCAGTCATAATTACTTCAATATCTACATTAAAGTCTTTGGCAGTTTGATGGCTTAATTTTGAAGTTTCATTAAAGTAGATATTCCCATAATCATCTTCATATTCAAATTTTAGAACTATATAATCTATTTCTTTATCAAAAACATTCTCAAAGCTAAGGTTCATTATGATAAAACCTTTTTCTTTATCAATAGATACCGTTTCTGCGCCCTTAAGCTTTATCATACTTTGGAGCATGGCATTGTTCTCTTTAATAACTCTATACCGGTCTAATTGAACAAAATAGTTGCTTGAGAAATCATTGATTTTTTCTTTAAAAGTCCCAGGTTTATTCCCTTTTATATCTAAATTATTTAGTAAGAAAGAGATTTGATCGACTATATATCGCCTTTCCATTTCTCTCCGGCTATTATCGTTTAAAATAGTATGTTTTACTTCAGGCCAATCAGCTAAGTTCAGCTGATGATTCATAGCATCTGAACAGGAAAACAATAGCGTTAGAAATGCAATTAAGCTAAATCGATAAAAAGAGGATTCGATAAAATGAATAGGTTTCTTGATAGGTGAATTAAATAAATTGCAATAGAGCGGCATGATTAATATTGAATTACAACTCTTCTATTTTTTGCATCAATCATCTTATTCACTAATTCCTTTTCGCCTTTGGATATAACAATAATTATTTCCGCTTGTACCCCTTCTTTTTGCAGCATTCTTTTTATAGAGTTCGCTCTCTCTTCAGCAACTCGATAATTAATTTCTTCAGACCCATTAGGGTCTGTATGACCAATAACTCTAACCTGCGAAGGCGTATCATTTAAAATACTCTTAGCAATTTCCTTTACTTTTTTAGATTCTGAATAACTACATAGAAGTTGATTGAAATCAAAGTAGATAGTTGTTCTATCTACCAAATTACTTGTGCTTCCCTTAAGTATGTTCTCCTTGGCTTTGCTAACAGTTTGTTTATCTAGACTTGCTGCTGGTTTAGTCTCTCCTAAAGCTGCAATTTTTTTATCTTCCCACTGATTAAAGTGAATACTTTTCCCTTTTACAACTTTCAAAAGGTCTTTTTCTCTTTTAGCAAAATCGGTTGATTTAAGGGATGTTATCTTACCATTACCTTCATAATTTAAAGTTAATATAGCATCTGTATAGCTTCTTCTAAAAGAAAAACTACCATTCTCATCCGAACTTACGGTTTGAATAGTATAGCCATTTTCATCTACTATTTCTATTCTGCCGTTGGACAATCCATCAATTTTTCCTTTCACTTTCTCTACCGTTGGAAATGCTAAATCATCCACTAATCGATTATTTTCATCGGCTACTAATCGATATAAACATTCCCCTCCATTATCCAAAAGGTAAAACTTACTTCCTTTTAAATTTGGGTCATCCTCTATCATTACATATTGATAAACATGATTTTGGTCTAACCTAATATGATTTATAGAGCCATTACTATCTGTTGTTTCATCATCAATTAATTGCCCATTAGGGTCTAATACATGTATTGTTATCTCGCTAAGAGGTTTTTTATCTTTATACAATAAAGCTTGATTGGATGCAATGCTTAGTAGTTGATCGCTACTTGTAAAATATATATTTGTATGCTCATCGTTTTGATTGCTAGTATAGTAATACTCACCATTTCCTGCATGAACAAAATTCTCTTCGTAGTCGGAAGTATTGATATTGTCACCAAGGTTAATTGGAATAGTCCAATTTTGCCAAGTATCATCTAACCTATAACTTACATAAATATCAGTTCCTCCATTTCCTCCATGGCCTTCACTGGCAAAATATAGCGTTCTTTCGTCAGTGTCTAGAAATGGAGAACTTTCACTTCTACTCGTATTTATAATTGGTCCAAGATTTTTTGGAGCTAACCAATTGCCATCTTTTTTATAGCTAACAAATAGGTCTTCTTGTCCTGGAGATTCATCTGTTGACATCGAGAGTAAAAGCACATTTCCTGTTGAATTCATTTTTAAGTAGTAGTACTTTTCTTCTAGGGTAAAACCAGGAATAGTTATTTCTACAAAATCATTCCATTCTCCTTCTTCGTTTAATTCCCTGTACCCTATTTTTCTTTCAAAAGAATTTGGGGCTTTAAATTGATTTTGAAAAATATAGATTCTATCCCCATTATTAGAAGTTCCAATAACTACATTTTCACCAGGATAGCTTTCTTCAGTAAATAATCTATCAATTTTTGACCATTGCTCTCCATTTCTTTCTGAATACCAAACATTTTGTCTTAATAGCCTTGTTTTATCTCCTTCTCCTTTAAGGAAAATTCGATAGAAAAAAATATTATTTCCTTCATTGTATAGTTGAATATTACTTGTCTCCCCTTTGTCTTTAAACTCATTAACCATAACTGATTTATCAAATTGGGGCATTATTATCTGGCTAAATAAAGAATTGCTAGCAATAATGACTAGGGCTAGTAAAAGACGTTTTATATTCATTTGGATGTGTTTATGCAAATTAAAGGTCATGTTTTTGCTGTAACTTAATTGTATGGAAAAGTAAAGTTTTGAAAACTATAGTGTTAAAATCATTTTTAGATTTTGAATCTTAGTTGGCATAGAATTCTCAATCTATTGAAAATTGACTTATTTTTGGCTCAATAGCTATGGAATCAATAGAATCATTTTTAATTGACGAAAAGAACTTATTCATAATTATAGGAATAATTCTAACCGCAATAACTCTTAATCGCCTATTATCGTGGTTGATGAATAGGTCGTTCAATACTGCTTCGGAAAAATTAAAAGTAGACCCAACAAGGTATAAGTTTTTTCAAAATGCAATGAGCTTGATCATATGGATTATGGCTTTTGCTGCTATCATAATGCTTGTACCAAGGCTTAAATCAATAGCAATCGCTATGTTTGCAGGAGCAGGAGTTTTTCTTGCCATACTTGGTTTTGCTGCTCAGCAGGCATTCGCTAATATTATCAGTGGTATTTTTATTGTGATGTTTAAGCCTTACCGAGTTGGAGATATTATTTCTGTTGGTAAAGACTTTTTTGGGCTTGTAGAAGATATTACCTTAAGGCATACCGTTATTACAGATTGGGAAAATAGAAGGATTATTATCCCCAATTCAACTATGGGCAATGAAACTATTATCAATAGTAGCATTGAGGATGAACGGATTTGCGAATTTGTTGTAATTGGAGTTAGTTATGATACGAATATTGATGCTGCTATAAAAGTAATAAGAGAAGAAGCAGAAAAACATCCTGATTGTCTAGATACAAGAACTAAGAAAGAAATAAAAGAAGGAATTCCAAAAGTGAAAGTTCAAGTAATTGGCTTTGGAGATAGTTCTGTCAACCTGAGAGCTAATGTATGGAGCAGTAATTTGGTCAAAGCAAGAATGATGCATTTTGATTTGAACAAGTCGATAAAAGAGAGATTTGATCAGGAGGGTATAGAAATTCCATTCCCATACCGCACCATTGTCTACAAAGACGCGAAGAAAGAATAACAAAGAAATGACAAAGTTAGACCAAGCAAAAATATCTTCTAAAATTGGTTTGCCACCAGGAGCCTTAGTTCATGTTGGTAAGAGAAAAATGGAAAAGGCTGTTATTTCTATTTTTAATTTTTCCAAAGATGCATTTGAAGAGCTTCAAAACTGTAAGGTTGAGGATATTGAAAAGCATTTACATTCTTCTCACACTACTTGGATAAATGTGGATGGCGTGCATGATAAAGAGCTTATTGAAGAGATCGGAAAGCAAGCACAATTGCATCCACTATTGTTAGAAGAGATTATGAATACTTATGTTCGACCAAAGTTTGAGGACCATGGAAATCGTTTGTATTTTAACCTAAAGATGCTTGGAGTATCGCCTCAAGGGAATGATATAATATCAGAACAGGTAGGAATAATACTAGGCGATAAGTTTGTTATTTCTTTTCAAGAGAAGGAAGGAGATTTGTTTGAGCCATTAAGAGATCGTTTAAGAGAAAATAAAGGGCTGTTGAGAGTTAAGCCTGCTGATTATTTCTTTTACAGGCTGGTCGATACTATTGTAGATAATTATTTTTTAGTTTCCGAAAGTATAACAGAAAGAACAGAAGAGCTTGAGAAGTTAGTCTTAGAATCTGCTACTCCTGAATTGCTAAAAGAGATTCAGAAAGTAAAAAAGACTTTGATAAAAATAAGAAGAATGACTATGCCTTTGAGAGAAGCAGTTTCTTCCTTTTATAAAGAAGATAGCCCTTTAATATCTTCGGATACTAAGAACTTTATTAGAGATGTATATGACCATTTACTCCAGTTGATGGAGTCTGGAGACAGTCAAAGAGAAATGATAACAAGTATAATGGAGTTGTATCATACAGAGGTAAGTAATAGGATGAATCAGGTTATGCAATTACTTACTATAATTTCAACCATATTTATTCCCATTACCTTTGTTGCAGGTATTTATGGGATGAATTTCGAGGTAATTCCTGAGTTGAAGATGGAGAACGGTTACTATTATTTCTGGTTGTTAGTTGTTTGTTTAGTATTCTTAATGATTTTTTATTTTAAGAAGAAGAGATGGTTTTAAAAAAGAAGAAATTTATTTATCTGAACTTGTTTGTATTAATTGTCTTGGTAGTTTCATGTACTACAAATCCAAATCTTAATAAAAAGAACCAAGATAAATTTGAAGCTGCAATAGCTAATCATGAGCCCGATAGCTTGACTTATTTAGACACCACTTACGTTCCTATATATTCTGATATCTATAGTCAAACAAAAGATGTACGGTTTAACTTAACAGCTACTTTAAGTCTAAGAAATACAAGTTTTGATCATTCAATTTATGTGCATGAGGTAGATTACTACAATTCAAAAGGAATTAAAATAAGATCATTTATTACAAATCCAATTGAATTAAAGCCAATGCAGTCTGTAGAATATGTTATTGAAGAAAAAGATACTAGTGGAGGAACAGGGGCTAACTTTATAATTAATTGGGGCTCTACTTCTACGAAAGTGAAACCAATCTTCGAGGCTGTTATGATTTCTACCAATGGACAACAAGGAGTTTCATTTACTACAAGAGGAATTTCAATTAAAACAGATGAGTAAAAAAATAGAAGGGAAGGTTGGATTAGCTCTAGGGGGGGGTGCTGCATTAGGAATTGCACATATTGGAGTATTAAAAGCCTTGAAAGAGAAGAATATTGAAATTGGTTGGATTGCTGGAACCAGCATAGGAAGTTTAATTGCTAGTCTTTATTGTTTTGATGAAGACTTAGACAATTTGAATAATCTAGCTATTGAAACGAGCTGGCAGAATATAGCAGGTATATCTTTTTCTACTTATGGTGCCTTTTCTAACAGTAAGTTGGAGAAGTTTTTAAAAAAGCATATCGGAGATAAAAGCTTTGAAGATTCTAAAATTCCATTAGCTATCGTAGCAACAAATATTGCAAGTGGCAAGAAGGTAGTTTTGAATAAAGGTTCCGTCTCTAAAGCTGTGATGGCAAGTACTGCTATACCTGGTGTTTTCGAACCGATTGAAATTGAAAATCAATTATTAGTAGATGGTGGCGTTGTTGAAAATGTGCCTGTTACAACCATAGAGGAAATGGGTGCCAAAACTATTATTGCTGTCGACTTGAATGCAAGTCATGTTTCTGAAAAGCCTAAAAATATAATAGGTGTATTAATTAATAGTTTCCACTTTCTTTTGGCAAATTCTTCTAAGAGTCAGATCCGACAAGCTGATATCTTAATACAACCTGACTTATCAAAATTTAGTATGGTTAGATTGAATAATGCGGAGAACTTAATTGAGTCGGGGTATACTGCTGCTATGAAGATTCTTGCTGAAGATTAAATAATCTTTTTGATTGGGAAAATCTCAATTCCTAATTTCTTTTCTAAATGTAGAGTTAGTATATCTCCCATGGTTTTTAGCCCTAAAAATTCTTTGTCTTTATGATAGGCAGAAAGCTCTTTTTTAAGTTGGTTGATATGCTCCTGAAGAGATAGGATATCTTTCTTCATTATTCGTAGCAAACTTCTAGTTCTTCTTTGGGAAGCATAATAACGTTTCCTCATAGCTACCCTTTCTTCTTTCATGTATTGCTCAGCAATTCGGGGAGAAAATAACTCTATAGTTAACTCTACCAGCTCTTTATTGTCTTTATAATACTGTGGCATATAGATAGACTTTCTGCCTTCAAAATTTTGCTGATCAAAGTCTATTGCTCGCAGCCTATATTGCACATTGTCAAAGTCTTGAATGATTTCTACCACAAAGTTATAAGCTCTCATGTCTCCTAATAAACGAGTAAAACAACGTTCATTAAATTTTACAAACTCCTTAGCAAAGCGAGTTCTATTTTCAATTTTAACTTCTTTGTTTTTTAGAATAAATTCGTCGCAAGGTATTCCAACAATATGCTCTTCAATTAAAGTTTCTTTATCTACTAAATAAGATACCTTATCCGGAGAAAAAATATCTTCCAATTCTAAACCATAAATTCTAGATGCATCAGCTCTTTTGATATAATAGTAATCATGATTATCATTGATTTCATTGAGTACTTTAATTCTAAATGGCTTAGAATTACCAAAAGAACAAAACTCTATTGCGCTTATAATTAAGTAGGGGATAGGGTCTCCATCATTAACCAAAAGCTCGTAAATTCTGGTTAATTGTTTTTGGAGACTTTCTAGGTCAGCTCCAGAGTATAAAGCACTATACCAAAGTGTAGGGTTTCCTTTATGATCTGTTACCGGAATTAACTCTGTGTAATTTGTTAAGTCTTCATAAGCAATAGGAAGCTGTGTTAATCGCCCATAATTTTTTAAATGCACCTTTAAAGGAGCTTTAATTTTATAAAACTTTTTCTTGTATTCTATTTTATTTATTTCTTCCAAACCCATTTTAACTTAATTGTCCAAGATACTCATAATGCTTAGGAATAAAAAAAGCGAGCTTTCTTATTTGCTCGCTTTTAAAAAACTCAATTTGTCATGAATCATTAAGCTTTGCTACGCTGAAGCTTCAGCGAAAGCGCAGTACCCCGAACGGGACTCGAACCTGCACGTCCGTAAGGACACATGGCCCTCAACCATGCCTGTCTACCAATTTCAGCACCGGGGTATATCTAAGCACAAAAATAAAAGTTTTAATTGGCTTCTTTAATACTCATTACTAGTGAGTTTATTTTTTCTTTTAAACTATTAGTCAACTCACTATCAATAACTTTTCCATCTTTAAAATTTTCATAGAAATTAGGGAGGGAAAAGTGAGCTATTGGTGCAGAATTCATTCTAGATATTTTGCCCACTGCCATTTCTAAAACGGAGCTAGCTCCTCTTCCACCTGGAGATGTGGCAAGAAGAAGCATTGGTTTAGATTCCCAAATATCTTTTTCTATTCTGGAAATCCAATCAAATATATTTTTAAATGCCGTGGTGTATGCTCCATTGTGCTCTGCAAAAGAAATAATAATGCCATCACAGTCTTTGAGGTGTTGTTTAAAGTTAAGAGCAAGTTCTGGAAAACCGTTCTCCATTTCTCGGTCAATGCTGTATATAGGCATTTCATAATCATTTAAATCCAGTAGCTTAACTTCTGCATTTTCAATCTGATTGGCAGCATAGCTTGCAAATGCTGCGTTTATAGAGCTTTTGCTGTTGCTCGCTCCGAAGGCTAATATTTTCATCTTGCTAAAGTAGAAATCTCTTTACAATTAGAATCTGAGTTACTGCCTTATTAATCTAATACTCTTTGGTGCTTTTTCTTCAATAGCATTATAAATTTCACATACCTCTTGAAATTCATTTACAGCTACTAACTCTTTATAAACACTAAAATGACTACTTAGCTTTATTGAGTATTCTGTCAATTGGTCAATTTGTAGTATGTATTCACCAAAGGAGTTTTTTACATTTAAATTTAAATTGGTTTCTACAATTTTTACAGCTTTATCAAATTGGAACATATATACATAATTATCTGTTCCTAAAATATCTGGATAATAATTTAACGTTCTTTCACCTTGGCAAGCTTTTGCTTTAGTAATATGATTAATAAGGTCTTTTATTAAAATTTCCACAGTATCTGCCTGAATATTGATGGATGAGGTTGATATATAGTTAGCATCTAAAGTTGTTTTGAAAGGGTAGTCTTTCTCTAAAATAGTTATTGTGTTTTTCTTCAACACTGCAGGTTCACTTAATTCCCATAACTTTTTATGATAAAGTGGATCTACAGTTTCATCTTTATAGTTTTTCATATATAAACCCCTAGTCATGGTAGAATACTGACCCGATAAACTTACTCTTGCAGTGAAATCTATTGATTTTTCACTACAATTTACTTTTGCCATTACACTTGTAGTTCTTGTATTATCCAAAAAATTACTTCCTGGCATTATTTGTTGCCTCAATTCTGTTTTTATAAGTCTGTCTTCATTTCTGTAATCAGATAAGTGCGTTAATCTAGCCAATGAATTCTCATAATAAAAAGGATATTCATTTAAATAATATCCAAAATCATCTGATTTAGGTAAAATATAACTCATTCTCCCATCAGGTCCAATTGGAAGTAAAAAGTAATCAGAGGTTGCCATAGGTCTAAAAAAAACGTCATCCACCAAGCCTGAACGTTTATCTCCGGCATAACCACATAGATAAGACAATCTCATTTTAACTATAAATGCAACGTAAGCTTCATATCTTGAAATATCCCTTAGTTCACCTTTCATCAAGTGGGAACCAATATTGGGGCTATAATTATCTATATTTTCAAAATACTTTATATCATTTAAAAACTTTAAGCTATCGGCTATATAGTTCTTTAGGGACTTTAAGTTTAAATTTTTATAGTTTTCTACTTCTTCTTTTTCTGTATGTAAGTCATAAAACTTTCGAATTAGGTTAAATTGCTTCATTTTTACTTCTTGGCCCATAGAACGTATAATACTCATTTGTTCATATTCCCTTCTATCTGCATAAATTACATAGGTAGGCATGTATTTTTGGATATATGAATCTGGCATATTATAAGTGTAGTCCAACGGCTTTATACTTAAAATGAAATATGGGAGTTCTGTATAAGGCCTACTATCAATCTCTAATAGATTTCCTTTTAAGTTTGATTTGGTCCAATGATAAATTTTATTACTACCTATCTCTTGAATACTATCTTGGATTGCACCATTTCTTGGGAATATTTCTACGTTTACCTTTTTAGGATAAGAAATTTGCATGGTATAATACTCTTTAAAAATGGAACTATTAAAAAAGATTCTATTTGATAAAAAATGCCAATAGTTTTGCCTAAAAGGAACTGTGTAAGAGTAACTTATTTCTAAGGTGTCACCAATGTTAATACCTTTTGCCTGAAAGTGCACTCTATTGTATTCTCCATATCGGTTATCAAGTCTAACCATTTGTATATTTTCTATTTCTTGATCATAGCTAAGCTCCTTTCTTCCGTTTTTTCTATTGGCTGTTATTTTAAAATAATTTACTTCTAAGTCAGAGAGTATTTCTTGGATATTTCTACTTTTTGGCGAGTGTTCTATAAAGGAAGAATCGTAAGATTCAGGGAGGGAAATATCACTTAAGTAGGTTATTCCTTTTTTGTTGTGAATGTAGTATTTAACATCTTTAGTAAAAGTAATTCCAATAAAAGAGGAGTTCGCACCTACCACCTCTATGAAGTTTTCTTCAGAAACTATATGGACTCCATGTTTGTGAAAAGATGAATTCTGAAGTTGTGCATTTAAGATAGTTGGAAATAACAAAACTCCAAGAGAAATGTAGTAGAGCAATTTGGTCATCAGAGAGGTGCTTTAAAAAGTAATTTTTAACTATGGAGCAAAATAGCAATTTTTTTAGGAGAAGTTACTTCCATCTCTAACTTGATAATAGGATCAGCTAAATTTGCTGAAAATATAGTGGCTATAGGTTTCGTCTTGCCAAAGTACTTCTTAAGAATATGCCAAATCTTTTCAAATATTTTAGGTTTGGAATAAATGTATGGCAATTTAACTACCTTCAGCAAACTGCTTCCTGCTTTCTAGAGTACTTCAATTCTATATTGAAAACATTCTTCGATTTTCTAAATCTTCTTCAATGCTCATATTTTAATAATGAAAAGCAGTTGTAACGGATAAAAATCTATCCATTTAATAACTATTGCTCTTAAATAAACTATTTCATTTCCAATGCTTGAGTCAGAAAATATTTTACTTCTTTCCATTTTTACTTAATATTTGTTTTTAATGTATACCAATTACATGCTATTCCCTCAATGGAAAACATTTCTATCCATTGCATACCAACCTTTTGAAGTACTCTATTGGATGCTTTATTAGCTACATCAGCTGCTGCAGATATTTGCTTTAACTTTAACTCTTCAAAACCATATTTTAAAGAAGCTAAAGCTGTTTCTGTTGCTATACCTCTTCCCCAAAATTTACTTTTTATTCGATAACCTAAATCGTAATACCCATTTTGATTATTGATGTTTAAGGTTTCGTACTTCAAGCCCGACCAACCAATAAAATCATCATTTTTTTTATCAATTATAGCAAATCTACCTAGCCCGTATTCCTCGTATTGGGTTCTTACTTTTTCAAATGCTTTTTTAGCTTCATTAATGTTTTTAATGGGCTTGTTTCCTAAATATTGATGAACTAAAGGGTCAGAGTCTAGTTCAAATAAATCTTGTATATCCTTTTTTTGAAATCTCCTCAGGTAGAATCGATCTGTTTCAATAATAGATTTCATGTTTATTTTCTCTTTTGAACTAAAAGACTACTTCCAATGGAGAGAATGGATTCTAGAGAACTAAACTCAATTCGTCTCCTGCATTTGTCGTACTTGTTTTAAAATTGCTTTTTTAGGCATTAATGGTAACATTCCCATCATCATTTTTTGAGCAAAGGTTAAACCAGATATAACATCTAGCTTTCCTGCAATCATGCCATTGTATCCATCTTCAGCTACCTTTCTGGCGCTAGCGGTTTGTTTGAACATCTCCGTTTTGTCCATTCCAGATATTTTACCAAACTCTGTTTCTGTAGCTCCCGGCATTAAATTAGTTACTGTAATATTTGTTTTGTGCAATTCTTCTGCTAATGCATTGCTGAAAGAAGTAACATAAGCTTTGGTTGCATAATAAACCGCTTGCAAGGGTCCGGGTAGTAAACTAGCTGTTGAAGAAACATTCAATATTTTTCCCTCATTCAGCCCTACGAAATCTTGTAAAAAATAATGCGTTAAAGCAGTAAGTGCACTAATGTTTAAATTGATCATACTTAGGTCTTCTTCTAACTTGCGTTCATGAAAAGCACCCAAACCACCAAAGCCAGCATTATTAATCAGAAAATCTACTGAAATATTGGCATTTTTTACCTCTTCATAAATGGCTTTTGAGGCATTTGTTTCTGTTAGGTCTTTCACTATAATATGAACCTTAATCGGATGCTTTTTTTCTAATTCTTCTTTTAATGCTAATAGTTTGTCTAAGCTTCTAGCCACTAAAACTAGATTTCCTCCTTTTTCTGCATGTATGTGTGCAAATTCTTTTCCTATTCCGCTGCTAGCGCCAGTAATTAATGCTGTTTTGTTCATTTTAACTAAGTTTAATTCCCTACGAAGTTAAAGTTTAGAATAGAGAATAAGCCTTTAAAGCTAGAAAGATTTAAAAGGAAACTAGGGCAGAAGGAAAGCAGAAGATCCGAGCTCTAAATCTGTTTTAATTAGGGTGCCAAAACCTTCCTCTTCATTAGCTGCAGCAGAAATAAATTTAGTAGGCATTCTATAGTTTCCTATGTAAGCAAATACTGCATCTTCTTCTTTAGAAATTGCCATAGAACCACTTAGCTTTCCCAAAGAGACGGAAGGCTCTGCATCTACATTGGTGAATTCAATAATACTTCCAGCTTCCGTTATTTTTTCGCCGCTATGCCAAACTAAGTCTCCTTCTCCATAATGGAAATAATCTCCATTCCATTCAGAATCTGTAAAACGAATAACTGTATTAGCAGCTAAGGTAACATTGGTTTGCAGTACGAATCCATCCTTATTTTGTGTTTTTAAAGAAACAAAGACCAAGTCTCCGGCTTGCAGACTTGTTTCGTTTCGCGATAAAAGGATGGGGGCAGTTATAAAAAGAATAAAAAATGCAAAGAGAATCTCGAATTTTTTCACTTCTAGTAGTTTGAAGTAAAAGTATTTACGAGATATTCCTTTAAAATTATCTAAAATTCAATTTTGAATTAAAAGTGCGTGTATTAATTGTTAAGGAGCAGGCTCCTTAACAATTAATTTAACTTATAAGGTTCTCTTTTGAAAGGTTAAAGAGTCTATTCCTCCGTTTCCTCCACTAATATCAATGAGTCTGATTTCAGTTGCACTATTGGAAATGATGTCCCAATCATCGTTTAAGTCTTGAAAGTCGTTAGTGAGGTTAAAGTTGATATTGAAATCTAAGTCATCTGGACTATCATCACCTCTATCAAAAGTTACACTCCATGTGCCATTATAATCGTTTGTTCCATTGTTAGCGTTAAGCACTCCAGAACTATTAAAAGTGAAATCGTAGCCAGTAAAATTATTGGTTTCATTCACTCCAGAGTCTACAAATTTGGTAATGCGCCATTCTCCATCTTGGACATTAGTTTCAATTTGTTTTTTAACAACAGAGGTTTGTGAACTGCTGCTTGAGTTGTCATCGTCATCATCATCTTCGCAGGAGATAAAAGATAAGGAACCGATAAGACAGATTGCTAGTAAAGATTTAAATTTCATGGGTTTGGATTTTGTTTATTGTAAAATTAGTACAAATACTTAATCCTTGTTAGTGTTTTTCTTTGAATTATAAAGTCTCGCTGTTTACTTTTTTGCTTTGTGCTTATCAACCAAGAAATAGGTGATTAAGAAAAAGTTCCCTAAAATAAATAACAGGGCAAAAACGATTTGAAGTAAGAGGAAGATGACTTCCATTGGTAGTATTCAATATGCTTAGGTCAAAGATAGAATTTTAAATGCTCGCCGACGTTTTGGCTAAGGCATGTGTGCATTAGCCAATTTTGAAATACTAAAGTATTGATTGAATCCGCCGAAATGAAAAGAAGGTGGAAAGACGCTGAAACTTTTGTACTAAGCCGGAGGAGGTGAACTCAAAATTACCGCCCTAAACTAATAAATTGGAACTAATCACTATCTGTGGCCCGTGCCTTCGCTGAAAGTAGCTTTTCAGCTACTGCAGGCAGGAGCGGCCGAGCGGGATAGGCGATAGCCAACCGAATTTTTATTTTGAAAACGCTTGCAATTGTGCTATAGCTGTTGTTGTGCTTAGTTTTTTTTAAGTGTCGTCCTCTTTATTATTTTCTCCGTTCTTTTGCTTAGATCAAAAGAACCAAAAATCAAGACCAATCAAAGCTTCTTCGCACTGTCCACGCCGTCCCGCTGATTGGTCAGGCCGCCCAAAAAAAACTGGCGACTTTTGAAGTCTTACCTACTTTTTTAAAATCATACTTGCAATTAAGCAAGGTTTACTGTATGGTGCGTTGTGGTTTTGATAAAGATACTATTTCACTTTAGTACTTTTTGCTCTGCTGAAGCTTTGCGAAAGCGATTAGCAAAAACCGCTTTGCGGTTTTGTTTTTTTTCTTTTTTCAAAATCCGCTAGCGGATTTTGCGAGCTTTCAAATAGAGTAAAAACTATCTAAACTGCCTTACCTACAATTTACTTTACAGAGTGTTAAGTTGATTTTTATCTTAAACCGTTTATATCAAACTTAGAGAAGAATGTCCAAGCTTCTTCGCTTGCTGAAATGTCATAGTTTGTACCTGGTTCTCCAAACCAATCGTGCACTCCATTTATCACTTCTATATGTTCTACTTCAACTCCATTCGTTCCATTTCTGTAAAGTTGACTATTTGCGGTATTCCCGTTATTTGGATCAGAATCTGTGAAATTTGTAATTAGTGGAATAGTATCTGTATTATTGAATTTATTCCAAAAGTCTACAGTCGCTTGTACTCCGCTATAAGCGACGAGCGGGTCTTGAGTGCCGTGCATTTGTATGATCGCTGTTGGCATATTTGGGTTGCAGTTTGTTATCTGATCAGATAACATATAACCTTTTATAGCAGCTACTGCTGCTATTTTATTACTGCGCTCACAGGTAATTTGAAACGCCATGAAAGCACCATTGGAAGAACCTGCAATATAAATTCGATCTAAATCGACATTGTATTCTGCTGAAATTATTGATATTAGGGTATCGATAAAGCCAACATCGTCTGCGCCATTGGATGAATTTGTTTGATTCCAGAAAGTTAATGCTCCTCTTCTTGCGGTTGCCTCAGGAGTTACTAGTATGAAGTTTTCTCGTTCTGCTATAAAGTGAAATTCGCTCAATTGGTACTGACTTTCTTTAGAACCACCGGCGCCATGCAGGCTAAATACAATAGGTGTCGATTGACTACTATCATAGATTTTAGGAATATACAGCAAGTATTCTCTTTGTATGTTATTGTGCATTATTTGTTTATCAAAGGGTTCTTGTGTAGAATTAAAAGCTGTTGTATCAGAAATGATAGGTTCCTTTGTAGCTGTGTTAGTCGAATTTATTTCGTCATCGTCGTCAGAACAATTAGTTAGAAATATTACTGATAAAAATAGTAGTATTATGTTTAGTGTTTTTTTCATTTGTTTTCAAGTATGGATTAATTTAAGCTTCTATATTCACTTGGGCTCATCCCTGTTTTTGATTTAAACAAATTGCTAAAATGTTGAGGGTATTCAAAGCCAAGAGAGTAACCAATTTCACTAATTGAATTTTTAGAATTTAGAAGTTTATTTTTTGCTTTTTCAATTACAAAAAGATGGATGTGTTCTTGCGCTGTTTTCCCTGTTTCTTTCTTTAATAAGTCGCTTAAGTAACTAGAAGAGAAGTTTAGCTCACTAGCCAAGTATTTAACATTAGGTAACCCTTTCTCATACAGTACTTCTGTTGAATAATACTTTTTTAAAAGTCTCTCGAATTTTGAAATAAAGTCTAGATTCAGATTCGCACGAGTATAAAACTGTCTATCATAAAAACGAGTGCAGTAGTCAAGTAGTAGCTCAATATTCGAGATGATCAAATTTTGACTGTGTTTGTCCAAGTTTTGGCTGTATTCCTTTACTATTTTATCTAACAGATCTTCAATAGTGCCCAATTCTTCTTCAGAAAGATGAAGGGCTTCATTCACCTCATAGCTGAAAAATGTATATTGGCTCATCTTGTCCGCTAAATTGGACTTTCTAATTAGGTCAGGGTGAAAAGCTAAGATCCATCCTTTATTCGTTTCATCAGCTGTTGGCATTTCACCTTCAAAAACGGTAACCTGTCCAGGAGCGGTAAAGACCAAGGTGCCTTCCTCATAATCGTAAGAATTCTTCCCATACAGTAAATTCCCACAGCCTAATTGTTTTAGAGTAATTTGATACAGATTATTAATCACTTTTATACCTCTAAAATCAAACGTAGGTTTAAAATCTGCAGTATTCACTACCGAAACCAATGGATGCCTCGGTGCTGGAAGGCCCACAGATTGATGAGCCTGACTAATTGAATTTATCTGATAAGATTCCATAACTTAATTTCATAAAAATATTGAGAAAAGACTTATCATGACTTATCTCTAATTATGATAAACAAATATTATAATCCGAACTGTTGCTGTTGCATCGCAAAGAATTCCTCATCGGTCATTTTTGATCGAGCATCTAATAGATGCAATGCGTCAGCACCCGCTCTGTAACGTAAAGTTTCTGTTCCATCGGTAGCAGCAGTATAAATTACGGCTGCAATTTGTTCGGGCTTGCTCATGTTTGAAGGATCCATAGAGGCTTTCATAGCCTCCATAAAATGTCCTACAAATTCATTGTATTCTATTAGTTCAGGATTGTGTTGCATATCCATGGAACGGCCGCCAAAATCGGTAGCTACACCGCCTGGTTCAACCAATTTTACCTTAACACCAATTTGAGCCATTTCCCATCTCAAAGATTCACTGAATCCTTCAACAGCCCATTTAGTAGAATGGTATAGGGGCATTAACGGAAAAGTCATTTTTCCACCGATAGAACTTATGTTAATGAACATACCGTCCTTATTTTTTCTAAAGTGAGGTAACACCTTTTGCGTTACATCGAACAAACCTTGTACATTCACTCCAAACTGACGGATGATGCTTTCACGTTTAGCAGATTCGAAAGTCCCCATCAGTCCATAGCCTGCGTTATTGAGAACAACATCTATTTTACCAAACTTTTCAATTCCTTCGCTTAAGGCAGCATCAATGGTATCCAATGCTAACACATCAAGTTTGGTTACAAGCACATTGGCTAAGCCCGTAAGCTCAGTTTCCTTTTCAGGCGAACGCATGGTAGCTATTACATTCCAGCCTTTTTCTTGAAATAATTTGGCTGTGGCTCTTCCTATTCCTGAGCTCGCTCCGGTAATTAAGATTGTTTTATTCATGTTTTATTAGTTTAATAATGATTCCAAATAATGTTTAACTGAGAGGTATGAGATAGACTCGAGAATTAATAGTCCTAAGAAATAGATGAGGACACTAAATGATACTCCTTTCCAAAACGGTTGATGAATAAAGAACATCAAGGCAAGGATTAATATTATTAGTGCAATGTACAGAGCTAATATGATATTAGGTACGCTTTTATTAACCTGCTGCATCCTCACAACTTCTTGCTGTTTGAAATCCGATTGGCTTGAATGATAGATTTCTGTTTTTGTTTTTAGAAGCTTGTTTTGGCTCATATTAAAACCTGTAGCGCTAACCAACAAGATGATACTTACAACAAAAAAGCCATTTCTTAAACCTTGAGTAATCGGATTGAGTTGACTAAAATGAAGCAATATACTCACCCCGAGAAGCAATAGTCCAAAAATAGCTACTTGTGTTCCCGTCGCTTTTTGGGCAGCTAAGTAAACTTCAAAGTGCTTAAAGATTTCCATTTGTAATTTATATTTTAAAATCTATTAATTAATATGCAATTCCTTGAATAAGGCGTCAACCGTTATTTTTCCAAGATTATCACAAGCCTTAGGACTATCTCCCGAAATAAGCTTTCTGTCGATGTGAGTGGCTCCCGTTATTTTTTCATTGATAACTTCAATTCCCTCTTTTTCCAAAGCTTCGCACTGAAACCAAGGAAGTTGTCCTGGTAAGTAGCCTAATGAAGGAGATTGTTTATCAAATTTGTCAGGAAAGGCTACCATTTTATAACCATTATAAGGATTTGAGTTATTCGTGTTGTCTTTTGCTAACATAGCAGCCGGGCCGTGGCATACTGCAACAAGGTACCTTTCTGATTCTTTAATCCATCTTAGAATGAATCCTACATTTTCGTCTTCTGGCAGACCAACCATGGAGCCGTGGCCACCAGGTAGAAAAAGAGCAATGTAATTTGAATTGTCATTGAGTTCATCGCTTTCAATAAGCTTTTTTAGCGAGAGTGGCTTGTCGAATTTAGATTGGTATTCTCTTCTGAATTTTAGCACCGCCTCATCTTTGGCAGGTACAGACCATTCTTCAAGAACTGCCGGTTTTCCTGTAGGGGTTACGACTTCAAAATCAAAACCAGCATTTACTAAATGCATTAGTGGTACCATGGTTTCTTGCACGTTGTTTCCAGTAGAAAACTGCTTACCATTGGTCATCTTGAAATAACGCTCTTCCGTGCAAAGCACTAACACTTTCTTTTCTCCTGAGTATTTTTTACCGCCAAAGTTTGTCGCTTTGTAGCCACTGACTTTATCTACACCAAACTTTCTTCCTAAGGGAGAAGGAATGTAACCAATTCCGTTTTTTTCTTTTGTGGGAGCAATTCCAAATATCTTTTTGATCATGATTTCTTCTTCTTTTATTTGTTTCACAAATGTCTGCGAAGCAAAATGAGAGAACTAAATGATTTCTCGGAAAGACTAAATGAAATTAAGGAAGTTAATTTTTTAAAGGTTGTTTGTATAACGTACCTTATTGCAGGTAACGTTTAGTATATGGCAAGTAGGGCAGTAGAAAGCGATAAACTTTCAAGTTTGCACTGAGCCAAAACGTTGTATTTTGTTTTTAATTTATTCATTCTTAAAAGCCAAATCAACGATTTGGCGTTGTTGGTAAATAGCACTGAACTTTCGGAAACCATTAAAAGCCCTATTTGCTATATACCGCTTAAGCTTGTCTTTTAATTAACTTGTAATCTAAATTAGAAAGGAAAAAGAGAGGATTAAGGTTATGATATACGCAGAGACCTAGATCTCGTCAACATTGAAAATCCCCTCTCTTATCTACTTAAAT
>JAUIMG010000031.1 GCA_030433355.1 Bacteroidia bacterium | reverse complement strand
AAGCATGGTTAGATAAGATTAATTTTATCTTTATAAATCAAGATTACATGGATATTATAACATTTCCTATCTACTACCAAGGCTACATAGAGTTAGTACCTGAAGGAGATCCAATAGCTATATTGGAATACCAAATCAAAGAGAGTTTTGGCAGTTTGGTAATGGTAAGTGAAGACCAAGGAGATTCTGCCTATGAAGAAGGCAAATGGACAATTAAGGATGTAATACAACATATCATAGATACTGAAAGAATATTTTCTTATCGAGCTTTGTCTTTTGCAAGAGGAGAAAAACTTGCTTTAGCAGGGTATGATCATGAAGCTTATGGCAAACAGATGAATACAAAAAATAGAACTTTAAAATCTCTATTAGAAGAATGGAAAAATCTACGAAAAAGTACGATAGACCTATTTAAAAGCTTTGATGCAGAGATGCTAAATAGAAAGGGAAATGCCAATGGTAATGATTTGACCGTTGAGCAGATACTCTATATTTTAATTGGCCACGAAATACATCATCTAAATATTATTAACCAACGTTATATCTAAAATGAAAAAGCTATATATCACCGCAATGCTATCCATTTTTACTTTTTGTATAAATGCACAAAATCCTTGTCAGCCAATATCTGATTTGTCTTTTACGAGTTTGGTAAAATCTATAGAATCTAAGGAGTTTGTAGATATCAAAATGGAATTGGCACAGCAGGGGGTTAAAGGAAAATGTTTAAGTGTTGATCAAGTAAAGAGCTTGATGGAATTATTTGAAAGTGATTCCGATCGTTTGAAAGTGGCTAAATACGCCTTCACCAACTCTTTTGATGGAGATGATTTTGAAGGTGTTACGGAAGCCTTTAAATTCGAACAGAATAAAAGTGCATTAAAAGAATTTATCTCAAAGAAATAGCATGAAATTATATCCAATAGAAACAGGGAATTTTAAACTAGATGGTGGAGCCATGTTTGGCGTAGTGCCTAAGTCGCTATGGCAAAAAACAAACCCTTCAGATACCAATAACATGTGCTCATGGGCCATGCGTTGTTTATTGATTGAAGATGGAGATCGTTTGATTTTAATTGATAATGGAATGGGAGAGAAGCAGAGTGATAAATTTTTTGGCTATTACTATCTATTCGGAGAGGAAAGCTTGATTTCTTCTTTAAATAAATATGGCTTTCAGCCTGAGGATATCACGGATGTATTTCTTACCCATCTTCATTTTGATCATTGTGGTGGAGGTATAAAATGGAATAAAGATAGAACATCCTATGAGCCTACATTTAAAAATGCAACTTATTGGTCTAACAAAAAGCATTGGCATTGGGCTACCAAACCAAACGATAGAGAAAAGGCTTCTTTTTTGAAGGAGAACATATTACCCATGCAAGAATTTGGACAATTGAAGTTTGTAGATGAAGCGCACTTTGATGCCTTTGAGATTTTTTATGCCTACGGACATACCGAAGCTCAAATGATCCCACTAATAAATTACCAAGGGAAGAAAATTGCTTTTGTCGCCGATCTATTGCCTTCAGCTGGTCACATTCCTCTGCCTTATGTTATGGGATACGATACTCGACCATTGCTTACACTAGAAGATAGAAAGTCTTTCTACCAAAAAGCTTTAGAAGAAGATTTGTATTTGTTTATGGAACATGATTATGATAATGAAGTCATAAGGCTTCAAGACACGGAAAAAGGAGCTAGGCTAAAAGAGAGTTTTAAATTCTCTGAACTGTTTTCTTCTTAAATTATGTCAAAAGTATTAGCGATAGATTATGGAGGTAAAAGGAGTGGGATAGCTATTACCGATAGCTTGAAAATGATTGCCTCACCACTTACTACTATTGCTACTAAAGAAATTCATGACTTCTTAAAAGAAATAACTGAAAAGGAAGATATAGATACCATAGTTATTGGTGAAGCCAAAAGATTTAGTGGGGAAGCATCTACCATAGAAAAAAGCATAGAACCATTACTAGGTTTTATTAAAAAGAAGTTTCCAAAGATAGAGTTAGTCCGTCAAGACGAAAGCTTTACTTCAAAATTAGCTTTAGATGCGATGATACAAGGCGGGATGAAGAAAAAGCAGCGGCAAGAAAAGGGGAATTTAGATAAGATAAGTGCAGCCATAATACTGCAAAGCTATTTAGAGAGTACTAACTTTTAAAAGAGTTAAGTTCTTCAAACAATTCCTTCACCGGTAAACCCATCACATTGTAGTAAGACCCTTCAATCTTTTCCACTCCTATCATTCCAATCCATTCTTGAATGCCATAAGCGCCAGCTTTATCAAAAGGCTGAAACTTTTCTAGGTAGTAATCAATTTCGTTTTTCTTCAAAGGTTTGAAGTAAACTTCGGTAACTACACTAAAAGAGTGCGCATGACTAATACTGCTGATACAAACACCACTAACTACTTGGTGCTGTTTACCAGATAAAGACTGCAACATGCTTCTAGCCTCTATTTCATTTGTTGGTTTACCTAGTATATTATCCTCTAATATAACCACCGTGTCACAAGTAATGAGTACTTCATTTTCTTTTAAGTCTTCAAGAAATGCCGTTGCTTTCTTTCTACTTAGGTATTCTGCTACTTCTTCTTTTTTAATGCTTGCCGGATAAGATTCATCTACTTCCTTACTTCTAATGGTAAATGAAATTCCAAGGTTTTTAAGAAGAGCACTTCTTCTTGGCGATTGGGATCCAAGAATTATTTTGAAAGGGAAAGAGTTCATCTAGAAAATGTAAATAAGAATGGTATAAAGTATACCAAAGAGCATGATCACCTTAATTAGTTGGCTGATAATAAAATAGTGTTTCTTTTCTTTAGCAGTTCCAATATGGTACCATATCCAAATTAAAGGAGCAGTTATTAAAACTACAAAGTAGGCTAAAGAAATCCAATCTTTTGCCATCAATTGAATTGCTTCAACAAAAAGAATACAAAGGAGGGTAACAACGGTAATTAGCTGAGCAACAATTTTTGCTTTTTCAATTCCAAAGACTATCGGCAAGGTTTTACCACCAAAAGCTTGGTCTCCTTCTATATCTTCCATGTCTTTAATAATTTCTCTTATGAAAGTCAATAAAAATGCAAATGCACTGTAGCCAACTACCCAATAGAGTAAATATTTTATGCTAAAGAGGAGAGAACTTAGATTTTCAATAAGAAAAGGGTTTTCTGGCTGTCCAGTAATGTCGGCTAAATAGTCAAACATTACTGCTACTTCATAATAGCCTGCAGTAAATGGAACTAAAGCAGTTAAAGAGGCTATAATGATATTGCCTGTTAAAACTTGTTTCTTAAAACTTACGGAATAATACCAAAGTAGCGCAGCACTTACTAATTGGAATAAAATTAACATCGGATGATTAATACGAAGGG
This sequence comes from Bacteroidia bacterium, assembly GCA_030433355.1. Lineage (GTDB taxonomy): Bacteria > Bacteroidota > Bacteroidia > Flavobacteriales_E > Vicingaceae > JAUIMG01. The sequence goes on along the minus strand of JAUIMG010000031.1, from coordinate 12,690 downwards.
CTACGTAAGCTGCGAGGGAAAGACCTATGAGATTAATGAAAATATGTAATAACATGGCATGTCTACGATGAATAGATTTGCCAATTACCATTTGCTTTGGTTTGTTGAGGTAATCAATCTTTACATCAAAATAATCATTGATAATATAGCCTGCGGCTGCTATTAGAACAGTAGCAACAACCAGTAAGAAAAAGGTAAACTCATCGAGGTAAAGGTCTAAACCAGCCTGATTTAAAAAGGGATAAATTATTCCAAATCGAATGGTATATTGCGTTAAGGCAATAACCAAAAGGTTTGGCCATCTAATTAATCGAAAGAAATCGATAATCCAATTCATTTTCCAAATGTATAGAATTAGACTTTTGGCTGATGCTCTATTTTGTTAATTCTACATTATTTCCATTCTATTTGATGTCATCCGATACTTTATATTTGCCTTATGATATATAAGATTTCTTATCAGAATCCAAATAGCCATTATATAGATATTTCTATAGAAATTGAATGTAAAGGGGAAAACGAAATTGAGTTGCAACTGCCTTCTTGGCGACCTGGAAGATATGAATTAGCAAATTTTGCAAAGAATATACAGTATTGGAAGGCGGTTACGGAGACCGGAAAAGAGTTACCTTTTAAAAAGTTGACTAAGGATAGATGGAGAGTAGAGACAAAAAAAGAAGAAAAGGTATTCATTGAATACAATTATTTTGCCTTTGAATTAAATGCAGGCTCAACTTACTTAGATGAGGAGCAGTTATACGTGAATCCGGTAAACTGTCTTCTTTATAATCCAAATAAACAAGAAGAAGAATGTTTTCTAGAGCTTGAAATTCCAGAGAACTATCAAGTAGCTACATCTTTAGATAAGTTAGCAGATCACATTTACAAAGCAAAAGGCTTTGATGAATTAGCGGATAGCCCTTTTATAGCTTCTGCTAGTTTGCTGCATTTTGACTACAAAGTAAAGGGCAGTTTATTTCATATTTGGTTTCAAGGAGAACTAAAAGGAGACTTTAAAAAACTAATTCAAGATTTTAAAAAGTTCTCCCAAGAACAAGTAAAACTTTTTAGAGAGTTTGAAAGTAAAGAATATCACTTTTTATTTCAGATACTTACTAAATCTGCTTATCATGGGGTGGAACATTCAAAATCTACTGTAATTGCTTTGGGGCCTTCTTATGATATACTAAAGTTGGAGGGTAGGTATGAAGATTTATTAGGAGTTAGCTCGCATGAACTTTTTCATTATTGGAATGTGAAGCGTATACGTCCCATAGAAATGTGGCCTTATGATTTTACTAAAGAAAATTACAGTAGACTAGGTTATTTATGTGAAGGCGCCACAACTTGGTATGGCGATGTGATGCTGTTGAGATCGGGCGTATTTTCTGAAAACCAATTTTTTAAAACATTCAATCAATTATTAGATCGGCATTATAATAATCCGGGAGTTTTGAACTTGTCTGTTGCAGACAGCTCATTTGATACTTGGTTAGATGGTTATGTGGTGGGAGTTCCGAATAGGAAGTCTTCTATTTATACCGAAGGTGCTCTGGTAACTTTTATGCTAGATGCCCATATCCGAGATGCTAATAAAAATAAAAAGTCTTTTGATGAGGTGCTTAGAACTTTCTATGAGGAGTTCTACAAGGAAGGAAAAGGAATAAGTGAAGAAGATTATCAAAGGGTAGTTGAAAGTGTATATGGTAAAAGCTTAAAGACTTTCTTTCATAATTACATATACGACTCAAAAGATTATACTAAAGCGCTTAAAAGTGCCTTAAATCAGTTTGGTTTGGATTTTAAATCTAAAGCAAATCCCAAAAAACATGAAAGCTATCTTGGATTTATTCTTTTAGATAAAAAGGTTATTTCTATATTCCCAAATTCCCCGGCAGAGGTGGCAGGCTTATCCATAAAAGATGAAATTATTGCTATCAATGGAATAGCTTTAGATAATAATTTATCCGAATGGTGTGCGTATTTTAAAGATCAAGAAATAACTTTGACAATCATAGATGAGCAGGCTAGAACCAAAAGCATTTCTATGCAATACGCCGAAAGTTTGCAATATGCTACTTATGAAGTTTATAAATTGGAGAAACAAAGCAAGAAGCAGAAAGAAAATTGGGAAGAATTTAAACTTACAAAGCGTTAATAGAAGCAATCATAGAAATTTCTACATTCACATTTTTTGGTAATACAGCTACTTGCACGGTTTCTCTAGCAGGTGCTTTCGATTCATCAAAATAGCGAGCATATACTTCATTTACTTTATTGAAATTGTTCATGTCGGAAAGAAATATAGAAGACTTTACAACGTGATCGAAACTTAATTCGGCAGCCTCTAAAACTGCTTTCATATTCTTCATAACTAGTTCCGTTTCTTTAACGATGTCGTCAATTTCTAATTCACCGCTTTCAGGGTTGATAGCAATTTGCCCTGAAGTGTAAAGAGTTCCATCAACCATAACTGCTTGGGAATAAGGTCCAATTGGTTGAGGTGCATTTTGTGTGTGAATTATTTTTTTACTCATATTAATCTTCAATTAAATTTCCAACTTCTCTTAAAACCTTTTGGCTGTATCTACCTTCAGCAGTATAAATCACTTTGCCATTTTTATCCAAAACAAAGAAGTAAGGCAATTTACGGTCTTTCATTTTTAGGGATTTTCTATAATCCTCCATTTTTCCTTTGTAAAGCACCACATTGTCTTTTAAGCTTTCATCTGTTCCTTCCGTAATTTGTTCTTTGGCTTTATTAAATGCCAATTGATTTGCACCTGTAAACATCAAGATCAAATGCACATTTGGGTCATAAACCAAAGAAGACATATTGTTTTCATCCATAAATTCGCTAAAAACAGGTTGACTCCAACTATAAAGGTCTTCTTGTGCGGCCTCTGAAAAAGCAACACCTATTAAGGTAAATTTACCTTTGGTGTCCTCAGGAATGCTTATCGCTTCTTCATTCAAATCAAACACCTCAATACTTGGGAAAGGCTTTCCCATTTGCGCCTGAATGCTAAAAACAGGTAAAAGAAGTAATAGTGCGATTTTAATTTTCTTATTCATTTTCTATAAAATAGTTAAGTCCGTATTTATATGATTTTAATCCTAGTCCAGAAATAGATCCTTTGCAATACTTAGCAAGCAAGGAGGTGTGTCTTTCTTCTTCTCTAGCAGCAGGTTGAGAAATATGTATTTCAATAACCTCAGATGGAATTGCCGCTACTGCATCAGCTATAGCAACAGAAGTGTGGGTATATCCTCCTGCATTAAAAAGAATAGGAATTTTCTGTAGTCCTATCCTTTGAATATGATTGATTAACTCTCCCTCTACATTGGATTGGAAGTATCCAATTTCGACAGAAGGATACTCTTTTTTAAGTTCCTCTAAATAATCTTCAAAACTTAAGGAACCATATATTTCAGGTTCTCTTCGTCCTAATAGATTTAAATTAGGACCGTTGATAATCTCTATGCGTTTTGTTTTTATCACTTTCTCAAAAGTATACATTTGTTGGGATGAATTTGATTAATTATCGCAATGGCTTTAAGGCTTTTCTGAAGTTAGAAAGATCGCTTTCTGAACACTCTGTAGAAGCATATACTAGAGATTTAGATAAATTAATACAATATGCTGAATTAGAAGGGATTGATATAGATGTTAGAAACCTAGATATTCATTTTTTTCATGCTTTCCTTGCTTGGTTAAATAGCTTGGGAATTGCTGCAAGAACACAGGCTAGAATAATTTCAGGTTTAAAGGCATTCTTTAATTATCTAATTATGGAGGATATTATTGTTTCCAATCCAATGGACTTAATAGATTCTCCAAAAATTGGAATGAAATTGCCCGAGGTATTGTCTATAGACCAAATAGATGAGCTTATAGGAGCGATAGACTTAAGCAGTGAACAGGGAGAAAGAAATAGGGCAATTCTAGAAACTTTATATAGCTGCGGTTTAAGGGTTTCTGAATTAATTAACTTGAAACTTTCTAATATATATTTTGAAGAAGGCTTGATAAGAGTATTTGGTAAAGGGCAAAAGGAAAGATTAGTTCCAATTGGCAATACGGCTTCTAGATATATAAAACACTATCTAGAAGGGAGTAGAAATCATATAATCGTAAAGAAAGGTTCGGAGGATATACTTTTTCTAAATAATAGAGGAGCAGCATTGAGTAGAGTAATGATTTTTACTATTATCAAACGTTTGGCAGAAAAGACGGATATTTCTCAAAAAATCAGTCCACACACATTTCGCCATTCCTTTGCAACACATTTGGTAGAAGGAGGTGCAGATTTAAGAGCTGTTCAAGAAATGTTAGGTCATGAATCCATAACGACTACTGAGATTTACACACATTTAGATCGGCAATTTTTAAAAGATGCAATCACACAATTTCACCCAAGGGCGCAAAAGAAATAGTATTTTTTTTAAATTTAACCTATGGAAGATCGTCTTTGTCTTGAATGTGGTGAAAAGATCAATGGTAGGGTAGATAAGAAATTCTGTACAGATCAATGCAGAAATACCTATAACAATCGCTCCAACCAATCGGTTAATACCTATGTTAGGAATGTAAATCAAAAACTTAGAAAGAATAGAAGAATTTTAGATGGAATGAATCCTAATGGAAAATCTAAAACAACCAAAGAAAAGCTTTTAGCAAAGGGTTTTGATTTTCAATTTTTTACAAATACCTACCAAACTAAAGATGGTAGAATCTATTATTACTGCTATGATAATGGCTACCTAGAGTTAGATAACGATTGGTATGCTTTGGTAAAAAAATTGGATTGGATGGATTAGGTTTTAAGTGCTGCAAAAAAGGTATCTAAATCTACATTTCCACCACTTAGAATTATTCCAACCTTCTTGCCTTTAAATAGCTCCCTATTATTTAAAACTACTGCTAGAGGTACTGCACAGGAGGGTTCTATAATTATTTTCATCCTCTCCCATATCAGTCGCATAGCCTCAATAATTTGATCGTCTGAGACGGTTATAACGTCATTAACCAATTTCATCATTATTTCGTAATTCAAATCACCTAGGTTGGTTAGTAGGCCATCACAAATGGTATTTACTTTTTCATTATTTAACTTCTTTTTGGCTTTAAAAGAACGAAAGGCGTCGTTTGCTCCCTCAGGTTCGGCAGCTATTACTTTTGTATTAGGACTTAGGTATTTAACCGCAAGGGCAGTACCCGCTAAAAGACCACCTCCCCCAACGGGACACAAAATATAATCATAGCTTTCCTCAGAGTCTTCTAGTAATTCTTTTGCTGCAGTAGCTTGTCCTAAGATTACATCTTTGTGATTAAATGGAGGGATAAAAGTGCAATTTTTAGCTTTCTGTATTTTCTCCATATTAGACTCTCTAGCTTCTAAAGTGGGCTCACAAAAATGAATAATTCCGCCATAGCTTTCTACTCCTTTCACTTTAATCTTAGGAGCCGTATTAGGCATAACAATGTAGGCCTTAATTCCAGCCATTTTTGCTGCTAGTGCAACAGCCTGTGCATGATTTCCAGAAGAGTGAGTCACCACTCCATTAGACTTTTCTTTTTCAGAAAGTTGCATGATGGCATTTAGTGCACCACGCATTTTAAAAGCTCCTATTTTTTGAAAGTTCTCACATTTGAAGAATATCTTCGCTTCGGCAATATCATTTATGGAATCAGATTTTAGAATTGCTGTTCTGTGAATGAAACTTTTAATTCTATCTTCTGCTTCTTGTATACTTTGTAAATTAAATTCACTCATGAAATAAAATATTAAATCGATAGGCTAAGCCGAAAGTAATGCTAACAACCTCATAATTAATTGAAGCTGAACTAGCTTCATTGGTAGCGCTATTTGTTTCAATTTCATCAAAACTCTTCTGAAAAATTATATAGGACAGATTGCTCGTAAAGTCTAGGTATTCATTTAAGTGTATTCTCAAGCCGGCGTTCAACCCTATACCAATTCCACTTTCTTTTTCAGCTTGGAAAAGCAGTTCTTCTTCTTCACCACTTATTCTGTCTTTTTGTAAAATATTAAAACTAGGCAGGTAAGTAGTTCCATAGCCGAGATTAAATCTCAAATCAAAATCGGCCGTTCGACTTGATTTAGTAAATCCTACTCCAACCATTAAAGCTCTAAGCTCATAATCTGAGGCGGTTGCTGTAAATAGAAATTCATCGTTGGATAGGTTTCTACTTAGTTCTTCTTCATTTACGCTATTATTTAGGTTGATGTAGCTTAAGCCAACAAAGAAACTTTTCTTAAATCTATAACCGAAATCAATTAAGGCAAACTTGTTACCATTTTTAGCAAATGCAGAGCCACCGTCCTCATTGGTTGGTTCAGAAAAGCTTCCCATTGGCATAGACCAACCATAATTAATTCCTATAAAGGCATTCTTATCGAACTTGTCTTTTAAGTCAGCAGCAGTGGTGTCTTCTATCTGAGAAAATAATGGAATTGATAGAGTAGATAAGGCTAATAAATAGATAAATGCTTTAATCCGCATTCAATTCACGATTCATATTAGCAACCTTTTCTTTTAGCTCCTCTTTGTATTTCGAAAGCATATTAGCTATATTCTCATCTGCAGTAGCAATTATCTGACAAGCTAAAATGGCTGCGTTTAAGGAGGCATTTAAGGCTACCGTTGCCACAGGAACTCCACCTGGCATTTGTAAAATAGATAAGATAGAATCCCAGCCATCCAACGAATTTGAAGATTTAATTGGAACACCAATAACAGGCAAGGGTGTAGCAGAAGCTACCATGCCCGGTAAGTGCGCAGCACCACCTGCTGCTGCAATTATTACTTGCAAGCCCTTAGATTTGGCAGACTTTGCATATTCAATCATTTTTTCAGGGGTTCTATGTGCAGAAACAATTTCTACCTCATGCGGAATGTTTTTTGATTTAAAAAAGTCGATTGCAGCTTGCATAACCTTAAAATCAGATATGCTGCCCATGATTACACCTATTCTTGCTTCCATTATTTTGCTATTACTTCAATTTTACTTTTTATTTCCTTAGCCAATGCTTTAGCTTTTTCTAAGTCCTTGTTTATAATGGTAACATGCCCCATTTTTCTGAAGGATTTCACTTCTTCTTTGCCATACAAATGTGGAAAAACTCCCTTTTCATTCAATATGTCCTCCATGCCTTTGTAAATTGCAGTGCCATTTTCTCCTTCTTTTCCTAGCAGATTAACCATAACCGCACATTCTCTTAAGTCTGTAGCACCCAAAGGTAGATTCAAAATAGCTCTTAAATGTTGCCCGAACTGAGAAGTTAAATTACCTTCTATTGTATGATGTCCGCTATTATGCGACCTTGGTGCTATTTCATTAATTAATAATTCCCCTTTTTTACTCAAGAAAAATTCAACGGCCAAAATTCCTACCATGTCTAACTTTCTGATAAGATCTTCTGCAAGTTTGTAGGCTTTGTTCTCTATTTCACTGCTAACATTTGCAGGTGAAAAAAGATACTCCACCATATTGGCAATTGGATTAAACTCTAATTCTACCAATGGAAAATGAGTGATATCTCCTTTTTCGTTTCTAGCTACTATTACAGAAAGCTCTTTATCTAAATCAACTGCGCTTTCTATCATTGATGGACTATCGAAAGCCTTTTCTAAAGCGTCTTTACTATCAATTTTCTGAACTCCATAACCATCATAACCTGAAGTTCTAAGTTTCTGAAAAATTGGAAATTCAATAGACGAATTACTTAATTCACTTTTATTCTTAATAAGCTCAAATGGAGAAGTTGGAAAACCGTGTGCCTCATAAAATTGTTTTTGTAGTCCTTTATCTTGAATGATTTTTAATACTCTAGGCTGTGGAAAAACTTTTACTCCTTCATCTTCTAGCTTTTGTAGAGCGTCTGAATTTACATCTTCAAACTCTATGCTTACTACATTTTTATTTTTCCCAAATTCATATACAGCCTCAAAGTTTTTAAAATCTCCTACTACAAATTCATCTGCCAGAGTAGCACAAGGGGCGTTTTCAGAAGGGTCTAAGATGGAAATATGAAGGTTTAGGTTGTAGGCTTCTTGTAAAGTCATTCTGCCCAATTGACCACCACCTAAAATACCTATTTTAAAGTTTTTGGAATGAATATTTGTTTCCTTCATACAATTCTAAATTCAGATTGTAAAGTTAAAATAATAAACAGCATAAATTATGAGCATTATAGAAAGGGTCGATATTTAATTCCTAATTTTGGCTTTCTCAACAAGCTATAAAGTCCTTTGAGTAAAATAAAAATCCACGATAAGGTATTTGAATCATACCTTTCAGAACAAGAAATTGATGCCGCCATTTCAAGGGTTGCGGATCAAATAAATCATAAATACAGAGGTAAACAACCTGTTTTTTTAGGAGTGCTAAATGGATGTTTCTATTTCGCAGCAGATCTTTTGAAAAAGATAGATGTTGAATGCGAAATTTCTTTTGTAAAGGTTGCATCCTATCAAGGAACTCAAAGTACAGGTAATGTAAGACAACTCTTAGGTCTAGATCAAAAGTTAAAAGGTCGTCATGTTATTATCTTAGAGGATATTGTAGATACAGGCAATACCATTGAATCTGTGGTGGATACCTTAAGCAATATGGGAGCTGAATCTATTTCAATTGCTACACTTCTCTATAAGGAAGAGATGTATGAGAAAGATATTCCTATTGATTATATAGCACTATCTATTAAGTCAGACTTTGTGGTTGGATATGGTTTGGATTATGATGGATTTGGAAGAAATTTAAACGAAATATATGTTTTGTCTGAAGTACAAAATATTAAAGATTACGACAATATGTTAAACATTGTATTATTTGGCCCTCCAGGTGCAGGGAAAGGAACTCAAGCCGCAAAGCTTAAAGAGAAATTTAATCTAGTTCATCTTTCTACTGGGGATATTCTTCGAGAAGAAATTAAACAAGATACCCCTTTAGGACAAGAAGCAAAAGGCTTTATGGATAAAGGTGAATTAGTTCCAGATGAAGTTGTTATCAATATGATTGGCAATTGCCTTAACCAAAATAAGGGTGCTGCAGGTTTTATATTTGATGGCTTTCCAAGAACTACAGAACAGGCTAGAGCCTTAGATAATTTATTACAGCAGCATAAAACCGAGATCGATTTAATGCTTTCTTTAGAAGTTGATGATGAGGAGCTAGTGGATCGAATTATACAAAGAGGAAGAGAGTCTGGTAGAGAAGACGATAAGAATGAATCTGTAATCTACAATAGAATTCTTACTTATAATAAAAAAACTGCTCCTTTAAAGACTTATTTTGGGGATCAGGGTAAGTATAATTCTATTGATGGGGTAGGTACTATAGAGGAAATTTTTGACAGATTAGTGGAAACCATTAATCGTTAAAATTTTATTCCTGTCATTAGGATATCATCTATCTGTTCTTCTCCTTTCATCCAATCTTTAATTGCAGACTGCACTATTTGGCCTTGGTCGTGCATAGGTAGGTGAGCTATTTTCATTAGCATTTGACCTACATGTTTGGTCATAAACTTTTTACCTTTTGGTCCACCAAATTGGTCAGGGTAACCATCAGAAAATAAATAAAAGCTATCCCCTTTTTTAAAGTTTAGTCTATGTGTTGTAAAGGTTTTCTTGTGCAAAGAACTTCCTCCTATAGAAAATTTATCCCCCTTCACAATATGTAATTCACTATCTTTTACGAAGTATAGAGGCCTCATAGCTCCTGCAAATTCAATTTTTCCTTTTTCGTAATCAATACTAATGAGTCCAAGCTCCATACCATCCATACTACTCATTTTAAGACCATTATTTTGGTTTAACGCTATTTTAACTCTTTTATCTAGTTCTTTTAAAATAACACCTGGGTCTGTAATTTTCTGGTCGTTTACAATCTCATTTAGTTGCGTATAGCCAATAATGCTCATAAAAGCACCGGGAACTCCATGCCCAGTACAGTCTACAACGGCAATCATGGGTTTGTTTCTTACGTATTCAAACCAATAAAAATCGCCACTAACTATATCTTTAGGTTCATAATAAATAAAACAATCTCGAAGATGCTCCTTTACTTTTTGAATTGGGGGTAAAATGGAAGCCTGAATTCTTTTAGCATAGTTAATGCTTTCACGAATTTCTTTATTTTGAAATTCTACTATTTCCTTCTCTCGAGTCAATTGTTCGGTTCTAGAGTTTACTTTTTCTTCCAGACTTGCATTTAAGTCTTGTAACTCTTTATTTGCAAAATCCAATTCTTGCAAACTTTTTACTAAAGCTTCTTCTGCTCTTTTCCTTTTAGTGACATCTTTAATAATACCTTGAAAACCAACCGTATTTCCATAGTTATCTCTAATTACTATGGTATTCAGTATGCAATGTAGATGAGATTCCCCATCTTTTCTTTTAAGTAAAACTTCATAATCACTTACTTCGCCGGCATTACTAAGTCTTTCTACCAATGCATCCCGATCTGAAAGATGTACATATAAATCTTGAACTCTCAGCCTTTCTAAATCTTCTTTCTCATAACCAAGAAGGTTTAGCCCTGCAGGGTTAATGTCTAAAAAACTACCCTGAACAGTAGACATGTAAATTGCATCCTTTGATCTTAAGAATAGTTCTCTATATTTCTCTTCACTTTTTCTTAACTTTTCTTCTGTATTCTTCCGTTCAATAGCATAAGTAATTGCTCTATTTATGGTAGAAATATTCATTTCAGACCTCGTTAAATAGTCTTGAGCACCTCTTTTAACAGCATTTATTCCAATAATAATATCGTCTAATTCAGTTATAACGATAAAAGGAATATCTGGGAAAGCATGAAATAGGTTGTCGAAGGTATGGATGCCATCACTATCTGGAAGAAATAAGTTTACTAGACTTAAATCAATACTTTCTTCCTCCATGATCTTTATTGCCTCACTTAAGCAAGATGCGTGGAAAATATCAAATTTAAAGAAAGGAGAACCAGAGAGTAGTTCACCAACTTCAAAAGCCTCCGTTTCCGAAGGTTCAATGATTAATATATTATGCTTGTCGAGAATAATGTTTGGTTTTAAGAATACTTCCTAAATATACAGTTGACAAGTGGATAAGGTTTAACTTTTTAGCTTAATAATACATTATATAAGACCATTAGCTTTATATTTCTGACTAAAGAAAATAAATCCATAGTCCCTAGTAGATATTAAATATCTTTGTGCTCGTTTATTATGGCCAATTCAAACTTTATAGACTACGTAAAAATTAATTTCAAATCTGGAAAAGGTGGTGCAGGATCTATCCATTTGCATAGAGATAGACTTACTGCTAAAGGAGGCCCAGATGGAGGTGATGGCGGCAGAGGTGGTCATATTATATTAAGAGGAAACAAACAACTTTGGACTTTACTTCATTTAAGATATCGCAAGCATATTATTGCTGAGGATGGTGGCCATGGCGGAGCAAGCCATAGTTTTGGAAAAGAAGGGGCAGATGAATATGTAGACGTTCCTATTGGAACAGTGGCTAAAGATGCAGAAACAGGAGAAGTAATTGCCGAAATATTAGAAGATGGTCAAACGCATATTTTATTAGCAGGAGGTAGGGGTGGCCAAGGAAATGCACATTATAAATCATCTACCAATCAAACTCCACGATATGCACAGAGTGGTGAAGATGGAAAAGAGGAATGGAAGATACTTGAGCTTAAAGTACTTGCAGATGTAGGTTTAGTAGGATTTCCAAATGCGGGAAAGTCAACCTTGTTATCTGTAGTTTCAGCTGCTAAACCAGAAATTGCAAATTACCCATTCACTACTTTAAAGCCTAATTTAGGGATGGTTTCCTACAGAGATCATAGGTCTTTTGTAATGGCAGATATTCCAGGGATTATTGAAGGAGCTCACGAAGGAAAAGGACTAGGACTTCGTTTTTTAAGACATATAGAAAGGAATGCAGTTCTATTATTTTTAGTTCCTGCAGATGCAAAAGACATTCGTAAAGAATATGACATTTTGCTAAATGAATTAAAACAGCACAATCCAGAACTCTTAGATAAAGAGCGGATTTTAGCAGTATCTAAGTCGGATATGTTAGATGATGAGCTAAAAGAGGCTTTTAAAGAAGATTTGAAAGGATTAGATTTTATGTTTATTTCTTCGGTAAGTCAAGAGAACATAATGCAATTAAAAGATAAACTGTGGCAAAAGATAAATCAAGATGCTAGAACAGCTTGAATTACTTGATAAAGAGCTATTTCTATTTCTAAATTCCATACACTCGGATTGGATGGATGTCATCATGTGGCATATTTCGGGAAAGCCACAATGGATTCCCTTTTACCTTGTGTTACTCTATTTTACTATAAAGAAATACAAAAAGCAATCCTACGTTGTGATACCTATAATAGCTCTATTAATTTTTCTCTCAGACCAAACCTCTGTGCATTTTTTTAAAGAAGTGTTTGAAAGGTACAGACCTTGCCACAATCTAGAATTGAAAGAAATAGTGCATTTAGTGAATAATAAATGTGGTGGTAAATACAGTTTTGTGTCCTCACATGCAACAAACTCTTTTGCAGTAGCGGTTTTTGTTTCCCTATTATTGAAAAGAAGATGGTTTTTAATTCTATTACCTTGGGCTGCTGTAGTTTCTTACAGTAGAATTTATTTAGGAGTGCATTATCCT
>JAUIMG010000030.1 GCA_030433355.1 Bacteroidia bacterium | reverse complement strand
GCCAAAGGGCAGTTTAGTATGACGAACTTTATTTACAGCAGTGACTCTTTAGATTACCCTGTGGAAATACCTCTTGCTGAGGTTCTGGTATCGCCAAAATCTTTTGAATTAAAAACGTTGAGTATGCTGTTAGGAAAGAGCGATGTAAATATGAGTGGAAGCCTAGAAAACTTTATTCCTTATGCCTTAGATGATGGCCAAACATTGAAAGGAAACTTATCTATTCAATCGAAGCTATTAGATATAAATGAATTGATGGGCTATGAAGAGAGTGACTATACAGGAGAGGAAGTAGAAGCACAAACAAAAGAAGATTCAAGTGCCACAGATGAGCCTATGGAGACTTTATTGCTGCCTAAGTATATCGACTTTACTACTACTGCTTCTATTGGCAAGATGTTGTATGAAGATATGCAGATCGATAATATTAAAGGTAGAATAGCCCTGAAAGAAGAGAAACTGAGCCTAGAAAATGCCTCTATGGACTTTCTTCAAGGTTCTATGAATATGACTGGCTTTTATGAAAGTACTGACTCTTTGTTTCCAAGTTATGATTTTACGATGGATATAAAAAGCTTTGATGTTACAGAGACTATTGAAACCTTCAATTCTATTGAAACCCTTGCACCAATTGCCAAGAATACCAAAGGTAAATATTCGGCAAAGATGAAAATCTTAGGTACGCTTGATAAAAATATGGAGCCTTTGTATGAAAGTATTTTTGGAAACGGGAAAATCTCTACAGAGAATATCTTGGTAGAAGATTATAAGCCTTTGAAGAAAATTGCAAAGGCAATCAAATACGACAAACTCAATCCCTTATCTTTAAACGACGTGGATGTTAGTTTTAAAATTACAGAAGGAAAAGTTTATGTAGAACCTTTCACGAATAAGATTGGGGAGACTAAGGTTACCATTGCAGGTAGTAACTCTTTTGATCAGACCATTGATTATACTTTCTCCTTTGAGATACCTAGATCTGAATTTGGTGGGGAAGCTAATGAAGCCATAGATGGTTTACTCTCTAAAGTTGCGGCTAAAGGTATAAAAGTAGATCAATTGGAGACAATTAATGTAGATGTTAAATTAGTTGGACCTGCTACTGATCCTAAGGTAACAACTGACTTTAAGGAAGCGAAAAGTAATGCTACGGAATCTTTGAAGAAAGAAGCAGAAAGACAATTTGAAAAACATAAAAAGGAACTAGAAGATAAGGCTAAGGAAGAACTAGAAAAGCAAAAGAAAGAAGCAGAGGAGAAAGCAAAGCAAGAGCTTGAAAAGCAAAAGAAAGAAGCCGAAGAGCAGTTGAAAAAGGAAAGTGATAAGGCGAAAAAGAAATTAGAAGAAGAGGCTAAGAAAAAATTAAAGGGTCTCTTTAAATAGACCTAATAAATAGCTTTCTTTGCTTTCATTTTGAGGAGATTAATGCGAATGAAAAAATTCCAATTTAAAAACTTTTATTTTAAAAATCTGCTAGTTCTATTTTTGGGCTTAATTGTTTTATCAGCTAATGCTCAAAATTGCCCCAAGCCCTCAAAAAAGGCAAAAGCTTATTATGAGAAAGCGGAACTTTATCGATTCAAGGGAGGAGATGCTTATAAAAATTTAATTGAGGCAGTTAAGCTGCAAGCCGATTATGCTGAAGCATTAACTGCCTTAGCTTATGTTAACAGTAAAAAAGACCAAAGCAATCCTCAAATAAGAAATAGAACTAAGGATTACTATGAAAAGTCTCATTTGGCCTGTCCATCTTATCGAAATTACGAGTCTACCTATTGGCTTGCAAAGTTTCATTTTGATCTAAAAGAATATGAGCAAGCAGAGCCTTATCTCAACTATTATATAGAGAACGCTAGCTTTAAAGAATCTAATTCAATGAAGCAAGCAAAGTCTATGAAAGCTAGAATAACTGCTTATTATGACTTGTTTAAGAATCCAGTTCCTTTCCATCCTGAAAAAGTAAAGGGTGCTTCCACTAAACGCGACGAATATCTTCCAATGCTTTCGCCTGACAATCAATTTTTATTTTTCACTCGGAAAGTGGAAGATGAAGATAAGTCAGCGGTAAGTGGTGAGGATAGAGAATATTTTATACAAAGTAGAAGAAACTATGATGGTACTTATTCAGAAGGAATTCCAATGCCAACTCCATTTAATCAAGGGGCTTACCAAGGTGGAGCATCTATTTCTATAGACAATAAATTAATTTTTATTACGATAGTGAATCAAGAGCCACATCCAAGTGGTGTTTTATTCTCCAATGGCGATATTTACTATGCTGAGTTTAAAAACGGTTCATGGGGAACACTCAAAAGTATTGGAGATAATATTAATCAGCGATTCTCATGGGAAGGACAACCTTCTATTTCAGCAGATAATAAGACTCTATATTTTGCTAGTGCTAGGGCTGAAGATAATTTTGGAAAACTAGATTTATACAAGTCTAATCGAAATCCTGACGGAAGTTGGGGAGATCCAATTAACTTAGGTCCAACAATAAATACTTCGGGAAATGAAAAGTCGCCCTTTATGCATTCGGATAGTTATACCTTGTATTTTTCATCAGATGGACACCCTGGAGTAGGAGGGCAAGACATATTTTTTGCAAGGATAAATAAGTTTGGTGCATTTGAAACACCTGTTAATATAGGAGTTCCTATTAACACTGTAGATGATGAGCATGGTTTTATGGTAAGCACAGATGGGAAGTTTGGATATTTTTCTTCCAATTTAGAAAAACAGGGACTAGATATTTACAGTTTTGAATTGCCTGTTGAGGCTAGACCAGAAGAAGTAGTTTTTGTGAAAGGTAAAGTGGAAAGCGAGGATCCTGATGCCGCAAAAGGGATGTCTATAGAATTAAAAAATATGGCCACTAACGAAGTTATTGAAGGAGTAGTAGATGAAGAAAGTGGTGAATATGTAGCAGTTATTTCAGCAAAAGAATCGGAAGATGTTATGATGATGGCTAGAAAAGAAGGTTACGCATTTACTAGCCAGTACATCAATTCTGACGAGTCTGTTGTTGGGAAACCTAAGCGGGTTGCACCAATGGAGTTTAGCCCAATAAAGAGAGGAGAAACGTATAGAATTAATAATCTAAACTTTGCTACAGATTCTTACGAGTTAAGTCCACAAGTGATGAATATACTGGATGAGTTTATTCTTTTCCTAGAGAATAATCCTAATGTGAAAGTTGCCATTCATGGGCATACCGATAATGTAGGAGATGATAATGATAATTTGATTTTATCTTCCAAAAGAGCAAAGGCGGTGCAAGATTATTTAATTATTGAAGGTATAGATCCTGTTCGTTTAAGTTACAAGGGGTTTGGAGAAAAGCAAGCTATTGCATCTAATGATAGTTCGGAGGGAAGAGCAAAAAACAGAAGAACTGAATTCATTATTCTCTCTAAGTAATTCAAATCTCTTAATTTTGTACTCAAATTAATTTAACTAACATGAATATTAAAAGAAATTTATTAGCAGTAACAGCATTAAGTATTTTAGTTGCTTGCGGCAACCCTGCTGCAGATAATACGGAAGAAACTAATGCAGACTCAACAAATACTGCAACTTCTATGAAAGAAGCAGTAGATACAACAAAAACAGAAAATCCAGAAGGGTTTTATGGAAAAATAATTGATGAAGAAGGAATTACTTCTTTGGAAGACTTTAATGCTAAAATGGCAGAGTCAGATTCTCTTAACATTAAAATCGCAGCTGTAGCTACAGAAGTTTGCAAGAAAAAAGGATGTTGGATGAAGGTAGAAACTGCAAATGGAGAACAAATGAGAGTTACTTTTAAAGATTACGGCTTTTTTGTTCCTTTAGATATTGCAGGAAAGGAAGTTGTATTTGAAGGTATAGCGGTTAGAGATACTACAACAGTAGAAGATTTAAGACATTATGCAGAAGACGGAGGAGCAACTGAAGAAGAAATTGCTGCTATAACTGAGCCTGAAATAAAAGTATCTTTTATTGCAGAAGGAGTTATTTTGAGAGATTAATCTCAAACTTCAACATAGAAAAAGGAAAAGGGGATGCAATTGTATCCCCTTTTCCTTTTTAAATACTATTGTGGAATTACAAATACTAAGCCTCCATTCAAAGAGAAAATGGTTGAAGAGCTGCTGAAACTTACTCCCGTAGAAGGACCACCTGTACCATAACCAAAATAGGCGCCTCCCCAATCTACAGGAAATTGAAATAGGGCTTGAATTCTTAACCCTATGTTTTCATTGAACATGGCAGTTCCACCAAATTTGAAGTCAAAAAACATTCTTGAACTACTATTAAGTCCTTTCTCTAAAATTGCTGTATTGGTATTTGTAGGTGTGGAAACTAATAATCCTACCCCAAGTCCGAAATGACCGTATAGCTCATCCGTTCCTGCTGTTCTTATTACTCCAATTCCTATCCAATCGAAATTGGCATCTGAAACACGAACTTCTGTTGGTGCCACTACAACATCTCTTAGCCTAATTTCAGCAGTTTGGCGCATATAGCTTATCTGTGGAATTACATTTCTACCTGTATTAAAGCCAACTGTTCCTCCAAACATGCTGCCTTCTTCCATTTTTACATAGCCACCAAAGTAATCCAGCTTAGTGCCAAATTGGTAACCATATAATGGGGTAATTTCAACATTTTGAGCGTTTACTTGTGTTATACCAAGTCCTAAAAGGATAATAAATAGTGTTTTTTTCATGGATAAAAAATTAAAGTTTAAAGTTCGCCTTTATTTCAAAAAAAGAACAATAAAAGACTTTTTTTCGCGTATGTTAGCATCATTGTATGGGTAGAATAATTTTAACTGCTTTTCTTATCTCTATTACTTCTTTAGCTATAGCTCAGCTTGGTGGAGATAACACCTATAATTTTTTGAGATTAACTTCTTCTGCGAGAGTATCTGCCCTTGGAGGAAATCAAATAGCAGTGAAGGATAATGATCCTTTTTTAGCTGCAGATAATCCAAGCTTACTTAATAAAGAAATGGATAATAAGTTAGCGTTAACGTATATGGATTATCTCTCAGACATTAATTATGGTTATGTTTCTTATACCAAACATTATGATAGCATAGGTACCTTTAATGCAGGCTTAAAATATATAGATTACGGTCAATTTACCGAAACAGATATTAGTGGAAATGAATTAGGTACATTTTCAGCAGGGGAATATGCATTCATTATAGGTTATAGTAGAGCATTAGATACCAATTTTACTCTAGGTGCAAATCTAAAGACCATCTATTCTTCTTTGTATGATTATAGTTCTGTTGGTGTAGCTGCAGACCTTGGTTTGACATACTATTCGGATAAAAGAAAGATAACGCTAGCTGTTGTTGCTAAAAATTTTGGTACACAGCTTCAAACGTATACGGAAGATAATAGAGAAGCCATGCCATTTGAGCTGCAGATAGGTTTTACGAAAAGGCTAAAGAGAGTTCCGCTTAGAATTGGAATTATTGCACAGCAGCTACAAAAATGGGATTTGACCTATGAAAACCCCAATGAAATCATCGAGGAGGATGGAGTTTTAAATCAAGGTTCTGATAATACCAATGATAATGGTCAAAATGAGGGTTTTTTTGAAAACATGAAGAGAAGATTGATATTTAATGCCGAATTTCTATTGACGGATAATTTTAATATTAGATTAGGATATAATTATTTTAGAAGGAGAGAGTTGAGAATAGATGAAGAGCTTGGTGCTGTTGGCTTCAGTTTTGGTTTTGGAATGCGTGTTTCTAAGTTTCATATCAGCTATGGAAGATCTAATTTTCACCAAGCAGGAGGCACAAATACCTTTTCTATATCCACCCGTTTGTCAGATTTCGTAAATTGAGCGCATGAAATCAATCACTATAGCTATTGATGGCTACTCTTCTTGTGGTAAAAGTACTTTGGCAAAAGCATTAGCAAAGGAATTAGGTTTTACTTATATAGATTCTGGAGCGATGTACCGTGCTGTAAGCTTGTATATTAAAAGAAGTAAAATTCCAATAGATGAGCTTTCGTCCAAAGAGGTAAAAGAAATTCTAGCAGATGTTCAAATTGAATTTAAATGGAATAGAGAGACTATGCTATCAGAGACTTTTCTGAATGGAGAAAATGTAGAAAATGAAATTAGAGGAAAAGAAGTCTCTGACTCGGTTAGTAAAATAGCCCAAAACAAGAACATAAGAACAATATTAGTAGAACGACAAAGAGAAATGTCTAAGGGTAGAGGTGTAGTAATGGATGGAAGGGATATTGGGACTAAAGTATTTCCAAAAGCTGAAGTAAAAATATTCATGACCGCTGAACCAGCTATAAGAGCAGAAAGAAGATATTCTGAACTAAAAGCAAAAGGAGACACTATTACTCTTGAAGAAGTAATCGAAAATATTAGGCTTAGAGATTATAACGATTCGACAAGAAAAGAGAATCCTTTGCGAAAAGCTGAAGATGCTATAGAAATTGACAATTCTTTTATTGGTCAGGAAGAGCAATTAGGCATGGTCTTGAAAATTGTTCATGAAAAGATTTAGGCCATTTCTTCTTTAATTTCATTCAAAATTTCTTCTTTGGTCTTATCCGTTTTAAAGAATTCTAATAAGCGATCCATTACTCCTTCTACAACAGCATCGGGACAAGAGGCTCCAGAGGTTAAAATGATTTTTAAAGGCCTTTTTTCTCCCAAATAGTTTTTTGTTGAGGTCATTTGCTTGGTGTTATAATTGAAATGACGGATCATATTATCAGAGAATAGCTCTTCTGCAGAAGATACAAAGTATGTAGGTAGCTTTTCTTCACAAAGTTCTACCAAGTGAGAGGTATTTGAACTATTAAAACCACCAACAACAATAGCTATGTCTGCTTCATTATTAAGTAAGCCATAAGTTGCTTGTTGGTTATCATTTGTAGCATAGCAAAGAGTATCTCGTGTATCTGCAAAATGATTTTTTAAATTGTCTTTTCCAAATTTGTTGATCATTAGAGATTTGAAGTAATCTGCAATAGATTGAGTGTCGGAGGCAAGCATGGTTGTTTGATTAACTACTCCTACACAGTCTAAGTCTAATTCAGGATTAAATCCTTCGCTGTGCTTACCTTTAAAAACTTCGTAAAATTCTTCTAAGCTCATCTTGCCCTCTATCATTTTACCAAGTTCAATGGCCTCTTCCATGTTCTTTACAACAATAGATTTAGCATTTTGAGAACTATGAGAGAATGTAGCTCTGGTTTCTTCATGCTTATGCTTGCCATGAATAATTACCGTGTAACCTTGGTTTCCTAGCTTCTCCGATTGCTTCCAAACTTTGGTTACAAATGGACAAGTAGTATCGTATTTTCGAATTTCAATCTTTTTGTCTAGTAGAATTTTTTCCGTTTCTATGGTTGTTCCAAAGGCAGGAACAATAACAATGTCGTCATTATTTAATTCCTCCCATGGAATAAATTGATTTCCTTGAGTATCCATGATAAAGCGAATGCCTAATGCTCTTAAATCACTATTAACAGCAGGGTTGTGAATCATCTGACTTAATAAAAAGATTCTTTTTCCAGGGTTTTCTTCTACTGCTTTGTAGGCTATTTCAATCGCATTTTCCACACCATAACAAAAACCAAAATGGCGTGCTATTAAAAATTGCACTTCTCCAAAGTCTAAAGTAGATGGACTAAAGTCTTTTTTTCTTGGATCTAATTCTTTTCTTAAGTTCTTTATTTGTGTAATAAAGGAACTTCTATAGGTTATAGGAATTTCAAACTGTTTCATAAAGTAGGTGCAAATTTACCTATTAACTCTTTTCCACGAATTTAGTTTATTTTAAATCCCTAAAAAATACTGAAAAATAAAAGTAAAATTTTGGTATATTTGCGGCCCTCATTTTTGGGGCTCGAATAGCGGTGTTTTCGGGAATTTTAATAACCACTTTCGTTTTAATACCGATAAAAAACGAAATACAAAACAAAGTCATTGATGGCTGAATCAAAAGAAAATTCTGCTGAAAAAGTAGAAAAAGTAGAAGCTAAAAAGGCTACTACAGCTAAAAAGACTGCAACTAAGACTGCTGCAGCAAAAAAAACAAAAGCTAGTACTGAAGAAAAAGAAGCGCCTAAAAAAGCTGCTCCAAAAGCAAAAGCTAAGAAGGAAGCTCCTAAAGCAGAAAAAGCTACCGAGGCAAAAAAGGCTACTAAAAAGTCTGCTCCAAAAGAAGAAACAAAAGAAGCTGATGCTCCAATAAAAACTGCTGAAATTGCTGCTGAAGCAAAAAAAGAAGTTGTAGTTGAAGCGCCAAAAACTAAAGAAGAAAGACTAAGTGAACTAGAGGCATTTAGAAAAGACTTCGATTGGGATTCTATTGGTAAGTACGACGATTTATACGCTAAAGAGGAACAAGAAAAACTAGAGAAAATGTACGGCGAAACGCTTACTTCTATTCAGGAGCAAGATGTTATTGATGGTACAGTAGTTAGTATTACTCCTCGTGAAGTAGTTGTAAATATTGGATATAAGTCAGATGGAGTAATCTCCAAATCTGAATTAAGATATAGAGAAGATCTTAAAGTTGGCGATACCGTTGAAGTGTTTATTGAAAGCCAAGAAGATAAAAATGGTCAGTTAATTCTTTCTCACAAGAAAGCTAGAGCATTAAGAGCTTGGGAAAATGTAAACAATGCATTAACTACGCAAGAAGTTATTAAAGGCCATGTTAAGTGTAGAACTAAAGGAGGATTAATTGTAGATGTATTTGGTATAGAAGCATTCTTGCCAGGTTCTCAGATTGATGTGAAGCCAATTAGAGATTACGATGTTTATGTAGATAAAACAATGGAATTCAAAGTTGTGAAAATCAACAAAGAATTTAAAAACGTTGTAGTTTCTCATAAAGCATTGATTGAGGCAGAACTAGAAGTTCAGAAAAAAGAAATCATCTCTCAATTAGAGAAAGGACAAGTATTAGAGGGTACTGTGAAGAATATTACTTCTTACGGTGTCTTTATCGATCTTGGTGGAGTAGATGGTTTAGTGCATATTACAGACCTTTCTTGGGGTAGAGTAAATCACCCAGAAGAAATTGTTCAATTGGACGAGAAAATTAAAGTGGTTATTCTTGACTTTGATGATGAGAAGAAGAGAATTGCACTTGGTATGAAGCAATTGGAAGGTCATCCTTGGGATAAATTAGATGAGAAATTACAAGTAGGAGACAAAGTGAAAGGAAAAGTGGTTGTAGTTGCAGACTACGGTGCTTTTGTTGAAATTCAGCCAGGTGTTGAAGGCCTTATTCACGTTTCTGAAATTTCTTGGTCTAATCACCTACAACCAGCGCAAGCTTTCTTTAAAGTTGGCGATGAAGTAGAAGCAGAAATATTAACATTAGATAGAGAAGAAAGAAAAATGTCTCTAGGTGTTAAGCAATTATCTACGGATCCATGGGATGGTATTGAAACAAGATACCCTGTAGACTCTAAGCATTCTGGTAAAGTAACAAACATTTCTGATTTTGGAGTTTTTGTTGAGCTAGAAGATGGAGTAGACGGTTTAGTGCACATTTCAGATCTTTCTTGGTCTAAGAAAATTAATCATCCAAAAGAAATCACTGCAGTAGGCGACGAAATGGAGATTGTAATCTTAGAAATAGATAAAGACAATAGAAGATTAAGCTTAGGTTACAAACAATTAGAGGAAAATCCTTGGGAAACTTTCGAATCTATTTTTGAAATAGGAAGTATCCATAAAGGAACAATCTCTGAAGTAACTGCTAAAAGTGCTACAGTAATTATGCCTTACGGTGTAGAAGCTTTCGCAACAAAGAGAAACTTAGTGAAAGAAGACAACACTAACGCTGAGAAGGATGAAGAATTGGATTTCAAAGTAATGGAATTCAATAAAAATGCAAAGAAGATTGTAGTTTCTCATACACAAATCCATAAGGATATTGAGTATGAAGAAAAAACTGAAAAGCGCACTAAAGCTAAATCTGATCAGAAAGCAACGCAAAGAGCAATTAGTGATATGAAGAGTAAGCAAGAAAAAACTACTCTTGGTGACTTAGATGCTTTAGCAAGCTTAAAGGATGAGATGCAGAAAGACGAAAAGAAAAAGAAGAAGTAATCTTTTTTAATATTTATAGAAAGGCCACGCTACTGCGTGGCCTTTTTTATTTGTCTTCTAGGTACAAATACATTACAGCCATTGCTGTTTGGTTATCTAGGCTATCTACATTATTATAAGTGCTTCTTAACTCATATTGATGCGCAGTATACACTGGAATTCCTTCTTCAGAACTATAGTAGCCTATTTCCTTAAAGCCAAACTTACTTTGTGGTACTATTTTGCTAGCATATAATAAACTATCTAGAGTAGTATCCCATAACTCCAAGGCTGTAGCAAAAGGATGCAAGTGAACTCCAATAAAATGAATCTTAGTGTTTTCAGATAAATCTAACATGGGTGTTACATCTGTAAACAAAGTTTCTTTTCCATAAGGGATACTCCAATGTCCGGTATATTTTCTGCCCTCGCTATCTTCATAGGGATTATATTTTTTTGAATTGAAAACAGTAGAGCAATCGTGATTTGGGTGATCACCATCTAATGCATTAGAATCTAAATGGTGACTAATACATAATTTAGGAAGACCATACCTACCTTTTGGACCGGCAATTTGCTTGGTAACAAAGATAGATTGCTGATATAAGGGAGTAATCTTATTTCGTCTTTCTGATTCTTTGATATAGCCAATTTCAACTTCATGATTAAGTTTCAAATCTATGTCCTTTTCCAAATGGTTTAAGACTTGAGAAACCATCTCAAAGTTTTGATTTGCAGGAACTGGAATACCAAAACCTTCGGGCAGCTCTATTTTGGTTTGACCTTCTGAAAGAGTAAATATTCTTGAGTTGCCACCACTTGTCTTCAGCTTCCATGGAATACTGCTAGTATCTTTATAGTTGAAATTGTTATGACACATAAACCGGTCTTCTACATAGGCTTTAGTTCTGCTGTTAACTAATTTACTGGCATAGGAAGTAATCCAAACTATATCCTCCCCCTTTTCATTGATAGAGACTTTTTTTATTTCATAAGGTCCCTGCATAGAGCGATAAATTGTATCTATAAATAGCTCTTGAGAGTAATAATTTAAGTAGTGAATTTTATTTACAGACTCTCCTGACGTACTTTGTTTACCCGCATACCATTCTGAAAATTCTGTCTTGGGATTTTGGCATGCAAATAAGATTAGAAGTAAAGAATATGGCAGGATATGCTTCAAAGGAATTAGTTGTAATTGTGGTGGAAAGATATTCATTTTGTTTTTTTCACCTCTAATGGCTTGTGTTAAAGAAAAAATTGCTGCAACTATACTAATTTGGCCTTTTCAATTATAAAATCATTGCTAAATATGATAAGAGTAGTTCTATTACTTAGTTTGTTTATTGTTTTTTCTCCATCCTTTTCTCAGAATGAAGATTCTCTAGAAATAAGAAAAATTTTTGATGAAGCTTTGGTAGAAGGACATGCTTATGAAAATTTAAGATCCTTATGTAAAGATGTTGGTGCAAGATTAAGTGGGTCTCCGGAGGCAGAAAAGGCAGTAGAATGGGCCAAAGAATTATTAGAGGGATATCAATTTGACAAGGTTTGGTTAATGCCTGTTAGCGTGCCCCATTGGGTAAGAGGAGATATTGAAGAGGCAGGAGTAAATGGTAAAGCCATGAGTATTAAAACTCTTGGTGGATCTGTATCTTCTAATGGCAAGATAGAAGCTGAAATAATTGAAGTGCAAGATTTTGAAGAATTGGAAAAAATTGGGCAGGAGAATATTGAAGGCAAAATAGTTTTCTTCAACAGACCAATGGAAAAAAGACTTATAAGCACCGGAGAGGCTTATGGAGGATGTGTAAAACAAAGATGGGGAGGTGCTAGTAATGCTTCTAAATATGGAGCCGTTGGTGTTTTTGTGCGCTCTATGAGTCATCATAAAGATAAACATGCGCATACTGGTTCTATGGGCTATGAAGAAGGAGTAGACAAAATTCCAGCGGTGGCATTGAGTATACAAGATGCAGAAATGCTTAGCGCTCTTTTGAAAGAAAAGCCCAATTCTTTAGGCTATATCCATGTGAATAGTGAAACACTGCCAGACAAACAATCTTATAATGTGATAGCAGAAATCAGAGGATCTCAAGAGCCGGATAAGATCATCACCTTTGGAGGGCACTTAGACTCTTGGGATGTTGGAGAAGGAGCACACGATGATGGTGCAGGGGTGGTGCATTCTATAGAAGCATTAAGAATTTTAAAGGAAATTGGCTATAAACCAAGATATACGCTACGATGCGTATTATTTATGAATGAAGAAAATGGTAATAATGGAGGTAAAACTTATGCTGCCGTTGCTAAGGAAAAAGGGGAGGTTCATATAGCAGCTTTAGAGAGTGATGCAGGAGGTTTTGTGCCTAGAGGTTTTACGATAGATGGAACTGAAGAGCAAGTAATGCAAATGCAATCGTGGCAAGCTTTATTAAAGCCTTATAGACTGCATCTATTTGAAAAGGGATGGGGAGGTGTAGACATAGGTCCTTTGAAAGAACAGAATGTACCACTCATAGGACTAAGGCCTGATGATCAAAGGTATTTTGACCACCACCATTCTGATACGGATGTTTTTGAAAATGTGCATAAAAGAGAGTTGGAGCTAGGTGCGGCTTCTTTTGCTGCTATGATCTATTTAGTAGATAAATATGGCTTAGATTCTTCCTTTAATGGGGAGATTATTCTCGATTAAATTTTAGTTAAGGCAAACAAAAGTAATCACATAGGATAGAGTCTCTATTTCCTGTTCAATAAAAAAAGTTAGCAGCTTTCCCAACTAAGGCTGCTATAGCGCCAAGTATAACTCCAATTTTAATAGACTTGCCAATTTTAAGCATATTAAAATGCATCCTTAAGAAAAGTATAAAGGGCATTTAAAGCCCTTTGTACAATGTTGTTTGCTATTTATTTCACTTTCTATTCATATTAATTCAAATATTATAGCTCATTTAACTTGTCATTAGGTACTTCTTTCATAAAAGGTACAAGGCGATAACCTTCCTCAATTACACGTTTGGAAGGACGGTAATGACGAACCAATATGTTAAACTCATTTGTAGGATTATCGATTTCTAAGTTATTAGGTGCATCTATGCCGCAACCAAAACTAATAGTGTAAGTACCATCGCTGTTTTTTTGCGCAGTATTCGAACTGTAGTTTGCAAGGTCATTAAACATAAAGCCATCTTTATCATAAACAGTGATTGACCAGAAAGCACCATTATTTGGGTCTTCAAATGTAAGTTGGTAACAACTATCGGTCGAGAAATTTCCTGAAGATTCATAGATGTTATCCGTTAGTTGGGCACCTCCCCAACCTGCAGCTGCTCCAACTTGATACTTTTCTTGCGTAAAGTCTTCTGCTGATTCGTCTCGTGGGTCAGTAAACATACCTTTCAGACCTTTTGCGCCATCTCGTTCAACAATGGCAGGAACTTGACTTTTAAGCTCCGATTCAATTTTGTAAAAAGACTCTTTGCTAACAGCTTCGGTGGTGAATAAATTAGTTGAATTTGCATTAATTCTCATCTGATCCTGAATCTCTTTTGCTTCTACTTCAGTGAAAGTTCCATCAAGTCGAATGATTAAATAAAGGTGAGTCCCAGTATGAGTTGATAACTCAAATGAACCAGCGCCATACATCATTTTCTGAATTCTATGATCTTCAGTCACAGGTTGGACAGACATATATTTTCCCTCTGGAATATCTGGCATTATTATAGTCGCACCCTTTGAGACATCAACCACGGCCATTGAGTAATAAGTGTCGCGATTCATCCGAACAACAGGCTGGTCATCGGTCGGTGTAAGCTTTCTATTGTGATTCAACTTATTTACTCCAACCAAACTTTGGCCTCTTAGAATCTGACGTGAAGTTTCGTCAGTAGGATAAGTTTCAGGAGTAACTATTCTTCCATTTGGTGAAAAAAAAGCATCCTCAGTGGTCACCGTTTCTGATAATTCCGTTTGCTCTGATTTTGTTGTTTCATTCTTTTTGTTTGATTGGCAGCTGACTAAAGCAATAAGCAGCGCTACTGCGAGAAATGTATTTTTCATTTGATACTTTTTTAGTGTTTTTAAATTTAATTTTTTAATTCTGACTAAGGTCAAATTTAGTTGTTTTTACTCTGTATCCCTTTGTTCGTAGTTCATTCGATCATTTTGGTATCTCATTTTTATACATATCTAGATGTTTAAGTGTAGACATATTTTAGGACGGGTCATTATGTGCCACAACGCCCCTGTATGGTTTGTTGTGAGATAGATAAAATTATCACTTTCAAATAGGGCAGGAGTTAAATACTTAGTGGATTCCATTTTTATGTAGTAGAGAGAAATATGTGATTGATGTAAGAAAACACCTTTAGGCTGTAATACTTCTACTTTAGTTTAGGTGCAAGTTTGTATGCTGATTATTCTTTCAGTCTGTGAGCCAGTAGCTTAATTAAAAACAAATTATATGAAAATTAAAAAATTGACATCAGTAATTGCATTTGCAACGATAGTTTTATTTGCCGGCTGTAAGGATGATGACGACGATAACCTAACTCCAGCTGCAACGTCCACAACAAGCCCTTCATTAGAGGCTACTAGTCCAGTTAACAACGCAAATGATGTAGCGCACAATAAAATTGTTTCCGCAGGTTTTAGTGTAGCCATGGATGGGACAACATTTGATAATAATAGTTTTACTTTAAAACATGGAACTACGATTGTTGCAGGAACTGTTTCTTACGAAGGCTTAACTGCAACTTTTAAACCGAATATAGCTTTATTAAGTAATATAACGTATACTGCAACAATTACTACAGCGGTAAAAAATATAGCGGGAAAAGCACTTGCAGGAGAAGTGTCTTGGATGTTTACTACAGGAGTAAACGCAACAGGCATGAATACAGTAAACCTTGGATCGGCAGAAAACTATGTAATTCTTGCCAAAACGGCTATTAATAATAGTCCAATTTCAGCAATTACAGGTGATATTGGTATCAGTCCCGCAGCAGCTACTTTTATCACTGGGCTTTCACTAGTAGGTGCTACAGGATATGCTACTTCATCTCAAATTACAGGGAAAGTGTTTGCGGCAGATATGGCAGCGCCAACTCCAAGTATTTTGACAACGGCTATAAATGATATGATATCGGCATATAATGATGCTGCTGGACGTCCTAATCCGGATTTTAACGAATTAGCAACAGGGAATATTGGTGGTAAACTACTGGTTCCTGGTCTATACAAATGGACAAATACAGTGACTGCACCAAAAAGTTTTGTAATCTCTGGTAGCTCAACAGACATTTGGATTTTTCAGATATCTGGTGATTTAACCGTGAGTTCAGGTGTAAATATTACCTTGAGTGGTGGTGCTAAACCAGAAAATATATTTTGGCAAGTTGCAGGTGAAGTAAGCCTTGGAACTACCTCTAACTTTAAGGGAGTGGTTTTATCAATGACAGGAATTACATTGCAAACAAATGCAGTATTTACAGGTCGAGCTTTAGCTCAAACAGCTGTTATTCTTGATGCAAATACGGTAACTCAACCATAACACTACATGATAAACACCTGATTTGCATTTTGTAAGTCAGGTGTTTATTATAAAAACTTTAACCAAAAAAAATGAAAAATATATTTATTGTCCTTGCCTTAGTTGTAGCAACAACTTTTAGCAGTTTTGCTCAAAACCCAATCGCAAAAGGTCAATCACAATTGAACTTTGGCATTGGCTTATCTAGTTGGGGCATCCCACTTTATATTGGATTGGATCACGGTGTTCATAAAAACATAACCCTTGGAGGAGAGTTTTCTTTTCGTTCTTATAATGATAACTACAAAGATAACAGATACAATCACTCTATTTTTGGTATATCTGGAAATGGTAATTATCATTTCAACAATCTATTGGATATCCCAAGCAATTGGGACCTTTATGCTGGCTTGAATCTTGGCTTTTATGTTTGGAACTCGCCCAGTGAATATAGAGGTTCTAACACCTCAGGACTAGGTCTGGGTTTACAAATTGGAGGACGTTATTACTTTTCTGAAAAATGGGGTGTTAACCTAGAACTAGGTGGTGGAAACGTACTATCTGGTGGAAAGTTTGGATTGTCGCTCAAACTGTAGAAGAATTAAACTCCTTAAAAAGCCCAATTTCACAACTTTGAAATTGGGCTTTAATTTTCCATTTTATTTTATTCTTCTTTTGAATAGTAGCTTGTCTTCAATGATTAGTAAATAAAAGTAGGCGACTTCTAAGTGATAAAATTTTGGTTCAGAATAAAGTTTGATACGAGCAGAAAGTAATGAATTTGCTGCTTTTTAGCCTATTTTTTATATCTATTGTTAAGGGCTGCCTTTTTTATTTATCTGTTCCATTTTCAAGTTGTCCCTTGTATTCTTTTTCATCAAAATCGCCTTTAGATTCTTGAATTAATCCATTTTCATTCAATGTCCATTCTTCAAATCCACTAATTTTAACCTTATTTCCAGTTCCATTTGTTCCGTTGTTTGTTCCAGTCAGCGTCCAATAGAATCGTGTTTTATCAGATTTAGTGACTAGACTATCCATTGAAACAATCATATCAGGAAAAGTGTCAATAAATCCTTTAGCAACATTAGTAATGGCATTTCTACCAATTGCAGATTCTCCGTCATTCACTTGTAATGAGCCATTTTCAGCAAAAAACATAGCGACAAACTCAGGTCGGTTACTACCCCATACTTGGGCATAATTGCGTGCAAAGAGATTTAGGTCGAACTCTTTTTCATCTTCGGGAATCCGTTGAGCAGTCCACGAAATACTTAACAGTTTCCATTGGTTGCTGTCTTTCATCATTATAGCATGATTGACCTCATTACTCCTAGCAACACCAAATTCTGAAATTACAGTTGGCATTATTACAGAGGCCAATCTATCTTCGGTTATGCTTATCTCATATGAATTGGCGGATTCTAAAATAGGCTTTGGATCTTTCACATCTCGGATGTTTTGCGTATAATCTTCAATAGTCATCTTTTTATGTTGCCATTTCCCATCCTTCGGATACGCATAGGCGATAATGGCCTGGTCGAAACTTAGGTCCTCTAATTCTTGAGCATCTTGGTTTCCAACTGCAGCTAAAATTCTTTCCAGTATAGCTTTTATTTCTTTTTCAGATTGACTTGGAGTGCTTTCTATTTGGTCTGAAGTAGTATTTTCTGAAAGTTTTGCTGTGCTTTGTTTAGATTGACAACTCACAACGAGCAAGCACAGTAAAAAGGATACTAAAATTTGATTTCTTGTAATACTATTCATTTTTCGATTGGTTTAATTGCTGCCAATGATTAATAATTGAAAAGTAGCCGGTTTCACGCATTAACTTTTAGGATTATAACTGACCTTTAATTTATTCATTTTCTTTCGATTAAGCGATTAAACCGCTATTTT
This sequence comes from Bacteroidia bacterium, assembly GCA_030433355.1. Classification (GTDB taxonomy): domain Bacteria; phylum Bacteroidota; class Bacteroidia; order Flavobacteriales_E; family Vicingaceae; genus JAUIMG01. Next base: position 121 of record JAUIMG010000030.1, on the reverse strand, counting down.
TTATATACGTCTTAAGCTTGTCTTTTAATTAACTTGTAATCTAAATTAGAAAGGAAAAAGAGAGGATTAAGGTTATGATATACGCAGAGACCTAGATCTCGTCAACATTGAAAATCCCCTC
>JAUIMG010000009.1 GCA_030433355.1 Bacteroidia bacterium | reverse complement strand
TCCTAGTGAAGACCAAGGAACTATTTATGCAATTATTCAAACTCCTCCCGGCGCAACCTTAGAAAGAACAAACCTAGTTTCTCAGAAACTTCAAAAAATATGTGAAGAGGTTGATGGTATTGAGTCAGTTTCTTCCTTAGCGGGTTATGAGATAATGACTGAAGGAAGAGGATCTAATGCAGGAACTTGTTTGATCAATTTAAAGAGTTGGTCAGAAAGAGAGAATTCTGTGCATGAAATCATGGAAGAATTAGAAGAAAAGACAAAAAATCTTGGCGCAATCGTAGAGTTTTTTGAGCCACCAGCTGTTCCTGGCTTCGGATCTTCTGGAGGTTTTTCTATGAGATTATTGGACAAAACAACTACTACGGATTATAAACATTTCGATAAACTCAATAAAGCCTTTATGGATAATTTGAAAGAAAGAAAAGAACTAACAGGTTTATTTACCTTTTTTGCAGCAAATTATCCGCAATATGAATTGGAGATCGATAATAAAGCGGCGATGCAAAAAGGGGTTTCCATAGGTAAAGCCATGGAAAACCTAAATATTTTAATTGGTAGTACCTATGAACAAGGATTTATTCGATTTGGTAGATTTTTTAAGGTATACGTTCAATCCTCACCAGAATTTAGAAAATTACCTTCTGACGTTTTAAAACTTTTTGTTCAAAATGAAGACGGTGAAATGGTGCCTTACTCTTCTTTTATGAAACTAAAGAAAACGCAAGGACCAAATGAAATTACTAGATACAATATGTATAACTCTGCAGCTATTCGCGGTCTTCCAGCGGAGGGCTATACCACTGCAGATGCAATTCAAGCGATTAAAGAGGTAGCCGAAGAAACTTTGCCAAAAGATTATGATATCGCTTGGGAAGGATTGTCCTATGATGAAGCGCAAAGAGGCAACGAATCCCTTTATATATTCTTAATTGTGCTTGTTTTTGTCTACCTAGTTTTAGCAGCACAGTATGAAAGTTTTGTGATTCCTTTAGCGGTGGTTCTTTCCCTTCCTGTGGGTGTATTTGGATCTTTCTTTATACTTAAATTAATGGGTTTGGCAAATGACATTTATGCCCAGATAGGTCTAATTATGTTAGTTGGCTTACTTGGGAAAAACGCAGTACTAATTGTAGAATTTGCAGTTCAAAAACATCAAGAAGGTTTATCGGTATACAAAGCTGCTATTGAAGGTGCTAAGGTTCGATTTAGACCTATCTTAATGACTTCCTTTGCTTTTATAGCAGGTTTAATTCCTCTTGTTATAGCTACTGGCCCAGGTGCCATAGGAAACAGAACTATTGGTGGCTCTGCACTAGGTGGTATGCTATTCGGGACCATTTTCGGAGTAATCATAGTCCCAGGTTTATACTACGTTTTTGCTAGTATAGCTGCAGGTAAAAAATTAATAAAAAATGAGGATGAAAATCCATTAACTGAAGAAACAGAAAATCATGAATAATTATTTAAAAATAGGCTTAGTTCTTATTAGTCTTTTAAGTGTTATTACATCCTGTAAAACACCTTCGAATACAGCAAGAACTCCAAGTAAACAATTTCCTTCCAACTTCAGCCAAATTGAGGATAGTTTAAACATCGCTAACTTAAGTTGGAAAAACTATTTCACTGACTCCTTTTTAATTGATTTGATAGATACTGCTTTGGTTAACAACCAAGAGTTGAATATTACACTTCAAGAGATTGAAATTGCTAAGAACGAAGTAAAAGCTAGAAAAGGGGAATACCTTCCTTCTATTGGCATAGGGGCAGGTGCTGGAGTAGAAAAAACAGCAAGGTATACACCATTTGGAGCAAATGAAGCGACAACAGATATAGTACCGGGAAGAGAAATGCCAGAACCTGTCCCTGACTTAATGATTGGAGCACAGGCAAGCTGGGAACTAGATATATGGGGAAAGCTTAGAAACAGCAAAAAATCTGCTGTATTTAAGTATTTAGCTAGTCAAGAAGGGAGAAATTTTATGCTTACCAACTTGGTTTCTGAAATTGCAAATACTTACTATGAACTTTTAGCTTTAGATAATCAATTAGAAATAGTAAGACAAAACATTAACATTCAAAATAATGCTTTACGTATTGTAAGACAACAGAAGCTAGCAGGAAAGGTTACTGAATTAGCAGTAAAACGTTTTGAGGCTGAAGTTTTAAAAAACAAAAGCAGTATCTATTATATTGAGCAAAGTATTTATGAAAAAGAAAATAAAATCAATTTCCTTTTAGGTAGATACCCGCAAAATATTTCCAGAACCCCTGTTGAAATAATAAAGTTGAAAAAGGATAGTATTTACCCTGGTTTACCATCTCAACTACTAAGCAATAGACCGGATGTAAGAAAAGCTGAAATGGAACTGGAAGCAGCCAACTTAGATATTAAAGTAGCTAGAGCAAAGTTTTATCCAACTTTAGGAATTACTGCAGGAATTGGTTTGAATGCTTTTGATCCTACTTATTTCTTAAAAACCCCAGGTGCTCTCGCCTACTCTTTTGCAGGAGATTTATTTGCTCCCTTAATTAATAGAAATGCCATCAAAGCAAATTTCAATATGGCTACAGCAAAACAGATACAGGCGATATACAATTATGAACTAACGGTTCTTAATGCTTATGTAGAAGTCTCCAACCAATTGTCTGAAATTAAAAACTTGCAATTGAGCTATGATTTAAAAGAACAAGAAGTAAATACCTTAAATAAGTCTATTGATATATCTAATGATTTATTTAAATCTGCCAGAGCAGACTATATGGAGATACTTCTAACACAGAGAGATGCTCTAGAGTCTAAATTTGATTTAATTGAAACCAAAATGGAACAAATGCATGCGAGAGTTAATATTTATAGATCTTTAGGTGGTGGATGGAAATAATAACAAATAAAAAAGGACGCTAGAAGCGTCCTTTTTAACTGTATATGTAATAAAATTATTGTTTGATAATCTTCTTTACGATTACTTCATTATCACTTTTAAATTCAAGGAAATAAATGCCTGAATTTAATGCAGAAAGATTTATGCTAGTTAAGTCTCCCTTGTCGATAAGTTGTATATTCTCTATTATACTTCCTTTAATATCCATCAACTTTACTTCAAAATTCGAAGTGGAAGACTTAATATTTAAAAAGTCTCTAGTTGGGTTTGGGAAAACTTCAAAATTGTTACTAGCAATATCTTCAATTCCTACAGCTGAGCATCCAGCAACAATAAAGTTTTGTGTTGTAATAGTGTTAGTTATTACTCTGTCTAGAAGAGCCCTTGTTGTTATAGTATAAGTTCCTGCCGGCACATTCATCATAGATATATTAAACACAGGGTTACTTATAGCACCAGCACAAATAGGTGAAGAAGTATAATTTACATCTATTGTGATGTTAGATCCGTTAACTGTATATGCAGATGGTCCTTGAACAAAATTAATACATCCTAAAAATGTAGTAACGTCTACTTGTATTGCAGTGCAACTGTCTGGAGTTGTAGTAACAACATTAATAGATTGAACAGTAAATAACTGTGAAAATGCACTTATGGAAAATGCAAAAAAGATAGAAAGTAGTAATGTTTTTTTCATATAGTTTGGTTTAATTTAAAAACAAAGATAAACCTTAATTTATATTATATGAATAATAGCTATTTGCTGTTCTTTAAAAAATACAAAAGCATTTATAAAAACTGACCATTATCATATTTAATAGTTGTTGCAGAGCTTACTTTCGCTAAAAACAATACTGATATGGAAGTAATTACATCTTTTAGAAAGCAAGAAGAATTTGCATTAGATACAACTAAAGCAAGACAATCAGATATTTTAAATGGCTTAAAGAATGATGGCATTGTAATTCTTCCCAACTACATACAAGAAGCAGTTTTAGAAGGCTTAAATAAAGAATTTGAAACCTTATTAAAAACAAAAAATAGAGCAATAAAGGCCTTTGACTTAGAAAAGGGTGCCGGAGTTGGAATTACGCGATCTAAGTTAAAAGAGAAAGAATTCCCCTACACGCATTGGTTTTACAATCAACCACTAATGCATGATATTAAAGATAAATACGTGCATCCTACAGCTCCATTAAATTCGAAAATATATGTAGTTAATGATTTAGTTGGTACAACTACCTACGCCAATACCTTGCATTATGATGTGCAGAAATGTTTGAAGTTCTTTATCTATTTAAATGATGTAACTGCCAACAATGGTGCTTTCGAATTTATTGCTGGAACACATCATTGGGTGGAAGATATAAGAAGAAGTAAGGATGCAAACAAAATTACTTTTGAAAATAGAGACTTCTCAAGAGAGTTACCTCATGATGAGTCGCATATTATACCTTTAGAAGCAAAAGCAGGGACCATGTTCATTTTTGACACGGATATTTTTCACCGAACTGGAACTACGAGCATAGGAGAAAGAAAAATTATGCGGGGACATACTTACTTTGATCAAGCAAAAGCGAAAGACCCTCTATTTAAGAAAACTATTTAAATTAGAACCCTTACCCCGCCCTTTTCAAAGAGTTCTTTTAACTCCGGTGGTCCTGAGGTTAAATTATTCTTAAAGTCTTCTAATTCATCCATGGTTTTGGCAGAAATTAAATCTACTACTTCATCTAAAGCTTTAGCACTTATCATGTATGGAAAATCTTGATAGCTAAAGTATTCCCCATTACACAAACCGTAAATCTGACATTCTCCACTTTCATCTAAAGATGTTTTCTTAATTAAACACTCCTTTAGCCACTCTTCTTTAGGCTTATCTGTTAAACTCTCTTTCCTAAGTTTAAAATCAATATTTTTTCTATAAAATTCTTCGATATTAGCTCTAGACTCAACAGAAAGGGTCATTCGCATACTTTCTGCACAAGCTAAACAAATGGCATATTCAAAAATAGTTTGCAGTGGTTTTTCACTTCCAAAACCTTTTAGTGCTTTTTCAATAAGATAAATTACACCAGGTTCTAATAAATTTCTAGAACATTGAATACACTTATTGAATGGAGAGTTCAATAAATCCGACCAAAATATTGGTGGAATTTCACTCCAAATTTCTTTTTCTTCCATTGTATGTATTACTTAGGTAGGTCAACAATTCAAAGATATGTATGAAAATCTCGATTTGAAAGTTTTAAAGGTATACTAGGCTTTTCCAATCTTTTCTATAATGGCTTTAGCCACCTTTTCTCCCGCAACAAAAGCAGCATTTTGCGAAGGATTTAACAAATAATCTCCAGTTAAATAAATGGATGGACTTAATTGAGTTTCTGAGGTATCAACAGAATACTGCATATTTACAATTTTAGGAAGTGCTCTGTCAATTTTGAAATGTTTGATAAACTCTAAATCTTTAATCCCCATTTGCTCAGCCAATTCCAATTTCACGCTTTCAACTAGTTCTTCTGTAGTTAAGTTATGCTCTTTAATAACACTAACTGAAAGTAATTCTTTTTCAATTTCTGACTCTTGTTCTACAGAAGACGCATAAAATATATTATTTACTAGATAATCTCCTGCTAAGAGACCAATTATAGGAGGTTTTAAACTTCTACTATTAGCTGCAAAATACAAATTATCGCATCTATTCCATTCCATAGGATTGTGCGATAAGTTTGGAACAATTGCAGATGGATCTGCACTTACAATGGTGAAGTCAGAATCTAAAGCACCCTTACCTTCAATATGCAATTTTCCTTCTTCAACTTTTGTGACTTTTGAGTTAAAATTAATCTTGGTTCTAAAAAGTCTGTTTGCAATCTGCAGCGGTATTTCTTCCATACCCTTTTTAGGGATAACCGCATTTCCTTCTATAAACATTTTGAATACAAACTCCAGCATTCTGGAAGATGTTTCTAGTTCTGTCTCCAAAAAGATACCAGAAAAGAAAGGCTTAAAAAATAGTTGGATTATTTTATCAGAAAAGCCTAAGTCTTTTAGATGTTTTAAAGAAGTGCTTTCTCTGTTACTAAAAATTTGTTCTGGAGATAACTTTCTTAATCGTAAAAACCACTTAAAAATTTTCCATTTATCTGATAAAGTACCAATTGGTGAAAATAAAACATTCCAAAATTTTAATGGGTTACGTATCGGATCACCCAAAGAATAAGATTTGCCCTTATGATAAATTATGGCTCCGGCTAATAAATGTTGAAGCTCTAGTTCGTCTAAATCTAAGTGCTCTATGATTTTTGGATAGGCTTCAAGCATAACTTGAAATCCCAAATCCATTTGAAAGCCATTTTCTTTGATAGTTTTTATTCTTCCACCTACCCTATCCGTAGACTCCCAAATAACAGGAGAGAAACCATTTTGCTCTAAAATCATAGCAGCTATCAAACCACTAATTCCTGCTCCTACAATATTTATAGATGTTTTACTATCAATCATTGCCATAAAGAAACACCTATTAAGTGAGTTGGTTTACAACTTTTAGATAAAGCATAAAATAATATAGATAAATAGTTTTTTGGCTTTATGGCCTTTCTACCAATCCATTTTTCACTAAATAATTAACCATTGCTTGAGAGAACTCTGTTGAAGCAGATTTAATAGAAGAAGGATTAATTAAAGAAGATTGTCCTCTCCAAACCAATCTGTCTTCTGCTCCATCATTTTTCAAATCATGTAATACTCCCTCTACTACATACTTTTTAGAGGTAACAAAGTAGCCTGGAGTGCTAACGGTAGAATATCTCTGGTAAGTATAATATCCATATGGATAATAGTAATCAGGTACTACATAGGTTTCTCCTTGTACGTATTGTTTTATTTCTGATTCATCGATTAAACTTATCGTAATTACTCCATCAATAGAATTATCATCAATTACTTTTCTTAAACTTTCTTTAGATTGCAAGTTTACATTCATATCAGGTGTAAAGTAATCTCTTCCCCTGTATGCAGTAATACCTTTTATTCTAAACTGCTTAACCATGGCATCTTCAGCAATTTCTCTATTTTCAAGGTTGTTGGTTATTGCAACAACTACTAATTTATCGTACTTCTCACCGTTGTAATCTGGTTTTTGCCAAACAGCAGATAATTGAGGGGAGCAAGAGTAAAGTGAAGCTACAAGGATTAGTATTAATGTGCTTTTAAAATTCATGTTTATTGTTTTTTATTAATATGATTTTGATTTAAATATTTACCTACGACTATAGAAGTAATAACAACTAAGTAAAGCTGCCCTATTAAACCTATAAATACAGCAGCCTTTTGGGCTATGGGTATTACAGGTGTAATTTCACCATAGCCAATAGTAAGAAGAGTTATAAAGCTAAAATATAGTATTTGACTAGCTCTAGATTGGTAGGCAGAAAGATCATTATCCATAATTCCACTGTAAGCTTCGGGATTAAAAATGTCGATAAGGAAAAATAGAAAAAACCCTATTAATCCAATGGATATATATCCACTCATTAATCCAAATATAACGGATGAATTTATATCCACACTTCGCCATACTTGTTTAATTAATTCAAAGCTCACCATGGTATAAAAGACAGCATAGCCAAAAAACCTAATGTATAAATTCCAATTACTTTCTATATCAGAAACTGTAGTATATAAAAATTCAAAGAGAAGTATCCCAATAATTACTTTAATTAATGGAGATAAGAAATGATTTTTAGAAACGATAAAGACACCGGCTGCGATATTTAGAATAAAAAACAAGGGTGAAAAGACAGCTTCATAAATTCCAAAAGGGATGATTATAGAACTAAATAAAATTAATAGTTGTGTTAAAAAAAAGAATTCGAATCTTTTTTGACGGATATTACTTAACATCGGTTTCATTTACAAAGCCAAATTACTTTTTGATTTTAAACTATTTACTTCTTGATTTATAAATACTTTTGATCTCATAACGGTAACAAGAAAATATTGAAGAACATTCTACTCATTATTTTTTCTCTCCTATTTTCTAATTTAACTTTTTCACAAGAAGAAGATAAAGAAGACTGGAAATTAAGAAGGTATCGAATTGCATTAGCTTCGTTAAACTCTTATGTACCTGCTATAGAAGCTAAGAATAGATTTATTATACCTACTTGGGGATTAGAGTTGGAATATAAATTGGATAAAAGATGGTCTATTGGCACTAATTTAGAGTTGGAAGTATTTACCTATGCTGTTAAAACACCAAATGAAGGCATTATTGAAAGGGATTACCCTTTTTTGGCAAGTATTCTGGTTTTTTATGAACTAAATGAACACATTATTCTCGCTACTGGATATGGAAGAGAATTTGAAAAAAACGAAGACTTTGATTTGATAGTTTTTTCATTCATGTATGCATTTAAACTGCCAAATAATTGGGACATAACACCAAGTTTTAACTTCAATAAAAGAATTGAAAGTTATGACACCTTTAGTTTAGGCTTCTCCTTCGGAAAATCCTTTTAAGCTATTTTTTCCATTTCAATACTCTAAGAGAAATAGAAAGCAACAAAATAATTCCTGGAACAATAAGCCATTCAACACTTGGTCCAGTTTTTTCTTTAACAATTACGGTTACAGTAAATACAAAAAGTGTTGCTATAATTGCCTCCATCAAAACTACCTTTAAATCTGTAAAAGACTCAATTCTAAGCCATTTTGGAAGCGACTTATCAAACTCATCATTATCATGTTTGATAAAAAGCCTAGAAATGCCAATAGAAAAGATTAAAAAGACAAGAGCTATTAAAAAGATGTCTAAGGTGTCTATAATAGCAATTCCAGGGTGTATATCTTTATTGTGCGTAACAATATATTCATAAATCTGATCAAAGGAGTCAACGGTATGGATCACACCTAATGTTACAATACCAACAGTGAGTAAAATGACAAATGCATTTATTGTACCCGCAGCAAATTTTAATAAAAACTTTAATTTAAGCATGCTGTTATTTTTCGTGTAAAATAATGGATTATTTTCAAATGAAAATTCCTTTTATTAGAAAGCTAATATCCTCAAAAGATTATGATATTTGCAATTTAGAAACATTCTAAATAAATGAGTTTATCAATTCTGCATGCCAATTCAAATACCTTAATGTCTAGCGGGCTAAACACTATTTTATTAAAAGGTGGCGGTATAAATTCAATTGAGAATTCCAAAAATGAAGCTGAGTTATTTGACAAAATAAAGTCAAAACAATATGATTTGTTAATTATCGACCCATTAGTGGATGGATACTTTTCAGTTGATACAGTGAAAAGATTAAAAAGTGACTTTCCTAGACTTAAAGTATTAATCATCTCTGAAACTTATTCCTCTGAAAAAGTTTTTCAGATTTTGGAAAATGGAATTGAAGGTTTTCTCACTAGGCAGTGCGATATAGATGAAATAACTCATTCTATTTTTGCCATTGCTAAGGGTGAAAAATTTTATTGCAATAAAGTATTAGATATCATCCTCAATAAACAATTCAGCCCTGAAGAAGATAATTGTGAACCTACAGCTCTCTCAGAACGGGAAAGTGAAATAGCAGGTCTAATAGCAAAAGGCTTAACCAATAAAGAAATTGGTGAACAGTTACATTTAAGTCACCATACGGTGCATACTCACAGAAAAAATATCTTTAAAAAATTAAGTATAAAGTCTGTTTCTGAACTCACCTTGTATGCAATGAACGTTGGTTTAATTTCCTCTTAGTACTTTACAAATCAAGACTTTTCTTTCAACTCCCTAACTAGCCTATTGGTTATTTTTTAACTGAATGTTTATTTTATTATACTATTGAATTAACATCTTAAATTTTCTTTTGTGAATGCAAAATGAAATCATAGTATTATGTAAAAAACAACTCCTCAAAATACCCTATTTAGGGTATTCGAATACCCTATCCATGCTATTGATACATCGCCTTTTCACCTCTAGTTTTGCAAAGAAAATATTATTTATAATCATTCTAAATAAAGAAAAATGAAATTTTCCTCGTTCCGAATTATACCTATCTTATCACTAACATGCATTTTTTTAATTACATCATGTTCTAAAGATGATGATACACCTAATGATGAAAATAGTAATGTATCCCCTTCATTAACAATTCCTACTACTTATAACTTTAGCAGGAATGGTAACTCTACTGTTAGCTATGATGGTCAAACTAGTAGATTAAACCAATTAGAAGAAATTACAATAGAACTTAAAAAAGCTGATGCTGGAAATTTGATCAGTTCGGCTAAACTTTTAAAAATGTTTTCTAACGATACCACAGGAGGTTCAGCCTTTAGTCAACCTTATACTAAGCAACTTAAAGATAAAACCTTTGCAAATGATGTTAGTTTTTTTGAAGGTTTAATGCAAGAAATAGCAAGTAAAAGTGGCCAAACAGATACAGCGGTTGATGGCACTGCCGGTTTAATGAAAAGAGCAAATGGCTCTACCATATTAGTTGATGCAAACGGTAGAGAATACACTCAATTAATTGAGAAGGGATTAATGGGTGCTACTTTCTATAATCAAATAGTTAACACTTATTTAACTGCAGATAAAATTGGTCCAACAGTTAATAATGAAACTTTAAAAGATCCTTCAAATGGGAAATACTATACAGACATGGAACATCATTTAGATGAAGCCTTTGGATATTTAGGTTTTCCAAGAGATTTTAAATCTAATTACTCAGGCAATGAAATAGTTCGGTTTTGGGGAAAATATAGCAACACAGCAGATGATAACATCCAATCGAATAGTAAAATTATGAATGCTTTTAAGACTGCTAGGGCTGCAATTGTTGCTAAAAACTATTCCATATTAGATCAAGAAGTGGATATTATTTATGAAGAAATAGATAGAATGATTGCTGCTACTGCTATCTACTATATCAATAAAACAATTGGAGAGAGTAATCAAGGAGAACGACACCATGCACTTTCAGAGGCTTATGCATTTATTAGAGCATTGAGTTATGCAAATATTTTTAAAAGAAAGTTAAGTGATTTAGAGGTAAAAGAGCTATACGAAACAAAAATTGGAAACAACTTCTATAACACTACTGTTAGTGATTTAAATTTTATAAAAGATAAACTAAGCTTTACTTACGGCTTAGAGTCAGTAAAAGATCAATTATAATGTATAAAGCTTTAAATATAGTTTCAATAGGTTTAGTATTACTACTAGGCCTATTCTCGTGTTCAGAAGATAAAAAAGAAGAGGAAAATGATATAGACTTTGATCAACCTGCCTTATTAGAAAACCTTTATTTGGTTATAGCTCCAAATTATAATCAGCTCAATTCTAGTCTCAGCGAGTTAAATGTAAAAGTAGATTCCTTTATCCGTTCTCCTAAAACTCAAACTTTAAATGAAGTTAGAAATGCTTTTGAGTTGAGCTATAACAATTGGCAAAAAGTAAGTTTTTTAGAATTTGGTCCTGCAGCCTCAGTTGGTCTTAGAACCGCTGTTAATGTGTATCCAACAGATATCAATATCATTGAGCAAAATATAAGTTCTAATAGTTATAACTTGGATGCATTTTCAAATCTTGCAGCTAAAGGTTTTCCTGCTATTGACTATCTGCTATATTCCAAATCCGATTCTTCTACCCTATCTGACTTTAATGATAATAACAGAAAGTTATACTTAGAGAATGTTTGTAAAAAATTAGCTACTCAAATAAGTCAAGTTAATAATGAATGGAACACCTCCTACAAAGAAACTTTTAAATCTCAAATAGGTACAGATATTGGAAGTTCTATAGGTTTGTTGATTAATAATCTTAACCAACATTATGAAAGGAATTTTAGAGATGGCAAAATTGGTATTCCCCTTGGCATTCGTTCTTCTGGTGTAGTTAGGCTAAATGATATTGAAGCAAAGAATTCAGAAATTTCTTTTGATTTAATAAAGAGCAATTTCGATGCAATGAAGAATATCTATTTTGGGAAAAATGGTATTGGACTTGATGACTATCTAAATGCATCCAACGCTTCTGATATCAATTCTATAATAAGCTCTCAAATCACCAAGATTGAAAGCGAATTAAGTCAGTTTAATGGAAATATGGTAGATGCCATTCAAAACCAAAATCAGGAGCTTTTAGCCACTTACCAAGAAATTCAAAAGCTAATTGTTTATTGGAAAGTGGATATGCCTTCAAGACTCGGTATTTTGATTACTTATCAAGATAATGACGGAGATTAAATAAAAATACTTTGGTTAATACGTTTAATACGAAGAAATGGATTACCGCTAGTGTGCCTATTGAGCCTCTAGCGGTTTTTCGCATAGTATTTTCAGGAATAATGCTTTTAAGTACAATACGTTTTGCCTTAAATGGCTGGATTTATGAATTGTATGTTTTGCCAAAATACTATTTTACTTATTATGGATTCGAATGGGTAAGACCTATTGGCGAAATTGGTATGTATGTTGTTTTTATTTGTTTAGGGATCTCGTTTCTCTTCCAACTATTAGGTTATTTTTATCGTTTTGCTTCCTTCTTTTCTTTTACAGCCTTCACTTACATTGAATTAATCGATAAAACTAACTATCTGAATCACTATTACTTTGTAAGTCTAATTTGTTTCCTTTTAATTTTTGTTCCAGCTAATAGAAATTATTCATTAGATATAAAATATAGAAAACTAAAACCTTACTCTGATATACCCGCTTGGACATTAAATATTTTTAAACTTCAACTGGTCTTGGTTTATTTGTTTGCAGGGATAGCTAAGCTCAACTATGATTGGATGGTAGAGGCCTTGCCACTAAAATTATGGCTTCCTTCGAAAAGTAACCTACCATTAATAGGGTTTCTTTTTAAATTTGAATGGCTTGCATTTCTCTTTTCATGGTTTGGAGCCATTTATGATCTTACGATTTGGTATTTTTTGCTTAAAAGAAATACTAGAATGTGGGCCTACTTTTTTGTCATAATCTTTCATCTATTAACATGGATTTTATTTCCAATCGGCGTTTTTCCCTATGTGATGATTGGAACTACAATTATTTTCTTCTCAACAGAATTTCACAATCAATTTTTAAAGAAGTTAGGATTTAAAACTTTCTATGAACCAACTAGAAAGGATTATAAATACCCAAGCTATGTTAAAAAGCCCCTACTCTGTTTAATAGTCATTTACGTGCTGTTTCAATTAATAATACCCTTCAGGTATCTGGCATACCCAGATAATTTATTTTGGAGAGAAGAAGGCTATCGGTTTTCCTGGAGAGTTATGCTAATGGAGAAAGCAGGTTATGCTATTTTTAAGGTAAATGACAAGAAAACGGGGAAAAATTGGGAAGTAAATAATTATGATTTTCTAACACCAAACCAAGAAAAAATGATGAGCACTCAACCTGATATGATTCTGCAGTTTGCTCATTACTTAAATCAACATTACTTAAATAAAGGTTTAGAGGATATTGAAATCACAGTAAGTTCTTATGTTAGTTTAAACGGCAGTATTAGTCAACTCTATATAGACCCAAATGTTGACTTAATAAAAGAAAAGGAAAGCTTCCTTCCGAAATCGTTCATCTTACCAAAACCAAATCGATGAAAAGCTTTTTTATACTCATCTTAATAGTCTTAGCCCCCCTCTTCTCCTATTGTCAAGGCTATGTAGTTGAAGGAATAATAAAATTGGAAGAAAGTAAATTTTCTGAACATGATGCAGAAATTATTATTAAAAATGGAAAAGCAAATTCAAGTCTTGATCAAAAAGGAAACTTTGTAATCACGGTTGCAGATACAAATAATTGTTCTTTTATAGTCTTCTCTAAAGGCTTTGAATCTAAAGAGTTTTTGGCAACTAATAATGATAATGAAAAGTTAAATATATACTTAAAGAGATTAGCTACAGAGATAAAAGAAATTTCTATAGAAGAAAATAATAGCGAATTCAATTTTGGTCGACTAAAATCTGTGGATGGTATGGCTATTTATGCAGGTAAAAAGACCGAACTAATTGAAATGAATAAGGCCACTTTAAACAAAGCAACCAATAATCCTAGACAGATTTATGGTAAAGTAGCTGGCTTAAATATATGGGAAAATGATGGCGCAGGAATTCAATTAAGCATTGGTGGCAGAGGGTTAAACCCAAGTAGAGTAACAAATTTCAATACCAGGCAGAATGGCTACGACATCAGTGCAGATGCTTTAGGATATCCAGAGAGTTACTATACCCCTTCTGCTGAAGCAATTGAGAGAATAGAAATTGTTAGGGGTGCAGCTTCCTTGCAGTATGGGACACAATTTGGTGGGTTTATCAACTTTAGACTAAATGACGGACCTGATACGGCAAAATTTGAATTGAAATCAAGACAGACTGCTGGTTCATTTGGGCTATTCAATTCGTTCAATAGCATTGGTGGGAACTATAAAAAAATAAAGTATTACACCTTCTACCAATATAAAACTGGAAATGGTTGGAGAGATAATTCAGATTTTGATGTGCATCAATGGTATGGCAAATTAAACTATGAGTTAAATCCAAAAATGACTATTTCTGTTGAGCATACATTTATGTCTTATTTAGCACAACAAGCAGGAGGCTTAACAGATCGTCAGTTTTTAAACAACCCTCAACAATCATTTAGAGAAAGAAATTGGTTCCAAGTAAGTTGGAACTTAAGTGCTCTCAAATTTAATTACATTATCAATTCAAAAATAAGTATTGATAGTAGATTGTTTATGCTCCATGCACACCGTTATGCAGTTGGGAATTTATCTTCCATAAATCGACAAGACATTCCAAATACTCCAAGAAATTTATTGAAAGATGAGTATTTGAATTGGGGCATTGAAAACCGTTTACTAAACAGATATCAGCTCTTTAAAAAACACCATGTATTCTTGGTTGGAATGCGCTATTACATGGGAAATACGGATAGGAAACAAGGATTAGGAAGCAGAGAATCAGGCCCAGATTTTGGATTATCAAACGAGAACATTCCTGAAAATTCATTCTATAACTTCCCTAGTCAAAATATAGCATTTTTTGCAGAGAATATATTCTATTTGAGTGATAAATTTACATTAACACCTGGAGCTAGATTTGAGTTTATTGATACTAAATCAGATGGTTTTTATTTTGAACGTTCTTTTAATTTAGCAGGAGAAGTTATTAGTGAAAGACAGATTAATGAAGCAAGAGAAAATCAAAGACAATTTATGTTGTTTGGATTGGGCTTAAGCTATAAACCTACGGTATCGACCGAAATCTATTCTAACCTTTCTCAAAATTATAGGTCCATCAACTTTAATGATATGCGAATCATTAATCCCAGTTTTGATGTAGATACTAACTTAATGGATGAAAGTGGCTATAGTTTTGATATTGGAATAAGAGGAAACTTTAAAGAATTGATCAATTATGATGTTAATTTTTTCTATTTGGGTTATAACGATAGAATTGGAGAAGTTAGAAAAGTAGATAGTGTGTTGTTTCGACCCATTCGTTTTAGAACCAATGTTTCGGATAGCAGAAGTTTAGGCTTAGAAAGCTATGTGGAGTTATCATTAAGTAAACTTTTAGGATATGAACAAGCAAAACATCAAGTAGGCATATTTGTTAACTTTTCTTACATCGATGCTGTTTATATCAACAGCGAAGAGTCTGCTTTCGAAGGGAATGAGGTAGAATTAGCGCCTCCTATCATTTTTAGAAGCGGATTTAATTATAGCTATAAGGGATTTAATGGAAGCCTACAGTATTCTTATACAGCTGAACATTATAGTGATGCAACGAATGCTGAATTTACTTCTGATGCAGTCAATGGATTAATTTTTGAATATGCAGTATTAGATCTTTCATTGGGCTATGAATTCAAAATGCTAAGTTTTGAAGCAGGAATTAATAACCTTTTAAATGAAATCTATTTCACAAGAAGAGCAGCAGGCTATCCCGGTCCAGGAATTATTCCTTCTGACCCCAGGAATTTCTACTTCACTTTGGGATTGAAATTATAGGATAAATCTAATAACTTTAGCATATTCTCCTTACCGAGGTATCCATCCTTTTTAAACATCACTTCAAGATTCTTATTCAATACAACAGTTGTTGGAAAGATTAATTTGCCATTAGTCTCACCAAAGTATTGGGCCAATTGATGGTATTTATTTGAAGAAGCCCCTTGGTAATTTCTTCCAAAAAACAAACGATCTGCTATATCTTCAGCATCTAGTTTTACAGTATAGTAATCTATATTTAGCTTTTGAGAAATAAAAGAATCTTCAAACACGCTAATTTCTTGCATTTTACAAATCTTACACCAATCGGTATAAATAAAAAGTAGAATTGGCTTAGCTTCTTTTTTGTAAAGTTGAGGCAAAGAATCTACGCTCGTCCAATTAATTTGAGCAATTAAAGCACTTGAGTAAACAAAAAAGAAATAGAAGAAGGCTTTTTTTAACATCAATTCAAGGTGTATCTAAAACCCAAAAAGCCTCTAATTCCTTGATTAGGTGCAAACACATAGGTAGGGTCAAAAGTTAAAGCATTTGGGTTATTTGGAGTTGATAATGCATTACCATTTTGGTCAAACTGCACTTCTCTATCGAAAGGGTCATTTGCTCTTGCAATACTGTTGGAAGGAGGAGTAAAATTCAGTAGATTTTTGACTCCACCATAGATTTCCCATTTCCGATTGATGCTTTTCGTTAATTGAATATTTTGCAAACTCCACCAAGGGGAGTATTCAGCCCTATCATCTAACTCTCCAAGTAAAGGAAGACGCATAGGACCATATACATTTCCTGTGTAGTTCACTTTCAAATTTAGGTCTTGGAAGGTATATTCTATACTCCATACACCTGAGAAGTTTTCTGTCAATAATTGATTCATCTTCTGATCTCCTTCCTCTATGGTAACATCCATAAGTGTAACTCCTCCCATCAATTTCCATCCTGAGGTATACACCACATCAAAATTCAAGGATACTCCTTGAGAGATTGCATTGCCGTTTAGGTTGGCATAAATAATCTGATTCGGATTAGTTTCATAATCTGGAATGATGCGATTAGAAAATTGAGTGTAGAAAATAGAAGCGTCCAGATTTATAAATGTTTCCTTTTTAGTGTACCACTTTTGAACTGCATTAATATTAACGTTGATAGATTCTTCTGGACGCAGTTCTTCTTCAAAAACAATCTCTCTGGCTCCTGTAAGTGCAGCATGATCTTCCGTAAAGACATTAGCAACTCTAAATCCATTACCGGCACTTAGTCGAAGTATTGTTCTTTTGCTTTTGGAATTCCATTTGTAATTTAATCTTGGTGAAAAGATATTTCCATGTATGCTATTGTTATCCATTCTTACTCCCAATAGTAAGGTATTGAATTCATTCAAAGTAATTTGATCTTGAACAAAAATTCCTGGCAGATGAACTTCTGAAGGATTGTTACCACTACTATCCCTTTGAAAAGTAGCTCCTGTATTATCATCAAAATATGTATATCGATAAGCTGCACCAAACAAGAAATCATGTAAACCTATTTTTTTATTCCATGTCAATTGACTAAATGCTATTTTCTGATCTGCTATGTAAATGTCAGAACCGTAAACGGAATTTTGATGATGTCCGTTAGCACTAAATTGAAAATTGATATTCTCAGTCGAAATAGGCAATTGGTAGTTTCCAAACAATTCCCATCTCGAGGTGTAGATGCTCTCTCCGTAAACGGAATCCCCTCCTCTATATTCGGGATCCCATTGCATCTCTCCACCCCATCTGTCCTCATAGATGTATCGCATACCTAAATTAAACATCCTATTTTGTTTCCTTTTTACACTTATCTGGTTAAATACAGAGATTCTATCTTGCAAGCTAATATCAGTAAAGTTATCTCCATTGTTATCAATTGGATTTTGATAATTGAAATAGTTAATTCCCATCAAGGCATCCACTTTTTTAGATAGTTTGTACTTTAAAGAGATATCTGTATTAGTTTCTGCCCAAGTTGTGGTATATACATCTGCAGAAACTAAGGGTACGTTTATTGGTTTCTTAGTAATTACATTAACAACACCACCAACAGCTTCAGAGCCATATAAAGTAGATGCAGGACCTTTTACAATTTCAACCCTTTCTATTAAGGAAGAAGGTATTCCCGTTAATCCGTAAACAGTAGATAATCCGCTTACAATAGGCATTCCATCAATAAGAACCATCGTATATGGACCTTCTAATCCATTGATATGTATGTCTCCGGTATTGCAAACATTACAGTTTAACTGAGGTCTAACTCCATTCACATTTTGCAAGCTTTCAAAAATGGAAGGATTCTTATTATTTTCTAAGTATTTTGCTGTATATACCTCGATAGGAACTGGACTATTGGATTTAGTCATCTCTTTCATTGTTCCACTAATAACAACTTCATCCAATAATAAATCAGACTCCTTCATAATAAAACTCATTGTAAGCGTTTCTTGCTCATTGATTTCGATTTTTTCTTTTAAAGTCTCAAATCCTATAAACTTTAAAACTAGATTATAACTTCCGTAAGGAATATTATTTAATTCAAAACTACCATCAGCCTTTGCTGAGCAGCCAATGCTTGTGTTTTCTAAATAGATATTCACATAACTTCCTGGTTTAGTATTGTCAAAAGATACATAGCCTTTGATGTTACCTTCTTGGGCTCTTAGTGCGAAGGTAGAAGTCAGAATTAATACTATAGTTATTAGCCTTTGCATTTCTATTTTTAGAATTGCAAATATAATTAGTTAGATTAATCTAACAATTTAATTAGATAAAAAGATTTATTTTTGGAAAAAACTTATATATGCCATCTCAAACAAAGGAAAATTATCTAAAAGCACTATACTTTTTAAAACAAAAGGACGATGATATCACGGTTACACACCTTAGTAAAATGATGGAAGTTAGCAGTCCTACTGTTAACAATATGGTAAAAAAACTAAAAGAAAAGGGATGGGTAAAGTACGAAAAATACAAACCTATATTACTTACCGAACTAGGAGAAAAAATGGCAGCACTAATCATTAGAAAACATCGTTTGGCTGAAATGTTTCTGGTCAAGTTTATGGATTTTGGTTGGGAAGAAGTACACGATATTGCTGAAGAACTAGAACACATTAGTTCTGATAAATTTTTTAATAGAATGGATGAGCTGCTTAACTTCCCGAATAAAGACCCGCATGGTTCCCCTATTCCTAATAAAGAGGGCGTAACTAAACCAAGAAATTACATACCGCTAACCGAAGTAACTGCAGGCCAAAAAGTTAAATTAAGTGCTATAGGAGATAGTTCTATAGAATTTTTAGAATTTTTAAATGATAGAGAAATGAATTTAGGCTTAGAAATAAGTCTTCTAAAAGTTACTCCTTTTGATAAGAGTTGTGAAATATCTTATAAAGATCATTCTTCTGTTACACTTAGCCAAGAAGTTGCTAAACGTTTATTAGTAGAACTTATTTAAAAGTACATTTTTTGCTTTTCTTTTGGTCTAACTAAAGGATCTTTTGGAATATAATTAATATCCAAATACTCTAAATTACCTGTAGGACTTATTTTCAGCAAGACCGATTGATATGGTTTAAAAACTACTTTTTCCTCTCGCTTTATTTTACCCATTTTAAAGTTTAAATCTAAAATGATGGAAGTATCTGTATAAGCTTGGCCTGAATATAAAGGGTATTTCAAATCTTTTGCTTTCATCTGTGCAAGAAAAATATAGTAATTCCCGTTTTTGTCTACTCTACACCAATAATCAGGTATAACTTCTCCACTAATAAATGGGGAATGATTAACTACTTTTTCAAACTCATTACTTACATTTTCAAGACTATTAAGCTTTTTTAGAATAGATTTGTAATCTTTTACCTTAATCTTACTTGGCTCTTTTGGGTTATTCTTTAAGCATACTGGTAGACCTTTTTTTGCTAAATCATATATTCTTAATAAGGACCTATAATCCATATATTCTACATCCACATATAATGCGGAAAACTCAGCATCCCCAACTCTTAGCTTCTTCTGCTCAAATTTTGATTCCTCTAAAAAATGTCTATTGATCCAAAGAGGATGATAGCCCTCAAGTTCTCTTGGAGTATCAATATACCTCATTTCATATTCTCCCCAAACCCAAACTCTTTGTTTATCAGCTGGATAAGCACCCTTCATAATACCATCTTCATAAGGTATGTAAACCGCAACATCGCTGTATGTCTTACCTTTTTGCAAAATATTAGAAACCTTTTCTATGTAACGATTAAAGTTTGGAAGTTCCGGTTCTAAACTACCCCCAGGACCAAAGTATGTAGTTGCAAAGAAATCAATAGTGTCAGAACCTTTAGGATTAAATGGTGTGCCATGATAAATATGAAAATTTACCCCTTGAGCAAAAAGTGCATCAGCAACTAATTTTAGATCAGCTACCTGTTCTTCTCTTAAATAAGTTGCAGGAAAACCATACATACAAGTAAAAGTCTCAGAAGAAACTATAGGCTTTGAGGCAAGGCAAGCGGAAGAGCTAACTATTTTAGAATAATTAGGATTATTTAGCATGGCCTCAGATTCCGGAATATCTACTAAGGAATAGGTCGTCATTACATCCGTTGGTGAAGCTAAACACTGCACTCTTGAAAAAGCACTCATTTCTTTGCATGCCTTAACATAAGGCTTATAGAATCCATTTATTACAAATTCTTCCAATTGCAACATGTAATCATATCTAACTTCTGGAAAAGAATCCAAGCCTAATTCCATATAGGGTATGATATCATACCCAAATTTTTCATAAAAGACTTTTTCAAACCCTTCTGTCCATATCTTATTTGTAGCATTTAGTTTTACTTCCCATGAATCTGTAAATAAGGCAGTTTTAGTTCCACTCATTGCAGGTTTTAAGGCTTTCTTAATAGGATTAGAAAACTGTAAAAAAGCATTGCTGTCCAGGTGATTTATAACTAATTGCGTATCCGGGAATGTCCAGGCAAAAGTGAGTAACTGTTTAAAGGTAGAGTCGCCATAAATCTTACTTCCATACTTACTATCAAGCTTAGATGCAGCAGAAGGCCAAGCACTGCCAAAAGTAAAATCACAAGCCAAACCGATAGAGTCAGAATAAAGCTTTGTGTAAGCAACAATTTCTGTCCATTCAGGGCTTAACCAATTTTGAGCCGTAGTATCTTTAGGATACTCCCGCCCATACTTGCGTGAATACATCCTTTGATAGCGATAAAGGGGATATACCCATGCTATTTCAACTCCACCAAAATTATTTGATTTGAGCCAATCTAATTGGTGTTTAACATCTTCTTTCTTTATTTCAGTTGCAAACCACCACCACCTAGTTAAGGGTTTGGATGAAGGGTAAAATTTTTCTATATAATTATCTTTTTGATAGAAGTCTGCAGGAGTTTCACAAGAGAAGAAAGACATGTATAGAAATACGAAGAGAATAATTCTAAAAGGAAATGACTTCATCTGCTAAAGTTAATAGAATCCGATAAGTCTATGCTAATACTTCAGATGTTATATTGATTTTGCTTTTTTTTTATTCCTTAAAAACATAATTTCAAAGCGTGAAAAGATGGCTATACAGCATACTTATATTTGTTTTAGGAATATTTTTGGGGTGGATATTATCCTTAACTAATATCTATCCATTCTATAAAACAAATCTCTTTTGGACCGGAGTTTTAGCGAGTATAACGCTTTTCTTCTTTATAGTTAGCATTTCCATTTTTAAATTAAAAAATAAAAGCAGGCAATTTCAAATAGCAAGCATATTTATTAGTTTAATTTTTGTTGGAATCACATCTGTATCCTACAATATATATCTTTTAAATAATGAGTATAAAGAACAAAGTAAATCACTAGAGGAGAATATCGAATTGCAATCTAAAATTTCACTATCTAATCTAGAGATTAATAAAGTTGAAAATGTAGCTGCACTAATTAAACAAATAAGCAAGGAGCTCAATAGTAAAGAAGTTAGAACCTTATCTGATACTTCTATTCTTAAAATTAAATCTTTAAGTAACTCTCTTACTCCTTTTTATTATTTCGATGGAAATACTCTAAGTAGTATAAAGTTAAGTCCCGGAAGAGGACAGCTTTTAATAGCATTATGCAATCTTAATATAGATAGTAGTTCTTTTTCAAGAATTATAAAAACAACCAATTTTTCAAATGTATGGCTCAAAAATGCTGACTTCAGTGGATCCAACCTAAATGGGATTAATTTGGAAGGTTCCTATCTAAAGTCTTGTGTATTTAAGGGAGGCTCAATGGAAAATGCTAATCTTAAGAATTCTATTATAAATGAATGTGATTTCACTCTTTCTAGTATGAATAAATCTGATTTGAGTCTTAGTCAAATTTTGAAAACTGATTTCAGTAATTCCTTACTTCTTGACATGGATTTTAATGGTATTAAAGGTTCTAATTCGGTTTTTTATAATTGTATCCTTAGAAATTCCTCATTTCAGTGGTCTGATTTAATTGGAGCAAGATTAAATTCTTGTGATTTAGAAGGATCTGATTTTTGGGGCTCAAACCTAAGTAATGCAAATCTTTCAAATTCTAATTTTAAAAACTCTAGGCTACTAGAAGTAAATTTAAATCGAAGTATTTTAAAAAATGTCACCCTTGATAATATTGCAGTAAGTGAAGATTGGATTAATACTTCAAATGTAAAAGAATCAGTTGGTTTTGATGAATTAAATAGAGATTATAGCATTAAAAGAGATAGTTCAAAAAAATATAAAATTCAAAAATTCTTTTTGAAAAGGAAGACCTAGCCTATTAGCAGAATTAAATCATATTTAGTTTTCTAACAAACCTCTTGATGATATCTTCATTTTCTGAAAATGGAATGAAACTTAAATCAAAGCTCCAAGAGTAATGTTCTTGAATATCGTTCAAATAATTAGTCAATAGTTCTTCAGTCCAGACAGTTTCTTTATCAATTTCATATTTCTCTTTTAGTATTAACCCTAATCTCTGTCCATAATTATTATTAATCATGTCAACATAGTTATCAATAGGGTTTTTAATTGGATGTTCGATCTGTTCTTTGGTAAAAGCACCATTTATTAGTTCTGGCATTGCATCTCTTTCGTGAACATCTGCTATAAATGATGCAATATCCTTCGAAAAACAGCTAGTTATTAAAGCTTGTGCAGTTATATGATTAAAAGAATTTATAAAACCTAGCTCTGAGCTATCTTTCTCAACTTTATATGCTTGATATTTATTTCTAATTTTTAAAACAGAGCTTTCTGCTAAATCATAAAAAGCAACATCATCTCTACCAAAGAGATCATATCTGCGCCGGGAAAGGATATAAATCTTCTTAAGATTTTTGTGATTAATTACCGCATATGGCGATTCTAAAAGCAGAGCTAATTTAGCCCATATATCCCCATCTCTAGCTTTTAGTATATCACTTTGATTGACCCCTTTAGATAGAACAGAAGTGCTAATTTCATCAAAAAAACAAAGGCTTAACTCTACTCTATCATTATCTAAACTACCTCCCTTAGATAAGTATCCCCTCGAGTAATATTTAATATCTATTAGACTCTTTAAATGGTCTAAATCTTTTACTCTACTCGCTAATAAACTTCCTCCTAGGCCTACATCAGCAAAATCTACCGGTTTAGAAGAAGTTTTACAAAATTTATCCTTCTGTAAGTCAGTATGACATGAGGAATTAGCAATAAAGCTAACTAAGATAAAAATGAAAATAATTCTTTCCAATGAAGAAGTGCTTAAACGTTAATTATAAATCTAATCGATAATTTTAATCAATTGTAAAACAGGGTAAGTTTTTTCTTAGCATATTGTTTTCGATTTAAATTATTCGAATGAAAAAAGCATTTTTTTTTATAATTATTAATCTCATCTCTATTACCTTTTATGCTCAAAACAAAAAATATAATATTTCTGATTTCGGCGCCATAGGGAACGGAAAATATTTAAACACCAATGCAATTCAAAAGACAATAGATAAGGCATACAATGAAGGTGGAGGAATTGTAGTATTTCCAAAAGGCGAATTTTTAAGTGGATCAATAAAGCTGAAATCTAAAGTTTCCATTTATTTAAGTGAGACCGCTACTTTATTGGGCAGCACAAATCCTAAAGACTATCATAAAATTAATAGATGGCTTGCACTAATCTTAGCTGATAGTGCCACTAATATTGGCATTACAGGTCCGGGAGTAATAGACGGACAAGGTGATATTTTAGCTTTAAAAATAGATAGCTTATTCTATGCAGGTGAAATTGATAGCGCTAACTATGAAATTAAAGAGAAAAGACCAAAAGTTACCATTCGTCCACAAATTATAGAATTTGTTAATTCTAAAAACATAAAAATTGAAGGAATAACCATCAAGAATGGAGCTAGTTGGGTGCAATCTTATTATAGGTCTTCCAATATATTTATCGATAAAATAAGGGTAGAGAGCGATACTTATTGGAACAATGATGGTATAGACATTATAGATTGTAAGAATGTGATCATATCTAATAGTTATTTTAATGCTTCTGACGATGGTATTTGTATTAAATCCTACGGCAGAGAATGGCATGGTTCTCCTTATTGTGATAGTATTTTAATTGAGAATTGTACAATAAGATCAAGTGCTAGCGCTGTCAAATTAGGAACGGCTTCTTTTGGAGGTTTTAAAAATATTACAATTAGAAATATCAAAATATATGACACTTTTCGATCTGCTATAGCTTTAGAGTCATACGGCAATGGTTTTCTTGAAAATATAAATATTGAAAATATTGAAGCCAGAAATACGGGAAATGCATTTTTTATTCGAATAGGCCAAGTTAGAAAAGAATCACGACCTGGTATACTCAATGATATAAGTATCAGCAATATGAATGTTGAGATAGCAGAAGAGATACCGGACAAAAGTTATAAAATACGAGGCCCTTCCCTACCTTTTTTTCATAACACCTTCCCTTCTTCAATAACGGGATTACCAAATCAAAATGTTAATAATATATCCCTTAAAAATATTATTATTAGTTATCCAGGTAAAGGCTATAAAGCATATGCCAATTTACCAATATCAAGATTAGATGATGTTCCTGAATACCCTGAAAAATATCCGGAATTTTCCATGTTTGGTGAGTTGCCAGCTTGGGGGATTTACCTTAGGCACGCTGATGGAATTGAGTTTAACAATGTAAAATTGATTCTAAAAGACTTTGATTATAGGCCTTCTATTGTTTTCGATGATGTAAAGAACATTAAAGTAAATTCTATTACTATCGAAGGTGATGACAAAAAGGAATCTATTATTTACAAAGATTCTCAGCTAAATGAATAAACTATTCAAGTAACTCCTTTAAAGACATTAATAAATAATCTACATCTTGCTCAGTATTTGCTAAAGAGAAAGAGGCACGAACTGCTTTTAAATCACTTTCATATACTTTTCTTACCCTGATATGTTTTTCTACCCTAAGCCTCTCTGCTATTTCCTCATAGCTTTTATCTCTAGTCTTAAAAGAAACAATTGAAGCGTAAAACTCTTTGTTCTCTGGTGTTAATAATTCCACTCCCTTTAATTTAGACAGGCCTTTCATAAACCGATCACTCAATTGCCTATTACGTAAGCTAACTTCTTTCATTTTTAACTCACTTAGAAACTCTACCGCTTTCTTTAAACCAAGCTGTAAAGGGATATTTCGATTTCCATATTCTTCTCTATCAGCAGTATTTTTGTATTCTATTTGCTTAGTCCCTAAATCAAAATTAACATCTGAATTAGCTCCAACACAAGCAGGATCAAAATTCTCTAGAATTCTATTACTGATGTATAGTATTCCAGTACCCTTAGGTCCTCCCAACCATTTGTAGCCACTGCAACTATAAAAATCAGGGTTAATATCGTCTATATTTAAATCGATCATTCCTGCTGATTGTGCTCCGTCAATACAGCTATATATTCCTCTTTGCTTGCATAATTCTACAATTTCTTTTGCTGGCAAAATCATTCCTGTAGTGCAAGTAACATGGCTAAAAGCAATTAGCTTAGTTTTTTCTGAAATGTTATTTTCAAAAATTTTTAGATTATTTTCTCCACTTAAGTCAAGCTGTATAATTTTAATAGTTGCCCCAAGCGATTTTGCTTTCTTAATCCACGGTGCAGAACCACCAATATGCTCATGTTCCGTTAAAATAATTTCATCTCCTTCCTTTATTGGCAAAATATCGGCTGCAATATTAATTCCTTCTGTGGCATTCCTAGTAAAACATATGCTTTCTGCATTAGTCCCTAAAAATTCAGCAATAACTGTTCTAGTATCCTTTAAAAGCCAATCTCCATTTCTGCCTCTTTTTTCTAAATCCTTTAAAGCAGAATAAATTTCTTCGACTACAACTTTTGGAGAAAGTCCTATGCTAGCTGTATTGAGATGAGTAACACTATCTTGTATGAAGTATGCATCTTTCAGTGAAGAAAAACTTATTGATTCTCCATACAAACTTATTTTATTTTCTCTAGAAAAAAGGGATCCAATTCTAACAAAGGGAAATATCGTAAAGAGAAAAATGCCTCCCAAAAGCTTTTTAAAAATAAAGTCTCTCCTGGAGCTTAACTGACTTTTAGACTTTATTAATGGTTTGTTGGAGTTACTCATTTGATTAGATTCACTCTTGCTTTCCATTTAGTTTTTTTTCTGAAGAAATCAAATTTACCAATATGTTTTACCTCTCTGCTAGAAAGTAAACTATCTGGCAAAACATTAACAATTGTATCTATCGATATTAGAACCAATGGATAATTTGAATAATCGCTTAAATCAATAGTGGAAATTGGTCTGGTTGGTTTTCCAATTTGCCATACTATCCTTGGATCTGTTTCTGTAGATTGTGTGTAGATACTATTATTCTTTATTTCTTCCGTGTTTTTTATAGATTCAAGTCCATTAAACGCATCGTAATGATAAAATATTTCTTCTGATTTAGGTATCAAGCCTAAACAGAATACACAAACCAAAAGAATAGTATTGATAAACTGAAACTTTACATTTTTCTTTAACCAAAAGTACAGTCCAGATACTCCCAAAATAGCGACAAATACCGAACTTAATAGGGTAAGTAAATCAAGCCCTTTTTCTGAAATTAAATATAAAATAATAGGTAAACTTATAGCTGCAAGACCAACAATTACGGAAAAAATGGTCAACACTAATTTATCCCATTTTATTAGTTGCCCCTTTTCTGCTTTTTTAATAAGCCCATAGATAACATAGCTTGCCGTTAGTGCCATCGGAATCAAAGCAGGTAATAAATAGCGCTCTTTTTTAGTTGGAATTAAGGAAAGCAATAGAACGCTTATTAAAGTCCAAAAAATCATAAATCGGTAGTTTCCAAAACGACCTATTAAAGTAGAAGCATATTTATAAAATAATGCACTTATCATAAAAACAGCCCATATACCTATATAAATTGGAAAATGAAGGTAAAAGTAGAACGGTCTCACATGTCTATTGCCCCATGAGGTAGTTTCCTTATTTATTACAAATTCAGATGCTGCAGTTTCTGTAATATGGATAATAATATTCCATGAAAAACCAATTAAAAGTCCGAAAAGGACTACAAAACCTACCTTTTTCCAATTTAACTTCAATGAATTAAAGCCAAATCCAATACCATAAGCTATAAGAAATGGTATCCATAATGCATAAAGAGAAACCGGACCCTTACTTAAAATGGATAGTCCCATAAATAAGGTGGCAAATAATAGATTTCTAAATGTGTTCGTTTTAAAAGAAACTAAGAGCTGCCAAATACTTCCAACCATAAAAACATGGGTATAAATATCCCAACTATTAGTTCTTGCTTGCTGAATAATTAAGAGACTTGTGGCCATTACAGCCCCACCAATCAATGGTAGATACTTTTCAGAACTTAAAGTCTTTATTAAGCCGAAAAAGAAAAAAACCATAAACATGGCAGATAAAGCAGCAGGAAATCTAAGTACAAATAGACTATCCATGCTTCCCAAGTACTTTATAGACAATGCTGTTAACCATGTTGGCAGTGGTGGCTTTTCAAGTCTTGGTTCTAGATTCATGGTGGTATTCCACCAATTTCCTTCTTGAATCATCTCCCTGGCAGTAATAAAGTTCCTGCTCTCCATCAAGTCGGGGAAGTATTCATTTAAATGCACAAAGAAGGTACAAATACATATAAGTACAAGAAGCAGAATTTGATGATGGGTTTTCATTTTAACCTTAATTATCCTTTAGATTCTTATACCATCTTATAAAATTTGAAATACCTTCTTCCAAACTTACTTTAGGTTGATATCCGATGAGTTTCTTAGCATTTGTAATGTCAGCAAAAGTTATATTTACGTCGCCTTCTTGCATTTCTTTTTGAACTACATTTTGACTAACTCCCATTTGCTTGTATATGGTGCCTATAAGATTTCTCAGCTTAATTGGTTTGCTATTTCCTAAATTTAAGGTTTCGAATATATTTTCATTTTCTAAAAGATATTTGGAACCACTAATTATCCCATCAACGGTATCACTTATGTAGGTATAGTCTCTTGCTGTACTGCCATCCCCATACATTTCTATAGCTTGATTACTATCTATTAGTTTAACAAACTTATGAATAGCTAGATCTGGTCGCTGTCTTGGCCCATAAACCGTAAAGAATCTAGCATTTATAAAATCAATGTGATACAAATGATGGTAAGTATAATTCATCAATTCTGTAGACCTTTTTGTGAAAGCATAGGGAGAGATAGGTTCTCCATCCAATTGGTTTTCGGATAAAGCAGTACCATTCTTATTATTTCCATAAACGGATGAGGAAGAGGCGAAAAACATTTTTTTACAACCCATATCTACCATCCACTGTAAAAGATGCTGGCTCCCTTTGATATTTACATCGATATAAGATTCTGGATCTATTATAGATGGCCTTACTCCTGCTTTAGCAGCAAGATGTATAACCAAATCCACTTTCTCTGTTAATTTAGATTTAATGTCTTTTAAATCCCTGATATCCAATTCGAAAAAATGGAAGTTAGCGTGCTTTTTTAGATAGGATAGGTTACTTTCTTTAATCTCTCGTGAATAGAACTTTGAAAAGTTGTCAATTCCTATCACAGAAAACCCCATCTCTAATAGTCTTTCGCATACATGCGAGCCAATAAAGCCTGCACAACCACTAACTAATACTTTCATCTCTTTTTACTTTTGTAGTAAAGTGCAATATTCCTGCTATATATCACTAATCCAAATATATGTCCAATTATTATTGGATATAAACTCAAATAAAGGGAATAAGTAGATATAATTAAAGAGCCTAGTATACTGATAACCCAAAAACCTAAAGGCAGGACCGATTTTTTAATCTTTTCTGAGTAGTACCATTGGTAAATAAAACGACAAGAGAAAATTAATTGCCCCATTAGCCCCCAAAATAGTAATAGTCCATCTGTTTGAGTGCTTAGAATAGTCTTGAAGCTATATTCTCCACCAAAGAAAAGTACTAAAGCAGCCGCTATGGGAACTGCAATTACAAAATATCGAAAGTATAGTGGAAGGATCCTCCAAGAATTTTTAAACCGAAGGTTTCTTATGTAGACGTAATAGCCTAATAATTGACCAAAAAGTATGGTTAAATCTTTGATAAGTATGCTATATAAGATTAAAAGGAAGGACGCAATTAGACTGATTTGCCAAAATAAAGTTGGGGCTACTACTTTTCCTTCTTTCTCAGAACTAATCCATTGAACTAAGAAACGAGAAGAAAAAAGTCCTTGTGCTATATATCCAATAGCATGAATATCAGACGAAATCATCCCTTATTTTTTATTTCATAATTGATGTATCTACTACGCATCCAACGAAATGCGAAAGTATCGAAGAAAGGTTTTTTAATTCTATTCCACAAATGGTACTTTGCTGTTCCTGCAAACCTTGGAAAATGACTTACTGGAATTTGTTTTACCTTCCCCCCTTGCAATTGAATTAATGCAGCTATAAAACGATGCATTCCATCAAAAAATGGAATTCTTTTCGCATAGTCAGTTTTAATAATTTTTAGTGGGCAACCGGTATCTTCTATCCCATCATTAATCATCGCTCTTCTAAAAGAATTTGCGATTTTAGAAGATAGCTTTTTCACCAAAGTATCTTTTCTTTTTGCTCTAATACCATTGACCATGTCATATTCAGGGAAGAATTCAAAAAACGAATTAAAATCTGTTGGTTTAGTTTGAATATCCGAATCAATATAACCAAGTAGTTCTGTATCACAGCTATCAATACCTGCTTTAATTGCAGTACTCAAGCCACAGTTTTTCTTTAACTCTATAAAGTGATAATGTTCTTTAGACTGACAAACTCCTTCTAACAGTTCTTGGCTTCTATCTGTAGAACCATCATTTACAAAAAGAACTTTGGATGGAACCTTTGTACTGTTTAAGTAAAGGTCCATTTCTTTTGTAAACTGTTCTATATTTTCTTCTTCGTTATATATTGGAACGAGTATGGTTATTTTGTAGTTATTCATTCTTTTTTATTTAGGAGCCTTCTTTAATAAATAGATAGCCAAAACTCCAAAAACTATATTTGGAATCCAAACAGCCAACATTGGATCAAGACCGCCATTAGTCGCAAATGTCTGAGATATTTTCATGAACATGATATAACCAAAGCTCAAACCTAACCCAAAACCCAAATGTAAACCTATTCCTCCTCTTACCTTTCTACTAGCTATTGCAACACCTATAAAGGTTAGAATAATACTAGCAAATGGCAAGGCCATTCTTTTGTGTTTCTCTATTTCGAATAAAACTACTTTGGAAGAACCTTTAAACTTTTCTTCTTCAATTTGGTCATTTAGCTCAAAGTAATTCATCATTTCAACATCTACATCCCTCCTATTAAAATCTTCTATATCCATATTCAATGTAGTGTCTTTACTTAAACCTCTCGTTATATTTTCATTTAAACCATCAATAGTTCTTTCGTAATAATTCTGAATGGTCCATTTGTTTTTAGTTGTATCCCATTTAATAAAGTCAGCCAAGAGTTTGTATTCTAATTCACCATTCTCATTAAAATTTTCGAGAGAGAATTTGATTCCAATATTTGTAGGAGTGGAATAACTCTCCATATAGGCGTAAGAATTTGGATTTAACTGCAAGTGTATGTCTTTGTCTTTATTTTTATAGGCTCTTTTAATATAGGTGTACCTAAATTTTAGCCGTTTCTCATTACTCTTTGGAATAAGAAAGTTATTTAAATAGAAAGATAATATGCCTAATATAATTGCAGAAATTAGATAAGGTCTTAAGAAACGATTAAACGATATCCCACTGGCTAGTATAGCTATTATTTCTGTATTACTCGCCATTTTAGAGGTGAAGAAAATAACCGCTATAAAGATGAATAATGGACTAAATAAATTGGCAAAGTATGGGATAAAATGTAAATAGTAATCAAAGATAATCATCCTTGTAGGTACCTTCTTTTGGATAAACTCATCTACATTTTCAGAGAAATCGAAAACAAGTGAGATTGCAATGATTAGAGCTATAGAGAAGAAGAAAGTACCAAGAAACTTCTTGATAAGATATAAATCAAGCTTCTTCATTTATGTATTTATGTGAAAAAAAATAATGGTATTCATCTTTACAAGAATAATGCAAAAATAGACGCATTTATTGTGGTTCCGAAGGCTTTCTTAACAATAGTTTCTGAATAATCTATTTCTTCGTAAAATGAAGTCTTAAATAGATTACAATAAATGCTATTAATTACTAATCAACTTATCTGACCAATAATATCATAGATCGCATGCTTTTTCTTTTTTTGAATTGCCCAACCTATGTTTCCGTAATCAAAATGCCAATACTCCTTAATATCACAAACAAAACCTTCCTCTTCAAACAATCCAATTAAAAGTTCTCTGTTTTTCTTCGCAAGACTGCTAATATCTGGGTGAAAAGGATAACATTTTTTATTTAAATCTATTCTCAAGCCCTGGTTTGTGCCAAAATCAAGAATCGAAGAAGTTTTTTTGTCATATATTAAAGCGTCAACTGCCCCACCTGTTGCATGAGTTGACTTTTTTTCTGGAGCAATAAAGTAAGATACCGTTTCCCTTAACTCTTCCATATTCATATCGGGGTGCTTTTTCTGCATAGAAACTATAGTATTATCCCAAAGTAATTTCTGATGCTTAAAGGACCTCCATACAGAACGAATTATTAAGGTTTTTTCTTTCCGCTTAAGTTCTTCACTGATTCTAGTGATCTTTCCTATTAACTCTTTACGAACCATGTACTTATAGTCTTTAATTACCGATGGCTCATAAGCTAAGTCAATAGAAGAATTTTTTAAACTTATCAATGGGGAGTTATTCTCTCGTATTGGAAAGTCTTTCTCTAATAACTTGTGTGAGATATCCATTTCTTCAACTTGTTTACAATACGCTTCTGATGTCATTGTATAAATTCTTTAAAAATGTAAGGGGAAGTCATCGCAGACAATAAAGCGGGATAGTTTAAATTGAACTTCACTTCATCACCTACTTTTAATTTATTCCCTTTTGTATTAATTATAGTATGATCACTACTTCCTCCTAATATTTCAAAATCTTTATAGGGATTTAAACCAGAAATAAGAACATCTTGAAGTCCAACTCCAAGAATTACTCTTTCCATTAAACCTTTTTCTGGAAAATCGGGCTTATGCCCAAAGAAGTTTTGAGCAATTTCACCATAGGGAACGGAAGCTTTAACTTTCACTTCTGTGACTTCAGCTACAAGAGTAAATATATTTCTATTGAGCTTTAAAATAGGTTTCCTGTATAATGGTTCGCAGCCTAAGAAAATAGATTCTCCAATACGTAATTGATTAATTTTTTCAATTTCTTTAGCAGCAGAAAACCATTCATAATTTGCTGAATTTCCTGCTGAAATATATGTAAAGTTTAAATCAAACCTAATCTCTATATACTTTGTAATAGAGATTAGTTCATTCATATTTCCCTCCGTTGGAACAACACCTCCGAAACATGCTAAATTGGTACCTAAGCCAACTAAATTAACTCCTTTTAAAAGCAGTATAGCTTTAACCATGCTTTCTACATCTTTGGGAAGTATTCCTTCTCTTAAATCGCCCAATTCAATCATTAATATAATTTGATGAACTGTTTTTCTTTTTATGGCAAAATAGGATAGTCTTCTAATTACCTCCAATTCAGAGTTTAAGCTTATGTCTGCATATTTAACAATATCATTTGCCTCTGAAAGCATAGGAGTTCCAATTAAAAGAAACTTTGACTTTACTCCTGCTAAAAACATCTTTTTGATATTGGCTAGCTTAGAATCTGCTAATAAAACAATTCCACTTTGAACTAAAATATTAGCTATTTCTATACTTCCACAAACGACCTTCGTAACAGCACAAATAATAATACCTTTCGTTTTATAGTAGTCGCCTAAAATTTTCGTATTTGATGCAATCCCTTTAAGATTAATTTCTAACCTTGGGTTTGACATAAAAGTGGCTTTATACTTATTAAATCAGGAAATACTTCAAATAATTTGCCAATTAACTTATTGCAGTTATACTTTAAAACATCAGTTGTTGGAAGTTTATAATGCTCTTCATAATCTATTATAGTTTTCATTACTTCTACATCTGTCATGCCTTCGTGATTCAAGGTAATTGCGATTACTTTCGCCCCTGAAAAAACTTCAATAAGTTTTATCTCGCTCTCTAATGTTGGCATTGCAATTTTTGGATAGTCACATCGGCTTAATCGTTTTGGTGGGTGTTGTACAATAATAGCTTTAGGATTTGCACCTCTGACAATTGCACTTGAAGAAGTAAATGCAGGATGACTTAAAGCTCCCTGCCCTTCTACAATTATTATATCCGGATTTTCTTTATCTGCTTCTAATATGGCATTTTCAACTTCTCCTGTTGCAAAACCTGAAGTTAAAACATCAATAGCAGCTCCATATTTAGAGCCTTGCAATAAGCCCGTTTGACCTGTGGTAATAAAAATAGCATTTAGGCCTTGCTTCTTCAATGCTTGCACCAACTTCACAGCTGTTGTTCTTTTCCCTACGGCACAATCTGTGCCCATTATTGTTATAACTGGTGTAGTAACATTTTGAATATCGCCTGTAAAAAGATGAAGATCTTTCCTTAATGGTGGTTTTCTTATATCATGGATTTCAACTCCATAATCCATAGCATAATCAACCAACTCTTTATCTTCCGTTAAAAATTCAGCTAATCCATTAATAATGTTCATGCCTTTTTTCATAGCTGAAACAATAATATTTCTTTGGCTTGCATCTATGTAAGAGGCTAAAGGAGCTATCCCATATATAAAATACTTTGGAGTATAGTGTAATTTATTTAAGGCATCTCCAATACTTTTAAATATCAAAATGCCACTCTCTTTATTGTCAAGATAAACGCCAGCATCTAATCCTGCTTTAGTACTATCTATAACACCAACTATTTCATACTTTTCAGAGTATCTAACCAAGCCATTGGCTACCTTGCCATCTATCTTTCCAAATTCATTTTCACTGTATACAATGGCTTGTTGTCTCATAATTTCGTTAATTATTTAATCTTGACTCTTCTTTTCCTTTTTCTTTGCTGCCTTATCAGCTCTTTTCTCTTTCAAATTCTTTAAAGCAGTTTTCTTTTCGGCTTTTTTACCACCATCTTTTTCTTTAGACATAATTTCTGTTTTAATATAAAAATCACCTTTTGGTAAAGGCGTTTAATTGAGTCTAAGTTGAGATAAGTTTGACTTTAAAGCATTACACAATTTGTGAATAAGCTTACATAAATCACTGATAATCTTTTATAACTTGCTATTTCTACCTCAAAAAAATTAAAATATAAAAAAGTATGTTTCTACTGCGGTTATTGCAATAGAAATTAAAATGGTAGAACTTTTCTGAATAGCATGTTTGAAATTATGCCAATGTCTATGATTGAAATCATTCGGATGATTATCGTAGTAATCATAATGATACTTTTTTATATGTTGAAGGCGGACTTCACCCCTCACGATTCCAATAACAGAAAAATTAATTACAAAAAGAAATATTGATAAAAGTATACTTGACAACAATTTTAGTGTGATTTCAATTTTATCAATAATAGCTTAGAGGGCTGGCTTAAACTATTAAACTTCGAATTCAAGAAGTTTATCAAAGTTGAAAGTAAGATGACTAATTTCTTATTTTGTAACGAATCAAAGAATGGATAAATCATAAGTGTCATTTTAGATCATAAAATTCATTATCTATTTAAGATATAGCGTTGCACTTTACAATCTAGATGTTACACAAATCACACATCTTCAAGATTTCTTCTTCGCTTAGCTTTCATTTGTTTGTAAAAAGTAGGTGTTAAACCTGTTACTTTCTTAAACTGATTAGACAAGTGAGCAACACTACTATAATGAAGTTTTTGTGAAATTTCAGTAAGATTTAATTCTTCATACAACAGCAATTCTTTTACCTTCTCAATTTTATGGATAATTATAAATTGCTGAATTGTAATACCTTTTACTTCAGAAAAAATATTGGATAGATAAGTATAGTCGTACCCAAGTTTTTCGCTGATAAAATCAGAATAATTCTCTTTAGGAAACTCTTTTGAATAGTGAATCATTTCAACGATCACATTTTTTATCTTTTCGATTAAAATACTTTTCTTGTCATCTAATAATTCAAGTCCATAAGTAGATAAATTTATTTTCAACTTTTCTCTCTGCTGATTACTTATATCTTCTAGAATCTCAATCGTTCCTAAGTCTACAAATACATAATGCAAGCCCAATTTCTGTAGCTCTTCCTTTACAATCATTTTACAACGCAAACTAACCATATACTTAATGTAAAGGAGCATATTATTCTATTAGAGATTATAAATAGTAAAGAAACCTTTAAAGATTTAAAACGCAGTTAGCATTTAGCTGTTTGAAAATCAAAATTCTATACCATATAAAGTTACAGATTTAATAGGCAGAAAAGTGAGATATATGTAAACAGTCTCTTAGTATCTATAACACTTTCTCTTTTTAGAATAATAAATTTTGCCTTAAACACAAATTATGGAAAACAAAGAGATAAATGATATTAAAAATGCACTAACAAAAACGCAATGGAGAAATTTATTTATTGCACTAGCATTATTTCTATTCATAATAATTTTAAAGCCATGGGTCCAAGTAGGAGCTGGAGAAAGAGGCATAGTTCAAAATTTTGGTGCTGTTCAAGACATAGTGCTGAATGAAGGTATTCATTTTAAAATACCAGTAGTTCAAACAGTAGTCATGATGGATGTTAAAATTCAAAAAGAAGTTACCGACGCTGCTGCCTCTTCATCGGATCTTCAAGATGTTGACCTTTCGGTTGCATTGAATTTTCATATTATTCCTGACAAAGCCAATTTGGTTTATCAAACAATTGGTATTCAGTTTAAGGAAAGAATTATTGACCCTGCAATTCAAGAAGTAATGAAAGCAGTTTCTGCAAGGTATACTGCTGAAGAACTAATCACCAAAAGGCCTGCAGTTAGTGCTGAAATCCAAACTGCTTTAACGGAAAGGCTATTAGAGTCGTATATTTCAGTAGATGCATTTTCAATCATTTCCTTTAGTTTTTCTCAAACATTTACAGATGCTATAGAGGCAAAACAAACGGCAGAGCAAAACGCATTAAAAGCAAAAAGAGATCTTGATAGAATAAAGGTAGAGGCAGAACAAACCATTGCTGCAGCAACAGCAGAGGCTGAAGCCCTAAGATTACAGAAAATGAATATATCTCCTGATTTAATAGAATTAAGAAAGATTGAAGCAAACTTAAAAGCTATTGAAAAATGGAATGGCATTCTACCCTCTGTAACCGGATCAGGAGCAATTCCATTTATTGGAGTCGGCGATGTTTTAAAAAAGAGATAAAACTAAAAAGTCCTTCGTATTAAATACGAAGGACTTTTGTCGGGGTGGCAGGATTCGAACCTGCGGCCTCCACGTCCCAAACGTGGCGCGATAACCGGGCTACGCTACACCCCGAAAATTTCGGATGGCAAATATACTATAAAAAAGTATTTTAAACATCCATTTTCTATGCGGAGAGAGGGGGATTCGAACCCCCGATACCCTTACGAGTATAACACCTTAGCAGGGTGCCGCTTTCAGCCACTCAGCCACCTCTCCAAAACGGTCGCCAAAAGTAACTAAGTTATTCCATTGTAAAAAAAAATATCAAAAAAAAAGTCCCCTACTCTTGTTATTTATTTGAAGCCGCTTTATCTATATTTGTTTTATGTCGCTCAAAATATGGATTATAAAATTTAAAATTACCTTTCTTCTTTACAGTATGTCTTTGTTATTTGCTTGCGATACAGTAAAGGAGGAAAAGATTAATAGAAGTATAAAAGTCCAATCTAAAGAGGAACTTAAAACTTTAAACCCGCTAAGTATAAGTGATGCATTCTCAAACTATGTTTGTATGCTTATCTACCAACCACTATTAGCTATTGATTATGAAACAAATGAATTGGTTGGTGTTTTAGCAGAATCAAGACCAAATATTGAAGTTAAAGGGGATAAACTACAGATTGATTATACGATTAGAAAAGACGCTGAATTTGATGAATCAACTCCTGTGGAGGCAAAAGATATTTTATTCTCTTTAAAGCTAAATGTCTGTCCATTTGTAAATCCATTCTATGCTAGCTACTATAAATTCATCGATAGCCTAATATTTATAAATGATACATCAAAAGAGTTTACCATTTATGGTAATGGCAGGTACCATTTGAATGAATTTGCTAGTGGAGACTATTTTATTTTATCTAAAAACAAACTTGATCCACAGGGTATTTTAGACAATTATTCTATAAGAAAGTTAAAAACAGTAAACGAAGACTCATCAGAAAAGGAATTAGTTGAGTTCCTAAACAAAATTAAAGAACATAACTTTTTAAATGATCAAAAACCATTTGGTAGTGGAGCATATACCATTCAGCCAATTGAAAATGATTTATCAATAAGAATACACAAAAAAGATAATTGGTGGGGTAACAAAATTCAATCTAACTGCTATTTTTCTGCAAATGCTGAAAAAGTTGAATTCGCAATTATTAAAGATGACATAACTGCTTTAAATGCTCTAAAAGCAAGAGAAATTGATGTTTTTCCTAACCTACCTCCTAAAGA
Source organism: Bacteroidia bacterium (assembly GCA_030433355.1). Lineage (GTDB taxonomy): Bacteria > Bacteroidota > Bacteroidia > Flavobacteriales_E > Vicingaceae > JAUIMG01. The sequence goes on along the minus strand of JAUIMG010000009.1, from coordinate 74,810 downwards.
ATACAGTAAGCTTGTGACTGATTCTAGCTTCTTGAATTCATTTTATATTGATACTGTAAAAAGAAATGCATATTTCTATATTGGCTTTAATCTATTAAATGATAATTTAAAAGATATAAACTTGAGAAAAGCTATCGCTTTTGCAATTCCCGTAAGGGATATCATTATTAATTTGGAGTATAATCTAGCTTCTAATTTAAATGCTCCTTTTAAAACTAACCTAGAAAAAGAGAGTGAGTTTAGCTTAAATCCATACCACTTTAATAAAGATTCAGTTGTCCATTATTTAAATCTGTTTAGAGTGAATAATGGATGGATGGATAAACCCATTAATCTAAGTTATAGCTACAATAGCGGTAATAAAACAAGAGAATCTATTGGCTTAATTCTTAAGCAATCGCTTGCTGTATTTAATGTAAATCTAGAGTTAAAGGCGTATGAATGGTCTGTATATCTTGAAAAATTAAAAGAAGGTGATATGGAATTATTCATCAATGGTGCCAGCACTTCTACTCTCCCACCTGACTTTGCTTCCTCTTTCCATAGTGAGTCTGCTATGATGGGAAGGAACTATGCAAATTATAAAAATCCAATAGCAGATTCTCTAATAGAAATAATCAATAGTGATCTTAACGAAAAGAGCAGAAATAGAAACATTGCAAAATTTCAAAAACTTATTAATCAAGAACTCCCCTACTATTTTCTCTACAAACCTAAAAGAATTATTGTTTTTTCAAATAAGCTTGGAAATGCTTCTGCATATGAGCAAAGACCAAATTATTGGGTGCCTTCATTAAAATGGAAATAGGACATGCTTAGTTACTTTTTTAAAAGAGTATTATTTTTTCTACCAGTTCTTTTAATAGTATCCGTATTTATTTTTCTAATTAGCAAGCTAGCTCCAGGAGATCCAATAAACAATTTACTTGAGTCTAATTTAAAGAGTTCAGAACCCTTAGCATTAGAAAAAATATTGAAAGAAAAACAGAAAGAGTATGGATTAGATTTGCCATTATTTTACTTTTCTATTCGTAGAAAGTCAGAACCAAGTATTGTCTCAGAAATAGTCTCACCTTCTCTTAAATCTCATTTAAAATCAATAAGTTATCAATGTGGAAACCCTCAATCAATTGTAATTTATTACGAATATTTAATTAACCTTTCCTCCCAAAGTATAAATAGATATGAAACTCTTTTAGAAACCAATAATATAAAACGACTTAAAGCCCTCATAGAAGATGAAAAAGTTATGGATGGCTTGGAAAAAACAAAAACTTGGAACAACTATCTTCTGACTTTTACATGGAATAGTGATAAGAATCAATACCATCAATGGATTTCAAATATATTAAGAGGTGAGTTGGGAAAATCATATAGGAACAATAAAAGAGTTGATGAAGAGATAAAAAAAGCACTCCGATGGACTTTAAGTTTAAGTATATTATCTCTCATTATTTCGTTTTTCATTGCAATCCCTTCTGCTGTTTATTCTGTTATATATCCAAAATCATTTTTTAGTAAAGTCTTAGACAACTTATTTTTTGCTTTCTATGCTACTCCTACCTTCGTGGTTGCAAGTCTTCTACTCTTATTTTTTTCTAGCGGCGAGTTTATAAAATGGTTTCCCTCATACGGGATTGGTTATGTTGAAGAAAATGCAGACTTCTTGGATGTAATTTCCACCCGAGTAAAACACTTATTTCTTCCTTTATTTTGTTGGACTTATGGTTCTATTGCCTACTTGTATCGTCAATTACGTAGCTCATTAAGCGAAGAAATAAAAAAGGATTACATACAAACGGCAAAATCTAAAGGATTAAGTAGCAATAATATTTATTGGAAACAGGCATTGAGAAATTCGCTAATACCTATAATAACCATACTAGGGTCTTATTTCCCTGTAGTAATTGGTGGTTCATTTGTTATTGAACATATTTTTTCCATACCAGGTATGGCTAGTTTAACATTAGATGCCTTTTATGCTAGAGATTACCCGTTGCTCTTTAGTATCTCACTATTAGCCTCTTTTGCTACTATTTCAGGAGCTTTTGTTGCTGATGTATTGTATCATTTTGCTGACCCAAGATGGCAGTTAAAAACAAATGATTCATGAAGAATTGGTTAACATCTTTAAGTAGAAGCATTCAATTTTCTATGCTATTTATATTCATTTGGATTATTTCCTCAATTGCAACATTAGTTTTTGTTGATAAGGATTATCCTAAGCTAAATTTAAGCGACAAATTGCTTTCTCCTTTCTCCTCTTCCATAAGCTCAGACAATTTTTATTTATTAGGAACGGATGAGCTTGGTAGAGATGTTCTAATAAGTTTACTGGAAGGTGCTACTAATGCTCTTATGATTGGTTTATTTAGTGTTCTTATTGCAGCTATCCTTGGTATTTTCATTGGATCCGCAGCAGCGTATTACGGAGATAATAGTTTAAAAATAAATACTTTAGAGTTAATTATAAAAACAATCAGTTTAGCAACGACTCTACTTTTTGCAGTATTTATTATCCCATGGACACAATTCGAGTTCTTTTCCTTTTGGTTACATATCCTATTTCCATTTATAATAGTTATTCTATTATTTATTATTGCCAAAAAAATAGGCCAATTAAGTGTTTTAACAAAAGAAATTACTTTACCGCTTGATTTAATAATCGGAAGGATTATAGAGGTTTTTGAATCACTTCCAACCTTATTCATTTTAGTGGCATTATCTACTCTTATAAACGGTTCATGGTTAAGTATTTCTATAATTATTGGTCTTACCTCTTGGCCTAATATAGCTAAATTTACTAGAGCTGAATTTCTTAAAATAAAGCAAACTACTTTTATTGAAGCTTCTCAAGCCTTAGGACTAAGTAAATCCTCTATAATTATTAAGCATTTTTTACCCAATGCGATCTCACCGGTATTAGTATCCCTTGCATTTGGGGTGGCTAGTGCAGTGATTATCGAATCTACCTTAGCTTTCCTAGGATTAGGTTTAAATGCTGAAAGTGCAAGTTGGGGTAACCTTCTGGCTTCTGCAAGGCAGAATATAGAAGCGTGGTGGCTTACTTTATTTCCAAGTTTAGCTATTTTCTTAGTTATTTATAGCTGCAGTGCAATTGGTGAGAAATTGAAAATTTAATTATTCAGGATACTCTACCCTTACGTGATAAATGCTCATCAATTTCTTTTTAAACATTTTCTTTATCACAGTAATGTCTTTAAATGTTATATCAGACATAATAAACTGCTGTTCTTTTACTTGATAATCAATGATTCCATCCACTAAATTCTCAATTGAATTAGCATCATATTGGGGCAAACTACGAGATGCGGCCTCCACAGAGTCTGCCATCATTAAAACTGCCGTTTCTTTTGAATAAGGAATAGGTCCTGGGTAAGTAAATTGTTGATCATCCGTTTCATTTTCCCCAAATCGCTCAATATACTGCTTATAAAAATACTGTGTTTTCGTAGTTCCATGATGCGTTCTGATGAAGTCGATTATAATATCTGGCAATTTGTACCTCCTTGCCATTTCTATGCCTTGTATTACATGATCTATTATTATTCCTGCACTTTCTTCAGGAGAAAGGTCATTATGAGGGTTATAGTCAGAAACTTGGTTTTCTATAAAGTAATTAGGAGCGTGCATTTTACCAATATCATGGTACATGGCTCCTGTTCTTACCAAGAGAGAATTTCCACCAATTTCTCTTATGGCTTCCTCCGCCAGATTAGAAACCTGTAAAGAATGCTGAAATGTCCCAGGAGCTTTTAAATTCAATTTACGTAATAGCTTACTATTTGTGTCTGACAACTCCATTAGACTTACATCTGAGACAAAGCCAAATATTTTTTCAAATGCATAAACTAAAGGATAAGTAAGTAATGTAAGCAGTGAACTAAACAAAAACCAAAGTAAGGCTTCCCAATTTGTTCTTTCCCAGGTTGCTTCTTGAACTAACTCTATGGATAAATAAACTAAAGTATATGCTCCAAAAACGATTAAAGAAGAAAGAAATAATTGAGATCTTTTTCTAAGATTACTAACACTTAGCAGTGTTAGTATTCCTGCAATAAGTTGAATTATGGTAAACTCGTATGGATTAGGAGCAATAAAGCCAATAGTAAGTATTGCAACTAAGTATGTAAATAATGCTACTCGTATATCAAAAAACGTTCGAACAATTAATGGAAGCATACAAAATGGCAATGCGTACAGATTTAAGAAATCATGATCTATAGCATATTTAGATGGCAATACAAAGATTATAATTAAAAATAATAGGAAAGATATCTTTAAATCGCTTCTAATTATTTCTACCCTGTAGGACAGTAAGAATAAAGCAAGAAGAAATATCATTAAAACTACTAGAACTGTCTGTCCTAGTAAAATCCATGAAAAGTTTGAGTCATCTACAAATTGTGATTCATATTCTGCTTTTAATGATTCTAAAATTTTAAATCTTTTATCCGTTAATATCTCTCCTTTAGCCACAACTTTTTCACCTTCCTGAATCATTCCAACATTAGGGGAGATCTTTGCTAGCGCTTGTTGCTTGATTTGCTCATTAGTTTCCTGATCATAATAGATATTTCTTTGTAATTTCTCTTCTATAGCATTTAAAATCAAATTTCGCTCAACAACATTAAAAGTCTTTACCTCATTCTGAATTTTGTTAAAAGCTTGAGTTATAGTATACACGTCCTTTAATTCAGTTTTAATTGCAACATTCTCCCTTAATACATAAATTTCAAAGTCCCCAGATTGATTCTCAATTCCACTATATAATTCTATTATTCCCTTTTCATATAAATCAATTAAGATATTATTTGCCTTGAGATAATATTCATTTTGCTTTGAAATATTTAACTGTTTTACTACAGAATCAGCCTTTGACAAATAGTTATTCCAAGTTTTAAAAAATGAGTTTTCAAAACTTGCTAGTACATCTTGTTTTATTTTCTCACTTTCAAAAAAGTAGATCTTTTGCTCCTCTTCTACTCTTTTTCTTTCTTCTTCAATTTCTTCTTGACTCTTTAGGATTGGAAAATCAAACGCAGCTATTAAATCTTCATGCGGCCAAGGTTTACCCTTTTGAAATTCATATTTAAACTTTCTTTCTCTGGGAAAAATTAATACAATTAAAACAACAGCTAAAAGAAACAGAAAAACCTTAAAAATTTGGTGGTGCCGGTTCCTTATAAACTCGAAGATATCTTTCATGTCTGATTATTAGGGCTAAAGTAATAAATTACCTTGTCTATCATTAGACAGTATTATTAGTTTTTAAACAATCTATTTGGGATTTAATAAAGGAATTCAATTGCTTAATTTTGGAAAAAATTATTCAAATAATGAGAGAAGTATATATCGTTTCGGCAGTAAGAACCCCAATGGGAAGTTTTAATGGTAAATTATCTGGAATTTCAGCACCCAAACTAGGGTCTATAGCTATTAAAGGAGCTTTAGATAGAATAGATTTAGATAAGAATGAAGTTCAAGAGGTATTCATGGGAAATGTTATACAAGCTAATTTAGGTCAAGCTCCAGCCAGACAGGCCGCAATCTTTGCAGGTTTAAATGAGACAACTCCATGTACTACGATAAATAAAGTATGTGCATCTGGAATGAAAGCAATAATGCTTGGAGCACAAAGTATTATGTTAGGGGATAATGATACAGTTATTGCAGGCGGAATGGAAAACATGTCACAAGCACCATACTACTTAGATAAAGCAAGAACTGGATACAAATATGGAAACGGTAGTATCATTGATGGGCTTACTAAAGATGGTTTGATCGACGTATATAATAATTACCCTATGGGAAATGCTGCAGAGTTATGTGCTAAAGAATGTAACATTAGTAGAGAAGACCAAGATGAATTTGCTATAGAGTCTTATAAAAGATCGGCAAAAGCTTGGGAAGACGGGAAGTTTAAAGACGAAATTATTGCAGTTGAAATCCCTCAAAGAAAAGGCGACCCTATAATCATGGATGAAGATGAAGAATATAAAAATGTATTTTTTGATAAAATTCCGAACTTAAGACCTGTATTTGATAAAGAAGGAACAGTTACCGCAGCAAATGCTTCTACTATTAATGATGGTGCTTCAGCATTAGTATTAATGAGTAAGGAAAAAATGGAAAGTTTAGGACTAAAACCTCTTGCCAAAATAGTTTCTTATGCAGATGCTGCTCAAGCACCTGAATGGTTTACTACGGCACCTGCAAAAGCATTGCCAAGAGCAGTTGAAAAAGCAAATCTAAAAATAGAAGATTTAGATGCTGTTGAGTTAAACGAAGCTTTTTCAGTAGTTGGTATTGCCAACACACAACAAATGAACTTAGACCCTGCCAAAGTAAATATAAATGGTGGGGCTGTTTCTTTAGGTCACCCTCTAGGAAATTCAGGTTCAAGAATTATTGTAACATTAATTCATGTTCTTAAGCAGAATAATGGAAAATATGGTGGTGCAGGTATTTGTAATGGCGGTGGTGGTGCTTCGGCAATGGTTATTGAAAATATTTAAGTATTTCTTGTAAATGAAATACGGTATCGGTCATCTTAGTATTGTTCCTTGTAGAGCTGAACCCTCCGATGCAAGTGAACAAGTTACTCAATTACTTTTTGGTGAGACCATAAAGGTATATGAGAAAAAAGGTAGCTGGTATAGAATTAAGCACACCTATGACAAATATGAATGTTGGATAGATGAAAAACAATTTCAATTTATTACACAAAGCGTATTTGAAGATTTAAACTCCAGTGAACAAAAAATTTTAGCTGACTTTGCTGAAGTTTTAATTAACAAATCTTCCAACGAAAGAATGTCTATACTTCTAGGCAGTAATTTAAGTTGCCTCAATAAGGATGCAATACACATTGGGAATGATGAGTGGTTGTTTGAAGGCAAAGTGCTCTCTTTGAATAAAAAGAAACCTAAGAATCAACTAATTGAAAATGCAATACTTTTTTTAAATGCTCCTTACCAATGGGGTGGTCGCTCTCCTTTTGGAATTGATTGCTCGGGATTTACACAGCTTATTTACAAATTAAATGGTGTTAAGCTACCCAGAGATGCTTCTCAACAAGCTAAAATTGGCACTCCTCTTTCGTTTATTGAAGAAGCTGAAGAGGGTGATTTGGCTTTTTTTGATAACTCAGAAGGAATTATTACTCATGTTGGCATGATATTACAAGGAAATAGAATAATCCATGCTTCCGGAAAGGTTAGAATAGATAGATTAGACCACCAAGGGATTTTTAATAATGATAAGAATGATTACACTCATCGGCTAAGGTTAATCACAAAAGTGTTTTAATATAGAATTTGGGTAATTTCGAAGTATAAATACAAAATGATTAAATAATAAATAATGAAAAAACTCTCAAGTATTTTTAGCCTAATAATAGCAACTTTCATTGCTATATCTTGCAACTCTCAAGATAAGTTAGAAGACGGTTTGTATGCAAAAATGTCTACCAACAAAGGAACAATATTGATAAAATTAACACCAGAAAAAACTCCATTAACGGTTGCTAATTTTGTTGGCCTAGCTGAAGGTGATATTGAAAACACTGCAAAGGCTAAGGGTGAACCCTACTATGATGGATTAACATTCCATCGGGTTATACAAGATTTCATGATTCAAGGAGGAGATCCAACGGGCAGTGGAATGGGTGGTCCAGGTTATGCTTTTAAGGACGAGATAACAGATTTAAAACACGACCGAGCAGGAACATTATCTATGGCTAATGCAGGACCAGGAACTAATGGAAGCCAGTTTTTTATAACACATAAAGATACTCCTTGGCTTAACGGAAAACATACTGTTTTTGGCTATGTTGTAGAAGGTCAAGGTACTGTGGACTTAATTCAGAAAGGCGATATAATTAAAAGTATAGAAATTATCCGTAAAGGGAGTGCAGCCAAGAATTTTGATGCAGCAAAAGTATTTGCTGAGATGAAATAATGTATTCAGAATTTATATAGTAAGAAAAGAGGCCTGCTTATTTGTGTAGGTCTCTTTTTTTATATCAAACTTTCTATTTCCCTAATTAACCATCTACACCTATCTTCTGCTCTAACCATGGTAGTATGTAAAGCTCTCAACTCGTATCTATACTCCATTTCTTGGTCTTTAAGTAAAGTTGGAATTGAAAAGAGAATACTATTCATATGCTGTAAGCTATTTACTTTTTGAATTAATTTGTTAAGAATCTTCTCTGTAAATATGAGTTTTTTTCTTGCTTCCAAAATTTTAGTCAAGCCTCTTTCCTCTTCTTTATAAGCTTCCATGGCTTTTTGAAAATATTCGATACTACTCCCAAAAACAGAAGAAAACTCCTTGGATTGCTCTTGAATACTTGAGTTGAAGCTTAAAATATTTTTTAAGAGTAAGTTTAAATTGGAATCAGGATTTTTATCTCCTAATGAAACACCTTCTTCAATATCTGAAATATCGTCCATAAAGGTTTTCGAACGCATTTTAAGCTCGTTTATTAAACCAATATTCTTTCTATAAATTTCAGGTAAACGATTAAATGAATCGTATCCTTTTTGCAAATATTCTTCTAAATGGTTTAGTTTCTTGGACAAATTTGGTCAATTGATTTCTCTAAAGATAATCAATTCTTCTAAAAAAGTCGAAAGAGAACGAAAGCATAAATTAAAAATCTTGATATCCTAGTTAATCCAACTAAAGCAAAAGACTTGAAAGGATATCGTAACAAACCGGCAGTCATAGAAACAGGAGAAAATGGCAAAGGAAAAAGTGCTGCAAGAACAATAAGTATAGCTCCCCATTTATTAATTTGTGTAATATGATTGGCAAACTTCCTTTGCAGGAATGCTTCTACTTTTTTAAAATGACCAATTTTATTTCCTATTCCATAGGAGATAACCCCTCCAATATACGATAACGTTCCTAAAAGTAATACTGCAGCATAAGGGTGAGGTTCATTCTCAGTCCACATAATAAATAAATCAGGTGGAATTAATCCCAAAAGAAAACTTTCAGAGATGGTAAAGAATATATAAATAGATAGATTAGAAAATTGAGCAATCCATTCAGAACCAAGAGTGGTAAGATCGGGTAACAGCCATTTAGCTAAATAAACTAAACCAACGAAAACTAATATACTAAGTATTAGTTTGAAAATATTCTTTCTTAAAAAAGTATATAAACCTTTCCTTGAGTAATAATGATGGGTTAAATGAATTCTTCTTTTACTTCTTGCTATCATATGGCGATGCTAAATTAGACATGCTTCAAACATTTTTTTATTTTGGAGGTTCATTAAATTCTATTTATTTTTTTGAACATTGAACTCAAAATAAGGTTTATATAATTGATGGATAATATGTACGCAGTTTTCCCGCTAAATATTGTAGTGTTGCCAGAAGAATCGGTAGCCTTGCATTTGTTTGAACCTAGGTATAGACAACTATTTAAGGACTTCAAAGAAGGTGGAGAGTTTACTATAGTTTACAAAGACAAATATGGCTTAGCAGATTTCGGCACTTTAGTTTATATTGATAAAATTGTGAATGAATTTCCCGATGAAACTGTTGATGTAATTGTTAAAGGATCTTCTATAATTAAAGTAGAAAATTTTATAGAAAATTATCCTAATAAACTGTATTCTGCAATTGAAGGTACTATAGTTGAATTGCCTATCCAATCGACACATGCTGTTATTCAATACTTTAATAATTACCTTAAACATAGTGGTAAAAGAGTAATTAAAGAACATAGTGAATCAATATTTTATATTGCTAATAGACTTGGATTATCTACAGAAAATAAAAACAAATTAATATCTCTTACAAGTATAGAGGAGATGAATAATTTTCTTTTAAATGAGTTAAAGTTCCTAGTTAAAATAAGAGAACAAGAAGCTTTATTACAGCAAAAATTTCACCTTAATTAGATTAATAGGTTCCTGCAGAAAGCATCACTAAAGTGCAAGCATCTATAGTTTCAATGTCATTCTCCTTTAGTTTAGAAATTAAATCCTCATTATAAGTACCCGGATTAAAGATTACTCTTTTGGGTTTCTGACTTAAAATATAATCATAGTATTCGATTTGATTAGAAGGTCCTAAATACAATGTTATCGTATCTACATCTTGGTAAACATGCTCATAAGGCTGTATTTCATGCCCCAAAATATTTCCTTTTTTGATTCCAATTGGAACGACAGGGTGACCTTTTTCATCAAGCTTTTTAACCGCCATGTAAGAGTAGCGAGATGGATTGTTAGAGGCACCTAAAACAAGCGTCTTTTTTTTCATATCGCAAAGGTAATACCCAATTTTTTAAGCAACTTTGAAAGCCATTATTGAAAAATCAACTTTTATCATGAAAACATTTTTACTCTTAGGTTCAGGGGAGTTAGGTAAAGAGTTTACAATAAGTGCTAAACGCTATGGACACCAAGTTATAGCAGTAGACAAATACAGAAATGCTCCTGCAATGCAAGTTAGCAATCAATCAGAAGTAATAGACATGTTAGATGGTGAAGCTTTACAAGAGCTAATTGATAGACATAAACCAGATTATATTATACCTGAAATTGAAGCTATTAGAACGGAAAAGCTCTTTGAATTTGAAAAAGCTGGAATTAAAGTAGTTCCATCTGCTAAGGCAGTAAACTATACCATGGATAGAAAGGCAATTAGAGATTTAGCTGCTAAAGACCTCGGATTAAAAACGGCTAAATACGAATATGCAAATAATGTTGAGGAGTTAAGAGAAGCCGTGAAAAATGTAGGTTTACCATGTGTTGTAAAACCGTTAATGTCATCTTCAGGTAAAGGGCAATCAACTATAAAAAGTTTTGATGAAGTAGATTACGCTTGGCAATACGCTATAGATGGTTCTCGAGGTGATAAGCTAGAAGTTATTGTGGAAGAATTTATTCCATTTGACTCTGAAATAACATTATTAACAGTAACTCAAAAGGAAGGCCCTACTCTATTTTGTCCTCCTATTGGACACCGTCAAGAAAGAGGTGATTATCAAGAAAGTTGGCAACCTGCCTCCATTAGTAAGGAGCAACTTAAAGATGCTCAAGAAATGGCTAAAAAAGTAACAGCAGCTTTAACTGGAGAAGGTCTTTGGGGAGTAGAGTTCTTTTTATCCGAAAAAGGAGTCTATTTTTCTGAACTATCTCCTAGACCTCATGATACAGGAATGGTTACACTTGCTGGGACTCAAAACTTTAATGAATTTGAATTGCATTTAAGAGCCATACTTGGAATACCAATTCCTGATATAACTCCATTAAAAAACGGAGCTAACGCTGTTATTTTGGCAAAGAAAGAAAGCAATGATTGGCCTAATTATTCAGGCTTTGAAGATGCAGGGAAGTATTCGAAAACAGATTTTAAAATATTTGGAAAACCAAACACAAGACCATATAGAAGAATGGGTATTGCTTTGGCTTATGATGAATTAAATTCGGATATGGAAGAATTAAGAAAGCGAGCTAAACTAGTAGCGGATTGCATTGAGGTAGTTGAGTAAACTTTATTAAAAAAATAAAACTAATTTTTAGAAAGCATGGAAGCTTGCTTACTTTTGCACTCCAAAATATAAAGCCAAAAAAGAATGTCAGGAAACAGAACTTTTACTATGATTAAGCCAGATGCAGTTGAAAAAAACTACATAGGTGCTATTTTAGACAAGATAAATGCTGCAGGTTTCAAAATTGTAGCGATGAAGTATACTCAATTGAGTAAAGAAAATGCAGGTGCATTTTATGAAGTACATAAAGAAAGACCATTTTACGGTGAATTAGTTGACTATATGTCTGGTGGACCCATTGTTGCTGCTATCTTAGAAAAAGAAAATGCTGTTACTGACTTTAGAACACTTATTGGAGCAACTAATCCGGAAGAAGCTGCAGAAGGAACAATAAGAAAGCTATATGCAGAATCCATCTCGGCAAATGCTATTCATGGATCTGATAGTGATGAAAATGCAGCCATTGAAGGCAATTTCTTCTTTTCTTCTTTAGAAAGACATTAAGATTATTTTAACAGAATTTTAAAGCCACGCTAATGCGTGGCTTTATTGTTTAATAACTTTTACCTTCTCTGCATATAAGATCAAAGGACTTAGGCTAAATTAATTTTGTCCTATAGCTCATTATTGTGTATTCTTGAAAATGTCAATTATTACTCATTTTCTTCAATTCTAAATTAAAACTTTAAAGAAAAACATCCTTTTAAAGCCATTAAGTAACTATTATGAAAAAATCACTAACATTCCTTTTTTTAACTATTCTAATATTCCAATCAACTTTTTCACAAAAGAAATCAGATAAAGTGGAAATAAAATGGGGACCAGAAATAAAAGAATCAAAAACAGCAACTCTCAATAATATCATTGGCCATGACGAATCAGGTGTTTATGTCTTAAAATATGATAGAAAAGGTAAGATAAATAACTTTATAGAGCACTTTGACAAGAATATGGTGAAGACCCATTCTCAAGGAATCAACTTGGAGTACAATAAAAATGATTATGGTCTAAAATACATAATCCACTTTAACGAAAAATTATTCTTATTCACAGATTATTATGACAAGAAAACAGATCAAAACTCTCTTTATGTTCAGGAAATAGATAAAAAGTCACTTTCTCCTAGAGGTAAAAGAACAAGAATTGCAAGCTTTCGATTTGAAGGAAGAAAAAAAATGCTATCAAATGATTTTAGTCTTAGAATTTCCAGAGATGATTCCAAAATTTTGATTTACTCCACTATTCCGACAAAAGAAAAAGATGATAATGAAAGATTTGACGTTACCGTCTTAGATGGCGACATGAATAAATTATGGGAAAAAACTATCATATCCCCCTATAAATCAGATTTGTATTCTACTAGTAATATTAAAGTAGACAATGATGGAAACATTCACATTCTAGGTCTTTTATATAAAGAAAAAGATGAAAGAGTCAGAAAAGAGGTTAATCACAATTTTCAGATAATGAGTTATTATGAAAATGGAACTAGATTGAAAAAATATTCTATAGAAATAGAAGGCAAGTTTTTAACGGATATGCAGATTACTATTGATGATGATAAAAATATAGTTTGTGCAGGTTTTTATTCTAAAAAAGGTCTCTATAGTATTGATGGTAGTTATTATCTTAAACTAGATACGGAATCAGAACAAATAGTAAATAGAAGTTTTGAAGAGTTTAGCTTAGATTTTATTACGCAGAACATGACGGAAAAAGAAGAGAAAAAGACGAAAAAGAAAGATGCGAAAGGTAAAGATGCAGAACTCTATAGATATGAATTAGATGAAATTATACTTAGAGAAGATGGTGGAGCTGTATTGGTAGGTGAACAATATTATGTGGTAGTTAACACTTATACAGATGCCAATGGGAACACTAGAACTACATATACCTATCACTACAATGATATTATAGTTATTAATGTTGACCCCGAAGGAAATATTGAATGGACGGAAAAAATTGCAAAAAAACAAATTACTTCCAATGATAATGGATACTTCTCTTCATATACTTTAGCTGTGGTAGACGATAAATTATATTTCGTTTTTAATGACCACCCTAAAAACCTTTTTTATAATGGTTCTGGTAAGGTGTATAATATGAAAAGGGGAAAAGAGTCTTTGGTTGTCTTAGTTTCCATGGATATGAACGGAGCTCAAGAGAGAGAAGCTCTTTTTACAAAAGGGGAAACTGAAATTTGGACTCGACCGAAAGTGTGCGACCAAATATCAGAAGATGAAATGATATTGTTTGGAGAAAATAAGAAAACACATCGATTTGCAAGATTGAGATTTAAAGGCAATTAAGAATAGTTTTAGAAGATTCAATAAAATGAGAAGGCATAAATTGGAAACAATATCTATAGCTTTTTTTCTGAATTTCTGTTTTATAAAAAAATTTTAAAGCCACACTTTAGTGTGGCTTTTTTTTAAAACAATATTGAAATTAACAAAATGAAATTTAATGTATTTTGCATCATGATGAAATTGTATAAACATATCATTATAGCTATTGGAATTTTATTTGTAACAAATTTAAATGGTCAAGTAAACAAATTAGATTCTAAAAGGATTCAAACTTGCAATAAAGCAAAAGAACTAATGCTGAACTACCAATTTGAAAAAGCAATCAAAGAGTTTCATTTCTGCTATAAATCCGACTCATTAAATATAAATTATTTGAGGGATGTAGCATATTGCAATTTGAAAATTGGAAGGCTAAAAGAGGCTAAAATGCAATATAAAACCATTGTATCAAGTGACTCTTCCAATCTAAACGCTCTAAATCAATTAGCAAATATTTACACCAAAGAGTCAAATTACAAATTGGCTATAGAAACTTTGAAAAAAATAGAATATATTGATACAACTAATTCCTACTATCAAAAGAATATTGGGGATTTAGCAATTAAAGACGGTCAAGTAAAAACAGCATTAATTTATTACACAAAAGCAATTGCAAATAATTCAAGAGATATTGAAGCAATTGGAGAGTTAAGCAATCTGTATATAGAACTTAAATTATTTTCAAAGGCAGATAGCTTACTTGAAATTGGAAATAGGATGGATACTTCTAACCTAAAAATACTTCTAGGGATGGCAAAATCTAGCTATAAACAAAGAAGATATGAAGCGACGATCAGAAACTCAATCAAAATAATTGAATTGCAAAGCGACACTTCTATTTATTTGAAAAAGATGATGGGTATCTCTTATTTTCATCAAGAGCAATTTTATAAGAGTATTTCAACTCTAAACTCAGTAGTTAAATTAAACCAAGCGTCAGAAATAATTTATTACTATCTAGGGCTAGCATACAAAGCCATAGGAGAAAACAAAAAAAGTACCCTTTCCTTTGAAAGAGCAATAGGGGAAGGAATTTCAGAAAACCTATCTACTTATTACACTAATCTTGCGGTAAGCTATGAAGAACAAGGATTATATGGAGATGCTATTAGAGCTTATAAAGCAGCATACAATAGCTCAAAAGACAAAATACTTTTATATCATTTAGCACGCAATTATGATATCTATTATGAAGATAAAAAAACTGCTATTGATTATTATCAAAAATACTTGGAAGCAAATGATACAGGAGATGTTGTGTTTCAGGATTACTCTAAACATCGTATTTCAGAATTGAAGCAAATAAAGCATTTTGATATTGATACTTTAATAAAAAATTAAATCTTTAACCTAAGTAATAAAATGAAAAAGCTACTACCTACCCTATTTTTATTTTCACAAATCAGTTTACTTTTCTCTCAAACAAAAGCCATAACAGAATATGGTGATACAATATATATCTACAATAATGGCACATGGGCTTATGAAATTTTAGATGCTATGCCTCAAGAAAACCTACTAGATTATTTAAAAGTAGAGTTAGATATAGATAGTGTTGATAAAAAATTATCAGCGCCTTTATCAGCAAAAAAGAAAGTAACAAATAAAAATAATCAGTTTATTATTAATTATGATGAAAGTAAATGGAAAAGAGTTCCTCCTGCATCTTTAAATGATGAGGCCGAATTTGCTTTCGAATGCAAAGAATTTGATGCTTGGTGTATTGTAATTTCGGAAGAAACGGAAATTTCTAAAGAGAATCTTTTTAAAATAGCTAAGAATACTATGGAAGAAAATGCCGGATCGGAGGCAGAAATAATCCAACTAGAGTATATTACAGTAAATGAAACCCCAATATTAAGGGGAGTAATGAAAACTACTTTTTCAGATATTTCATTCATCTTTGATACCTACTATTTCTCAAATGAAATAGGCTCAGTACAATTTACAACATGGACAAGTCAAAAGCTTTGGGAGAAGAACAATTCTAAGATTCAAGAACTATTAAATGGATTTGTTTCAAAATCTTAGAAGATGGAATGCCAAGTTTGACATTTGGTCTTTATTATCGGATTTCTTTTTTGTTTTTGGAGTTCTTTTTTTTGATTGGAACCCAGTTTTACTAATTCTTTGGTTTATGCTAGATACCGCCTCCATGGCTGTATTTGCTTTAATATTATTTTTCAAAGAGAAAAATGATGAAATTGATAAAATTGGGTTTACTATAGTTGTTTTAATGATGATTGCCTTTATGCCCGGCCTATATAGTGGTGTAATAAAATTCATTGATGGTTTGGATATGATAGAACTAACAAATCCCGACCCGTATCAAATATTCAACCCTGTTATCTCACCTATAATACTGTGCTGCTGCACATTAAGTCATTATGCAGAATTTTGTATTGAACTGGAAAGAAAAGAAAAAGGAGTATATAATAGCTCATTCATTAAGCACTTTTTTCTGAGATACCTATTAATAAATTTGTTGATTCTTTGTATGGTCTTTTCATTCTATCAGTTTCAAAATGGTATTCTTGTAACATTGCTATTTATTAAGTCGTTTTTACGAGTTTGGAATAAAAAATACAGAGAAATCCTATAATTAAGTATTCCTTTACCTTTAGAAACTGTTTGAATAACTTAGTACTTAGAAGGATAATATGTTTTATCCTGTAACACTATATTATTTTTTATTCAAAAAAGAAATCCTATTGCTAAAATGCTATTTTTGTTTCAGTGGTCATCATTAAACTAATTACCTATGAGCGCTCCTAATAAGCCGAGATTAATTACATCTTATGAAAAGTTGGATTCAAGTATCCAAGAACAAATAAAACTAGAATACCCTGAAGGGTTTTCTCAACATCTTATATCTTTTAATAATAAGGATGGGGATAGAGTTAGTGCCCTAAGATTTGAAACAGAAGATAAAATATACTTAGTCAAAATGACTCAAATCATCGCTGAACAAATAATTGAAGATGATGATGATTATGATGATGATGGGAATCTTACCGATGACGCCAAAGAAGAGTACGAAGAAAAATATGATGATGAATTGGAAGATTAATTCCTACATCTTAGTATTTATTTTAATTAGCCATTTTTCGATAGCACAAGAAGGTGTGTATATTTTACACCCTACTATTGGTGATACCATTGATAGAGTTGAGAAATTAGATTATTCTATTTTTCCTAAAACAAAAAACCCTGATTTTAAGAAAGCCTATATTACCTTTAAAAATGATAGCTTTATTTTAAAGGCTATCTACTTGAAAAATATTAAAACTGAAAGATATCTCCCTAAAGAGGAAATCATTGAAGCTCAAAAAGGAATAGAAAAAATAAATGCATACTATCGTTTAAGAGCTGATAGTAGCGAAATAGATTACACGTCCACCAACTATAATTCTAATAAGATAAAAATTGATATGCATGGTGCTTTAGGAGAAAATGCTAAAAAGGAAGCTAGAATGTATCAGAGATTAAAAGAAGACCAAAATAGAGCAAAAATGGTTGGCAGAGGAACTAATAACCCTCAAGAATTAAGGATAGAATTTAAATAATGTCCTATACCAAATTAATTATAAGCAATAAGCGTTTAGCAAGTATTAACAGAAAGCATCCATGGATTTTTTCTGGAGCCATCTTAAACTTAAATGATAGACAAATAAAAAATCTTGATTCTGGCGAAGTAGTTCAATTAGTTGATCAGAATAACAAATTTTTAGCTATTGCTCATTTCGCTAAAGGAACTATAGCTGCTAGAGTTTTAACTTTTAAGAACGAAGCTATAGATGATAAGTTTTGGAATAATAAAATCAAAAATGCTTATGATTTAAGGGTTAGACTTAAACTAGTAAAAGCTAGTGAAACCAATTGCTATAGATTAATTCATGGTGAAGGAGATGGATTGCCGGGTTTGATTATTGATATTTATGACAATACTGCTGTTATCCAAGCTCATTCTATTGGGATGGCAAAATCTCTTGATTCCATATCAAAAGTTATACAAGATTTAAAGATATGTGAAATAGTATATTCTAAAAGTAAATCTACCTTACATCAAGGTACAGAAGATGATGCTTTTGAAGATGGCTACTTAATCAATAAGGCTTTAGTTCCTCAAACTGTTAAAGAAGGTAATTTAAAATTTGAGGTAGATTGGGAAAAAGGACAAAAAACAGGATTCTTTATTGATCAAAGAGTAAATAGAGAGCTATTAAAGTACTACAGTAAAGGAAAAACAGTTCTAAATACTTTTTGCTATTCTGGAGGATTTAGTCTTTATGCACTAAATGGAGGTGCTACATATGTGCATTCTGTAGACAGTTCACAAAGAGCAATTGATAGCTGTATTAAGAATTTAAGTCTTAATGGATTTGACGCCAATAAGAATGCATGTATTACAAGTGATACCTTTAAATATCTTCAAAATAGTAATGAAAAATATGACATTATTGTATTAGACCCACCTGCTTATGCCAAGAATATAAAAGCAAAACATAGAGCTACGCAGGCTTACAAAAGATTGAATATTGAAGCATTGAAGCATTTAAATAAAAATGGATTATTATTTACATTTTCCTGTAGTCAAGCTATTCACCGACAACTTTTTGAAGATACTATTAGAGCTGCAGCAATTGAAAGTGGTAGAAATATCCAAATTCTGCATCATCTCTCTCAAGGTCCAGACCATCCTGTAAATGCATTTCACCCTGAAGGAGCCTATTTAAAAGGTTTAGTTTTGGCGGTTGATTAATGAAAAACTTATTAAACTATAAAAGTATTTGGAATATTTCTCTACCCATCATTTTAAGTGGTGTAGCGCAAAATATTGTAAATGTTACTGATACTGCTTTTCTAGGCAGAGTTGGACTTGTGGAGCTTGGTGCTGCAGGGAATGCAGGTATCTTCTATTTTGTTATCATGGTTATTGGTCTTGGTTTTTCCATAGGACTGCAAATCATAATTGGAAGAAGAAATGGAGAACAAAACTTCACGCAGATTGGAGCTTTAATAAAGAATTCTATTTGGTTTGTTATCCCCATATCCATTATGCTTGTTTTTTTTGTTCGCTTCCTCTCCCCTTCTTTCTTAGAATTAGTAACCACTTCAAAGGACATTTTAGATGCTTCTAACAAATACTTAGCAATAAGATCTATTGGAATTCCTTTAGCATTCATCAATTTCATTTTTATCGCTTTTTATACAGGTATAACCCAAACGAAGGTGCTGATTTATGCTACATTTATTCAAGCTATAAGCAATGTAATCATGGATTACCTTTTTATTTTTGGCTTTAGCACAGTAAACCCTATGGGTATTGAAGGTGCAGCTTTGGCATCTGCCCTTTCTGATTTAGTAGCATTATTATTCTTTATCATTTTTACCCATTACACCATAGATTACAATAAATACGGAATTAGTAAAAAAGTAAATTTTCAATTTAAAGCCTTAATAAAGATTTTAAAGGTTTCAGTACCCATAATGATTCAAAACTTTATAGCATTAAGTGCATGGTTAGCATTCTTTATTTTAATCGAAAAAATGGGAGAAAGAGAACTTGGCATATCCCATATCATAAGAAGCATTTATATGGTACTTATGATTCCATTATTTGGATTTAGTAGTGCTACAAATACTATGGTTTCTAATCTTATGGGTCAAAAAAGAGTTGAAGACGTTTTAAATGTAGTAAATAAAGTGATTTGGCTATGCCTTGCTGTTACTGCTTGCTTTCTTCCTTTTATATTATTATTTCCAAAAACTATACTTTCGTTTTATACGAACGACAACACAGTCATTGAAGAAAGCGTACCAATTTTGTATGTTATAGCAATTGCCATGTTTTTCTTTTGTGTAGCCTTTATTAGATTTTCTGCTGTTACTGGCACCGGAAAAACAACTTATTCCTTGGCAATAGAAACTATTAGTATATCAACTTATCTTTTTGTGGCTTATCTTATCGGAATAGTTTATAACTATTCTCTTGCTATAGTTTGGTGTTCGGAATTTATATATTTTTTTATGATGGCTTTAGGGAGTTATATTTATTTTAAATTTAGTGATTGGAGAAAAATTGAATTATGAATAAAAAAGATCTTAGGATAGTTTTTATGGGGACTCCCGACTTTGCAGTTGAAAGTCTAAAAGAAATATTAAAGGCAGGCAAGAAAGTTGTGGGAGTTATAACAGCACCAGATCGAAAGGCAGGTAGAGGACAAAAAATAACGGAATCAGCTGTAAAAAAATTCTCTAAAGAAAAAGGACTCACTATACTACAACCAAATAATCTTAAAGATAAATTCTTCTTAGAAACACTAAGAGAGCTAAACGCCGATTTACAAATTATTGTTGCTTTTAGAATGCTTCCAGAAGTAGTTTGGAGTATGCCTCCATTAGGCACATTTAATTTACATGGATCACTATTACCTAAATATAGAGGCGCAGCACCAATTAATTGGGCAATAATCAACGGAGAGAAAACTACTGGTGTAACCACTTTCTTTCTAAGCCATAAAATAGATACTGGTGAAATAATAAATAGCATCGAAATACCAATAAGTAAGGCCGACAATGCAGGAACCTTGCATGATAAACTTATGCTAAAAGGAGCTGAGTTAGTGGTTAAAACAATTAATAGTATTGAGAATAATACCATTAAAACATACCCACAAGATTTAAGCGGTGATTATCCCGAAGCACCTAAATTATTTAAAGAAAACTGCAAGATAAATTGGGACCAATCTGCAATGAAACTAGACTGTTTTATAAGAGGTCTAAGTCCTTACCCTGCGGCGTGGACCGAACTAAGAAAATCTGAAGGTAGTGTTTTAACATTAAAAATATATAAAGCTCTTATTTCACAAGAAAAATCAATAAAGCCTGCACATATTATAGAAAGAGATGGAAAGATTCTAATTGGTACAACTGATTATTATCTTGAGATTATAGAACTTCAACTTTCAGGAAAAAAACGAATGTTAGCTAAAGATTTTTTAAATGGGATTAAATTGGACGATTATGAAATACTTTAGTTATACTATTAAAGTCCTCTGTGCCTTTATCTTAGTTATTAATTCAGTATTTGCGCAGGAAAACCCAATAATTGTTGAAAAGCTATACTCCGATACTAATAGTTCTACATTTCATATTACCATAAAAGATAGTGTCTCCCTTCATTATCACGCCACACACACTGAAAATATATTCGTTTTAGAAGGAACCGCAAGTATGCAACTAGGAAATAAAATAAGGGTTTTACAAAAAGGAGATTATTTAACAATTCCTCCTAACATAGCTCACGCTGTTTGGGTAACATCTAACATTCCATTAAGGGTTATATCTATTCAGTCACCAGAATTTAAAGGAGAAGACAGATACTATATAAATAATGAGTGAGTTAAAAAAAGCTATTTTAATAATTGGAAGTGTCCTACTTTTATTAATGGGATGGCCACCTAGTAATTTAAATTATTTATTATTTATTGCCTTTATACCAATTACATTATTATGCTTTAAACAAGAGAAAGCCATCTACTCTTTTTTCTATTTCTACCTATTTTTCTTTCTGTTTCTATTATTTGGTAATTATGGTTTATTTATAGATGGATTTAATTTAAAAGCACTAGTAATTGGGCTCTTTCTAATCCCTTTTTTATGGTCACTTCCTATCCTTTTTAGTGTAATTATTAAGCAAAAACTTGGCATAGGTTCTGCCTTAATCGCTTTCCCCATTTTATATACTCTGCAAGAATTATTTCAGTTTCATTGGGATTTGTCATTCATATGGTATCATCTTGGTTTTTCTATGGGCAATTTCAAATGGGCTAGCCCATTATATCCCATTTTAGGACCTTTTGGAGTTGGTTTTATTATAATTAGCATCAATAGCTTACTAAGTTTCATTCTTATAAGATCTTTTAGTTTAAAAAATCGATTAGGATATATTGCAACAACGCTTATCATTTTGACAACAACTCCTCATTTTTTTAAAATAAGTAATAAAGAAAAGATTAGAAAGAGTAAACTAGAGATCTGTGTCTTTAGCCCATCTAGCAAACAAGTAGAAAATGTTGAAAATAATTTAAGAGGACAGATGGACTTATTTATATCCACCTTGGGTTCCGGAGATTATTCTAATACCGATTTAATTGTAGGTCCGGAAGCTTACCTAAGCGATCTTAAAAACTATCCACTTTTTATAAATAACTTAGACAGCTTAGGGCCAATTATTGAGCTAAAACAAATTAGCAAACAATTTGATACACCTATTCTCATTGGTGCCATTTTAGTTGAATTAATAAAGGCCGATGACTTTCCATCTACTACTGCCAAAAAGAGAAAGAATGGGGAATATTTTGAAATATATAATGCTAGTTTGTTTATTAATGCGGAAAATAAAGTTGAGTGGAGAGCAAAAGAATATTTATTACCTGTTTCAGAGTTTGTGCCCTTTAACTCCATAATAAATGCTTCATGGTTTCCTTCACCTAGAATGGACAAGTCCTATAAAGTAGGAATCAAAAATGAGCCTTATAAATTAAATAATCTAAGAATTGCTAGTTCTATTTGCTACGAAGTGTTATATAAAAGCGACCTGAATAAGAATGTTGATTTACATATAGTTTTAAGTAATGATTGGACAAGACAAATAAGAACTATAAATCAAAATATCACATATTGTCAGAGTATTGTTAAAAGTACCTCAATACCTATTTTAATCTCAACTTTAAATAAATCTTCTGTTTTTATAAATTTGAATGGGGATAGGACCAATGCAAATAAAATTGGATTGAATGTGTTTGATGTATCTATCTAACACTTAAAACTTTATCAACCATATTGCTTTTCAAATTAGTAAATTAAATATTACTATCTTTGATTACCTCCTCTGAATTTTAGAAAAAGAAATTATGAAGTCTATCTTTAATCTAATTTTGTTTTTATTTCTTTCAGTCACTTCTTTGCAAGCCGGAAATAATTACACTTGGAATGGAAGCACTAGTGATAATTGGGGTTTAGCAGGCAATTGGACAGCAAATGGATGTGGTCTTTGTTTTGGCCTCAATACCAATAACTATTCTGTAAATAACACTTTTGCAAATAACCCTATTATTTCCGGAAATCCTGGATTTACTATTAATGACATTTTATTAAGTGGTGGTGCACAGCTTAACATGACTGCTGGCACTGTAAATGTCCTCGATGATTTAGTGCTAACTGACGGTTCAGACTTGATTATTACAGGTGGTAGAATGAATGTAGCAGGAGATTTATATATCTATGATAATGGTTCTTCAATTACCATAGATGGTGGTGGTCGTATTGTTGTTACCGGAGATGTATTTTTCGGTGAAACAGGAGGTGGATTGCCTGATGGAACTAATGGTTCTACTTCTATTGTAGTGAATAATGGTCAATTTGATTGCACTAATTTAACATTCAGTGGTTCTACAGATGACTCTCATTCATTAACGGTTAATAGCCCAGGTATAGCTAGAATTACAGGAGATGTTTCCAATGCAAGCGGCGGGGACGTTGTTATTAGTATACCTGATGGATTTATGAGAATTAGTGGAAATTTAAATATGACCAGTGTTGCTGATAATTTATCCATGAATGGAGGAACATTAATTTTAGATGGAAATTGGACTAACTCCGGCACATCTAATCTATCACAAGGTACAGTTCAGTTTGCGGGTAATATTCCTCAAAGTATTACCCATCCAAATACGCTCAGTTTTTACACTCTCAGAATGAGTAATACAACTTCTAATTTGACATTGAATGATTCGGTGATAGTTCAAAACCGTTTAATTTTTGATGATGGCATTATTGTAGGAAATGGAAATACAGTAACTTTTTTGGATGGTGCTTTTTATACCGGTATTTCTGATGCCTCCCACATTAATGGAGCTGTTAATAAAATAGGTAACAATAATTTCACTTTCCCAATCGGAAATGGTTCATTTTTTAGTCCAATAAGGCTTAATTCAAATCCTGACAATATAGCCGATGTATTCCAAGCTGAGTACATTGGAAGTAATCCTGACTTAGATGGTTATCTATTTAATAATCGTGCAGGAGGGTTTACAACGGTTAGTGTTTTAGAATATTGGAGATTAGATAGACTTACAGGTACTTCTGAAGAGACTATTCAATTAAACTGGAGTCCAAATAGTGACGTAGGTGATTTAAGTGATTTGATTATTGTAAGATGGGACGTTGCTGATAATGAATGGAAAAATGAAGGGAATGGTGGTACAACAGGCAATATTTCAGATGGTACCATTAATACTAGTGAACCTGTTAGCCAATATGGTATTTTTACTTTTGGTTCAGTTGCATTCGGCAATCCACTACCTATTGAACTTGGAGAGTTCAATGCTAAAATAGTTAATAATAGAGTAAAATTAGATTGGACCACAATTTCAGAAATAAATAACAATCATTTTATCATTGAGAGATCTTTAGATGGAAAAGAAATAGAAGAGAGAAACACTGTATTTTCTAAAGCTTCAAACGGAAATTCTACAATGCTATTAGAGTATACATACGAAGAACCTGTAGACTTTAATGGGACAGCATATTATAGAATTACGCAAGTAGATCACGATGGAACTACCACAGAATATCCTTTTAAAAGTGTTCAAAGGAACTTAATTTATCAATCAAATAGTAAAGAAGCATACGTATACCCTAACCCATCTTCTACAAATAGATTTAGAGTAGAATTGGAATGCAATAAACGAGTCGAGTTTCAACTATTCAATATTAATTTAAAAGAGATTCCTGTTAAAGTTAATAGATTGAATGAAGGGGTTTATGAAATATACAATTTGTCTAATTCTGAAGGAATCCACTTTTTGAAAACAATTTCTTTAGATGGTTCGGAAGAGTTTAAAATGCAAAAAGTTATTCTTCATTAAAATACAGTATTAACGCCTATTTCAGCCTTTTTTCTAATTTTCTTATCTGCTTTATTAACATTCGGCCGTACTTTTCAACAAAATAGACTAAAATTCCTTGTAATCCTTGCATGGCTTGACTTTTACTCTATATTTGTACTCACTTCAATGAAGTATTAATCAAATTTTTAACCAAAAATTCAAAAAAATGAACAAAGCAGAATTAATTGACTCAATCGCTGATGGTGCTAACCTTTCAAAAGCTGATGCTAAAAGAGCATTAGATGCATTTTTAGATTCTACAGGGTCTGCATTAAAAAAAGGTGACAAAGTTGCTTTAGTTGGTTTCGGAACTTTCTCAGTATCTAAAAGAGCTGCTAGAAAAGGTAGAAATCCTCAAACAGGTAAAGAAATTAACATTGCTGCAAAAAATGTAGTGAAGTTTAAAGCTGGTAGCGAACTTTCATCTAAAGTTAAGTAAGCTATTACTTGAAAGAAAAAAGACGTTCCTTAGGGAGCGTTTTTTTTTATCCAAATTTTTAATTGTTACCATTATTTATATTTTTGCCTATCAATATTTAGTACTAACTCAGAAAAAATAGCAAATGGGAAAAGGAGATATTAAAACAAAAAAAGGGAAAAGATCAGCAGGATCTTACGGTGTAAGTAGAAAAAGGAAAAAACCATCTGCAACCATTATAGCAAAACCTAAAAAGAAAGCTAAGGCCACCCCTAAAAAAGAAACAGCTGCTAAAGCAACAACTAAAAAAGCAGCTTCCAAACCTGCAGCAAAAAAAACAGCGACGAAGAAAACAACAGCAAAAAAGAGTACTACCGCTAAAAAATAAAATGAACTTATTTACTAACTAAAAGCCACACTTAAAAGTGTGGCTTTTTTTATTAAAGTGTTTCTGTAAAAAATAAGATTACATCTACTTAACTTCTGCTGTCAATCCATTCTTTAATAATGAACTTGCCATGGGAATTATTTTTTCAAAAGGTCCTCTTTTCACTAAACATTTTCCGTTGTGATGGACTATGTAAGCACATTGCTCTGCTTGAATCTTTGTATGATTACAATACTTTACTAAACAATTTATCACATGATCAAATGTATTATGATCATCGTTCCAAAGTATAAGTTCACTTTCTTCGGTTAATATTTCTTCAAGCTCAATATCACTTTGACTATTTGTCTCCATTATTTAAACTTTTATTGATTTTGAATTCTTGCAGCTTCATTTAATGAAAATCTTCTTCCTTTATAGTATGCAGTAACAAATGCGTCTCCAATAGATTTCAAGATAGCTTCTTTAGCTTCATTCGCCTCTGCAGCAGTACTATATATGCCTGCATTATATCTGATTAAACCATTTGGCAATTCAAAAACAGTTAATTCTCCTAAACTATTTAATGCTCCTTTTTTAACAGGTTTGCTAAATACACCAATTTGAACCGTGTAATATACGTCTTCAATTTCTCCAACTGCTTTTACCTTTTCCAAGTCGGAACTGCTAAACTTATCACTCAACAC
The DNA here is from genome assembly GCA_030433355.1 of Bacteroidia bacterium. Classification (GTDB taxonomy): domain Bacteria; phylum Bacteroidota; class Bacteroidia; order Flavobacteriales_E; family Vicingaceae; genus JAUIMG01. Next base: position 48,474 of record JAUIMG010000009.1, on the reverse strand, counting down.
CTTATTTTGAGTATTTCCGGAATTCGAACTATTTAATGCAGCATTAGATTTTGTATCATCTACATTCCCATTTCTAGCTGCTGATACTGAAATCCTTTCCCCATTATTAAAAGCCACTACAAATGCATCCGGATAGCCAATTTTTCTAATGGCATTTCTAGCAAGAATTGCTTCATTTTCTTCTAAAAATATACCTGCTGTATATCTTTTTATTCCATTAGGTCCATTTTCGTAATTCAATGGAGCAAAGCCTTTAAATAAATCTTGAGGAATAGGGTTTCTAAAAGCTCCTACCTGTACTTTATAAACTATACCTTCAGGTAAATTACTTGCTGGAGGAATTGGATTTGAAGCATCATATGCAGACTCATTTAAACCAAGTTGAACAAAAGAAGCTGCCTCTGATGATTCTTTAGATCTAACTCTAGTAGGGTTTATATTGTTAATCTCTTTGCTTACAGTATTATTATTGTTTTGCCTTGACCTAATAATAGTATTAGGATTTACAGTTCCGTCTTTCAAAATAGGTTTATCCATTTCTGTATTTTGACTTTGAGCTACCACTACTCTATTATCTTGAACTTTCTGCACATCGTCATCATCTGCAGGTTTTCCAATAACTGAGCTATTACTTACTGGAACTGTAGTTTCATTTTCTTCTGCAAACTGCATATTCCCATCTGAAAGTAAAACTGATTTTTCAATTTGTTCCGATGTTAAGTAAACAATTTTTGCTTGTTGAGTTGGAAGTAAATTAGCAATTGCAGTATTCATTTTTTGATCTGCTTCGGTGATAACATACTTTTTAACCTTTAAAATTCGGTTTAAAGAATCAATACTATCATCAATTTTATTCGCCTTTAATTCTAAAATCTGTGCCTGTTTTATTCTTCTTTCTTTCTCAGAAGAATCATCTGTTTTTGCTGCAGATTGTAAGACAATATCAGCTTCGCTTTGCAGCTGATATTGTTTCTTTTTTAATTCAATCGCAAAATTATATTCACTTTGGGCATTCTTAACTATTTTCTGCTTTTCGATTGCTAAATCTCTATAATTTATGTACTCTATAGAACTCATCAATACTTTTTGTTCCTCTTCATCTACATTAATACCTTCAATACTAATGGTATTTTCAGAAATTATAGCAGGTTTAATAATGCCTGAAGTAATGCTTTCTGTAGGAGCAAAGCCAGACTGAATTTGTTCTTGTCTTTCATAATAAACAGAAGCTTTATTTCTAAGACTAACAACAGTATCCATTTTAGCGGAGTACAATGCCATCAAACTATCTCTCTCCTTGCCAATCTCTAGTAACTCTGCATTCCTTTTAATTCTTACAGCTGAAGAATCTAAGTTGTCAGCATACATTAATACAGAATCTCCTTTAGCTTTAGCTATACTGGCATTTGAGATCACAAGAACATCAGGGTCAGTTATTGTTTGAATATTTGCATATTTATTTAATGCTTTAGAAGTTTCATTTATTGCAATATCATCATCAACTAATTTTAAACTTTTCAATGCCTCTCTTTGCTTGCTTAGTGCTAGCATTTCAAAATCATAAGCTTTTTGCAACTCTACTTCTTTCTTGTAATTACTTTTCTCATTTACTAAGGCATTTCTAATTTCTCTGGCACTTTCATAATATGTCTCTGCCTCATCTTGAAGTAACAGTGCAATATCTAGATTATTAGATTCAACATTTTCTCCATAACTATTTGCATTGGTTATTATTTGAGCATTTCTAGTATATTCTACATTATTGACTATAGAAAATTCTTCTACAGCCTTCATTTGCAATTCTTTTGACTGCTTTTCAAATTTATTGGCATTTTCAAATGCTTGTTTTCTTTCTTCAACTGTTGGCAATGAATATGCAGCATTTCTTTCCTCCTGGGCCTTATTAGATGCAATACTTGCTGCATAAAGGGTTTGTTTAGCCTTTTTTAGTTCAGGTTTAGTTTCATCTCCCAAATAGCCATAAGAATTATTAAAAGAGAATGCACTAAGGTTAGTTGGAACAGGAGAACTTGCTTCAACATCCTCAATATTTTCTATTTTAATTGCATCTATTTCATTTTGAGTGGCAGAATTATTGTCCGTTGAAATAGAACCTCCATTAATAGCTGTTGTAGTTTGGTTTGATAATTTTTTTGAATTTGAAGTGCTATTATTTAAATTCTTATTTAAAGTAGTGTTAGAAGAGTTTAATGCAGTTTGATTGTCTATCGACTTGGATTGTAGAGCTAACGCTTCAATTTCTTTCTCCAATTCAGCTTTTTCTCTTTGTTTTTCTTGAATAACTAAATCAAAAGACGCTATTTCATTTGATTTTTTTGCCCTTTCAGATTGATCTGTAATAATATCCTTCTCAGATATTATTTGATTTCTAGATTCTTCTAATTCATCAATTAAATTTGAGTAGATATTTAATTTCTTAGCCAAAGAGACATCTTTAGCTTGGATTTTTGACGCTTCATTAAACTGGCTATTGTATTTATCTTCAATTGTAGCTAAGTCAGCATCTCTAATTGGAATATCTAAGTTTAAGTTAGAAGTCGCTTCATCATCATTCATATTATTGAAGTAAGCCAACTTATTCTCTTCTCTATATTGCTTTAAACTATTAATTAACTCTTCTTTTTCTCTTTCACTAATAGTAGATATAGACTCTTTATTGTTTTTTGAAAGCTTGTCTTCTATTATATCATATAACTGCTTCTCTTGATTTAATGCTAGTTGAACATCAAGAGAGTTTTGATACTGTTCTGTGGTATTTGTCAATCTAAAATTAATATCATTCAAGTCTGTATTTAATTCCTCTTTTTCCTTGAACAATATGGTCTTTTCTTCCTCATTTGATGTATTATCAATTTTTGAATCTAACCTTTCAATTTGAGAAATCAAATCTTGTCTTTGACCTTGAAGTTCTTTTGTTTTAGATTGTAATTCAGTAAGCTTTTGATTGTTTATTACTTCTCTTTGATTTAGTTCCTCTTCTTGATTTTGAATAAATGTCAGAGCATTCGGAGAAGAAGTAATTCTATTACTTACATTCTTAATTCCATTATTTGCAGATTCTAGATTATTATTTTCAATATTCCTTTCTATCTCTAAAGTTTCAGAGTTAAAAGATCTGGACGAAATTCCACTTTCTTTATTCTCCTTTTTTAAGTTCTCAGCAATTAATGTAGCAATAGCAGCTTTTGCTGCTAACTCTTCTGCCTCTCTTTCTGCTTCTTCTACAATTGAGAGGTCCGTATTATTAGCTTTTAATTTTTCTACTTCATTGAATTTAGAATCGGCCCTATTTTTCGCATCTAATGCCTCTTTAAATGCATAATTCTCTGCATTTATTAAGTTCCCATTGTTTGCTTCATAAAGCAACTTAGTTTCTTTTAAACTCTCTCTAAGCGAGGCTTCATTTAAATCACTTACTACTGGTTTAGAAGATATTTGCTTAGAATTATCTGGAATTGTATTTGATTTCTGATTTAACTTAGATCCAACATCCGCAAGAGCTTCGGCCGATAAGTTTACATCTAATTGAGCTTTCATTCTCAGTAAGTCAGAAGATATCTGTGGACCTGTACCTTTATTATTTTCTGCAGTAGAACCGTCAAATATATTTTTTATAACTAATTGCTGTTGATCGCCGGTGCCAACTAATCTTAATTCTTGACCTAATACTTCAAATTCATCTTGCCTTGGTATATCTACTTGTCCAGTATGAATGGGCGAATCATCTGTAGTTTCCAAATTAAACTGATAGGTACCTCCATTAGTCGCTATTTCAATACTATAATTACCATTTTCATCCGTTTCATAAATACCTACAGTTTGCTTAGTATTAGGATCAATAACAGTTATAGTTGCTTTATGAGGATTAGGATTATTCTCTGCTATATACTTACCTTTTATAACAGAAATGTCAGCAGGCCCCTTGTCTACCATTACCTTATAGACAGTTATTTCATCAGCTTCATTAGCTCTAGTTGAAGCAAAGTAAGCAAGAACTTTATCTCTATCAGTTACAAATAAAATATCATCATCAACAGAACTAAAAGCAAAATCTAGATTAATAGGAGCTTTCCAACTTGCTGTAGCTTCATCAAATACACTCATAAACAAATCATATCCCCCCATACTATTATGGCCTTTTGAAGCAAAGTAAAGGGTTCTTCCATCAGGGTGAATGAAAGGGTAATCCTCATCGAAAGGAGTATTTATAGAAGGACCTAAATTAACTGGTTCAGACCAACTTCTATTTCCTAACATTACGGTTTTGAAAATATCCTTACCATTCTCCCCTTTCTTGCCATAAGAAGAGAAATAGACTTCACTAGCATTATTAGGAAGATACATTATAGATTTCTCTCCAACTTTTTGATCATACTTAGTCATGAAATCTTCAGGCTTAGCTAAAATTTTTCCATCGATGCCTTCTAGATCATAAATTCTATAAAAATCCTTTTTTCCAATTATTTGCTTTTCTACAACTTGTACATCATTTAATTTTGAAAGTAATTGATTACCATTTTTACACATTTCTATCTGCCTTTCTACTTGATATTCTTCTCTTTCATCAGAACTTCCTTTTGTTTTAAATCTATTGTAATACTTTACAGCTTCTGAAAAATTGTAATTTAAATGATGAGCCTTACCAAGATAATAATAAGCTAAGGGGTCAACTTGACTCCCTTTTGTAATTGCAAATTTCAAATACTTTAGAGGCTTTTCTCTATCAGAACTTGAAGCTAATAAGCAAGCTCCATACTTATAATTATAATTAGGGTCTTCTGGATATAGACTTAATAATTGAGCGAACAAGGGTGAAGCCTCAATTAGTTTCTTGTTTTCAAATAACTCTTGAGCCTTCTCTTTTAAATCATCCTCAGATTTGAAATCTTGAGAAATCAGTTGAATCGAAACAAATACTAATACTAAGGTGAAAAAATAATTTCTTATCATCGATTCAGATTAAATTTTTGATGAATATCTGCAAAGATTGAGAGAACTATGACTATTTATTTTATTATCTAATAATTTCATTAACATAATTATGTGAAAAATGGTGTTTATCAATTAGTTACTTTATCTATTTTCCATAGCTCTTTTAAAATCTCTTCTCTCTTTTTCAGAACCATACATAAAAGTAAAAGGCTCTTCTCCTTTGGCATTATTATACCTTCTTTTATCTTTCTTTAATTCCTGTATTTGGCTATTAAAAGATTTATCTGAAGAAACCACCTTCATAAGTCCTCTTCTGTAGGTAAAGAAGTACCAATTTTGAGGATCAATTTCTATATAAATATCAACAACATCTCCACTTCTTTTCTTTGTAATAGTTACCCCTCCTTTGACATATTTATTCACCTCCTCTTTATTGATATTTGTAATACCTAAATCTCCAAAGGAATAGAATGTATTTTCTGTCTCATCCCATTTAAACTTAATATCACTAAAAGCAATTCTTTTATTTAATTCCTCAGGTAAACGTTTTATTTTCCCATTTAGGCTTAACTGGCTAATTAATTCATCTGCCTTTTCAACTCCTACTAATTCTCTTAATCCATTCTCATAGGTTGGCCTATTAAAATCGATTGCTCTTAAGTTTATATTTTCATTGATTTTATCTGCTACTTGCTTCATTAGCGCATCATCAAAAAAGAAATCTATTGTCAATAATAAATCAGCAACTACAGAATTATCTATTTGATTATGATTTATATTACCTGCACCATCAAATTTTAAATTTCCTGTCCTTGCTCCTATGTCTACTCTACCTTCTCCATATACCTTGCAATTTTTAAGATCTAAACTTAAATAATTGCCTGCCAATGAGTTTTCATTTATTTTTTCTCTACTTGAAATTCTATATTCTTGTGATTTCTTATGATAATGCAAGAAACCGTAGGCAGGAAGAATATTAATATCGCTATAATTTTCTCTTTTTGTTAAGAAGCCAGAATATAAAAAGATAGAATCAACATTAAGATTAATACTAGATGTTAAAAAGGCATCTGATACATCTTTTAATGAAGTATCAATAGGTATATATATATCATTGGGATCTACTTCTGCTTCGAATTTTACCCATGGTGTATTTAATCTATCACACTCATGGGCTATTCGTGTTGCACCATCAAATACAAGGAACTGCTTACTTCCATATAGCTTTACTTTACCATCAAATGCAAAGTTAGGACTTAAGCTAAAGTCTATAGTATCTGAGATGGAACCTACTCCGATTGTTTGACCAGTGGTATCCACACTAATGTTTTGAAAGTATATAGATTGTGTATTCTTTGTCTCATCAACATAATCCATATACCCTGATGCAGAATAATCTTTTTTACCATAAATGTTAGTATTTGCATTATAAATTCTATGATACTCTGTTACGCTATTTGCTGTAATAACAGAATTAAGTAGCGGATCCATTTTAGCACTTTTTCGAATTATTACGCCACCTGTATCCGGAAATACTTTTGCATCTGCAGAATTAATATAAGCTACATCTTTAGCGAATATAATATGACGTCTAGAATCATATTTTGCTACTGGTGCATAGAAAAACAAACTGTCTTGCTGAGAATTTATGGATATAAACTTAGACCCTGCCAGTTTAACATCTGCTCCAACAGATTTTTTTGTTTTACTAGTCAATTCAATAGATCCATTATCCATATACCACTTAAACTCCTCCATAAAACAGATATATTCATTTATGGGAAACACAATTGGATCTGCTTTACCATTTGCTTTAAATTCAGCAAACCTTCCTTTAAAATCTACATGGGCATTTACATTTTTAGTTTTCAATGCAAAAGCCCCAACTGCTTCATCTTTCAACTGAAAATCTGCTGTATCAGAATCAAAAGTTATAGACTTAAAAACAAATTGATTAGATCTTAAGTCTGCCCTCTCAAATAAAAATAAACCATCCCCTCTATATGCATCTGGGCCTATACTTGTGGTCCCTTTAAAAGTCGATCTGCCATCATAAAATACAAAATTGGAGTCAACTGTTGAAGCATACAAAACATCCTGATATGGTAACCAACGTATATTATTATTAGCACCTGTAACAGGAGGATACTCAACTGCACTAGTAGCATCTGAAGAAGAACTACTTTGAACTTCTACAACATATTCCTGAGATCTAGTTCTCATAGAATCTGGATAAAAAATAAAGTCATTTGAATAAGTTGTTGAAACAATATATTCTAATCGTCCATCACCTCTCAAACCATCGTGACTTAAATTAATATTATTATAAAACTGTCCTTTCCCCTTATACATTGGAAACCCCTCTTCAGGTGTGGGTCTAATGAAACCTAATGAGAAATCAGCTTGAAGAGTTAGACTTTCTTCAAAAACAGGAAAAATATCAGCAGAAGTAAAAGTTCCTTCGAAACGTAAATTTTCATTGCTAAAATTATCTAAGCTGTCTATAGTAAAAGGATTTAATTGAAAATAAAAGTCGGATTTATTGTAAACCCCGTCTAATATACCTTTTTTATCATAATAGACATAACTATCGTCAAAGCTATTGAACACAGGATACTCCGGATAATCTTGCAAGCCCGATTTGTTAAATGGATTGTCAATTAAGAGATCTCCATTAACATTCTGAATTACTGTTTTAACAGGTTTTAAAACTCTTTTACCATCTCTACCTTTTTCCTCACTAACAGCTTTTATTTGCAGTGAGTCAACATTTACTAAGTCAATTTTAAAATTTTCATAACTAAAATTAAATTGTTTACCATAGAAGTCAAATCTACCTGCCTTAACTTGACCTCCAAAAGTAAAATATCTATTCTTCTTCATTTTTATTTGGCCATTGCTAGGTAAAATTACCACCTGCTGCGAATCACTTACAACAATTCCTCTAATACCATTTATAGATAGTTCATTATTTAATAAGTTAATTTTACCATTTGGAGCTCCCTCAATATCTGAATAAATAGAAATTACGTCATAGTCAATTTTCTTTGCTCTAGCTAAAGCGTAATCAATAAGTTTCGGTAAAACAGTAACTGTTTCTTTTTCAAAATTGATATTTAAAAACCCTAGGGATGCTAACCGAATAACAGTATTTCTTGCTGTTACTGGATCCATATTCATTTGATATCCAATCTCTGTTATTCCAAGATCCATTGTACCATACTTATCTGTCATTCTTTTTATAACATCTAAAGGATTGGTTGTATAACCGTCTCCAATTCTATCAAACAACTCCTCTTTAAAATAATTAGAAGATGTAAATAAGGCATCTGTCTTAGTTCCTCCCAAAAGATTTCCAAATGTTAAAATCGGTTCATCCAATTTCCAATCTAGTACTTCAAAATTCATATCCATGTTATGAAAAGTATTAGAGTATGGTGTAGCAGCCAAGCCTTTTCCTTCTTTATAAAGGCTAACCAGTTTTTTATCATGAAGGTATTTAAAGTTCAAACCGGGGTGAGTTATAGAGTCTTCGAATAGGTATATACTAATAGACGCTTCTGTGGAAATTATTTTATCTGTTCTTATAGAAAATATATCCGTTGACACTTTTAGGAAAAGAGTATCCTTTCTAAAGAACTCAAGGACTGCATCTTGCTCTGCATCACCTTTCCCTAAAAGCTTAGGCCCTACCATTGAAAAACCTCCATCAAAGTTTACTCCTGGAAATATATTATCAATTCTAATACGCTTATCATAAGAATCAAATCTAGGATAAGAAGCTCTCTCCACTGTCATGTTGGCTAAGACTTTATCTTTTAAGACACCTTTAAGGGGTTGATCTAAATAAAAGGAATTATAAAATGTAACGTCCTCTGCTTCATATTCAGATTTCTTCGTATCTATTTCATACGAACTTAGTTCTGCAAATACTTCATCTTCTAACAATCCGGCTCTTTTCCAATCAACAGTTCCATTTGTCCCAACCCATAAATTTTGAGTTGGATAATAAGCCCCTTTTGTGTTTCTTATTTTCATACTATCTCTCTTTGCAAAACAAATAAGGTCTAAAGAATCAAATGTTATTTTTGGCAAACTGTCGTAATCAAAGCGGTAGCTATTATTATTTGCGGCCCATTTTGTTGAAGCTGAAAGATAAATTGCATTTTCCCTAAATAAATCGTTACAAAATTCTAAGAAACTAGTAAAATTCTTATTCCTTCGCTGTTCTAAAAGTTTAGCAATAATGCCTTGCCATTCATCAAAACTTTCTTCTGTTTGATTTTCGTCTACCACAAAACTTCCTACTGTAAAAAGGTAGTTTCTAAAATCTGGAAAAGCTCTTAACTTTTTCTTTAACATTAGATTAGTTGTTGCGTAAACTCCTTTTCTTTGTTGTTCAGAAAAATAACCTCCGTACCATACAGTTTCAAACTGTTTCATAAATGCTTTACCCTCCTTTCTTGATGCAACTAAATAAGCCTCCATGGTTTCAAAAAACTCAATGGAATCAGAAGGAAAAGAAGATGGAGTCTGGGCCTTTAATCCATGAAGAAAAAATAGAGTAATAAAAAGGGTAAGTATATACTTTTTCATAGTAGCAAGTAAAAAGAACTTAAAGTTCTTTATGTAAAGAAAATGAATATCTAATACTTTAACAATAAAGACCTTACCCTTTTACAAACAAAGCGGATGTCCAAAGATTTTCAACTATTGATATCTCTAAAGCATAGTTGTAGTCTTGCAGCCTATTAGATAGCTCTTTTAAATCTGTTTGAAAAAATCCACTTATCAACATACGTTGATTAGCTAACTGAAGTTTAGCGTATGTTTCAAATTGAGACTTTAGTATATTTTTATTGATATTGGCTAAGATAATGTCATAATTCTCATCTTCGGGAAGTTGTTCTTCTCCTCCCAATTTAGTTTTTATTCTAGAGCAATTATTTCTTTCTAAATTTTCATTCATATTTTCAAATGCCCATTCTTCTATATCAATAGCAAGAATGCTCTTTGCTCCTAGCTGTTCAGCAAGTATTGCTAATATACCTGTCCCACTTCCCATATCTAATACCTTTTTATCAGCAAAATCGATACCTTTCATTAATTCAATCATTAACTGGGTTGTTTCGTGATGACCTGTACCAAAAGACATTTTTGGTTCTATAATAATCTCATGCTTGATGTTTGGATTAGAAGAATGAAAAGGCGCTCTAATGATACAGAAATCTCCTAGAGTAATAGGCTCAAAAGAATTCTCCCACCTTTTATTCCAGTTCTCTTTAGGAATCTCTTTCTTTTCAATTTTAATTTTGGAAAATGATTCCATCTCATTTAATACTTGAGTTAGATTAAAATCATTAAAATCTGACTTTAAAATATAAGCCAAAATGTAAGGCTCATCCTCTACGAAGCTTTCAAATCCAATCTCTCCAAGCTTTGCTACTAATATTTCACTGGCAGGATAAAAAGGCGCTAAAGAAATTTTGAATTCTAAATGATTCATTTTGTGAATGAATTTGCGATAGAAATGAAGTCTTCTGCAACTAAAGAAGCCCCTCCAATCAAACCTCCATCAACGTCTTTACACGTAAATAATTCTTGAGCATTACTTGGTTTACAACTTCCTCCATAAAGAATACTTGTTTCACTAGCCACCCCATCTCCAAAGCCTTTTTCAACCTCTTTCCGAATAAAAGCATGCATTTCTTGTGCTTGATGAGAAGTAGCAGTTAAACCTGTTCCAATAGCCCATACAGGTTCATAGGCTAAAATTATTTTTTTAAAATAGTTTTCTTTTAAATCTAGTGCTGGTTTTAATTGATTTTTTATTATTTCATAAAGTTGTCCACCTTCTCGTTCTTCTAAAGTTTCTCCGATGCAAAAAATCGGGGTTAATTTATTTTCAATTAGACGATAAAGTTTTTCTGACAATCCTTCATTATTCTCTTTATGGTATTGTCTTCTTTCAGAATGTCCTAACAAACAATAATCTACTCCAATTGACTTTAACATTGAAGCTGATACCTCTCCAGTGTAAGCGCCATTATTGCGACTTGAAACATCTTGTGCTCCAAGAAAAACACCTGTATTATTTAGATAGCTCTTCATTTTCTCCAAATAAATATAGCTTGGAATTAGAATTAGCTTTACATCTTTCAACGCATTAGTTGATAATTGAATCTTTATATCTTCAGTAAGCCTTATTGCTTCTTCAGAAGTTAAATTCATTTTCCAATTTCCGGCAACAATTTTATCTCGCATAATATTTAACTATATCTAACTCTAGGGTCCAGCAGACCATAAATTATATCCACTACTATATTTATCATAACGAAAATAGCAGCAATTATTAAAACAGCTCCCATAATCACAGGAAGATCATATTTTTCTAATGCATCAACTATTTCCCAGCCAATTCCCTTCCATGAAAAAATTATCTCAACAAAAACTGCACCAGCCATTAAACTTGCAAACATACCTGACACAGCAGTAACTACTGGGTTTAAAGCATTTCTTAAAATATGTCTTAATATTAAGGGTAAAAATAAAATACCCTTGGCTCTTGCAGTTCTTGTAAAATCCATTTGCATAACCTCTAAAAAAGAATTCCTACTTAGCTGAATGATAACAGAAAGTGGCCGAATGCCTAATGTAATTGCGGGTAGAATTAAGTTTTTCAATTGTAAAAACTCCCCCTTACCTAAATCATCAACTTCATATAGACTTCCCGTCATATTTAAACCTGTATAATTTGATAAAACGAAGCCAAATAGCCAGGCAAAAATAATACCTACAAAAAATGACGGGAGAGCCATACCAGAAGTAGAAACTAGTAGCAATAATTTATCAAACCAACTATCTGAATAAAGCGCAGAAAGCAGTCCAAAAAATACCCCAATAATTATTGCTATCAAAATAGAGCTTACGGCTAATATGGCGGTCTCAGGTAAACTTTCGAGTAAAATTGATGACACTTTCTTTCGTTTTTGATAGGAAAGTCTTAGAAAGGGTTTTTTTAGCAATACGAAGAAATTCTTGGTCTCAAATGAAAATGAACTTCCATATTTTAACTCTAATTCTTCATTTGAAAGATTAATTTTATTGTGAAAAGAGAGTGGTGATAAATCATTAAGATATAATACATACTGTTTAAAAATTGATTCATTAAAACCTAACTCAGCGTTTATTTCCTCAATGGCTTCCTGGTCAGCTCTTTGCCCTAGCATCATTCTAGCCGGATCGCCTGGTAGTAGGTTAAATATTAAGAATACAATCGTTACAACTCCGTATAAAACAAGGAATCCATAAAAAAGTCTTCTTAAAATAAATTGAGCCAATTTTATTTAAGTTGATTCAATTTAGGTACTTGATTGGAGGGCCATTTAGATAAAACGGTACCGTATTCTAGATAGACAATTCCGGGGTTTGACCTTACAATTGTTTTTAAAACTATCCCATCGGTAACATAAAAATCGAATGGTAAATTATTCTCTTTAATAACTCTATTTTTTTCTTCTAATCCTGCTGAAGACAAACCTATTACTTTAACGCCATTATTTGCCGCTTCTTTAGAAAGACTTACAATTTCATTCCAAGCAGATTTGTCAGACGCTGAAAGATCGTATGCGATAATCAAAAGTAATTTTTCGGTTGAAAGTATTTCATCGGTATAATCTTCACCTTCATGATTTGTTATAGATAAGTCTGTTATTGCCGGTAAATCTCCTTCCTCTATTAAGTCATTTTCTGTACTAACCCACTCCCAATCTTTATTTTCCCAAATTTTTGAGGCTGAATATTCTGCTGAGTTCATCTCTTTCAATTCCCCCGACTTAATATTTCTATAGGTTAAGATATTTTCATAAACAGGAGGTTTGGCATTTTCGGGCACCTTCATTTGATCTGGTAAGTTCTTGCCTACCGCATAAGGTCTAAAATCTTTAAATGGTAAATACTCTACAGCCCAATACGCCATAAATACAGAGATTACTAGACTAAGGTAAGTAGCAATTGAACCATTTTTAACTCTAAGTAATAATCTTGCTATATATCCTAAACCAAGAGAAACTACAGTAACTATCACCGGAGCATACCAGTCTAGCATGATAGAAAGTAAGAACATTATTATTCCTGAAATAAATAAATAAATAAGGTCGAAGTTTTTATCCTCAAATGGAACAATTTGATTTCTCTTCCAAAACAGAATGATGATAAAAAATAAAAGAATTAAGTCCTTAATAAAAGAATCCCAAGGTGTAAGAGGAATTGCGTCTCCAAAACAACCACAAGATCGTACTATTTCAAAAACTGCAGAAGCAAAAGTTAAAATGGTAAAAAAGATAATCATAGAGAGCAATAGCCAGCTAACTTGTTTCATCTTATACCCCACCAAAACTGCCACGCCCAATATTATTTCAACTATGCATAAAATAGCTGCCAATGGAACTAGAATATCGTGTAAAAAAGCCCAATCCATTCCAAATTCAATAAAATACTCTTCTAATTTATAAGAGAAACCTAATGGATCATTTACCTTAACTATTCCACTAAAGATGAATAGATTACCAACAACAATTCTTGAAATATGTATTAAGTTTCTCATAAAAAATTCATTTTATTCAAAGGTAAGTTTGCAAATAAATTAGCTACTGATTTCTAACAAATATTAACATTTATGAGGAAATCATTTCCAGCTGTATTAAAGCAAATACCGCGTAATTAATTATATCTAAATAATTTGCGTCTAAACCTTCAGAAATCAAAGTTTTCCCTTTATTATTTTCAATTTGCTTTATTCTTAAAAGCTTTTGCAAAATTAAATCTGTTAAAGAGGAGGTTCTCATTTCTCTCCATGCTTCATCATAGTCATGATTTTTGTTCTCCATTAGACCTTTTGCTTTAGAAATCCAATGATTATAATAATCCATTGCCACTTTTGGGTCTAAATCTACCTCTTCACTACTGCCTTTTTCTAGTTGGATTAAAGACATCACAGAATAATTAATTATTCCTATAAACTCAGAGACAATACCTTCCTCTACTCTGCTAACACCTTTCTCTTCAATACTTCTAATTCTTTTTGCCTTTATATAAATTTGATCTGTTAGTGAACTAGTTCTTAGAATTCTCCAGGCACTTCCGTAGTCCTGCATTTTTTTATCAAAAATATCCTTGCATTTTTGAACAGCTTCATCGTATTGAATTGAGGTATTTGACATCCTTTAGCCTATTTTTGAATCTATGATTTCAATGAGCGAAAATAATCCTTTTAAAAAGAATTACAGCCTAAATATTAATGGCATTCTTTTAGACTTTGATCAAGCTAAAGTGATGGGTATCCTAAATGTTACTCCTGACTCATTTTTTGATGGAGGCAAATACCCAAGCTTAAAAAGCATTTTAAATAGGGTCGAAAAAATGCTATCCGATGGTGCTGATATCATTGATATTGGAGCTATGAGTAGTAAACCAGGAGCTATCGAAATAACAGAAAACGAAGAAATTGAAAGACTTTTCCCAGTTCTTAAGGAAATTACACGTTTATTCCCTGAAGCAATTTTATCAATAGATACATACAGGTCACAAGTTGCAAAAGAATCTATTGAACTAGGTGCTCATATTATTAATGACATCTCTGCAGGAACTCTAGACGCTAATATGTTTAGAATTATTAGTCAACTTCAAGTTCCTTATATAATGATGCACATGAATGGAACTCCATCAACTATGCAAAAAAATCCCTCCTATAGAAATGTTGTAACCGAAATATTCGACTTTTTCTTTTCTAGAATTCAAAAGCTCAGAGAACTAAAAGTAAAGGACATTATTATAGACCCAGGTTTTGGCTTTGGAAAAACTCTAAATCATAATTATCAAATACTCAAAAATCTAGACTATTTTAATAATTTGGAAGTACCACTGCTAGCAGGAATTAGTAGAAAAAGTATGATTTATAATTTAATTAAATCAGATGCAAATTCGGCCTTAAATGGAACCTCCGTTGCTAATACAATTGCATTGCTTAAGGGTGCAAGTATTTTAAGAGTACATGATGTTAAAGAAGCCAAGGAAGCTATTAAAATTGTAGACTACATGCAAAAGCATTAATATTGTTACAATGATTGAATTTATCCATGATACTCCTATTCTATTTCTTCAATTGAGATGGTTAGATGTTATTGACGTCCTATTTGTAGCTGTTTTATTATATCAATTATATAAGTTAGTAAAAGGAACTGTTGCTATTAGAATATTTCTTGGAATACTAGCAATTTATCTTTTCTGGAAAGTAGTTACCGCACTAAGAATGGAATTGCTTTCTGAAATACTTGGTCAGTTTATCGGCGTTGGCGTCTTGGCTCTTATTATTGTTTTTCAGCAAGAAATAAGACGATTCTTGTTAATTGTCGGTTCTCAAAGCCCTTTCGCTGGAGCAAAAATTTTAAATAGAATTTTCAATTGGTCTAAAGATGATAATAGAGAAAGTTCTTTGAAGGTAAATGCAATGATAAAAGCTATTCATAATATGTCAAGAACAAAAACTGGCGCATTAATTATTCTTGCTCACGACACTGAATTAAAATTCCATGCTTCTACCGGTATTGAAATAAATGCTGATGTTTCCGCTGCGATTATAGAGTCTATTTTTTTTAAAAACAGTCCACTACATGATGGAGGTGTTATCATTTATAACAACAAAATAAAGGCAGCAAGATGTATTTTACCTGTTTCTGATAACCCTGAAATTCCCTCTCATTTTGGATTAAGGCATCGTGCTGCTATAGGTATAACAGAAAATTCTACAGCTATAGCTATTATTGTATCAGAAGAAACAGGTAATATTTCTCTTTCTAAAAGAGGAGTTATTTCAGAGAACATAAAAATAGAAGAGCTAAGAGAAGTCTTAGTTTCAATTAATCAAGAAGAAATTCAAGCAGCTTCTTGAGCCTTTTTTATACTATCACGTATTTCAAATTCCCTTATTAATTCTTCAGGAGATTTACCCATATTATCTATGGAATACTTAGCATCATCTGCCATAGCGTGCGTAGGATATTCTGCAATAAACTTTTCATATAAAGATTTAGCTTGTTCTAAATCTTGTGCTTGATTTTCTAAAACAAATGCGTGCAGGAATAATGAATATGGTCTTTTTTCATAGTCAGGATACTCATCATAGACCTTTGTAAGGTATTTAATAGCTGTTGTTGTATGATTTAATCCCATTGCTAATTCTCCGGCTTTAAAAAGCCTATCGGCCGAATTCGCTCTATTTGAAAACCTCTCTGCATAAGTTGCATAGGCCTCCATTAAATCTGCTGCTTTTCTTTTATCCATTTTAGTGGAATCTTGTTTTAAAGCTTTTTCTCTTTTTTTAATTTCTTTTTCGAGAGATTCCATACTCATCTTGGAAATTGCAACATACTCTGTTTTCCCTTCATCTTCTGAATTCTCTTTAGAAGAATTATTACATGCATTAAACAAAAAGATTACAATCAGGCTAATAAATAATTTATTCATTGTTTTACTAATTAAGATTTTGGAAATTTCATTCTGTAGGGCACTTTTACGTTTCCTTTGGATATATTATTGAGTCTACTTTTTAACAATTGCTTTTTTAAAGGGTTTATATGGTCAGTAAATAAAACACCTTCAATATGGTCATACTCATGTTGAATTACTCTTGCTGCTAGTCCCTCATATTCTTCTTCAACTAAATTAAAGTTTTCATCATAATACTCTATTACAATCTTTGGTTTTCTATTAACATTTTCTCGAATTCCAGGAATACTTAAACAACCTTCATTAAATCCCCACTCTTTGCCTTCTTCTTCTATAATAATAGGATTAATAAAAGTCTTCTTAAATCCTTTAAGAGCTGGTTCATCCTCAGAAAATGGATCAGCATCTACAATAAACAAACGTATAGATTTGCCAATTTGAGGAGCAGCAAGTCCCACTCCTTCAGCGGCATACATAGTTTCATACATATTTTCTATTAGCTTATCTAAATTTGGATAGTCCTTTTCTATCTCTTTAGCTTCCTTTTTAAGAATAACATCTCCATATGCTACAATTGGTAAAATCATGTGACAAATTTAAGAATGCTTTAGCAATAAACGCAACTACTCCTATCCTCTCTAGCTGCTTTATTGTTAATTTTGTAATCCAATTTTCGAAAGTATGGCAGAAGTAAAAAGTGTATCTCAAAACCAAAAGGAAATTAGTAAAGATGATTTTAAAGAAATCATTTTAAATGATTTTAGATTAGCTAATGAAAGCAGAGAAACTTCTCTATTAGGAAGAAGAGAAGTTTTAACAGGAAAGGCAAAGTTTGGAATTTTTGGAGATGGTAAAGAAGTACCTCAAATTGCAATGGCCAAGTATTTTCAAAATGGTGATTTCAGATCTGGTTATTACAGAGATCAAACCTTTATGATGGCTATTGGCCAATTAACTATTGAACAGTTTTTTGCCCAGCTATATGCTAATCCTAATGTTGACGAAGAACCATCATCAGGTGGTAGATCCATGAATGGACATTACTCTACAAGAAGCTTAGATAAAGAAGGTAATTGGAAAAGTTTAAAAGATAGCAAGAATTCTTCAGCAGATATTTCTCCTACCGCCGGCCAGATGCCAAGACTGCTTGGCTTAGCACAAGCCTCAAAAGTATATCGAAATAATGATTTAATACCTGAGGACAATTTATTTAGTAGAAAGGGACAAGAGGTTGCATTTGGCACCATAGGTGACTCTTCAACTTCAGAAGGGTTGTTTTGGGAAAGTATGAATGCGGCTGGTGTTCTACAAATTCCAATGGTAATGTCAGTTTGGGATGACGGACATGGTATTTCAGTTCCAAAAAAATATCAAACAACGAAAGAAAGTATTTCTAAGGCTTTAGCAGGTTTCCAGAGGAATGAGAATGAAAAAGGTTTTGAAATATTTAATGTAAAGGGCTGGGACTACCCTTCTCTCATTCAGACCTATGAAAAGGCTGTTGAAATCGCTAGAACTGAACATGTTCCAGTTCTAATACATGTAGAAGAAGTTACACAGCCACAAGGCCACTCTACATCAGGTTCTCATGAAAGATATAAATCAGAAGAAAGGTTAAAATGGGAGTCAGATTTTGACTGTATTGCTAAAATGCAAGAATGGATCTTAAGTCAAGGAATTGCTACTGAAGAAGAACTGAATAAAATAAAAGAAGAAGCTAAAAAAACTGTTAGGGTAGCAAAAAAAGCTGCTTGGGAGAGTTTTATTGGCAAAATAAAAACAGAAAGAAAAGAAGCCATTGACCTTCTTACTGATTATTCCAAAACATCAGCACAAAAAGAAAAGATTGAATCAGAAATCAACTCTCTATCTTCAAGCATAGAGCCTATAAGGAAAGATATTCTTAATAGCATAAGAAAAATACTAAGATTAACAAGAGGTGAAAACAATTCAGAAAGAAACCTTCTAATAGATTGGTTAAATAACTATCAATCTCATAACTCTTTAAAATTCAGCAGCAACTTATTGTCTGAATCAAACTCTTCTCCTTTACATATTGAGGAAATAAAAATCGAATATGAGAATTCAGCAGAGTTAGTAGATGGCAGAGTTGTTCTTAGAGATAATTTTGACAAAATATTAGAAAAATATCCTGAGGTTTTAATTTTTGGAGAAGATTCTGGTAGAATTGGTGATGTAAATCAAGGTCTAGAAGGATTGCAGGAGAAATATGGAGAATTAAGGGTTAGTGATACTGGAATTAGAGAGGCTACTATAGCCGGACAGGGAATTGGGATGGCAATGAGAGGTTTAAGACCTATTGCCGAAATTCAATATTTAGATTATTTGCTTTACGCATTACAAATACTCAGTGATGATTTAGCTACAGTTCAATATAGAAGTGCTGGAGGTCAAAAAGCTCCATTGATTGTTAGAACTAGAGGTCATCGATTAGAAGGAATATGGCATTCAGGCTCTCCTATGGGAGTTATTTTAAATGCCCTTAAAGGAATGCATGTATGTGTTCCAAGAAACTTAACTACTGCAGCAGGATTTTATAATACTTTACTTCAAGGTGATGACCCTGCTTTAATTATAGAACCTTTAAATGCCTATAGAACGAAGGAAAAAATGCCTACAAATCTTGGTGAGTTTACAATCCCAATAGGTATATCCGAAACAGTTGTAGAAGGAGAAGATTTAACTATTGTTTCTTACGGTTCTACTTGCAATATAGCCATTGAGGCAACTAAAGAGTTAAAAGAAATGGGAATAAGAGCGGAAGTTATTGATGTAAGAACGCTAATGCCATTTGATTTAGAGCATAACATAGCATCATCAATCAAAAAAACAAATAAAGTTCTTTTCCTTGATGAAGACGTTAAGGGAGGAGCCACAGCTTATATGATGCAAAAAGTGCTAGAAGAGCAAGGCGCATACTACTTTTTAGATGTTGAGCCTAAAACGCTAAGCGCAAAAGATCACCGTCCTGCGTATGGAACTGATGGAGACTACTTCTCTAAACCAAGCATAGATGATATAATAGAGACAGCGTATGAGTTAATGCATGATGTGGCCCCTGATAAGTTTCCAAAAATTTATTAAAATGACTTAAATAAAAAGGCCATGCAAATATTGCATGGCCTTTTTTATGTTTGCTTAAATCTTTATTGAACTATTATCTTTTCTTGATAATTTTCTCCATCCATCCCTATATTCAAAAGGTAAACTCCTTTATTTATTTTAGTTTCAATAATATCTATGCTTATTATTTCTTCATAATTAGAGTAAACATTATCAAATACAAGCTTTCCTCTTAAATCAAATATACGCACCCTTCTACTCGACTCAGAGTTTTGATTGAAATGAATGTTAATTATCTCTGTAGTTGGGTTTGGCATAATAATAATACCGTTTTCATCGCTAATATTTTCACCTAAAGAGATATTAAGATCATAAAAGACAAATGCTGTGTCTACTGAAGGGCAACCACTTGAATTACCAACTATAACACTTATTGCCTCCGTTATTCCTGCTTTAGCTGGATCGTAATTAACTACTAAAGTTTGACTAGTGCTATTGTCTTGCCATAAATAGGATGTAAAACCGACTCCTGCATCGTAAGTAAAGCTAGTAGTAGTTACAGGATCTAAAGTTGTATCGGGTCCAATATTGATAGGTGTGCCGGTGTTTACAATAACATTTATTGTATCCCTTGTAATACAACCTAAGCCATTATTAGAACTTACTACATAAAAGGTAGAATTTAAAGGAGAAACTCGAATCGTAGAAGTAATCTCATTTGTGTTCCATAAATAATTAGGGAAATTACTTTGAGCACTTAAAACAATTGTATCTCCAATACAAATTGTAGTATCATTAGAACTAGTTAATAAAGGGCCTTGAGTAATAGTAACAGTAACATCTTCTACTGCTGTGCAACTAGAAGCATTGGTTACCGTTACAAAATACTGTGTAGTTGTTGTTGGACTTACATTGATGGTTGCTGTAGTTGCTGCATTGCTCCACAAATAAGTTGTTCCGCCTGTTGCACTTAATGAAACACTGCTACCATTACAAATAGAGGTATCATTAGATATGGTTGTTGTTGGCAATGCATTTACTGTTATAGTTGAAGAATCTCTAGAGCTACATCCTATTGCATCTGTAAAATCATAGAAAATAGTAAAAGTCCCTACTCCTGTTGTAATCGGGTCAAACTGTCCGCCACTTACGCCTAATCCTGAATAACTTCCTCCTGCTGGTGTTCCTCCACTTAAAGTAACTAATCCACTTCCTTCACATACATCAGTAAATGCTCCTAAAGATACATTTGGTGCAGGGTTTACTGTCACCAATTGACTTGCAACATCCGTACAACCATTTAAATCGGTTACCGTAACTGAGTAAGTTGTACTTACTGTTGGAGATACTGTAAGACTTGCATTGGTAGTAGTATTATCCCAAACATAGGTTGAACCTCCACTGGCAGTTAATGTGGTGCTACTTCCTTCGCAGATAGTTGTTGTTCCACTTATACTTGCTATTGGGTTTGCATTAACCGTTACAGTAACATCTTCTACTGCTGTGCAACTAGAAGCATTGGTTACCGTTACAAAATACTGTGTAGTTGTTGTTGGACTTACATTGATAGTTGCTGTAGTTGCTGCATTGCTCCACAAATAAGCTGTTCCGCCTGTTGCACTTAATGAAACACTGCTACCATTACAAATAGAGGTATCATTAGATATGGTTGTTGTTGGCAATGCATTTACTGTTATAGTTGAAGAATCTCTAGAGCTACATCCTATTGCATCTGTAAAATCATAGAAAATAGTAAAAGTCCCTACTCCTGTTGTAATCGGGTCAAACTGTCCGCCACTTACACCTAATCCTGAATAACTTCCTCCTGCTGGTGTTCCTCCACTTAGAGTAACTAATCCACTTCCTTCACATACATCAGTAAATGCTCCTAAAGATACATTTGGTGCAGGGTTTACTGTAATAGTCTGAGTTGAAGTTGAACTTCCACATTGATTAGTAATTGTATAATCGATAGTAAATGTTCCTACACCACTTACACTAGGATCGAAACGCCCATTTACAACACCAATACCTTGATAGACTCCACCAGATGGAGAGCCTTCAGTTAAAGTATAGACGCCGCTATTGTTACATAAGGTTGGAAGAGATGCTAGATTTGTAATTGGTAAAGTATCAACCTCTATAGTTTGAGTTGCAATTCCAAAACAGCCATTCCTATCTGTGTAGGTGTATGTGATCGTATGAAAACCACCTCCAGCTGCAGCCGGGTCAAATTGTCCTCCACTAACTCCATTACCTGAAAATACACCCCCAAAAGGGAAGGCATTAGTTAGAGTTATCGGTGAAGCTGTGATACAAAGGTTGGGTATTGGAGCAAAAAACACTGTAGGTGCAGGTTTTACAAAGATATTTGCTGTAGCAGAATCGCGACAACCTCCATTAGAAAAAACATAGGTTATTGGAGAGTTTCCTATACTTACTAAAGAAGGGTCAAAAGTATTATTAACAACTCCAGGTCCTTTATACACTCCACCTAAAGGAGTTCCACCGCTCAATATTATAGGAGCATCTTGTTCACAGACGGTATCATTTAGACTTAAAACAACTATTGGAGGAGTTCCTACATTTACCTGCACTGCTCTAGAGGTATCTACACATCCTTGTCCATTCACTATAACTTGATAGTTTCCTGTACTATCTATTATTAAATCTCTAAAAATTTCACCAGAAAGTTGAATAGAATCTTTTAGCCACTGAAAAGTAGAAAAAGTTGGAAAATTGGCTTGAATTCTAAGATTTTGACCCGCACAGAAATTAGTGTCCCCAGAGAAAGATAAAGGAACTGGGTTATTTCCACATTCACTTAATTTCATAAGTATAGAAGTGCTAAATGCATTATTTCCCGTAAAAAATGTAGAACCAAATTGTGACAATCCTCGAAAATCTCCTAATACATAAACATTAGAACTATTATCCGATGCCACAGAATATGCATTGTCAGAGTTTCCTCCACCGCCAACTTGTAACCAATTGAAATTAAGACTACTATCAAGGTTTACTATTAACATATCGGTACTACCATTGGAGAAAACGGTATTCCCATTTAGCTGAAGGCTGTCTGCAAAAGACCCAACGATAACCACTTCATTTTTATCTGTATGCGCGATATCAAAAATATTGGTACTCTCAACACCAACATTTACTAATTCTTGAATGCCTCCAATTAAATCAAATTTAGCTGCAAACCAAAAATTCGAAAAAGTGGTAGCACCTATAGCTGTAATAGATTTAGTTTGAAAAGTTAGGTTATTTGAAAACAATCCAGACATGTAAACAAAATCGTTTGTAACTTCTATTTGAGGAGGTCTAAAGGAAAAACTAGTAGAACTAGAGGTTGAGGGTGCTACAAAATCACAAGTAGAATTTGTGAATCTTAATAAAACAGCACTAAAAAGGTTTGCAGTATTTAGACTTCTGTTATTAGAACCGAAAGTAAATACTCCTCTAAACAAGCCGCTAAAATAAAAAGTAGAATCATTAATAGCTTCAATGTCTCCATAATTCAAAGAAGTCCCTTGACTAGTATTTACGATTCTTTGCAAAAGATTTAAATTACCACTCAAATCCATTCTTGCTATGTATGCGTTATTAGCAAATGTTGTTTGAACTAACTGTAAATTCGAACCGGTAACTGCAATTGTTCTGGTTAGCGTTCCTCCAAAATAAACACTACTATCTGCCACTGAAATCTCAATAAGTGAGTTTGAGTTGAAAAAATTTCCAGGAGTGTATATACCTCTTATCCATTGGGAAACTCCTTGTGAATTTAGTTTTACGATAAAACCTTCTGAAGAAAAAGTAGAACCACCACCACTTGTAGAAAGAGTTAAACTTCCCCATGTACATGAAATTGCATAAGTACCTATAACATAAATATTTCCATATTGGTCAATATCCAAATCCCTAAAATCAGAAAAACCTGTTGTAGAACCACCTTTTACTGCCCACCTAAAATTGCCTAAAGTATCAAAATTTGCTACATAAATACTCCTAGAAGCACTACCTCCGTTTAATACCGTTGAGCCAAAACTTATAGTTCCTTGAAACTCTCCTGCAACAATTACATTATTTCCTTTAACTTCTGTAACGGCATCTAATGAAGAAGAAAAGCCTGAACTAGAATATATCTCAAGCCATTCGAATCTTTGTGCATGCAAATTTTGAAATGATATAACTAAAAGTAAAAGTGGTAGCAGCTTTTTCATAAATTTTAATTTTTATAGATAGGATTACTTATTATGACGATTAACTTTAGTGATGGTTGCCTCAATTAAAATAAAAAAATAAATAAAATTAACTTTGTGTAAAAATAATGTAACCTTATCAATTGTAATACGTTATACCCCTAACCAATTATATTCATACACCATGAATCTATTTAAATCAGCCTTATTATTAGGCTTTATATTGCTTTGCAGTTTTCTAAACGCTCAAGATACTTTAGTACACGACACTTTGCATGTTAAAGGAGTATATCAAGGAAAAAACTTATTCGTTAAAAATAATTTTAATGAAAATGAAAATGGTTTTTGTGTTAAGATGGTTTATCTAAATGATAAGATGATCATGACGAAAACGAATCAATCTGCTTTTGAAATTAAACTTAGTAGTTATTCAATAAATGAAGGCGATGAAGTGGATATTAAAATTGCATACGTTGGAGTAATTCAGCCTTCTATATTAAATTTAGAGGATATAGGCTCTAGCAATAAACCAAAGTAGAAATACCACTCTCTGTAATTAAGCTAGTACTTTTTTAAAAATAAGTATTCCTATCATCAGGATAGTAATCAATATTATGGCGAATAAATAACTCATAATAAAGGAAACTAAAAACTTAATCAAACTTAAAAAGTAGTTTTCCTTAAAAGTTTGCATAAGCACATAAGCCATTAGGCCTAAATTTAGCAGGATACTTATTCCCATGGAAAAAGCAGGGTTACCCAAAAGGACTTCCACTCCTATGGATATAATTCCAAATATAGAAACAAGAGCATATCCATATGCATTAATAACTAAATGCTCAGCATAATTGTATTTTGTTTTTCTATAAAAGAGCCAGGTGAAAAAAGAAATAAAAGGAACATTCAATAAGATTACAAAACTTAAGTACTTCTTTATATACCCTTGAACTTTTTGATTCATTTCAATTTGTTCTTGGCTATAATTTAAACTCTCATTTAGCATTTGTGTTTGCTCATCAAAAGTTCCAAGTCCAATAACCAGCAAAGTATTTATGGTAGCCCAAATAAGAAGAAACCTAAAAGGATGAATGTATCTTATAGTAATGCCATTAAGAAAGTCTTTAATAACTGTTGATGGAGAAAATATTAAAGACTTTGTAGTAAATACAAATCCTTGATCTGTGTTAAATACTGCATGAAATAATGATAAAGCAGAATCCTTCACAGTAAATTTTTTATCGATATGTTTCTGACCACATTTACTGCAAAACTTACCATTTAGTGTGGCATAACAGTTCTTGCAAAAAATTATCTTATCTATTTCTTTTTCCATTAATTAACAAATAAAATAATTTTTTTAGTGGTAGAACAATTAAGCTTATTAATAGTTAATATTTCTTTATTAATAGTAATACTATTATATTTGCAATATAAATAGCTATTTATGTTAGATATTCTACAATCATTAAATATTCATCTTACTGAAAGCTTGTACCAAAAAGACCCTCAAAGTAGTAAGCTTGGAAAGAAAATCGTTACTGGAAGTATTGAGTTAATTCACAATATTGGATTTGATCAATTTACTTTTAGAAAACTTGCTATTGAAATAGAATCTACAGAAGCCTCTGTTTATCGATATTTTGAAAGTAAGCAGAAAGTATTATTGTATTTAACTTCATGGTACTGGTCATGGATGGAATATCGTTTAGCTTTTCTAACAATTAATATCAATTCTCCTGAAGAGAGACTAAAAAGAGCTATTCAATTAATTACAGAGCCTACTATAGATGAGAACAGTGATAATGTAGATCTAGGAAAGCTTCACCAAATTGTTATAGAAGAGTCGATGAAAGCATATTTAATAAAGGAAGTTGATCATGAAAATAAGCATGGAGCTTATTTCCAGTACAAGCAATTTGTCAATAGAATAAGTGACATTATTTTAGAAATTAAACCAAATTATAATTACCCCCATATGCTAGTTTCAACTGTAGTTGAAGGAGCACATCTTCAAAGATACTTTTCACAACATTTACCTAATTTAACCGATACAAACGGAAGTGAAAACTGTATTCATGATTTCTATTCGGAAATTGTATTAAAAGCGCTAAAATAATGGATAATCAAGTTATAATTTCACCTTTAAATAGGTTTTATAAAATGCTTAAGCCTGATGCTAAAGAGATTAAGAACGTATACATTTATGCTGTTTTTAATGGCTTAGTAAACTTATCTCTCCCTCTAGGTATTCAGGCAATCATTAACCTTATTCAAGGAGGCAGGATTAATACATCTTGGGTTATTTTGGTGTCTTTAGTTACTATTGGAGTTGCAATAACTGGTGTTTTACAAATATATCAGCTAAGAATAGTAGAAAACTTGCAGCAGAAAATATTTACTAGAGCTGCTTTTGAGTTTGCTTACAGAGTTCCTAGAATTAAAATGGAGCAATTGTATAAGGAATACGCTCCTGAGTTAATGAATAGGTTTTTTGATATTATTACTATTCAAAAAGGTCTTTCAAAAATCCTCATTGACTTTACAGCAGCAGTTCTTCAAATTACTTTTGGTTTAATTCTGCTATCCTTCTACCACCCCTTCTTTATTTTATTTAGTTTCCTTCTTATCATTCTTCTTTATTTAATTTTTAGGTTAACAGCTAGAAGAGGCTTAGTAACTTCTCTTTCAGAGTCTAAAAATAAATACCGAACAGTTCATTGGCTAGAGGAATTAGCAAGAACAAATACAACCTTCAAGCTTAGTGGGAAAACAGACCTTCCCCTTAAGAGAACAGATGAAAATGTTGGGAATTATTTAAAATCAAGAGAAAGTCACTTTCAGATATTGATAAGACAATTCTCATTAATGGTAGGATTTAAGGTCCTTATAACAGTGGGACTTTTAGCAATAGGTGGCATCTTGGTAATGGAGCAACTAATGAACATTGGCCAATTTGTAGCTGCTGAAATCATCATTCTTTTAATTGTAAACTCTGTAGAAAAGCTTATTGTAAGTTTGGAGACAATTTATGATGTATTAACAGGAATTGAAAAGGTAGGCCAAGTAACCGACTTAGAATTAGAAAACAGAAACGGACTAGATATAGAGGTTGAGTGTAAATCTTCAGGTATGGAGATTGAAATAATAAATTTAAGCTTTAGATACCCTGAAGCTAAAAAATTAGCTTTAGACAAATTGAACGTAAGCATTTCAAGAGGTTCTTTTGCTGCAATAGTTGGAGGGAATGGTTCAGGAAAAAGTACGCTAATTAGGGTTTTATCAGGTCTTTATGATATCAAAGATGGTCAAGTAATTTATGATGACATCAATAAAGAAAGTTTTTCTGTAGAATCATTAAGGTCTGCCATAGGAGATTATCTATCTCAAGAAGATTTATTTCAAGGTAGTGTGCTTGAGAATTTAACCATGGGCAAAAATATTAGACTTGATAAAGTAAAATCTATTTGTGCTCGAATTTTCTTGATTGATTTCATCAATGGTTTACCAAAAGGCTATGACACCATGTTAGATCCCCAAGGAAGTGGATTAGCAGAAAGTACTGTTCAAAAATTATTGTTAGCTAGGGCGGTTTTAAACGACCCTAAGTTACTTTTGATAGAAGACAATCTAGATGCAATAGATGAAAAAGAAAAAAGAAATATTGTAGATTATCTGAGAGATAAGTCAAACAAATGGACGGTGGTTGCAGCAACTAACCATCCTTATATGATGGAAAATGCAGATATGATAATTGAGTTAGAAAAAGGAAGGGTATCATTTACAGGCTCTTACCAAGATTATAAAAAACTATAAGTTATGCTGAATATTAGTCCAAATACCATAGATGAAGACTTTAATCAGTACAATCACAAGTCTTTAAGATTAGTTAATTCTTTAACTTCTGGTAATGTTTTCAAAAGAATTATGACAGTATTCTTTGGTGTAAGTTTTGCTTTCATGTTTCTTCCATGGACACAGAATATTAGAGCTGACGGAAATGTTACGACTTTAAGTCCTGATGAAAGACCTCAAAATATTCATTCTATTATAGCAGGAAGAATTGAAAAATGGTACGTAACAGAAGGTGAGTACGTAAATAAAGGGGATACAATCCTATTTCTATCTGAAATAAAAGACGATTATTTTGACCCTGAATTATTAGAAAGAACTAAAGAGCAAGTAGATGCTAAAACCTCTTCTGTGACTTCTTATGAAAACAAAATTAAATCTTTAGAAAGGCAAATCACAGCCTTGAAGGAAACGCAAAAGCTAAAACTTCAACAAGTTAGAAATAAAGTAGAGCAAAATGAGCTTAAAGTCTTAAGTGATAGTATGGATTTTAATGCTGCAAAAATAAACTATGACATTGCCTTAGAGCAATTTAATCGTTTAGAAAGCTTGTATGAAAAAGGGCTAAAGTCTTTGACTGATTTAGAGAATAGAAAGAATAAAATGCAGGAGGCTAAAGCAAAAATGATTTCAGCACAGAATAAGCTATTAACTAGTAGAAATGAATTAATCAATTCAAAAGTTGAAATAAACTCTATAGATGCTCAGTATATGGATGATATTTCTAAAGCTGAATCTGAAAAATTTACAGCATTATCTAATATGTTTGATGCCCAAGCTACAGTAACAAAGCTGGAAAACCAACTGAAGAATTATAGTGTAAGGTTTGGATATTACTATATTCTTGCTCCTGTTGATGGTTATATTACTAAAGCAATTCAGGTTGGTGTAGGAGAAACTATTAAAGAAGGTGCATCAATCGTTAGTATAATGCCTTCTTATTACAACCTATCCGTCCAAATGTATATAGACCCTATTGATTTACCTTTAATTGAGAAAGGACAAGAGGTTAGAATTCAGTTTGATGGGTGGCCCGCCATTGTTTTCTCAGGTTGGCCGAATACTTCATATGGAACTTATGGAGGTAGAGTTTTTGCCGTAGATAACTTTATAAGTGATAATGGAAAATTTAGAGTATTAGTAATACCAGATGAGACTGACCATAAATGGCCTGAGGCTCTAAGAGTAGGTGGAGGTACAAATAATATGTTATTGCTAAAAGAAGTTCCTATATGGTACGAATTATGGCGACAAATTAATGGTTTCCCACCTGATTTCTACAAAACGTCAATGAATAAAGAAAGTGGCTCGAAAATAAAATGAAAAAATTAATCTTCATCCTATTTTTTACGCTCACAAAATTCCTTTTTGCTCAAGATAGTTTGCAAAAGGTATTCAGCTTTGAGGAGTTCTTTTCATTAGTAAAAGAGAATCATCCCTTAGCCATGCAAGCAAACCTGCAATTAGAAGTTGGAGATGCTGCAGTTAGGGCTTCTCGCGGTGGCTTTGACCCTAAAGCCTTTGCTAGTGCTTCACAAAAATATTTTGATGATAAAAAGTACTATAGTATTACGGAAGGAGGTTTAAGAGTTCCTACTTGGTTTGGTATTGAAATAGAAGGTGGTTATGACCAAAACGAAGGAGTCTTTTTAAACCCTCAAAATAATGTTCCAGATGCTGGACTATGGTTTGCTGGTATTTCAGTTCCTCTTGGAAAGGATTTAATATTAGACCAAAGAAGGAAAGACTTGAGAAAAGCACAATTATTCCAAGAAAATACAGAAGCAATGCAAAAAGCATTAATCAATGATTTGTTATTGGAAGCTAGTCAAGTTTATTGGAGCTGGGTTTCATCCTATCATCAGCTAATTGTTTTTAATGAAGGTTTCGAATTAGCAGATTTTAGATATAATTCTGTTAAACAGAGTGCAGATTTAGGTGACCTACCACCTATTGATACAGTTGAAGCGGGCATCCAAGTTCAAAACAGAATGTTAAGTCAACAAAGTGCACTTCTGAATTATCAAAACATGAGTGCTCAATTGTCGGCATATTTATGGGCAGATGGATTAATTCCTTTAGAGCTCGCAGATAATACTATCCCTCCTGCTTTAAATGACATTGAGCTTTCCGTAGTCGACCCTGAAATAAACCTCTATAAAGACACTTTAATCGCAAATCATCCCGACTTACAGATAGCACAAAATAAAATTGATCAGCTAGAGGTTGAAAGAAGATATCGAGCTCAGCAACTATTGCCAAAGATTGATTTGAAGTACAACCCCTTATTAGAACCTAGCAATAATGGCGATATTCTAGACAATTATTCAGTAAACAATTACACTTGGGGCATACAGTTTAATATGCCAATTTTTATACGAAGTGAAAGAGGAAACCTCCAGAGAATCAAATTAGAGCAACAAGAGAACCAATACTCTTTTGATAATAAAGAACAGCTATTATTGTTCAAGTTAAAGGCGTCTATAAATGATTGGAATACTTCTAGACAACAAGCAGAATTATATAAAATTACAGCTAGAGATTATGAAAGGCTGTTAGAAGGAGAACAACAATTATTCAATGAAGGAGAATCTTCTTTGTTTATGGTAAATAGTAGAGAAATTGGATTTATCAATGCTAAAGTAAAACTCATTGAACTAACTACAAAAAATCAAATTGCAAAGATAAAAACCTACTATGCAGCAGGTACTTTATTGAACTTGTAAATAATCCTTTGAAAAAGTTATTTTATTCTGTTTCAAATATCCCAAAATTGTATATTTGCAGCCCCAAAAAATGGCGAGGTAGCTCAGCTGGTTAGAGCGTCGGATTCATAACCCGGAGGTCGGGGGTTCAAGTCCCCCTCTCGCTACTAGGTCCTTTTAATAAGGATTAACACTAAACTCAATTATACCTACCACATTACATAGCAGGTAGGTGTTTTAAGAAATAAAATAATTATATTGCATTTCCATTAATACAATAGTTATGGCTGATAAAGTAGAATTCACAATGGAATTTGTTGTTAAAGCTTCACCTAAGATGCTATATAAGTTTCTTTCTACTCCATCTGGGCTTTCCGAATGGTTTGCAGACAACGTAGATTCAAGGGGTAAAGAATTTAAGTTTTTCTGGGATGGCTCAGAAGAAATTGCTCATGTAGTAAATAAAAAGGCAGACAGCCATATTCGCTTTAGATGGGAAGAAGAAGACGACGATAAAGCATTCTTCGAATTTAAGATTGTAACCGATGACCTTACAAACGATGTTTCTTTATTGGTAACAGACTTTGCTGAGGAAGATGAATTAGAAGAATCTAAGCTACTTTGGGATAGTCAAATAAATAGTTTGCTTCACGCTATTGGATCTTAATAAGTCAGAACAAGCTTTTACTAAATTTGATAAAAAGGTTTAGGCTTGAAAAAATCTTCCTTATTTATTATAAAATCGTTCGCATCTCCATTCTTTGCGACTTTCGTCATATCCATATTTGTTCTATTGATGCAATTTCTATGGAAATACATCGATGATATAGTAGGAAAAGGATTAGATTGGTTTGTAATAGTAAAGTTATTAACCTACGTCTCCGCTAGTCTTGTTCCTATGGCCTTGCCCCTAGCAATTTTACTGTCTTCTTTAATGACTTTTGGCAACTTAGGAGAACATTATGAATTAGTTGCCTTTAAATCTGCCGGAATATCTTTAAAAAGAGTTTTAAGGCCACTAGCAGTAGTAGTTTTCTTCTTAAGTATACTTGCATATTTGTTTTCCAATTATTGGTTGCCAATAGCTAATTTAAAAAGCAAATCACTTCTTTATGATGTTAAAGAACAGAAACCTACCATGGATATCAAACCAGGTATTTTCTCAAATAATTTAGACAACTTTAGTATTCGTGTAAAAGAAAAAAAGATTATTAATGATGTAGAACACTTGTACGATATCCTAATTTACAATCACAGAAGTACTTCAGGAAATTTAACCGTTACAACTGCCAGAGAAGGAATTATGACTATTTCAGAAAACAAACGTTTTCTAGAAATGAAACTATATGATGGTGAAAATTATGATGAAAATATAGAATCAAAAGATAAAAGAACAGAAGTACCACTATCTCGAACAAAGTTTAAAGAAAATCTAATTCGTTTCGATTTATCTCAGTTTGCTTTAAATAGAACCGATGAGGATCTCTTTAAAAAGAACTATAAAATGCTAAATCTTGACCAATTAGATAAAGCAATTGACACTCTTACCATAATTAGAAAAAAACACTATTCAGATTTTTCAGAAGGAATACGAAAAAACTACTATCATTACATAAAGCTAGAGGAAAAAACTCCAGAAAAGGGAAATATATCTTATACTGTGCCCAACTATGACAGTCTTTTTAGTTCTTTATCCAAGGATAAAAAAATACAAGTTTTAAGCACTGCAGCCAACTTAAGCAGAAACTCCAAATCTAGATTTTCAAGCATGGCAGAAGACCTATATAACAGAGATAAGTATATTCGATATCATAAAATATATTGGCATAAAAAAATAACACTCTCTGTTGCTTGCTTTATTTTATTTTTGATTGGAGCACCTCTTGGAGCTATAATTAGAAAAGGAGGCTTAGGAATGCCTATTGTTATATCCGTTGCATTCTTTTTAGTGTTTCACATGATTAGCATTACCGGTGAAAAAATGGCTAAAGAAGGAGCAATTTCTGTTGCAAGTGGAATGTGGTTAGCATCAGCAGTATTGTTGCCGGTAGGGATATTTTTAACCATAAAAGCCACCTCTGATAGAAGTTTCTTTAGGTTAGATACTAGTTCTTTTAATCTACTTAGATTTTTTAAGAAAAAAGAAACGGAAGAATGAAGATAGGTATCTTACTTTCTAGATTTCCTTACCCTCTTGAGAAAGGAGATAAACTAAGAGCTTTTCATCAAATAAAGGTTCTTTCAAAGCATCATGAAATATACTTATGTGCAATTCACACCAATGGATACTTCAACAAAGAGTATCTTAAGGAACTAGAACCATATTGCACTAAAATTGAAGTAATAGCACTAAGTAAGTTTAGCATTGCCATAAACTTATTGTATAGTTTACTTTTTACTAAACTACCCTTACAAGTAGCCTATTTCTATAATAGGGTTGCCAAAAAAAGGATTTGGAGTTTTTTTGAAAAGCATTCGATAGACCATTTGTATTGTCAATTGATAAGGATTACCGAGTATGTTAGAAGCTGGAACAACTGTCCTAAGACTATAGACTATATGGATGCTTTATCTAGAGGCATGGAAAGAAGAATAGATAAATCGCCTTTTTATTTAAAACCTTTTGTAAAGATTGAAACTACAAGACTTAAAAGATATGAGCACTTCATATTTCCCGACTTTAATTTTCATACTATTATTACTGAGCAAGATAGAGACCTCATAATACATGGGGAAAACGAAAGAATACAAATTGTTAGAAATGGTGTGGATCAAGACTTTTTCAGAGTAGAGAAAAGAGAGAAAGCATTTGATATTTTATTTACGGGTAATATGTCTTACCCTCCTAATGTTAATGGTGTTGAATATCTTGCTTTAGAAATTTTACCTGAAGTATGGAAAGAGAAACCTGATGTTACTTTAAAAATAGTTGGAGCCACACCCTCTCCTAAAGTCCAAAAATTAGCGAATAATAATATTGAAGTTACTGGATGGGTGGATGATATTAGAAAATATTATAATGAAGCTAGAATTTTTGTTGCACCTATGTTAATTGGGACAGGCTTACAAAATAAATTGCTTGAGGCAATGGCCATGAACTTGCCATGTATCACTACTCCCTTAGCAAATAATGCCTTAAAAGCTAAAGAAAATGAAAGTATACTAATTGGGAATAATAAAGAAGAGTTTAAGCAGCATATCTTGCTACTTTTGAATAATAAAGACAAAGCATTTGAGGTAGCTCAAAAGGGATTTGAGTTTATTAAAAAACAATATAATTGGGAATCTACTTCTATTCCCTTATTAGACATATTAAAAAATAAAACTAATGGAACTAAAGGTTTTAAAAGAGAAAGTTGAATTGGCCTGGGAAAATAGAGAATTACTTCAACAGAATGAATACATAGAAGTAATTAACAACACTATCTCACTTATTGATGAAGGTAAATTAAGATGTGCTGAGCCAACATTAGATGGGTGGCAGGTGAATGAATGGGTCAAGAAAGCTGTTGTTCTATATTTTCCTATAAGAAAAATGGAAACTATAGAAGTTGGCCCCTTCGAGTTTCACGATAAGATGGCATTAAAATCTAATTATGCTGAAAAAAATGTAAGAGTAGTGCCTCATGCAATAGCTAGATATGGCTCTTATGTTGCTCCAAAAGTAATAATGATGCCCTCCTATATCAATATTGGTGCTTATGTGGACGAAGGCACTATGGTAGATACTTGGGCCACCGTTGGAAGTTGTGCTCAAATTGGTAAAAATGTTCACTTAAGTGGAGGTGTTGGTATTGGTGGAGTTTTGGAACCATTGCAAGCTTCTCCGGTAATAGTAGAAGATGGATGCTTTATAGGCTCAAGATGCGTGGTAGTTGAAGGAGTGCACTTAGAGAAGGAAGTTGTTTTAGGAGCCAATGTTATATTAACCAAGTCTACAAAAATAATAGATGTTAGTAGTTCTGATCCTATAGAATATAGAGGTAAAGTTCCTGCAAGATCTGTTGTAATCCCTGGATCTTATACCAAGGAATTTAAAGCAGGTAATTATCAAGTTCCATGTGCCCTTATTATTGGAAAAAGAAAAGAGAGTACAAATTTAAAAACCTCTCTAAATGACGTACTTAGAGATTACGAAGTAGCAGTTTAAATGGATAAAATAATAATAGTTCAAACTGCATTCATTGGTGATGTAGTACTTGCTACTCCTCTGATTGAAAAGCTTGAAGAGTTTTATCCTAAAGCAAGGATAGATTTTTTAGTGCGTAAAGGCAATGAGGGGCTTTTAAAGAACCATCCTAAGCTTAATAAGGTCTACGTATGGAATAAGAAAACCAACAAGTTCACCAACTTGATTAAACTTATTTTATTAATTAGAAGTAAGGATTATGACTGTGTAATTAATGTACAAAGATTTTTTGCATCCGGTATTCTAACAGCACTTTCCAATGCTAGAATAAAGATTGGTTTTAGAAAAAACCCACTCTCCTTTTCCTTTACAAAGAAGGTAGGCCATCGTTTAATTGGTCAGCATGAAAGTAGTAGAAATCTATCCTTAGTTCACGACTTAACAGACAACACCTATGTGGCGCCAAAACTTTATCCAAACGAAAAAGATTACCAATCGGTTAAAAAGTATCAACAATCTCCTTACTTATGTATTGCTCCTACCTCCGTTTGGACAACCAAAGAATACCCAACAATTAAATGGATAGAGCTAATACTTTCCCAAGATGAGGAATGGAATATCTATTTACTTGGTGCTCCATCTGATTTTCAGAAATGTCAAGAAATCATAGATATTAGTGGAAAAAACAATATTGTTAATCTTTGCGGGAAATTAAGTTTTTTAGAATCTGCCGCACTAATGCAAAAAGCAAAGATGAATTATGTGAATGATTCGGCACCCATGCATTTTGCTTCTGCAGTTAATGCTCCTACAAATGCTGTTTTTTGTTCTACTGTTCCATCCTTCGGTTTTGGTCCTTTAGCAGAGTATGCCAAAGTTGTTCAAACAAAGAAAGAATTAGGCTGCAGACCTTGTGGTTTGCATGGCAAAAAAGCATGTCCTTTAAATCATTTCGACTGCGCCTACTCTATCCAAAAGGAACAATTTGACATTCTTAATTTCAAAGATTATTTTGAATAAACTTTAATTTAACTTCAAAAAAGAATATTTCTCACCATATTCAAGCATTTGATCTTTAAAGCTTTCAGGATATTCTACTTGTATATCTAGTATGCTATCTCCTTCCATTATAGGAACAAGTCTAGGATTTATAAAACCTCCATAAGGGGCTATATTTAAATCTTTATACCTTTCTAAAACCTCTTGATGTAATACAGGATCCACTTTAACTGCATAAGTTTCTACAAGCTTCTTCCCAGCTTCGTAATCTCCTTCTGATTTAATTCTTTGTAGTTCTCTTAATTGCATTCCAAAAATCTCCTTTAGTTTATCATAGTCTCTAATTACAAAGTAGGTTTTATTGTCCTTAACCACCTTCTCAATCACACTATCTTTTGAGCCTTCTTCAAATGCCCATTTAGCAATCATTTGTCTATTTCTCATATGCGCTTCTTGAACTTCATCACCAACTTTCAAACGCTTAAGCTGCAACATCATTCCATTTTTAATATAATCATCATACGCTGTTTTACCTGCCTCTAATGATTCGATAAGCCCCATATCAACAAGCTTTTGGTCGTATAAAAAATACAAAGCAACCAAATCAGCTCTGCCCTCTTCTAATGTTGAAGCATAGTTTTTTAATGTTTCGCTTGTTTGACCAACTCCTTTATTAATTCTGCCTGAGGCATGGCCTATCACTTCATGTAAATCGGTATGCAGCAAATCTGCAATTCCCCCATATTTTTTGGCTCTATCAATCTCCTCCTGAGAGTATGCAAATTCTTCTAAAGAACTTTTACCTTCTTTTGATGACATTTCATAGGCATGAACAATATTCCCAAGACTAACACTCTTTGAACCAATTTCACGAACCCAACCATTATTCGGTAGGTTAATGCCTATAGGAGTAGATGGGGAAGCATCTCCCGATTCAACCACCACTGTAATTACTTTACCTATAATTCCTGTCACATTTGGTTTTTTATGCTCGTCCATTAAAGGAGAATTATCTTCAAACCATTGTGCTTCTTTACTAACTGCTTCAATTCGCTTGGTAGCCTCCATATCTTTAAAAGATACTACCGATTCATAAGAACCTTTTTTACCTAATGGATCATTGTAAACCTCTATAAAACCATTAACCACATCAGTTCTAGAGGCAGTATCTTTAATCCAAGCAAGGTTATATTCATCCCAATCCCTTACATCCCCACTTTTATAATAGGCTACAAGCCTTTGAAAAGTCAACTTTTGTTGTTCATTCTCTGCTAATGGTATCGCTTTTTCTAGCCAATAAACAATTTTCTCTATCGCTTCAGTATATAAACCTCCTACTTTCATAGTTTGAACTTTCAACTTACCATTTTCCATTACAAACCTTGTGTTTAGGCCATATTCTGGTTGATTATCCTCCGCTTTTACAATGTTAGCATAATGAGCTTCCACATCGGCTTGAGTAACCCCCTCTCCATAGAAATT
This sequence comes from Bacteroidia bacterium, assembly GCA_030433355.1. Taxonomy (GTDB): domain Bacteria; phylum Bacteroidota; class Bacteroidia; order Flavobacteriales_E; family Vicingaceae; genus JAUIMG01. Next base: position 11,563 of record JAUIMG010000009.1, on the reverse strand, counting down.
TACTGCTGAAGAAGCTACTAAATCTCCATTAGAATCTAAGCTAACTTTCATTGGAGCTATCTCTGGATTAAAAATCACCTCACCCAAAGTAGCAATTAAATCCTCTTTTGTTTGACCTTCTTTTAAAGGTAATCTTTCTGCATCTATCTCTCCTACAGCTTTTTCGAAGAATGCCCTTGAAAATTCTGCTTCAAATTTTTGATTGGAATAGTGGTGATGAATTCCATTAGAGAACCACACTCTTTTTAAGTAAACCATCAATGCTTTGTAATCTTCGCCCCCATCATTATTCACCTCTTCATTATTCACTATAGCTTCTAAGGTTTTTCTAATTTGAAGATTATGCTGATAATTCTGAGCATAAATAAGGTCTCTACCGGATAAGGCAGCTTCATACAAATAGTAAAGTAATTCCTTTTTCTTTATATCCAATTCTTCAAAACCAGGTATTTGATATCGAATTATCTTCAAGTCTGCAAATTCATCTGCAGTGTACTTAAAATCTGAATCATGACTTTCTTGTTCTTGTTTATCTGCAGTAGACTCTTCTTTTTTATTTGAAGGGCCACAAGCTACAACTGTTGAGAGTAATATAATCAACCAAGTGTTTTTTAAATTCTTCATATTTTTATTTTAAATGGGTGTCTAAAAATGATTTAAATTCTAATTCTTCTACAGAAAGCCAATGACCATCCTTTAAAGCTATCATATCCTCAATAAAAACTCTATCCGGCAATATTTTGGCTTCTATTTTATGCACTTCTAGTCCACTAGGGTTTAGTTTGTATTCTGTGAAGCTATTTTTACTGTCTATTATAAAATAGCTCTTTTCGTTGGAGTACTTTCTAAATAAAGGGAATTGCATCACTGCGAAAATAATGATTTGTTAAAAATCAGTTAAGAATTTCTAAATCAACAATTTTCATTCTACTTTCGTTGCATGAGTAGAAAGAACATTAGACTCATTATACTATTCGCAATAATTACTATTGTTGGTATTTTTAGTTTCCAATTGTTTTGGGTTAAAAAAGCCTTTAATCTTCAAGAAAAGCAATTTAATGAGAGAGTACATGTTGCCTTAACTAATGTGGTTGAGGAAGTGCAAAGACTAAATAAAGATTCTTCTAGCATTTACGAGCCTGTTAAGCAAATATCTTCTAACTATTACTTGGCTGCTACCAATGATACATTGCATCCTTATCTTCTAGAATCTCTTCTTAGCAATGAGTTTAAAGAGCGAAACCTAAACTCTCCTTTTGAGTATGTCGTTTATGATTGCTTTACAGACTCCATTGTCTTTGGCAACTATGTCGATTTAGAGGCGGAAACGAAAAGTTTAGTTTATAGAGCTTCAAATCGAGATAAATGGGATAAAGTATCTCATTATTTTGGTGTTTACTTCCCTTCCAAACAACTCTACATTATAAATGATATGGGAATTTGGGTTGTTTCTACCATATTCTTATTCTTTGTCATCTTATTCTTTAGCTACACCATATGGGTTATTTTAAAGCAAAAAAGACTTTCTGAAGTAAGAACAGATTTCATTAATAATATGACACATGAGCTTAAGACGCCTATTTCGACCATAGCTCTTTCTACCGAAGTATTAAGCAATCCAAACATTACGAAAGATCCTGAAAGGCTGAGTACTTACGCTAAAATTATAAAAGAAGAAAGTGAGCGATTAAAAAATCAGGTAGATAAGGTATTGCAAATGGCAACTCTGGACAAAAAAAGAGTTCAATTGGAAATGAAAAATGTAAACCTTCATAAGGTTATTGAAAAAACTGCAGAAGGCTTCTCTCTAATTCTAAATGCCAATGAAGGAGAGATAAATCTTTCACTTAAAGCCACTAACCCCATAGTGTATGGAGATGAAATGCATCTAACCAATATCTTATTTAATCTAGTTGATAATGCCATAAAATACTCTCAAAGCAAGCCTATTGTTAACATTTCTACAGAAAACTATCAAGGTGGTATTTATTTAAGAGTAAGAGACAACGGCATAGGAATGACAAGAGAAGAGCAGAAACATGTTTTTGAAAAGTTCTATAGGGTACCAACAGGCGATCAACATGATGTGAAAGGTTTTGGAATTGGACTTAACTATGTTAGGAAAATGGTTAAACAGCATCATGGAAAAATCCAATTAAAGAGCGAACCAAAATCAGGTTCCACCTTTAGAATTTTCTTCCCAAAAAGTAAAAATGGAAAATAAACGAAAATTACTTTTAGTTGAAGATGATATGAATTTGGGCTTTGTGATTAGCGACAAGTTAAAAGAGTCAAATTTTCATCTTGTATGGGTAAATAATGGCGAAGAAGGTCTGGAAGAGGCAATAAAGACTGATTTTGATTTAGCTATATTAGACGTAATGCTTCCAAAACTTAGTGGCTTTGCTTTAGCTAAAGAGCTGATAGAGATAAAACCGGAACTCCCATTTCTATTTCTTACTGCCAAATCTATGTTGGATGACAAAATAAAGGGCTTAAAGCTAGGCAGAGACTATTTAACTAAGCCTTTTGAATTCGAGGAACTACTAATTAGAATTGAAAACATTTTAAAAACAACAGAAACTGATCCAGCATCGGTTCAAAATAAATTCCCAATAGGCAAATATGAGTTTGATTACATCAATCAGTATTTAACCATCAACCACAATCAAAAAAAGCTAACAAAAAAAGAGGCTGACGTTTTAAAACTTTTAGTGCTTCATAAAAATGAAGTTTTAAATAGAGATGTTGCTCTAAAAAGAATTTGGGGAAACAATGATTATTTCAATGGCAGAAGTATGGATGTATTTATTTCTAAACTGAGGAAGTACTTAAGTGAAGATGGAGATATCCAAATCATCAATGTTCATGGTGTTGGCTTCAAACTTGCTATAAAGTAATTATTTCACACCCTTTTCCGGATACTTTGCTTCTATTCCTCTATAGAAATCCTGTATTACTTTTAAATCGGCTTCATAATCTCCTGTTGGATAAACTAAGGGGCCTATGCCTGCATGTTTTTTCCCATAATCCAAATAACCAAGACTTATTGGAATTTGTGCGTTATTGGCTATATGGTAGAAGCCCTTTTTCCATTTAGGCGAATAACTTCTAGTTCCTTCAGGCGTAATTAATAAAACCAATTGGTCATAATCTTTATATAATTGGGTCATTTTATCTACCATACCACCTTTAGTTTTTCTGTCGATGGGAATACCTCCTAATGCTTTAAGTATTTGTCCTAAAGGGAAAAAAAACAATTCCTTCTTTACGGTATATTTCAGCTTAAGACCCATTATAAAAAAGGCAGCTCTAGCATAGAAGAAGTCCCAATTGCTGGTATGCGGCGCTGCAATCATAACTACCTTATTTTCTTTTGGCACCTCGCCCACTACCTTCCATCCAAGAAGTTTGAAAATCAATTGAAATAAAGTCTTCATCAAACAAATATAATTATTCGTCTATAGCATACGCTTTGTATGGTGCTTTTGAAGTAGTATTTATGCAAATTGAAAAAAATTAATACCTTCACAGTCAATGCTTAAGCTAGTAATTCGCTTCGTTATTTTTTCTATCGGAATGGGATTATTCTTTACTTCCTTAGCAGGTAATGAAGGTATACTGGGAGCAAAATCTTATGGTTTAGGAGGGAATTCTATTTTTTTAAAAGAAGTTTGGAGTACTAGCAACAATCCTGCTCAATTACCTAAAATTAAAGGTTTTCAAGCCGGATTAAATTATGGAAATAGGTTTGCTTTAAGCGAATTAGCAACAAAGTCAGTAGCGGTTACCTATGGAAAAGAGAACCAAGGATTTGGATTAAGTTTTAGTCAATTTGGCTATTCGCTTTATAGTGAAAACACCCTCGGCTTAAGTTATGGCATGCAATTGAGCGATAAATTTAGCGTTGGAATACAGTTAAACTATCTTTCTACGCAAATAGGAGACGATTATGGATCTAAGGCAGGTGTATCAGCTACCATAGGATTAACTGCATTAATCACCCAAGAACTTACTTTTGCTGCGGTTTTAATTAATCCGAATAGATTAAGACTAAACGACTATCAAGATGAAAGATATCCAACACTAATGAAATTGGGTCTTGCATACACTTTTTCAAGCAAAGTCAGCCTCATGACAGAATATGTAAAAGACATTGATCGAGAGGGTGATTTAAAAATAGGTGTAGATTATCAATTTAATAAAGCTTTCTCCTTTCAAACAGGCTACTCCACTACTCCGGCATCCTTCTCCTTTGGATTTGGAGTAAACTACGCTGACTTCAACATTCAATTATCCTCTGCTTATGATCAATATTTAGGCTTTTCCCCTCAAATATCTTTGATTTTTAATCCAAGTAGAATGAAAGATGAAAACTAAGATAGTAGTCCATTTTTTACTTTTTTTGCTTGTCCCCCTTTTCATTTCTGCGCAGGAATTAAATGATGCTAAAGAAAAAATTATAGAAGATCGAGTAGATTTTCTGCTCACCATTAATGAAGGTGGAGATGCTGATTTTACCACTCTATTTGAGCAATTGGAGCTATACTATCAAAATCCAATTAACTTAAATAATACAACCCAAGATGAATTACGGTCATTAGGTCTTTTGAACGATATTCAAATTAGTCAAATTTTTAAGCATATTGAAAAAAATGGAAAGCTCCTAAGAATTGAAGAACTACAGTCTATTTCTGCCATGCAAATAGAAGATATTAAAAGAATAGAACCTTTCGTAGTTGTGAAACTAAACTTTAGCAATCAAAATATAAATTTAAAGTATATGCTTAAAGAAGGTTCTAGTAATCTTTTTATACGGTATAGCAGAATTTTAGAGGAACAAAAGGGCTACTCAGATATAAGTCAAAAAGAATTAGAAGAGAAGCCGAATGCTAGATATTTAGGAAGTCCTGAACGATTATTCACTAGATATAGATTCAATTATGCAAATAAATTGAGATTTGGTATTACTGCAGAAAAAGACCCTGGAGAAGAGTTCTTTCAGGGCAGTCAAGCTAATGGCTTTGACTTTTATTCCGCTCACTTTTACGCCCAAGACTTAGGTACTATTAAGCAAATTGCCCTTGGAGACTTTCAAGCCCAATTTGGACAAGGACTTACTTTTTGGTCTGGATTAGCCTTTGGCAGAAACCCTAATATTTATACTTTGAAGCGTAGCGCACCCTCTTTAGTTCCTTATTCTTCGGCTCAAGAAAATCTATTTTTAAGAGGAGGTGGTATTACCATTGGAAAGAAAAAATGGCAATTGACCCTTTTCTACTCTAAAAACAAGGCTGATGGCAACATAACGGCGGTTGATAGTTTAACCAATGAAGTCGTGTTTAGCTCCATTTCGGAAAGTGGTTTTCATAGAACGCCATCCGAACTAGAGGATAAAAACTCCATTGATGTGAGTTATTATGGGGGAAATTTAAAGTATGAGATAAGTAACTTTTCTATTGGAGTAACGGCTGTTTATAACCAATTTGGTGGACAATTCGTGCCTAATACAAGGGAGTATAGTAAGTTTAGAGCTCTTAGCGAGGAGAATGCAATTCTTGGTTTAGACTATAATTACCTATACAAAAACCTAAACCTATTTGGTGAAATCTCAAAAAGTATAGATGGCGGTATTGCTTATACAAATGGTGCCTTATTAGTTCTTCACCCAAAGCTTTCCCTAGCCTTTCAAAATAGAATGTTTGCCTATGATTTTAAACCATTACAAAGCAATGCTATTGGAGAAAATACGATTAACAATAATGAATCAGGAACGTTTATTGGTTTCAACTCTAAACTGAGTCAAAAATGGAATGTTTCTTTACTATTTGATCAATTTTCTTTTGAATGGCTTCAGTTTAGAACAGATGGGCCCTCTAGAGGGAATAGAATTCTTGGTCAGATAGATTATAGTCCTTCAAAACGCTTAAATGCCTATGTTAGATTTAGACAAAGGAAAAGAGGAAGAAATGCGGATGAGTCAGAAAATGGATTAAACGAAGTGGTAGAAGAGTTTCAGCAATTAATTCGATTTAATTTGGCCTATCAAGTCACCAAAAACATTGAGATAAAAAGTAGAATTGAACAGAGTCAATATAAATTGGGAGATGGCCAAAGAGAATATGGTATTGTTGTTTTTCAAGACATTGTTTATCGGAATCTAAACGTCCCTATTTCCTTTTCTTTACGCTATGCCATTTTTGATACCGATAGTTATGATAGTAGAATCTATGCTTATGAAAATGATGTTCTTTACGCCTTTTCTGTTCCGGCATATAGCGGAAGGGGAACTAGGTTTTATGTAAATACAAAATACCGCATAAGTAGGTCTATTGATTTATGGCTGAGATACAGTCAAACTTATTATGCAGATAGGAGTATAATAGGCAGCGGAAAAGATGAAATTATGGGTAATACAAGAAGTGAAGTTAAAGCACAACTAAGAATTAAGTTTTAATGAGAAAGAGATATCTAACCCATAAGAAACTATATCTAATCAATATGCTTCTGTTTATTGGGATGTCCTTCGAGTTTATTATTCGTGGAGATGATTTTTTTGGTGCGGTATTAATCTTTACCGGAGTACTCAACCTCTTTGCTTTCCAAAAAGCACCAAAGCGTGTAAGTCGAATCACTATCTTTTTAAACATATACAATGCATTATTGGCAATAACCGTTGCCTACAATTACAGCAGCATTAATTACTCTGTTTTATTTTATATATGGTTTGTCATCAGCTTACTCTATATTAGTTCTGGTATCCGACAGATGTATTCTATAATTTCCAATAGCAAGTTTAGAAGGAAGCAGAAAAAACGTATTAGCTAGGCAACTCCTTGCTTACTAAACCTAGCTTATTCATTTCCTTCCAAAAAGAAGGAAAGCTTTTAACAACAACATCTGGATCATTAATAACTACAGTTCCAAAAATAGCTAGTGGTGCAAATGCCATCGCTATTCTATGGTCATGATAAGTTTCTATAAGGACTCCATCTTCAAAAACAAAAGAAGTTGAAAGGACTAATTGATTATCGTTATAATCCACTACAGCTTGATATTTTGCTAACTCTGTTTTTAGAGCAAATAAACGGTCGCTTTCTTTGTTTTTTAAAGTCTTCACTCCTGTAATTTTCATTGGAATAGCTAGTGCCGCTGCAGTAACTACAAAGGCAGGAATTAAATCTGGAACATCTAACATATCCAATTCTACTTCTTTCTTCTCGAATGCAATTTTAAATAATTCTATACCTCCATCTAATTCCCTTGTCTTCACTCCAAAAAACTCAAATAAGCTTGCAGTTCTAGAATCTCCCTGAACAGATTTTAAACTCAAGTTTTCTATAAATAAAGTCTTTAGTTTAGATAGGGCGAAAAACTGATAAATAAATGCAGCCGAAGACCAATCTGCTTCTATTTTATAGTGCGAATTAAATACATAATTACCCTCTTGAACTATAAGCTTATTTCCTTTTTGTTCTAGGCCTATACCCCACTCCTGCATTAACTTTAAAGTCATATCAATGTAAGGAGATGAAACGATCTCTCCTTGTAAATTAAGCTCTACACCATTTTTTATACTAGGAGCAATAAGAAGTAAGGCAGAAATAAATTGTGAACTTACCGTAGCCTCAATAGCTAACTCTCTTCCTTGCAAAAGATTACCTCTAATTTGCAATGGAGGAAAACCCTCTTTTTCTAGATAACTGATACTCGCTCCTAGCTCTCTTAATTTGTCTACTAAAACACCTATAGGTCTTTGTCTCATTCTGCTGTCTCCATCTAAAACAAAGGTTTTATCTAATGTAGACAGATATGCCGTTAAAAATCTAAAAGCTGTACCAGCCTTTCCTACATTAATTCTTTCATCTAAATCAGTAATTATTTTATTGAGAATTACGCTGTCTTCCGCTTCAGAAAGTAAAGTATTTTGAATTGGTCTTTTGCTTAATGCATTCGCAATTAAAAAGCGATTGGATATGCTTTTTGATAGAGGCAAATCAACTGATTTGCAATCTATTAAACTATTGTATTTACACAAATACTTCAATACAATTTTAAATAGTAATTAAAGCCTTCTTCCATGGCTTTGGATTCCAAATTGTGGTTGATAGAAGCCTTCCCTAAATCGTCTAAAAGGGTAAATCTATTTGCATTTTTCTCCTTCTTTTTATCTTGACCTATCGCGCTTAAAAGCTCCGCAATATCTTCTTTTCGAAACGTAACTTTTGGAAAGTATTTGACTACCAAGGCTTCAATTTCTTTAAAAGAAGATTCCTCCAAACGATAGTATTTGCTAGACAAATAAGATTCTACCAAAATTCCTGCAGCTACAGCTATACCATGAGCAATCGGTTTTCCTTTTTGCATGGCAATTTTCTCTAAAGCATGTGCAATGGTGTGACCAAAGTTTAATTTCTTACGATCTCCCTTTTCCAACGGGTCTTTCTCTACCAAATACAATTTAATAGCTACAGACTGTTTAATCAAGGCGTCCCAATCTGCTGTTTCTTCTAAATCTAACTCTTTGAGCTCTTCCCAATAGGTTTGATCAGCAATAAGAGCGTGTTTAATCATTTCAGCATAAGCAGATAGAACTTCTTCCTTCGGTAGTGTATCTAAGAATCTTCTGTTGATGATTGTCTTCTCAGGAAAACGAAAACTCCCGATTTGGTTCTTAAAATTCATAAAATCAATACCACACTTTCCACCCAAAGCTGCATCTACCATCGCTAGTAATGAGGTTGGGTAGTGTATAAAATCGATGCCTCTTTTATAAACAGAAGCGACAAAACCTCCTAAATCACAAACTACACCACCTCCAAGATTGACCAAAACAGCATCTCTGGCAGCATTAGAAAGCGAAAGTTGCTTCCAAAGACTAGAACATTGCTCCAAGCTTTTAGACTCCTCTCCTGCGCTTATTACCATCAAATGATAATTTAGTTGAAGCTCTTTTAGCTTTGGCTCTATTAACTTAAAACAATAGCGATTTGTATTTTCATCTACTAAAAAGAAAATTTGACTATAACTTCCTGTTTTCAGGACCTCTATCATTTCCTCTCCAAAGAGCGATTCATAGACTATCTCTTGATGATTTTTCATGCCATTCCAAAACTACTAAACATAGAAGATTGGTTTATTGGCGATTAATAATAATTTCGCTAAGTGAAGAAGATTGGACTTATTTCTGACACGCATAGTTTTCTGCATCCGAGAGTAAAGCATTATTTCAAAGATGTAGACGAAATATGGCATGCTGGCGATATTGGAAACATTGAGATAGCAGATGAATTGAAGCAATTCAAACCTTTGAAAGCCGTTTATGGCAATATAGATGGCACCGAAATACGAAAAGAATATCCAAAGAATTTAAGATTTACAGAAGAAGGAGTAGATGTTTGGATTACCCACATCGGAGGTTACCCCAACAAGTATGACAAGCGCGTATATGAGGAAATTCAGAAAAACCCACCGCAATTATTTATATGCGGGCATTCCCATATATTGAAAGCCATGCCTGATAAAAAGTTGAACCTTATACATCTTAATCCCGGTGCAGCGGGAAAAGTTGGATTCCATCAAGTATTAAGCTTGATGCGGTTTGAACTAAGTAATGGAAAGGTTGATAAGTTAGAGGTTATCGAGTTAGAGAAAAGAATTTAACGTATGCGGTCAGCCGCTCTCACCAAGGCCTCATCTTTCTTAATTCCTCTTACAGCTAAATAAATTAATAAAAGAGGCAGCAGTGCTAGAAAAGTCCCTAATTGATAATCAACAATAGGATCTTCCATCAAGTTCATATTTACTTTCGCCCAATCCATCACAAAAAATATGGCAGCTAAAAATCCTGCTTGCAGAAAAAGGTTTAACTGCGACAATTTTATCTGCAATTGACGTTTTTTAAACATGCTAATGATGATGAAACTTACCAAAATAAGAACAGCTAGATAAACTAAGAGAATGAAAGAGTCTCCTATTTTTTCTCCAGATTCTTCATTAAACAAACCATACACATTAAAAATAGCAGTTTGCTCCTGCCCCTTAATAACGGCTAGCGTTAAAAAGAAGATACTTGCATTAATAAGCATGGATAAGCCTAAATATAACGTTTGAATTCTCTGCCACATAACATTTGTTTGCTGCAAAGAAACAAAGAATCCGGTATTGTTTAATGAATTGCTTTATTTTATACTCTAGAAATTCGAATTGAATGGAAGCCAAAACAGCCTTTAAACTCTTTAGTGAAAAGCATCAAGACAAAATGCCTTTTTCTTTGCATTACTCTTGGTGGAAGGAGGTAGTGCAAGACAGTTGGGATGTTATTGTTATAGAAAAAGGAAACGAAATACAAGCCGTATGGCCCTATTTGATAAGAAAAAAAGGTATCTGGACTTTATTAGCCCAACCCCATTTTACAGCCTACACTGGTCCTTTTATTGCTTATCCAGAAGGACAAAAAGAAAGCACCAAAGTTGCTTTTGAAAATAAGATTTATCAAGAACTCATTGATCAACTGCCCAAGCATGCTGAATTTTTACAAAAATTCCATTTGGATTTTCACAATAGCTTGGCTTTTCAGTGGAATAGCTTTGAAGACAGAAGAATGTTTACTTACATACAAGATTTGAGCAAGGGTGAAGAAGCCTTATGGGCCGATTTAAGTGATAGTTGCAGAAGACAAATTAAGAAGGCAGAAAAGGCTTTAAATTTAGAGCAAGCAAAGAATGCAGAAGTCCTCAAAAACTTAATGTTGGAAAGCTATAAAGCCAAGAATCAGGCATTTCCTATTGAAGATGAGAGCCTTTTTGAGCGAATAGCCAAATATTTAGAGAAGTACCAATGTGGTAAAATATTAGAAGCAGTAGATACCGAAAGTAATGCCCATGCTGCCATAGCAGTGGTTTGGGACCAAAAATCTGCTTATTACCTCATTGGAGGAGCTGCAGAAAAGCACAAGAACTCAGGCTCCATGAGCTTATTATTATGGGAAGCTATGAAAGTGACTAAGCAAAAAGGAATTAAACACTTCAACTTTGAAGGTAGCAGTGTGAAAGGCATAGAGAAGTTTTTGAGAGGGTTTGGAGGGAAGCTAACTGCTTATAGCTTAATTAGCAAAAACAGTTCCAAGAGTTTAAGACTAGCAAAAGAGATATTGAAATAATAAAGAGTTTTAAATTCCCCATTTACAAGGAATACATTCCGTGCTATTGGTTTAGGTATTACCTATTTGAGAGTCAACTTAATTGCGTCATTGTTAAAAATATTATTTACTATTCTCATTGAAAATTAGAGTGTGAAATCTAAAAATGAAGTGTGTTTTAGCCAAATGTTAAAAAAAAGATAAAACACACTCTAATATTCTCAACTATTTCATTTTAAAGCCTTTCACTTTTCTTTTTAATTATATTTGAAGGTAAAGACACAAGGTAAATAAAACACACTACCGTGTTTTAGCCAGTTGTTGTGCTTAATTGCAAGTATGATTTTAAAAAAGTAGGTAAGACTTCAAAAGTCGCCAGTTTTTTTTGGGCGGCCTGACCAATCAGCGGGACGGCGTGGACAG
>JAUIMG010000008.1 GCA_030433355.1 Bacteroidia bacterium | reverse complement strand
AGAAGCTTTGATTGGTCTTGATTTTTGGTTCTTTTGATCTAAGCAAAAGAACGGAGAAAATAATACAGAGGACGACACTTAAAAAAACTAAGCACAACAACAGCTGTAGCACAAGCGCAAGCGTTTTTATGATAAACATTCGGTTGGCTTTCGCCTATACCGCTCGGCCGCTCCTGCCTGCAGTAGCTGAAAAGCTACTTTCAGCGAAGGCACGGGCCGCTGTTAGTTTGGTTTTCTAGCTTAATTACTGTTGGCAGTAATTATGAGTTCAGACGGTTTGCCGTGCTTCGAGTTGGTTTTATACTTTCAGCGGCTTTCGCTACTTTAGTATTTCAAAATTGGCTAAGGCACTCATGCCATAGCCAAACCGTCAAGCTTAAGTCCAATCTTCTAGCATATTGTGTATTAGAAGCATTAAAAATTTAAAATCCACCTAAATAGCTTTATACTATAGATTGGTATTTCTACGTTTTACTTTTCTTAAACAATTTAAGAAAATGAGTATTCAAATTAGATTCAATTACCTATTTCTGCTAATTCCGTTTATTCTTTTGATGGCTTGCGGAAAGCCAGAATGCAACAATAATAATCCCACTTTTAATCGATTAAACCCTAGCGAATTAGAATACAAAACGGAACTAATAAATCTAATCCAATCCGATTCGATTTCGTTTAAGTATTGGTTGATGGGCTACGAAAAACAAAATGAAAAGGAATACCTCCAAATTGAAGCCATTGCCGACAGCATCTGCGCTAAAGCTAAAATCTTAGTAAAAGACTGGTCGAAAATGGAAGGAATTCAAAAAACCAAGGCAGGAGCTTATCATGGAGCCGATTTGGTTGGCTTACAATTTAAGCTCAACCCAATTAGTGAAGAATTTGAATATTTGGATATCGAGGAAATTATCGATTATGATTAGCTCAAGTTTCACTATATTATTCTGGCCAAACCTTTCCCGGATTTAAAATTCCCTTAGGATCAAATACCTTTTTAATGGATTTCTGTAGGTCCAACTCTGTTGAGCTAAATACCACATCCATATATTCTTTTTGCACTAAGCCAATGCCATGCTCTCCAGAAATAGTACCCCCTAATTCTTTGCAAAGCATGAATATTTTGCGAATACCTGCTTTCAAATGATTTCCATTCCAGGCTTCATCACTCATATCTCCCTTTAGTATATTAACATGCAAATTCCCGTCTCCTGCATGTCCATAACAGACCGATTGAAAACCATACTCCTTCCCGATCTCTTTCACCCCCAACAATAATTGGGGTAGCTCTGCACGCTTAACTACCGTATCTTCTTCTTTATAAATAGAGTTTGCTTTTACTGCTTCTCCCAAGCTTCTTCTTAGTTTCCAAAGCCTATCTTTCTCTGCTTGAGATTCGGCCAATAAAATTTCTCCACAATCATATTGATCCATCAATTGATAAATCTCTTCCGCTTCTTGCATCAAAATATCTGCTTGATTCCCATCTAACTCTATCAATAAATGTGCTTCTATATCTTCCTCAATCTCTAATTCTATTCCATGTACAAATTCTTTGGCAAAAACTAAGGCATCCTTTTCCATAAATTCTAAACCAGATGGAGTAATTCCCAAGTGAAAAATTGCCGAAACTGCCTCACAGGCTTCTTCTGCCTTTCTAAAAGGCACTAACATTAAGACATCTTGCTTTGGAAGTGGAATTAATCGAAACACTGCTTTAGTTATAACTCCTAAGGTTCCTTCACTTCCAACCATTAATTGGGTTAGATTTAATCCGGTTGCATTCTTCAAAACATTAGCTCCTGTCCAAATGATATCTCCATTTGCCAATACCATTTCCAAGTTGAGCACATAATCTTTAGTCACCCCATACTTTACTGCTTTTGGTCCTCCGCTATTCTCAGCTAGATTGCCACCAATAAAACAGCTTCCCTTACTTGCAGGGTCTGGCGGATAAAATAACCCCCTTTCAGCGAGCGCTTCTTGAAATACTTGAGTAATAACACCCGGCTCAACAGTAGCTTGTAAATTTCTTTCATCAATTTCCAAAATCCTATTCATCTTCTCCATACTGAGCAACACACCTCCAAATAGGGGAAGTGCTCCACCACTTAAGCCAGTACCTGCACCTCTTACGGTTAATGGGAAATTATTCTGATTGCAATATTTTAAAATACTTGCTATTTGCTCTGATTTGCTTGGTAATAAGACTATTTGCGGTAAATAATGAAGGTCTTCCGTATAGTCGTGGTCGTAATTTTCTAAACTCTCTTGATCTACTTTAACCGCTGACTGACCAAGTAATTGAGTAAAAAAATCTTTATCCCTTTCTTTTATTTTACTGTAGCTATTCACTTTGCTCCTATTCTACTTTGAATATTCATTTCTAATTTACGTAAATTCGACCTTCTTTTAATTTTAAGACGAATTTATCTATTCTAAACATGAAAAAAATCTTATCCCTATTTATTCTAAGCACATTTTTTGGTTCCCTAATAACGATTGCACAAGAAAGCAGCGATAAAAAACCAATTACCTTAGAAGATATTTGGAAAAATTACACCTTTAGTGCCGAGAGTGTTAGAGGCCTCCGGTCTATGAATGATGGTTTGCATTATACCGTTTTAGAAAGAACAGAAAATGGCTCTGCTTTGGTGAAATACAATTATAAAAGTGGAAAAAAGCTTAGTACTTTAATTAATCCAGAAGATTTAAAAATAGGCGAAACAACTTTAAAAATGAATGCCTATGAGTTTTCTGCAGATGAGAAAAAAGTTTTGATTGCAACAGAATTAGAGTCCATCTACAGAAGATCTACCAAAGCTTACTACTACATACTTGATTTGAAAACCAAAGAAATTCAAAAATTGAGTGAAGGTGACAAACAAATGTATGCCGATTTCTCCCCTTCTGGAGAAATGGTAGCTTTTGTGAAAAATAACAATTTATACTACAAAGACTTAAAAAGTAATAAAGAGATAAAGATCACTACAGATGGAGAATACAACAAAATAATCAATGGTGCTTCAGATTGGGTATACGAAGAAGAATTAAGTCTTTCTCAGGCATTTGCTTGGTCTCCTGATGGTGAAAAAATTGCATTTTACAAATTTGATGAAAGTGATGTAAAGCAGTGGAACATGAAGATGTATGACAATTTATATCCATCGGATTATAGATTTAAGTATCCAAAAGCTGGAGAAGACAATGCCAAGGTGAGTGTGCAAATTTACCAGCTAAATGAAAGGAAAGTTTTGGATATTGATTTAGGCGTCGATTACGAATACCTTACTTCTATCCAATGGAGTGAAGATCCTAATTATTTAGCGGTGATGAGTTCTAATAGACATCAGAACGAACTGCATATCAATTTAGTAGATGCAGAAAAAGGAAGCAGTAAAGTAGTACATACAGAAAAGAGCGATACCTATATTGAAATGCCATTTGAAGTTTACTTTACCAAAGACAAAAAACATTTTGTTATTCAAAGTGAGTCCAGTGGGTTTAGACATTTGTACCTGCACACGATAGATGGAAAACTTAAAAATCAAATAACTAGCGGTGATTGGCCTGTAACTAATTTATATGGTGTTGATGATAAAAATGGTTTGGTATTCTATCAATCAGCAGAAACATCTCCTTTAGATCGAAATGTATACAGTATAGGCTTAGATGGAAGTAATAAAAAGCGACTTAGTCAAAAAGATGGAACCAATAGTGCCGATTTTAGTAAAAGTTTTGCTTACTTCATCAATTATCATTCTACTGCAAATACTCCTTCTTACATTACTTTAAGAGATGCTAAAGGAAAGGAAATAAGAGTATTAAAAGACAATGAAAAACTAAATAGTAAATTGAAAGAGTATCAAATTAGTCCAAAAGAGTTTTTCCAATTTACTACTAGTGAAAAGGTAAGTCTAAACGCTTGGATGATTAAACCACCCAATTTCGATGCAAATAAAAAGTACCCTGTACTTCTTACTATTTATGGAGGACCGGGATCGCAAACGGTTACCAATTCATGGGGAGGATCTAATTACTTCTGGCATCAATTGATGGCGCAAAAAGGGTACATTGTAGTTTCTGTTGACAATAGAGGTACAGGAGCTAGAGGTGCAGACTTTAAGAAGATAACCTATAAGCAGTTGGGTAAATATGAAACGATGGATCAAATAGAGGCAGCAAAATACTTTGCAAGCCTTGATTATGTGGATGGCAGCAGAATTGGAGTTCAAGGTTGGAGCTATGGTGGATATATGTCTTCTTTGTGTTTGCTAAAAGGAGCTGATGAATTTAAGGCAGCTATTGCAGTTGCGCCGGTAACCAATTGGCGTTTTTACGATTCTATTTACACAGAGCGTTACATGCAAACACCACAAGAAAATGCGAATGGATATGATGATAATTCTCCAATCAATCATGTAGATAAACTAAAAGGAAACTATCTATTAGTGCACGGTATGGCAGATGATAATGTTCACCTGCAAAACACATCAGAAATGATTGAAGCATTGGTAGAGGCAGATAAGCAATTTGATCTATTTGTTTATCCGAATAAGAACCATGGGATATATGGCGGAAATACGCGTTTCCATTTATATACGCAAATGACTAATTTTTTATTAGAGAAACTTTAAATAGAACCTTCATTAAAAATAAACTATTTTTAACCGCAAATTAAACTAAAACTATGAGCGATACTAGTCAAACTATTGTTAAAAAAGAAGGCCACCCAGATGGTCTAATGACCCTCTTCTTCTCAGAAATGTGGGAAAGGTTCTGTTATTATGGGATGCGTACTTTACTTACTTTATATTTAGTAAAGTCATTAATGAAAGGAGATGCTGAAGCCTCTCTAATCTATGGAGCATATACAGGCTTAATATATGCGGCACCTATTCTTGGTGGAAGAATGGCTGATCGTTTTCTTGGGTATCGTTATGCCGTATTATTAGGCGCTGTTATGATGGCTATAGGAGAATTTTTAATTTTAGGTGGTACCGAAAATATGTTGTTGATTGGTATGGGAGCTCTAATTGTTGGAAATGGGTATTTCAAAGCCAATATATCTACCATTGTTGGAAAACTTTATAGAGAAAACGACCCAAGAAGAGATTCTGGTTTTACTATTTTCTATATCGGAATTAATATTGGAGCATTGCTAGCAACAACCCTAGTAGCTTATGTGGGAGAAACCTATGGGTTTAAATATGGATTTGGTTTAGCGGGTATCGGTATGTTAGCAGGTTTTGCCATATTCTATGCAGGTAGAAATAATTATGCTGCTGCAGAAGGTTTGAATTTTACAGAAGCAGGCCTGAAAAAAGTTCTAGGGCCTATTAATATGGTTCAAGTGATTACTATTGGTTCTTTAGCATTGATTCCTCTTTGCTATATATTAATCATGAAGAATGAGCTTATGGATTATATTCTACTAGGATTATTTGCCTACATAGCTATTTCTATGATTATGGCGGGTATTAAAGAAGATAAAACGCTTGGTAATGAAGTGGCTATTTGGAGAGATCGAATGATAGCCTTGATTATTTTCATGATAATAAACATTACTTTTTGGGCATGTTTTGAACAAGCTGGTACTTCATTGACCTTGTTTGCAGATAGAAATGTAGATAGAATGATTTTTGGTTGGGAAATGCCTGCATCCATGACGCAGTTCTTTAACCCTTTCTTTATTATCACTTTTGGTTCTATATTCTCCGTAATGTGGATAAAGCTTTCTAAAATTGGAAAGAACCCTAGTATACCGATGAAGTTTGCTTTAGGAATTTTTCAATTGGCCTTAGGGTTCCTCGTTACTTTAGTAGCTCTGCCATTTGCAAATGAAGCATTCCAAGTTCCTATTTTAACTTTGGTATTCTTATATATGCTCCATACAACAGGAGAGTTATTCCTTTCACCAATAGGATTATCTATGGTAACTAAATTATCTCCTCAAAGTTTTTCAGGAACTGCAATGGGAGCTTGGTTTTTAAGTTTTGCAATAGCCAACTATATTGGTGGTAAGATTGCTGCTATGACTGGAGGACATGGTGATGATGGAGTTGCTTTAACTTTAGAGGAAGGTTTGGCCAAGTACACAGAAATTTTCTCAACCATTGGATATGTTTTACTGGGAATCGCTTTAGTAATTGCAATTTTCAATAAACCATTAAAGAAATTAATGCATGGTGTAGAATAAAACACTACCAACGAAATTATAAACCACGCTTTGGCGTGGTTTTTTTTTGCTTTATATTAGCTTTCCTTATATGAAAACAGAAGACCCAAATAAAGTTATTGTTGTTAGGCCCAGATTTTTAATAAGCACCAAAGAAAGTATTGAAAGTCTCGAACAGAAACTAAAAGATGAATTAAAAAAACAAAACTATCCTTGCTATGGCAGTGTGGCTTATGGTTATGCTATTATCAAAATCAGCAAAAAAATGCAACACTTTTGGTCGCCACAGCTAGGAATTACTATGGAGCAAGAAGGCGATGAGACTATTGTTAGAGGCCTCTACGGTCCTAAACCTTCAGTTTGGACCATGCTTATGTTTTGCTACTCTATTTTAGGATTTAGCGCCCTAATTCTATCCATGGTTGGTTTTACAAGAATGTCCTTAGATAAGCCAGCTGACATTTTGTGGTGGGTTCCTGTTTGCTTATTAGTTGTTCTAGGAATTTATGTTGCTTCTGTAAATGGCAAAAGAATTGGAAAAGAGCAACTTCATATTCTGCATCACTTTTTTCAATCTGCAACAGGCTTAAAAGCAAATGATCAAATAGCTGAAGGTTTAATGGGGTAATTTATCTTTTAAAACACCATAGAGATAAGTTCCAAAAGTGGCTGACACCAATACAATAAGAATTTGCCAAAAACCTGCTCCAAAAAGAGCAAACATTGGTCCCGGGCATGCACCTGCAAGTGCCCAACCTAAGCCAAATAAAGATCCTCCAACTAAATATCTAGTTAAGCCTTTTTCTTTATTGTCTATGGTTATTTCTGCCCCATAAAAAGACTTTAGCTTCAATCGTTTAATGAGCTGAACTGCAATAATCCCAATACCAACGGCAGAACCTATGATCCCAAACATATGAAAGGACTTAAACATAAACATCTCGTAAATTCTAAACCAAGAAGCAGCCTCTGATTTAATTAATACGACTCCGAAGAATATACCTATCAACAGTAGAAAAAATCCTCTCATAACTAAAATAAAATTGGAAAAATGAAATGAACCATTAAAAGTCCGCCAATAAAGAAACCTATAACAGCAATTAAGGAAGGTAGCTGCAAAGCGCTTAAACCAGATATAGCATGACCGGAAGTACAACCACCTGCATATCTAGTGCCAAAACCAACCAAAATACCGGCAATAATTAAGATAACCCAAGTAGCTACATTGCCTAAAGCTGCTAAAGAATAAAACTTAGCTGGCAAATATGCTTCTGATGCATCTTCAAACCCTAAACTTATCAACTCTTGGGTAACATCAGGATTTATGGAAACCGTTAAATCATCACTCAAAAAATTAG
Organism: Bacteroidia bacterium; assembly: GCA_030433355.1. GTDB lineage: Bacteria > Bacteroidota > Bacteroidia > Flavobacteriales_E > Vicingaceae > JAUIMG01. The sequence continues at coordinate 107,411 of JAUIMG010000008.1, read as the reverse complement.
TTGCTATAAATGCTCCAATGACCACACCCAGAACAACTACGAGATTCCATTTCTGCGCTTTCCAATCGTATTGAAAAAAGGAAGTCCTCTTCCCTGCTCCACATATGGTACATAGTGTTCTAAGATTAGAAGACATTCCAAAGCGTTTTCCCATCATTAATAATAAAAACATAACCAATGCAATTGAGGGACCTGAAATATACCATGGCCATGGTTCCATTATCATTTTCATAATTTCATTCATTTTTAAGGTTTACAATATTATTTCTCCCAACAAACTATAGTGTAACTTTTGTTACATAAAGTAGAGAGAAAATCAATACTTAAGTCAATCAAAAAAAACTAAACTTGTGGTTCAAATTAAATCTAAACGTTATGAAGAAATTATTGTTTATTCTGTTGATAAGTAGCTCGTGCATTTTAAGTGCTCAAGAAGTTGGTATTCGGTTTGGAGGTGTTAATGGTGGCGGTGGAGCTGCTATTGATGGTGTTTTTGGTGTTGGTGAAGGTAGAATACACGCAAGTCTTGGATTCTTTGGAGATGCTGTAGGAGTAGATGTTTTGTGGGATTTATTATACAAACCTTTAAATCAAGAGAACTTCTATTGGTATTTAGGTGTTGGTCCTTCAGCAGCTATTGGTGATCCTTTTTGGCTAGGAGCAGCAGGAGAAATTGGAATGGAATATAGGTTTTCTGAAGTACCTGTTGTAATAGGGCTTGATTGGAGACCGACGCTCTGGATAATAGAGAATACTAGGTTTGGAGGAGACTCTTTTGGTCTCAATGTTCGATGGAATTTCGGAGACTAAGGAAAAAAATAAGTCCAGAGTTAGCTGTAACAATTGTTACAAGCACATTTGTTTAAGAGCGTATTTTTGATGTAATTATGGAAATATTAAACATATTTATTGAAGCATTTAAAGGCAATCTAAACTGGACAATTGACTCCATTTTATTTAATGTACCCTGGTATACAAATTATTTTTGGGGGCTTATTGCAATTTCACTTATTGTTTGGGGGTTAGAAATAGCTTTCCCTTGGAGAAAAAACCAGAGAATTTTTAGAAAAGATTTTTGGCTAGATGCATTTTATATGTTCTTTAATTTTTTCGTCTTCAGTATTTTCATTGCAGGTTTTTATAAGTTAAGCGAGTATTTACTTAGTAGTTGGGGAATAAAAATAAATAGCCTAAGTTTTGTAAATCTAAATGAGTTACCCTTGTGGGCGGAATTGATTATCTTTTTTATTGCCTTGGATTTTGTGCAATGGTTTACGCATGTTCTACTTCATAAAGTCCCTGTACTTTGGAAATTTCACCAAGTGCATCATTCTGTGAAAGAAATGGGATTTGCCGCGCATTTAAGATACCATTGGATGGAAAACATTTTCTACAAACCCCTTAAAACTTTAGTAGTAATGCTTATTGGTGGATTTGAACCAGAACAGGCATACATTGTCCATTTCGTGGCAATAAGTATAGGTCATTTAAATCACGCAAATATTAAACTCACTTATGGCCCACTTAAATACATTTTAAACAATCCGGTGATGCACTTATATCACCATGCTTATACCCTTCCAAAAGGTAGATTTGGAGTCAACTTCGGCATTAGTTTAAGTATTTGGGATTATTTATTTAAAACCAATTACATTGCTGAAGAAAATGGGAATCTAAAGCTAGGCTACCCTGGTGATGAAAAAATGCCCAAAGATTTCATTGGGCAAAGTCTTCATGGATTTAAATAATTTTTAAGGCTCCATTAATATTGGTTGTCCTCCACTTCCTATAATCATTTTAGCATTAGGAGATTTAGATAACTCTCTATACGCTTCTATAGTTTTATACTGCAAAACTTGAGGAGTTAAGCCTTCAGAAATTAATTTATTAGCATCTCTTATACCTTCTGCCTCAATAATTCTTCTTTCCGCTTCTTGTTTTTCTTTCAAAAGAACAAATTCCATTCTTTGTGCATCTTGTTCTGCTTGTAGCTTTTCTTCAATGGCTTGATATAATCCTGCAGGTAGCGTAATACTTTTCATTAGCACAGCTTCAATTACAAAGCCTCTATCTGCTAATAACTTCATCATTTGATCTTTTATAGCGCTTTCTATCTCAAATCTATTGCCAGTATGCATATCTTTTGCCATGTATTTTGCAGTTACGTCTGCTGCAGAGGCTCTGAAAACAGGCAAAATAACCGTAGATTCATATTCCATTCCGATAGTACCAACGATATCTGTTGCCTTTGTTTTTTCAATATGATATAAAATAGAAATATCGGCAGTTACATTCAAACCTTCTTTAGAGGGCAATTCTAATTTCACCTCAATATTTTCAGTTTTAATGGGTACCACAATAACTCTTGTGGCAAAGAAGTTATAAAATCGAGCACCCGGCTCTATTATTTTCTCATCTATTTTACCGACCGTTCTCTTTACACCAACATTCCCTTGTCTAATGGTTACGCAAGAAAAGAAGCTAAGAGATAGAAATATGATTATTAATTTTTGCATAGGTTTAGTTTTCTAAGAAAACGAAATATGCCTTATATATGTTTTTAATAATCTATTAAATATTTTTATAATGGTCATAAAAAAAGGTGAAGATTTCTCTTCACCTCTTTAAATTAATTTAGAATTAATTTATTTTTTCTCTGAAGGACAAATATAGGCAGTGGTAGGTACTCCTGTTTTTAAAATACCGTTCATTCCTTCTTTAATATTAATCAAGTTGTGTATTCCTCTACTTTTTAAAACAGAAGCTGCAATTACACTTCTGTATCCTCCTGCACAGTGAAGGTAGAATTTACCTTTAGAAGGAAACTCTGCCAAATGATCATTTAAATAATCCAAAGGTGTACTTTGGGCATTTTCTACATGCTCAGCCTCATACTCTCCTGGTTTTCTAACATCAAAAGTTGGATTTTCATTAAGATGCTTTGCATATTCTGCAGAAGAAATAGTTTCTATAGTATCTATCTGTTTCCCTGCTTTTTTCCAAGCTTCAAAACCACCTTCTAAGTAACCAATAGTGTTATCAAAACCAACTCGTGATAATCGAGTTATTGTTTCTTCCAGTCTTCCTTCCTCAGAAACTATCAAAATAGGTAAGTTAACATCTGCAATCATTGCGCCTACCCAAGGAGCAAAATCTCCATCAATCCCAATAAATATAGACCGTGGAATATGCCCTTCTACAAACTTACTTTGATGCCTAACATCTAAAACTATTGCTTCAGTTTCATTGGCTGCTGTTTCAAAAGCGTCTGGACTAAGGCCTTTGCTTCCTCTATTTAAAACCACATCAATATCGTCATAACCTTCCTTGTTCATTTTAACATTTAGAGGAAAGTACTGAGGTGGCGGTAACAATCCATCGGTAACCTCTTTGACAAACTCTTCTTTTGTCATATCTGCTCTTAGCGCGTAATTAACTTTTTTCTGATTGCCCAAGGTATCCATTGTTTCTTTCATCATGTTTTTACCACAGGCTGAACCTGCTCCGTGAGCAGGATATACCATTAAGTCATCGGAAAGAGGTATTATTTTAGTTCTTAAACTATCGAACAATAAAGCTGCTAAATCTTCTTGCGTTATGCTTGCCGCCTTTTGTGCTAAGTCAGGTCTACCAACATCTCCTAAAAATAAAGTATCTCCTGTAAAGATTGCTTTATCTTCTCCTTTTTCATCTCTCAATAAATATGTACTACTCTCCATGGTGTGCCCAGGAGTATGCAAAACGGTTATAGTTATATCTCCCAATTTAAACTCTTGGCCATCCACTGCTGTAATTGCTTCAAATGAAGGCTTAGCTGTTGGTCCATAAACTATGGAAGCTCCAGTTTTCTTAGCAAGCGTAACATGTCCACTTACAAAATCTGCATGAAAATGCGTTTCAAAGATGTATTTGATTTTGGCATTATCTTTTTCTGCTTTCTGAATGTAAGCATCCACTTCTCTTAATGGATCAATAATGGCTACTTCGCCCTTACTTTCAATGTAATAAGCACCTTGTGCTAAACATCCTGTATATATTTGTTCTATTTTCATATCTTATTTTTTACAAATTTATAATCCTTTCTTAAACTGTATGGTAACCAATGTTAATTTCTAGTTCTAAAAAACTACCTCTTTTAAAACAATTACTAAAGCCATAATTAAAACAAAATAGCCAAATGCCTTTTTAAGTTTCTTCCCATCAATAAAAGTATTCAGATAAATTCCTACAAAAATACCTATTACGGAAAGTCCGCTAAGTAACATTAAAAACCCCCATGCTATATCTAAGTTCTGAATATCTCCAATAAATCCTATCAAGGACTTCACTGCTATAATTAATAAAGAGGTAGCTACCGCTTTCTTCATCGGCAGTTTTGCTAATAGAACTAAAGCTGGAATTATTAAAAATCCTCCTCCTGCTCCTACTAAACCTGTTAACACACCAACAACAAAACCTTCAATTAGTATTAAAGGGTAATTATACTGTACTTCTTCCTCCTCCAATTCTTTCTTCCCTTTATTTTTTATCATAGAATAGGACGCCATTAACATAATCAAAGCAAAGAATAGCATAATGGCCATATTCTTATCTAGAATAAATGAATGAGAAGTATATAAAATATCGGGAATGGCTGGAACAACAAACTTCCTAGTTAAATAAACAGCCATAAATGCAGGAATGGAGAAGACGATTGCAGTTTTAAAGTCTACAAGTTTCTTTGGTAGATTTCTTAATGTTCCCACTAATGCAGTTATACCAACAATAAAAAGCGAGTAAGCAGTAGCCATAACAGGTTCAACAGCTAAAACATAAACCAATAAAGGAACTGTTAGAATAGACCCTCCACCTCCTATGAGCCCTAAAACAACACCAATAATTAAAGCCCCAAAAAATCCTAAAACTTCTAACATAGTATATTATTTTGATGCAAAATTAAAGCGATACTAAAACAGTTGGTGTAACCTTGGTTACAAGGAGATTATTTTGATTCTATTGCGGTAGAGTTTGATTCTTCCTTCGTTCTCCAGCTTTTTAAGCAATCTAGAAACAACTACTCTGGAGGTATTCAATTCATCCGCAATTTCTTGATGTGTTATTTGAATTTCTTCGCTTTTTGTCAATAAGGCTTTCTCCTTAATATATTCAATCAAACGATCGTCCATTCTTAGGAATGCTATTTTATCTATGGTTTCAAGCATTTCAGAAAATCGACTATGATAACTATCTAGAACGTAATTCCTCCAACTTCTATATTTAGCCATCCAATCTTCCATATAGTTATTAGGAATCATTAATAAGGTTGCATCACTTTCTGCAATTGCTTGAATTTCACTTCTTGCATCTCCCATACAACAGGCCATAGTCATCGCACAACTCTCCCCTTTTTCTAAAAAGTATAAGAGTAATTCCTTTCCTTCTTCATCTTCTCTTAAAATCTTGATGGCACCGTTAATTAGAAGTGGAATAGATTTTATTTTTAAGCCTGGTTGCATTATAGATTCTCCAGCTTTAACCTTTTTAATTACACCCACTTTCTGAATTTCTTCCATTAGGTCTTTTTCAAAAATTTTACTAAAAGAATCCACTATTATTTGGTCCATATCACTCATATCATTGTCTGTATCTAGAAAAACTAAAATTCCTCAATTTTAACTAGAAAAAAATGATAAAAATCATTCTTAAACAATAATCATTGTACGATATTTGATTCTATAATCTACATAGAAAATGAAAGCAATACTTCTTCCAACAGATTTCTCAAAAAACTCTCTTCAATCCATAGATTTTGCAGTTAAAAAGCTTAAATCCAAGGATACTAGATTAATTGTTTTACATGTTTTTCAAATTCCGCAGGGAGGGCAAAGTGGACTTTTTTATTTGCAAGAGGAGATGCAAAAGCAGGCAGATAGAGATATGGCTGACTTAAAAGTAAAACTTATTGACTTATATGGAGAAACTGCTAAAGATTGGATTTACAAAATTTCGCAAGGAGATTTAGCCGACCAAACTAATGCTATCGCCAATGATTTTGATGCGGATTGCATAGTAACCGGAACAAAAGGAGCAAGTGGATTGAAGGAAGTTCTAATTGGAAGTAATACAGTTAGCCTAATAAACAATTTAAAAAGGCCTCTCTATGCTATACCAACAGATTATGATTATAATGAAATAGAAGAAGTTATTTTTCCTTTTGATGGGAAAGAGTTTACTCAAGATGTTGCCGATAAGGTTGCTCTATTTGCTAAAAAACACAAGCTTCCAATAGACATAGTGCATGTTAGAACTAAAGAAGAAGATATTATTAAAGATTGGGCTCCTGTTAAATCCAGATTTAACGGAATGGATGTTGATTGTATTGATGCCTATGCTGAGAAATTTGAAGATGGCTTAAATAAAGCAATAAATGAGAAGAAGGGAATTATTGCAATGATTAGACACAAGCAATCGTTTTGGGAAAGGTTATTCAATATGAGCGATAGTAGAAAAATCTTGATGCATGCTCAATTGCCTATTTTAGTGGTACCAGAATAATTCTTAAGAGATTACTTCCCCTTTAAATTGTAGTTCAAAAAGCTTTTTATAATGCCCATTTTGGGCTAATAATTCTTGGTGGGTACCCATTTCTATAATTTCTCCCTTTTCCAAAACAATTATCTTATCTGCTTTTTGAATAGTTGATAATCGATGTGCTATAACTATAGAGGTTCTGTTTTTGGTGATTACATCAGTGGCTTTTTGTATCATTAATTCTGACTCAGTATCGATAGAAGATGTTGCTTCATCCAAAATCAAAATACTTGGATTATGCACGTAAGCTCTAATAAAAGAAATTAGTTGTCTTTGTCCAACGGAGAGCATCCCTCCTCTTTCTTTCACATCATAGTTATATGCTCCAGGTAAATTTTTTATAAAATCATGAGCTCCTACTTTTTTAGAAGCTTCTATAACCTCCTCTTCCTTAATTTCATCATTATTTAAAGTGATATTGTTTAAAATGGTATCGGAAAAAAGGAAAACATCTTGCAAAACAACAGCCATGTTCTTTCTTAGGCAATCAATATCATAATTTCTAATCGCTTCTCCATCAATTTGAATTTCTCCTTTTTGAAATTCATAGAATCTTCCTAAAAGATTTATTGTAGAGGTTTTACCTGACCCTGTTGCTCCAACAAATGCAACAGTTTCGCCTGGTTTTACCTCAAAGGAAATATTTTTCAAAACATAGTCTTCTTCAATGTAAGCAAAACTCACTTCCTTAAAACTAATCTCACCTTTAAAGTGCTCCTTTACAATATTTCCATTTGCCTCCATATTACTTTCCGTATCCAGAACTTTAAACACTCTTTCAGAACTAACCATACCATATTGAAGCGTATTAAAACGATCGGCCAACTGACGAATGGGTCGATAAAGCATATAGATATATAATATGAATGCAGTTAAATTCCCTAGCGTAGTGTATCCTGCGATTACACCTTTACTTCCCCACCACACTAAAAGCGCTAAAGATCCTGCAGATAACATATCTACAACAGGAAAGAAAATAGAATAGGCCCAAACAGTTCTGATATGAGCATTTCTATGCATTTTATTCATTTTTTCAAAGCGTGATAATTCTACTTCTTCTCGATTAAAAATTTGAATAATCTTCATTCCACTCACTCTTTCCTGCACGAAAGTATTAAGTCGGGTAACTTGGGTTCTTACATCTTGAAAGGCCTTTTTTATTACTTTTTTAAAGATAGTAGTAGCAAAAATCAATATTGGTATTGGTATTAAGCTAATTAAAGTAAGTAGCCAATCCGTATAAAACATAAAGGCAATTACAGCTACAAGCTTTAATATATCTCCAAAAATGACTAAAATTCCTTCAGAAAAAATATTAGAGATGGTTTCAATATCCGATACAGTTCTAGTAACTAAGGTTCCTATTGGAGTTTTATCAAAGTAAGATAATTTAAAAGATAGAATGTGTTTATATAACTGAACTCTTAAATCTTTAATGATAGTTTGACCTAGCCAATTAGCTAGATATGTTTGATAAAATTGAACAATAGCTTCAATGATGAGAATGATTATTAAAATTATTGTCATGTTAAGAACCCCTTCTAGATTTGAAGCAGAAACTTCAATATCTATGGTTCTTTGAATTAACCAAGGTCTAAGTGGAGCGAGTATTGCCAATAAGACCACGAGAACCCCTGTGATATAGAAGGTTTTTCTATAAGGATTTACATACTTAAGCACTCTCTTAAATAATGCCGTATCCCAAGTTTTCCCGCTTATTTCACTCATGCTGCAAAACTATCTAAATAAAAAGCTCCTTTGGATATTTTATATCCACAAGATAAAGTCCGTGAGCAGGAACTGATTTGCCTGCTTCCTTTCTACTTTTAGATTCAATTATGGTAGGTATATCTTCTATTTCTAATTTATTTTCTCCAACGTCTATCAAGGTTCCAACAATGGATCTAACCATATTCCTCAAAAACCTATTCGCTGAAATAGTAAATACCCATTCCTCCTTTCGTTTTTCCCAGTATGCCTCCGTGACCTCACAATCATTGGTAAAAGTTTGGGTTTTGCTTTTACTAAAGCAAGAAAAATCTTTCTCTCCAATAAGTAATTCAGCAGCTTTATTCATCTTATCAAAATCTAATTCTTTAAAATGAAGATAAGCTAAACCATCTAGAAATGGATTCTTTTCTTGAATTAGATGATACTGATAAGTCCGCAATTTAGCATCAAATCTAGCGTGGGCTTCATGATTAACATTCTTTATTTTGCTAACAGCTATTGCCTTCCCTAAAGTAGTATTAAGCTTGTATGCCAGTTTATTTAGATCCTTTATTTCATTTTGAAAATCAAAATGAGCAAACATCATCTTAGCATGGACTCCAGTATCTGTTCTACCAGCTCCAACAACTTCTACTTTTTCATGGAGATGTAGAGAGAGTTTAGACTCTAATACCTCTTGAACACTTAAGGCATTAATCTGTCTCTGCCAACCATGATAATCGCTACCGTTGTATGAAAAAACTATAAAGTAACGATGCATTAATAGTTAATGAATTTTAACAATTGCTTCTCCAATTCAACAATAGTCTGCTCATCTTTAATGACTTTATTTTTAACTAAGTCAGAAATTTTTGAGATAGGCAGTTTGGCGGCCATTACTTCCACTTGCAGATAATGTAGAATATCAGTCAAATGGTCCATTCCTCTTAGATTACCTGCTCTACCTGCAGATATACCAATTAATGCAGCCTTCTTTCCTTTGAAGAATTTTGGTTCTATACCATCAATAAAAAGTTTCAGAATCCCCGGCATACTTCCATTGTATTCAGGCACAATAAACAAAAACTTATTAGAAGGTTCTATGATGCTTTTAGAGATGTCTGCAAATATGGATGAATCATACTCATAAACTGACTTTAGCCTTAAACTTTGAGGCAAATCACCTAATTCGAATTTTTGAGCGTCTACCTTCTGTTTAGTTAAATAATCCAAACAATGGTTTGCAAAAATGGAGGTCCAATTGCCTTCTCGATTACTCGCTGAAATAATAGTTATCATATTCCTATCAACAAAAATTTGTTTAAAAAAACCCCCTTATTTCAAGCTATAGACACCTATAATAAATGTACTTTTAGCAAAGTTTGAATTGGGAGCGACTGCAAAGAAACTGATTATATTACTTATTTATATTTTCAATCCTAGCAATAAATTCAGAGTCCGACTATTTAGCAATTGAAACGCACAAAAGTTTAAAATAAATTTCATTCCATGGGAAAAATCATTTCAGTAGCCAATCAAAAAGGTGGAGTAGGTAAAACAACAACAGCGATTAACCTAGCTGCCGCATTAGGTGTTCTTGAAAGGAAGGTACTTTTAGTAGATGCCGACCCACAAGCTAATGCTACATCTGGTGTTGGAATAGACCCTAAAAATGTTAAAACGAGTATTTATGAATGTATCATAAATGATATTGAACCTCAAGACATTATTCTTGAAACCTCGTCTCCAAATTTATATCTTTTGCCTGCCCATATAGATTTAGTGGGTGCTGAAATTGAAATGATTAATCTGCCCAGCAGAGAAAAGATGATGCGGGCAGCTTTAAGTAAGATTAAAAATGACTACGATTTTATAATTATAGATTGTTCTCCTTCTTTAGGCTTAATTACACTTAACTCACTTACTGCATCCGATTCTGTAATTATACCAGTTCAATGTGAGTATTTTGCACTTGAAGGCTTAGGTAAGTTGTTAAATACTATTAAAATAGTCCAAGCAAGATTAAATCCTGAACTTAGTATAGAAGGTTTACTTCTTACTATGTACGATATTCGATTAAGGCTATCCAATCAAGTAGTTGAAGAAGTTAAAACCCACTTCCAACAAATGGTTTTCGACACTATAATTCAAAGAAATACAAGATTAGGAGAGGCTCCAAGTCATGGAGAAACTATTATTATGCATGATGCAAGCTGCAAAGGAGCTGTAAATTATCTTAATTTAGCCCGTGAAATACTCCAGAATAATGAGTTGACACAACTCAAAGAATCTGAGAAGATAATCGAGCTTGAAGAATGACAAAAAAACCTGCCTTAGGAAGAGGATTAAGCGCATTATTAGAAGATCATAAAACAGATATTACTTCTGAAAACAAGAATGCAATAGAAAATACCTTAGGTTCTATTGCAGAATTGCCAATCAATCAAATTGAGGCGAATCCTTTCCAACCTAGAAATAATTTTGAAGAAGAAAAATTGAATGAGCTAGCTCAATCAATTAAAGAATTAGGGATTATACAGCCTCTTACCGTGCGTAAGTTGGGGTACAATAAGTACCAATTAATTAGCGGAGAAAGAAGATTTAGAGCTTCTCAAATAGCAGGACTTTCTGCAGTGCCTGCATTTATTAGGCTTGCAAATGATCAGGCTATGTTGGAGATGGCCTTGGTTGAGAATATTCAAAGAGCAAATTTAAATGCCATAGAAGTTTCTTTGAGTTATCAAAGATTAATTGAAGAATGCAAACTAACCCAAGAAGAACTTAGCCAGAGAGTTGGAAAGAAAAGAAGTACCATAAGTAATTATTTGCGCCTATTAAAGTTACCAGCAGAAATCCAAAGCGGAATTGCTGAAAATCAACTATCTATGGGACATGCCAGAGCGCTTATAAATATTGATGATGAGCAAAAACAATTAGACCTTTTTAATCAAATACTAGAAGACAAACTTTCCGTAAGAAAAACAGAAGAGTTGAGTAAGACAAAAAAGTCAAATCAATTTGCTCCAAAAAAGAGTTTTCCTCTTTCGCTAAGTGATAAAAAACTGCAATCCGATATATCTAAGAAGATAAATCTTAACGTTCAACTTAAAAGAAATGACATTGACAAGGGTAAACTCACAATCTCATTCGAATCTGATGAACAATTAAACCAGATCTTAAACCTTCTGAATAAATAATTTCCCAAATGAAATTTTATGGGATCTTACTTTTTGTCCTATTTCTTCATCTAAATTCTCTTAGGGCTCAAAACTCTGACACACTTCTTTTAAAAGAAGATATTGTAATCAAGTCGCCTAAGAAAGCTACTTTAATGTCCATGGCTTTGCCGGGTTTAGGCCAAGCTTATAATGAGAAATATTGGAAAATACCTGTAGTATATGCCGCCATTGGAACTCCACTGTTTTTCGCTTTAGACCAACAAAGCAAATTCAATGACTTTAAAGATGCCTATTTAAAAAGAAATGACGACGATCCAAATACCGTTGATGATAAATATGACGGAGTTTACACGGATGATAACCTCATTTCATTAATAGATTTTCATAGAGCTAATAGAGACTTATTGTATGTATTAACTGGTGTGGCTTACATTCTCAACATTGTAGATGCAGCTGTAGATGCGCATCTATACGAATTTGATGTAAGTAATGATCTTTCGGCAATTATAAAACCAAATATTCAGTTCACAGGTCCTTACTTAAGTCCCACCCCTAGTATGACAATAAGCTTAAAATTTGGTAAAAATGTCCAAAGAAATAGGTTTTAAACCTTTGGTGTAATAACAATAGGGTAATTTTGTCGCCTTAATATAACTTTAGTTTTCAATGGTAATAGCAATTCTTGGATATGGTAAAATGGGTAAAGAAGTTGAGCAGATTTCTTTAGATAGAAATCATAGAATTGGTATTAAGATCAATTCGGATAACCAAGAAGAACTTACTACTGAAAATCTTAAAAAATGTGATGTAGCTATTGAATTTAGCAAACCAGAGGAGGCTATAAGAAATATCACTTTATGTGCTAATGCAGGCTGTCCTGTAGTGGTTGGAACTACAGGATGGTATAATGAATACAGCAAAGTTGTTGATTTGATAAAAGAAAAAGATTCTGCATTGTTAACAGCAACCAACTTCAGTATTGGTGTAAACCTTTTCTTTGAATTAAATAAAACCTTGGCGAGTTTAATGGAAAAGCATAAGGAATACAGAGCTAATATAAGGGAAATACACCATTTGGAGAAGTTAGATAGTCCAAGCGGAACAGCTATAACACTTGCTGAAGGAATTATTGACAATGACTCTACTTTAAAAAAGTGGAGCAACGAAAAAAGCAATGAAGAAGAAGTTTTAGAAATAATTTCTGTAAGAGAAGACAAAGTACCCGGAACGCATATCATTAAATATGTATCAGAAATTGATGAAATAGAAATAAAGCATTTGGCAAAAAATAGAAAAGGCTTTGCTCTAGGTGCTGTTGTAGCTGCTGAGTTTCTCAAGAATAAAAAGGGAATATTTACCATGAAAGACGTACTAAAAAATTAAAAATGCAATTAATTCTAATCCTACTAATAAGCTATTATATCCTTTCACACATTGGATTGTATTTGATATTCAAGAAAGCTGGAATAGCTCCTTGGAAAATTCTTGTTCCTTTTTATGGTATCTATGAGGCAATCAACCTTATTAGAAAACCAATTTGGTGGATGGCCATTTACTATATTCCATTTGTTGGATTTATTGTTTGGGTTGGAATTATTGTTGAACTGCTAAAGAATATGGGCATAGTTTCTTATTGGGAACATGCCCTAGGTGTTATTGCTACTCCTTTCTATTTAACCTATATAGGCCTAGAAGACAAATACACATGGAAGGGAGAAGACTTCTTAAATAAATACCAAAAATCAAGACAAAGAGAATGGGCTGATGCAATATCCTTTGCCGTTATAGCTGCAACACTTATTAGGGCTATCTACATTGAAGCTTTTACTATTCCAACATCATCGATGGAAAAGTCTCTTTTGGTGGGTGATTTCTTATTTGTAAGCAAGGTGAATTATGGAAGTAGAATACCTAATACCCCTATTTTCTTTCCTTTTGCGCATCATACCATGTGGTTTACAGAAAGCGTAAAATCCTATTCTGAACTAATTAAACTTCCTTATACAAGACTTCCAAAACTTCAAGAGGTTAAGAGAAACGAGGCAGTTGTATTTAACTTTCCTGCGGGGGATACTGTTGTTGTTCAGCACCAAAATAGAACCTACTATCAAATGGTTAGAGATCAAGGCAGGGAGAATATTTGGAGAAAGTTTGATGTAATAGACCGACCTGTAGATAAAAGAGAAAACTACATTAAAAGGTGTGTTGGTTTACCTGGTGATAAACTTCAAATTATTGATGGAGACTTAATCATTAATGATGAAGCAGCCTATGAGCCTGAAGGCATGCAGTATAGCTATCTTGTTCAAACAGATGGTAGAGGGTTTAGAAAAGAGAGATTGCTAAATCAAGATATAACAGAGTTTTATCCAACACATGTTAATGGTCTTTGGGAAATGCATTTAACTGATGAAAACTTGAAGTTTATTAAAGAACTTCCTCAAGTTAAATTAGTTCAAAAAGAAATAAAGCCACTAGGGTTTTATCAGGATAGAGAATCCTTTAAAAATCCAATTTACCCAAACACAGATACAACAAGATGGACAGAAGATAATTTTGGCCCAATTGAAATCCCTTATGCTGGCAAGAAAGTAAAGCTTACGCTAGAAAACTTAGCTCTATATGACAGAATTATTAGAGTTTATGAAGGGAATGAACTAGACGTAGTTGAGGGTAAAATTAAAATCAATGGTGAGTTTACTGAAGAATACACGATTAAAATGGACTACTATTGGATGATGGGAGATAATAGACATAATTCTCAAGACAGTCGTTTCTGGGGATTTGTACCAGAAGACCATATTGTTGGAAAGGCAGTGTTTATTTGGCTCTCTTTAGACCCAAACAAAAGCTTCTTAAATAAGATTAGATGGAGTAGATTATTCAGTCTAATTCATGATGATGATGAAGCATATCAAGAAAGAATTGAGATTCCACAAAACAATTAATCAAAAACAAGCTTTTAATAGAAGAAGCTATAGATAATGAAAGAAAAAGTAGTTCCGTATAAAGATAAAAGCAGTAGTAAGAAAGAGCAAGTTGCAGAGATGTTTGATAATATCTCTCATAGATATGATTTCTTAAATCACTTCTTATCTCTTGGAATAGACAAACTTTGGAGAAAAAGAGCCGTTAATATCTTAGCAAAAGATAAGCCCAAGAAAATACTTGATGTTGCCACTGGCACAGGTGACTTTGCGATAGAGTGTTTACGATTAAACCCTGAAGAGATAAAGGGTATAGATATTAGCAAGGGCATGCTTTCTAAAGGTCAAGAGAAAGTCGCCAAAATGGGTAAGGATCAAATTATAGAACTTAAATATGGAGATTCTGAAGACATTCCTTATGAAGATAATTACTTTGATGGCATAACGGTTGCTTTTGGAGTAAGGAATTTCGAAAACCTGGAAAAAGGTCTAAGGGAAATGAAAAGAGTTTTAAAACCTAAAGGAAAAGCTGTAATTCTAGAATTCTCCAAACCAAAAGCATTTCCAGTTAAAAATATTTACAATCTTTATTTTCACTCTATTCTTCCAAGAATAGGCTCTAGAGTCTCCAAAGATTCCTCTGCTTACCAATATTTACCTGAATCTGTTGATGCTTTTCCAGAAGGGAAAGAGTTCACAAATATTTTAACAAATTTGGGCTATACTGTAAAGAGTATGGAACCCTTATTTTTTGGAATCGCTTCTATTTATGTGGCGGAGAAATAATAATAGATTAATTTCGTTTCCTTAGTAATTATGATGATAAGGGTATTAAGTTTTTTTCTTTTATTGAGCACTACCACACTTTTTGCTCAACCTCCTAAAGTAAAGCATCTGCAAAGGTTTGACACAAAACGTGTGCACTTTGGATTCTCTCTAGGAATAAACTCTGCCTCTTTTGCATTACATAGAAAACCATTCCAGATTGCAGATAGTTTAAGCCAAATAGATGTTGTAGATCAAAGTGGTTTTAACTTAGGAATTGTATCCGAATTTCATATAAATAAATATTTCGGAATTAGATTCTTACCGACCTTAGTTTTTGGTCAGAGAAACTTAGACTTTCAATTTATCAATGCTCAAGGAGAATCTACACTGATTCAAAGGCAGGTAGAATCCACTTATTTAGATTTTCCAATCCTATTAAAATATCGTTCCGCTAGGCTTAATAACTTTGCTGCCTATTTTATAGGTGGTATTAAGTATTCTGTTGACTTAGCATCTAATGAAGATGTGAAAAATGAGGATATAGTAGAATCCATAATTAAACTAAAGAGAAATACAACCTCTGCAGAAGTAGGAATTGGAACAGATTTTTTTCTACCCTATTTTAAATTTGCTATAGAACTAAAGATGAGTTATGGTCTTGATGATGTTTTAATCCCTGATCAAACTGAACTTTCTACTCCAATTGATAGAATTATTCCTAAAATGTTCTTCTTAACCTTCCTATTTGAAGGTTAGAAATTAAATTTTAATACGCTAAATCCCTCAATAAATTCAGGTCGGTAAGGTTGTTTAAAGGATTGAGGAACCTCTTCCCAATTCTTATATTTCTTTCCTCCAATAATGTATTCTTTATCTTTTGTTTTAATGAAGGCACTTAAGTCGTAACCAGTATTTGGAGGATTAATTCCGTTAGCATTTCCTACCATTACAACTTCTTTTACTCCATCTTTATCTGAGTCAACCACAATCCTATCAACATTCAAAATTCTGTTGTAAGTCCCATCTTGAATCATCTCCAAAACTTTAAGATTAAACTCTGCTATAATTTCTTTTGCATTTGGCACTTTATCAGACAAAGCAAAATGAAGAGGCTTTCTTACTAGTACATTCTCTCCAATTTCAACAAATTGATTGGCTTCTTCATTTCTAAAAGACCTTACATATTCTATTAGCAGAGCGTCTACTAAAATATAATCTAACTCTCCTTCAATTAACTTTCTAAGATTTTCCTGATCACTTTTACCTCTTATAAATTTAACTTTTGGATTCTCATTAATCTCTGTGCCCATTAATCCTAAACCAAGAATTCCAATTTTCTTATTCTCTAATTCATCTAAAGATTTGGCAGATACATCTGCACCCTTTTTTCCCACTAAAAGCAACTGATTTTGAAGATAAGGAATTGAAAACACTAGCCCTTCATTAGTGGAAGATATCTTCCAAACTGCGGAGCTGCCATCGTATGTTCCATTAAATATACCTGTTGCAACCACGCCAAGATCTACTATGGTAATTTGGGTATTCCTATTTGACCTTCTTAAAGCTTCTTGCACAATATTTGTCGAAATAGACAGTCTTCCCTGTTCACTTGTAAAAGGGGGCCAAACATCAGATGCTAGCCTTAACATATCTTGGCCGAAACAAGAAAAGGATAGACTAGTTGAAATAAGAAAAGTTAAGAATGGCTTAAACTGATAATTGAGCATAGAATAGGTTTAAGCTATAAAGATAATCTCTTTTAGCGGATATCCAGGGTAAGTTTAAATCGAAGAATTCTTCCATTTCCTGCATCAGCTACATATACTATTCTATCTTTATATGCAACCGCAGAAGGATTATTAAATTGAGTTGGACCTATTCCCGTTCCTCCAAAAGAAGTCTTGACAAATTTAGTTTCTCCTGATGCAGGTGGAGGCCTAACTCCTTCTAAACCCGAAGAAGTAAACTGAAATAAAGAATCTTTGGATGCATCCACCACAAAAATATAGTTGGTGCCATCTCCTGTAAATTCTATTCCTGTAGGGTTAGAAAACTTAAATGGCTCACTAATAAAGCCATCTGCCTTAGCAGTATCTTCATCCCAGTCGATTTTAGGTAAGTAAACACTGCCATCTACTGAGGAAAGATTTTCTATCCACTGTACTTTTAATATGCCATTTGGATCCAGAGAGGAATAAATAAAATCTCCTCTATTGTCTACACTTATTTGAGGTGGTTTAGCAAGTGTTGTTATACTAAAAGGCTTTTTAAAATAGTCAATAAATTGACCTCCTGCTCTGCTAGTAACAGGTAATGGAGTAATAAACTTATCACTTGCATCAAATAATAGTATAGCATCATCTGGACCTCCAGATTGGGTTGGACTATTATTTGGACCATTTCTAGTAACATAAAAAGAATTGTCTGCCAATACGGATACCCTTTGTAATACTACTTGCTCGTCTCTTGCTATTGCAGAAGACTTAAAGTAAAAAGGATGAATAATTTCATTGATGACTTCTGCATTTCTTATACCGTAACCAAAACTGGTGTTAAGATTTAGCCTATAAATACAGCTTCGTTTAATTCCATTGGTGTCTATTTTATCTCCAATAACTAAAAGTTGCAGTCTTCTGTCTTGCGCTATACCTTTAGCACCTGGAATAAACTTTCTACCAATTTCTCTTCCTGATTCATCTAAGGCAATAACTTCTTCTGTACCATTATCCACTACATAGATCAATTCATCAAAACCAGCTATAATATCTGTGGGGTTTACAAATTGGTTTAAAATTGGCTGCACTGGAACATAGGCTACTTCTCTAAACGTTTGACCAGGCACTTCAATAAAATCTAGGTTAGTTTCTTCGCCCAAGTAGTCTTCACATGCAGTGAATATTATTCCCAAAAGAACTATAAATAATGATTTGTTTAAATAAGATTTACTCACGCTTATCATTATTAAGGGTTAAAGAAAGTCCAAAAGTATGAAGCACTCCGAGAAACTCAGTTGGATTTGCAGCATAGTCTAATTGCAAAGGATGCCCCCCTACTCTATGTCTAAGTCCAAAACCGAAAGTTGGGTATTTCTGACCCTCTAAGTTTACCTTCAAGCCCGTTCTTATAAAAAGAAGTTTTAGATATTCATATTCAAAACCCAATCTATAATTCTCGGCATTATCATTTGGATGGTTCAATTGCATAGCTACCAACAAGGATTGCTTTTCTGTCTTCCATGGAACAATAGAAGCACCTAGTTTAAAAACAGAAGGCACAGTATAATTCTCCGGATCAATTGGATCTGTTCTATTGAAGGAATTCTTTATTTCTCCACCACTTATGGAAGAGTTTCCTCCAAAATTCTGCACCATCACTGCAAATTTTAAATCCTTAAAATCTGTGTAGTACAAGAAACTAACATCTGCAGCTAAAGTTGAATTGTTAAAATCATAAATCTGCTCGTAGATATATTTAATAGTGGCCCCAACAGAGAACATATCGGATAGTTTCTGAGAATAGGTTAAACCAGCAGCAATATTAGTTACGTAAAATTTTTCTCCAGTCCCTTCTGGTTGAAACTCCGTTCTAACATCCATTGCTCCTGAGTTTAAGGTATTAAGAGAAATACCAAATCCACCTAATTTATTTTTTCTAGGAATTATTACCGAAGCATAGGATTGTTGAATTCCTGCACCAACTGTATAATTACTAATGGTAGCATTGAAGGATGTAATATCACTCACCGCTGCGGGATTTACATATACGGAATAACCATCTGCACTATTAGCAATACTAGCCCCACCTACTGCAGCTGACCTTGGGCTAATATCATTCTTTAAAAATGACAAAGTTGACAAACCCGCTCTTTGTGCTCCAAAATTTGGAATAAGTTGAGCTGCTAACTTAGAGGTGAATCCAAACAGACAAAAAACAACTAATATTTTATAATTAATTCTCATTAAAATCTAAAGGCTAAACCATATAAAACTTGTCTAGGAGGTAAATATCTAGCAGGGTCATTTGGTGGAACTCCATTTTCTTGAGGTCCTACATATCTTGGATCTCTCCACTCATTAGGGACATCATCTCCGAACTCATAACCTTCTCCAGTTATTGGATTAATTATTTGAGCATTTTTCAAATTCAAAAGGTTTCTGACTTCAATACTCAATGTTAATCCTGTATTATTGCCAAAAAGAAACGTTTTACTCAATTTTAAATTGGACTGAAACCAAGCTTTAGCTAATTCTTGTAAATATTGGTCATCTAACCTGATATATTGAGGTCTTCCTAAGTCATTAACCCCGTCTCTTTCATAAGGCGTATATCTGAATCCTGAAACATAATTGAAGGATACAAATAAGTTAAATCCTGGCAAGGATTTGCCTCTTATTTTAAAGGTACTATCTGAAGTAAATATTAATCCCAATGTTACATCCCAAGGTCTATCAAAGGCTAAGTATTGTTCTGTCGATAATTCAATAGCTCCATTCTGTTCTATTTGCAAGCCAGATTCTCTAGCTGAATTTGACTTTCCTCTAGCGACTTGATAAGTAGCATTTAGAAAACCTTTAAAGTATTTTGCAAAACGAACTGAAACTCCACCTTCCATTCCAATTATTCTTGCATAATCTTGATTGATATACATTCTTTTGGTAACAGGTCTTCCGGTTGCATCTTGAACGATTACCCTTCTTTGGACGATATAGTCAAATCTATTGTTATTAAAGGCTGCGAGAGTTAATCCTATATCTCTTGTTATCTGAGTTTTATAACCTACTTCATAAGAAATATTTACCTCTGGATTGATGTCTGGATTTCCTAAATTCGAGAGGAAAGATCTATCTTGATAAACAGGATCTAAGCCTGCATATATAAATCTTGGGTGAGGTAATCGCATGGAATGACCATAATTAAAATAAAGTACATTATTTTCCGTAACAGGGAATGATACATTTATCTTCGGAAGCAATCTTGTCTTAACTCTATAACCAAACAGCTGGGAGGTATTTTCTTGGTAATCTTCCCTTACTTGATCAACTACAGGAGAATTAGGATTATTCACAGCGTTATCCGCAAATTTACCGGGAGCCCAGTAATTAAGCCTTGCTCCGATTGTTGCAATTATTCCTCTGTATCTTATTTCGTCACTCACAAATATTCCTCCATTGAATGGGCTTACTTCCCATATATCATTAGAAGAACCTATACTTGTAGATGGCGAAGTGACAGTATCATTGATTTGAATTGGGGCTCCTATCCAAGGACTTGTTACATCCACCCACTGGTATTTAGTCATTTTATGTTCAAAGCCAAAGCTCAATTTATTTTTTTGGTTCTCAGAATACCTAGTAAATTTTGAGTTTACTGTATACTCTCTAGCATAATGATCATGCCATACTGGACTTATTCCACCGTTATTGACTAAACCCGGTCCTGGTAGCACAAATTGCACATCTTCTCCTGGATTAAAGACACTAACCGGATCAGTAACTATAGATGCTTCTGAATATAATTGATCTATTGTTTCCTCCCTAAAAGGTCTGCCATTTGCATCCGCTCTTAAATTTGTAAATAATCTTCCCAAAGAAACATTAAACCACCAATTATCATTGATAATCTTTTTAAAATTAAGTGCTGTTAAATTGGAGTGATGTGTATAAGTAGTTGCATTATCTAAGTTTAAACTTCTTTCAAACTGGAAGCCAGGTTGTAGAATAGCATCAAATCCAACTATTTGAAGACTCCTAGTATTTTGATTAATACTTAAACTATGTTGGTTAGTAATAGTAAGTTTTGTTCCTTTTGGAAACTGGTAACTTACTTTAATGGTATTTGTGAAGTTATTGTCTTGCCTTGGTGCCCAAAACTCTGGGTTATTAGTAAACAACGAACTATTTAATTGATCTGCTTCTGAACCAAAGTACGTATCTGTTAACCTAGTAGTGAAATTTGTAAAAAAAGTAAGTTTTTTATTTGTTTTTGGGACAGGGCCTCCAACAGAAAACTCTACAATATCTGTATTCCAAGCAGTTCCTTGATTGGTGTTAATTCCAAGATTATCTCTCTGCCAGCTGCCCGACATCTCTAATTTATCTCCTCCTTCTCTTATGGTTGTATTAATTACCCCTGAAGAACCATCTCCAAATTCTGCTCCTACTCCACCTGTTATTATATCTAACTGACCAATAGAACTGGAAGCTACATTCACTCCAAACCCTGTTCCTGCTAATGGATCTTGAGCACTTATTCCATCAACAATATAAGTTGTTTCATAAACTCTAGCACCTCTAATTTGTAGGCCATCTGGTGTCTTACTAACACCTGACTGCATAGCTGCGATTTCCTGAACATCTCTTACGTTCATTTTTTCTATATCCTCCTTGGTGATGCTAACTTCAGATTTTGCAGACTCAAGATTTACTAGGCTTCTTTCCCCAACAATTTCTACAGACTGTAGTGCTTGTGTACTAAGCAATAAATTTGCATCTAAAGACTTTATTTCTCCTTCTTTTACACGAACTCCATTAAATATTTTATCGGCATATCCTATATAACTGAATTTAATAGAATAATCTCCAGGCTTTAGATCTTTAAACTCATAAGCTCCAAGAAAATCGGTACTTACTCCTTTATAGGTTCCTATAATCATAACGGTAGCACCAATCAATGGCTCTCCAGATTGCTCATCTTTAACAATACCCTTTATTGTAGCTCTCTCTTGGGAAAAAGAATACATTGAGAGAAAAATCAATAGGAAAGCTAAAATACTTTTCATCAATTAAATTCTACATTAATTATTCTGTCGAAAAGAGCAATCAAACTAGCAGGATTTCTATTCAATTCGAATAAAGGTGTGCTAAAAAACACCTGATTAAGTCGTCCATTTCTTCTTCTACCGGAAGCTATGATTTTTGTATCTGGCCATACTCTTGTATTAGCTCCGTCAGAAAGTTGACCTCTGTAGAGTACTTCCGTGTCCGACTCATTGATATTAAATACAGGTACACCAGTTAATGCTGAAAACTGGGTTTGTAGTCTTGGAAAGGAAGTATCTGTTGGTATCATTGCAGAATCTCCTCTATTTGGGTCGCTCCAAAGTCTACATGAACCAAAATTCTTTTGTGAAAGCGATGCTATAGGTAGAATATCAACTATTCCACTAATGTCTGCATCAAATCTAAAATTTGTTGAGATAAAATATTTCCCACCACTATTTGCATAAGATTGCAAGGAAGATGCAGCAGATTCTAAAACTATTGCACTTGTATTTGTATAAGGATTCAGTAATGGCGTTTCGTCGGAATAGAAAAACAATTTATCATAAAAAGATAATTGCAATCTAAAAGTAATATTCCAAAGGAATGGTCTGTATATACCATTTGAAATAGTAAGATTTAAAAAATCATATTGAATAGAAGCATTATTCAAAATGGTTTTATAATCATTATGAGCAGCTTGAACTCCACCAACCACTAGTATATCCTCTACTTTCGACCTCATGTAAAAAACATTTGAGGTATCTATTTCACTTTCTGTACCTGCTTGGTCTACTGCTTTTATAAAAATTTTGTTTGTATCATTCAATACCAAACCATCAATTAATTGGCTTTGCGGATTAATATCAGAGCCATAATACAATAGAGATTGAACTGTGTCTGTGGCTTCAGGATTTTGAGGAACCAAGCTAAACACATTTTGATTCTTGCTAATCTCAGTCCAGCTGCCATTGTTGATCTTTATGTAAACATTCGTAATGGTTTCTATTCCATCTAAATCCTCTGCTTTCCATTCTGTAGTTGCAACTAAGAAAGTAGAGTCTGGTATAATTAACCTCTCATCAAAATTAATAGATGGGGGAGTATTTTTTATAGGTATTTTAAGATAAGAGGGAGATGGATCTTTTGCTCCTTCATTATCTACAGCTCTAATGTAAAGATCTATATCAACAGTATCAGAACCAGACGAAATAGAAAAGGTAAAAGTTGAATCTTGAGCGGTTGTATAAGTCCAATTGCTTCTATCAAAAGAAAGTTCAAAGCCTTTTACGTACCCATCAGGATCCGTTCCATACCAGCTAACAGAAACTATACTATTTAACCTTCTATCTCCGCTTAGGTTAATCTCGTCAATAGAGAATTTAGTTTCAGGAAACTGATTTTGCTCTACTTCTCCTTCATCTCTGCAAGAGAAAAAAAGGATAGATATAAATAATATGTTAATTAGTTTTCTCAAAATAATAATGAGGAGGAATGAAATCATTCCTCCTCATTTAAAATTTATTTATTGATAATAACTTTTGACGTATTTAATACTTCATTTTCATTAACAACTCTAATGATATAAAAACCATTTTCTAAACCATCAAGATTTAATGAAGATAAGTGAAGATTGCTATTCATTTCAGCAACAATTCTTCCATTCATATCCGTTAATTGGATGGTTAAATTTTCAAATTGGTACTCTTCTGCGATTTGAATGTTAATTCTATCAGCAGTTGGATTTGGATAAACATTCAACTCTACATCTGAAGAAGATATTTCTTCAATGGAAACAATTAAATTAGGAAAATCTGCATTGTTCCTAGGAGTTAGCTTATGATTATTAAATGAAAAGTAAACCAATCCATCAATATGGTCAAAAGACATTGCCGTAGTAACTTGCACTGGAGTAACATTTAAGTTAGCTCCATAGGCTGCAGTATCTGAAATGTATGATACATCTAAAGAAGATTGAGCTTGCGTACCTTGCTGACGACCTGCTAATATTCTTGAACCTGTAGTAGTTAAAGATGGATCTGTAGATACTCTATATTCTCCAAAGCCTAGGTTTGCGTTAGTAACCCAAACTCTACCTGTTGGAGAAGGGTTCTTAAGTCTAACCAACATACCTTCATAAACTTCTGCAGTATCCGGGTTAATTCTAAAAGCAGCCGTATCATTCGGACTAAACTCAATTGGTAAAATAGTACCTGTATTAGTAGTTGCAGTAGCTGTAATTGCTTGTAATTTAGTAAAACCAAATTGCTCTGCAACAACACCTTGAACAGTTACCTCATCTCCTCTATTTAATGAGAAAACAGAAGTTGGTCCACCTTCAACAAATATTCCTGCAAACTCTGTAGCGGTTGGATCTTGAATATATAAATATCCCAAATCACCTGCTTGGTAAGAAGCAGTTACAATACCTGTAACGGTAACTGTATCGCCTAATAATGGAGAATCATCTTCACTTAAATCTAATACTTTTTGAATATCCATGATAGTTGCGCCATTAGGTCTTACTGTGTAGAAGTAAGTTCTTAATCTTTGTCCTACCGGTGTTGATGGACTTGTAGTTACATTGCTACTATCATCTGTTGCTTCTATAT
Source organism: Bacteroidia bacterium (assembly GCA_030433355.1). Classification (GTDB taxonomy): domain Bacteria; phylum Bacteroidota; class Bacteroidia; order Flavobacteriales_E; family Vicingaceae; genus JAUIMG01. Next base: position 82,887 of record JAUIMG010000008.1, on the reverse strand, counting down.
AATAACGCACTACACTATCTATAGGAAATGCAGGAATTGTAGCAGAATACAATGAATTTACATTGGTCATTGTAATTGAGCTAAATAAGTTAGCAGGAGCTGTTTGATCTGCCGTATAATATAGAGTGGCTCCAGTTACTATACCATCATTATCAATTATATCTGCACTAACCGTTACTGTTTGCGTAGCATTAGGAACTAAAGGTGTTCTGCTAATATTGCTAATAGACGCAGGAGAAGCTGCTTTATCTAAATCAGTTGAATCAAAAGGGTTGATTTCATATCCTCCGGCAAAATTGCTAGCATTTGGATAACAACTTCCGTTTTCATCTTGGAAGATGATACCTCTAATATGATTGTAAACAGTTCCCACTGAAGGAGGCACTAAAGTACCTAATGAATCAGGAGAATTAGGATTAACTGTAGCTACTCCATTAACTCTCATAGGCAAAAATCTATCTGCAACTAAGACTTGATTACCGTTTGCATCTGCAACAGTAAATTCACAACGACTTCCACCACTAAATACACTTACAGAGGTAACAGTTACATTTTGTAACTCTACATAAGCCCCTTCCCATTGCTCTCCTGTAGTAAGTATATTTCTTCTTTGGTTATCTTGAATATCTCCTGCATTGATAGTCACAAAAGTTGGAATAGATGGTGCAACACCTACTAAAGATACTGAAGTTGCACTTATAGGAGTTAACTGGACTAGACCATTAAACTCAGCAACTAATACGGTCATTTCTAAGATATCTCCAGCAATTGCATTTTCGATATCTGTAACAGGGGTATTTCCAAAAGCGCCCATAACTACAGCACTTTGAAAACCTTGAGGAGCAACTCCGTCATAAGCAGTATCAACAACTGCAATAAATGGTCTACTTCCACCTGTAACTGAACTTGATGCTACTTCACTTAGATTACCATCTGTGATAACAATAGCTCTGGTTCTTACTGTATCTCCAAGATAAGCTGAAGAGTCATTACAATTTGCTAAATCCGTAGGACTAACGAAACTAATTTGATTGATGTCTACATATGGATAGGTCTGCGCATAGCCAAATCCAAGAGTTAAACAACTAATAATAGATAATAAAACTTTTTTCATAGTTTAAAAATTTAAAGATTAAAGAGAGTTTTTGTTTTTAGAGAGTTTATTCATTATTTTATTATTGTAAATTTTCCTTTCTGTATTTCACCAGTATCTATATCTTCAACTGCAAAAACATAGATACCTCTGCTAATTATTTGTGTGAATGAAGAGAGTAAATCCCAAGCATGCTCACCTCCTGAGAAAGTATTGTTTTCTAGGTTCTCTGAGCCGAATGTCTGAAACCATCTAATGTCTTCTCCTTTATAATTCTCATCATGGTATATTTCATCAATTAAATCGCCTGCTGGAGTAAATATTCGGATGTAACATCTTTTAGGTAGGTTGGCAAAAATTAGCTTTCTACTCTGCTCTTGAAAATTACTTTTGCCTTCCCAAGAAGATCCAAAATAATAAGGATCAGGATAAGCGTATGGTTGATTCTCTTTGATATCAGAGTTTTCTTCTTTACCTGGAAAAACCCTGGCATTATTACCTAATAGAGAAGATTCTAGTGGTAATAAGTTTTGCTCAGGATTACCTCTATCAAAGGCAGAAACAGCAACAGCATATTGCCATCCGTTTAATAGTCCGTTCAGAGTGTATTTATAAAAGTATATGGTAGAATCTTTGATATCAACTTGGCCTGGTGAGATAAAATATTCCCATTCCCCATTATCGAAAATAGAATCTACAGCTAGTTCCTTGTTATCTATATCAAAAGCAATTGGGTTTTTAAGTTTAATTGTTTCGAGGCCAATCTCATTGGCGAAACCATTACCTTTAATATCAAATTCGCCAATTTGAATTAAATCCTCTAATAGATTAGGAACCTTAGTAACATCATAACCCAATTTAGTTGCAAAAACTCTATATCCCTCAAAATCCTTTATTTGAGTAATAGGGTCTATGGACTCTTCCGAATTATTGGACCAATACAAGTCAATGCTTTTATCCCTTGCGATTGTTTTGATTCTAGGTATATCTGGTGGGGATGGTAAAATAAACCTGGTAATTCTACCATTATTATCCTTATCCTCTCCTGGATCTAGTATTCCGTTAAAATTTACATCTTCCCCATTGTAGGCAGTTTGTGCGCTATTTGCATTATCAATAAGTTGAGCTTGTTGTCTAGGATTGTTCTCCGTATTGGGTCTTCCATCATCTATTTTAGAAGCTAGAATATAGGCATATGCTATATTAATGGTATCTCCTAATCCAAAATCTCTAAATGGACCTACGGAAACTAAATCTGCTCTATTGCCATCTGTATTTAATTGCTCTTGGAATGTTCCGGAGGGAGAACCACCACAGCCGACATTTACATCCCAACAATCTTCATCTTCTAAGCCTCTTGTTAGCTTCTGATATCTTTGATTATCTGTTAAAGGAGCAAGAAAGAAACCTGAACCTGTAGTATTAAATTCCCAAGCATTATAATTGGATTCAAAAGTGCTATCTAAAGTTGGGTGATGAAAACCAAACTTATCTTCAGCACCTAAAAACCGCTGAGAAATATAAGTATTTGTAAAACCCACATCTCCATTATAATCATAACAATAGGCCATATTCAAGCTATCAATAAAACCATTTCCTCCTTTATTGTAAAAAGCAGTTCCACCAGAACCGGGTGGAGTAATGTTAATATTTCTAACAACGGTATTTGCCCACATGCCAAAATATAAACTATCGATTACATTGGAACCACTCTGGTTTCCTGTATTGATAATTTCCATATCCACAAAAACAACAAAGTCACTAAAGGAAAAATTGAAGTTATATACTTTCATATTCACCTCAACAAATAGTGGATTTAAATGACCAGCTACGGGAGTATTAGTTCCTGGCACGATTAAATACCTATCCGAGAATGTAGAAACATAATCTTGCTGAGATACAGCAAATGGCGAATAGAATGGACTATCTCTTAAACTAGATCTTTCTTCAAGCCCTGTGCCGGGTTCTGCATAAAACTCAAACCCCGGATCTCCAGTTGAGTAACCTGAATTATCGTCAATTGCACTGGTTGAAACCACCACTCTTGTCCCATCTTGCAAACCTCCAATCCAAATACCTGATTCAAATAAATGCTCTATTCCAGAACCGGCAGGATATTCGCAAGATTCATTTCCACTATTATCTCTATAGCCTCTAAATCCATTCCCAAAAACACCTACATTAGAAACTGCAAGTCTAACATTAGAGGCAGATGTAACCTTTTCTTCAAAAGACGTTTGTGAGTATACCTCAGTCCCAAGAAGTAATAAAATAAAAAGATTTAAGTTTTTGTAAAAACGAAACATCTACGGTTTTTCAACTTTGTAGCCTGCCGTTTATCAATTCACAAAATAGTGAATAGGTGCCTTGACTTTTTTTGCTCCACAAATTTGGGCATTGAAAAATTGAAAAAAGAAGCAAAAATGTTAAATCTTTATTAACTTTTTAACAGTTGTTAATCCATTCTTACTTATGAGCTTTAAAAAATAAAAGGACTTATTCAAAAACTCAGTATTAATACTTAATTGGTTCATTTCTGAAATATCTTTAGCAAAAACAATCTGACCCTTTTCATCTAGTATTTGTAATTCGATATAGTCCATATTTTCATCAGGAAAAGAAATATTGAATATGGAATTAATAGGGTTATTGTATTTAATTCTTTGATTAGATAAATTATGGCTGACATTTGTTGAATTATTCAATGAAATCTCTAAATCTAATACAACAGGCAAGTGATCACTTACATCTTCTAGGGCTTGAGAAATATTGGAAGGGACAGAATTATTTATTGGATTGGTAATACTGCCATTAAAACGAAGACCATCTTGTCCAAGAGCTCTGTAGCTTCCACTAATATACTCCACCTTATCGGTATTATTCATTATTTCATCGGAGACCAAGATAAAGTCAAAACGATCATCCATACCTCCACCTGCGCCGCAACCACCTATAGTTCTTGTGGATTGGGTGTGAATGGATGCAAATCTAGCATCGTTCGACCAACTTCCTGCCACATTAATAGGATCATAAAAACGTAAACTTGGAACGGTGTAATTCAACAAATTCTGATAGGCATTTTCTGAAGAGCTATAAAGATTTAGATCTCCTGTAAAAATGTAATTACCAACTGCATTGTTGGAATCTAAATAAGCCATTACCGCTTCCGTAGCTCTTTCTCTTTGCAATTCATCTGCTGAAGAATTACCCGCCTTTAAATGAGCGGCAATTACCGTAATAAAAGTTGTATCCGCATTTATTAGTTGAGTTGCATCATTATAATACAAAGTATAGACGTCAATCAAGCGCACTATATTAACATTGAGAACATCCTGTGTTATAACATCTTGGCTATACATTTTCACTTTGGAAGAATCAAAATAAATCATATTGACTAAAGACTGATTTATACCAGTTGAATTGGTAAAATCATAATAACTTCTGCCATTTTGATTCAATGAATTCGACAAAATCCTAAAAGCATTTACAGAACTACTCCCTCCTATTTCATTGCAAACTAAAATATCAGGCAGCGTAAAATCAATTATGGTTTTTAATGCATTTTCTTTTGTTGTAGGGTTGTTATTCGTATTACTGCAAAAGGTAGTAGTATTATTCCTGTAGTTTAAAAGGTTATAAGTCATTACCCTTAGAGTGTCTTTTTGCTGAGGAAAAGCTGAAAAGCAAAAAATGAAAAGAAATAGAAAAAAAGAAATTTTTGTTAGACTTAAATTCTTCATCCGGAAAGATTAATCGATTTTTGTCAAAGATAGAGTTAGATATTTACAAATTAGGTTAAGATTCTGTTAATTGATTGAATACATAGATATAAGGTTGCCCATTGAAGAAGAGGCAAATTTTTCTAAAAGCAAAGAAATTGCTTCTGATAAATTTGGAATACCCTTAAATAGAATTTATGGCACTAAACTCATAAAGCGCTCCATAGATGCACGTTCAAAACGCATAATAGTACAGTTAAGGTTTCAAGTATTTATAGATGAGCCAGTTCAAGAATACAAAGACACCCTTTCTTTAACTATTTTACCATCTAATGCTAAAGTTGTCCATATTATAGGTGCAGGTCCTGCAGGGTTATTTGCTGCTCTTCAACTAATAGAGAAAGGAATAAAACCAATTCTTTTTGAAAGAGGAAAGGATGTTAGACAAAGAAGAAGAGATTTAGCGAAACTTAATCGAGAAGGCATTGTAAATCCTGAATCTAATTACTGCTTTGGAGAAGGAGGAGCAGGCACCTACTCCGATGGAAAATTGTATACTAGATCTAAAAAAAGAGGAGACGTAAATTATATTTTATCTGTTTTAAGACAATTTGGAGCAGATGAATCCATTGAGATTGAGGCACACCCTCATATTGGAACTAATAAACTTCCTAACATAATTGTTACTATTAGAGAAGCGATAATTCATGCAGGAGGCGAAGTGCATTTTGGTAGTAAATTAACGGATTTACTTATTGAAAAAAATAAGCTAGTTGAGATTGAAATCAATAATTCAGAGAAACACGAAATTGACAACTTAATTCTTGCTACAGGTCATTCGGCTAGAGATATATTTGAATTACTACATCAAAAGAATATTGCAATTGAAGCAAAGCCATTTGCTTTGGGTGTAAGGGTTGAGCACTCGCAAGAATTAATAAATAAGGTTCAATACCATAACAATAATAATGAACTACTTCCACCTGCTTCATATAAGTTAGTCACACAGGTAGAAAATCATGGAGTGTATTCATTTTGTATGTGTCCAGGCGGTATCATTGCACCTTGCGCTACGGATAATGGAGAAATTGTCACCAATGGTTGGTCTCCTTCAAGAAGAAACAATCCCTATGCAAACTCGGGCATAGTAGTGGAAGTGAATGCAGAGGATTGGCAAAAGTTTGGAAAAGACAATCCACTAGCCGCATTAGAGCTTCAGAGAGAAGTAGAAAAAAAAGCATTTGCGGCTAACAATAGAGGGGATAAAGGTCAAATTGCACCTGCGCAAAGACTCAAGGACTTTACAGAAGGAAAGTTATCGGAAGACTTACCAAAGTGTTCTTATCAACCTGGCTTAAAAACATCAAGACTAGATGAAATACTACCTAAACAAATAGCTATAAAATTGCAAAAAGCATTTATTGATTTCGGAAAGAAAATGAGAGGATATCTTACCAATGATGCTATTATAGTAGGCGTAGAAAGTAGAACTTCCTCTCCTGTAAAAATTCCAAGAGACCCAATTGATTTAAATCATACTCAAATCAAAAACCTTTACCCATGTGGAGAAGGAGCAGGATATGCTGGGGGCATTGTATCTGCAGCAATAGATGGCGTAAAAATTGCGGATACTATTTCTTTAAAACCCTATTGAACTCAGCCAAAGCAATTGCTTGGGATACACTAACATTCAAAGAATCAATTTCTTCGCTTATAGGGATTTTAAGCTTTTTATCTATAGCAGAGTCCAATTCCTTTCTAACCCCATTAGATTCATTACCTAATAGAATTATAGCAGGAAAATCTATAATTGTTTTATAGATATCTTCTCCATTTAAATCAAAAGAATAAACCTTTGATTTATTACTTTTTTTAAAAGAAGTTAAAAAACTTCCAATTTCAACATATTCAATATTTACATAGAATAGACTACCCATAGTAGCTTGAACTACTTTAGAGTTATAACAATCTACAGAATCATCAGAACAAAAAATATTCTTACATCCAAAGGCATGAGCTGTTCTAATCATGGTTCCTAAATTTCCTGGATCTTGAATTTTATCTAGAACCAAAACAATTTCAGAAGTAACCTTTTCATTTTTAAGAAAGGGAAAGATGGCTAAAACTCCTGGCGGAGTTTTTAAACTGGAGAGCTTCTTCATTTCTTTTTCAGAAACTTCAACCCCTTTTCCTTCTAGCTCTTTATGTTCTTGCAACCATGTCTTTGTATAAAAGAGTAAGTCGTAGGTGAAGCCCTTCTTTATTGCTTCTACAACTATTTTACTGCCTTCTGCAATAAACTGCTTATGCTTTTGCCTAAACTTTTTTTGATGGAGAGAAAGAATTAATTTTTGATGATTTTTACTTAACATCTTGCTAATAGCTAATTTCGCAAATGAATGAAATTTACTTTATTCAAGCAATCATTCTTTAGAACTATAGTTCGCAATATACTATTGTTCTGTTTATCTATCTTTTTATTTTCGTGTGGTCCCGCCCGTCACATTAAAGAGGGTGATTATCTATTGACCAAAATAAACATCTCTTCAAAAAAGGATAAAACCATAAACTCTGATTTAAAAACACTAGTAAAGCAAAAGCCTAATAGAAAGCTTTTAGGCCTATTCAAAATATATCTAGGAATTTACAACCTCTATTATGATAAAGAAGCTACTAAATTAAGTGAAAATCTAGGCGAACCTCCTGTAATTTTCGACTCTACTCTTCACGAAAGTTCAATAAAAGTGATGAAGAAGTACCTCAATAATCTTGGTTATTATGAAAATGAAATAAGCTTTACTGCTATGAAATCTAAAAAGAGGGCAAAAGTCACCTACAATATTGAAAAAAATGATAGATATCATATTGAAAACATAGACTATGTTATCAAAGATCCAGAGATTAAACGAATCTTTTTTGAAGATACCACAAGCCGAAAAGTGAAAAGAGGAGCAAATTTTGATTTTAATTTATTACAAGAGGAAAGAAAAAGAATTGAAAACCTTTTAAAAGATAATGGATACTATGAGTTTTCCAAAGAATATGTTAATTATAGAGCGGATACTTCTAAAGATAACAACAGTGCAGATATCGATTTATTAATCAAACAAAAAATCGAAAAAAAGGATGATTCAACAATTTACTCTAAACATGAAACTTATACAATCAATAAAGTATTTGTTAGGATGGATTATGACCTTCAATTAAATAATCAAATCTTCTCTGACACAACATTAAATCATGATATAATCTTTATAGAGAAAGCAGAGAAAAAGTTTAAATATGATGTAATAAGCAGAGCAATTTATATAAGACCTGGTCAATTATATAGTTTAACCAAACAAGAACAATCCTATAGAAATCTATCATCCTTGGGAGTATTCTCCTATGTTAGTATTAAGTATGAAATTGACTATACCACTCCTGAAAATGACTTGAATGTTTATATAGACTTAAATCCCAGTAAGAAAAAAGCATATACCATTCTTGCTGAAGGAACTAATAACGGAGGAAACTTTGGAGTAAATGGAGATATTTCTTTTTTAAATAGAAATACATTTAAAGGTGCTGAGTTATTTAGAGTTAGATTAAATGCAGGTATGGAAGTTCAACAAATTCTTACAGAAAATGAGGACATTAAAGATAATGAGTCAAATGTTTTACCATTTAACACCGTTGAATTTGGCCCTGAAATAAGTATTGACATACCACGTTTTTTACTACCCTTTAAAATAAATGAATTCTCTAATAGAATAAAGCCAACCACTTCTTTTGGAGTCTCACTTAATTATCAAAATAGGCCTGACTACGCTAGAACAGTAACAAGTACCTATGTTAATTACTCCTGGAAAGAGGGTAAAAATAAAACACATATTATTTATCCTTTTGAATTAAGCTTCACAAAACTTGACAAGTCACCCGCCTTTGAAGATGTATTAGAAACAATAGAAAACCCATTTTTAAGAAACAGTTATACAGATAACTTGATATTAGGTGTAAGATATACTTTCATTTTTTCGACTCATGATCCTGATAAAAAAAAGAACGATTATTTTCTAAGGTATAATATCGAATCAGCAGGAAATCTATTTTCTCTCTTTACCAGCCCAAATTCCAATAATTCCAATGAAGATGGCTCTGTAAATATAGCAGGTATTAGGTATGCTCAATTCTTAAGAAATGATATCGATTTCAGATATTATGATAATTTCCAATATAGTCAAGCTGTTTATAGAATAGCCTTAGGCGTGGGTCTACCTTATGGAAATAGCATAGCCTTACCATTTGAGAAAAGCTACTTTGCAGGAGGAGCCAATGGCATTAGAGCTTGGTTACCGAGAGAACTAGGTCCGGGTAATTTACCTGATTCAGCAAATAATGTAGATCAAATTGGAAATCTAAAGATTGAAGCTAATTTAGAATACCGTTTTTCTATTACCTCAATTTTAGAAGGCGCCATTTTTACAGATATGGGTAATATTTGGAATTTCAATCAAGATGAAAGTCGAGAAGACACTCAATTTAAATTAAACAAAATGTGGGATGGTTTAGCCATAGGTACTGGATTTGGAGTTCGATTCAATTTTTCCTTTTTTATCTTAAGATTTGATATTGCTACACCCCTTAAAGATCCTGCAAGGCCAAATCCTAATCTATTAAAATTCGACTGGAACCAAACATTACTAAACTTTGGTATTGGTTACCCATTTTAACCAAATTCTGTCTCTTTGGTCTTGTCTTCACTATTATAATTTTATTAGCTTTGTGCCTCTTTTTTAATAGCTAGAACAAATGTCTAAAAACAATATTGAAAAATTATTAGGAAATCAAGCCGAAGACCTATTAAATCATGAATGTAAAACCATCTCAAAAGAATCTATTCATTTACCAGGAGGAGATTTTGTTGACAGAATTTTTAAAGACAGTAACAGAAATGTTCAAGTATTAAAAAGCATCCAAGCACTTTATGGAAATGGTAGATTGGCTAATACAGGTTATGTTTCTATCCTTCCGGTAGACCAAGGGATTGAGCATTCCGCAGGAGCTTCTTTTGCACCTAATCCAATTTACTTTGACCCAGAAAATATAGTTAAGTTAGCAATAGAAGGAGGTTGTAATGCCGTTGCATCAACCTTTGGGGTATTAGCATCATGTGCTAGAAAGTATGCACATAAAATACCTTTTATAGTTAAATTAAACCATAATGAACTTTTAACTTATCCTTCTACTTATTCTCAAATTTCTTTTGGTTCTGTAGATGAGGCATGGAATTTAGGAGCTACTGCTGTTGGAGCAACAATTTATTTTGGTTCAGAAGATAGTAACAGACAAATTATTGAAATTGCTGAGGCATTTGAAAGAGCGCATGAGTTAGGAATGGCAACCATTTTATGGTGCTATTTAAGAAATAGTGATTTTAAGAAGGATGGTGTAGATTACCATACTGCAACAGATTTAACAGCACAAGCAAATCATTTAGGCGTAACTATTCAGGCAGATATTATTAAGCAAAAGCTTCCTACTTTAAATGGAGGCTACAATGCCTTAAATTTTGGAAAAACACATACAAAAGTATACTCTGAACTTACAACTGACCATCCAATTGATTTATGTAGATATCAAGTTGCCAATTGTTACATGGGTAGAGCAGGATTAATTAACTCTGGTGGAGCTTCTTCTGGATCTTCTGACTTATCTGAGGCTGTAACAACTGCAGTAATTAACAAAAGAGCAGGAGGACATGGCTTAATTTCAGGAAGAAAAGCTTTTCAAAGACCAATGAATGAAGGAGTAGAGTTATTGAATGCAATTCAAGATGTTTATCTCGCAGAAGATATTACAATAAGCTAAATTTAAACAACAAGTAATACACCATATGGGTTGGTTTAAAAGAATAAAACACGGTATATTAACTCCTACACAGGAGAAGAAGGAAACACCTGAAGGTTTATGGTATAAGTGCCCAAATTGTAACACTGTTGTCCCTCAAGATGACCATATAGAGAATTTATATGTTTGCATTGAATGCAACCATCATGAAAGGATTGGCTCTGAAGAATATTTCAATCTTCTTTTTGATGAAGGAAAATATTCTGAGATTAATAAAAGTTTGAGCGCTGCTGATCCACTAAAATTTAAGGACACAAAAGATTACGACAAAAGAATTAAAGCAACCCAAGAGAAAACTAAATTAAAAGATGCAGTTAGAACTGCGCATGGCACTGTAGATGGAGAAAAATTAATGGTTGCCGCCATGGATTTTAATTTTATTGGTGGATCTATGGGTTCTGTTGTAGGAGAAAAAATTGCTAGAGCTATAGATTATTGCATCAAAAATGAAATGGGTTTCATGATGATATCTAAGTCGGGAGGAGCAAGAATGATGGAAGCCGCATACTCTTTAATGCAAATGGCAAAAACATCTGCTAAGCTAACACAATTGGCCGAAGCCAAATTACCTTACCTTTCTTTTCTCACCGATCCAACAACAGGAGGAGTAACTGCTTCTTTTGCGATGTTAGGTGATTTGAACTTTGCAGAACCTAATGCTTTAATAGGATTTGCGGGTCCTAGAGTTATTAAAGAAACTATTGGAAAAGATTTACCTGAAGGCTTTCAGAAATCTGAATTTCTTTTGGAACATGGATTTCTTGACTTTATTGTGGAAAGAAAAAATTTAAAGACTAAAATTGGGCAAGTTTTAAGATTACTAAATAGTAGTAAATCATAAAGATATTTTTTTTAAATTTGCGCCCTTAAATTAAACGAGATAATAAGCTATGAATCTTAGCACAGAAAAAAAGCAAGCAATTTTTGAAAAATTTGGAAACAGTAAAACCAATACTGGTTCAACTGAAGGACAAGTTGCACTTTTTACAGAAAGAATTAATCACCTAACAGGTCACTTAAAAATCAACAAAAAAGATTTTGCTACAGAAAAGGCTCTAGTTAGTTTGGTTGGTAAGAGAAGAAAACTTCTTGATTACTTAAAAAATAAAGACATTGTAAAATACAGAGAGCTTATTAAAGAGCTTGGTATCAGAAAATAATATGTCTGATATAACATCAGTACTTATTAAATAATTTCAATAGAGGGGGGACATTTGAAACAGTCCCCCCTTTCTTTTATAAAAAATCACAGTAAATAAATAGAATGAACGCAATTACACAAGTAATGACACTTCCCGATGGGCGGGAAATTAGCTTAGAAACAGGTAAGCTAGCAAAACAAGCAGACGGATCAATCGTCTTAAAAATGGGAAACACTATGCTATTAGCAACAGTTGTTGCCGAACAAGAAGCAGGAGAAGATGTAGATTTTCTACCATTAATGGTAGACTACAGAGAAAAATTCTCCGCAGTTGGTCGCTTCCCCGGAGGTTTCTTAAAAAGAGAAAACAGACCATCAGATGGCGAAGTTTTAATTTCTAGATTAGTAGATAGAGCATTAAGACCTTTATTCCCAGATGATTTTCATGCAAGCACTATAGTAACAATATCTTTAATTTCTGCAGAGGAAAATGTAGCAACAGACTCACTAGCTTGCTTAGCAGCATCGGCTGCAATTATGGTTTCCGATATTCCATTTAAAGAAGCTACTTCTGAAGTTAGAGTTGCTAGAGTTAATGGAGCTTGGAGAATTAATCCAAATTTAGATGAATTAGCCAATGCAGACATCGACTTAATGGTTGCAGGAACCATGGATAGCGTTGTAATGGTAGAAGGTGAAATGCTCGAAGTTTCTGAAGCTGAAATGTTAGAAGGAATTAAAGAAGCCCACAAAGCAATCCAAGATCAATGTAAAATGCAAAATGATCTTGCTTCTAAAGTATCTAAAGCTCAAACGAAGAGAGAATACAATCACGAAAAAAGTGATGAGGATTTACTTAAGAAAATTCACGACTTCGCTTATGACAGATGCTACGCTATTGCTAAAAAGGGAATGGCTGACAAATATCAAAGAAGTGCTGATTTTAAAGCTGTTAAAGATGACTTTATTGCAACTCTAGAAGAAGATTTTGTTAAATCTAACGGATTTTTATTAAAACAATATTTTAGTAAAGTTCAAAAAGAAGCTGTAAGAGACGTTGTCTTAAATGACAAAATCAGATTAGATGGTAGAAAAACAAATGAAATCAGACCGATTTGGAGTGAAATAGATTACTTGCCAGGTTCTCATGGTTCTGCAGTTTTTACAAGAGGAGAAACACAATCCTTAGTTTCTGTTACTCTTGGTAGCAAAATGGACGAACAAAGGGTAGACAGAGCTCTAATAACTGAGTCGGAAAAGTTTATTTTACATTATAACTTCCCTTCTTTCTCAACAGGAGAAGCAAGACCAAATAGAGGTCCGGGTAGAAGAGAAATTGGACATGGAAATTTGGCAATGAGAGCTTTAAAGCCAATGATTCCAACAGGAACAGAAAACCCTTATACTATTAGAGTAGTGTCTGATATTTTAGAATCTAATGGTTCTTCTTCTATGGCATCTGTTTGTGGTGGTTCTTTAGCATTGATGGATGCAGGGGTTAAACTTAAGAAAGCTGTTTCAGGTATAGCAATGGGCTTAATAAGCGGAACCGATGGTAAATATGCGGTTCTTTCTGACATATTAGGCGATGAAGATCATCTAGGAGACATGGACTTTAAAGTAACCGGTACAAAAGATGGTATCACGGCTTGTCAGATGGATATCAAGATTAGTGGATTATCCTTTGAGGTTCTTGAAGAAGCACTAAACCAAGCAAAAGAAGGCAGAATGCATATTCTTGGAGAGATGAACAAAACGATCTCTGCTCCTGCTGAAAATTATAAACCAAATGCTCCTAGAATTATCCAATTAACTATTCCAAAAGAAATGATTGGAGCAGTAATTGGGCCGGGTGGAAAAATTATTCAGGCAATTCAAGAAGAAACAGGAACAACTATTGTTCTTGAAGAAGTTGATAATATGGGTGTAATAGATATCGTTTCTACCGATCAAGATGGATCAGATGCTGCTGTGGCTAGAATTAAAGCGATAACTGCTGTGCCTGAAGTTGGTGAGACTTACAAAGGAAAAGTTAAGTCAATCGTTGCCTTTGGAGCTTTCGTAGAAGTGCTTCCTGGTCAAGATGGTTTATTGCACATCTCTGAAATTGCTCATAAAAGAGTGAACAATGTAGAAGATGAATTGAAGGAAGGTCAAGAAATAGAAGTTAAACTAGTTGCTATTGACCCAAAAACAAAAAAGCTAAAATTATCTAGAAAGGCCCTTTTACCTAAGCCTGAACCTCAAGACTAATTTTAAATAAAACTCAAAAAAAGCCACGCAAATGCGTGGCTTTTTTTTAATACATCTAATCTAAGCTCACTAAAAATCCACTGAATTACTTTTTTGGTTATATTTATAAGCACTATCTACCATAGTTCTTACTTTTTTACTAACCAAAACTAACAGGGAATATGAGACAGCTAAAGATTAGCAAAAGTATAACCAATCGTCAAACCGTATCACTTGATCGCTATTTACAAGAAATAGGTAAAGTTGATTTAATTACTGCTGAAGAAGAAGTAGAATTAGCTAGGAGAATTAAAGATGGAGATACAAGGGCATTAGAAAGACTCACCAAAGCTAATCTTCGATTTGTAGTTTCAGTTTCAAAACAGTACCAAAACCAAGGACTTAGTTTACCAGACTTGATTAATGAAGGCAATTTAGGGCTTATTAAAGCTGCCCAAAGATTTGATGAAACAAGAGGCTTCAAGTTTATCTCCTATGCCGTTTGGTGGATTCGTCAGTCAATTTTGCAGGCACTTGCAGAGCAATCTAGAATTGTAAGACTGCCTTTAAACAAAATTGGTGCAATCAATAAGGTTAGAAAAACATTTAATGAGCTTGAGCAAGAGTATGAAAGAGAACCTCAAGAGCATGAAATTGCAGAACGGCTAGACTTACCGGAACTAGATGTAAAAATATCTTTAAAGAATAGCAGAAGACATGTATCTATGGATGCACCTTTATCTAGCGATGAAGATAGTAGCAATATGTACGAACTAATGAGTAATACTGATGCTCCAGACCCCGATAAAAAACTTTTGAATGAATCACTATGCAGTGAAATAGAGTCATTATTGGTTTCTTTACCGGGAAGAGAAGCTGAAGTTATTCGAATGTTCTTTGGTTTAAATGGACGTGCTCCTATGAGTTTAGAGGAAATAGGAGATTCATTTGAACTAACAAGAGAACGAGTAAGACAAATAAAGGAAAAAGCCGTAAGAAGACTTAAGATCAATAGAAGATGTAAGATTTTAAAATCATATTTAGGCTAAGACATAATTTCTCTTACTTTTGCTGTCTATGGCACACAAAGTAGCTCCTTCAATTTTGGCAGCAGATTTCAGTAACTTACAATCTGCTTGCAATATCATTAACCATAGTAAGGCAGATTGGTATCATATCGATGTTATGGATGGTGTTTTTGTGCCAAATATTTCTTTTGGTCTTCCCGTTATAAAAGCAATTAAACCGCATGCAAATAAGCCTTTTGATGTGCATTTAATGATTGTAGAACCAGATAGATATATCAAAGACTTTAAATCTGTTGGAGCTGATGTTTTAACTGTCCACTATGAAGCATGTAATCACCTTCACAGAACTATACATGCAATAAAGGAAGAAGGAATGCAGGCAGGAGTTGCTTTAAATCCTCACACTCCTATTAACTTTCTTAAAGATGTAATTCAAGACATTGATTTAGTATGCATGATGTCTGTAAATCCAGGATTTGGAGGTCAATCATTCATAGAAAAAACATACGGTAAAGTAGAAGAGTTAAAAGAATTAATTCTTAAGACAAACACCAATACTTTGATTGAAATAGACGGTGGAGTAAGTAGTTCAAATGCAGAAAAATTAATAGAAAAAGGCGCTGATGTTCTTGTGGCAGGTAGTTTTGTGTTTAAGTCAGAAAACCCCGTAGAAACAATCAATAGACTTGCTTCTATTTCCCATTAACATATGCTTCTAAATAAGAAAATTTAGGTGTTAGCTCTCCTCCTTTTGCTATTGTAGCTCTTTCTAATAAACCATCTTTATCCTTATTTGCCAGAGCAGGAATAACTTTTTCAAACAACTCTTTTCCAAAATCTTCTGAAGCATCTCTAGGAAGTTCACAAGGCAAATTATCCACTGCCATAACCGTTATGCTATTGTCGTCGATATTATTAATTTCGACGCAATCAAATCTATTGACATAATATATCGGATCGTCTATTGTAGATGGTCTTACAGTTGAAGGAATAGGACCTGCAATATCACAGCTTATATCTCCAATAGTTCGTATTTTAAAATCTGAAGAAGCTAATTCCGTTTTATTAAAAATTAATGGCCCTTTTGAATCCCAATAGTGACAAGAAATGTACATATCTGCATGCTTTGCATAAGTCATAAAATTGGATTCAAATCTCTCTGGATTAGAGTAAGCCTCTTCCCTTTCAAAATTAAAATTATCCGGTTTTTTAAAATATTCATTTACAGATAATTGTGTGTAAACAGGCTCATTAAACTTTTGACTAATAAAGTCTTCAGGGGATACTTGCTTTATTTTTAAATAATCTAGAATTTCCATCGTCCCTCCCGCTACTCTACCTAAACCTGTTATAACAATTTTAAACGAGTTAGGAAGCTTGACCTTTTCTAATTCTTTGTATAACTCCTTCTTATCGTGGCAGTTGTGAGCAGATTTTAAATCAAATTGATTCATTCTTTTGCCATATGCTAAAAGCGTATTGTAAGTTCCAACTATACCTGCATACCTACCAAATCCCAAAATTCTAATACCATTCGGATTAACCAAGCACTCATAATCAATAAGGGTAATATTTTTTTTTAAAATACTCTTCAGTAAATCTCTATTGTAAGGTTGTTCTTTAATTGTATGTGAGAAAAAAAAGTGGGTTTTGTTTGGAATCAAGTCTACTATGTTGATCTCCTTTACGCCAAACACTACATCTACTTCATCGATATTATCTACTACAGAAATCCCTTCATTTTCGTATTCACCATCACTTATACCTCTAACTTCACTCTTTTGAACAACAACTTCAATAGCATCGTATTCATCCACAATATTTCTAAGCTGTTTTGGAGTAAATGGAACTCTCTTATCTGGTGGGTTCTTTCCTTCTCTAATAATTCCAATTTTCATTCTATAGACTATTTTAGTTGACAAAATATAAATAAGCTATTGGCTAAAAAATAAATATTTTTAATTATGCATTTATTTAAGCGAATCATTTCGTTTTCCATTCTTTTCTTGATTGTTTCTTATTATTCAAATGCACAAGAAAACAAACTAAGGATAAAAATCCTTGATGAATCACAAAATGTTTTAGCTTTTGCAAACGTATTTAATTTAAACACGAAAAAAGGGAATACTAGCAATTTTGATGGCTTTACATTAATTTCTTACGAAAATATAAGTGATAGTATACAAATAAGCTACATAGGCTTTAATGTTTATAAAAACTCAATTGCCGAACTAATAAAGAATCCAAACATAATACTAGTTTCTAAGATAGAAGCTATTCCCATGGTTGAAGTTAGTGAAGAAAGCGATTTTCTTTATGAATTAATTCAATCTTGCAAAAAAACCAAAACATCTCACCTAGATACTGCTAAAACTTATTTCTTGTTAAAAACAAAACATGAAAATAAGGAAGTTGAGCATATGGAAGCCTATTACAATGGAATTTATCAAAGTTACGACCTCTTAGAACTCCAACTTAAAAAAGCAAGAGTAGCTCTAGATACTATTAGTGAAAATAGATTTTTTGTAAGTCAAGAAACCTCTAAAGTTATAGGACTAATTAAAACTTTTGAAAATAGCCCTTACTTTCCAGTGCAAGCTTTAGAATTGAATAAAAAGGAACTTAAAAAGAGATACCAATTAGATTATTTAAGCAGTTTTAGAAATGAAAAAGGTCATTTAATCTACGAAATTGAAGCTAAACCTAAGAAGGAGGGATTCTATACAAGAATTCTTATCAACATGGATAGAAAGTTTTTTGAGAAAGTCAAACTAATTTATAATAATGCAGGAAATAGTCCTTTTAAACCAATCTGGGAGTCTGATGAATTGGAAAAAATTGACTTTGAAATTGAAAAAACTTTTTTTCAAAAGAATGGAATTGTTTTTCCAAAATCTATTCATTTTTTCTATGACTTAACTTACATCAATAGTCTGAAGAAATCTTACCGTATTCACACTGAAGCAGTTCTTTATCCTTATGATTATGATACTTCGTTTAATTTACCACACTTCGACTTCAAAAATATACCATCTGATTATTCAAAAGTTTTTGGATTACCCTACGATACGAATTTTTGGCAGTTTAATGAAGAGTTTAAACTAAATGCAGAGCAAGAAGAAAACCCTGCAAACTGGATGATAGAAACTCCAAAATATTTTAAGAATAGGTTAGAAGAAAGCAAATACCAGCCATGGAAAGGCGAAAAAAATAGAATTTTATTAAGAAATCTAGACCCAATCGTAGAAAACAATTTAGGGTATCCTAAGAATGCAGCAATCAAAACGGATTTATATAACTTAAAAGTACAATGGTACTTCGACTATAATTACATGAATGATAGTCTATACATTCAGCTATATTCCATTTTTGATCCTTTTCAGAGCTTTTATAAATTAGATATAGATAATACAACGCTAGCTTATATCAATATGTATTTTGATCTTTATGAAACATATAGAAGACAATTAGAGTTGGAGTTAAATTCTAGCAAATCCATAAATCTTCTTTTTTCAAGAAGATTAAAAGAAATGGAACAGCTTATAGAGAAGTTTAACAAAGAAGTTCAAAGAGGAGAAAACTTAAATCAGATGCTTTTCTGGAATAATATTATTTTGAATGAGCTTGGAATAGATAATATTAGCATATTTGGACTGTCAAACAATAAACAACAAAACGATGAATAAAATTATTATACTTTTTTCTTTGTTTGCTATTTTTCTAAGCAATGCTAAGGCTCAAACAGATGTATATTCTATCTCTTCTGGAGAGCTTTTATTCCAATGGGGCGATATGGAGTTCACAGATGCTTATAAAGAGGCAAATCCTGACAATGAACTACTCGTTAGCCCCATGAGATTTACCATGTTTTTTCATCTAGGTTATAATCTCCATGTAGACTTTTCAGATAAATTCGGAATATATAGTGGTTTCGGCTTGAGAAATGTTGGATTGATAAGCAATGAGAGAATTAAAGATGCAGACGATATTATTCAAGACTATAAGTTTGTAAGAAGATCCTATAACCTAGGTATTCCATTTGCTTTAAAGCTAGGGTCCTTCGAAAACAACACTTATTTCTTTGTAGGTGGCGAGGTTGAATTACAATTTGCTTATAAAGAGAAATATTGGAATTCTCATAATCGTTCCGGCACTAAATCTAAACACAGCGAATGGTTTGGAGATCAAACAAATACGATTGTTACTTCAGGATTTGTAGGATTTCAGTTTCCTTATGGAGTAAATATTAAGTTTAAATATTACTTGGATGATTTCTTGAATCACGACTACAAAAACCCAAACAATGCTTTAAGAGATTTGACAAGATATGAGACTTCTCAATTAATGTATTTCTCTCTAAGCTGGCAATTTGAAAACCAGAGAATAAAAAAGAAATCTAATAGCACAACAACTTCTAATAAATAAGCATGAGAATCCACTTAATAGCCATTGGAGGAAGTGCTATGCATAATATGGCTATAGCCTTAAAAAAGAAGGGTTATGATATTAGTGGTTCCGACGATGAAATATTTGAACCCTCAAAAAGCAGGTTAGACGACAACCACCTTTTGCCAAGTAAAATTGGTTGGGATGAAAATAGAATTACAAAAGATATTGATGCTGTAATATTAGGTATGCATGCAAAACCTGACAACCCAGAGTTGATTAAAGCTCAAAAGTTAGGACTAAAAGTATATTCTTACCCAGAATATATTTACAATCAATCTAAAGATAAAAAGAGAGTTGTTATAGCCGGAAGTCATGGGAAAACTTCTATTACTTCCATGGTATTGCATGTGCTTAAAAACTTAGATCTAAATTTTGATTATTTAGTAGGTGCACAAATAAAAGGATTTGACACTATGGTAAAACTTAGTGATGCTCCCATCATGATCATTGAAGGAGACGAATACCTTTCTTCACCTATTGATAGAAGACCAAAATTTCTATGGTATAAACCACATATAGCAGTAATCAGCGGAATAGCGTGGGATCATATCAATGTATTTCCAACCTTTGAAAATTATGTAGAGCAATTTCGATTATTTGTAAACTCTATCGAAAAGAATGGAAGCCTTTTTTATTATGAAGGCGATAAAGAATTAGAACATATCGTTCAAAATAAAACGTCTAACATTCATACGGAAGAATATACAGCCCATGCAAATAGAATTGAAAATGGCAAAACTATTTTAATAGGCAAAACTAAAGAGATCCCTTTAGAAATCTTCGGAGAGCACAATCTACAGAATCTTATGGCTGCTATGCTAATTTGCGAAGAATTAGGAATTTCTAATGATGATTTTTACCAACAAATCAGTTCATTTGATGGAGCAAATAAGCGATTAGAATTAATTGCAGAATCTGAAAATTGCAAAGTATATAAAGACTTTGCGCATTCACCTTCTAAGCTAAAGGCTACTACCAAAGCTGTTAAGACCCAGTATGAAGGTAAAAAGCTTATAGCTTGCATGGAATTACATACTTTCAGCAGCTTAAATAAAGAGTTTTTAGAGCAATACTCCGGAACTATGGATCAAGCGGATGAAGCTATAGTTTATTTCAATCCTCATACTCTTGAACATAAAGGTCTAGCAAGTATATCTAAGGAAGAAGTAGTAGAAGCTTTCTTACCCTCTAAAGTAAAAGTATATAATAGTTCTGTCGAATTACAAAGCTATCTTGAATCTATAGAATACAAGAATCATATCTTACTTTTAATGACATCTGGGAACTTTGATGGGATTCCGCTTGATGCTTATGCTAAGCAACTATTAAGCTAAAATCCTGGCTTAAATTTTCGAAGTAAAAAAGTAATTATGGAAGCGTAAAAACTTCCAAGTAGAAGGAACCCAATTAATGTAATAGTGCTTTGAAAGAAAGGAGTTAAAACTACTTTCATAGTATCCGTAGCTTGCTTTATTTCTTGAGCTGCTCTTCCACTCTCTTCTAATAAGGCCGATTGCTTCGCTAACTTCAAATAAAAGTAAGTAGAGTCTATAAATGTATAATACACATAAACAAATGCAGTCATTAAAATAGCGTACAAGGCAGCTACTTTCATGCCTTCCTTTAAATAGTCAGTAAAAGCTTGAGGTTTACTTAAAGATTTCCTAAAATTCCAGATACCAAGGAAAACACCAGTCATTAATACGAAGATATTAAGAAATATTGCAATTGATTCATAAACAGTAAACTGTTGTGAAGCAAAAAACACAATCATTTTAAAGACAATCGAAATCAATAGCATTCGAACAGCTATATCAAATGGTCTTAGTTTTTTTCTTGTATTAGCCATTCATTGAAATCAGAAACTCTTCATTATTCTTCGTTTTACCCATTCTATCTTTCAAGAAATCCATTGCTTCTACTGGGTTCATATCTGCAATATGATTTCTTAGCACCCACATTCTTTGAGTAATATCTTTACCTAACAACAAGTCCTCTTTACGCGTTGAAGAAGAAACGATATCAATAGCGGGATAAATTCTTCTATTAGATATTTTTCTATCTAATTGAAGCTCCATATTACCTGTTCCTTTAAATTCTTCAAAAATAACCTCATCCATTTTAGACCCGGTTTCTGTAAGCGCAGTTGCAAGAATAGTTAAAGAACCTCCATTTTCAATTTTTCTGGCTGCACCAAAAAATCTTTTTGGTTTATGAAGAGCGTTAGCATCTACACCACCTGAAAGGACTTTTCCTGAAGCAGGAGAAACCGTATTGTAAGCTCTAGCTAACCTAGTGATTGAGTCTAGTAAAATAACCACATCATGACCACATTCAGTCATTCTCTTTGCTTTTTCAAGTACAATATTGGCAACTTTTACATGTCTATCTGCAGGCTCATCAAATGTAGATGCAATCACTTCCGCGTTAACACTTCTTGCCATATCCGTAACCTCTTCAGGCCTTTCATCTATTAGAAGTATAATTAAATATACCTCAGGATGGTTTGCAGCAATAGCATTTGCAACCTCTTTTAATAAAGTTGTTTTACCAGTTTTAGGTTGTGCTACAATCAAACCTCTTTGCCCCTTACCTATTGGAGTAAATAAATCAATTACTCTTGTTGAAAGAGATTCTTCTTTATGACCTGAAAGTTTAAATTTTTCTGATGGGAAAAGTGGTGTAAGGTATTCAAATGGAACCCTATCTCTCACAAAACTTGGTTCTCTACCATTAATTTCTTCTAGCTTAATCAGTGGAAAATACTTCTCGCCTTCTTTAGGTGGCCTAACGGTTCCTCTTACAGTATCTCCCGTTTTTAAACCAAAAAGCTTTACTTGAGACTGAGATACGTATACATCATCAGGAGAATTCAAATAATTGTAATCTGAAGACCTTAAAAACCCATAGCCATCAGGCATCATTTCAAGAACACCTTCACTACTAATAATACCGTCAAAATCGTAAGAAGGCTTGGGTGGTTTATTGGTGTTTGGCCTTCTATTTTCATTCTTGTTATGAGAGTCAACTTTCTGCTGTGGTTTCGCCTGTTCTGCTTTTTCTGTTTCTTTTGGTTTAGAATCAGTAGTGTTCTTTTCATTAGAGTTAGATTCTTTCTGAGGAGTTTTATTTTCAATTTGTGGCCTTATAACCCTTTCTGATGCAGGCTTTTTTGGATAAGCAACCTTCTTTTCCTCTTCTTTAATTGAATCATCTTTTTTTGCCTCAACATTCTTAGAATCCACTTTTTTTGATACTTCTTTTTTATCAAAATTTAATTCCAAATCTTTGTTTTCCGCCTTAGGCTTGGGAGCAGTTACTTTCTTTTCTGCAACTTTTGACCCCGGTTTAATAGCTTGTTGGTCGAGAATGGTATAGACTAAATCTTCTTTTTTTAGTTTTTGGTATTTCTTAATGTCAAGCTCTTTTGCAATTTCTTTGAGCTCTGTAACCGTTTTCTGGTTCAATTGTAATATGTCGTACATGAAAATGTTTTGGATAATATATGATTGAGAGAAATGATAAAATCAATAAATATAAGTGTGGAAAGATTAGCGCCCTAAAAGACGTCCTTTGGCAATATTACAAATATTTTAATAAACCTATTTTTTTAGTTTGTAAATATTCTCGATTATTTCAACAATCTTCAAGCCTTCTAAACTATTTGTAGTAACGATTTCTTTATTCTTCAAAGTATTAACTACATTTTGGATAACAAATTGATGGTTTGCAGCACTACCCTTGTATTTACCATAATCATTAGGAGGAAGAGTTTCTTCTAACTCAGGCATCTCATAATTATCTATAAAGCAATAATCAATCTCATTCATATACTGCCCACCAACTTTGATGCTTCCCTTTTCTCCAATTATAGAAATGCTACTTTCCATATTCTGGCCAAATACAGAAGTAGAATAATTTAAACTACCACTCCCACCTTCTACAAAATCAAATTGAACTATTCCAGAATCCTCAAATTCTGTAGTATCTTGATGATTAAAATCAAAGAACCTTGCGCTAATATTTGTAATATCCCCTAACAACCAATACATCGTATCAATAAAGTGACTAAACTGTGTAAATAAGGTACCACCGTCTTTATCTAATTTACCCTTCCAATAATTTGGGTCACCACCTTTATAATAATCAGAATCTCTATTCCAATAACAATTAATGTTGGCAATATAAATCTTACCTAGGAAACCTCCATCAATAACGCTTTTCAACCACTTAGCCGGCGGACTATACCTATTTTGCATCACACAAAAAACTCTTTTGTTCATTTGAAGTGAATGATGAAGAACCTTTTCAGCATCCGATTTGCTTAAAGCCATTGGTTTTTCAACAACAACATGACAATCGTTATTGATTACCTCTATAGATTGTGCTGCATGAAGGTAATTTGGAGTGCAGACGTTAACTACATCTACTTCTATACCGGATGAAAAGAAAGTTGACAAATCGGTAAAAACAGGTACATTGTGCTCCTTCTTTATCTCCGCGTGAATAGATTCATCATTATCAATTAAAGCTACTAGCTCCGCATCAGGATTTATTTCTACCATTCTAGCATGTCTTAATCCAATTCTTCCAGAACCTACAACAGCAAACTTTATTTTCATTGTTTAATATTTAGTAAGCAGCAAAATAACATAAATAAAAGAAAAGTACTTTTGATTTTTCTAGATAATTATGGCAATTTTAATAACAGGTGGAGCAGGATATATTGGTTCTCATACAATTGTAGAATTAAAAAAAAGAAAGTATGACAATCTTCTTTCGGTAGATAATTTCAGTAATTCCACTCCACAGAGTTATAATAGAATTAAAAAAGTTGTTGGTGAAGATATTAATCAACTAAATATTGATCTTGCTGACAATCAAATGGTGAGAGAGTTATTTAAAAAATATGCAATTGAAGGAGTTATCCATTTTGCCGCTCTAAAATCAGTTCCTGAATCTGTAGAGAAACCTCTTGAATACTATGCAAATAACATAAACTCATTGATTAATCTACTAGATTGCTGCAAAGAGTTTGAAGTAAATAAGTTTATTTTTTCTAGTTCCTGTTCCGTTTATGGGAATCCAAATGAGTTACCCGTTACAGAAGAAACTCCTTTTGGGAAAGCGGAATCTCCTTATGCCTATACAAAACAAATAGGGGAGAATATTTTAAAAGATTTTTGCAAAGCACATATTAACTTTAAAGCTCTTTCATTAAGATATTTCAACCCAGCTGGCGCTGATGAAAGTGGATTAATGGGTGAAATAAGAACAGAAAGTCCTAACAGTCTTGTGCCTATTCTAGCTCAGCAAGCAATAGGAATTAGAAATTCATTTGAAGTATTTGGCACAGACTATAATACAATAGATGGTAGTTGTATTAGAGATTACATACACGTTTCTGATATAGCAGAAGCCCATGTAATTGCTTTTGAGCACCTAAGCACCATGAAATCGAATTATGATGTATTTAACTTAGGCAGTGGTAAAGGAAATACTACATTAGAAGTAGTAAAAGCTTTTGAGAAAGAAAATAAAGTTAAACTAAACTATTCCCTTAGTGGTAGAAGAAATGGAGACGTCGAAGCCATTTTTGCAAATAACGATAAAGCCAAAAATCTTCTTCATTGGACGCCAAAATACCAATTAGAAGATATTGTTAGTTCTGCCTGGAAATGGCAAAAGAATGCGGATCAGTGATGGTATTTTTCCCCTTTTAAAATCGTAAAGCCTCGATAAAGTTGTTCTACAAAAAACAGCCGAACCATTTGATGGGTTAAGGTCATTTTTGACAAACTAAGCTTTTCATTTGACCTACTGTAAACTTCTTCTGAAAAACCAAAAGCTCCTCCAATACAGAAAATCAACTCTTGTGTAGAAGCATTTAATTTTGACTGCAAATGTTTTGAAAATGCTACGGAATCATAAGACTTGCCTTTATCATCTAATAAAACTAAAGTTGCTGTATTAGCGGTATTTGATAAAATAAGCTCAGCTTCTGCTTTTAAAAGCTCTTGCTTATTTAATTTTTTCAACTTTTTGGGTAATTCCAAATATTCGATTTGAAAATTGATATAATGCTTTAAGCGTTTTTGATAGTCTTCAATTAAACTTTCTATTCTTTTATCGGCATTTTTTTGAATACAAATAAGTCTAATTTTCATTTCTTAAAGTTCTAATTAAATTTCAAGAATAAGCAAAGATTATAATTGTTTAAATTAGCATATGCGTCTATTATTTTTCATATCCATTTTTTTAATTCACATTACAGCTAAAAGTCAAGGCTCTATTGAGAAGCTTGAATTAGTATCTTTTAATACTGTTCAAGATAAACTTAGCGCTACTGTTGATTTAACTTTACCTAGTGATGAAGGTAATTTTGAAAGAATTAAGGCTGAATTGCTACTACAAGAATTTTATGATGAATATGAATTCTTGGAATACCAAAAAAAACATTCAGGTAGCTCAGCTAAAGGTAATTCTTTTGAAATAGGACTTCTAAAAACTAAAAATGACACTTTTCGAACCTATGTTTTATTCAAAAATGTAGATGGACAAAATCAAATTATCGAACTTCGCATCGAAGAAGAAAAATAAAAATGAAAATAAACGATTTAATTGCACAAGCAATTGAAGAAGACATTAAGGATGGAGACCATTCAGGAAATTCTTGTATCCCTCCCAATGCTGAGGGCGAAGCAATTTTACTAATCAAAGAAAATGGAGTTTTAGCAGGTATTGAAGTAGCTAAAGAAGTTTTCCACCAAGTAGACGATTCTATAGAGTTCCTTCCTAAAATGAAAGATGGGGATGCCATTAAAGTTGGTGATATTGCCTTTGAAGTAAAAGGGAATTCAAGAAGTATTTTAAAGGCGGAGAGACTTGCTCTGAATTTCATGCAAAGAATGAGTGGTATCGCAACTCATACGAAAGAATTAGGTAACTTAATTGCAGATTTACCATGCAAAATTTTAGATACAAGAAAGACAACCCCCAATTTTAGAATATTTGAGAAGTTGGCAGTTAAAATGGGCGGTGGATTTAATCACCGTTTTGGACTTTATGACATGATTATGATAAAGGATAATCATATTGATTACGCAGGTGGTATTCAAGCTGCAATTGAAAAAACGCATCAATATCTTTTGGAGAATAAATATGATTTAAAAGTTGAAATTGAAGCAAGAAACTTATCTGAAGTAGATCAAATATTAGCTTGTAAAAAAGTAGATAGAATTATGCTAGATAACTTTAGCTATTCCGATTTAAAAACTGCTGTTAAACAAATTGGAGATTTTGCAGAAACTGAAGCTTCTGGTGGAATAACCAAGGAAACAATTAGAGAGTATGCACTTTGTGGTGTAAATTTTATTAGTGTTGGAGCTCTTACCCATCAAATAAGCAGCCTCGACATGAGCCTAAAAGCTTCTTTCAATGGCTAATGTTGTCTTAGATAAAATTCTTAGAAGTGGTCCGGTTAAAAAACTCCTCCAACTTTCTAAAAAAATAATTTTACCAGGTTTTGATAAATTGCCAATTTATTTTGTTGCTAAGTTCTTTATAAAGGGTATTCAAGAAGGACTTTTATCAACCAAAGCCTCATCCATGGCTTATAAGTTCTTTTTAGCTTTATTTCCTACAATAATTTTTCTTCTAACTTTAATACCTCACATTCCAATAGAGAATTTTCAAACAGAGCTTCTTTTAATTTTAGAAGATTTGCTGCCTGCCTCAGGATATGAATTTGCAGAAGACTCAATAATTAGTTTGGTAACTAAAGCAGATGATGGCTTATTATCATTTGGATTTTTATTCGCAATCTTTTTGGCTACCAATGGAATTGATGGGATGTTAGAAGCTTTTAAAGACTCCTATAATATCCAAATGAAAAGAAACTTCTTTCAACAAAAAGCTCTATCTATTTCACTGCTTTTCATTCTTACTTTTCTCTTAGTTTTAGCGATTTCCTCAATAATCATATCTGAATTCTTAGTTGGCTATATTTTAGAGAAGGGAAGTTTAGCTTCTATTCTACTGCTTTCAGGAAAATGGATTATCATGGCTTTACTATGTTTCTTTGCCATCTCATTTATCTATTTTTTAGGTGGTGACAGAAGACAGAAATGGCGTTTTTTTTCTGCTGGTTCAACTTTAGCAACATTGATGGTATTACTTGTATCATTTGGGTTTGGATACTATGTTGACAATTTTGCAAATTACAATAAAATCTACGGATCAATTGGAACTATAATTGTTGTCATGCTTTGGATTTACTTTAATTCATTTGTTTTACTCATTGGCTTTGAACTGAATGCTAGCATTCAACACGCAGGATCAATAAAAGCTTTAGAAGATAAAATTGATAATGAATAAGGAAGTTGTTTTTATTTTAAGAACGCTAAGTTTAAATGAATACAACTCTCTTAAGAAGGTAAACTACAGCTTCATTTACCTCAACGAAGAACTAAAAGACCTATACCCTAACTTAGGGTCTAGTCGCGAGCTATTATTTCAAAAGAAAAGCAGAAAAGAACTAGAAGAAATTCATATTGAAAGAGTTATCCAATTCGGTCATAAAAAAAATACAGAAGGGAATTCGATAGCAAGTATTCTCAAAAATCAAGATGATTCCTATTGGTATTATTTAAGGTTTAGCTTATTTCATAGAAGCAAAGATGAATTTATACTATATGATTCTATTAATGCTTGGATAAATTCTATTGGAAATGTAAGTAAGGCGAGAATATTCACAAAAACAAAAGTTGATTCTAAAAATTTCAATTGTCCTACATGTATTTATTTATCTAAAAATCAATCAAAACAGAAGAACTCTTATTTAAGATACTTTACAACCTACTTTCTTTTATTTTTATATAGGGCTCTATCTATAAAGACAATAACAAAGCATTTTAGAGGTAGTAATGCTAATATCTTACTCTTTGCTAATTTATATATCAATCAATCTGTATTTAGTTTAAAAAAGAAAAGCTTTATCAATGGAGACCCTCACCTTGAGCCTCTTATTGAAAAAAGTCTAGAGAAGGAGGACTTTATGTATTTAACTCAACTAAGACCTCCAAGTTTAGAACAAAATCATTACTTATCTGCTAAAGATTATCTTAGAAAGAGATCCTACTCAAACAAATCTATTAGTTTCGAATTTTATCTTTTCTTAGCACTATTTTCTAGAAAGGTTTACAGCAATTACAAGCGGATTAGGAGAAGAATCAAAGAATATCCTGCCGATAATAGTATTAATACTAATACACTGCTAGATAAAGTAAAACAACTTAATAAAATACTTTTTCTTGCCATTTGGAGAGAAAAAGCAGCTTCAATGCTTTTTAAGAATTATTCCTTTCAAAAAACTATTTGTATCGATGAGTATTCGCTTCAAAATCGAAGTATAAATGCATCAGCTAGGCAAAACAAAATAGCCACTTATGCCATTCAGCATGGCGCTATAAGTAATTCCAATATAGCGTATAGATTTTGTCAAGAAGATGCTTACTATAGACCTTATGTTGACTTTAGTTTTATTAGGGGGAAATACACCCATGATATGCTAATAAATTCAAACTTCCCAGAATCGTCATTATGCATTGTAGGTCACATGCGAACGGATGCAATAGCTCGTATTAAAGATTTATATAATAGGACGAATGCTAAAAAGACTATTGTTTATGCCACTCAGCCTTTACCTTTTAATGACAAAGCGTTACAAGAGAGGCAGCTGTATGATTTTGTTTTTCTCTGTAAGTCTTTTCCTGAAGTGGATTTTATCATCAAGCCACATCCCAATGAGAATACAGAGGAATATTATACTTTAAAAAAGAAAGAAAGCTTAATCAATCTTGAAATTATTACAGACCAACTATATCCTCTCATAGCAAAATCAGATGCAGTAATAACCTACTATAGCACCGTAGGTATTGAGGCCCTTTATTTTGCTAAGCCATTAATTACAAATGATTATTTGGAATTAGACTATCAAGGGTATTTAAAAGAAGAGGTTAGCAAGAATGCTAGAAATAGAGAAGAACTTAAGAGTATTATAGAAAAGCTAACTCAAGAAGAAGATTTTGAAAACCAAGAAAGAATCAATACTTTTATTACAAAGCGAGTATATAAAATTGACGGTGAAGTAACTAATCGAATTATCGAAAAATTATTAGCATGAAAAAAGTAATACTTTTTAACTTCTTTATTATAATAGCATGTAGCGCATTATTTAGCCAATACAATATTCAAACTGCCGCAGGTACAGGAGTTGCGGGACATAATGACGGTAATGTAATTAATGCACAATTTAATAGACCTGTTGGAATTACAAGTGATGTATTAGGCAATGTATTTATTGCTGATTTTAGAAATCATTGTATCAGAAAAATAACTCCAAATGGAATTGTATCTACTATAGCAGGTAGCCCGGGGAACAGCGGATTTGCAGATGGAAATGGTTCCAATGCAAGATTTAATCAGCCAGGAGGTATTTGTGTGGATAACCTAGGCAATATCTATGTTACAGACAATTTCAATCATCGAATTAGAAAAATTGACATTAATAATAATGTTACAACAGTAGCTGGTAATGGTCGTCAGGGTTATGTAGATTCAACTGGCTTGCAGTCAAGTTTAAATATCCCAAGGGATATTTGTTACAGTCGATTCAATGGAAAACTTTATTTCCCAGATCGAAATAATGTAGTTAGAGAATATGATCCAAGAACAGATAGAGTTTCAACATTTGCAGGATCTGGTATACCAGGCTTTATAAATGGGAGTTCGAGGATTGCAAGATTTGATTTCCCATCAAGTATTGATATTGATATAAATGGAAATTTTATTATTGCAGATAAGGATAATCATGCGATAAGAAGAATAGACTCTAATGGCATTGTATCTACCATTGCAGGAAATGGTTTAGCGGGCTATGTAAATGGATTAACAGGTCTTTCTCAATTCAATCAACCAGTAAATGCATCTATTGATTCATTAGGAAATATCTATGTAACTGATTTTAGCAATTATAGAATTAGAAAAATTAATGCTTCAGGCACAGTTACAACTATTGCTGGCGATGGTATAATGGGTTTTGCTAATGGGATTGGCACTAATTCTAGAATTGGAGAAGTGTTTGATTTAGAAATTGTGAATAGGAATACCATTTATTTTACAGATGCTTCAAACGAAAGAATTAGGAGTATAAATAATTTAACTACCACTGATGCCACAATAGAAAATCTTAATTATAGTATCGAGGTATTCCCTAACCCCGCTTCTTCGATTATTTATATTAGAGCAAATACAAACTC
The DNA here is from genome assembly GCA_030433355.1 of Bacteroidia bacterium. GTDB lineage: Bacteria > Bacteroidota > Bacteroidia > Flavobacteriales_E > Vicingaceae > JAUIMG01. The sequence continues at coordinate 52,018 of JAUIMG010000008.1, read as the reverse complement.
CCCCATTTCTTTTGAAATAAGAAATACTATGGGTCAAATTGAGAATATAGTAAACTCTAATTCTGAGTCGATAAAAGAATTAAATATAGAATCTCTATCTGCAGGGGTTTATTTTATTTCAATCTTTACCGAAAAGGGTGAAATAAAGGAGACTAGAAAATTTATTAAAAAGTAGACACTACTTTAGGACGTAACATCCAAACCTCTTGTCGTATTTGAATTTGGATTGAATATCTTTATTTGAAAGACTATTATCAGAATTATAAAGGGGTTTTGATAAGATATCTTCTTCTATTAATCTGTTTTCAACTAAAATTTGTAATGAAGTAGATAAATGCACATGATCAGCATAGTATTCTTCCTTTATTTTTCCATCTGGTGAGTAAATCTTATTATTTAAATCAAGAAAACGAATGTTATGTTTTTCGCATAATACTTTTAATCTATCATTAAACTTATCTACAATTTGATTTTGATCTATTCTGATAGAAGGTGTTACGTTAATTACAATTAATTCATATTTCTTTTTCAAAAAGTCTATTATTCTTGAATAACGAGAAATAGAAAAAGCAATTGACTCATCGAGTTCAACTGGATGAATTGTATTTTCTTCATCCCAAGGATACCATCCTCTTCCTAAGTAGTATCTTGTGTCAGGCTCACAAAGATATAATATCAAGTACCTGGATTTTAACCGATTTATGGCTAGTTTAATTTTATCAAATGTATATTCAAAATTTAATTCATTTACAAAGTTTACCTTCTTCCCTTGTCCTAAAAAAACAGGAAAGAAATTATCATTGAAAGAAAAGGCTCTGCAATGACTATCCCCAATAACCGGAATTGTCTCAAATGAATTAAAATCAATTGAGTTAGACTCCCTAAGACCATCTAATTTCCGTTTGAGATATTTTATTATTTTTTTCAGTTTATTATTAGTTTATCTGAATAACTATTTCCAAAATCATCTTGAATTTTAATGAAATATAAACCAGGATTTAAATCAAAATCTAGGTTTAAATCTTCCATTGAGATTTGCTCTTGGAGAATCAACCTACCCTCTGTAGAATAAATTCTTACAGAAGTAACTTGATTTAAGTTACTTTTTAATCTAAAACTCCCATGATTAGGATTTGGAAATATGTAGCTAACCTTTCTAGCGTTTACTATATTCTCTATAAAACTTGTTGAATTTGAATACTCCCATAAATCATCACTTATTGATGTGGATCGATCTCTACCACCACCTAGGTAATAATTATTACCAATTGCAAAAGCATTTGCTCCTGACTTTCCACCATTTAAAAATGATAATGTGGAGCTCCAAGTGTTATTCACAGCATCATATAAATAATAATCATTTAGGTGAAGAACTATGCCTAACTCAATTCCCCCACCAACAAGTGCAAAACCATTTGAAACTGAACAAGATGATAATATTCTTGCCACTCCAGGAAAAGACGTCTTTTGTGACCATAGCCTTGTGACCGTATTGAAGGCCCAGAGGTCGTTAAAATCTATGGTTCCATTATGCCCTAAACCAAAATAAATCTCATTTCCGTAAGCAAAAGATATACCACTAGCTCTTCCACCCAGAGGAAAAGTAGTTATTTGAGTCCAAGTGTTAGCTGAAGGATCATATTCCCAGAAATCAGAAGCGAATCTTAATGGGTTTGATCCATAAATACCTCCGGCAACATAACCCTTACCATTAACACTTCCACTAAATGTTATTCGCCTACCTAAACCAGGGTAATTAGCTATAGCCGACCATGTATTCTGATTCATATTGTATGCATAAAAATCATTGTAATAATTAGTTGCTCCTTGTGACCCAATGCCAACATAGGCAATAGAATCAATTTGAAAGTAGGCAGTATTTTTTCTAGATGCACCTGGGAAATTTGCCATCCTACTCCAACTGTTTAATAAAGGATCAAACCTCCATAAACTATCAAATTCGGTTACGTCATTATTTCCTGTACATAAGAATCCATAAGATGAATTGCTAAAAGTAGCAGCATTTGCTAAACCTCCAGGTAAACCAATGTTTGAAAGTTGAGTCCAAGTTTGAGCATGTAATATGGATATATTTATAAATATTAAAAAAACATAAAGTAGTCTCATAATTTTACCAGTTTCTGAACAGATTCATTATTTATTTTCAATAGATAAATTCCGGATTTGAAATTTAGGTTTAATTTAGATTTTCCAATTAAAACATCATCAATTAAAAGCTTTCCATTTAAGTCAAATATTTGAACCCTATTAGATTCTAATAAATTGAATCTAAAAAAGATTTTATTTTCTACTGGATTTGGATAAAACTCTGTTCGTTTATTATCTAATAAACCTTCTACTAATTGAGTCGTCATAGGATATTCAAATTTCCAAAAATCATTCAATGAATTATTTAAGGAATCCGAGCCCGTTGCTATATAAGATACCGAATCAATAGTAAAAGTTGGTGTTCTTGACCTTTTCCCATTTGCAAAACCAGGAATAGATGTCCAAGTATTTGTACTAGGATTATATTCATAATAATCAGAAAAAACATTTGAAGTAGATAGTTGAGACCCAGCACCAACAACTGCTTTACTTTGATTCACAAATGAAATGGGAACAATCCTTGCTAAACCGGGTAAATTTGGAAGTTGGATCCAAAGATTTGAATTAACATTATAAGCCCAAAAATCATTGTATGCAGTAGACCCATCGTGCCCTGTTCCGAAGTAAATAATGCTATCGATAGAAAAAGAAGTCCCGACCGCTCTATTTCCTAGTGGAATATTACCTAAAGAGGTCCAAGAATCTAAAACAGGATTGTATCTCCAAAAATCTCTATGATAAGATGTAGAAGATCCTGTACTTATTCCGCCTCCTACAAATCCATAACCATTTGCCGAGGCAAAAAAACACAATGCCTCTCCATTGCCTGGATATGGAGCCGCTGCTGTCCAAACATTAGTATTGGAATTATATTTAAAAAAATCACTTAGACCTACATTGTTACTATTTCTTCCTAAACCCACAAAAGCCATTGAATCAATAGAAAATGACACCCCTTGTTTTCTTGAAGATAAGGGAGTCACACCTTTAGATACCCAATTATTATTAGAAGGATTATATTCCCATAAATCATTAAAATAACTGTTGCCATTTTGACCAAATCCCACATACCCTTTTCCATTTACACTAAATGCCATTGCATTATTTCTAATTGCCCCGGAAAAGAAACCTATTTGGGTCCAACTTTGGGAGAAGCAATTAAAACTTATCAAGGACAATAGAAATACAATACACTTTTTCATTTTAACATATTTTAATCAAAAATACCCATTAAACTTTCTTGCTCAAAACTCAAAATTCCCTTAGATAAGCTTAATTTTGGATAGCATAATGGATATCAAAAGTCAATTTACAATCTCAGTAAAATCAAAGGATTTAGAACAAAACATTTTATCTCTTTTGGACCAATACGGAGTTTTAATTCTTACAGACTTCTTAAGTCAAGAAGAACTATCTCCATTAATCAAAGAATACGAATCTATTTTAAAAATGGATGATGAAGCAATTTCTCCAATTAACTATCCGCAGGGAATTGCTAAGAGAATTGAATTCTCTAAATTGAATAAAGATAAATTCCCTAATACATGCAAAACTTTTAATCAGGATTTCATGAGAAAGGTATCTAATAGCTACCTCGGAAGTAAAAACCACTTCAATCATGAAATCTATGTTGCCAAAGATGAACATGAAGAACACAATGCATTGAATGAAATGCATTATGATAAGCTTTCTACCTTAAAATTCTTCCTTTATTTGAACGATATAGATAAAAGCAATGGTGCTTTTGAAGCAGTACCTTCTTCCCATAAAATTTCTCAAGAAATAATGGAATTCTATAGAAAAAGAGGAAAGAGAATAAAGAACCTCCCTAATAGATCCTTACCAAAAGAATTAAGTGAAGGAGTTGCCATGGAAGCCAAAGCAGGTTCGTTAATCATTTTCACTACAGATACTTATCATAGAGCAGGTAGGGTAGAAAAAGGGAAACACAGAATGATTATGAGAGGCCATTGCAGAAAAAATCCAATGCCAAAATATGCTCCTGATATTCTTTCCCCCCAGTGGTTTAATGAATCTTTATTAAATCCAGCTAAATACTATTATGGAATTTCTGATTTAATTACAGGAGCAAAAATTTAATAATGAATTCGAAAAAAGCAATCTGTATTATCCCTGCAAGAGGAGGTTCTAAAAGAATTCCTAGGAAAAATATTCTACCATTGAATGGAAAACCGCTTATGGCCTACTCCATTGATGCAGCGATAAACTCTAAAGTATTTGAAAAGGTTGTAGTTTCTACAGAAGATGCTGAAATAAAAGAAATTGCAATCCAATGCGGTGCTGAAGTGGATGACCGACCAGAACATATGGCCGGGGACACAGTAACTAAGGTTCAAGTTGTAAAAGAATATATTGAAAGGAAACAAATTGAGAATGAATACGATTACGTAGCAGCTCTGCTACCTACCTGTCCTTTCAGATCTTTTGAGGATATCCAAATAGCTTTTCAAAAAATTATTTCTCAAGATAAATGTGACTTTTTAATTGGTGTTACCGAATATGAATTTCCTGTAGGCCTAGCCTTAGAAAAAGAGGGAGAATTAGTTAACATGGTAGACCCAGAAGAGTACTTAGTTACCAGAAGTCAAAATAAAACAGTTAAATATCATCCAAATGGTGCGATTTATTTAGCAACTATGGCTGGTTTTAAAAAGAATGGAACATTTTTTAATAAAGAAATGCTTCACCACATTATGCCACCACTAAGATCATTTGATATAGATTATCCATATCAATTTGAAATAGCTGAAGTAATCGCCAAAAATAATTTTCATGAACAAATACATTAATCAAATAACAGGACCTGTTATTCCCTTACCGACTCCTTTTAATGAGGATGAATCTTTGGATTTAAATTCTTTACATTCTTATGTAGAGTTTCTTGTGAATAAAGGAATTAAGAATGTAATGACAACAGTTGGAACAAGCAGATACAATCTTCTTTCAGTTGAAGAAATCAAAGAAGTAAATAAAACCGTTGTTAAAGCCGCAAACGGAAAAGCAAACACTATTGTTGCCAACCCTCCTTTTGGAAGATTAGCAGATGCCATAGACTTTGCAAAACATGCTGAGGAAATTGGAGCTACTATATTTTTAGCTTATCATCCGGAAAGACATTATGGTGATGCATATATTATCGACTTTTTTCAACAATTATCAGATGCCGTTAATATTGGAATATTAATTCACGAAATGCCAATGAGAAATGGTTTAGGTGGAGGTAGCGTGCAGTACTCTATTGAACTTTTAAATAAGCTCTTAGCTATTGAAAACATCATTGGAGTTAAAGAAGAAGCCTTAGATGTTGATTATAGTAATGAATTGGTTGCAGCAATTTCAGAAAAAGCAGTTATTGTTGGAGCTGGTGGTGGAATGAGTAGATACTTAAGAGATTATCCTTTAGGTGCAAAAGCCTTTTTAGGCGGTATAGGAAATTTCTACCCTGAATTAGAATTAGAGTTTTACAAGCAGATTACAGCAGGCAACGAAAAAGAAGCAAGAAGAATCGTTGAAGAAATTGAACAACCTTTCTTTGGTGAAGTAGTATCTGCAGGATGGCACCCTTCTTTAAAAGGAGTGTTATCTATCAATGGCCATATGAAGCCATTTGAAAGAAAACCTATGAAACAAACTACAGATGCTGAAAGAAAGCATTTAACTCAAGTATTAGAAAAAAATAATTGGCTAGCTCATGCTTAATGAATTTAATAAAACAATAAGAATTGGAAACAAAACCATTGGTAACGGTTATGAGCCATACATTATTGCAGAAATGGCATGTGCTCATAATGGAGATTTTGAACAAGTAAAAGCTCTTATTGATAAAAGTAAAGATGCGGGAGCTGATGCAACACAACTTCAGTTTTTTGATATAAACGAAGTTGTTACCCCTGTGAATGAGCTAAAAGAAATTTTAGATGGAATTGTATTTTCGCCAAATGAGTGGACAGAGTTATTCAATTACGGTAAATCCAAAGGAATTGATGTGTGGGTATGCACTTACGACTTGCCTTCTGTTGAGCTTGCTATAAAACTAAAGGCAGATGGTATTAAATTAAATTCAGCTGACTTAAGTAATCCAGAAGTTGTGGAGGCCGTTGCAGCCTCAGGAATCCCCTTTACTTTAGGAACTGGAGCATCTACCCTTGAAGAAATTCAAAGTGGCTTAAATACAGCCTATTTAGCAGGAGCTAGAGATGCCATATTGATGCATGGAGTCCAAAACTTCCCTACTAAAATTGAAGATTTAAATATCTCAAGAATAGAGCTACTCAAAAATACTTTTGACATGCCTGTGGGTTACCACGATCATGTTGATGGAGAAGACCCATTTGGAAAAGTTGTCGACCTTATTGCTATAGGTTTAGGAGCAAATGTATTAGAAAAGCACATTGCATTAGACCGGTCAAAAAAAGGATTAGACTATCAAGCTGCTCTTGAGCCAGATGAATTTAAAGCCTATGTAGAAAGAGTTAAATTGGCTTTTAAAGCCTTTGGAAGTAAAATTCCAAAACCGTTCACGGCAAGTGATTTGAAGTATCGTAAGTTTCAAAAGAAAAGTATCGTAGCTAAAAGAGAGTTGAAAGCAGGCCATGTTCTCAAAAGAGAAGATGTTTTCTTTAGCAGAAATACAGAGCCAGGTATTGCCCCGGTGTACTTTGGGGAGATGGAAAATAAAAAATTGAACAAAAATATTGAGCAGTATGCCAATATTTTAAGAGAAGATGTCGATGCTTAAATTCAATAAAGAAATAAAAGTTGGTGAGCACTTGCTTAAAGAAGATGGGAAAGTTTTTGTCATAGCTGAAGCAGGAGTTAACCATGGTGGAGATATCACATTGGCAGAAAAGCTTATTGATATAGCGGTTGAAGCTGGTGCCGATGCGGTTAAATTTCAAGCTTTTAGAACCGAGGAACTAATCATTGAGAATGTAAAAAAAGCACCATATCAAACCCAAACCACATCTAAAGAAGAGTCTCAAACCGAAATGTTGAAAAAGCTGGAGATGAGTATTGAACATTATACACATCTAAAAGATTACTGTAATTCTAAAGGAATTGTTTTCTTAATTACTCCTTTTGATGAGACAAGCTTAAATGAGTTAGAATCAATTGGTGTTGAAGCATATAAAATTGCATCAACAGACACCACCAACCTACCCTTTCTTATAAAAGTTGCTAGCACTGGAAAGCCTTTGTTTCTATCAACAGGTATGACATATTTAGAAGAATTAATACAAGTATTGGAAGAGTTAGAGAAGGTAAATAAGAACATCATTGTGATGCAGTGCACCGCAAACTATCCTATCAAAGATGAGGAGGCCAATTTAAATGTATTACATACTTTTAAAAGAAACTTTGATTCCCTTTTAGGGTACTCTGATCACTCTGTTGGTATAGGAGCTGCACCATACGCCATACCTATGGGTGTTTGCATGATAGAAAAACATTTTACTATAGATAAAAGTGCAAAAGGACCTGATCACTTAGCATCTCTAAATCCAGATGAGCTCAAAGACTTAGTAAAAGAAGTGAGAAAAATTGAAGCATATTTAGGGAAAGAAACTAAGGAGCCAACAGAATCAGAAATGAAAACAAGGGCATCCCTTCAAAAATGCTTAGTTGCTAGAAGTGATATCAAAGAAGGCGAAATATTTGACGAAAATAACATTATCGCTAAAAGAACAGGTGGAGTTGGAATAAGCCCTTTAAGGTATTTTGAATTAATTGGAAAGAAAGCCAATAAAAGCTATAAGCTAAACGAAATCATAGAATGGTAGAAGAAATTGCAATTATTGGAGCAGGCGGTCATACAAGATCTTTATTGAATATCTTATCCATACTAGGATTCAAAATTGAAGGCATATATGATTCTAACTATAAAGCTGAAAGCAATGAACTAATTGAAGACATCCCTCTCAAAGGCCTAATTGAAGATATCCCAACTCCTCTTTTTAAAATAATTTCAAAGGGAAGTTGCAATGAAAGAGCTGCATTATTTAATAGGTTTGAATCAACTATTCTTAAAAATAACATTGTTCACCCTTCTGCACTTATAGAAACGAGAAATATAGGAATTGCAAATCAAGTTTCGGCCATGAGCTATATTAGTAATACCGCTCGCATTGGAAGCAATAATATCATATACTCTAATAGCAGCATCGAGCATGAAGTAATTATTGGTGACCACAATGTTATTACCATGAATGTTGCAATATGTGGACGAGTTAAGCTCGGTAATCAGGTTTTTGTTGGTGCAGGAGCTTCTATCTTACCCAGTGTTCAGGTTTGTGATCATGTCACTATAGGAGCAGGAGCTGTTGTGACAAAAGATATTACAAAGAGTGGGACGTATATAGGGGTGCCAGCAAAAAAACTAAAGTGATGATTTATATTTCCTCTGCTTGCGTTAAAGCTAAAACAATCAAAGAAGCTATTAAGATCCTTTATGATGAAGGGTATAAAAATATTGAACTAAGTGGAGGAACAAAACCTTATGATCAGCTAGAAGCCGACCTAATAGGTTTAAAAAATTACCATAATTTAAATTTTCTTTGTCATAATTACTTCCCACCTCCTGAGAATCCCTTTGTGCTAAATCTTGCAGCTACGAATAATGAGATTTCGGAATTGAGTAAGAATCATTGTAAAAAAGCCATTGACTTATCCATTAAGCTTGGAGCAAAAAAGTATGGCTTCCATGCAGGCTTCTTAATTAACATTCCTTTAAATCAAATTGGAAAGGGAATTGAAAAACAAAGTCTTTATAATGAATCTGAAGCTTATTTAGTTTTTCAAAGAAACCTTACAGAATTAATGGGTTACGCAGGAGATAGGATTGAACTATATATTGAAAATAATGTTTTATCATTAGAGAACTATTTGAATTTCAATAAGGTAGACCCATTCTTTTTTACGTCTTCGTTAAATCATAGTAAAATAAAGTATGAAATACCTTTTATCCTTGACCTAGCACATTTAAAAGTTAGTTGTAATACATTAAACTTAGATTTTGAAAAAGAAGTGGAATATTTTCTGCCACAAACAGACTACATCCACATTAGTGATAATAATGGGAAAGCTGACCAAAACCTTTCCTTAGATAAGGAGAGTGATTTATACCGAATTTTACAAAAAAACAGTTTAAAAGGTAAAACCATTACTTTAGAAACCTATGATGGTTTAGAAAAACTAAAAGAAACTTTTAATCTGATAAACGAATTAATAAAAAATTGATGAAAGATTCAACTTGTTTATACAATGCTAGTTTAAGGGAAGTTTTAGAAGCAATAAATGCAGAACCTGCGGGAACCGCTTTTATTAAGGATGATGATGAAAAGCTATGTGGCATTGTAACGGATGGTGATTTTAGAAGGCTTCTTTTAAAAGGGAAAGGATTAGAAGATGCTCTTAGCAAATCAGATTTTGGCGACTATGTTGTAGCAAATCAAGGAGACCGCTTTGAAGATCTTTTAAAGAAAACTAATTTTAAAATTAGAACGATTCCAATTATTGATGATCAAGGTCATTTAGTAGATTATTTCATCTATAACCACAAAACAAGATTTACTCCTATTGCAGAGCCAAGCTTAGCTAATGAAGAGTTTAATAACCTTATGGATGCATACTCCAGCACTTGGATTTCTAGTAGAGGAAAATACATAGATCAATTTGAGGAAGGATTTTCTGCCTATTGCGGAGTAAAGTATGGCGTAGCAACTTCCAATGGAACTGTTGCCATACATTTAGCCCTAAAAGCATTGGACATTGGTGAAGGTGATGAAGTAATAATCCCTGATTTAACCTTTGCAGCAACTATAAATGCAGTGATTCTAGCAAACGCTACCCCGGTAATAGTGGATGTCAATGAAGAAGACTGGACTATTTCGCCTGAAGAAATTAAAAAAGCTATAACGGATAAAACAAAAGCTATCATTCCAGTTCATGTCTATGGTCAGGCTTGTGATATGGACGCAATTATGGCAATTGCTAAAGAACATAATCTTAAGGTTATTGAAGATAGCGCAGAAGCTCATGGCGCTGAATACAAAGGAAAAAAAGTTGGAAGTTTTGGAGACGCCTCTACTTTCTCCTTTTTCGCAAATAAAATTATTACCACAGGAGAAGGTGGCATGGTTTTAACCAATTCAGACCAACTGAATGAAAGATTAAGAGTGCTCAGAGACCATGGCATGAATAAAGAAAAGAGATATTGGCACGATGAAGTTGGTTTTAATTATCGAATGACAAACCTTCAAGCAGCTATTGGTTGTGCTCAATTGCACAAAATAGAGGATATTCTTTCCAATCATAATAAAATAGAAGAAGACTACAAAACTGCTTTAGACGATTTAGGTCTTTTTAAATGGCAAAAAACTTACTCGGACCGTAAAAAGGTGGTTTGGCTTGTTTGCGCATTGAGCGAAAGAAGAGATGAAATAGCTGAACTATTAATCAAAAATAAAATTGATTATCGTCCGTTCTTCTATCCATTATCGGATATGCCAGTGTATAGTAAATACCATTTCTCTTCAACCAATGCCAAAAAGCTTTCCAAATTAGGTATGAATCTTCCTACGGTGGATCAGGTAGATTACCAACGCATAAGAGATATTTTAAGCGAATTAAAATAAATATGGGTGTAATAAGAAGGCAAGGTATTAAAACTTCCATTGTAGCTTATTTTGGAGTTTTATTAGGAGCATTTAATACCTTATGGTTATACCCTAGATTTCTTGAGGCTAGTGAAATTGGCTTGATTTCCTTACTTACTAATGTTTCCCTTATTATTGCCCCTCTAGCTCAAATGGGAGTAAATGGTGTCATTCTTAAATACTATCCTTATGTTAAAAATGAAAAGAAGAAGTTAGGTTCATTTTTATACTTTATTCTACTGATTCCTGCTTTTGGTTTTTTAATAGCAATGCTATTACTATTCCTAGCAAGAAATCTTGTTATTGATGCTTTTTCTGAGAATTCTGCTCTTTTTGTTGACTATCTATTCGTTTTAGTTCCCTTTTCTTTCATCTTGGTAGGAAGAAACATTGCCGATGCTTTTTCAAGAGCTCAGTTAAGGGTAGCGATGCCTAAGTTTTTCAAAGAGGTTATTCTTAGAATTTTGATTGTAATTGTAGTTTTGATCTACAGCCTTTCAAAATTAGAGCAAGACTTTCTAATTTATGGTTTTGTAGTAGCATTTGGAATAAATCTAGTTCTTATGCTGGTTTATCTCAAACAATTGCAAAGCATAAAAATTAAATGGTCATTGAAATTTTTATCTAAATCAATGATTAAAGAATCTTTGATCTATGGAATGTATATTATTCTTAGCGGTTTTGCAGGAATGATAGTAACTAAGATTGATAGTTGGATGATTGCCTCAAAGCTAGACCTGGCGAACACGGGCATATATACAATTGCACTTTATATTGGATTAGCAATAGAAATGCCTAAAAGGTCACTCAACCTAATTTCACTTCCTGTAGTTGGTAAAGCACTAAAAAACAACAAAATAGATGAAGTTGAAGACCTTTATAAAAAGTCATCCTTAATTCAGCTCATTATTGGTGGTTTACTATTTACTTGTGTTTGGATTAATATTGATTCCTTATTTGAGCTTATTCCTAATTCTGAAACTTATGCTACTGGGAAATATGTAGTATTGTTTATAGGATTAGCGGTCATGTTCGATATGGCTACTGGAATTAACACTGAAATTATCTTGATGTCTAACTTTTATAAGTGGAATGTTGTAATCATGATTATTTTAATTGTTTTAGCTATAGTAAATAATGAAATTTTTATTCCCATTTATGGAATCAATGGAGCTGCACTGGCAACTTTCATTTCTATCGTTGTCTTTAATATTATCAAATACTTCTTAGTTTGGAATAAGTTAAGTATTCAGCCTTTTACATTAAAAACTCTTATTTCTATAAGCATTGGATTATCTCTTTTTGGAATTGGAATGGCACTACCAACTACAAAAATCCCTCTCCTTGATATTATTTATAAATCCTCTTTAATCTCTGCAATCTATATATTCTTGCATTTAAAACTTGGAGTTTCTAAAGATTTAAATAAGCTAACTTTTCTTGTCTTAGAGAAACTAAAAATTAAGAGGTAATCTCTTCTAAAATACTAACCAACTGTCTGCTAAGATTTTCTCTGCTATAGCTCTCAATGTCCTCTTTATTTTCACTTTCTTTTCCGGACTTCCAATCCTCATAAATAGATAATATATTTTCTTTTAAAGAAATAATGTCTACTTGGTCATATTCAAAATAACTATTTGAAGTTTCTTCCATAATTTGATATGCATCTCCTTTATGCGGCCCAAAAGCAATGATTGGTTTTTGGGTGGCTAGGTACTCAAACACCTTGCCTGGTATATTCCCCTTTCCGCTTTCTGAATTAAATAATAAGAGAAGAAGAATAGATGACTTATGATACCATTGTATAACCTCAGGATGAGATAAATAGTCATAAAAGACAACTTTGTCTTTTAATTCTTGGTAGGATTCTATTTCTTTTCGAATATTTGGATCAATAGTACCACCAAGGTGTATTTCTAAATCTTCTAATAAAGAGGCATTCATTTTTGAAGCTTCATCAAGAGCATTAAAAAACTGCTTTGGACTTCTCAAGTGATTCATTAATCCGAAGTGAGAAATAACGAACTTTTCACTTTTTATACTAGTCTGCCTAAAGTCAGATGCATCATATCCATTGGTTATAGTCTCCACTCTATTTGCTCCAAGCTTTTTAAAATCATTGGCCCATGTCCAGCTGGTAGTAATAGAAACATCAGCGCTTTTTAAAACTGCTCTTTCAAGCTCTTGGTACTTTTTCTTATTGCTTTTAGTAATGTGATAATTATCTAGCATGTCTAGTTGAGACCATGGATCTCTAAAGTCTGCAATCCAAGGAATATCCAACTCCTTGCAAAGAGCAAGAGGTATTAAGTGCATGCTATGCGGAGTACCAGTGCTAATTATAACATCTATTCTATTCTGCTTTAAATATTCCTTTAAGTACTTCACAGATGGTTTTACCCAATATACTTTAGGATCCGGTATAAAAATATTCCCCCTAATCCAATTTGCTATATAATTAAAGAATGATTTAGAGTTTGTATCTACCACTCCTGAATTAGAAACTTTAGCTTTACTTGATTTCAAAAACTTCTTATACCAAGAATATGGTTCCCATATTGGACGTTTTAAAACAGTTGCTTCTTTTGGAATATCCTTTTCTAAACTTAAATCTTGTATTGAAAAGTCAGGATTTTCAGGAGTGTATATAATAGGTTGCCAATTAAAAGTTGGTAAGTACTTAGAAAATTTAAGCCATCTTTGAACTCCTGAACCACCACTTGGCGGCCAATAATATGCAATTATTAAGACTTTTTTCAACTTAGCTTTTTTGAGGTAGAACTCTCTTATAAACTAATAAAGAAATTAAGATAAGAATACTGATTGATCCTACCCAAGTAGTTGCCTTTCCAATAGCATAGGTAGTAGGTTCAAACTTAAATACAATTTCTCCATCTCCTGAGTCTACCACTAAACCTCTAAGTATATAATTTACCTTCAAGTGTGGAGTTAATTTACCATTTACGTAAGCATTCCATCCTTTTTCATAATATATCTCTGAGAACACAATTAGCTGCTTTGAATCGGAAGAATAAGTGTATTTAAGTTCATTAGGTAGATAAGAAGTTAACTCTATTTTACCATTCCCATTTTGAACACCACTCAATTGGTCTGAAAACTCAGTTCTGCTCACCGCTTTTTTAGAAGGATTTAGAGTCTCTAAAGCCATAATTTCATCATCGGCATTATCTACAATTTCCACTTCATCTACAAACCAAGCATTCCCTAATCTATATGGATTTTCGAGATAAGTAAGCCTGTTACCATCTTTTGTTTTTTCAGCTCCTAGGATATATTTAGCGTTCAACATATTGGTAACGTTCATTTGAGGAAGCATTTGCAATACCATTTGTTGACCTCCTTCGATAAATGCATTTCTCAATTGAAAGTGCTCCATTCCTAATTCAAAGTCTACCAATTCCTGATATTTTTTCATTTTAGCACCATGGTATCCACCTAAGGTTTTATGAAAGTAAGCAGTTTGTGCATCTTCATCTAGCCTTTTTAAGGTATTTAATACTCTATAATGAGTATTACGCATCAAGTTCGTGAATTGGATTGCTTCAAGTTCTCCCTTAGGAGGTCTTGGGTTTTCTCTTTTTAGTTCTTGGATATCTTCATTTATTATATTCTGAATCTGTGGATTCAATTGCAATTCATTTTGCAGAATTGCTTGATCTACAGGACTTGCAACATGCGGATAAACCTGCTGCTGCACTTTTTCATATTTAAGATATCTATCTCCTGCACTAGCTCTAGCACCTGGTTTCTCTTCATTATTCAAATAATCTTTATCAACCATCCATAAGTCGATAAATACTAAAACTCCCATACCTGCAATAAAGAGAGCTGACTTTAACTTATCCATTACAAATAGAGAGATTAAGACAATGGCAAGAACTAAGAATTTAAGGGAATTCCCTATATCGCTCTTAAAAACTTCCATTCTATAGTTTTCAACTTTTTCAAAATTTCTATAGATACCATCTGTATTTTCAGGAGACTTTTGAATTAGTTTTTGAATTTGAGTTTGATCTTTTTCACTCAAGAAATCAAAAAAGCTATCTGGGCTGATATAAAATACAACTAAAACTCCAACAAAAAAACCACTAATAGAAAGATATCTCTTTTTATTACGAAGAACTTCCGCTTTGTTATCTACCAACCATTGAAGGAATAAAATTGCTAACACAGGTATTACTAACTCAACTAAAACAAGCATCATAGATACTGCTCTAAATTTGTTATACATTGGAAAATAGTCGATAAAAAATTCTGAAAGCCACATCAAATTATTACCCCAAGAGAGTAGTAAAGCAAGAAGTCCTGCTACTGATAAACTAATAGCAAGAGGAGTTCTTATTGTAAATAGTGCCAAAAATGCTAAAAAGCAGATAATAATACCTAAATAGACAGGGCCTGAAGTAAAAGGTTGGTTTCCCCAATAAGTATCTACGATATATTTATTATTCTGATATTGGCTTACTAAAAAGTTAAAGAAAGTAGGATCTTCTTTTCTTATTCTTTCAATATCCTCTTCAATTCCCAAAATTGCACCAGATTTCCCCCCTTTTGCATTTGGAAGAAGAAAAGTGAAAGACTCCCCAATACCATAGCTCCATCTGGTTATGTAATCTTTATCTAAACCACTACTCTTGATTTCTTTATTGGAAGTACCATCAGCTTGCACAGTTAACTCTGTTAGACTTCTAGTAGATGATTTAGAGTATTCGTAAGTGGTTAAAATATTTCCAAGATTAGGAAGCAAACCGATTAAAACTCCAACAAAAATTAATCCAATCCGTTTCAAGAAAGTAGTTGGGCCTTCTTTTTTAAATATAGCGATACTCTCTCCTACAATAACAATTGCAATAACAAAAGCAAGATAATAGGTAATTTGAAGGTGATTTGCATATAACTCTAATCCCATGAAAATGGAAGTGAGCACTAAGCCCAACCATACTCTACCCCTTAAGAGAGAAATTATTCCACCTAACAAAGGCGCCATATAAGCAATAGCAAAAGCTTTAGAAGTATGTCCTGCTTCAATAATGATGATAAAATAGGAGGAAAAAGCGAAGGCTATTGCTCCGATTATTGCTATCCATGGATTTATACGTAGACATAACAATAAAATATAAAACCCAATTAAATATAGAAATAAAAGCCCTATAGGGTAAGGAAAGCCTAAAGTCATTATTTTATGAAAAACATCTAGGATATTGCCAGAATACCTAACCGTTGAAACTTGATATGCAGGCATACCAGAGAACATATTACCTATCCATAAGGGTTCTTCATCAAACTTAGCTTTGTGACTTTTAAGCTCTTGAGACATCCCTTTATGTTGTTTGATGTCAGTTTGCTTAATTCTATAACCCTGAATAGCAGGATAAAAGTAAGCTATAGCTATTCCAAGAAAAATTACTACTGCTAAAAGTTGGGGTATATATTTTTTTAGATTCATACTTATTTATTTATATCATCATCTTCTACCTCTTCATAGTCTACATATTCACCTAATGAATCAGACTTATGTTTCCTCTTCTGTCTATCCTTAGCATCAAAGGTGGTAGAATTTGTTTTCGATTTAGAAGAATTAAAAAGATAAGGATAAATATACCTAAAGAAAAGTCGTATCCCATAGTACAGCAGTGCTAGAACAAAAATTGTTCTAAATAAAGAAACTAGGCCTGCTTGATAAATCATTACTTACTCAAATATAAATTTCTTTCAGAATAAATTTCTCTAAAAAACTTATCCTTAAGGTCGTCTATAAATCGAATTGCTTCTCCAGTTGACTTCATTTCTGGTCCTAACTCTTTATTTACATTAGGGAATTTATCAAAAGAGAAAACAGGTATTTTAATCGCATACCCTTTTTCTTGAGGATTAAAGTTGAAGTCTTTTACTTTTTTATCTCCCAACATTACTTTGGTAGCATAATTTACGTAAGGCTCTTTATATGCTTTAGATATAAAAGGAACTGTTCTAGATGCTCTAGGGTTAGCTTCAATTATGTATACCTTCTCATCTTTTATAGCGAATTGAATGTTTATCAAACCTTTGGTTTCAAGAGCAATCGCTATGCGTTCTGTATAATCTCTAATCTGGCTAATTACATTATCACTTAAATCAAAGGCAGGAAGTACGGCATAAGAATCTCCAGAATGTATTCCTGCAGGTTCAATATGCTCCATTATACCAATGATATAAACATCTTCTCCATCACAGATTGCATCTGCCTCAGCCTCTATTGCGCCAGACAAAAAGTGATCTAAAAGTATTTTATTTCCAGGTAAATCTCTTAAAATATTTACAACATGCTGTTCTAATTCCTTTTCGTTTAACACAATCTTCATACTCTGACCTCCTAATACATAAGACGGTCTTACTAATAGCGGAAATCCTAATTCTTTGCTTAATTCAATAGCTTCGTCTGCTGTTTCAATTGATCCATATAAAGGATAAGGAATATCATTCGCTTTAAGTAAATCAGAGAAGCTTCCTCTATCTTCAGCTAAATCTAATGCTTTGTAAGATGTTCCAATGATATTAATACCATATCTATCTAATTTTTCTGCTAACTTTAGAGCGGTTTGTCCACCAAGTTGAACAATTACACCTACAGGTTTTTCATGTTTTATTATATCGTAAATATGCTCCCAAAAAACCGGCTCAAAGTATAATTTATCGGCTGTATCAAAGTCTGTGGAAACAGTTTCTGGATTACAGTTAATCATTATTGTTTCATAACCTTCTTCTTTTGCTGCTAATATTCCATGAACACAACAGTAATCAAATTCTATTCCTTGACCAATCCTATTCGGTCCTGAACCTAAAACAATTACTTTGGGCTTATCAGAAACAACAGATTCATTTTCTTCTTCGAAAGTACTATAGTAATATGGTGTTTGCGCTTCAAATTCTGCAGCACAGGTATCTACTAACTTATAGACTCTGTTTATATTAAACTCTTCTCTCTTTTCATAAACCTCGCTTTCTAGACAATTTAATAGATGAGCTATTTGTCTATCTGCATAGCCTTTTTGTTTGGCTTCTAAAAGGATATCTTTTGGTAAGGTCTTTAAGTTGAACTTCTCAATTTCTCTTTCCAGACTAACCATTTCTTCAATCTGTCGTAAAAACCAAGGATCTATTAAAGTAGCTTTATAAATAGTTGATTGTGGGATACCTAGTTTAATTGCATCGTATAAATGAAAAAGTCTATTCCAGCTTGGATTTTTTAGACTATGTAATATTTTATCTTGGTCCTTTAATTCTTTGCCATCAGCACCAAGACCATTTCTTTTTATTTCTAAAGACTGACATGCTTTTTGAAGAGCTTCTTGAAAAGATCTTCCAATTCCCATCACTTCCCCAACTGATTTCATTTGAAGACCTAGTGTTTTTTCCGGGCTATCAAATTTGTCAAAGTTCCATCTAGGTATTTTAACAATTACGTAGTCTAAAGTAGGCTCAAAGTAAGCCGAGGTTGTTCCTGTAATTTGATTTTTTAATTCATCTAAATGATAGCCTATTGCAAGTTTTGCAGCAATTTTAGCAATTGGGTATCCTGTGGCTTTAGATGCTAAGGCAGAAGACCTAGAAACTCTTGGGTTAATTTCAATGGCTATAATTTCTTCTTTTTCATCATTACTTACAGCAAACTGTACATTACAGCCTCCTGCAAAATCTCCAATAGAACGCATCATATGAATGGCCATATCTCTCATTTTCTGATACGTAGTATCAGAAAGAGTCATTGCAGGAGCAACAGTTATCGAATCACCTGTATGGATTCCCATTGGGTCCATATTTTCAATGGAACATATAATAATTACATTATCATTAGAATCTCTTAATAATTCTAGTTCATACTCTTTCCAACCAAGTACAGCCTTGTCAATCATTACTTCGTGAATAGGAGAAGCATGAAGTCCTCTTGTTAAGAGTTTGTCAAACTCTTCGGCAGTATGTACAAATGAAGCTCCTGTGCCTCCTAAAGTAAAGGATGGTCTTATTACTAATGGAAAACCAATCTCTTGAGCAAAGTTCTTTCCTTCTAAAAATGAATTAGCAATTTTTGAAGGGGCAACACCTACTCCAATATCAATCATTAAATCTCTAAAGGCATCTCTATCTTCTGTAATATTAATTGCAGCTATATCTACTCCAATCATTTTCACATTATGCTTCTCCCAGATACCTAATTCGTCGCACTTAATTGCAAGGTTTAATGCTGTTTGACCGCCCATTGTAGGGAGCACTGCATCAATATCAGGATGCTCAGAAAGAATTTTCTCAATAGAATCTGACTCTAGAGGCTCCAAATAAATATTATCTGCCATAACAGGATCTGTCATAATAGTAGCAGGATTCGAATTTATTAGAGTTACCTTAATTCCTTCTTCTCTCAACGAACGTGAGGCTTGAGAACCAGAATAATCAAATTCACAAGCTTGTCCAATTACGATTGGTCCACTTCCGATTATTAAAGTATGCTTAATTGACTTGTCCCTTGGCATAGTTTGATTTTTAGATGGCGAATTTACTGCCTTAACTTTTATTTGGAAAGAATGCAGTAAAATAGTTATATAAAAAAAGGGACTGTTTATCAACAGTCCCTTTTTTCTAGATTAATATATCAATTTATTTGTATACAATTAGTTTAGATGAAGCTACAGAGTTTCCACTAATAGCTCTTACAATATAAGTACCATTAGGCACATTAGAAATATCTATTACTTGATTGTATTTGTCGTTACTTAGATTTCTATAAAGTTCAGAAAGTACCAATTTACCTTGTAAATCAAATAATTGAATCTCAACATTTCCTTGTTGCAATGTTTCAAAACTTAAATTCATTCTATCGATTGCAGGGTTTGGATACACAGAGAATGAGTTTTCAAATCTTTTCGATTTAGCATCCTTAGTATTTTCATTTAAACCAACAAATTGATCTGTTTTAAATGCTCCTCTGCCGTGGGTTCCGATATAAATTACTCCATCATTTGTAACTTTAGTATAATCAAAAACCATTTGTTCAATTGCAAATACTGGAACTCTTCCTAAGCCTGTATTCTCTTCTGTCCATGTAATATTAGCAGGAGTTGCAGAAAATGCCTCGTCTGTTGCAAAAACACCTAAATCAGTTCCTATCAATACTCTATCATTGTCATTCTTATCAATCATAACAGCATAAGCTGGAACACTAGGCAAGTTACCTTGAACAATTGTAAAGGTTGAAACAGGATCCCCGGCCGTTAATGCGAAATTTGTTCTAGCTACAGAAGAAGAATTCCCATAATTACCCAAAGTTACATACACGTTATTTGCATCATTAGGATCCACAGCTATACCTGTTACAGCTCTTCCACCGAAACTTCCTATTTGCTTACACTTTCCTGCCATAACTCCACGCTGAATATTGAATATCGTCGTATTACTTTCAGAAGGTGTTGCATCTGAATCTAATGAGTCTAAATCTGAAATTCTGTAAACTTGTCCTGATGATGTTCCAGCAAATAGGTAATTACCATCTCTTGAGAAAGCCATGGTAAGAACAGTTGATGTTATACGGTCAGGAGTAGAATTTTCACCTGCAATATTATACCACTTTGGATTTGGAGTTACTTTCAACAAATCTCTAGTAATAAGAATGTTTCTCTGATTGGTATTAGGAACTCCAGAAGGTGAAGGGCCCGCCCAATTCGCTGACGCAAATATACTTTGAACTCGATCTTGCACTTGGTATCTATATCTGAAGGTTATTTGTGGGTAACTAATATCCACATTCCCATCACTAAATACTAAGATATCAGTTGTTTGATTTCCAAATGTTCCATTAAAACTAACCTCATTTGCAAAAGTAAAGGCAACAATTTCATTTGTTCCATCATACTTATCTACCAATAACTGCAAATTAGCGGTATCGATAAAGATAGTATCGAAGTTGATAATAATTCTATTATTTGTAAGGTTAGAAAGGTTAGTTAAAGTGTCCGATGTTCCACCCGTAATCGTATCAAATGGAAAGATATCATTAGGCAAAGTATACGTTTGCAAGGATTTGTTATTATTACCTTCAAATTCAATAACCGTTCCCATAGGAATTGGAGGTGGAGTTCTTAACTCTTCTTGAAATTCTACGGAATCTGTAGAGCCGGCATGATCAAAACTTTCCCATAATTTAATAGAGGTATAAAAAGGACCTCCACAACTAATCGGATTACAAATACCGCCATAAAATGGGTTATTTCCTATAGGATCAGCGGTAGAAATATTTGTATTTCCAAGTGTATTACCTATTCCTTGAATTCTTCTGGTAACATTGAAATACAAAGATGCAAAACCTATAGCAGGATCTATCACAGACATTTCTGCATCAAATCCATCTCCACCTAGCACCTGTAAACCACTTTGATTACTATTGTACTCTAAGCCAACCAATTGAGAGCCATTATCTTGAGCTCCACCAATAATTAAATCATTTCCATTGACTCCAATATCATAGAAAGCGGTTACTCCATAACCAAAATTAGATTCATTAAAAGTTGGTGACTGAGAATTTATATTGATAGACTTTGCAACTCCACCATCTGTGCCTACATAAGCAATATCAGGATTGATTGGATCAAATACCATGGTGTGTTTATCCGCATGTACATAATTTGGAATTATGAATCCGTTTGTTGCATACCTATTAATCGTAACATCAATTTGTCTAATAGAACCGTTAGATGGTGCAGGGTCCACACTACTCTGCTCCCAAGTATGCAGTGTAACTCCTCCAATAAAAATTTTACCTGAATTACTTGGAGATACAGCCAACATGTTATCCCAATAACCCTGGCACTGAATCGCATTACCAAATGGATCATTTGCTTGAGACCCTCCTGGTTCAATTAGCTCCCAGTTAACTCCGGCATCTTGAGATCTATATAAACCGTACAAGCAGCTATTGGTTTGCGTAATTGACAAATACATTACGTTAGGATCTGAAGGTGCTATTGCACCCTCTATTCTTCCTGCCGGACCTACACGTCCAGGAATAGAAGGAAACTCAGTCATTACCCATGTTTGCATATCATCTGTACTAGCATAAACTCTTCCAGGTTGATTAACACCAGGATCTTCCTCTTTGAAGGTAACCAATATATTACCATTAGAAGCTATAGAAATATCTTGACACTTTTGGTCGTAGTTAATAGGAGTAGTAATCGTTGTATCATTTTGATTGATATCGATAACTTTAAAACCTTGGTTAGCTGCAACATAAAGCTTACCTGCTTCTGTTGGATCAGCAACAATTTCTCCAATGGTTGCCCAATCTACCCCTGCATTAGCATTAAAAACAGAGTAATCAGGAGCTACTATAGTTTCATAAGTTTCATTTCCTGTTAGTTTATGAATACCCGAACCAACAAAAAAGTAACCTCTTCCCTTAGAGTTTTGAAATTGAGCACCATTACTACCTCCTTCAAAATGACCACCGGTTCCTATGTAGAAATCTCCTGCAGCATCTTGAACAATAGTACTAACATATGCATAAGTAAAATTACGATCGTAAGGCTGCCATGTAGCTGCAGCATCAAAAGACTCCCAAACTCCACCTGCTACGCCACAAGCCAAAATATGATTGGTATTATTTCTATCGACAACAATTGCTCTTGTTCTCCCTCCTACATCATCTGGGCCTTTAAAAGACCAATTGATATTAAGGGATTTATTGGAGGTTAGTTTATTGGCTTGCTGTCTTGCTCTGGCAATATCAGAAGGATTAATATCTCCTGTGATTTGATTTGCCTTAACTGTTCGAATATACTCTATAAAACCACCTGCAGCATTTGCTAAAGGTGACTGATTTCTTGGAAAATATTTATAATCCGGTTTATCTAATGAGGAAAAAAGCGCAAGTGAAACAATAATTGTTGCTGCTGCAAAAAGGGTAAACTTCTTGACATTCATATAATTACGTATTTAAATTAAAACTACAGTTCGGAGCGACAATTTACGAATAAATTTAATCTACTCTACTTCTAGACATAAAAATCTAGATTCTACTTATATAGACAACTAATAGGGATAAAATGTTGCCTCTCTATTCTACTTTTCTAGAACCAAAAAGTATTTCTACATATATATTTAAGAAATAAAAGGAATTGTCTGTAAAAGCCATTAGCGGAACTTCTTCTAAAAATATATCAGTGGTGAGTCCAACTTCAATACCTCTTACCGTTTCTCTTCTTTGCGCATAATCAAAATGGAAACCAAATTTTCCAAAAAAGCCCGGATATAATTTAAGTTCATCAAAACCATTTAAAAAACTTGCCCTGCCATAAATATCTATTTGTTGATGTACTTCGGGATCATATCTTCTACTAACTATAATTTTATTATTCGTCCCTCTTTCATCTTCTTGGACATTTAAATATACCGGTTTAGCAATACCTAGTGAAAGTCCACCATGCAAAATATAACCAATAGACACTCCTCTAACACTCTGCTTTGGTACAAATGTTTTATGAAAACCAATACTTGGTCTAAGCGGGTAGAAATAATTCAGCTTGCCAAAAACATAACCCCTCACATCGTTTTCAAAAGGATTAATACTTCTTATTTCTTTGGGGTGCTTTATATTGGCTACCTCTATTTCGTAGACCAATTTAGTAAAGCCTGTTAAATATTTACCATATCTAAAAGTTCCCATAAAACCATTGGTATGCATTCCTATTCCACCAGAGGTTTCATTATTGTAGATGGTAGTTTTTTCTTCGAAAATAGTTTCCTGACCGAAAACGATGTTCGAAATAAAAAAGAAGAGAATAAATAAAAAAATATAATTTCTCAAAGCTTTACCTTTACAACAAATTTAAGAATTCCAAAAAAAATGACGTCTATTACAGGAGAATACCAAGGCAGTTTAAGAACGAAACTAACACACAAAAGTTCAAATACTCAACTAATAACAGATGCTCCTATAGATAATCATGGTAAAGGAGAATCTTTTTCTCCAACAGATTTACTTGCAGCCGCCTTGGGTAGTTGCATGGTTACCATCATGGGAATTAGAGCTAATACTAAAAACATAAATCTAGCACCTTTTCAGTTTCAGATTAAGAAAATTATGCAAACAAGCCCTAGAAAAGTTGGCAGAGTGGAAATAGAAATTGTTTGTAGTAAAGATATTCCCTTAGAAGATAGAGTATATTTAGAAAAAGAAGCAAGAGAATGTCCTGTGGCTCTTAGTTTAAGCAAAGACTTGGAGCAGAGAGTTACTTTTAGCTATGTTTAAGAATTTGGCCAACGCTAACTCCTAAATGTGAGCTAGTGCTAAGCACTTCTTTATCTTTAATAACTATAAGTTGCGGAGATTGATGTTCTACATTTAAGACCTCAGCAATAAGGTCGCTTAAGGAGCGATAATTCAAAAGATCCAAGTAATACACTTTAGCGTTTTCGGGCAAAGAATTGAATTTTAACTCCATTCTTTTCTTTGCAACGGCGCTTATTGAGCATCGAGTAGAATGCTTAAAAATACTTACCACAGCAGATTGTGATTGTTCTAAAGCTTTATGAAAATCATCCTCTGAAGTGAGGGCAATCCAATTCAATTCTAAGAAGGGTTTTGAACAGCAGCTGGATTAGCTTGGCTGTAAGCCGCACATCTATGATGAGATTTACAAGAGAAAAGCAATGCAATAGCAAATAGAGCGACCAAAGTAAGAGTTAACTTTTTCATGAATTAATTTTTATTCGTTACAAAAATAACTAAATGTATAGCTAGTTTAGTATAAAAATCCAATTTTGTTAACAATACATTGGTGAAAAACAGTATGATAGATATAAGCAAAACACTATCCGATAGTTGGCAGAAGGCTCTAGAAACCGAAATAAATAAAGATTACTTTAAAGAATTGGTAACTGCTTTAGAAAAAGAATATCGTAGTGAAACCATCTATCCTAAAAAGGAAAATATTTTTCGAACCTTCGAACTTGTTGACTTAGAGCAAATAAAAGTAGTAATCATCGGGCAGGACCCCTATCATGCTCCTAATCAAGCTCATGGATTAGCCTTTTCTGTGCAAAAAGGATGTAAAATACCCCCTTCTTTAAAAAATATTTTCAAAGAACTAGAAAGAAGCTTAAACTACAAATATGCTGATCATGGAGATTTAAGCAATTGGGCTAAGCAGGGAGTATTTTTATTGAATAATCTTTTAACAGTAAAAGAAGGCAAACCTTTGTCTCATCAATACTTACAATGGGAGACTTTTACAGATAGTGTTATTGAAATTATCAACAAAGAATGCCAAAAGCTTGTATTCTTGCTATGGGGTGCTAAGGCGCAATCTAAAAAAAAACTAATAGATACAAATAAACATTATGTTTTAGAAAGTGTGCATCCTTCCCCCCTTTCTGCCTACCGAGGATTTTTAGGGAATAATCATTTTGCGGAGACTAATGAAATACTGCGAAAAATTAATAAAGAACCAATAGATTGGAGTGTAAAATAAAAAAGAGATTTATTGGTTTTAATGCTATGAAGTACCTTTTAGGTGTTTTCTTGCTATTTTCTTTTAGTTTCTACTCCTACAGTCAAAAAAGGGTTTTAACTACTTATGGCCTTGAAGGTTTAGATCTAAGCATTCCAAAGTTTGTAAAAGATAGCTTGGAAGCAAATAAAGTAGCAAGATCTATTATCGGCCAATTGCATGCCCTTTCTTATTTAGGAGCCTCCTTAGATAGTTCAAAAAATGACTCTACTAACTACCATTTCTATTTCGAAAGAGGAAAAGTTTTTAAATGGGTGAATCTTCATCCAGGTAATTTACCTGTTGAAGATCAAGGAAATATTGACCTCAGCGGTAGATTATTCTTAAACAAACCATTTAATGGCAAGCAACTAAACAATTTATTCAAGAGAATAATTAATTACTACGAAAACAGAGGATACCCCTTTGCTAGTGTGCAACTAGATAGTGTTAGTATAAACTCTAATAATGAGATAAATGCCTCCTTAAAACTTGCTAAAAACAGCTATTATAAGGTAGATAGCTTTTTGGTAAAAGGAAACATTAAAGTAAGCCAAAGGTATCTACTGAACTATTTAAATATTAAAGAAGGGCAAGCCTACAATGAAAATAGCATCAGTCAAATTTCAAAAAGATTTAGAGAAATTCCGTTTCTCATTGAAAAGAAGCCTCATGAAATACAATTTTTTGAGGAAGGAGTAAAAATTCTTGTTTATCCAGAAAAGAAAAGAGCAAGCAGGTTTGATGGTATTTTAGGACTACTTACCGAAGAAGAGACAGGTAAAATAGAATTTACTGGTGATATTGATTTAAACTTAATCAATTCTTTCAATAAAGGAGAAAAGATTGGCTTTAATTGGCGGAAGCTAAAAGGAAACTCACAAGACCTTAATTTAGATTTAGAGTATCCTTTTATTTTCAATACAGATTTTGGCTTGGGGTACCATTTCAAACTATTTAGAAGAGACACCACCTTTATAGACCTCAGCAATAGATTGGGAGTAAATTATTCTATTGGAGCTGCTGAGTATATTGATGTGTTTATAGAAAATAAGAGCTCTAGGTTACTCTCCAAAAACAGTTTCTTAAACAATCCTCAGTCGCTTCCCAACTTGGGTGATGTAAGTATCAATCAATTTGGGGTTGGCTACAGAGTAAAGCGCTATGACTATTTGCTTAATCCAACGAAAGGAGTTGGGCTAGCCACGAATTTTGCGGTTGGAACCAAACGTTTAGAAAAAATTGCAGCCTTAGAAGAAGAAAACCCCAACATTTATGATGGAATTGAACTGAACACCATTCAATACTCTGCATTATTAGATTTTTCTTGGTTTATAAAAGTGGGTAAACGGTCTACTATTTTATTGAGAACACAATCTGCTACTATCTATTCTGAAAATATCTATCAAAATGAATTGTTGCGGATTGGTGGATTGAAAATTCTAAGAGGTTTTGATGAAGAATCGATCAGCGCTTCTCTCTATTCTGTAAATACTGCAGAGTATCGTTTTCTGCTAGATCGAAATTCATTTTTCTCTCTTTTTACCGACCTTGCCTATTATGAAAGTGAATTTGTTGGGACCTATTCTAAAGACACCCCAATTGGTATAGGCGCAGGGATAAGCTTTGAGACCAAAGCGGGCATCTTTAGCTTTAATTATGCTATTGGACAGCAACAAAATAATCCTTTAGATTTTAGAGCTGCAAAAATTCATTTCGGTTTTATAAACATCTTTTAAGCCAACTTTGCATGGCTATTTAATAACTTAGCACTTTAATTAATTTTTCATGGATATAAGCTTAGTCGTTTTTTTAGTAATTGGAATAGGAATTGGTTATTTATTGGGGTTTTTTAGATTTAAAAACGCCAAAGGTTCTTCTGATTCTGAGGGCTTAGGAGAGGAAAATATTGCGCTTAAAACGGAGTTAAAACTTCTCCATGAGAGAATCAATACTTCTATAGAAAAGTTTAAAGAACAAGAAGTAAAAGAAGATGTACTTCAGTCGCAAAACACTGAGTTGGAAAGAAAATTAGCTAGCAAAGAAAGTGAGTTTAAAAATTTAGCAGAACGACTAAAAGAGCAGAAAGAGGAGTTAGAAAATTTGCAAGAAAAATTCACCAAAGACTTTAGTCTAATAGCAAACAAGATTTTAAAATCTAATAGCGAAGAGTTTTCTAAAAGCCATAAGAAGGAGCTAGATACTGTATTAGAACCTCTAAAAGAAAAGCTAGTTGAGTTTGAAAAAAAGGTGGAAGATAGGTACAAAGAAAACAGAGACGAAAGAATGTCGCTGAAGCACGAATTGAAAAACCTTACCAAGCTGAATAATGAACTGAATTTACAAGCAAAGAATTTAACCAATGCCTTAAAAGGAGAGAGTAAAAAACAAGGAAATTGGGGAGAAATGATTCTAGAAAGAATTTTAGAGAGTTCTGGACTGATCAAGGGTCAAGAATATGAAACGCAATATAGCGATACCAATATTGACCAAAAAAGAATACAACCAGATGTAGTGATTAAACTCCCAGATGAAAAGCATATTATAGTAGATGCAAAGGTATCTTTAGTTGCCTATGAGCGCTTTGTAAGCAGTGAAGTTGAAGAAGAAAAAGTCGGCTTTCTTAAAGAACACATTCTTAGTGTAAAAACGCATGTTAGTCAGCTTAGTGCAAAAAACTACCAAACAGGAATAGGTGTTAACTCCCCAGATTTTGTTCTCTTATTCATTCCTATAGAATCTTCATTTAGCCTTGCAATTCAAGGAGACCCAGATTTATACAATTTTGCTTGGGACAAAAAAGTAGTTATCGTAAGTCCTACTACGCTGCTAGCAACCTTAAGAACTATAGCTTCTGTTTGGAAGCATGAAAAGCAAACCAAAAATGCCATTGAAATTGCCGATAGAGCAGGTAAATTGTATGACAAGTTCACCAATTTTGTTGGAGATTTACAAAAAATTGAAAAAGGTATTTCTCAAGCGCAAGGAGCTTATGACGATGCTTTTAACAAGCTTAAAGATGGCAAAGGAAATTTAATCAGGCAAACCCAACAGATTAAGGAATTAGGTGCAAAAACCACCAAAGAATTACCAAAGGAATTAATTGATTTTGATGAAGAGAGTTAAACCTACATATCTTCTTTTCTCCATTATTATGCTGCTTTTCCTTGGAGGTTGTTACTCTTCTGCTACAACTAGTTCAAACGATTACACCTTTCTTTATGATGAAAGTCAAAAGCTAATTAGTCCGAAGATTAAAATATATCATCACCAAAAAGACTCTAGTAAAGTGTATTTTCAAATAAAGCCTTCTGATTTGCTTTATGGAAGAATGAAGAGCGATTCTACCTTAACCTCTAGGGTGTTGATGCGCTATACCATTTATGAAGATAGGCAAAAAGGGGTACTTATTGATAGTTCTACTTTTGCTTTCATAGATTATGATACCCAGGAGGAAAACGTTCTTTTAGAGGCTTCAGCTACTATTTTTCTTCCTTATGGTAGAAACTACAAGATGCAACTACTTTTTAGGGATGTATATAAAGATTTTAATGTTGCTTATAATTACAGAATAGACAAAAGCCCCAATGGGAATGCTTCTTATTATTTAGTTAAGCAGGATAATAAAATTCAGTACCAAGAATTAATTGGATCTCACAAAGACATCACAATTCTTAAAAGTCCTTTGATCAAAGAGACCAAATTTAGGTTTGATACCTTAAATTACAGTTTTAAAATGGCTCCTCCTCCATTTATAACCAATTCCCCTCCACCAAATATCAATTTTGAGGAAAGTATGGTAGTTCAAATTGAAGATTCTATCACTATAGCCAACTACAAAAATATAAACCGATTGATTCCCTTAGACTCTAGCTTAAGAAGGCTCTATTTTTACAACTACTATGAAGGTTTTCCCTATGTTAACAAAATAGAGCAAATGGTAGACCCAATTCGCTATGTAAGTACTACTTCAGAATATAAGAAAGTAAAGGAAGCCGTTAATCCCAAGAAAGAGATTGATGATTTTTGGTTGAAACTTGGCAAAGATCCTGCAAAAGTAAAGGTGATGATTAAAGAGTTTTACTCTAGAGTAGAATTAGCCAATCAACATTTTTCTACCTTTAGAGAAGGTTGGAAAAGCGACCGAGGGATTATTTATGTGGTTTATGGTAAGCCAAACACCGTATACAAGACATTAAACAGTGAAATATGGATTTATGGGGAGGAGAATAATATTCTTTCGGTGAAATTTATATTTAATAAGATAGATGCAGAAGAGAGTGAGAACTTCTACATTTTAGAAAGAGACTCAGATTTTAAAAACAATTGGTATCGCGCCGTAGACGATTGGCGAAAAGGGAGAATAAATTCATGAACAATCCAGACTATATTTATGGTATGCATCCTGTAATGGAAGCAATAAAATCCAACAAAGACATCGATAAAATATTTATCCAGTCAGACCTAAGAGGTCCGCATATAACCGAGCTAAGAAAGCTTATCAAGCAAAGTGGTATTTCATCGCAAAATCTCCCTTTAGGCAGGTTAAACCATATGTACAAAAAGAATCACCAAGGAGTGGTTGCATTTTTGTCTCCAATAGAGTATCAGCCTTATCAGGCGGTAATTCAGCAGGTGTTTGAATCGGGAAAAGACCCGCTAGTGCTTATTTTAGACCGGGTAAGTGATGTAGGTAATTTTGGAGCAATATGCAGAACAGTAGAATGCATGGGTGTAGATGTGGTAATCATACCTGTAAAAGGCTCTGCTCCTCTCAACAGCGAAGCTATAAAAAGATCTTCAGGAGCACTTTTGACCATAAACCTTTGCAAGGAGAAAGATTTAGCTGCAGTTTGTGAAGATTTAAAAGGGAGCGGTTTAAGAATTATAGGCTGCACAGAAAAAGCAGAAGATTCTGTTTTTGAAATGGACTATACCGGACCTACAGCTATTGTGATGGGTTCGGAAGAAGATGGCATCAATTCTACCATTATGAAACAATTGGATGGTTCTGTTCGAATTCCATTGCAGGGAGACATAGCATCTCTAAATGTTTCTGTAGCTGCAGGTATTATTCTAGCACAAGCATTAAAACAAAGAATTGGCGCTTAAGAGCAAAAATATTTTTGCCTACTTGCCAATGCTTTTAATAAGTATTGGCGCCATATTAAGGCTTATTGGCTTTTCAGAATGGTCGCTTCATAATGATGAGTTAAGTACCCTTTTTAGAGCTAGTTATTCCAGCTTTGGCGAAGTAATTGAAAAGGGAGTTAAAACAGATGTGCATCCTGCCTTTAGTGAAATCATGGTTCATTATTGGATCCAATTATTTGGCAATACTCCACTTAGCTTAAGGCTGCCTTACTTATTGGCTAGTATTTTAGGCTTACTCTACTTTTATAAACTGGCCAAGCTTTGGATGAATGAAAAAGCTGCTAGCCTTGCCTTAGCTGTTTTATCTATTTCTTACCTTTTTGTGCTTTATGCGCAAATAGCAAGACCTTATGCTATTGGCTTTTTGTTTATTACTGCCTTCTCCTACTATTGGTTTTCTTGGTGGTTTGGCAAGAAAAAAAGTTCTACCATTATTTTAAGTATCCTTTTCGGAACCTTAGGAATTTACACCCACTACTTCTTGGGTTTAAGTATTGCTTTGGTAATTGCATCTTCCTTATTTTTTCTTCCTAGAACAAAAAAGGACTGGCTGTTTTTAATTCTTGCACCCTTAGCCATGGGAGTGCTTTTTTTACCGCATTTAGAAATAACTTTAGGTCATTTAAGTCAGAAAGGAGTTGGATGGTTACCTATGCCGAAGGATGATTTCTTAATAGACTTTCTATTCTTTAGTTTCAACAAAAGTTGGTTGTGGATTGCTTTGATTGCTTTAAGTGTTCTTAGTTTATTTATTGGAAAGAAGGAGAAGCAGCTGCGCTTTAGAAACCTTGCCTTACTGCTTCTTTTTGCCGTTCCTTACGGCATTGGGCATTATTATTCTATCCAAGTTAGTCCGGTGCTTCAATACTCTGTATTGATATACTCTCTTCCATTTTTACTACTTTTTGTATTCAGTTTTTTCAATAAGCATTGTCCAAAAAACATTTTTTATCTCTACTTGGGTTTAATTCTGTTGGGAGGCACTTACACATTAGTGATAAACACCAAAATCTTTGAAAAAAAGCCATTTGCAAACTTTAAAGCGGTTACTTATCACTTAGCCAATTGGAAGAATAGTTATGGAGATCAAATAGAGTTAATCACCAATACCAACAATGTAGATTACCTCCATTATTATTTCGAGAAGAATGGAATAGGCAAACCAAAGCTTGCCATAAGCCAAATTCAAGGCAAGGAAGATTATTTGAAAGTACAAGAGATATTAGATCATAAAGAAATAGAATATGTAGCTCTAGCTTTCGCGAATGTTGCTATTCCTCTTGAGATTCATGAAATAGTAAAAGAAGAGTTTACAGAGATTGCAGAGAAACACAGATACTTTAATTCGGAAGCCATTTTATACAAAAGGAGCAATCTACAGAGGGAAAGTAAAATGCAAGAAGACTTTGAAAAAGGAAAGCAAGAAAAGTGGAATGTAAAAGCCGAATACTTGCAAGACAGCATTTATTATAGCGCTCCAACTGCTTTTTGGATAGATTCTAATCAGTTGTATGCCCTTAGTTTTAAGGGAGAAGTACAAGATTTATTTCAAGAAGAAGAAGGGGAATGGCTTACTGCTAGCGCGAAAGTTTATGGTTTAGAAGAGGAAAGTAATCTAAAAGTAGTAGTTAGCGTAAGCAGAGAAAAAGAAACAATTTATTGGCGTTCAGAGGAGCTAAGTCACTTTGCTAGAGCGAATAAGTGGAGTACTATGGCATTTGTCATTGAAAAAAAGAAAGAATATCTGCCAAATGATAAAATTGCTATTTACTTTTGGAATCCGAATAAGTCTTCGCTAGTAGTTGATGACTTTAGACTAAATGTTTACACCGATAGCGAACATCACTATTACGATTTCTAGATTTTGATACTATACCGAATTCTTCGATTTATTCTCCACAAAAGTCTGCTGCAACACTATTTGCAAATAAAGGTAGACTTACAAAAAGTGCCTGACAATGGGCCTTTATTAATTGCAGCAAATCATCCCAACTCCTTTTTAGATGCTATTATCATTGCTTGTTTCCTGCAAAGACCCATTCACTTTTTAGCACGTTCTGATGTATTTAAGAGTAAATGGTCGAACTATATTTTAAGAAGACTTAACTTACTGCCCATTTATCGTTTACAAGAAGGTAAGGATAGATTGAAGGACAATGAAAGAACATTTGAAGAATGCAGCGAAATACTAGCACAAAATGGTGCAGTATTGATTTTTGTAGAAGGCCTAAGTTTAATAGACATGAAGCTAAGGCCTATAAAAAAGGGACTAGCAAGAATAGCTTATCACTATTATGAGAAAACCAAAAATCAAGATCTAAAGATTGCTACCATAGCCTTGAATTACGACAAGCCTAAAGAGTTTAGAAGCAAAGTAATGATGGCTGCGGGAAATTCTCTTAATTTCAAAGACTATGTAGAGGAAGAAGAAGGCAAGAAGGCAGAATCTATCATTCAAGTAAATGCAGCAATTTTTAGTGAATTAAAAGATCACACCATTGAGGTAGATGAAGATAATGAACATATTTACCATGCATTAACTGCATTAGATTCTTCTTACAAAGAGAATTCTCTTTCCAGAAAATTTTTAATTGCCAAAAGCATTAGAAATAAGAAAGAAAACAAAACAGAACGATGGGAATTGTTAAATCAAACGGTGTTAGAACTTGATAAATTATTAGAAAAATACAATCTTAATTTTAGAAAGTTGAAAGTGAATGAAGGCTTAAATATTGCTAAAATTTTTCTATTAATTGTTTTAGCACCATTAGCTCTATCCGCTTTTCTTTTAAATATAATTCCCTTGTGGTTAGCTCGAGAGATTACTAATAAAAAAGTGAAGCTAGATGAGTTTTATGCTTCTGTAAGGTTTGGTGTAAATAGCATTTTATGGCTTGTTTATGCAGCCATTATTACTGTTGCTTCTTGCTATTTAAGTCCTTGGGGATTATTAAGTATACTGCTACTCTATTATTCCCTTAAATTCTTTTTATGGTATAGAGAGGAGTGGCATTACTTCTTTGCCACCTTGCGCTTAATGAAGCTTAAAAGAAATACTGAAGACTATAAAAATCTTCAAAGGTTGATCAAAGAGATTTATAAGATTAAAGCAGCCGCAGGTCTTATTCCCAAAGTAGAATAGTAATTTTAAAATTACTTTTTACATCCGATGCCAGGCTTTCTTCTATTGATTCAGTTGTTTTTCTTGTCTTCATCTATTGGAGTAACATTTTCAGCACAAAGACTTCATGAATCAGAAGAAAATGCCCTTGTTTTAAGTCAAAAATTACTAAGTGATTTAAAAGCAAAAAGAGATTGGCAGTTATCCCAAAAGCACTTAGAAAGTTTGACCTACCAGCAAATAAAAACGGACTTAAAAAGCAATGAAGAAATCCTAGCCTTTTGGATAAATACATACAATGCATACATCCAAATTCAGCTAAAAAATAACGCTAAGCTCTATGAAGACCGAGGAGACTTTTTCTCTGAAAAAAGCATACCATTTGTGGATATGGCCTTAAGTTTTGATGAAATAGAGCATGGGATATTAAGAAAATCAGCATGGAAATATGGTTTGGGCTACATTAAAAATCCTTTTGTAAGCAATGAAATAGAAGACTTAGAAGTAATGCAAACAGATCCAAGAATACATTTTGCCTTAAATTGTGGAGCCAAAAGCTGCCCTAAGATTGCTATTTACACTGCTAAAAATTTAGACAGAGTGTTAGCTATTAATGCCGAAGCATTTTTAAAAGAAAATAGTGTTTATAAAAAAGCTGAAAAAACGGTGCACACTACTCCCCTATTTAGTTGGTTTAAAGGAGACTTTGGTGGGGATGAGGAAATTTTAAAACTGCTGAAAAGCTATGGCATAATAGCTGCTACAGAGGACATTGAAATTAAATACACCGATTACGATTGGACCATGAAATTAGATAATTATGCAAAACCTTAAACCCTTTTTAATTTTAAGCTTTATGGCGTTTAGTTTATTTGGAAGAGCACAAAAAGTAGATAACACAGCCTATGATCTAATGCTTTCGGGGCTTTTAAGTCATTCTGTGGAAGAAATTAGTGTAGAGGAAGTAGCAGTTAGCGACAATATCCTTTTTGTAGATGCTAGAGAGAAAAATGAATACAAGGTGAGCCACCTGAAAGATGCAGTTTGGGTGGGCTACGATCGTTTAAACTTAAAACCACTGAAAGAAGTGAATAAAAACAAAGAAGTAATTGTTTACTGCTCGGTTGGTTACCGCAGCGAAAAAGTTGCCGAAAAGCTAAAAGCGCAAGGTTTTACCAATGTAAAAAATCTGTACGGTGGTATATTTGAGTGGGTAAATAAAGGAAATACCGTTTACAATATGGATGGCGACAGCACAAAAAAGATCCATGCATATAACAAAGTATGGGGAATTTGGCTAAGTGCAGGAGAAAAAGTGTACGATTAGAATCTCCGTCAATCCTTAGATATTTCCATTCACAAAAAGTTTTTTTACCAAATGCATTTTAAGCCCTATTTTTGGCTTCGTTTAACTGAAAATTGAATTTATGAAGAAGATTACCTTATTGTTAGCAGGATTTATACTTGCTTTCGCGCCAGTGAAGGCCGATGAAGGAATGTGGTTACCCATGTTTGTGAAGAGGCTAAACTATGTAGATATGCAAAAGCAAGGTCTGCAATTAACTCCAGAAGAAATATACTCTGTAAACAACTCTAGCTTAAAAGATGCTATTGTAAGATTAGGAAGAGGATTTTGTACCGGAGAAATTATCTCAGACCAAGGACTAATGCTAACCAACCACCATTGCGGATTTGGTGTAATTCAAGAAAATAGTACCGAAGAAAACAATTACTTAGACAATGGTTTTTGGGCCATGAAAAAGTCGGATGAATTGCCGGCAGGTTTTTCTGTTTCTTTTCTTGTAAGAATGGAAGATGTTAGTGAAGCGGTAAATGCAGAGCTAAATGAAGAAATGACTTTAGAGGAAAGAAATAAGGCCATTAAAATGATTTCTGATTCTTTGGAAAAAGAAGCCAAAGGAGATACAGAATACGATGTAGAAGTAAAAAGTTTCTACGACGGCAATGAGTTTTACTTATTTGTTTATGAAACTTTTCCAGATGTAAGATTAGTTGGTGCACCACCTTCTTCTATTGGAAAGTTTGGTGGAGACACAGATAACTGGATGTGGCCAAGACACACCGGCGACTTTACGCTGTTTAGAGTGTATGCAGACAAAGACAACAAGCCTGCAGCATATTCTGAAGATAATAAACCATACACACCAAAGCACTCTCTTCCTGTTTCTTTAAAAGGAGTAAAAGAAGGAGACTTCTCTATGATTTTTGGTTACCCAGGTAGCACCGATCGTTATTTAACTTCTGCAGGTATTAAGTATGAGTTAGAAACACGTCAGCCTTCTTATGTAAAGCTTAGAAGACAAGTTTTAGATATTTATGAGCAAGAAATGGCCAAAAGCGATAAAGTTAGATTACAATACGCTTCTAAGCATGCTAGCATTAGCAACTATTGGAAATACTTTAAAGGGCAGTCTGCAGGGCTAAAAAGGTTGAAAGTATATGATAAAAAGAAAGCTACGGAAGACCAGTTAGCAGCTTGGATTGCCAAAGATGAAGCTAGAAAAGAACTGTATGCGGGTGTATTGGAAGGTTTTGAAACCGGATATGCAAATATGACCGAAGTAAATAA
Source organism: Bacteroidia bacterium (assembly GCA_030433355.1). GTDB lineage: Bacteria > Bacteroidota > Bacteroidia > Flavobacteriales_E > Vicingaceae > JAUIMG01. The sequence goes on along the minus strand of JAUIMG010000008.1, from coordinate 15,832 downwards.
AATTGCGATTTATTTAAATGAAGCAATTTTTAGAACAGAAGCGGTAAGATATTCTAGACAATTCTCTTCCTTGAAAAAGCTTTTAGAAGGCGATGATGAAGAAGCTACAAAGGCAGAAATTGAAAAGTTAACGTCTGGCTTAGATGCTCATTATAAAGATTACAGCAAAGTAATTGATCAACAAGTATTTGCAGCTATGTTGCAGGCATACCATGAAGATATTGATGCAAGCAATCAGCCGGAAGCTATTAAGAGTATGATTTCTAAATACAAAGGAGATTACAAAAAGTTAGCTGCAGATGCATTTGCTAAAACCATATTTGCAGATAAAGAAAAGACAGCAGCATTTTTAGAAAAGCCAAGTGCTAAGAAAATAGACAAAGACCCAATTTACATGGTAATGAAAGAAGTTTTCAATCATTATATGGATAATGTAAGGCCTACCATTATAGCGGAAAACGAAGGTTTATCTAGATCTAAAAGATTATTTGCTAAAGGGCTAAGAGAAATGAACAGCGATAAGGTTTATGCTCCTGATGCAAACTCTACCATGCGTTTTACTTATGGACAGATAAAAGAATATTACCCAAGAGATGCGGTTAAGTACGATTTAGTTACTACTGCTGAAGGTATTCTAGAAAAAGAAGATGCTACGAACCATGAGTTTGTAGTTCCTGAAAAATTGAAAACATTGATTCAGAATAAAGACTACGGACAGTATGCAGATGAGAATGGAGATTTGATTGTAAACTTTATTTCTAACAATGACATAACCGGAGGTAACTCAGGTTCGCCAATGATTAATGGAAATGGTGAATTGATAGGTACTGCCTTTGATGGTAATTGGGAAGCTATGAGTGGTGATATTGCCTTTGAAACCGAATTGCAAAGAACCATAGGAGTAGATATTAGATATACTCTTTTCATTATTGATAAGTATGCCGGTGCCGGCCACCTTATTGAAGAAATGAATTTAGTTAAATAGTGGATTTCACTATTTAAAAGCCCTGCATTATGCGGGGCTTTTTTTTGCGTATAACTTAAGGTTTCCCTCCTCTTTCATGAGATAGAAAGAAGTATTTAAAATAGCCTTAATTGCTTCTTTATCTTCTAAGCTTTTATCTGCTTTATGCAGCAATACATAATCTACATTTACTTTTTGCTTGCTATAATTGCTTGGTAAAAAGCTAAAATCTTTGTCTGTTAGCTGCTTATCTTTCAAAAGTATTTTGGGCACTCCTTGGGTATTCCATTGCAATGGAAAATAATTTTTAAGCGCTTCGTAATTGTAAAGCACTATGGTATTTGGCAAAAGCCCTATGGCATTATTAAAATGCGTTTTTGTCCAGCCGGAATTAGTTAATGCCAAAACCACAGAAGAAGGTTTTATTTCTTCTTTGAGAACATTATAGGCTTTCATTTCTTTCGCTCTAGCGTTTTGCACTTCTAGGTAATAATCACTTAAGTGAAAATGCGCATAGCAAAGTAGTGCGAAAGCTATTGCTCTTAATAGGGTGGGATAGTTAAACAAAGAGAGGAAACTTATAAAAAATAGCAAAAACAGCCATTGGATACGAATGATGATGATACCACCATCGGAGGTATATTCTGGAAAAGTGAAGTAAAAAACCAAGTAGGCAAGTAGAAAGAACACAGCAATCCAAGCATTTTTATTTTCTAAGAAGTTCGATTTCTTTCTTAGTAGAGATAGCATCCCGAAAAGGAAAAAAACGGCCAAAAGGGTGGCAATAATTTGAGTAAAAGGAACTTCTTGACTAGAATTGAATACAATTAGGGTTCTTAATTCTACAAACCAAATTAAAAGCTCTTTTAAGGGCATAAAATACCATGCAGAAGCACTCCCCTCTAAATGGCTAAAATACATTATGCCCATGGCTAAAAAAGGGGCAGCGCAAAGAAAAAGCTTAAGGCAAAGAAATAAAGTGCAGGTAGAAAGTAGTTTAGCGCTAACACTGCTTATTTGTTGCAATAGAGCAATGCAGAATAGGCTAAAGATAGCCAAGGCAAATAGCAAGGAGTGTGAGAAGTAGATGAGTGCTAAACTGGTAATTAAGAAAAGGTAATCGCGGCTGGTTTTGAGAAAAGCCTCTGCCCTATTTAGTTGGTAGGCAATCAAGAAAATATAAAATATCGCCGCCAAGGTGTAGTTGTAAAAACCAAAGAAAAAGCTCAAAGAGAAGGCAAGTGGAAAGGCGAAATAGGACCAAAATTGATATTGGGAGGAAAACTGTTTCCATAGCAGTCTGGAGGCGTAAGCCAAACCAATCATTTGAAATGCCAAAAGCAGTTTTTCGGCCAGGCTTGGGGAAAAGAAGATTTGCAGAAAAACCAAAAGATAGTGCCCTAAGGAGTTGGGCACCCAAAAGGCATTGAAGCTATAAAATGCCTTGACTAGCGCTGCATTTTCGAAAAGTAATTGATAAATTAAGTAGGCATTGTAGCTATGCGCGGGGCCGTCAATAGTGGCAAAATCTTCTATTGAGAAAATAGGTAGCAGGTGCAGTAAAAGTAGGCAGGCAAATAGGCCCGGCTCTATTTTACTTAATGCTTCTGTTAATCTGCTAAAGCGGTTTGGCGACATATCCCTTTAAAAAATTAATTTGGCAAAGTAAACCATATTGAGGCATTTGAGAGTAGAAGATTTTATAGCAGCGCAAAAGGGAGAGCAATTGGCCATTTTGTTGTTTCTGCATCCTTGGTTAACAGAAGAAATGGGATTGCATGCGAAGATGCGCTATGGTATTCCTTTTTACGATGCTGAAAAGTGGATTTGTTATCTAAATCCTTTAAAAAAGGGAGGGGCAGAATTTGCTTTTATTCGGGGCGATCTTTTGGATCATGAGGATGGATTATTGGATCAGAAAGGACGTAAAATGGTTTGGGGATTGGAGCTAAATGCTTTAGAAAGTATTCCGCTAGAGGCATTAAAAAAGAAAATTGAAGAAGCGAAAAGCAAACAGAAGTAAGCTAGCTAGCTAGAGGCCTTCATGTAGGATTGCCATTCAACAATAAGGTATTTTTCTTTTACTTCTTGGTTAACTTTTTCTTTCAGTTTTAGAAAACCGAAATCGTAGCAAAAAAGGTAGACTTCTCCTTTTTTGGTTTTCCAATAGTGGGTAAAAAAATGAGGGTCAAATCCTTCTTGGTGTAGAACTTCTCTTCGGAGGGTGGTCATTCCGGTACGATTGTATTTTTTTAAAAGTCGTCGGTTGGTTTTAAGTTGTTTATCTATTTGGTAGAAGAATGCTTCATTTTCTTTTCTTTTATCGTAATGCTCTGCACTTTTGCAGCTAATGCTACAATAAACTTTGTCAGTTCTTCCGTGAAATTCTTCATTGCATACTGGGCAAACCTTCTTCATTTTGTTAATTAGTCGTTGATTAAACGTTTTTTACACGTGTAATATACGACTACAAATCTAATTCCTAGCTAATTATGCCTTATGATTTCTATTACTCTCAAACATTTGATGATTAAAGGCGAGAAGCAGATTGGCTTGAGATATGAGTCGAATAAGCTAATTGAACAGATTTTAAAAGGGGTTGATGGTATTCAATGGAGTGAAGATTTTGGCATGCCTTATTTAAAGAATAGCAAAGAAAACTTTAAAAATATCATGGATACTTTTAGAGGAGTAGCATGGATTAATTTGCAGCAATTTACGGGTAATTCCAAAGGGCATGGAAACCAAATTAATTCGCTTAAAGACTTAAGGTCTAGAGATTTACCTGAGGAGTGGAGAGTTTGTCCAAAATCTTACCTAGATAGATTAGAACTTGGGCACTATTCGATTCAAACTGCAAGAACCTATGTTAGTCTTTTTGAGCGTTTTATCAATCATTACAAAGAAATGCCTCTGAATGAAATTGGTGAAGAAGAGATAAATAGATACTTAATTATGACTCAACAAAAGGGTTATTCGCATAGTATGATCAACCAATTAATTAATGCCATCAAGTTTTATTATGAGGTGGTGATGGGGATGCCCAATCGATTTTATAGCGTTAGCAGACCAAAAAAGAGAAAGAAACTACCAAAAGTATTATCCTTAGAAGAGATTGAAGCTATGCTTTGTTCTACGACTAATATAAAGCACAAATGTATTATTGGCCTACTATATTCTGCAGGTTTAAGAAGAAGCGAATTGCTGAATCTAAAAATTGAAGATATAGATAGTAAAAGGATGGTCATCTATATAAAAGACGGCAAGGGTTTGAAGGATCGTGTAACTGTGCTTAGCGAAAAGATTTTACAAGATTTAAGGAAATACTACCGAAAATATGAACCAAAGAATTATTTGTTTGAAGGACAATTTGGTAGAAGGTATACTGGAACTAGTGTAAGTAGGGTTATTGAGAATGCTGCTAGAATAGCGGGTTTAAGAAAGAAAGTTAATCCCCACATGCTTAGACATAGTTTTGCAACTCATTTGCTAGAAAATAATATTGATTTACGCTATATACAAACGCTTTTAGGCCATGGAAGTGTTAAAACCACTGAGATCTATACGCATGTTGCTCAGAAAAAGATTGATGGAATTAAAAGTCCCTTAGATTCTTTATTTTTGGATTAGACAAAAGGTAAATAAAACACACTACCGTGTTTTATCCAGTTGTTGTATGCAATTGAATAAATGAAATACGTAATTCTCAATATTTTAATCTTGTGTTCTATCTTGATATTTAGTCAAGAGCCAACAAATTGGACAAAATATGACACATTGGTTGATAATTATGGTTCAGTCTCTCTCAAGGTTTCCACTTTTAGAGACTCTGTATTTTTTAGTTCATTTAGAACAACTATAGCTGATACAACTGTAGAAATAAAAAGATCAGGATTTTTATGGACTAAAAGGTATAGAATTGAGACCCATGTATACGGACCAAAATGGGATTATCAATATGGTGAAAATGCAAAAAACACTTTAATTTGTACCGAACCTTATGGAGTTTCATTTATTACTAGGCTAGAATAAAAAAAACTGCATACAACAACAGCTAAAGCACATGTGTAAGCTAGTAGAAAGAACATTCTGCTCAAATTTCCGCTCCTCTGTTGCCGAGATATTTTAGTGCTTAATGTGAATGCTTTAGAGCGGTAAAATGATGACCATACACAATAGCGTTTTTCAATTTGACTTTCGAGCTTTCAACAGAGTTCGCTACTTTTATAGCTAACAACAAACTAAAGCACACATGCCTTAGCCAAAACGTTGGCAAACATTAATTACTATGAAACAATTATTACTTCTAGCAACCTTCTACCTCTTTTCATTAAACATATTTACTCAGTCTTTAGATTGGGTCAATACGGCAGGGAGTAGCAATGGAGAGTGGATTGAAGATGCTTGTTTAGACTCCTCCGGTAATGTTTATTCAATCGGATTCTTTAGAGATACTTTAAGGTTTAATAATTCTTCAAACACTTTAGTATCTCGTGGTGACTATGATTTATTCATTCTAAAAAATGATGCAAATGGAAATTATATTTCATGCTTACAAGTTGGAGGCTACCATGAAGAATTCCCGAGAGCTATTAAATATGATGAATCAGGGTATATATACATAATTGGCGAACTATCAGATTCTGTTTACATAAGCGATGGAAATTCTTCACAATTAATTTTTGTTGATACTAATTACAATTATGCTAGAAGTGGTTTTCTCTTCAAATTTGATTTAAATCAAACTATTCAGTGGAGTCAATTTTTTAAAAGTGATTTTAGACTTAATTTAAATGATATTGCACTAGATGACTCTTCTAATGTTTTCGTAGTAGGTTCATTTGAAGATTCTTTGAGGTTTGACAATTCAAATTCAAACTATAATCTGTATTCAACAAATTATTTTAGTGGTTTCTTATCAAAGTTTGATAATACAGGAAGAGTAATCAATGCTGTAGCTATAGAAGGCACTCAAAATGTATTTACCACAGAAATTGAAATAAGTGACAACAGCATTGTGATTTCAGGCCATTTTAGAGATACGATGGATGCAGACCCCACTGCGGGCACCTTCTTCTTTAACGAATTGTTGGGCAATGACATTTATATCACAAGTTTAGGGCTAGATTTTACATTTAATTGGGCAAAACAAATAGCAAGCACAACAGGAATTTATAGACAATCTTTAGTAGAAAAAGATGGGTTCTTTTACATGGGAGGCGCATTCTTAGATACAACATATTTTGATTCAAATAATTTAAATTCATACAAGACCACTAATGGGCAATGGGACTGCTATATATTACGCTTTGATAATTCAGGTATTATTAATTGGGTTAAGCATTTTGGTGATTCATTGTACGACTTTGTATATGGTATAGATATCAATTCATCAAATAAAATTTTTATTACAGGCATTTATGAGAGTTCTGTAGATTTTAACCCTGACAGCGGTGTTTATATTATGAATACTTTTCAAAATTCAAGAGATATTTTTATTGCTGAATTCGATACTAATGGAACATTCAATTGGTCAAAAAGCATTGGTGGAATTGGTCAAGATGTTGGAATTAATATAATTTCTAGTGATAACGACACTTATTTAATGGGTCAATTTGAAAATAGTGTAGATTTTAGTCTTGATTCAAACCAAGTTTTTAGGAATTCTTTTGGAATTGGTGATGCATTTATTTTGAAAATCAACTTAAACAGCATTACATCAATTCAAGAATTGATATCAAGAGAAATAAATAGTGATTTATTTCTCTTCCCAAATCCATCAATCAACTATCTTAACATACAAGGTGACTTAAGTGAAATAGAGTCATTTGGAATTTATGATCTAAATGGCAGGTTAGTTTCAAAAAGATTTAATAAGTCTCAAATTGACATCTCCTCATTACCAGACGGGGTTTATTTCCTGAATTCTCATTACAAGGGTGGGGCAAGAAACTCTATTAAATTCATCAAAACAAAGTAAATTATTCTTGGAGCTAAAAAAAACGATTTGCCAACACTCTGTATAGTGCATTGTGGGTAAGGCAGTTCAGTAAATTGTAGTAACTGTTTTTAAGCTCGCAAAATCCGCTAGCGGATTTTGTAAAAAGGGCAAAGTAACAAAACCGCAAAGCGGTTTTTGCTAAGTGCTAAACTGAAATAGTATCTTTATCAAAACCACAACGCACCATACAGTAAACGTTGGGCACAATTAAAATAATATAATGTCAAAAATCACAGAAACAAGACTAACATTAGCAGCTCTCATATATGGAGTTGAAATTGACTTAAAGAATTGCATTAAAAAAAATATTACACCATATTTTGAGAATTTAGCCTTTTTCAAAGATGAAGAATTAGAGAAAAAAGTAGTAGAAAGATTTGAAAGAGATAATCCAGGAGCCGCTTTTTTAGAAAATATTGATGAAGTCGTTGAGTTTTTGGATTTTCATGACACTTTTACAATTCTAAACAAGAATAAAGAATTCTTAAAAAAAGAAACTTCAGATTATTTAAAATCAAATTTTCAAAAACTCAGTGATTTAACACCAATAAGAAACAGGGTTATGCATACCCGCCCTTTACTTGGTGGTGACTTTTCTTTTACCTATGATTTTGTTTCTACTTTAAAAAAGTCTGACCCCGTTGAATGGTCAATCACCATTGATACAAGGGAGAAAATTGACAAAGACCCCTCTTATGTTCTGACTTTAAAATTTCCTACAAATCATTTTGAAGAGGAAGTATCAAAGGTTAGCCACAATTTACCTGTAGCAGATTTTGATGAAACAGGATTTATTGGAAGAAGCCAAGATGTTGAGGCATTAACAAAATTAATCTTATCAAATAGAGTTGTATCTGTTTTGGGTGATGGAGGTATAGGCAAAACAGCATTAGCTTTAAAAGTTGCCTATGATATAGTTGATATGAACGAGTCTTGCCCTTTCGAGTTAATAATTTGGACTTCAGCAAAAACAACTATGTTAACTTCAAAAGGGATAGAAGATATTTATACAGCAATAACGGATTATACAGGTCTAATTTCTGAAATTGGAGATACAATAGGGAACGCAAATAAGTTAGATGATATACTTGAATATCTCGACTATTTTAAAACCCTGTTGATAATAGATAATCTAGAAACAATCCAAAGTGAAGAGGTGCGAAATTTCATAAGAGAAGCGCAGACTAAATGTAATATTTTAATTACTTCTCGTATTGGTTTAGGCGAATTAGAATATCCTAGAAAATTGAACGGGCTTTCAGAATCAGAGTCAGCAAAACTAATCAGAGAAATAGCGAGAATACGAAATAGTGATACACTATTAAAATTACCTCAAAAAACTTTAGTTGACATTTCTAGTAAACTATATTTTAATCCATTAGCAATTAAATGGTTTGTAAGTACAGTAGAATCAGGCATTGCACCACATGAAGTATTAAATAATAAAGAAGATTTACTCGATTTCTGCTTAACAAATGTTTACGAAAAACTTTCTGAAGGCGCTATTTCAATTTTAAAAACGATAAGAGCTGCAAGAAAAAAGATAACAAATGCTGAAGTAATTTACTTGTCAGATTATGAGCCTTTAGAGGTAAGAAAGTATTTAATTGAATTATTTAAAACAACCTTAATTTCTAGACAAATAGAAGATGGCAACAATTATGAAGAGGTAATTTATTATATCTCAGATTTTGCTAAAGATTTTTTATCAAAAAAATATCCAATTGATGAAGCTTATATTAAAGCGAATATTAGAAAATCAAAGGAACTTAATGTTGGTATAAGGCAAATCAATAAAGTTCAGAAATACAATGAATTCTCATTGAATGCCCTTGTGTATGACAATCAAAATCAAATGATAAGCGCTAAGTTTTTACAGGAAGCTCTCCAATGCTCAAAGAGTGGAAATTTTGACCAAGCACTTTCAAAAGTACATGAAGCTAAAAACATTGACCCAAATTATTTTGAGGTATATCGTGTTGGTGCATTTATAAAGGCTACGCAAGGAGATTTATTAAGTGCAGAAGAAGATTATCAATTAGGATTGGAAATAGCACCTAATAACCCGCGACTTCTCTTTTATTACGCTCAATTCTTAATGTTTAAACTAGAGGATGTTGATGGAGCATTAGAATATGCGAAAAGAGTATACGACCAGAAACCAAACCACCCTTATACAGCATTCTTAATTGCTAGATGTTTTAATACAGCGCAAGAATTTAATAAAGCTATTCAGGTTGTGAAAGATTTAAAGGCCAATGTTGAATTAGACCCAAAAAATTTAAGAATTGCAAATACTGAGTTAATATCATACTACGCTGAAATTGGAAAAAGCTTATTGACAATCCAAACTGATACTGATAATGGAATAAGTCATTTCAAAAAAGCATTTGAATTATTTGAAAAATGTGCAAAAGAAAAAATAGTTGACTATAAAATGGCTAAGAACTTTAGTGTAGGAATACTGACTTTAATAAGAATAATACCAGTCGTTAAAATTGAAGAAATAAAAAGCTACATTAATAAATTAATACTTGAAAATGATAGGTATATCAATTTAACAGTTGACTTGAAGGAAAAAATAATACTCTCATACAAAGATAAATTCGCGGATGAATCATTAAACAGTTTAATTGATTTTGAATCTGAAGAACAAAAATTGGTAGGTAACCTTAAGCGAACAAAAAACCCTAAAGACAATTTTGCATTTATTGATTCAAACAATGAGTCATATTTTGCACATAGGTACGATTTTATTGATGTAGCAAATTGGACAGATTGGAAAACTCTAAAAAATGGACAGTTAGTGTCATTTGAAAAAGGAACTAACAATCAAGGAGAGTGTGCAAAAGCAATTAAATCAATATAAAACTGTGCCCAACAAAACCTATAAGCAATAGCGCCCTGCGGGACGCTACTGCTCATAGCCAGAACGTTGTAAACAATGCCTAAACTGAATATCGAAAAATGAATTTGGACGAACTGACAAAAAATATTAGGAAAATTTCTAAAGAAGAAGTAGTTCAAAAATTAGCCGACAATATTCAGGAATGGAAAACGGATGAAAGAAATGCTGTTGAATTAAGAGATAATGTTGAACGATTTCTTGGCAATACGTGGATTGAAAAGCGAACTGACTTTGACAAGGTTTACGGAATGTGGACTGAATTTAGAAACTCAGCAATTGATGGAATTGGCGGAATGACTATGAATGAGAGACTGTATTGGTTTGGTCTTTTTGACTTATTTGACAACGCAAAGAATGACGCTGAACAGGAAAAATATTATGGGAAATTAATGGCGAAAAAATAAAAAAGCACAGTTTACAACAATGGCTATAATTCATTGTGGTTTCGTGCCACACCAAAATAAAAGTATAAATCAAACGGCTGGATTTCGGCGGAATAATCCTGCGGATGATTCCACAACGAAATCATAGCCGAGACCGTTAGCAAAAATTTAAAATGACTAAAACGATTCTATTTTACGTCTTTACCTTGTTGCTACTTTCATGTCATAACTCGGAAGATAAACTATCTAAAAAAGTTTATGATAATTGGCATGAAATTGAAGAATCAACTAACTATTTAGATTTTAGAAATTACCTTCTTGAAGTTCCGAACTCCGAAAATTTTGAAGATGCAGTAAAAAAGTTTTTAAAATACAGAGTGCTCCATTGGGATACTATACTTCCTGCACCTTACGATTGTTTTAATAATTGTGCAGACATAGATATTTTCAATTCAAATACGGTACTTTTTGAAGGAGAAATAATCAGGTTGAAAAATTTGCCCAATTTATCTTATAGATTTATTAAGAATGACTCAGAATTAGCTGAATACCCGGACTTCAAAAAAATAATTGATAAGAACGGTAACGAGCAATTAATTTCAAAAGCTTCATTTAATTTAATATTTAAGCCAGACTCTATGTCCAATCTACAAGAGGTATTTGGTATTCTTTTAAAATCCTTAAATAAGTACAGAAATGAACTGTCTGAAAGTTGGTATAATACAGATTATGAGATTTTAGACACCGCAAAAAAATCACACCTAGACCGACTATTTGAGAATAGAATTGTATTATGGGAGTTTTATCAAAAACAACCTCCGCCACCCCCTCCTCCTGCACCAGATAAAATTGAAATAATAGAATATGATACCTTCAATCTCGAAGATGCACAAGTGATTCTTAAACAAGAATTCCCACCAAAAAGCAACCCAATGTTCTCTTGTCATTCTTCTATTTATATTTTAAAAAATTCAAAGCCGATTGACTCAGTGACTTTTAGAAATATTGAAGCCTTAGGCGGGCATTTTGGACTTAGAAACGCTCAGAAAGTTGACAATCATTTACTCGTTACTAAGCACGGAGACTATGATGGTCGTACTATAATAATTAATCAAGAAGGCGAAATGTCTAATTTAATTGGTGGACAGCCGTTTCTTGATAAAGAGCAGAATTATCTTTTTTCAATTTTTGACTCAGACTTGAGGGGTTTCTCAATATTTGACCTCACTAATGACTCTTTACTGCTAGCAATTGAGGATTTTGAACAACGACCAAAGTCATTTCATAGAGCCTTCAACAATAGATATTTCATCACTTTCTATGATGATGAGACTTATCATGAATCTGTTTGGGAATTTGAGCCAGAGTTAGAACGAATTATGCAGGTTGATTTAGATTCAACTGAAATTAATTCGACCAATGAATTGCAAGCCTTATGGGTAGAAAAATAACTTTTGCTAACACGCTGTATAGTGCATTGTGGGTAAGGCGGTTTGGTAAGTTGTGTAGCTATTTGAGGTTCACAAAATCCGCTAACGGATTTTGTTTTGGAGAGCAATTTACAAAACCGCAAAGCGGTTTTTGCTAAGTGCTAAACTGAAATAGTATCTTTATCAAAACCACAACGCACCATACAGTAAACGTTGGCTGTAAGCTTTCGTGACGACGCAGTTTTTAGCATCTCAGATGATATTAAGAAAATTAAAATATACTTCTCAGGCAATTAGATTATGAAAGCACAATTATTGTTTATTGTTATACTTATTCTCAGCAGCAAGATATATGGACAAACAGAGGAGGTATTAGTTCCCAAAAGTACAATTGAGAGCAGCACTAAATCGGATATCTTCGTGATTGTAGAGCAGATGCCTGAATTTCAGTATAAGAATTGTAAGTCAACTAATCAGAGTTTTGCTCGATATATGGTCGACAGTATAAAATTTCCCTCAATTGACTGCTTTGGAAAAGTATATATTCAGTTTGTTGTGGAGGTGGATAGCACAATTGGTGAAATCAACATACTACGCGGATTAGACAACTGTGAAGGATATAAAAAAGAAGTTAAACGATTGGTTTCCTCAATGCCTAACTGGACACCAGGTAGACAAAGAGGAAATTTAGTTCGGGTTATGATGACTATGCCAATAATATTTGACCCAAGTATGAATTAATAAGATTACAAATAAATTTTACACATGATAGCCAGCATTAAAATCCTTTACAGAACACGTAAGACTTTCGATTACCTTGATGACCAATATGAGGATGATTTAGAAACAAACTGCACATTTATATTTGGACTTTTAGGTGCAATAAGCGGATTGAATTCCTTTTTTAAAGAAAAGGCTCAGTTATTGGAACATATGGATTCAAGATTTATGATTTTATTTCTGATTATTGCGATTGCATTCGGAGCTGTTTTTGGAGTTTTGATTGGAAGATATGTTACAACCTATGTACTTTACGGAATGAGTAAACTTCTTAAAAGTTTACCGGCTGTAATTGATATTAGAGTAGTTGCAGCATATTCAATTATGCCCACAATTTTATACTTGCCTGCTATTTTATTTTTTGGCATCCAAGGTTGGGATATGATACCAACTGAATACTATTGGGTTTTTGATGTGGTTTCAATTCTTATTTGGATATGGGTACTTAAAATTATGACTCAAGGCATCATGAAATTTAGCAAATTAGATTTATTTAAAGCTTTGATAAACATTAGTCCGATAATATTAATTGGGATAGTTAGGATTATAGTGAAATTTATGTAACGCCTACAGCCAACAACGGGTATAGTTCATTGGCGGGATTGTTGTTTGCGAGCGTTTGTCTTTCAATTTTTCTTATCTTGCAAACTGATAAGAAAGAGCTATGAAATCGCCAACGAAACCATACCCAAACCGTTGTGCATAACCAGAATGAGCTTTAAAAATTACATATTCCTAATTCTTGTCTTTGTCACTTTTCTGCAAGTGTCAGCTCAAGAAAAAAATAAAGTGACAAAGTATATTGACTTTGATGGCAATATTTCGGACTTGTCTATTTGTTTGGACTGTGAATTAAAAGTTATAGTTACTGAAATAAAAAAAAGAATAGAACTATATCCGTTCAACAAACAGACAATCTATAAAAAAGAGAAGAACGACACGCTAATTGAAATTTTAGAATTCAATAAAAATGGACAGCCTAATTATTCATTCTTCCTAAATAATCTTTCAAAAATAAATTATAGTCAAGTTGACAGTAATGATTTTTCATTAACAATAATGGACGACTTTGAAATGGAGAAAAAAACTTGGTTCGTAAGTCCTAAAGAAATTCATTTAACAGAATATGATAACTCAGCAATGACTTATTATTTGGCTCAAATATTCCCTACACCGAATGAGAAAATAGAATTTGAGAAGAAATGGGATAAGAATAAGCTGATATATGGCAAGAAAAAGATATTTAAAAAAAGTGATGCCAATTGGACTTTAAGTCAAACAGAAGATATCGGATGGAACGATTGGCCTGAAAGTACAAGCGAACCAATTAATTTAGACACCATTTCAGGCCTATCTGAACTAGGGAAGATTAATATGGCTATACATATTGGCTCTTTTGAATTCGATGAATGGCTTACTGAAAATGTTGACAGTAGCATTTCATTTTTGCCTTATAGACTAAAAGATAATTTAGAAACGGGTGTCTATAAAATTTATGAGAAGTTTAATAAAAAGTCAGAAAAAGATAAATTATTAATTGATGCTAAATATTTCAAAGGACAGCTTCATGGAGTTTATAATGAATATGACATCGAGAATGGTAAGATCAAAATATATTGTGTTTACAACTTAGGACAGTTAGAAGGAAGAAAGACCGTTTACTTTTATGATAAAAAAGGTGTTTTACAGAAAAAAACAACCAAACTATGGAAAAATGGGAAACTCATTGATAATGTTCCTTAAAAAAGGCAATGCACAACAAACTGTATAGTGCATTGTGGGTAAGGCTGTTTGGCAAGTCTTAAAGCTATTTGAAGGCTCGCAAAATCCGCAAGCGGATTTTGTAAAAAGGCAAAAAAACAAAACCGCCAAGCGGTTTTTGCTAAGTGCTAAACTGAAATAGTATCTTTATCAAAACCACAACGCACCATACAGTAAACGTTAGCTTGAATTGATCAAATAAATGAAGATTTACAAGGTAAGAATAAAATCTACTGTTTATCAGTATGCAATTGCAATAGCCTTTTTTATTTGCTTTTTGCTACTGATTCCAAAAAATTTCTTTGGCTATTGGCCTTATATGATTTTTGGTATAACTGCGTTGGGAATTGGAATTTGGATTGGTGCTAGACTTACAAGAGGTTTGATAGAAATCGAAATAGACAATTCCGTTTTTAAACTAAATTGGATTGAAAAGCCATTACTTACAACCCTAGAATCTAGAGAGATAAAATTCGACGATATCACGGGATGGCGATACAGAAAAGAACATAGTTACCATTACTTCTCCATTTATACTGTATACAAAAATGATTTGATATTTTTTAGAGATGCAATTTGGGATAAGGATAAGGACGACTTTGGAAAATTCTTATCTGCCTTTAGAAACAGAGTCAGAAATAAAAACCATCAAGAAAGTGTTAAGAGAAGACACGATTCTAAAGACTCCTATAATGAAAAATCAAAGCAGATAGTAGATAGAGAAGCATCTTATCAAAAATCTATTAAAGGAAAATTAGAATTATATGTTTACATAGCATCTATGATGTTTGGAATATATGGACTTATAACAAAATGGGAAGAATTAGGCTACAGACGGGGATTTTTAATTGGATTATTAGGCATCTGTCTAGGATTGATTATCGATCAATTAAACAAAAGAAAAAACTCAAGCTAACAAGAACTATAAAATATAGCCGCAGTCAACGTTTGGCAAAGGTTTCATTACCTTTAATGCTAAATTTAACCGACACTACTTGCGGCTACATTTCATAGTCAAACCGTTGTGTGCCATTCGACAAGTTATACAAACATCCTTTACAAAGTTAAAGGCACATAGTTTACACAAGTTATAGATACATAGTTTACACTTTTAAGATGTTCTACAATTTTCGGTGGTATTGTTGAGTGGAATCTTTACTGCTTTCTTGCCGGGCATTTCATTGAGCTTCGGTTCTTGTTCTTTTAGGATTGAGAATTCACCTTGGTTCTGCTTGCTTTTCGCTGCCAAATGTGTTTGATGCTCTGCCCTATTTCATCTTCACTTCAATTTCGGGCTGCTTTCTTTTTGGTCTCCTACTCTTCGAGCTATTTCTCAAGCCAGTGGATTACGGAATTTGTTTGTTCTTCGGCTTTTTAGCTAGTCAATTGGATCTGATTGGTTCGGCTCTTTGATGTGTGAGATTAAAAAAAACGGACACACAACAAGGGCTATAGCACAAGTGCAAGCGTTTGCAAAATGAACATTCGGTTGGCTATCGCCTATGCCGCTCGGCCGCTCCTGCCTGCAGTAGCTGAAAAGCTACTTTCAGCGAAGGCACGGGCCGCTGTTAGTTTGGTTTTCTAGCTTAATTTCTGTTGGCGGTA
>JAUIMG010000007.1 GCA_030433355.1 Bacteroidia bacterium | reverse complement strand
CGAAGCCTACCTCAAGATGAATTTTCCTTTAAGGGTCGTTATAGACGATGACGTTGATAGGTTGTAGGTGTAAAGGCAGTAATGTCAAAGCCAAGCAATACTAATTACCCGTAAGCTTTCTACTAATGTTCTAACTCTTATTCTTATAATGTATTTTCTTTCACTTGATGTCATTTATGAAATAGTCAATTTGTTTTGACAACGATTTATGGTGATTATTGCGTTGAGGATCACCTCTTCCCATTCCGAACAGAGAAGTTAAGCTCAACAGCGCAGATGGTACTGGGTAACCGGGAGAGTATGTCATCGCCATTTTTTTAAAATCCCACCTTTTTAGGTGGGATTTTTTTTTGGATTTTTTTTATTCGATAGGATATCATGTTTTTTATGAAATTCTATAATGTCATTCGGTATATATTTGTAATCGTGCAAAAGCATACTTTATATCTTATTATATCTATACTTTTATTTGAATCTGGTTTTGGACAAGATTTGAAGAAAGAGGATACCTTAAACTATTTTATTGCGGATTATAAGCTATTCTCCTCTTTTGATTCGGTAGTCTTTTCTAACTTGGATGGATTTCAATTTTACAGACCTTTTGGTAAAAGAAGATTACCAATTGCTGATAATGGTAATCTTGGATTAGCTGTTCATTCCTTATTAGCACAATCACAAAGCTGGAATCACAATCACATTATTGGTGCATACCAACCCTTTATTCTTTCAGGTGATTCAATGAAATTTTTTAAAGCTTCCAATCCTCTCACTATCTTTAATTATGCCAATGGAGCTGAAAGAGAGCAATTTTTTACCGTTTTTCACACGCAGAACATTGGGGAAGGACTAAATATTAGCTTTCGATATGACAAAATAAATTCACAAGGTTTTTTTGTAAGACAACAAACAAATCATTCAAGATTTAATTCAACCTATGACTTGCAAAGCAGAAATAAACGATTCCAATCAAGAGGTTTTTACACCATTAATACTATTGAGGCTTTGGAAAATGGAGGGGTATTTATTTCCGATGAAGAAGGCGGTGAAAGCACAGCTATTTTATTAGCCATCAACATGTTTGATGCCCAAAATAGATCAAGGAGTCGAGAAGTAGAAACACTTAATTCATATGGTTGGGGATTAAATGATAGAGGTGAAAGAATGCTTTCTATTTTTCATCGAATAAATTGGACCAAGTCTTCTAGAAATTTTGAGAATATTACTCAAAGTTCAAACGGCTATTATTCTGATTTTTTTATAGATACAGCTGCTACCTTTGATACTATGTCTGTTTTAAAGTTTACTAACCAAATAGGGGTAGGAATTATGGACAAACTTCATGCTTTTTATGAATTTGTAGATTATAACTATTTTCAAAATTTTATTCTTAATGAGGATTTATTTACTGATTACATTGGTTTTTCCTATCAAGATAGCTTATTTGATTATCAAATAAATGCAGCTCTTAGAAAAGGATTGAGTGGATACTATAAGGAGCATTTCAATTTTGATTTAGGTTTAAATTCTTCAGTATTTAAAGGCTTTCAGCACAGCTTTAATTTATCTTTAATTCAAGCTGTTCCTGATTACCTCTTAACAAGGCAAAGAGCAAATAATTATTATTATGATATAGCGCTGGAAAATAGTACTTCTCTAAAAGTGGATTTTTCTTTAAGTAAACTAGAATGGAACTCTAGATTGAGCGTTTCTTTTGAAAATTATTCTAATTATATCTACTATGATTCACTTGTGTTGCCATCCCAATTTGAAGGAGAAATTCAAGTCATAAAAATCCAAGCTCAAAAATCTTTTCACTTTTGGAGAAATATTCACTCTATCAATAAATTGGTTTATCAGTTTATTTCAAACGATGAAATTATTCCACTACCCAATTGGTTAGCCTATCATTCTTTATATTATGAGAACGTACTTTTCAAAAACTCCCTAAATGTTCAAATTGGGTTTGATTATTCTTGGACTAATTCATTTCAAGCTTATGCCTATGATCCTGCTATGGCGCAATACCATTTGAGGAATGGGAATGAATTATTGAGTGGAATTAATCAATTAGATTTTTTCTTGAATTTAAAAATTGCAAAAAGTGCTCGTTTATTCTTTAAATATGAGAACTTACTTTTCCCAAATTATGATCCTAAAAGTCTTAGAGTGGAAAATTATCCAACACCTGGTAGAGCAATGAAAGTAGGCCTTAGCTGGAGAATGGTAAATTAAAATCTAAGTTTTTTGCTTTTTTTTCTTTGCTGCAGGAAATAAGACATTATTTAATATCAATCTATAACCTGGACTGTTGGGATGAAGATTGAGGTCAGTAGGTGGATCACCAACAAAATGTTGATAGTCTTCTGGATCATGTCCACCATAAAATGTCCATGTTCCCTTACCAAATTCTCCATGAATGTACCGTGCACTTCCTAGAGATTTATTTTCTCCCATGATTAGAACGTCAGATTTAATATACTTTTTATCATAGGCTGTGGTTTGGCCCATGAAGCCATCTATTATTTTAGTATGATTCTGGCACAGCATCGTTGGAACTGGGTCCCATTTTGCAGAATATTCAAATAATGAAAATTTGTCTCTATTCTCTGGAACTCTTGAGTGAACAATTGTTGCATCTATATTTGAAAACTCATATTCGAGTGGGTTTGTTTTTAAAAGAAAGTTTTCAAAAGCAAATGTTTTTGAATAATCTAGTTTAGAATTATAATTTGGAGTACTGCCATCTCCATCAAACATTTGCTCACAAATATCTATTTCGGAGGCGGATAGAGCAATATCATAGGAATCTGTTCCAGAACACATAGAAAACAAGAAACCTCCCCCTGCGGTGAATTCTTTAATCTTTTGAGCTACTCCAAGTTTTAATTCTGAAACCTTAGAAAAGCCCAATTTAGTTGCCATAGCTTCATTATCATTAACTTGCTGCTTGTACCATGCATGATTTTTGTAATTAGCATAAAACCTTCCATACTGTCCTGTAAAATCTTCATGATGTAAGTGCAGCCAATCGTATAAAGGGAGTTTTCCTTCAATTACTTCCTGGTCGTAAATAATATCATAAGGTATTTCTGCATAAGTCAATACTAGTGTTACAGCATCATCCCAAGGTTGCTTTCCTTCGGGGGAGTATACAGCCATTTTTGGAGGCTTCTGAAGCTTAACAACATCTTGATTAACCTCAGGATTAGAGATTTCAGTTAGAATAGCAGATGATTGTGAATTTGCTATTACTTCATAACTAACTCCTCTTATTATTAACTCATCCTCTATTGGGCTTGCATGCTTGATCATAAAGCTACCACCTCTATAATTTAGAAGCCAATCTACTTCAACATCTCTTTCTAAAACCCAGTAGGCTACCCCATATGCTTTTAGATGATTCTTTTGTGAATCATCCATTGGAATTAATAGATAAGTTGCAAAACAGTTTATGGAAACAACTAGAGAGAAAAGAAAAATTGCAATTTTTTTCATCAAGTACATTTGATGAATAAAGTTAATTAAAATGGGCTGTCATCTTCATAATCATCATCATCCATTTTTGATGGCAATGTGATACTTTGTCCACTATCAAACTCATCGGATATTGGTAATGATTGATTAGACTGATCCAATCCTTCATCAAAGGAATAACGATTTAGGTCAGAGAATTTTGCCAATTCACTAGTAAACTTAAGCTGCACATCTCCAACAGCCCCGTTTCTATGCTTTGCAATTATTATATTAGCAACTCCTGCTGTTGAATTTCCTTCTTCATCTTCAGTTAGTCCATAATACTCTGGTCTATTTATGAATAGAACCATATCCGCATCTTGCTCAATAGATCCCGACTCTCTTAAATCTGATAATTGTGGTCTTCTATCTCCGCCTCTAGATTCAACCGCTCTACTAAGTTGAGATAAAGCAATTACAGGAATGTTTAGCTCTTTCGCAATACTTTTTAATGATCTAGAGATTGTACTAATTTCTTGCTCTCTATTGCCAGTTTTTGCTCCATCTCCTCCTGCAGTCATTAGCTGTAAATAATCTACGATTAAAAGCTGTATGTCATGTTGAGACTTTAACCTCCTTGCTTTTGCTCTTAGTTCAAAAACAGATATAGCAGGTGTATCATCAATAAAGATAGGAGCTTCAGTAAGCCCTCCAATTTTGGCATGTATTTGTTCTATTTCATGGTCTCTTAGTTGACCACTTCTTAACTTACCCGAAGGAAGTTCAGATTCAGCAGAAATTAAACGAGTTACTAATTGCAAAGATGACATCTCTAGCGAAAAAACGGCAACTGGTTTATTAAAACTAACCGCTGCATTTCTGGCTAAAGTCAAAGAAAAAGCCGTTTTACCCATGGCTGGTCTGGCGGCAAGAATTACTAAATCAGAAGGCTGCCAACCATTGGTCATCCTATCCAAGTCAGTAAAACCAGATGCAACGCCAATAACATTGCCTTCATGATTCTTTGCTTGCTCTATTTGTTTGATTGCATCCCTAACTAGAGTAGACATGGAATCATAATTTTTTCTAATATTTCCTTCTGTTACTCCAAATAAACCACTTTCTGCTTTATCAAGTAAGGAAAAAACATCAGTAGTGTCATCAAAAGCATCGGTAATAATTTCATGTGATATTCTTATGAGTTCTCTTTGAATGTACTTTTGAGCGATAATTCTTGCATGAAATTCAACATTTGCTGCAGAGGCAACTCTATTGGTTAATTGCGTAATATAATATGGACCTCCAACAATATCTAATTCGCCATTTTGCTTCAAAGCATTAGTAATTGTTAATATATCTATTGGCTCACTATTTTGAAATAACTGTTGAATGATAGCAAAGATTTTTTGATGGCTGTCTTTGTAAAAACTTCTTGGTTGAAGAATATCAATGGCAGTGTTCACTGCTTCTTTTTCCAACATCATAGCCCCTAAGACAGCTTCTTCTAAATCAATGGCTTGTGGTGGTAGTTTACCATGCTCAAGATTAGACAGTTGCGATATGTTACTGGTGTTTAATTTTCTTATTCTTTCTGTCTTATTCTCTGGCTTATTCATTTTTCAAATGTAGTGCTTTTGTCTTCCTGTAAGCTGTGTAAAAAAATATAACTTCAGCTATTTTTTTAATCAACTCAAGTTATTGATAATCATATTAAGTTCCAACTTATAAAAAACAATTAACATTTTATGAACAGCTGATTAACAAGAATTGAACAATTAATGAACAATAATTCATTTACATTAAACTTATATTCGGTTAATGTATTCTTAATTTTATAGAAATGGAAAAGCTTGTCAGAGGTTTTGTTTTTTTGGGCTTGTTGGTTTTTTTTTCTTGTAAAAAAGAAATGGATACAATTCCACCTTTTATAAGCATAGAAAGTCCGACAGAATTTGCTGTTATAGGCGTTAAAGACGGCGTTAATGTGGCAGGTAGTGTTACGGATGATAAGAATATACAATACGTAAGTATTCAGTTATTTAGTTATTCTACTAAGACGAATTCGGGACAAATAAAAAATTTTTACCCTACTGATAACAACTTTTCATTTCGATATTTTTTCAATATCAATGATACTCTTTTAGAAAGTGGAGATTACTATTTTAAAGTTGAAGCAAGCGACGGTGAAAATGTAATAGCTGCATTTAGAGATGTTAAGTTACAAGGTATTAATAGACGAAGAATATCTGTCATTGTTGCCATAGGAGATAATAATTCGACAGAATTCCATTCCATTGATGAAAATTTTAATTCAACTAATTTTTGGAGTATTTCAAGAGGGTGTAAAGAGTATGTTTTAAACTCTTACGACCAACACCTATGGTTTGCTCCTATTAATTCCAATGAATTGACTTGTTTTCAGCTGAATGAAAACCAGATTATACTTCAAAAAAATGTTAATGTTCTAGGTTTAAGCAACCCATTTATTGATTTGGTATATCTAAATAGAAACGTCTACTTAAGCACTAGAAGTGGTGAGCTTAGAGAATACAGGTACAACTTATCTGACCGTTTATTTTATAATGCTTCTGCAAATCGTTTTGTGGAAAAAATAATTCCAAGTTCAGAAGAACTTATTATCAGTGATGTATTAGCAAATTCTAATCAATCCTCCAGAATACTAAAAGCACTATTCCTAAATTCTGGCGCTCAAAAGTCAAGTACTAATTTGAACCTTAATCCTTTGGGGATTAATAGGGCAGTAGCATCAGAGAAAAGATTGATAGTTAGCGATAGCTCTAATTTCTATACCTACTTCTACAGGCCAAATGATGGGAATTTAAATCGAGTGTATATAAAAGCAAACTATTCATTTAGTGACGCTATCGCTATCAACGACTATGAGTTTATTCTAATAAGCAAAAATCAAGTTGCAACTTTTAACTCACAGACTAATTTCTTTAGATTGATTGATAGTGGACTCATTAATGCTGTTGCCGCTTTTGATGATATTAATAGGGAGGTTTGGCTAGGTTCCGGCTCGATTTTGCAGGTATATAACTATGATAATTTGAATTTGCTAAGAACAATTACTTTTAGTTCAGAAATTAAAGGAATTGCTATGCGATATAATCGGTAAATTATTTTTTCCCTTCATTAACAACTCCCATATTGGAGAATTTTCTAATTCTATTAGCGACTCTTTTATCCGCTTCAAGTGGAATTAATTTATCCAATTGCTTAATAATCTCTTTTTTTACTAATTCGTAGGCCTCTTCGGGATTGGAGTGTGCCCCACCAATTGGTTCTTTTATTATTCCATCAATAAGCTTATTGTCAAGCATATCATTTGCTGTCAACTTTAAAGCTTCTGCTGCTTGTTCTTTAAAATCCCAACTTCTCCATAAAATAGAAGAACAGGATTCAGGAGAAATAACGGAGTACCAAGTATTCTCCATCATTAGAACCTTATCTCCAATCCCTATTCCTAATGCCCCTCCTGATGCTCCTTCTCCTATAATGATGCATATAATTGGCACTTTGAGTGTTGTCATCTCCATTAAATTCCTAGCAATTGCCTCTCCCTGACCTCTTTCTTCAGCTTCTAAGCCAGGAAAAGCTCCTGGTGTATCAATAAATGTAACAACAGGTATATTGAACTTTTCAGCTAGTTTCATCAATCTTAGGGCTTTTCTATAGCCTTCAGGATTAGCCATGCCAAAATTTCGATATTGCCTCATCTTAGTATTAATTCCCTTTTGTTGACCAATGAACATAACCGATTGTCCGTCAATCATTCCAATACCCCCAACCATAGCCTTATCATCTTTTACATTTCTGTCGCCATGTAATTCAATAAAATCTCCCTTAGTGATAGAATTTATGTAGCTAAGTGTATAAGGTCTGTCAGGATGTCGGCTCACTTGAACTTTTTGCCAAGCAGATAAGTTTTCATAAATCTTCTTTCTTTCGTCTTTAAGTTTTTTCTCTAAAGCCTTTGTTGTTTTAGAAACATCAACTTGACTTTTTTCTTCTAGTTCTTTTGCCTGTTCTAGTTGTTCAACTATTTCTTTTATTGACTCTTCGAATTCTAGATAATTTGCCATCTCTTAAGAATAAAATAAAGGCCAAAAGTACAAATTAATGCAAGAGTGCAAGGGCAGTTTATTATGTAATTCTATCTTTGTCTTATGCACTTTAAATCAAATGCTAAGATAAATTTTGGATTAAGAATTCTTAATCGAAGAAAAGATGGCTATCATCATTTAGAGAGTATTTTTATTCCAATACCTTGGTATGATGAGATCCTACTTGAATTAAGCAATGAATTTAAACTGGAAGTCATAGGTCGGGATTTAGATATTGATTGGGAAGATAACCTTTGTTATAAAGCCTATGAATTGATGAAAAAAAAATTCAGCATCAGCCCAGTAAAGATTATACTTAAAAAAAATATTCCTTCGGGAGCAGGATTAGGAGGAGGCTCTTCCAATGCAGCAGTTACTATTCTAGCGATAAATGATTTGTTCTCACTCAAGCTTAGCAAATCAGTCATGGCCGAATTAGCTGATCAAATTGGCAGCGATTGTTCCTTTTTTATTTATAATGAAGTCGCTTTAGTTGAAGGCAAAGGTGAGGTTGTTACGCCAATATCTTTCCCATTTTCAGATTGGGTACTGGTGATAAATCCTTCCTTTCACATTAGCACTAAAGAAGCTTTCTCAATGATTAAACCAAAATACAGAGATGACTCATTAATTGACCTTATCAAGACACCAAAAAAAGAATGGATTAGAACGATTGAAAACGACTTTGAAAAAGTAATTCTTAAAAAGTACCCGCAGTTAGAGAGTTTAAAAGATGCTTTAGTTGAAAAAGGAGCTTATTATATTTCTTTAAGTGGAAGTGGTTCTAGCTTTTTTGCATTCTTTGAAGAGGAGCCTAAAGGAATGGAAGGCTTGTTTCCTAATTATCCTAAAAAACTTTTTAAGCTAAGTTTATAAACGTGTGTTAATTTGTTTTACCATTGCATCTTTCCAACTACTAAACTCTCCAGATAATATTTTTAATCTAGCTTCTTTAACTAGCCAAAGATAGAAAGCCAAATTATGTAAGCTTGCTATTTGGGCGCCTAAAATTTCTTTAGAAATGAGTAAGTGTCTAAGGTATGCCTTTGTGTAATATGTGTCTACAAAACTCTCTCCATTTTCTTCTATAAAAGAAAAATCCTTTTCCCATTTCTTATTTCTCATATTGATAATACCATTCTTAGTAAATAGCATTCCATTCCTTGCATTTCTTGTAGGCATGACACAATCAAACATATCTACTCCTAAAGCAATATTTTCTAGAATATTCGCAGGTGTCCCAACACCCATAAGATACCTAGGCTTATCCTTAGGTAAAATGTCGCAAACAATTTCGCACATTTCATACATTTCTTCTGCAGGTTCTCCTACCGATAGCCCTCCAATTGCATTCCCTTCTCTTTCAAAACTGCTAATAACTTCAGCAGACTGTATTCTTAAATCTTTATACGTGCTTCCCTGAACTATTGGAAATAGTGTTTGCGAATAATCATACTTAGGACTTGTATTATCAAATCTATCGCAACACCTTTTGAGCCACCTGTGGGTCATTTCCATAGAGTTTTTTGCATAATTATACTCACAAGGATAAGGTGTGCATTCATCGAAAGCCATAATAATATCTGCCCCAATGGATCTTTGGATATCCATTACATTTTCAGGTGTAAAAAACTGTTTAGAACCATCAATATGGGAAGAAAACTTCACTCCCTCTTCTGTTATTTTTCTTCTATCTGCTAAAGAGTATACTTGATATCCTCCGCTATCGGTCAATATAGGTCCATCCCAATGATTAAACTTATGAAGTCCACCTGCTGACTCTATTATATCTAAACCTGGTCTTAAGTAGAGATGGTAGGTGTTCCCTAAAATTATTTGAGCTTCAATATCACTTTTCAATTCAGTTTGATGAACTGCTTTAACTGTACCCGCAGTTCCAACGGGCATAAATATTGGAGTTTCTATTTCTCCATGGTCTGTTTTAATTATTCCGGCCCGTGCTTTGCTGTTTTTATCTTCTTTTTCTAAGCTGAATTCCATAGTTTCTTTGTCAATTCGCAAATGTACTTATTGCCTACTAAAAAGCTCTTTACATTTGCTATCCAAGAATTAAAGAACTGTATTTGGAATACCTAATTGTAATTTTCATTTTATCTGCTGTTATTCAGCTTTATTTTTTGCTTACGTACTTTTTGAAATTATCGAATTATACAGGTATGGAGAAAAGCACAGATAAAAAGAAGAATCTCAGTATTCTTATTGTTTTCAAAGATGAACTAGAAAATCTTAAAAACAATTTACCTTATTTACTAAGCCAAAAAGATGTTGATTTTGAGTTGGTTTTAATTAATGATCATTCAAAAGATGGTTCTTTAGAATGGCTAAAATCGCTCAATCATCCTTTAATTAGAATATACTCTCTAGAAAGGGAAAAAGGAAAGAAAAGAGGCTTAGAGCTAGCTTTGACGAAAGCTAGTTTTGAAAATTTGCTTTTGACGGATGCAGATTGTAAACCCAACTCTAATAGGTGGGCAAGTAAAATGAGTTATCTAATCTCAGAAAGTAAATCTATAATTCTAGGTTATAGTAGATTTTATAAAGAGTCTGGCTTTTTAAATTTAATCCAACGATATGAAAACTTCTTGAACGGCATACAGTATTTATCCTTTGCATTAAAAGGCAAAGCTTACATGGGGACAGGAAGGAATATAGCTTATACGATGAGCTTGAGAAGGAGAATAAATTTACATGAAAGCTATTTTAAGTTAAAGAGTGGAGATGATGATTTACTTGTAAACGCAATTCAAGATAAGAAGCTTTTTGAAATATCCATTGATAGAGATACCCATACAGTTTCAAAGGCTACAACTAAATGGAAGCATTACTATTATCAGAAAAGAAGGCATATGGAAGCCGGCTTAAAATACAAGTTTCAGGATAAATTTAGATTGGCAGTTTTTGGATTGAGTCAGTTACTTTTTAACATTTGCTTTGTAATACTTTTAGTTTTAAATCTCAACACCAACTTAATTTTATCAATATTTGTGATAAAGCTTGTTATTCAGTTAACGGTTTATAATAAATTATCTACAAAGCTTAATGAAGGTGGTATTTGGTTTTGGGTATGGATTTTAGAACCTTTATATTTATGTCTTATAAGTATTATTGGAATTAGTATATGGCTGAAAAAAGTGGACAGATGGAAATGAACGAAAATTTTTCTGAGAAGGCCAAAAAGGACTTTGAGCTTGTTAATCGAGCTAAAACAGGAGATGAAGCTGCTTATACTGCTATTATGACTAGGTATAGAGAACCAATCTATTACTTAGTCTTTAAAATGATTAGGAATGAGAGTGATGCGGAAGATATTTCTATAGAAGCTTTTGAAAAGGCATTTAAAAAATTAGATCAATATACCCCACAATATGCATTTAGCACATGGTTATTTAGAATAGCAACTAACCATTGCATTGATTTTATACGAAAACGTAAGCTGAAAACTACTAGTATAGATGAGGATATAGAGGACGGCAGTGGTAACTCCTGGAGCGTTCAGATTGAAGGAAATACAAAAGATCCAGAGGAAAAATTTATTGAGAAGCAAAAAATACACCTCATGAGAGACTTAGTAACAAAACTGGACGAGCCATATAAAAGTTTAGTTGAAATGAGATACTTTCAAGAGCTCTCTTATGATGAAATTTCTTCAGAGAAGGAAATCCCCCTTGGTACTGTTAAGGCACAGTTATTTAGAGCTAGGGCTCTTTTATCTGAATTAATTAGAAAAAGTAAGTCTTCAATTTAAACCATTTGGAAGAATTAAAAATCTATTTTCCTGATATAGACAAGGGTAAGCTGTCTCAGTTTTCAGCCTTAAAAGAACTATATGAAAAGTGGAATAGTCAAATTAATGTTATCTCAAGAAAGGATATGGACTCTTTTTACATTCATCATGTTTTACACTCTTTATCTATTGCTAAGTATATTAGTTTTACTTCTGGAACAAAAGTTTTAGATGTTGGTACGGGAGGAGGTTTCCCCGGAATTCCACTCGCTATTTTATTTCCAGATACACAATTTCACTTAGTAGATTCTATTGGAAAAAAGATAAAGGTAGTTAATGAAGTTAAAAATGTTTTAGAATTAACCAATGTAAAAGCTGAGCAAAAAAGAGCAGAAGAATTAAATGGGAAGTATGATTTTATCATAAGCAGAGCCGTAACTAGATTAAATAGATTTTTGCCTTGGGTAGAAAATAAAATTGAAAAAAAATCAAAAAATCAAATAATTAATGGTTTATTGATGCTAAAGGGTGGGGATTTGAAAGAAGAATTAGAAGAGGTCAATAAAAAGTATTACTCTTTTAATCTTTCGGACAACTTCAAGGAAGACTTCTTTGAAACAAAGAGGCTTGTATATATTCCTATGAGTTAAACAATATTTGTTTAATTCTGTCTTATTATGTTTGTAATTAATTTTAAATAAAATAAAAAAATGAAGAAGTTCAACCTTACCCTGCTTTTAGCAGTATTTTTAGTTTTCGGAGTTAAATCTCAAGAATTACCGCAGCCAAGCCCTTATGCAGAGGTAATGCAAAGAGTTGGTTTAACCGATGTTACCGTTAAGTATTCACGTCCTGGAGTTAAAGGAAGAACAATTTTCGGTGGTTTAGAAGCATATGGAGAAATATGGAGAACTGGAGCTAATTCCTCAACAAAAATCATTTTGAGTAGCGATGCCAAAGTTGGCGGTGTTGAAGTAAAAGCCGGAACTTACTCTGTTTTTACCATACCAGGTGAAAAAGAATGGAAGCTTATGCTAAACAGCGAATTAGGGGCTACTGAAAATTCTTATAAAGAAGAAAATAATGTAGCAGAGATTACAATGTCTGCTTCTGAAAGTGATATGACTGAAAGTATGTTGTTCTATTTCGATAATGTTAAAGACGAAAGTGCAGACTTAGTTTTTAAATGGGAGAAAGTGAAATGGATGGTTTCTATTCAAGTTGAGTCTAATGCTTTAGCATTAAAGAATATTGAAGATAAAATGAAATCTATGCAAGATTTTAGAGCTTATAATTCTTCAGCAAGATATTATTTAGATCATGATCAAGATCTAGAGCAAGCACTAGCATGGTCTAAAAAATCCGTAGAAATTGAAAAAACTTTTTGGAATGTATATACCTTAAGTTTGATTTACAATAAAATGGGTAACAAAAAGATGGCTATTCAAACAGCTGAAATGTCTTTAAAAATGGCAGAAGAGGCTAATTATCAGCCATATGTTAAAATGAATAAAGAGAATATTGCAAATTGGAAATAAATAGGAAAAACAATTTACTGTAGTTTATTCTATTTTGTGGGGAAAGCATTGCTTTCCCCTTTTTTAAACTTTAAGAATTTAAAAGTGTTTCTCAATATATGATACATGTTGTTTCACCAGCGAAATCTTTAGATTTTAATTTAGAATCTAAATTAAATAGTTTTTCATCTCCTGAATACTTAGAAAAATCTGTTGTATTAATCCAAAAGCTCAGAAAACAGTCTAAAACTAAGTTAAAGGATTTAATGAGTATAAGTGATGATTTAGCAATATTAAATATGGATCGTTATTCTAGTTGGGAAGCTAAAACAACATTAACTAGTAGCTCTAAACAAGCAGTTTTTGCTTTTAATGGAGATGTATATCAAGGATTGTCCGCCAGCAGTTTAGCTGAAAGTGATCTTGATTATGCCCAAAAATATCTTAGAATTTTATCAGGTTTATATGGAATTTTAAGACCATTGGACTTAATTGAGCCGCATCGTTTAGAAATGGGCACTAAACTCAAGGTGGGGAGAACAAATAATCTGTATGAATATTGGAGTGAAGCAGTTACTCAAGAACTAAATTCTTTGTTAGCTAATACAAGCTCAAAAGTTTTAATAAATCTTGCTTCTAATGAGTATTTCAAAGTAATAGATAAAAAGCAATTAAACGCTAATGTAATTTCTCCAGAGTTCAAAGATTTTAAAAATGGTAAGTATAAAATTATTTCCTTTTTTGCTAAAAAAGCAAGAGGATTAATGAGTAGGTATCTTATTGAAAACAAAATTGAAAATATAGAAGACCTAAAAGGTTTTGATCTAGATGGATATACTTTTAACTCTGCAATGAGTTCGGAGGATAAACCTGTTTTTACAAGAGAAGAGAATAAATAGATGGCAGAAGAAAAGAAAAGAAAGTTTAATCCAATCGACAAGGATAAGATTACGGAGAGCCCGCATAATTTGCCATATGCTCATAATGTAGGAAGTGCAATAATTTTTCCCGACGATAAGGACAGGATTAAATCGAATGCAATGTCTGCAATGGTAGAGCAGACAAATTTGCAAATGAAACAGATTTATGATCAGATGGAGCTTTTAGTTAAACAAGCTAATACGCTTAAAGAAAGAGTAAGTTTTTCCGAAAAAATATATGGTGCTGATATAGGGTTTAAACCAATAACTGGACACACTTATCATTTGTATGAAAAAGAAGATGGGGAATATGTTATGTCTAT
Source organism: Bacteroidia bacterium (assembly GCA_030433355.1). Lineage (GTDB taxonomy): Bacteria > Bacteroidota > Bacteroidia > Flavobacteriales_E > Vicingaceae > JAUIMG01. The sequence continues at coordinate 105,088 of JAUIMG010000007.1, read as the reverse complement.
GATAGGACCGAAAGAGTGGGCAAGAGGTTGTAAGTATGAAAAGTTTATCGTAACAGCTAGGTTAATGGGAGACCATACCTGGGAAGTTTTAGAAAAAGGAGATGATGAGATTTAAGGCGATTTTATATAGTTTGATTTTTATTCTTTCTGCTTGTAATAGTCCCGACAAGAAGAGTTATCATGAAATAAATGGAGAAGCTCAAGGAACAAGCTATACTATAAAGTATACTGGACTCGAGAAGTCTAACTTAAAATTTGAGGTAGATTCGATATTGAAGCGATTTGATAGTTCATTATCTACTTATTTGCCTAGCTCATTGATCTCTCAACTAAACCTCAACAATAAAGTTGAGTATGATGCATGGTTGAAATTTATGTTTTTAGAGTCTAAAAAAATAAACTTGTTAACTAGTGGGTCTTTTGATCCAACAATTGGTCCTTTAATAAAAGAATGGGGATTTGATTTTTCAGAAGGCCAATGGCTAGATTCATCTGCAGTAGATAGTTTAAAGAATTTCTGCGGCTTTTCTTTATACCAGCTTTTTGGAGATAGTCTTTATAAGAATTCTTCGGCTTATATTAATTTCAATGCAATAGCCCAGGGATATGCAGTGGATATATTAGCTCAACATATCAAAGAAAAAGGAATTTTTAATTATTATGTAGAGTTAGGAGGAGAGCTTAAAGTAATGGGGTTAAATGCCAAAGATAGTTTATGGAGAATTGGTATAGATAGACCTGAGGGTGAAAATTTAGAAAGAAAGTTAAGTGCTATTATTCCTCTAGATAATAAGGCAATGGCTACTTCAGGAAACTATAGAAAGTTTTATGAGAAAGATGGCAAAAGATATTCTCATACCATTGACCCCATTAGTGGTTTTCCTGTAGAACATACATTGTTAAGTGCTACAGTAATTGCAGAAGATTGCTATAAGGCAGATGCTTTAGCAACAGCATTTATGGTAATGGGGCTAGATCAAGCAAAGACATTCCTTGATCAGAACACGGGCTTTGAGGCTATTCTAATTTATGAAGAAAATGGGAAATTAGAAACTTTTGTTTCCTCAGGATTATCAGCTTCGATTATGCTAATTTAAATCTTAATCTTCTTTTTGGCATTGCTCTTCAGGTAAAGCGCCACAAAAACTACAAGCAGCACCCTCTTCATTTAGCATAGGATTATTACTAGCACATGTACCTGCAAACTTTCCATTCTTCTTTAATAAAATTTTTATCGCAATACCTGCAAAACCAATTCCTAGAAGACCTAACGTTAGTAAGAATACTTTTAACATGAAACAAAATTAAGCAACTATGATGTATTAGCAATTAAGCTTTAATTAATTTTTTAGGGACGCACTAAATTCCCTTTTCCATTATCAATAAGCTCTATTTCAGGCTCACCATAGTATGCAATGTCGCCACTTCCTGAGATTTCTGCCTTTAACTGATTCTTCGCTTTTACAGTTAATAAACCTGTGTTATTATTTATTGCAAGTACTCGATTCGCTTCGCAGTTGGCAGTATTCATTTGGCCACTTGAGTTTAAATAATTTATTAAATAGTCCACACTGCCAGCACAGTATATATCTGTAGGGCCCGTATGTGCTTTTAGCTCAACTTTAGGAGAGTTAAATAGAAAAGAAATACTTCCACTGCCGTCCCAACAATTTAACTGAAAGAAGGATGGTCTTAAGGTATCTCGAAATATCACCTCTCCAGAGCCCCTGTAGGTCATTTTGTGAAATTCAGGTGTAGTTAAATAAACATTAATATCTTTTTTAAAAGACCTTACCCAATTGCATCGATTTTCATTTTCAATTAGAAGTACACCATCTTTTACCTCAGTTTTAATCATGTCAAGAAGATTCTTGCCACCTTCAACAATAGCACTGCTAGTGGTTCCATAAGAAATATATACATTAATTCTATCTCTGATTTCTAAATGATCAAAGGGTTCAATTATTCTACTTTCTTGCTTTGTATTACCTGTAGGTTTAAAACAATCTCCCATATTTTCTTTTTCACAAGAAGAAAACAAGAGAATTATTACAATGGAATGAATTAATTTTTTCATCTATAATTTGTAGCTAAATCCTAACATTAAGTATTCTGCAGCGGCAAAGTGAGTTTTAAGAGCAATTACCCCATTTAGTTTTTCGCTAAGGCCAAACCTTCCAAAAAACTCATGATATATGAATCCAAGGTCTTTATTTTCATTCTTTAAATAAAAGCCCCATTTAAAACCAGCTCCAAATTTGCCTAAATGTAATACATGGTAAATGCCAATACCCATTTGAACAGTTTCCCACCCTTTATTTATAAATATTGAATCATTAGCTAATTCCGCTCTGTTTGCCGGGTTATGGTAAATGTCAAATGATGAACCTAAAGAGCTTTTTCTTCCTAACCTTTTTTCTCCCATTCCAGTCAATACAGATGCAAAATACTTATCTCCCTCTGCTGGGTAAATTTCATTTATACCAAAGCCTCCTCTGATTAAATAACTTATTGGTTCACTTTTATAGTCTTTACTTTTTTCTTGCCTATTTAAGTAGGAAACCTTTTCGCCGAAGTAGTAAGCTAATCCACCTTCAATATTAGCTATGTTAATCCCTAAATTAGGTTTACTAAAAGAAGTATTGCTAAAATGAGAAAAACCAGGCCCTATTAAAAGGTCTAAAGATTCCGTTATTTTGATATTAGTCTGTAGTTTTAGTGAAAAGAAAAGGTTCATGCCACTTCCTATAGCCACATTCTTATAATTCTCTTTTGAGTCAAAAGGTTCACTTATGTAACCAAGACCTAAAGCAGTTTTTAATTTTACATTAGCTCTTGTGCCTTTTATGATAAAGAAATTATAATGTGGTGCAATAGCAAAACCTTGACCAAGGTGCTTTGGATTGTTTAGATTAAAATAATTCAAACTGAAGCCGAAGCTTGGAAATCCATACCAATGATGCCATTCTTTATATCCATTTAAAGACTTTTCTAAAACTATTTCAAAGTTCTCAACATGCTGTTTAGTGATATACTCCATGCTAGGACTATGGGTAATAATGAATCCGTATCCAATTTTGGCTTCTAGTTTATATTTGGGGAAACTATTTTCTTGAGCCAATAGACTGCCAAGAGCAAAGATCAAAAGAACTGAGGACAAGAATTTCATCACACAAAAATATTGAATTGAGAAAGTATTTTAATGTCAGACATTCAAATTAAATTTGAAGAAAAAATAATGATGCAAGAAAAGTTAGATGCTTTTGAAAGATTGTTGATCATAATGGATGAATTGAGAGAGAAATGTCCATGGGATAAAAAGCAAACCATGGAAACTTTAAGACACTTGACGATAGAAGAGACCTATGAGTTGTCTGATGCAATCTTAGAAAATAATCTAGAAGAAGTAAGAAATGAGCTAGGAGATCTAATGCTGCATTTAGTTTTTTACTCTAAAATTGGAGACGAAAGGAAATCTTTTGATATAGCAGATGTACTAAATCAAGTCTGTGATAAGCTTATAAGAAGGCATCCTCACATTTATGCAGATACTGAAGTAAGTGGAGAAGAAGAGGTGAAGGCTAATTGGGAGAAAATTAAATTAAAAGAGGGCAAAAAAGATAAATCTGTACTAGAGGGTGTTCCCAAGTCTCTTCCTGCATTAGTAAAAGCGATTAGAATCCAAGATAAAGCAAAAGGAGTAGGTTTTGATTGGGAAGAAAAGCATCAAGTATTTGATAAAGTGGAAGAAGAGATTCAAGAGTTTAAAAAAGAAGCAGAAATTGGCAGTGATAAAATGGAGGATGAATTTGGTGATGTTTTGTTTTCATTGGTGAATTATGCTCGATTTCTGAAAATAAATCCTGAGGATGCACTTGAAAAAACCAATAAAAAATTTATCAAGCGGTTTAAGTATTTAGAAACAGCCTCAAAAGAAGACGGGAAGAGTATTGAAGAAATGAGTCTAGAAGAAATGGACTTATATTGGAATAAAGCAAAAGAATTAAATTAAAAACTAAATAATATGAGTGTAGAAGTAATTACAGATGCAAACTTTGAAGAGATATTGAATTCAAATGAAAAGGTAATAGTAAAATACTATGCCGATTGGTGTGGATCTTGTAAATTATTCGCTCCTAAGTTCAGAAGACTCTCAGATTCTGAAGAGTATCAAGGAGTTAAATTTATTGATGTGAATGCTGAGCAAAATGAAAAGGCTAGAAAGTTAGCTGGTGTAGATAATTTGCCATTTTTTGCCGTTTTTAAAAATGGAGAAAAAGTAGATGGAGGTCCAACATCAAAAGAAGAAGTTGTTAGAGAAATGATAGAAAAATTAAATTAGATGAAATTAACTGCTGTAAAGGAAATTGTAGGTAAGTATAGCATAGAAGAGTTATCTAATGCTGAAAATGATTTAATGGAAGAAAGACCATTAAGCATTGAAATTAGTGGTGACGACGAAGGGGAAAAATTAACCCATATTATTGCCGCTATATGGATTCTTAAAGAAATGGAGAATAAAAGTATTCCATTGCCAAAAGCATTACGAAATTATACCCAAAGAGTAAGAAACTCTATTAGTTAAATAAAAAAACCAGCCTAGGCTGGTTTTTTTATTGTAAAAAGAATTTTCTAGTTTTTTGAAAGGTAGTCAGCTACTCCATCGTGAGTGGCATTCATTCCTTCTTTTCCTTCGCTCCAATTAGCAGGACAAACCTCTCCTTTTTTCTCGAAAAACTGAAGTGCATCAACCATTCTTAAGGCTTCATCTACATTTCTACCTAGTGGAAGGTCATTAACCAATTGGTGTCTCACAATACCCTCTTTATCAATTAAGAACAAGCCTCTATAAGCAACCATTTCTCCGTTTGCAATTAGTTCATTTTCTTCGTTGTAATCATACTCTCCTGCTAAAACATCATAGTTGGTAGAAATTGTCTTGTTGGTATCTGCAACAATAGGATAGGTTATACCTTCAATTCCACCTTGATCTTTGGATAATTGTAACCAACCCCAATGCGACTGCTCTGTATCCGTGGAAACGGCTATAACTTGAACCCCTTTTTTCTCAAAATCTGATAATTTTGATTGAAAAGCGTGTAATTCTGTTGGACATACAAATGTAAAATCCTTTGGATAAAAGAATAAAATCACATGTTTTTTCCCGATGTATTGATCTAAAGAAAAATCATCAATTATTTCTTCTCCGTTTATTACTGCACTTGCGGTAAATTTTGGTGCCTTTCGGCCTACTAAAACTGCCATTTTATATATTTATTTGGTTTAATATTTTAAGCTAACAAAGTTAAGACTATAGTGTTTTAAAGAAAAGATATACTGGAACTTAATGATTCATTAAAGAAACAAGTGCTAATAAAACCCCAGCTAACATCGGAATCAATCTTTTCCATTCTATCTGGTGTTTTTCGCTACTTTCTAAAATGATTGTAGTAGCTAAATGGAGTATTATACCTACGGAAATTGCTAATAGACTCTTGAATAAATCTATATTGTCTAAAAAGTAAGTCCCTCCATATGCTCCCATTGGAGCCATGAGCGAGAAGATTAATATGCCTAAAATGATTTTTCTTTTACTCAACTCATATGCTAGGAGTAGGCTTGCTAGGATAAAAGAAATAGGTACCTTATGAATCATTAAGGCAATTAAATAGGTGTTTTGAATATCTTTATCAGGGAAGCTTTGAATAGGAAAGGCTTCCAGTAAAGCATGTATACATAAGCTAATAAATACAAGAGTTGGAAATTGTTTTAATCTTTTATGGTTAATGTGTGTATGTCCATGTTCAATTCCACCTGAAGTGTAGTCTAGAATAATTTGTAAGAAAAAGCCAATTAATAGGAAGATACCAATGCGTTCAACTTCACTGTTCTCAAACAGTTCGGGCAAAAGATGCAAAAAGCAGATACCTAATAGATAAGAACCACTAAATGATAAGAGGGCTTTAATGTTGTTTCTTAATCTAGTTAGAAAAAACACGCTTAATCCTCCAAATAAGCTAACGAGAAATAAAAGACTATAAGACATTTTTATCGTTTCCTTTTAACTAACATAATTAATCTTTCTGAATCTTCCTTGATGAAATTATTTAGTTTATAATCACCGTAATATTCGTTTATTACAAGACCACATTGGTTAAAATACCTTATAAAATCTTCTAAGTCAATCAATTTTACAAATTCCTTAAAAAAAAATGGTTTGCCTTTATCTTGAAATTCGATTTCTTTTACAATAAAACCATCTTTAATTTCTTTTCTAGTATGGAAAGTAATGTTATGTTTTCTTATTTCCTCTTCTTTAGGTAGATTCTGAATTGTTTTAAAGCAATTTAAATAATCGATTACAATAGAACCATCTTGATTTAAAACACTATCTAATGATTGAATGACTTTAATATTTTCTTTTTCTTCTAAAAAGTAACCAAAGCTTGTAAATAGATTTAAAGTAAGATCAAAGCGCCTGTCTAAACTAAGACTACGCATATCTCCTTTCTCGAAATGTAGGTTCTTGTTTTCAAACTGCTTGGCATGTGTAATACTTTCTTCACTTAGGTCAACCCCTAAGACATCAAAGCCCATATTGCTGAGGTGAATAGAGTGTCTCCCTTTACCGCAGGCTAAATCAAGGATTTTTGAATTAGGATGAGGATTTAAATGATTTATTAGTTTATTTAAAAAACGCTTTGCTTCATCTTCGTCTCTCCTGTCATAAAGAAGGTGATAATAAGGTGAATCAAACCAAGATTTAAACCAATTCTTAGAGTCTACCAAGTGTTAAATTTGAGGAGGTCTAAATTAGGAATTCAGAATTTATAAAACCATGGATTAAGCAATGTCTATGAATATTAATTTTTTATTAAAATTATTGTTTAATACAAGTATTTTAACTTATTTCGTAACTCTGAATTGTTAAATTTAATCGGTTCAGATTTTATTGTCTACCTCTTTACAAAATGGAAGTAAACATTTTTGATTTTTACAGCAAAATGGAGAAGGATAACATTATGTTATCATTCAAAGGCAGCGTTACTTCTGAACTTTTGACTTCTGTTTTGCAGATAATGGAATCTAAGATGGATCGTTTAAATGAACCTTCCAAGATTAGAAAAAAGGTATACAATATTCTAGTAGAAGCTCTTCAAAATCTTTATCATCATCTTGATAAACAACCAACTGATCAAGGAAAAGTATTTAATACGGTTATTTTCATGATTGGGAAAGAAGGAGATACCTATTCAATTTTCACTGGAAATTATATCCAGAATGAAAATGCTGAAAAATTGAAAGAGAGAATTGACAAGATAAATTCTTTAGATCCAGATGAGTTGAAGAATTACTACAAGGAAGTTTTAAATAATGGAATGATGTCAGATAAAGGTGGTGGAGGTCTTGGAATGATAGATATTGCTAGAAAATCTGGAAAAAAATTGGAATATGACTTCCAAAAGATAGATGACAAGCATTCTTTTTACAGTTTAAATATTAAAATTGCGCAATAACAAATATTACGAAGATGGAAAACTTAACGATTGAGGGAACACCGAAAACACCAACCATCAAATTCAACCCTGAAGATGGAAAACTATTGATTCAAGGAAGATCTATTCCTGAGAATTCAATTGAGTTTTATAAACCTCTTGTGGATTCTTTAGAGAGCTATTCGGCTTCTCCAAAGGGTAAAACCCATGTTGATATTGTATTAGAATATTTCAATACAAGTTCATCTAAATGTATATTAGATGTATTTAAGAAATTAGAAAAAATAAATTCTGATGGCAGTGAGGTTATTATAAACTGGCATTACGAAGAAGACGATGAAGATATGCTTGAGGCTGGAGAAGACTATCAGGCTATTATTAATATCCCATTCAAAATGATTGAGATAGAAGAATAAGAATATTTGAAATTGCATAAAAAAGGCCACGTATATGCGTGGCCTTTTTTTATCTCTATCTCTAAGGTTTATTTGCTATTCATCTTTTTCTTTTCTTCTTAAAGAGTCTTGCTAAGTTTTCCAATAGTTTTCTTAAGGCATCATAGTATAATGTAATAGCTAGGACAATGGAAAATAACCACAGAACTATAATATTTGCAGAGAAAGTTGTTATATAATGATTAAAGACTTTCTTTGAAGGAGCTAAAAAGTGCGCTCTAAAACCAATTGGATCTTTATAAATTGGATCTGCCCTTTGAATAAGCTCATTATTCCATTCAATGATTTTTTCTAAGTCATTCTTATTTGTTACTAAGTCTTCTAAAGATTCGTTAGTGTAATCGTTTTTTAATTCAATAAAGGCCTCTTTTTGCTCTTCAGTTTTATTAAGTTCAATTAATAATTGATCTTTTTCTTTACTAAAACGATTATATTCTTTTATGTAGTAATCGTTAATATCATCTAGGTAAATTTTTAATTCATTTACTTGTTCCCTCTTAATTTCTCCATCTAATAGTTTATCTAGATTGCCATAATTTAAATCACTATTTCTAAGATTCTCTTTTTTAATTTCCTTGTAAAGTAAAGTTTGAGCTTTTGCAATTTCATCTACTTTACCTCCTTCTTCAAGGTGATTATCAATAAAATTTAATCGGTCTTTTAATCTGCTTAACCAGAAATTTTTCCTAAAACTCGTTGTTTTAATGTCTTTATCAATGTAGTAAAACTGTTTGTTAAAGGCGTTATTTTTAAATTGATTAACTGCCAACGCTTCAAATGCCCATTTGGAAGCCATAATTTCCCCTGTTAAAGGCACTTTTTTCTGAACAGTGATAATTGGATTAAGCTTTTCAAACTTTACTATAACACCACTTAATATCAATTGCGGAATAATAATAAAAGGAATAAGGATATAGATTGTAACTGCTGAGTCAAAAGCAGATGAAATATTTAAACCAAGCATATTTGCAAAACAGGCAGCTGAGAAAAGTACTAGCCAGTATTCTAAATACATTCCCTTTAATTCTAAGACTGTATTTCCTACCAAAACAAAACTCAAAATTTGAATTGCTGAAACAGCAAACATTATGAAAATCTTAGAAAATAAATAACTTCCCTTGCTAAGGTTAAGAAACTTCTCTCTTTTTAGAATTTTTCTATCTCTAATAATTTCTTCTGCACTAACTGTTAATCCTAAGAATAGGGCTACAATAACGCTCATGAAAATATAGGCTGTTAAATTTTCATTCTCTCTAAAAATGTATCCCACATCTCTTGCCTCATCTATGTTTGAGTACTTTATTATAAAGGATAGAATTAAAGCTAATACAGGTGCCTCTAAGAAATTAATAAGCATGTACTGCTTATTGGCAATTTTAGATAAAACATCTCTTTTTATAAATACTTTAAACTGATTCCAGACAGAAGGAATTTTGAGGGATTTTAAAGGTGGGTTTGTATTTAAATCTAAGTCGTCAAGGTCAGACCTTTTAAATAAATTCCATTTTTTATACCAATCTTTTGGGGCTACCTTTCTATTCTCCGTTTGATTACCATATTCATCTAAGATCTTGCTTTCAATGATGTTGAAAATCTGCTCAGGATTAACATTCCCACATTGTGGGCATTCACTTTCAACAGCATTTGCTTGCTGCATTTGTTGTTTGAAATATATAATAGCATCTACAGGGTTGCCATTGTATATTAGGTAGCCTCCTGTGTCAAGAATAATCAACTTATCAAACATTTTGAAAATATCTGAAGAAGGTTGATGTATTACTACAAAAATTAGTTTTCCTCTTAAAGTAAGTTCTTTAAGGAGGTCCATAATGTTTTCTGAATCTCTAGAAGATAATCCTGAAGTAGGTTCATCTACAAACATGATAGATGGCTCTCGAATTAACTCTAAAGCTATATTCACTCTTTTTCTTTGTCCTCCACTTATGGTTTTATCTAAGGGGCTTCCAACTTTTAAATCTTTAGTTTCATATAGTCCCAAGCTATTTAAAACTTTAAATGTTAGCTTGATTATTTGCCAATCCGATAAATCACCGAAGCATAGCTTCGCATTATAAAAAATATTTTGAAATACTGTTAACTCTTCAATTAACAAGTCATCTTGAGAAACATAGCCAATGACCCCTTCAATTTTATCTTTATTGAGTTCATTATGAATATCAAAGCCATTTATTTTTACGGTACCGGTACTTGGAGCGTAATTTCCATTCAATACATTTAATAAAGTGGATTTTCCTGCCCCACTTGCTCCCATAATACCTATAAGGTTACCTGATTCTTCATTAATGGTCATTGGATGTAATCCAATATTGCCATTTTTGAATTGATAAGTAATATTATCTACATTAAATGTCGTTTTTTCAATTCCAGTATCTGCTAAGAAGCTATTGATTAAGTCGCTGTAGTAAATTGGGCTAACTTTTGAACCTCTTAAAGAAGAACCTTGCGTTAAGACATAAGTTTTTTTAGGATTTATTAATTGTCCATTAAGTTGTAGTTCAGTATTTCCAAAATACTTTAAGAAAAGAGTATTTACACTTTTGATATAAAGAACTCTAGCTTGGCCATTTAAACCTTCTGCTTGAATGTGATGAAAATCATCTTCTTCGGCTTCTTTGTTATTTATTAAAAGAATATTTTCATTCTTTGTAATTTGATTTTCTTTTGCGCTAACAAAGTCCTTGGATAATAAATACTCTTCCTGTTGAATATTAAATGAATCTGCTACAGTTTCTACAAACTCAATTGCCTGATCGGTATCATTATCATTTTGGTAAATAAACTCTAGCAGTTGAACTAGAACATAGATTTTTTGCTTCTGGGTCAACTCCTTGTTGATTTCCATGCAAATTTTAAGAACTTTAACGGAGTTTAAAGAAGTTCTCTTGCGGGCTTTTAAACCTTCTCTTTTTTTATTTTGTTCGTTATAGTACCTGTCATAAACGAGTAAATATTCATCAACTAATTCTTTATTTAATTGCTCATCTAAGAACTGTCTTACAAAGTCTCTGCTATTGGAATCGTCTCTGCCAACGTTTGCTACAATAGCAAACAGCTGCATTAGCGCTTTTAGAATTCTTTCACTCATTTAATCCGCTGAATTGTAAATTAATTGGATATGAAAATAATAAAAAAAAGCAGGAGTTAAATCCTGCTTTGAAGTTTTATGGTTTAAATCCGACGAGCAGAACTGCACATCCGGATTGGGCTTTTTCTATATTCAAATTTCCCTCTACGATAACATCTAAAGTAGACTCTACTTTAAAATCCCAATAAGGTGAGAGGTTGTGGTCTGAGTTAGAAAAGATTTCATTCCTTTCTTCATCGTAAACTCTAAAAATTAAATTGCCATTAGTTAAACCGCTGCACGCACCAAACCTATAAATACTGCCTCCATATAAGGTGATATGAAATTCAGCAGTTTGATCGTCTATTAACAGGGCTCTATATTCTTGACCATCAGACAAATATTCTTTAGTGAAGTTTTTTGCACATAGATTTGCTATTGTATCACATTGTGCTTTGGCAGAATTAGAAACAATTAGACCAAAGAATAAAATAATAGTAAGTTTTATAAATAAATTCTTCATGCTGCAATTAGTTGATTATGCTATTTCTAATAGATTCTACTTGTTCTGTAATTAAACTTAACTGTTCGTCAGTCATGTCAACTTTCGAAACGCTTTTTATGGTGGTTATTTTTGCTTCCGCATCTGTTTCCGGTTCTTTAAACTGGTAGCTAAAACCAATTTCTCCATATATGTCTTTTAACTCGTTTAACTGATTTACGATAGTCGCAACTTGCTGGTTTTCGTTATAAGGAAGCATTAAATTAATTAGGTTTTTGATGGTTATTTTTTGCTCTCCAATTCTATTTTTTATAGCCTCATTATTTGTGCTATTTGCCAATTGAGTTGCAAAATGTAATGTTTCTATCCAACCGCCTGCGAGAATTAAAACACTTAAATCACTCTGCTCATTGTTTTTTAAATACTTGTCTGCTGACTTAAATGCATCAGAAACGAGCACTAATAAAGAATCTTGTTTACCTAAATTTTCTTCAAATCGTTTAAGAACATTCTCATTAAAAAGGCCTGTAATGCCAAGTTCATTAGATAAGCTTTTAGTAGTTACCATGTAAGATATTGCATCTTGACTTTGATCATATATAGTTGCGTACCCTAAATCTGCTCCATATATACCTAGGTTTAGAGCTTTAGAGCTAGTGGTAACATACTTAGAAGATTGTTGCGTTTTGTGCATTAAGTCAGATTGAAAAGTTGCACCCGAATTCTTCAATAAAAATGCCGTTTGTATTGGAGAAGGGATACTAAATACTTTGCCTTCAATTTCAAATAAATTGGAATTCTTTTTTTCTACCTTCTTTTCTTTCTTTTCTCTTTTGGGTTGCTCTGTACAAGAGGTCATAGTTAAAGCAAGACTAATAAAAATCAAGGGTAATGTTTTGAAAGACTTTACTATTAATAGCTTATTTTTCGACATCATTGGTCTATAAAGTGTTGAATACATTTCTAATTGTGGTAAAGATAGTTAAATATCAAAAATTTGTGTTTTTTTCATCATTTTTCTTAGAATAAGGAAAGCAAATAATGTAATACTAAGCTCTATTATTGCTTCCTGAATATTTTTAAAAATCAAGTCTCCTATCATAAATAAGCAACTATAAACCATTACTATAGAAGATAACCAGCAAATAATAAGGGGCATTAAATTTGATTTATTTTCTTTTTTTCTAAACAAGCCCCACCATCCATCCGGTTTTACTCTACGGTAGAATTCTTCTAAAGTTTTCATTTCTGTTGGTTTCGTAGTAAATGTTACTACTATCCAGCTGAGAGTGCTAAATAATACTGTAAATAAGAAATTGTAGGGATAGCTAAGTTCTAAAATATAGTTTGCAAGTATGTAGCCTAAAAATGGAGCAAGGTGTGCTGTAATTTCACTCCAAGCATTTATTCTCCACCAATACCAACGTAAGATTAAAACCATACCTAAGCCTGCTCCACATTCTATTAAGAATCTAGCTGCTTGGTCTATTGAGTTTATATTCATGGTTACTATCATGGCAATCAACATGATTAATATGGTAAATAATCTAGCCTTCGATACGTAGTCTTTTTGCTCTTTCACTTCTGATTGGTATGGTTTTTTTCTTATGAAACGTTTGTATAAATCATTAGTTAGGTAACTAGCACCCCAATTTAATTGTGTTGATATAGTGCTCATATATGCGGATAAAAACGCTACTAATAATAATCCTTTAACTCCTGCTGGAAGATAGTCTTTCATTGCCATTACAAATCCTTGACCTGATTCTGCAATGCTTAAATCAGGATATAGAACTAATGCACATAATCCAACAATAATCCATGGCCATGGTCTAAGACAATAATGAGCTATTTGAAAAAATAAGGTAGCGTACACGGCATGCTTCTCGTTTTTTGTACTCATCATTCTTTGAGCAATGTATCCACCACCGCCAGGTTCAGCTCCCGGGTACCAGCTTGCCCACCACTGAACTAAGCCAAAACTTAAAAAAGCAGCTACACTAAGGCTATAGGTGCCAATTGCATCTTCTGTTGTCGAATTTCCTGATAGGGTGGGGAAAAAATTAAATCTCCATTCTGGAAGTTTTGCTTTTAAGCCGTCTATTCCTCCAACTTGCTCTGTTTGTAAAACTAAAATGGCTAAGATAATACAGCCTGCCATGGCGATAAAGAATTGAAAAAAATCAGTAACAACAACTCCTTTTAAACCTGAAAGCGTAGAATAAATACCTACAATAAACATGGCGATAAAGACAACATATAATGCTTCTTGATTTGCTAGGTTGAAGAATACTTTTACTATTGCTATAAGTGCTACATTAACCCATCCTATAATTATTGCATTTAAAAAAATGCCCATGTAAATTGATTTGAACCCCCTTAAAAAACTTGCTGCTTTCCCAGAGTATCTTATTTCAATTAACTCTAGTTCTGTAATGATATTAGCTCTTCTCCATAGCTTAGCAAAGAAAAATGTAGTTAGCATTCCACCAATAAGCATATTCCACCAAAGCCAATTACCTGAAATTCCATGTTGGGCTATTTTCTCGGTAACCCATAATGGAGTATCTGCTGCAAAGGTTGTTGCTACCATAGATATACCTGCAATATGCCAAGGCAACTTTCGGCCGCCTAAGAAGAAATCTGTTAAACTTTTACTTGCTTGATTTTTATAGATAAATCCAATTGCTACAACAAAAACCAAATAAGAAAGAATAATTATCCAATCTATTGATGCTAAAACCATTCATTCAAAGAAATTATATTTTTCTACTCAATGATAATATTATTTGCATTGTTATTAACAACTCAATATTTAAGTATTCGCTAGAATCTCTTATTGTTAAATTTGTTTTATGACAGACAAAAGTGATCAAGAAGAGAAATCTCCAGAAAGTGATATTCTTAAGAAACTGAAGATTAGAAGAAAAAAGCAGTTTCCACCTAGAGAAGAAGTAAGAAAAACTCCACCAAAAGAGGAGAAAAAGATTGGCTACTCTAAACCAAATGCCGATTCTTTTAGAATGGTGGCAACTTGCATGCAGAATCTTGAAGATGAATTAGCAAAAGAATTAGAAGATATTGGAGCTAAGGATATTGAAAAGCAAAAAAGGGCTGTTAAGTTCAAAGGAGATTTAGAATTAATGTACAAAGCAAATATCTGGTTGCGAACGGCATTAAAAGTGCTACAACCTTTATTTCATTATACTGCAAAAGATGATAAAGAGCTTTATGAGAAAGCAAAGAAAATAGAATGGGAAGATATCTTTTCTCAGGACAAAACCTTTTCTATTGACTCTGCAGTTCATTCAGAGCATTTTACACATAGTCAATTTGCAAGTTTGAGAATAAAAGATGCCATTGTAGATAGATTTAGAGAAATGCAATTATCTCGACCTAATGTGGAGAGAGACCAACCAGATGTTAGAATTCATCTCCATATCAATGATAAAAATGTTACAATTTCTTTAGATAGTTCTGGAGATCCATTGTTTAAAAGAGGTTATAGAACCGTGCAGCATGCTGCTCCTATTAATGAGTGTTTAGCGGCGGGTTTAATATTAAAAACAGGATGGAAAGGGGAGTGCGATCTTTTGGATCCAATGTGTGGTACGGCTACCATTCCAATAGAAGCAGCTTTAATAGCCTGCAATATTCCTCCAAACCTTAATAGAACACATTTTGCATTTGAAGGATGGAAAAACTACGACCCAAGTTTATTGTCAAAAGTGCTAGGCCAAGCCAAAGAGCACTTTAGGCCACTTAAGGTTAATATTTATGCTAGAGAAGTCAATTCTAATAATATTAGAAGTGCAAGAGTAAATATAAACTCTGCCAATATGAGAAAAAGCATTATTTTAGAACAAGAAGACTTTTTTAAAGCAGCGCCACCTTCTAGTTCAGGGATGATAATTTTTAATCCTCCTTATGGCGAGCGTTTAGAATTAGAAGAGGGTTTGCCAGATTTTTTTGAAAAAATTGGCTCCACATTGAAGTTTGAATATACTGGATGGACTGCTTGGATGATTGCATCAGATATTGAATCGTTTAAAAATATAGGACTTAAAGCAACTAAAAAAATACCTATGATGAATGGGAAGTTAGAATGCCAGTTCAGAGAATATGAATTGTTTGATGGAAAGTTAAAGGAAGAAAAAGCTAGATCTACTAAATAAAGAAAAATGAAAAAGATTGCCATTTTAACTTCAGGAGGAGATGCCCCAGGAATGAATGCTTGTATACGGGCAGTTGTGAGAACTGCTAGGTATAAAGGGATAGAAGTTGCAGGCATAAATAGAGGATATCAAGGCTTGATAGAGAATGATTTTGTGCATTTAGATTCTTCTTCTGTCAGCAATATTATTCAAAGAGGAGGTACTATTTTAAAGAGTTCTAGGAGTGAGGAATTTAGATCTAAAGAAGGAAGAGTAAAGGCTGCAAATAATTTAATTGATAATAGAATAGAGGGCCTAATTGCGATTGGAGGCGATGGAACTTTTACAGGTGCCAAACTTTTAATAGAAGAACATGGAATTCCTATTTTGGGTATACCCGGAACTATAGATAACGACTTGTTTGGGACAGATAATACTATTGGATATGATACTGCGCTGAATACAGTAGTTGAAGCTGTAGATAAAATCAGAGATACTGCCGATGCCCACGGAAGATTATTTTTTGTAGAAGTAATGGGCAAGGATGCGGGGTTTATTGCTTTAAGATCAGGTTTGGCTTCAGGTGCTGAAGCTATTTTAGTTCCAGAAACTGAAACCTATATAGATCAGCTAATAGCTAAATTGCAAAAGGGCTGGGATAGGCATAAAACCAGCTCTATTATTATAGTGGCCGAAGGAGATGATGCCGGAGGAGCTTATGAAGTGGCAAGAAAAGTGAATGAGAAGTTTGATTACTATGAA
The DNA here is from genome assembly GCA_030433355.1 of Bacteroidia bacterium. GTDB lineage: Bacteria > Bacteroidota > Bacteroidia > Flavobacteriales_E > Vicingaceae > JAUIMG01. Next base: position 88,634 of record JAUIMG010000007.1, on the reverse strand, counting down.
TCTAAGGTGACTATTTTAGGACATATTCAAAGGGGTGGCTCACCTTCAGCTTACGATAGGGTTTTGGCAGGAATTTTAGGAAATGCCTCCGTTGAAGCAATATTAGATGGTAAAAGCAATGCTATGGTAGGACTAATAAATAAAAAAGTGACACTAACTTCTTTCGAAAAAGCAATTAAACACCACCAAAAGCTAGATCAAGGGCTTTTGAAACTGGCAGAGGTTTTATCGTATTAAATGGATTCTAAGCTCACTCAATTTATAGATGTTATACTTCCTTTAGCAATTCCAAATTGTTATACCTATAGAGTTCCTGAAAATCTAAATGGAAATGTACTTATTGGGCAAAGAGTTCTTGTACAGTTTGGGAAAGGGCAAAAGCAATATTCTGCCATAGTAAATGCTATTCATAACAAGGCTCCTCAAAATTATCAGGCAAAGTATATTTTAGATATTCTAGATGATCAGCCAATAGTAAATCAGTTTCAGCTGAGGTTTTGGACTTGGATAAGTCATTACTATATGTGTGACTTAGGGGAAGTAATGAATGCTGCCCTACCCGGTGGACTTAGGTTAAGTAGTGAAAGTAGAGTTGTTCTCCATCCAAATTATCAGGAGGTAGTTGATGAATTAAGCGATGATGAGTACTTAGTGGTTGAGGCATTAGAGGTTAGAAACATACTATCCTTCAAAGAGATTTCAGACTTGCTTAATATAAAGTATGTCCATGGAAAGGTAAAAACCCTAATTGAGAAGTCGGCAATAATGGTGGAGGAAGAACTTAAAGAAAAGTTCAAACCCAAAATGGAAGACTATGTTGACTTAAAGAATGAAAACATCAGTGAAGAAGAATTACAAACCTTATTTAATGATTTAGAAAGAGCACCAAAGCAATTAGAACTGCTGATGTCATTTATCAATCTGAGTAACTTCTTTTCTGAAAATAAAAAGTCTGTTAGAAAAAAAGACTTGATACAGTCTGTAAATGCAAGTCCTTCTATTTTGCAGCAATTAATAAAAAAAGAAGTCTTTAAAATTCAACAAGTAGAAGTTGGTAGATTAGGTAAAAAAGAGGCGATTAATGTAAAGAATGAGCTAAATACCTATCAAGTTGAAGCATTAGGGAAGATTCACAAGGAGTTTGAAGAAAAAGAAGTAGTCCTTCTCCATGGAGTTACTTCTTCCGGAAAGACTGAAATCTATATTCACTTAATAGAAGAAGCTATTAAAAAAGGTAAGCAAGTGCTTTATCTTTTACCTGAAATTGCATTAACGACGCAGATAATTCAAAGATTAAGTGCCATTTTTGGTAATAAAGTCGGGGTCTACCATTCTAGATTTAATGAGAATGAAAGAGTTGAGGTATGGAAAAATGTATTAGAATTTGATCCGAATAAAGCGAATGACTTTAGTGTCATCTTAGGTGCTCGTTCATCCATGTTTTTGCCATTTAAAGATTTAGGACTTATCATCATTGATGAAGAACATGAGTCTTCCTTCAAACAATATGATCCAGCTCCTAGATATCAAGCTAGAGATTCTGCTATTGTTTTAGCAGCTATGCATCAATGCAATGTCTTATTAGGTTCAGCTACACCTTCTATTGAAAGTATGTATAATGCTAAGCAAGGGAAATATGCTTTGGTAGAACTAAAAAAGCGACATAGAGATATTCAAATGCCTAATGTTTTGGTGGCAGATGTTAAAGAAGCTACCAAACGAAAAAAGATGAAATCTCACTTCTCTCCTTTGCTAATGGAGAAAATGGAGGAGAATTTAGACAATGGAAAACAAGTGATTTTATTTCAAAATAGAAGAGGGTATTCTCCTTTTTTACTTTGCGAGGTATGCGGTAATTCTCCGCAGTGTATTAATTGTGATGTTAGTTTAACCTACCACAAATACAAACACGAACTAAATTGTCATTATTGTGGCTACCACATTCGAATCCCATCTCAATGTCCTGCATGTGGAAGTGGAGCATTAAAAGTAAAAGGCTTTGGTACAGAAAAGATAGAGGAGGAGTTGGCCATTTATTTTCCAGGAAAGAAAATATCAAGAATGGATTGGGATACTACCAGGGGAAAAAAGTCTTATTATAATATCATAACTGCATTTGAAAATAAGGAAATAGACGTATTGGTGGGAACCCAAATGATAACCAAAGGTCTGGATTTTGATCATGTTGGTTTGGTAGGGATTATGAATGCAGATCAGATGCTTCGCTTTCCAGATTTTAGAGCCTATGAGCGTTCTTTTCAACTGATGACGCAGGTGGCAGGAAGAGCAGGTAGGAAGAATGATAGGGGCGAAGTTGTTATTCAAACCAATCAAGTAGATCATCCAACAATCAGGCAAGTTGTAGACTCTAAGTATGACGAGATGTATAAAAATGAGCTGATTGATAGAAGAAATTTTTTATATCCTCCATTTGTTAGAATTATTCAAATTAACTTAAGACATAAAGAAAGAAACCTTCTGCAAGAGGCAGCCTTGAGTTTTGGAAAAAGTTTAAAACAGATTTTTGGTGTTCGACTTTTAGGTCCTGAGGAGCCAGGAATTCCAAGAATTAGAAATTATTATCATCAAAACTTAATGCTTAAACTAAAGCAAGAAGATTCTTTAAAGAGGAGCAAAGAATTACTTAAAACTGCTATAATTTATTTTAATAATCAAAAGGCTTATAAAAGTGTAAGGGTGGTATTAGACGTGGACCCTAATTAAACGCAGAAAAATATCTTCGGTGATAATTAATCTGACCTAAATGATAGTTGAGGTGACCTGCCAAGTGAATTATCATTTGTTCGTTGCTAAAAGTGTCTTGAAAAACTTGTGCAGAAAAATCTTCTTGAGCCAGATGAATATCAAATTTTCTTAAAGAATCTATAACAACTTTTTTGCAGTCTTCTATTGCTTTGAGAATTTCTTCTCTACCTATTTCTTTGGCAGAAAATTCATTTTCTCTATCGCGTATATAAGCTGTATTGCCGACTAGATGACCAATGAAATGATTTAAATTACCTAGAAGGTGGAGAGCTAAATTTCCTCCGCTATTTGCCGAACCTGGCAACACTTTCCATAATAATCTTTCATCTGGATAGCTTTCTATTTCATTAAAAAGACGATTTAAATCTCTTTCAAATAAATAGACCATACTTTCAATTGTCATCTTGCATCTCCTTTAAATAGTTAAGAAATACATTCATGCTTTCCTTTTTAGATGCATCTAGATGGTAGTCAATGTATTTATTCAAATATTCTACTTTGTCTTTCTTTTCAATGTTAAGAACAGGGTAGTTTTCAATAGCTAGTTCTTTTTTTACTAAGCCCTCTTTCAGGGCATTATTAAAATGATTTAAAAATGACTCTTCTAAAGGATGATTGCTAACCCAAGCAGCAAAAACAAATGGTAAATTTTTCCACTTGTGCCATTCTTCTGCTAAATCAAAACGATAGGTAAATTTGTTATTTAGTTGGAAAGTGCGGTCTCCAATTACAACACCTGCTATTGTTTCTTTAATACTCTTTTCAAAGCCTTCTTCGGCTTCTAAGAATTCAACTTGGATATTCCAAAAATACTTGCATAGTACCTTACAAAGATTGACTGAAGTTCTAGAGTGATAATCTAGATAGACTTTTTCTATTTTATTAAGAGGTACTTCACTTAAGAGCACAACAGACTTTACAGGACCATTAGCGCCAATACAATAATCAGAGACAATATGGTAATCATTAAGTTGAGGTAGAATTGCAACTGGTACCAAGCCTAAGTCTACTTCTCTATTTTTTAGTTTCGCAGCCGTTTTTGAAGGAATATCTTTAGATATTTCAATTTGGTTTTTCAAAGAAGGTGAGTTCTCTAAACCATATAGAAATGGGATGGAGTTTAGATAAGAAACAATAGAGATTTTTACTTTTTCCAACAGCTAAAATTCAGTTGCTAAAATTAATCCTAAACTTTAGTTATCCCTTCTTTTTCTTCCTTTTTTAGTATAGCTAGGGTAGCAGCAACACTGCTAATTATTGCCATAAATCCAGAGATGCTAACTCCAATTATTGGAATCATCAATGAACCGGCAAATAGGGCTCCATTACCAATAGCTAAGCCCTTGTTTTTTCGAATGTATCTTATACTTTCTTGGCGATTCATTTTCCTTCTTTCTGCAGTATAGTCGATAAAAGAAAATCCATAGTAATAGGCAGAAATAATAAATAGTGCAGGTGTAGTAACTAATTGAAAAAGGGGTACAAAGCTTAAGAGAAATAATAGGATTGCTAAAATACCTTCTAGTATAAAATTTCGAACTGCAAGAAGAATTCCACGCCAGGTGTCTTTTAATAATTGCAACCAGCTAAAAGGGAAGTCGTTTCCGGAGTGAATTTTTTCTGTTCTTTCTGAAAGGTAAGCTAAGATGGGAGATAAAAGTATTAAAACGACATAACCACCTACAAAAGCAAAAAGAAGGAAAAAGAAAACCTTAAGAAGAAGCCAGATTAGAAATCCTAGAGTATTTGCTAAGAAATCAGCTCCCCAAAAATCCCATTCTTTAATAGCGATAGATTCTTCTAACCAATGAAAAATTGATTCGGAGTAGCCTCCAACTAAACTAATTCCAAGTGTAAAAAGTAAGATGTTTAAGGCTAATGGAATTAGAAATGCCCAGGCCAATTTATTTCTAAAAATAAAGTCAATGGCGTTGCTGTAGCTGCTTATTCCGTATTGTAGGTCTTTTAAAAACGACATAAATTATTTTGTTAAATATATATCTATTAAAATTTAGTCAAATTTTTCTAGTTGAAATATTCAACTTTAAGTAACTAATCAAAGTTTTAGGCCTCTTCGCTTCCTTTTCTAAATTGCAGCACCAAAATTCTCGCATGCCATATTTCCATTTTTGTAGAGGAGTAGCTTTGTTTTGTATCTGTTTTACTAAGCTTTTTTTATCTATCCATCCTACCAAGTAGCAGTCTTTTTCATACCTATATGCCGCTATTCGATTATAAATTTCTTCTAGCTCAACTTTTAAATTAATCCTCTGTTTCTCCAGCCATTCATCTTTTCGCATTCGTAATTGATTGAAGATCATTTGCACATGCAGATCCCCATTTAATTCTTCAATAGTATTTCCTTGGCGTTTTATCAATTTAATATCTCTTCGCTCTATGGCTTTCTCTAAACATTGGTCAGCATCTGGAAGCAGGGAGGTTTTTAATTCAATATGTAAACCTTTATAAATGAAATCGATATCGATACCACTTGTCTCATCGTACACATTGCTTTGCTCTATGGCAATTCCATTTTGCTTCAACCATTTTTTGAAAGCAACTCCCCCTACATAGCCTCTTAATTTGCTATCTAGCGCCACATTAGGGTGCCTATTTCTCAAATTATCAATAAAGTTAGAGTGAATTGCCTTTTCTAAAGCTTGCATTACTTCATCCTTATCTAATGGTATTTGGATGAAAGTAGAGTTCATTTTAGCTGAATTTGATAGTAGGAGAGTTGGTTGTTTTTTAAGCCATTTACTTTCTTTCCATTTGAATTTGTAAAGCCTTCAATAATTCGCCTATTTCTTTCATAGGTTACCTCTTCACAGATCTTATTTTCATTGTTGGTAATCAGTGTACAAGACCGATTTCCTTGATCTTGCTCATTTACTTCCATACAGGCTTGCATCGTTGTTCCGCTTCCTGCAAAAAAATCTAAAACCTTTGTGTTTTTCGACTCTATTAAACCAATTACATACTTCAATAAGCCCACTGGTTTAGGAAAAGAGAAAATATCTTGTTGTAGAATTCTTTTTAACTCGGTACTTCCTTTAGCATTGCTAAAGTCTATTAATGCCCTTTGTGGTAGTTTTCTTTCTCTTTTTCTATCTAAATTATCTACAAATTCATATTGTTTAATATATACCTTCCAGCCACTGGCTCTTTTTTTAAAAACGATGAAGTCATTTTTAATTCCCCATTCTAATTTTTCTTTGCTCCATCGCCAAGTGTTTGGTTTACCTAATGCGCCGCCGGGGTATATCTCATTTCCATCAGAGGTAAGAATAGGGTAGTCCAAGCTTTTACTATAACTTCCTTTATAGTCTAGATCTCTTAAGTAGTACTTTCCTCTTTTATCTAAATGAGAGTCTTTGTATCGATATTTTGGGTCACTCCCGGTGTCAACTTTTTCTTTTTTCAGTTCTAATTTATTGATATCTCTTGCATAGCAAAGCATATAATCAAACTCTACAGCTATTTGCTTACTATCATGCCCACTTCCACCTTTATTCTTTCTAATAAATTGAGCAACAAAATTGTCTGAACCGAAGATACCATCACATAATAATTTCAATCTAGCTTGCTCTGCATCATCAATGGAAATAAAAATTGCACTTTTAGAATGCATCAGTTCTTTTGCTATACACAATCGTTTGTACATAAACGACATCCATTTGGAATGCCTAAACTGATCTTCTTTATCTATAAAAGAATCATTGTACTTAAAGTCTTTGTTTCCGGTGTTGTAGGGTGGGTCAATATAGATTAGATCAAATTTTTCTTTTGCTTTTTTTAATATTTGAAGTCCCAGCAAGTTGTCGCCTTCTAATATTCTATGCTGATTTTTGCCTTTTCCAACCTTTCTAGAAACTATTTCTTGGAGTTCTAGATTTTTTCCTTGAGCTTGTTTTTCAATCTCCTCCTTCTTATCCTCCCATATTAATCCTATTCTTTGCTGAATTTCTTTAATACGTTTATCGACTTTAGTCAAGTTTGGAAGTAGTTATGGATTTAAAGGATGTTAGCTTCTTTTCTTCTGTCTAATTCTGTTTGAATTAAACTAAGTTCTCTACCTGTTTGCCCTGAAATGGAAGTGTTTTCATTTGCTCTTCTGATCAAATATGGCATCACTTCTTTTATTGGTCCATAAGGAACATATTTTGCTACATTATATTCAGCCTTTGCTAAATTGAAACTTATATGATCACTCATTCCTAATAATTGGGCAAAAAATACTCTTGAGTCATCTGCTGCTATTTCTTTCTCCCTCATTAATTCAGTTAATAAAAGGGAACTTTCCTCATTGTGTGTTCCACAACATAGGCTAATACGATCTAGTTTTTCCATGCAAAAGCGGAGAGCATCATTGAAATCTCTGTCTGTAGCTTCTTTATTTTCTTGAATTGGAGAAAGGTATCCTTTTTGTTCTGCTCTTAATCTTTCCTTTTCCATATAGGCACCTCTAACGATTTTGATTCCCAAATAAAAGTTTTCTTTTTCTGCTATTTCGTATAGGTCTTTAATATATTGTAAACGATCATGACGATACATTTGGGTAGTATTAAAAACTACTGCTTTTTCTTTGTTACATATGCGCATTAAATCTAAAACTATCTCATCGATATTTCCCTGAATCCAACTTTCTTCAGCATCAATCATTAATGGTACTCCAGCGGCACAAGCAGCGTCACTTAATGTTTTAAGTCTTTTCTTTCCTTTGTCATATTCTATTTCCTCCTTATCTGATAAAACTATACCTTCTGTGTTTTTATTCAACACATGAAAAGGCATAAAGCCTGTTAATTTTATAACGATATAAGGAATACTTCTATCCTTTTTTGCTCTTTCTATAGTTGCTATTGCTTTGTTCAAACAATCATTAAAGGCATATTCATCTTGGTCTCCTTCAACCGAGTAGTCTAATATACTCTTTACATTAAACTCTGCTAATTCATTAATAGTAGGTTCGCATTGATGTATGCTTTCACCTCCGCAAAATTGAAAGAAAACAGTGTTTTTAATTATACCTTTTACAGGGAGACCTATTTTTAATCCCGTTTGCAACATTTTGGTTGCGAACTTATTTAGCCAAGAAATGGAAATTAATTTAAATACGAAGTAAGCCTTCTTAAGACTTCTGTTGCTTTTATTCGCAAAAGCTACTTCCGTGTTGTCAAAAGATATCATGCTATGGCTGCACTTTCAGTTTCAAATTGACGATCTACTTTTTTTACCAGACCTTGTAAAACTTTGCCGGGTCCAACTTCAATCATTTTAGAAGCACCATCTGCAATCATTTGATGCATGGTCTGTGTCCATCTAACAGGGGCAGTTAATTGCGCAATTAAATTTGCTTGTATCTCCTCTGTGTTTGTCACCCCTTTTGCTACCACATTTTGATAAATAGGACATATTGGAGTGTTAAAGTTTGTTTCCTTTATAGCCTTAGCTAACTCCTCTCTTGCCGGTTCCATAAGAGGAGAATGGAAAGCTCCACCAACAGGTAATACTAATGCTCTTTTAGCTCCTGCTTCTTTAAGGCTTTCACATGCTTTATTCACTGCTTCAATACTTCCAGAAATGACTAATTGTCCAGGACAATTGTAATTTGCTGCAACAACTACTCCTTCCGTTTCTTTACAAATTCTTTCTACATCTGCATCTTCCATTCCTAAAACTGCTGCCATAGTTGAAGGTTCAATTTCACAGGCCTTTTGCATGGCATTTGCTCTTTGAGAAACCAACTTTAAGCCATCTTCAAAACTCATGCTCTCGCAAGCTACTAAAGCAGAGAACTCTCCTAAAGAATGCCCTGCAGCCATATATGGTTGAAAACTATCTCCTAATACTTTAGCCAAGATTACAGAATGTAAGAATATAGCAGGTTGAGTAACATTAGTTTGTTTTAACTCTTCTTCAGTTCCTTCAAACATGATGTCTGTAATTCTAAATCCAAGTATTTCGTTTGCTTTTTCGAACAAATCTTTAGCTAATGGGGAACTATCATAAAGATCTTTTCCCATTCCAATAAATTGGGCTCCTTGTCCCGGAAAAACGTATGCTTTCATAAATTTACTATTGAAAAATGCCTATGCATAATGCATAGGCAAGATATAAATGTTTTTTTATTTCTAAACTATCTTCTATCACCAAAAAGGCGCAGTAAGAATAAAAATAGGTTCACAAAATCTAGATATAAGTTTAATGCACCCATAATTGCAAGCTTGTTAGAAGACTCTGTACCGTATTCTACTCCTGAGCCAATTCTTTTTAACTTTTGTACATCATAAGCAATTAATCCTGTAAAAATTAATACCCCAATACAGCTAATGATATAATCTAAAGCGGCACTACCAATAAACCAATTAACTACCATTGCGATTATTATTCCGATGAGAGCCATCATCAAAATAGAGCCAAATTTGGTCAAATCTTGCTTGGTGGTATATCCTAAAACTGCCATAACTGCAAAGGTTCCTGCTGTAATAAAGAAGGTGCTAGCTATACTTGACGCAGTGTATGCAAGGAAGATAAAACTTAAGCTCATCCCCATTACTGCCGAATATGCTATAAATAGCAATAGGAGTGAAAAGGAGGATAATCTATTGAAAGAAAAAGACATTAATAAGACAAAAGCAAGTGGTGCAAACATTACTACATATCCAAAAATTGTCATCCCTCCTGTTTCTAGATTCACCAGGTAAGAAAGCATACTTTCTGAACTTGAAAACCAATATGCAATTACACCAGTAATAGAAAGTGCACCTGCCATATAAGTGAAAACATTGTTAAGGAAAGACTTTACAGATACTACTGCATTTGCTGTGCCTGTATAGAATTCAGCTTGTGTGTCGTTGTTTCTTAATTCGTTCATCGTTTAAATTTTTATCAAAATTAATCATAAATCATGCCCAACAATACAAGAAGAAAAAATGGCAATAACTTATGACAATCTGGAACTTATTAATTGGATAAACTCTTTTCTCGTAGAATCATTTTCAAATGCTCCTGTAAAAGCCGATGTAGTTGTTACCGAGTTTTGTTTTTGAATTCCTCTCATTTGCATGCACATATGCTTTGCTTCTATGACAACTGCAACACCCAAAGGATTTAATGTTTCTTGAATGCAACTTTTAATTTGGTCTGTCAATCTTTCTTGCACTTGAAGTCTTCTGGAAAAAGCATCTACAACTCTAGGAATTTTGCTTAGACCTACAATTTTTCCATTTGGGATATAGGCAATATGCGCCTTTCCCATAAAAGGTAACATATGATGCTCGCACATAGAGTATAACTCTATATCTTTAACTAAAACCATCTGACTATGGTCTTCTGCGAAAAGAGCACTTCTTAAAATTTCTGAGGGATCTAAATCATAGCCGTGCGTAAGATATTGCATGGCTTTTGCAACGCGTTCAGGTGTTTTTTGTAAGCCTTCTCTGTTAACGTCTTCCCCCAATTCAGAGATTACGCCTTCATAAAGCAAAGAGAGTCTTTCAATTTTTTCTTCATTGTAATTGTCAACTCTTTCATATCCTTCTTCTATATCCTTTTCGCCCATTAATTTATTTTTCTCCAAAATATTCGACATGATTATTTTCTGTTTCTTGCAACTTCACAGAGTGCAGTTGAGCACCTAGTTCCGCTATCGGTTTTTCTAGTTGATTCCAAAAAGCAATAGCAAGATTTTCAGTTGAAGTCATCAAGTCTTTGGTGAAGCTCACATCAACATTTAAGTTTTTGTGATCTACGTGTTTAATAACTTTTTCTTTAATAATATCTCCTAAAGCCGACAAATCAACAACAAAACCGGTAGAAGGTTCAGGCTTTCCTTTTACAGTTACCCAAAGAACATAATTATGTCCATGCCAGTTAGGGTTGGAGCATTTTCCAAATGTCTCGTAATTTTTAGCTTCAGACCACTCTGCTTTTGAAAGTTTGTGTGCTGCACTGAAGCGCTCTCTTCTTGTAATGTGTACCATCTAAAATAAATATTTCGCAAATATAAGCCTTCAAAAGACTCTTCATGTGAGTTAAGTCTCAACAATTTATTTTTATCTTTATTAAGATGAAAGATGTTAAAATCTTAAATAGGGGCAGAGAATTAATTCTGTCCCTATTGTTAATAGCATGTTCAACTTTATTCGGTCAAAATGTTGTTAACATGACTTTGAGAACAGGATTTACAGGTAATGATACAAATCAGTTGTATCCATTTATTAATCCACATCTTAGCATTTTTAATGATAGTATGTTACTAATTAGGTATGGAACATCAGATTCATTAAACTTAATAAATTCATACAACTTCACACTGGCTAGACAAAGTGATCTTTCAAACTACACTACTGTAAGAAGCTGGAAAAGAGACTCATTGTTTGTTCCTATTTGGGGCTCAATAGGTGAGTATGGAATAGAATCTAAAATTCTGAATGATAAAAAGAACAGTAGTGAAATCATTTATGATATTAATTTTAATCCTAATGACAGTGACTTTACCCTTAACTTTTATACGATTAAAAATTTAATTCAGAAAGACTCTTTATTTCTTAGTATACCATTTAGAAAGCAAAAACCTTCTGTTACTCCTTATATTCAGGATTCAACCATTATTTTCATTACTTCTTCAAGTCAGTTTTTATATACGATATATTCATTTAATTTTTCTGGTCAAATTCTGTCCCAAAGAGTAATCGACTTTAATAATTTTATTTTAAATGACGATTTTTCAGTAAATCTAGTAGATGAAATTACAGGGCATTATTCTAATGATTCATTAATTATTTTGCATCTTAACGGCCTTTATTCAATTGTAGTTTTAAACCGATATTCGCTTAACACAAGAGCTTCTATTTTTTTAAATCAACAGATTTCTATATTCCTTTTAAACTCATTTAATTACACAGGAGCATCAGCTTTAGATTATGTTATTGATAGCACAGGTGTCCATATGGGTGCTTATTCACATAGATTTATCGCTTCAAACATTGTTGATGACCAAATTTTCTCTTGTAAACTAAATTGGGATAGCACTTTAGTTTATTTTAAAACATTTGGTGATTCTACTACAGATGAAAGAGCTTATGCATATACGCGAAGTAACAACTCTGATTACTTGATAGGTACTTTTCCTTCCTCACCTTTATATCCATACGCTGCTGCTTATAAAAAAAATATACTGTTGAAATCAACAAATAGTGCTATTGATAGTATTCATTTTTTTGGAAATAAAAATCACACGGGTATAGATATTGTAGTAAATGATAACAATGGTGATGTATTCTTCTTATCTACATTTTCTGAGGCTTGGAGCAATGATAGTATCTTCTTGCAAATAACAAAAGTTCCTAACGCCGTATTAACCTCATTAGATAAAATACCTAATGAAAAGAAAAATAGAAAAGTAATAGTTTATCCAAATCCTACTAGTCAATTTCTTCACTCTAGTGATTTTCAGATAGGGGATGAATTTTCCATTTATGATTTAAGAGGCAGATTAGTAAGGGAAGATATTATCAAAAAAGCCAACCAAATAAATATGATTAGTTTAAATAATGGAACTTATATATTACGGTTAAATAAGTACTCAGGAACTAAGTCAACTATTTTTATGAAAACAGATTGAAGTATTCTGTTTAATTATTTTTCCTCATCCAAAGGATACAGGGCTAGTTATATTCTTTTTCTTCTGCAAGATTTCGAAATATTTTACATACAGTGTTTACTAATTGATGGTACAAGTATTAGACTATGATTTTTAAGAAGCTTAATTTTGAAATTCAAAAAATAAATAGATGATTCAAGATTTAAGCCCACAATTACTTTGGAAAAACTTTGCCAACCTAAACGCTGTACCACGGCCATCTAAGAAAGAAGAGAAAGTAATAAAGTTTATTCAAGAGTATGGGAAGTCCTTAGGATTAGAAACCATTACGGATAAGACTGGTAATGTTTTAATTAAAAAGCCTGCAACAGAAGGAATGGGTGAAAGAAAGAGACTCATTTTGCAGAGCCACCTTGATATGGTTCATCAAAAGAACAATGAAACCAATTTTGATTTTGATAAGGAAGGAATCAAAATGTATGTAGATGGAGATTGGGTGAAAGCCGAAGGAACTACCTTGGGTTCTGATAATGGAATTGGTGTAGCTGCAATAATGGCACTTCTAGAATCTACTGATATTCCACATCCTGAGTTAGAAGCGCTCTTTACTATAGATGAAGAAACAGGGATGACAGGTGCTTTTGGTTTGGAAGCCGGCTTTTTGAGTGGAGATATTTTATTAAACTTAGATACCGAAGATGATGATGAATTAACTATTGGCTGCGCCGGTGGAATTAACGTAAGTGTGGATGGAAAGTATGAGCAAATCAACAATCCTTATTCGAACTCTTTTAAGATTACTATCAAAGGATTATCTGGCGGTCATTCAGGAATGGACATTCACAAAGGTTTAGGTAATGCCAATAAATTAATGAATCGCTTTCTTTTTGAACTTTCCAAAAAAGTGAAATTTGCTTTAAATGAAATCCAGGGCGGTGGATTAAGAAATGCTATTCCAAGAGAGTCGAATGCAATTGTATCTATAGAGTCAAAGGATATAGATGCTCTAAAAGATTTTACAGCTGAAATGGGAAGTATAATTAAAGCAGAATATAAAGAGACTGACCCGGAGGCTATTGTAGAAATTAATGAAGTAGAAAATGCTTCAAAGGCGGCCCACTCTTCTTTTACAGATAGACTTTTAGCAGCAGTTTATGCTGTGCCAGTAGGTATTTATAGAATGAGTCCGAGTATTGCGGGCATGGTGCAGACCTCAAATAATTTAGCCCAAGTTAGCCTATCAAACGGCGAATGGAATTGTTTGTGTTTATGCAGAAGTTCTGTTGATTCAGAAAAATTGGATGAAGCAAATGCTATACAATCTGCTTTTGCAGGTATGGATGCTAAGGTGCAATTAGATGGAGACTATCCTGGTTGGGAGCCTCGTCCACAATCGGATATAGTTGACTTAATGGCTAATCTTTATAGAGAAATGTTTGAAGGAGAGCCAAATGTTAATGCTTGTCATGCAGGCTTGGAATGTGGAATTATTGGTTCACATTATCCAAAACTAGATATGGTTTCTTTCGGACCGAATATTAGAGGAGCGCACTCTCCAGATGAAAAAGTTCAAATTAGTTCTGTACAGAAGTTTTGGAAGTTTCTTCTGGAAACGATTAAAAGAACTCCATTAAAATAGAAGAATGAAAATTCTCCTTGTTTCTGCAACTGAAGCAGAATTTAAGCCATTAAGGGATAAATGGACTTCCTATAAAAAGGAAGATAGATACTTTATTGGAAGTCATCAAATAGATCTATTTGTTAGTGGTGTAGGTATGTTGCCTTCAGCTGTCAACCTCAGTAAGTACTTGGCTCAAAATGCCTTTGATTTAGCATTGAATATAGGTATTGTAGGTGCTTTGAAAAACTTTGCAAATATTGGAGAAACAGTTGAAGTAATCTCTGACCAGGTTTATTTAGAAGGTGCCGAAGATAAAGAGGGGTTTAAATCGATTTATGATTTAGGCTTAAGAAGTGTAAATGATTTTCCATTCGAAAATGGGGTCTTAAATTCTACCTTTTGTCATAATTCTTTTCCTGAAAAAAAAGTAAGAGGCATAAGTTTGAATCTAGTGCATGGCAATCAAGCTTCCATTGAGAAATTTGAATCCATGAAAATTGCCGAGGTTGAAAGTATGGAAGGTGCAGCGTTTTTTTATGCATGCCATCAATACAAGCTAAAAGCTGCTCAAATAAAAGCGATTTCTAATTTTATTGAGCCAAGAAATAAGGACAATTGGAATATAGAGTTGGCATTAAATAATTTGGCAATTAAGTTAGATCAAATAATAAACAAGCTATAATGAAATTGACTCTTGGATTTTCTCCTTGCCCAAATGATACCTTTATTTTTGATGCATTAGTAAATCACAAAATAGATACAGAAGGACTCGACTTTGAGCTTATTATTGAAGACGTTGAAGCCTTAAATGATAGGGCCTTTAAGAAAGAATTAGACATTAGTAAACTAAGCTACCACACACTTGCTTATTGCTTGGAAGATTATCAAATACTTAATTCTGGCAGTGCCCTAGGTAATGGAGTTGGACCACTGTTGATTGCTAATAGAGAATTAACAAAAAAAGAAATTGAAGAAGGAAGTATTGCGATTCCTGGAAAATATACTACTGCTAATTTCTTGTTATCTCTAGCTTATCCAAATGCCACTAATAAACAAGTGATGCTTTTCTCAGATATTGAAAATGCAGTCCTTGAGGAAAAAGTTACTGCCGGATTAATTATTCATGAAAATAGATTTACCTACCTAGAAAAAGGTTTGGTAAAGCAAATGGATTTAGGAGATTATTGGGAAAAAGAATCCTCTTCATTGATCCCTCTTGGTGGAATAGCCATAAAAAGAGGACTGTCAGAAGACCTAAAAAAATCGATTGATCGCTTAATTAAAGAGAGCATTCAATATGCTTTTGATAATCCAGAATCTTCAGAAAAATACGTTCAATTCTATTCTCAGGAAATGGAGAAAGAAGTTATTCAAAAGCATATTGATTTGTATGTAAACTCATTTTCCTTAGATTTAGGAAATGAAGGTAAGGCCGCAGTAAGAAAATTGTTTTCTGTAGCAGCCGAGAAGAAAATTATTGATAATGTTAAAGAACCAATTTTTGTGTAAATGAAAGTAATAACAGGCGCAGCAGGCTTTATTGGAAGCTATTTAGTTAGCTTTTTAAATAGAAAGGGAGCGGAAGATCTGATACTTGTAGATGACTTTAGTTTTTCTGAAAAGAATAAAAATTTAGCTGGAAAGAAATATTCTAAGAAAATAGAAAGATCTGTTTTTATGGATTGGTTTGAAAATAATCAGGAGCAAGTAGATATTGTATATCACATTGGCGCTAGAACGGATACAACGGAGTTTGACCATACCATCTTTGACGAATTGAATGTGTCCTATACCCAAGCTATATGGAAAGTTTGTGCTAAGGCAAAAATTCCTTTAGTGTATGCTTCATCTGCTGCTACTTATGGGTTAGGAGAGTATGGATATAAAGATGACCATGATCTTGTGGCTAAGCTAAAGCCTTTAAATCCTTACGGAGATTCAAAAAATGATTTTGATAAATGGGCTTTGCAGCAAAGTGAACAACCTCCATTTTGGTGTGGCTTAAAGTTCTTCAATGTCTACGGGCCGAATGAATATCACAAAGGAAGAATGGCCTCAGTTATATTTCATGCATACAATCAAATAAAAGAAAGCGGTAAAATGAAACTTTTTCAATCTCATAATCCTGACTTTAAAGATGGCGAGCAGAAAAGAGATTTTATCTACGTTTGGGATTTGGTGAATGTTTGCGTTTGGATGGGTGAAAATCAGCCTGAAAGTGGTTTGTATAATTTGGGCACAGGAAAAGCTAGAACCTTCTTAGATCTAGTAAAAAACACTTTCAAAGCATTAAACAAGGAAGCGGATATTTCTTTTATTCCAACTCCTGAAGATATAAGAGATAAATACCAATATTTCACTGAGGCGGAGATGGCAAAGCTTAAAAATGCAGGATACCCTCATCCTTTTCATACCCTTGAAGAGGGAGTAGAAGATTATGTTAAAAACTACTTAAGTACACAAGCTTATTATTAGTGAAATGCTGAAAAGATTAGGGGAGTATAGCATCCATTTTATTTTCGGGATACTAATTGTCCTATCGATTGTACTTTATAAAGAACGCTTATTTGTAGATGCTTCTTACTATTTCTTTAAAGCAATCAATTCAGGCTTTTTTCATGTGGAGCACGGTAGAGTAGTTTTAGTATTTTCTCAAATTGCTCCATTGATTGCATCTTTTCTTGGCTTACCATTAAAATTAGTAATGCTCATTGCCTCTATTGGCAATGAGCTGTTTTACTACGCTATTTTTTTGCTTACCTTTTATGGACTTAAGAATCGATTGGCGGGGATAGCTGTTTTAGCTATTCATTTAATTGGTCAGACCTGGCTATTTTATGTGCCTATGGCTGAAATTTATTATGGAGCTGCCTTGATGATTCCTTTTATGGTAATTCTTAAGAGCAAAGGATATAAAGACCAAAAATATTTGCTTCTGCTATTTTCACTGCAATGGCTGATTATGACTTCTCATCCATTGAATTTTTCGCTTGTTGTCTTTGTTCTAATTGCCGAATTCATAGAGAACAAATGGAATGGCAAAGTTTACTTTCAAATTACTTTACTGACATTCTTCGCATTAATTGTCCAGTTTACTGCGGCAGATGCTTATGAGCAGGATAAGATTAGTGGATTAAGTTCTACGGCTAATCTTAATAATCTCTTCGATTTATCTTATCTAAGAGACTTAGCTATTTATCTGCTGAGTTATTATTATGAGCTAGTTATTTTAATAATTCTTGCCATAGTAATTTCTTTTAAAAAGCAAAAGCAATTAGCTTTAGTTATTCTCTTGTTTTTTCTAGGAGCTATTATACTCCTGGCAAATTATAGAGGCATAGCAAATACAAATACTTGGTATACTGAAATTATGTATGCCCCCTTGGTAAGCTTGGTAATAGTATTCTTTGTGTTTTATATTTTAAATAGGCATAATGAAAAAGTAGTTGTCCAACTACTACCAATTATCCTACTGGTTTTCTTACCAAGATTATTGATGATTTGGAATGGGGGAGAAGATCTTAGAAATAGAATGACTCAAATAGAATACCTAACAGATCAGCTCCAAGAAAAGGGAGGTTCAAAGTATTTAATTGAAGAGGAAAATTATAGCAGAGATTACTCTTTAATGACTTGGTCTAATCCCTTAGATGTATTAATGAACTCAGCTCTAGATGGTGCAGAAAAAACCATTAGTTTATGCACCGTAGGAGAGTATAAATTTGAAAAAAATGCCACAAAATTGAATGATAGTAGCTTCATTTTTCGAAGGTTTGAAGTGTTGCCCAATACCTTCTTGAATGATTATTACTTTGAATTAGATAAAGAAGAATATGTTAATTTAAATACGGCAAGAACAATAGAAGATATTGATAGACTAGATACTGCCTTAACGATTCACTTACTAGAAGATTTGGAAAGTCCGAAAGCGAAGGACAGTGCTTATGTATGGGTAAAAATATTTAATAGAAGTGCCATAACCATTCCTTCACTGCCAAGGGAAAAAGTTTACCTTTCTTATTTATGGTTTAAAGACAATAACATTTTGGATGAAACAACCCTTAAAACTACTTTAATGATTGATATAGAAGAAGATTTTATTCAAGATGTAAAAATAGCTTTCCCAGAAAGTAGTGGGGACTATCAAGTTGAATTTGCTCTTTATTTAAATGGAACCCGTGTAGGTGAAAAAGGGAAAAGATATAAGCTTACTGTAGCAGAATAAAACTTAAAGGGCAGATTTTAAATCCTCTAGAAAGTTCTTTACTTTTTTCAATGAATTCACCATTTGAATTTCATCTAGTGTAGATTGCTTGTTTTCTTTTAGCTTTTTCTTAGCTCCCTCTAAAGTAAAGCCTCTTTCTTTCACAAGGTGAAAAATAATTCCAAGATTCTCAATATCCTTTTTGGTGAATAATCGATTTCCTTTTTTATTTTTTTTAGGCTGAATAATATCAAACTCTTTCTCCCAAAAGCGTATTAAGGAAAGATTTACATCAAACATCTTGCTGACTTCGCCAATTGTAAAATAAACTTTTTTAGAGTCTTCCATTTCTTTAGCGAAGAAAAGAAATTTTAATCAAAAGATTGAGTTGGTTGAGAAGCAAATTCAATCATTTGCTCATATTCTTCTGGAGTTAAATCGTTGAAGTAGAAATTAATTGGGTTCACCTTTTCTCCATTTTTTATAACTTCATAGTGCAGGTGAGGAGCTACTGAGGTTCCTGTGTTTCCTACATAGCCAATTACTTGACCTCTCTTAATTTGTTCTCCACTGCGAACATTAAATTTACTCATATGGGCATATAGTGTTTTGTAACCATAACCGTGGTCTATAATTACATGATTCCCATAACCCCTTCTGCTTTTCTCTACATGAACTACCGTTCCTTCTCCCGTAGCGTATATTTCGGTTCCTGTTTCTGCAGAGAAGTCCATTCCTGTATGCTTCTTTCTTCTTTTGTAGATTGGATGCATTCTCATACCGTACCCTGAAGCCATTCTTTTTAATTCCTTATTAGAAACAGGCTGAATAGCAGGAATAGAGGCTAACATTTTTTCTTTGTTGGTAGCCATCTTAGCTACTTCGTCGTATGACTTAGATTGTATATAAAGCTGCTTGGTAATTTGATCTAGTTTAGAAGCACTTTCTTTTATTAATTCAGAGTTTTTAAAGCCATCTAGCTTTTTATATCTATTAACCCCTCCAAAACCTGCTTTTCTAATTTCTCTAGGAATTGGCTCTGCTTCAAAGATTATTCTGTAAATCTCATCATCTCTTCTTTGGATGTCATCTAAAACATCTGCCACTTGATCCATTCTTTTATCCAGAAGATTGTACTGAGCTTTTAGTTGATTGTTTTCTCTTTTTAAAAGCTTCTCTTTTGGAGAGTCGATAAACCTAGCTGCCAATACATAGAATATCAATCCTAAGAATGCACTAGCAACTAAAAAAGAGGAAAGGCGGAACAGTTTCTGTTTCCATCCTAACTCAATCTTTTCGTAGCTTAATGTTTTTGTATTAAAACGATATTTAGTTCTAGCCAAAACTTGCTTATTTAATTACTTTTGATGTCAATTTTTTCGACACTGCAAAATTAACCTTTTCTGCGGATGTCATAAATGCAAATATTACTTTCAAATGTTAATATACGTTAGAAAGAAATTTTAGTTTTCAACACTTATGAATTCAAAAGATCTACGTTCGGCCTTCTTTTCCTTTTTTCAGGATAAAAATCATGAATTGGTTGACTCAGCGCCAATTGTGATTAAAGATGATCCAACTTTAATGTTTACCAATGCAGGAATGAATCAGTTTAAAGATTTGTTCTTAGGAAACAAAGAAGCTAAATATTCAAGAGTTGTGGATAGTCAAAAGTGTTTGAGGGTTTCCGGTAAACACAATGATTTAGAGGAGGTAGGAGTAGATACCTATCATCATACGATGTTTGAAATGCTAGGGAATTGGTCTTTTGGAGATTTCTTTAAAGAAGAAATGATTCCATGGTCTTGGGAATTTTTAACAGAAAGATTAAAGCTATCTAAAGACAGATTGTACGTAACTATTTTTGAAGGAGATAAGGAAGACAAATTAGAGGAAGATCAAGAAGCCTATGCTGCTTGGGCAAAGATTATTGATAAAAATAGAATAATTAAAGCTGGAAAAAAAGATAATTTTTGGGAAATGGGAGAAACAGGTCCATGTGGACCTTGCTCAGAAATACATGTAGATTTAAGAAGCGAAGAGGAAAGAAGTAAAGTGGATGGCAAAACTCTTGTAAATCAAGATCACCCGGAAGTGATTGAGATATGGAATTTGGTTTTTATGGAGTTTAATCGCTTAAAAGATAAGAGTCTAAAGTCTTTACCTGCAAAACATGTAGATACTGGCATGGGATTCGAAAGGCTTTGTATGGCTGTTCAGAATAAGAAGTCTAACTACGATACAGACTTGTTTTCTCCTTTATTGAATGCTTTAGAAAACTTAGCCTCTATAAAATATACTGCAACGGACTCAAAGAAAGACATCGCTTTTAGAGTTATTGTGGATCATGTTAGGGCTGTTGCCTTTTCCATTGCAGATGGACAATTACCCTCCAATACAGGAGCTGGTTATGTAATTAGAAGAATTTTGCGTAGAGCAATTCGCTATGGATACAGTTTTCTAAATTTTAGAGAAGCTTTCATTTATAAATTGGTTGATCCATTGATTGTTTCTTTAGGAGATCACTTTTCAGAATTAGAAGAGCAAAAAGAGATCATCCAAAAGGTGATACAAGAAGAAGAGAATTCATTCTTAAAAACCTTAGATAAAGGAATTCAACTTTTTGAAAGCTATGTGGAGAATAAGCCGGAGAAGATTGATGGCGAATTTGCTTTTGAGCTCTATGATACATTTGGCTTTCCAATTGATTTAACTCAATTGTTAGCGCAAGAAAAAGACTTGCAAATAGATATGGATGGCTTTAATCAATCTTTAAGTAAACAAAAAGATAGATCAAGGGCTGCTTCTAAAATGGATACCGGCGATTGGGTAGTTTTAAAAGAAGATGAAAAAGAAGAATTTGTTGGTTACGATAGAACGGAGGCAAAAATTAGGGTTACCAAATACAGAGAAGTAGAGCAGAAGGGAAAGAAACAATACCAATTGGTTTTTAATTTAACTCCTTTTTATCCTGAAGGTGGAGGACAAGTGGGAGATCAGGGGTATGTAGAGCATAATGGCAGTAAGTATGCAGTTTTGGACACGAAGAAAGAAAATAATCTAATTATCCATTTCTTGGATAAGTTGCCAGAGAATTTGGAAGGCGATTTTCAAGCTTTTGTGAATGTGACGAAGCGAAGAAGTACTATGGGGAATCACTCTGCTACTCATTTATTGCATCAGGCTTTAAGAGAAGTTTTAGGAGAACACGTGGAGCAGAAAGGCTCTTTGGTAAGTCCGGATTATTTGCGCTTTGACTTTTCTCATTATCAAAAAGTAGAAACTGAGCAATTAAAGGCCATTGAGAAAAGGATTAATCAGCTCGTTCTAGAGAATTTACCACTAGAAGAAAAAAGAAATTTACCAATTGATGAAGCTAAGCAAATGGGAGCCATGGCCTTGTTTGGTGAGAAATATGGAGATATAGTAAGAGTGATTCAGTTTGGCGATTCTATTGAATTGTGTGGTGGTACGCATGTAAATGCTACAGGACAAGTTGGAATGGTTAAAATTAGCTCAGAGAGTGCAGTGGCTGCAGGAATTAGAAGAATTGAAGCTATTAGTGGGGTAAAAGCCATAGAATTTATAAGCAAGCAGAATGATTTGTTAAATGAAATTAAGGAAATCTTGAAGCAACCTAAAGATGTTTTAGGAGCTGTAAATAGTTTGGTGCAAGAGCAAAAGAAACTACAAAAGGAAATAGAAGGCTTTAAGAGAAAGGAAATACAGGCATTAAAAGAGCATCTCATAAACAAAGCTATTGATAAAGGTGGCTTTCAAACTTTAATAGAAGAGGTGGATTTGGATGCAGCTTCTATTAAGGATTTAGCATTTCAACTTAAGGCATCTTTCACAAATCTTTTCTTGTTATTAGTGACTAAAAAGGATAATAAACCAAGTATTACTATATTAATTAGCGAAGCCTTGGCCAAAGAAAAGAATTGGAATGCAGGAAATATGGTTAGAGATCTTGCAAAGCACATAAAAGGGGGAGGTGGAGGCCAGCTATTTTTTGCTACTGCAGGTGGAAAGGATACCAATGGAATTGCTAAAGTTTTAGAAGAAGCAGATAAGTTTATTAAAAGCTAATTTCTAAACAAACTGCTTTACATCAGAAAGGCTAATTTCTTTCTCACCAAGAATTAAAAGACGTTCTATTACATTCCTTAATTCCCTTATATTGCCCGTCCATTCTTTGCTTTGCAGTTCTTTAATGGCCTCTTCAGAGATATTCTTTGGAGCCAAGCCTTGTTCTTGAGTAATCTTATCTAAAAAATATTCAATCAATAAAGGAATGTCTTCTTTTCTATCTTTTAATCGTGGAACATGAATTGGAATTACACTCAAACGATGGAATAAATCCTCTCGAAATTTTCCATCTTCAATTTCTTTCTTAAGGTCTTTATTGGTTGCTGCTAACACTCTTACGTTGACTTTTATGTCCTTCTCGCCTCCAACTCTAGCAATTTTATTTTCTTGCAATGCTCTTAAAACTTTTGCTTGTGCTGATAAACTCATATCTCCAATCTCGTCTAAAAAGATCGTTCCTCCTTCAGCTTGCTCAAACTTCCCTTTCTTTTGTTTTACTGCTGAGGTAAATGCTCCTTTTTCATGTCCAAAAAGTTCGCTTTCAATAAGCTCAGAAGGAATTGCCGCACAATTGACTTCAATAAAAGTAGCTTTTCTTCTTTCTGAGAGTTCATGTAAATTCAATGCTACCAATTCTTTGCCAGTTCCATTACTGCCTGTTATTAAAACCCTAGCATCTGTGGGAGCAACTTTTTCAATCATTGCTTTTACTTCTTGTATAGCTTTGCTTTCTCCAATAATCTCATGAAGTTTATTTTTGAAAACCTTCTTTCTTAGTTGCTTAGTTTCTCTTACTAGCTCTTTTTTGTCTAGAGCATTTCTAACCGTAACTAATAATCTATTCAAATCTAAAGGCTTGGCAATAAAGTCAAAAGCACCCATCTTTACAGCTTCAACAGCAGTTTCAATGGTTCCATGTCCTGAAATCATGATAACAGGAAGCTCTGGTTTTTCAGAAAGCAATTTTTCCAAAACTTCCATGCCATCTAACTTGGGCATTTTAATATCACTAAGAATAAGGTCATAGTTTCCTTTTAAGGCCATTTTTAGACCTTCTTCTCCATCTTCCGCTAAAGAAACTTCGAATTTTTCAAATTCTAATATTTCTTTTAGCGCATTCCTAATAGGGCGCTCATCATCTATTACTAATACCTTACCCATGTTTACGATTTATGAAATATCCATTTTCCTATTTCTTTGAAATTGACTTTTTTTCCATACATCAATATTCCAGTTCTATAAATTTTAGCTGCCATCAAGGTAGTACCAATAAAGGTTAAAATCAAGATGCCCATAGATAATGCTAATTCCCATGGTGGAACGCCAACAGGAATTCTAATCATCATAATAATTGGAGAGGTAAATGGAATTAGTGATGTCCAAAAGCCAAGAGCGCCATCAGGGTTTTCCATTACTGTTTGTGCAAACACTATAGACAATATCAGCGGAATAGTTACAGGAAGCATAAATTGCTGGGTGTCCGTTTCGCTATCAACTGCAGATCCTATTGCAGCAAATAAAGAACCATAGAGTAAGTAACCTCCAATGAAATAAAACAAGAAACATCCTAAAACAAGAGGGAAGTTAATTCTTTGCAGTTTGGAGTTAAGTTTTTGTACAAAACTGCTTTCGTTAGCAGTATCCGTTTGACTAGGATTAAACTGTTCCATTTGCTGAATTTGTTCTGTTTTTGCCTTGGTTAAGTCCTCCTTAAAAAAAGATTGAACTCCTACAACAATAACTCCACTAAGAACTACCCAAATTAAAAATTGAGTAACCGCAACTAATGCTATTCCAATTATTTTACCCATCATTAATTGAAAAGGCTTTACAGAAGAAATAATAACTTCTACAATTCTATTTGTCTTTTCTTCAATAACGCCACGCATCACTTGTACACCAAATAAGAAGATAAAGAAGTAGATAAAAAATGCTAAGGCAAAGCCAACACCTGCGGCCAATCCTCCGGCACTTTTCTCTGTTTGTCCGTCTTCGTTAATCTTATTCTCTACAATTCTTACATCAGGTCTTAAGCCTGAAATTTGGTCTAAACTTAAATTGTACAAGTCTTCTAGCTTCTTGCCTTCAATTACTTTTGCAATTTGGTCTTCCATATATCTTATAGAGCTTCCTTTGGGTTTGCTCTTGTAGAAAATTTGCACAGTTTTTGGCAAGCTAACTACTACTTTGGGAATATGTAAAACAGCAGAATACTCTCCTCCCTTATCCAATTCTTGCGTTGCCTCTTCAAGACTTCTCATTGGATAGTTGAAGTTTACTTCTTTAGTGCTTTCTAATTGATTAATGAAAAGCCCCGTTTCATCTATAACTTCAATTTGCTGACTGTCTTCATCGCTCATTGCCAACCAAGCAGGTACTATCATTAAAGCTGCAATTAGTATAGGTCCAACTATACTCATTACAATAAAAGATTTCTTCTTAACCCTAGTTAAGTACTCTCTTTGAATAATTAAACTAACCTTATTCATGATCAACCTCCTTTGTGCTATTCGTTTCTACTTGTTTTATAAAAATATCATTCATGCTAGGAATAATTTCCTGTAAACCATAAACTTCTACTTCAGGAACTATAGCGCTCAATACTTGATTTGGAGACTTTTCTGCACCCATTCTTATTTTGGCAATTTGGAAATCTCCATCTTCTTGATGATCTAGTAGTTCGCAGGAAGTCCATAAAGCATTGGTAAATGCAATCTTATTCCCTTTATACTTTAACTCGTAAATACCTTCTTTAAAGTCTTGTTGGATTTGTTTTACATTACCTTCTAAAATCTTTTTAGACTTATTAATTAAAGCAATATGTTCGCATATTTCTTCTACAGAGCCCATATTATGGGTAGAGAGGATAATGCTAGCGCCTTCTTCTTTAAGTCTTAATATCTCGCTTTTCACCAAATTGGTATTTATGGGGTCGAAACCACTAAAGGGCTCATCTAGTATCAATAATTTAGGTTCGTGAAGAACAGTAACAATAAACTGTACTTTTTGAGCCATACCTTTAGATAGTTCTTCTACTTTTTTATTCCACCAAGGGGATATGTCAAACTTTTTAAACCACTCTTTAAGTTTTGCTTTAGCTTCGGACTTGCTCATGCCTTTTAGCTGAGCTAG
The DNA here is from genome assembly GCA_030433355.1 of Bacteroidia bacterium. GTDB lineage: Bacteria > Bacteroidota > Bacteroidia > Flavobacteriales_E > Vicingaceae > JAUIMG01. The sequence continues at coordinate 63,215 of JAUIMG010000007.1, read as the reverse complement.
ATACATAGCTTGTTCTCCAACCTCCATTTTTTTATAAAGACCTCTCTCTTCAGGCAGATAGCCAATATGTTCCACATGCTTTGGCTCAAGCTTTTGACCATCTAGCCATATATTGCCGGAATCTGGAGCCGTAATTTGATTGATTATTCTGATTAAAGAAGTTTTACCCGCACCATTAGGCCCAAGTAAACCAAATACACTTTGTTTTGGAACTTCAATACTAACATCATCTAATGCTCTATGACTTGCATATTGTTTAATGATGTTTTCTGCCTTAAGAATGGCTTCCATAGTTTTTCAATTTTTGACAAATATATTCATCAACTTATTGAAGTTGTGAAAATTAGGATGAAACAATTTTCTACTTGATGAATGGCAATAAACCTTCATAAATAGAAAGCTAGAAATGGAATGGCAAGAATTTTATTATGCTTGGTGAGCATTTTTTGTTAGTTCACTTAGCTCTTTATCAAATAAATAAAGACTTGGCATATTGTCGCCAATCATTTTTAATTTATCTAAAATACTATTGGCTAACTGCTCTTCTTCCATTTGCTCCGAAATATACCATTGCATGAAATTGTTGGTAGAATGGTCATTTTCCTTTAAACAAGCTGTGATGATATCATTGATAGACTCTGTTACCTTTCTCTCATGGTCTAAGATGGATTTAAATACCGATTGAAAAGAATCAAAGTCCTTTTGAGGAGAACTTAAAGCAGGTATTTCAGCATGACCACCACGTTCATTTACGAATCGAATAAGTTTTAGCATATGTTCTCTTTCTTCGTCAGAATGATGATATAGGAATTCGGCTGCACCACTAAATCCTTTCATATCTGCCCAAGAGGCCATCGATAGATACAATTGGGAGGAAGATGCTTCCTTTTTTATCTGTGCTTGTAATTTTTCTTCAATAATAGATTTTAGCATTTTATTTTTTTTTACAAAGCTACTCTTAAGCTAGTGTTTTTCAGCTTTAGTTTAACTTTTATTAATATGGACATAACTAAAAATTAAACTTTTTTTTCGCTTTTAGTATAAATTGTTAATTTAGTAGACTTAATAACTATGTAAACTAAATTCTATATGAAAAAAATAACTACCTTTTTGTTTGCCTCGTTGATGATTGTTTTCTCAGCGAATGCGCAATATTACTTTAACGAAGTAAATCCTGCAGGACAGAATCCTGGGGATTTAAATAATGATCCAGAACAGCCATTGGGCTTCACTCCTGGCTATACTACTATTTTTCCTGCTAATACAACTTCAAACTCATGGTCTCCAGTTCAAAGTATTCCATTTGATTTTGATTTTAATGGTAGTCCAGTAACGGATTATATTGTTTCAAATTCTGGTGTTTTAACTTTTACAACTACTCCAACACCGATTATTGTACCTTCTGTAAATAATGATGTTATTCCTAGTTTAGGTATTCCTGATAAATCTATAATGATTTGGGGTTTACAGCAATTAGCAGGAAATGATGCAGTTGCTTCTCAAACTTATGGTACAGCTCCGAATAGACAACATTGGATTAAATTCCTCTCTTATTCAGCTCCAGGTGCTGCTGGACAGCAGTGGACTTATTGGAGTATTGTTTTAGAGGAGACTTCAAATAAAATTTACATTGTTGATGAAAGAACATTTAACACACCTTTATCTTTAACAATTGGTGTTCAAATTGATGGAACTACAGCATATTCTGTTGGAACCGGTTCAAATGCAGCTCCTAATACACCTTCTTTCGTAACAAATGGAGGTAATGCTTCAGATGCTACAGATAATGTTTATTACGAATTTATACAAGGAGCAAGACCTGCGAATAGTGTTGCGCTAAGTTCATTAGACCCTATACCTTCCACTTCAGGAAGAGGCTCTGCTGTTAGTATTTCAGGTACTATCACAAACCAAGGTTCTGCAACATTAACATCTGTTGATGTGACTTGGAGAACTTCTAATCCTGGTACTTTTAATAGAACAGAAACAATTAATGTAAACTTGGCTCCTCAAGCTTCTGTTAATTTTACTCATCCAACAGATTGGATTGCCAATAATTTAGGTGCTGATGTAACATTTACAGTTTCTGTAGCTAATCCAAATGGTCAAACTGATCCAAACACTTCTGACGACGTTTTAACGTCAAATAGTACTTTCGTTAATATTGGAAACTTAGTTCAGAAGAATTCACTATTTGAACAATTTACTACTGCAGTATGTCAGTTTTGCCCAGATGGAGCTTGGGTTGCAGGTCAGATGCATGCTAATGATGCGGATATTATTACTACTTCAGTTCACTCTTGTTTTGGTCAAGATAATATGACTAATGCAGATGCATCACTTTTATGTAGTACTTTAGGTATTAATGCTGCACCAACAGGAATGGTTGATAGAAAATTATTTCCTGGTGAAACAGATGTTGCTTTTGGTAGAGGACAAACTTTCCCTAATTACTTGAATAGTACTTGGACGCAAAGAGCTCAGGCTCAAGCAGCCCTTGGTTCTCCTGCAAACATCATTGTTTTCGGAAGCTATGATAATAATACACGTCAGCTTGTTGCAAATGTGGATGTTTCTTTTACAGATGTAGCACGTCCTGGAGATATTAGAGTAAGTGTTCAATTAATCGAAGATAGTGTTTCAGGTAGTGGTCAAGGTTGGGATCAAATTAATGCATACAATACCCAAGCTGGTCATCCATTCGCAGGCAGAGGAAATCCAATCCAGAATTATCAACATAGAAGAGTTCTTAGAGATATTTTACCTGATACTTGGGGAGATGCTACAGTTGTTCCTTCTGATTATGATTTAAATACCTCTTATGTTGGGAACTACACGATTACTTTACCTGCTAATTTTAATGCTAGCAGAATGTATTTAGTAGCTACTGTAAGTTACTTTGGTGGTTCAGATATATCTCAATATGAAGTTCTTAATGCAAGAAGAATAAAAATGGATCAGATTACTTCTTTAGAGAATTTAAAATCTGACGTTAATAGTTTAAGTATTTACCCAAATCCTACTAATCTTCCTTTTACTAATCTAGAGTTTAACTTAAGTGCTAGTAAGCGCATAGAAGCTAGAGTATTAGATATTACAGGAAAAGAAGTTGGATACCAAGATTTCGGTGTTATGGCACAAGGAAATCAAAGAGTACAGGTTGATACAAAACAATTGAAAAGTGGTTTTTACTTTATTAACCTAAGAGTTGGTGATGAAGTTATCACTAGAAAAATTTCAGTATTGAAATAAGTTGAATTTTTATTGATAAAAAGGGACGCAATTGCGTCCCTTTTTTTTTATATGAAATTGAGATGCTTATAACAATGTTCTAATTAATTTGGTTGCTGTGAGTTCCACTATATTAGATACCTCTATTGAATTTTTAAAAGGAGTTGGTCCTAAAAGAGCTGAATTACTAGCTAAAGAGCTAAATATTAGAACATTTGAGAATTTATTATTTCACTTCCCTTTTCGTTATGAGGATAGGACTAAGTTCTATGAAATAAAAAATATTCAAGCAGATTTAAATTATGTCCAATTAAAAGGAGAGATAATCTACATAGAAGAAATTGGAGATAAATTTAAAAAACGATTGGTTGCAAAGCTCAAAGATGATACGGGAATCATTGAATTAGTTTGGTTTAAAGGAGTAAAGTTTTTAAAAAATCAAATCAAAGTTGGAAAGCAATATGTGGTATTTGCAAAGCCTAATAGTTATAGGAATTACATAAATTTAGTTCATCCAGAATTAGAAGAAATAAGCGAGTATAAAGCAAATATTCAATCTTCCTTACAGGCAGTGTATCCATCTACGGAAAAATTAAACCGCTCTGGTCTAGCAAGTAAGAATATCTTAAAGCTCATAAAAACTCTTTTGAATCAAATAAAAGGACATATACCTGAAAATTTATCTCAAAGCATACTTCAGGAAAATAGTTTAGTATCTCGGGAGCCTGCCATTATAAATATCCACCTCCCTTCTTCGGTTGACAACTTAAAGAAAGCAATCTATCGCTTAAAGTTTGAGGAACTATTTTTTATCCAATTAGACCTTTTAAAGCTCAAACTTATTAATCAGAATAAATTAAAAGGCTTTCCTTTTGAAAAAGTTGGGGACTCCTTTATGAATTTCTATAATAAGGTATTGGATTTTGAATTAACAGACGCACAAAAAAGAGTACTTAAAGAAGTAAGGAAAGATTTAGGTAGTGGTAAACATATGAACCGTTTATTGCAGGGAGATGTAGGTTCAGGAAAGACAATTGTTGCTCTCATGAGTATGCTTATAGCTATTGATAATGGATTTCAAGCTGCTTTGATGGCCCCGACAGAGATATTAGCTCGTCAGCATTATGAAGGTATAAAAGAAATGTTGGAACCGCTTAATTTAAATGTTGCAGTTTTAACGGGGTCTGTTAAGCAAAAGGAAAGAAGACAAATACATGACGGCATAGAGAGTGGAGAAATTCAACTACTTATTGGCACGCATGCTTTATTGGAAGATAAGGTTAAACTTAAGAACTTAGGTTTAGTTATTATAGATGAGCAACATCGATTTGGAGTTGCACAGAGGGCCAAGCTTTGGAAGAAAAATATTCAACCTCCCCATGTATTAATAATGACTGCGACCCCCATTCCAAGAACATTAGCAATGACCTTATATGGTGATTTAGATATTTCCATTATCGATGAATTGCCTCCAGGGAGAAAACCCATAAAAACAATTCATTGGTTTGAGAATAAAAGATTAAGACTATTTGGATTCTTAGAAAAAGAGATAGCCAAAGGCAGACAGATATATATAGTTTATCCATTGATTGAAGAATCTGAAAAGATGGACTACGCAAATTTGGATGAGGGCTTTCAGCATATTTTTCAACGATTTCCACCACCTAAGTATAAGGTAAGTATTGTTCATGGTAAGATGCCTGCCGACACAAAGAATTATGAGATGAGTAGGTTTGTTTCAGGAGAAACAGATATTATGGTATCTACCACTGTAATTGAAGTTGGTGTGAATGTTCCAAATGCTTCTGTTATGATTATTGAAAGTGCAGAGCGTTTTGGTTTGTCGCAGTTGCATCAACTTAGGGGAAGAGTAGGTAGAGGTGCAGAACAATCTTATTGTGTTTTAATGACAGGAAATAAGCTCTCTGCAGATGGACGCCTTCGAATGAAGACAATGACTGAAACAAATGATGGGTTTAAAATAGCCGAAGTTGATCTACAGTTAAGAGGTCCGGGCGATTTGCAAGGAACTCAACAAAGTGGAACTCCAATAAACTTAAAGCTTACCAACCTTTCTAAAGATGGTGCAATTATAGAGTTAGCAAGAAGTGCAGCCAATAAAATATTGGAATCGGATACAATATTGAATTCGGAAGAGAATAGCGTAATAATGAATTATCTTCGCAAAAGAAATAGGGGGAAAGTTAATTGGAGTCAAATATCCTAGTTAGTTCAAAAAAGGTTTTTAAAGAGCATAAAGGTGCTTTATATGCGATTGCTCAATCGGATGCAGATAATTTGATATTTGCAGCCGGCTCAGATCGCAATGTAATAGAGTTTGATTTGCAAACCTTAGGGGCGAAGAGGTTGGTTGCAAAATCTGCCGCTGCAGTAATGAGTCTATTGTATTTTCCTAAGAAAAAGCATCTTTTAATTGGTCAGGCTGAGGGTGGGATTCATGTGGTAGACTTAAATGAGAATAAAGAGATTCATTATCTAAAAATTCATAAGGGCTATATTTTTGATTTATGCTACTTGGAAGATAAAAATGAAATTGTATGCAGTTCGGGTGACGGCTCCATTTCAGTTTGGAGTGCTCAAGATTATAGCCTTCTTTATCATAAAAAAGTTTGTAAGCAGAAGCTTAGAAAAATGGATTATTCTGCCCGTAGAGGTGAGTTAGCTTTAGCTTGTAGCGATGGATTGGTGAGAGTTTTATCAATAGCAGACTATCAAGAGGAATATTTACTTGGACCTTTAAAGTCGGCTTTAAATACAGTTAGATTTAATTCAATAAATGACACTATACTAGTTGGTGAAAAAGATGCCCATCTAAGATTGTATGATCTCCATACAAAAAATCAAATAATAGACTTAGCTGCTCATTATTGGGCCATTTACGATATAGCATTCAGCCCTAATAATAAATTGTTTGCAACAGCTAGCAGAGATAAAACAATTAAAATTTGGGATACAGAGCGAATGGTAGTTTTAAAACGTATAGAAGGCCTGAAAGATAAAGCGCACACGCATTCCGTTAATGGTTTATATTGGTCAAGTTTTGAAAATTATTTGCTAAGTATTGGAGATGATGGAAGCTTGCGAATTTGGAGTGTTTCCTGAGCGATTCCCTTATAGAAATAGTTATTTTTGCTGCCTAAATATTTCCGATGAAAATTTCTTATAACTGGCTTAAAGATTATTTAAATGTTGATTTAGAACCTAAAGTGGTTTCTGAAATACTCACGGATATTGGTCTTGAAGTGGAGGGTATAGAAAGCATTCAATCCATCAAAGGAGGATTAGAAGGGGTTGTAATTGGTCAAGTAAAGGAAGTAAATCAACACCCCAATGCGGATAGATTGAAACTAACAAAGGTTGATGTTGGTCATGCTGATTTATTGGATATAGTTTGCGGCGCTCCTAATGTAGCCGAAGGACAAAAAGTTGTTGTTGCATTAGTAGGTGCAACCATTTATCCAGATGAGAAAGGACTTAAAATAAAAAAATCAAAAATAAGAGGTGAAGTTTCTGAGGGAATGCTTTGCGCCGAAGATGAGCTAGGATTAGGTGTGAGTCATGATGGGATTATGGTTCTGGAAAATGATGCTAAAATTGGCATTCAAGCAGCTAAATACTTTAAATTGGAGGAAGATACTGTTTTTGAAATCGGGTTAACACCAAATCGGGTAGATGCTACTTCTCATTATGGAGTTGCAAGAGATTTAGCTGCTTACCTAAATATAGAGGATCAAGTAGAGCTTAAGTTTCCATCTTTAAAAGATTATAATGAGATTGTTGATGCTAATTCGACCATAAAAATAGTCGTTGAAGACGTTCAAGAGTGCCCTAGGTATGCAGGAGTGGAATTAAAGAATGTTAAGGTTGAGGAATCACCGAAATGGTTAAAAACAAGATTAAGTGCTATAGGCTTAAAGCCAATAAATAATGTTGTTGATATAACAAATTATGTTCTTCACGAATTAGGACAGCCTCTTCATGCCTTTGATTTGGATAAAATAGTTGGTAATAAGGTTATTGTTAAGAAGGTAAATAAGGGATTAAAATTCACCACACTTGATGAAGTTGAAAGAGAACTTTCATCTTCAGATTTGATGATTTGTAATGCTAAAGAGCCAATGTGTATTGCCGGAGTATTTGGAGGTGAAGATTCTGGTGTGAATGAAAATACCAACAGTATTTTTTTAGAGAGTGCTTATTTTGATCCAACATCCGTTAGAAAAACTGCTAAGTATCATGGCTTAAATACGGATGCGTCTTTTAGGTTTGAAAGAGGTGTAGATCCCAATATGACTATCAAAGCTTTAAAAAGAGCTTCTATTCTTATTCAAAAAGTTTGTGGAGCTACGCAAGAATCTGCTATACAAGATTTCTATCCTAATGAGATTGAAGATTTTATTATTGATTTAGATTACAGTAATGTTGATCGGATTCTTGGTCAAAAAATAGAAAGGAGCTTAATTAAGAAGATTTTAAGCAACCTAGAGATAGAGTTATTGAATGAAACAAAGTCTACCTTAAGATTAAAAGTTCCTGCATATAGAGTTGATGTTCAAAGGGAAATTGACTTAATTGAAGAGATATTAAGACTTTATGGATTCAATAGAATTTTAATACCTGAGCAAGCAAAAACAAGTCTTATTTCTTCAAAATTAAAAACACCAAATAAATTAGAGAACCTAGTTGCTAACTTGCTTAGCAGCAGGGGGTATTTTGAAATATTGAATAATTCTCTAACAAAGGCAGAAAATGCACTGGATGAGAGTTCTATGGTTACTCTAGAGAATCCTTTGAGCCAAGAGTTAGCTATCATGAGACAATCCCTTTTATTTAATGGATTGGCATCATTAGAATATAACCTAAAAAGGAAAAGGTCGAGTTTAAAACTTTTTGAGTTTGGCAAAACCTATAGTAAGTCAGGTAATGAAAAGTATAAAGAGATATTTTTTTTAGGAATTTGGCTAACAGGAGACAAACTTCCGGAGAATTGGAATGAGCCTTCTAAGGAAGTTACTTTCTTTGATTTGAAGGAAACAGTTTATACAATCCTCCAGCGCCTTGGCTTTTCTAATGTTTCTGAAGAGCAAATAGAAGTTGATCATTCTTATTTTTCTGATAGTCTTAAAGTCACTAGAGGAAATGTCGATTTGGTCTCCATAGGTGAATTGAGAAAGGATGTATTGGCTAAATGGGATATTAAGCAAAAGGTTTATTATGCAGATATTAATTGGTCTAATTGCCTAAAAGCTATTAAGCAGGACGATGTAAAATATAAAGCCGTAAGCAAATTTCCTGAAGTAAGAAGGGATCTCGCTTTGTTAATCGATAGAGATATTCAATTTAGTCAGATTGAGTCTATAGCAAAACAAACAGAGAAAAACATCTTAAAAGAAGTTTCTCTTTTTGACGTATATGAAGGGAAAAATCTTCAGGAAAATAAAAAATCCTACGGCGTAAGTTTAGTATTTCAAGATCAGAACAAAACACTAACCGATAAACACATTGACAATGTGATGGATCGATTAGTGATAAAGTTGAAAGAAGAGCTAAAGGCTGAATTACGTTAAATATCCAAACTATCTAGTAGGTCATTGTTAACTAGATTAGGAATCGTAACCTTTAAATTTGGTTCTCTTTCCATCGCTTTTTTAATGGCATAAATAGCTCCCTCGTTTCTTGCCCAATTTCTTCTTGCAATACCATTATTTACGTCCCAGTGTAGCATAGATTTTAGTCTTCTGTTTGAGTCTTCGCTACCATCTAGCATCATACCAAATCCACCATTAATAACTTCTCCCCATCCAACTCCACCGCCATTATGAATAGATACCCAAGTAGCTCCTCTAAATGAATCGCCAATAACATTTTGTATTGCCATGTCTGCTGTAAATTGAGATCCATCATAAATATTAGAAGTTTCTCTGTAAGGGGAATCTGTGCCTGAAACATCATGATGGTCTCTACCTAAGATAACAGGAGCTGAAATCCTCCCATCGGCAATGGCCTTATTAAAAGCTTCAGCTATTTTTATCCTACCCTCTGCATCTGCATAAAGAATACGAGCCTGGGAGCCAACCACTAACTTATTTTCTGCAGCAGCTTTAATCCATATTAAATTATCGTTGATTTGTTGTTTGATTTCATCATCAGCATCTTGCAACATTTCTTCTAGAACTTCTGCAGCAATTCTATCTGTAGTGGCTAAATCTTTTGGGTCATTAGAAGCGCAAACCCAACGGAAGGGGCCAAAACCAAAATCAAAGCACATTGGTCCCATAATGTCTTGCACATAAGAAGGGTATTTGAAATCATCACCATTCATAATGTCTGCTCCAGCTCTACTTGATTCTAATAAAAATGCATTACCGTAGTCAAAGAAATACATGCCTTGTTCGTGAAGTTTATTTACAGCCTCAACATGCCTTCTTAATGTTTTCTGAACTTCTATTTTAAATCTTTCAGGATCCTTAGCCATCATCTCATTAGATTCTTCGTAGCTAAAGCCAAGGGGGTAGTATCCTCCTGCCCATGGATTGTGAAGAGATGTTTGATCAGAGCCGATATCAACTTTGAAATTTTCCTTCGCTAACTTTTCCCATAGGTCAACAATATTTCCTTGATAAACTAGAGAAACTGCTTCTTTATTTTTTTGAGCTTGTTTTGTTCTGGCTAATAATTCATCTAAATTTTCGTAGACTTCATCTACCCATCCTTGAGAATGTCTAACATGAGTTGCTTTAGGGTTAACTTCTGCAGTAATACTAACTGCACCTGCAATTTTAGCTGCTTTTGGCTGAGCACCAGACATTCCGCCCAACCCTGCAGTAACAAATAATTTACCACCCAATCCTTCATCAGAAATCATTCTTCCGGCATTCAAAACCGTAATTGTGGTTCCATGAACAATGCCTTGAGGACCTATATACATAAATGAGCCCGCAGTCATTTGGCCGTATTGAGTAACTCCTAAGGCATTGAATCTCTCCCAATCATCTGGTTTTGAATAATTGGGAATCATCATTCCATTAGTAACAACTACACGCGGTGCATCTTTATGAGAAGGGAAAAGCCCCATAGAATGGCCAGAATAAAGCACTAAAGTTTGCTCATCATTCATTTCGGCTAAATATTTCATGCAAAGTCTATATTGTGCCCAATTTTGAAATACAGCTCCATTGCCACCATAGGTAATAAGTTCATGAGGATGTTGTGCAACTGCATGATCTAAATTGTTAGATAACATAAGCATTATAGCAGCTGCTTGCCTAGATTTATGAGGGAAACTATCTAAGTGTTTAGCTTTAATTACATAGCTTGGTCTATACCTGTGCATATAAATTCTACCAAACTGATTTAATTCCTCTAAAAATTCTTTGGAAAGAGTATTGTGTAGATTTTCAGGAAAATAGCGAAGTGCATTTTGGATGGCTAGTTTCTTTTCTTTAGAATTTAAAATATCTTTCCTAATAGGAGCATGATTTATTTCAGGATCCCATTGAGGTCTCTCAGGGAGATAATTCGGGATGCCTTCTAAAATTTCTTCTTTCATACTTTTTTTCACTTTTACACTCATGTCTTCTTTTTAAATCTTGGGGTTCCTTTGTTAAATCCGTATGGACAATGCTTGCAGCCGTTCTTGCAGCAATAACCTCTTTTTAGATGATATTTCTCAGTAAATACGATGTAGCCATCTACACTCATGTAGAAATCTTCTCTGTCGTATTTATCATATATAGAAAATCCGTCCAATAGCTTAAATTTTTAGCAAAGTTAAGGAACTTCGCAAGGAACTAATAAACAATTCTTTGGAAGCTAAGTTCAATATACCATCACCAATTCAAGAAATAAAAGATGTGTTATATGCATCAAAAGAGTTAGAGGTTTTTGTAAAAAGAGATGATTTAATCGATGCTGTTATTTCTGGAAATAAATGGCGGAAACTAAAGCATAACTTTCAAGAAGCTTTTAATCAGAAGAAGCAGACTATTTTAACATTTGGTGGGGCCTATTCTAATCATATCGCTGCAACTTCGGAGGCTGCAAAGAGATATGGATTAAGGTCTATTGGTATAATTAGGGGTGATGAATTAAATTACAAAAGTAATAGCACGCTTTCTAGGGCAAATGCTAATGGAATGCAATTGGTTTTTATAAGTAGAGAAGAATATGCTTTAAGAAATGATTCTAGATTCCTTCAAGAAATCTTTGAAAGGTATCATAAACCATTCATTATACCTGAAGGTGGAGCTAATCGTTTGGGTGTACTAGGTTGCTCTGAAATATATGATGAATTAGAAGAGCATTTCGATTATATATGTCTTTCTTCGGGCACAGGAACTACAGCAGCGGGTATGTTGAAGGTTATAAAGGATGAAAACCTAATTGTATTTCCAGCTTTAAAGGGTGCTAACTTTTTGGAGAATGCTATTTTAAGATTAAGCGAAATAAATCAGTCGGAACAGCTACATTTAAATTTAGACTATCATTTTGGGGGCTATGGAAAAATAAACCAAGAGCTTTTGAATTACATGAATGATTTTAAGAAGAAACACAAAATAGAATTAGATCGCGTTTATACCTCAAAGTTATTTTATGGAGTTGAGGCTTTAATGAAGAAAGACTTTTTTCCGGCAAAGAGTAGAGTTTTACTTATTCATACTGGTGGGTTGCAAGGCAACTCATCTCATTAAGAAAGCATTGTTAATACTTTAAATACTTCTGAATAACCAATTGACTAAGCACCTCTAATTTTGAATTATGAGAATTTTGGTGCTAATCGTTTTATTCATTCTAAGTTTTAGTCTTTTTGCTCAGCCTGGTAGTAAGAGAATTAGTAGATCAGAGTATATTGAATTGTATAGAGAAGATGCAATTCGCGAAATGGAAAGAAACGGAATACCTGCTAGTATAACTTTAGCTCAAGGGATTTTAGAATCTGGAGATGGAAATAGTCCGTTAGCTAGATATGCAAATAATCATTTTGGAATTAAATGTCATTCAGACTGGACAGGGAAAACCTTTATTCAAGATGATGATAAGAAGAATGAATGTTTTAGAAAATATAAAGACCCTTATGAATCTTATAGAGACCACTCTGAGTTTTTAAAGAAAAACAGATACGCTTTTCTCTTTGATTTAAAAACTACCGATTACAAGGGATGGGCACACGGTTTAAAAAAGGCAGGATATGCTACTAATCCCAAATATCCACAACTATTGATAAAAATTATAGAAGAGAATAATTTAGCTCAATACGATAGAAAGGTTTCTAGAGGGGAGACTACTAGACCAAAAAGTTCTACTCCTGTAAAATCTAAAACAAGAGTCATAGCTTCGAATAAGAGGCACGCTGTAAAGTTGAGTAATAATGGAATTAAGTATATAGAATTGCAAGAAGGAGATGATTTAGAAAATCTAGCAGAAGAATTTCAAATGGGCCTTTGGCAGTTTCTTAAATACAACGATCTATCCAAAGAAGATAAACTTCCTTTAGGTTATAAGATTTACCTACAGCCCAAAAGAGCCAAAGCAAAAGAAGATTTTCATCTAGTAGAGAAAGGTCAGAGCATGTGGGAGATTTCCCAAATTTATGGTGTTAAGTTGAAAAAGCTTTACAAGAAAAATAGGATGGATGAGGGGCAAGAGCCCAAAGCTGGAGAGAAATTATATTTAAAATCTAATAAACCAAGATAATTACCATTTCCAGCCAAAGGTTAAAGTAACAAGGTGCTCTGTTTGTTTAATTGTTGCAGATGCATCTGAGCTAGCATAAACAGGGTCAACAATATCAAAAGAGCTTAATAAATAAGAAACATCTACATTATAATTTTTACTCCTAAAGCCCGTACCTATTGAATAGGTATTTCTACTTTCATCCGGATTTAAGAAAGTATTATTTGTAAATGGGTTGCTTTCATATCTAAACCCACCTCTTAATACAAAGGGGTCAACCCTATACTCTACACCTGCTCTAATTTGGTGTGCCTGTTGTAATTGAGTGTTAATATCATCATTGGTGAAGGAATAGTCGAATGGGAACCTATTATTATCATCAAATCTCGCTCCACTAAAATCTTGGAATTCATAGTCAATATTAAAAAGCAAGCTAGTTCCATAAACATATGCTATACTAGATTGAAACTTCCATGGAGTTCTAAGAGAGTATTCATAGTTAGATTGAATTAATTCCGTTTGAATTACATCTCCATTGGAAAAACTAGATTGGCTATCCATGATAAATTCTTCCGACATACCAAAATAAGTAGGAGAGTGTATTGCTCCACCAACTCTTAGGGCATTATTTAATTTATAGATGACTCCTAATTTAAAATTTAGGCCCGTTCCTCTTGTTCTTAGGTTGCTAACTTCTCGGTAACTTAAAATATCATCAAATCCTGGAACCGGTGGAGTGTCATAGTTATACTCTTCACTCCAAATCTGCTCAGAATTAAACCTTATATTTTGAATACCTAAAGAAGCACCAATAAATAGTCTTTCTTGAAAATTTCCTCCAAAAGCAATAAAGGTTTCCGTTTGCCTTCCTTCTGTTTCTATAGACCTTTCTTGATCAATATTATCTTGAAATTGCAGCCATCTTACATATTGACCTAAAGTTGTATCATAGTCTATAGCAAAGGTGTTAAAAGCTTGTGAAGGTCCAAATGTGTAAGGAGAAGCGTAATTAATAACATCGTCTATAGCTGCTTGATTTTGGTTAAGATCAAATACATAAGGGTCAATAAAGGACGATCCTTCTGTTGAATTCCCTCTAATTCTTTGTCTATTTTGAAAATTAGCTATTCTGTTATGTCCAAAAGCTATAGAGTATTTCTTCCATCCATTTTGGTTGCCATTATAACTACTTACATATCCAAAACTTGGTAAATTGAATTTTGTCCAACTTTCTGAAAGTTCATTGTTTCTAAATTGATTTTCAGTATTTATAGTAGATAATGCCGCTGAAAAGGTAAATTCAGAGTTTCTATATATACCTAAACCTCCAGGATTATTAACGATTCCACTTATCTCTCCTCCCAATGCACCAAAAGAGCCTCCCATTGCTGTATACCTTGCAGATCCAAAGTTTTGCATTTTAGAATACTGCAGTGCGTCAACAACACCTTGAGAATAAGAATTTCCCCATGTAGTAAAACATGCTAATGAAAATAATATTTTAAGTAGTCTATTCATTTTTATCTTCTGCTTGGTCTAGTACTTCTGCTAGGAGGAGATGACATTCTATTCATACTTCCACCTCTAGAAGGGGAGTAAGAGGGGTTTGAATTGTAACTTGGTCTAGAACGGTTTATTGTTCTGTTTGATCTGCTCGGTTCTTGCGGTGTAGCACGCGATGGGGAAGTGCTTCTATTTTGTTGCAGATTTGGACTAGTGCTAGGTCTAGCCTGATTAGAAGGACTGCTTGGGCTAGATGGTCTTGTATTAGGTCTTGTAGGCGTAGAAATACTTGGACTAGCATTTGGGTTAGCCCTTGATGGTCTAGCATAACTATCAGGTGTTTCACCGGTGGAATACCTTGAAGGTGTTTCTCTTCTTTCTAATGAATTACTTCTTGTTGGTACAGCTGGTGTAGGATTTGTAGAGGTATTTCTTCTCAAACTTTCAGCACTATTAGGAGCAGCGGTATTTCTACTAGGACCATCTGAAATGTTTGTACTTCTATAATTTCTAGTACCACTGTTGCCTCTTGGGTTATTTACATATCTGGTATTGTTATAATATCCGTTGTTGCCACTATAGAAACCATCATTAAAACCGTGTCTATAACCAGCATTGTAACCGCCCCAACCATAAGACGGACAGCCCCAACCCCAGCCAAAACCGTAATAAGGATTAGCCCAACTTGGCCCCCATCCAAAGTTATTGTATGGATTACCCCAGTATGGGTTGCCCCATCCCATTGCTGTGTTTCCCCAACCCCAATTGTAACCTATTGAAACGTTCCAGCCATTAAAACTATTGTAACCAAGGCCCATGGATGGCCCAGGTAAAAAAGCTGTGGAAGGCATAAAAGGAGCAGCATGAATAGCTGCTGAATAGCCTACAGGAGAATAGAAAAATGGGTCTTGTGTATACAGGATTCTATCTCGCTGATAAGGGTCATAAGAATTAAAGGATCTTACATTAGAATTTATTGCATTAAGAGACTCTGCATATTCAGTATCATAATATTCAGTTTCTGAATTATTAGCAGCTAAATCTGCTTCAGCTTGCTGTGAGTAATCACCTTGATAATTACTCTCTGTTGCATAGTTTGTATTGCCTTCTTCTAAATATCTATTTGGATAATTATTTTCGTAAGTAATGTTTTCGGTCTTGTTGAAATCTTCTCTTGGGTCCTTTTGTGCTTTGTTTATAGGATCGTTGTTTGGGCTGTAATAAACATCATCAAATTGATATGCTGGATAGGAAGTAGAGCATGAAGTAATGCTTGTTATTATTAAAAAAGAAAGAAGGGGAAGAATAAATTTTTTCATTTTCTTAAGTTTAAAGAACTAGAGTTTACCAGCATAAATGATACTTTTGTTCCGTTCATCTATAAACTAAACAAATTTTATACCATAATGGCAAAAGATTTCCCTAAACGATCTGAAGATTACTCTCAATGGTACAATGAAATAGTAAATAGGGCCGATTTGGCCGAGCATTCAGCTGTTAGGGGCTGTATGGTTATTAAACCATATGGCTATGCTATTTGGGAAAAAATGCAAGCACAATTGGATAAAATGTTTAAAGAAACAGGCCATACCAATGCTTACTTTCCATTATTCGTGCCAAAGAGTTTATTTGAAGCAGAAGAAAAGAATGCTGAAGGGTTTGCTAAAGAGTGTGCAGTAGTCACTCATTATAGGTTGAAGAATGATGAAGATAATCCGGGAAAGTTAAAGGTAGACGAGAATGCGAAATTAGAGGAAGAATTAATTGTAAGACCTACTAGTGAGGCAATAATTTGGAAGACCTACAAAGGATGGATTCAATCATATAGAGATTTACCAATATTAGTAAATCAATGGGCAAATGTGGTAAGATGGGAAATGAGAACCAGGTTGTTTCTAAGAACTGCTGAATTTTTATGGCAAGAAGGGCATACAGCTCATGCAACAAAAAAAGAAGCAATTGACGAAACAAAAATGATTTTAGACATATATGCAGATTTTGCCCAAAGATTCATGGCGATGCCTGTAATAAAAGGGGTGAAGTCTGAAACTGAAAGGTTTGCTGGTGCCTTAGATACTTATTGTATTGAAGCTTTAATGCAAGATGGTAAAGCTTTACAGGCAGGTACTTCTCACTTTTTAGGTCAGAATTTTGCTAAGGCTTTTGATGTTAAGTTTACAAATAAAGAGGGTAAGCAAGACTATGTTTGGGCAAGTTCTTGGGGAGTTTCTACTAGATTGATGGGGGCCTTAATTATGACTCACTCTGATGATAATGGGTTGGTTTTGCCTCCTAATTTGGCTCCTTTTCAAGTAGTCTTAATTCCTATTTATAGAAAAGAAGAGGAATTTGAAAAAGTAGTTGAAAAGCTAAAAGAAATAAAAACACAACTTGAAGCTAAAGGGATATCTGTTAAGTTGGATGATAGAGATACACATAAACCAGGATGGAAATTTGCTGAATATGAGTTTAAAGGAGTGCCACTAAGAATTGCATTAGGACCAAGAGATTTAGAAAGTGGAACGATTGAAATAGCAAGAAGAGATACTTTGGAAAAGCATAGCCTAGATCAGAGTGATATCGTTACTAAGGTAGAGCATTTGCTAGAGAATATTCAGTCAAATTTATATAATAAGGCTGCAGATTATAGAGAAGAAATGACTCATAAAGCAGATACTTACGATGAGTTTAAAAATATATTAGAAGAAAAAGGCGGATTTATTTATGCACATTGGGATGGAACTTCAGAGACTGAGGAACAGATTAAACAAGAAACAAAAGCGACTATTAGATGCATCCCTTTAGATTCGAAATTAGAAGAAGGGAAATGTATTTATTCAGGAAAACTTTCAAAACAAAGAGTAATTTTCGCAAAGGCTTATTAGAGAAGATAAATTATAATGGAAGACGATAAAAATTTTAAAAAGATTCTTGAGGAGGTAAAGCATAAAGCTTGTTTAAAGCAAAAAATTTATCGCAATACACTTAAAACTTTTAAGCAGTTTCAATTATCTGCAAAGGGATTAATTGATGAACTAAATAAACATGAGATTGATGAATCTGTTGAAATAAGTTATCAAGAAAAAGGTGCCTTTGAGTTTGAAATAAAGATTGGTGGAGATATTCTTCTTATTTATATGCACACCAATGTATTTGGTTTTGATCCCTCACATCCACTCTGGAAAACGGGCTATTTAAAAGAAGATCCTACTAGAAACTATTGTGGGATGATTAATATTTATAATTTTCTAGCAGATTCATTTAAGTATAATCGAGTAAACGATTTAGGTTATTTAATTGGTAGAACGTTTGTTAATAAAGAAAAACACTTTTTTGTTGAAGGCAGAAGACAATTAAATTTCCTATTTAATGATTTTATAAATCAGAAAATTGATAGACAGTCTATAGTGCAAATACTTCAACAGTCTATTCTTTATTCTATGGGCTTTGATTTAACAATACCATCTTATAGAAATGTTGCAAGCTTAAGTGTGGGCGAGTTATTGTTAGAATCAGCTTCAACAAGAATAAAAACAGCAAAGAAGATGGGCTATCGTTTTAGCTTTGACCATGAGAGTTAAATAAAATTTTGATGTAAACTCTAATGATGAATTTTTATCAAAAAAAATTCGAAACAAAGTTTTTCAATTATTAAATTTCTATTACATTTGCACTCCGAATTTTCGGAAAAATATACGGTCCGTTCGTCTAGGGGTTAGGACGCCAGGTTTTCATCCTGGTAACAGGGGTTCGATTCCCCTACGGACTGCGAAAAAATAAATTGAAGAGATGGCGAATCATAAATCAGCCTTAAAGAGAATTAGACAAATCAGAAAGAGAAATTTGCATAATAAATATTATGCGAAAACAACTCGTAATGCTATAGCAAGTCTTAGAGAAACAGAATCTAAAAAAGATGCTACTGAGCAATTGCCAAAAGTTGTAAGTATGATTGATAGATTGGCTAAAAGAAATATTATTCACGATAAGAAGGCTTCTAACCTAAAGTCTAAGTTAGCAAAGCATGTGAACGCACTTAAATAAGAGTGTAAAAATCTATAAAAAAGGCCACGCATTCGCGTGGCCTTTTTTATTCATCTATATTTTTCTGGAGACTTATTGCTAAGGTGTCTAAGTTTAAACAAAGCAAATTTCCTTGCTCAGCTACCTTTTTGTTGACACATCCATTATCAATATATAATTTATTTTTCCCATTTTTAATTCTCCTAATTATTTCAATAAGATTGCTTGGGTAGTGTCCTATAATAACTTTCTTGTTATTAAGGAAAGATTGGTCTAGTTTAAACTTCTTCGAATACAGCATTGCATAGGTGTTTTCAAAAGGTTTCTCCGACTTAAAATCGAAGCCAGCATGCACTAAATAATAATCACTTAATTCTATGAAGTGGTAAGAATTATTTAAAAGTTCAGTATACTTCTTTTTTATTTTTCCTTGATTTTTTTCAGATTTTAAAGGTTGTAGCAATTTTAGGTTGGTGCTATTTTCATTATTTATAGCATCAATAACAATTTGTTCATGATTTCCACGAATAAAATATACCTGATAGCCTTCTTTTTTTAAATCGATAATAATATCCAAAACCTTTTCGCTTGATGGCCCCCTATTGATTGCATCTCCCACTATAAATAGTTGATCTTTTTTCTTTAATGCAATTTGTTTAATAAGTGCCTTGAATGTTTTTGCACACCCATGGATGTCGCTTACTGCAAGTCTTCTACCTGCTGGTTTTTCCTCTAGAAGCAACTTTCTAACTTCTTCCATATTCTATTAATCCGCTATAAGCACGAATTTATCCTCAAAAAGTATAGAATTACTATTTATTCTAATAAGATATACACCGGTTTTTAAACTATCCAAGTTAAGTTGTAACCTAGTTGAATTATTCAGGAATTCATATTCTTTACTTAAAACGATTCTTCCATTTAAATCTAAAATATCTAACCTAACTTTTTCATTGATACTCTTATTGATATTCAAGTTAAGCCGATCAAAAGTTGGATTTGGATAAATTTTTAGAATTTCTTTTCCTATTTTTTTAGTCTCTTGAATTCCAATGGCATAGTCTTCAAAAAGCATTGCTATACTATCTGAAGTGGTAAACAAGCTATTAAGACTATCTGATAGTACAATGGCAAAAGAAACATTATAACTACTATCCGACTTTATATTAAATGGGCCAATAGAAACAGCATCTATAACATCGTTACCATCTTGTGATCCATTGCCTGCATTTAATCTGTTCGTTGAGATCACAGTAAACTTTTCCGCATCGCTAAATCCATCACTCAAGTTCACTCCTCCAGATCCGCCCGAGGTATTGTCTATAGCATAATGCTTTACTTTATCTAGATGGTTTAAGGCTCTAATCCCTGCGAATAAACTAGAGTCAGAGCTGTAGCAAATTCCCATTTTTCTCTGATTGTCGTCAAATATTTTATTCTTCGTATAGTCAATTATGTCCCAGTCGATAATTATACCTGCGTAAAGGTTAGTTAATTCAGAACTAGAAATATTTTTTATATCATAAGAAAATACAATGGCATCGCTTACTCTGCTATCATCAAAAAAATAATTGGCTTGTCTTATTTCTATCTTGGGGTTGGTAGAAAGGTTTTCATCGGTGAATACTCCAATAGTTTTTCTTCCTGGAATATCTGTAGATACAAAAGAAATAAGCTCCTTTGTTTTAAAATCTAAATTTGGATTTGGATTCTCTCTAAACTGATTTGCAATGTAGTTTTCGGAGTTGCCAATCATAAAACTGCCCTCATACAATTGAGAATTATTTGTTTTATATTTTAGTCCTTCTCCTAAGCTATTTGATGCAACATAGCCTATGCTTCCTGAACTAGTTAGGCTAACTGTAATATTTTGGTTCTGAACAGTCAATAGTTCTTTATTGACATTTATACTTAAGTATTGGAGTTTTTTATAATTGTTTGCTGCTGTTATGGTAAACCTTAAATTAATTTCTTCATTAAAACTATTGATGTTTTTAATGACAAAAGCAAAAGGGTTATTATTTATGGAAATAGAGTCTAAAGAAGTTATAGAGCCTAAGTTAATTTCTTCAGTAATAATTTCTAGATTCCTTTCTAGAATCTCCATTTTAACATTTACATTAATCGCATCTGCTAGCCAATTTTTGAAATCTCCTTTAATAGATATAGTGTCACCATTTATGAATGAGTTGTCATTTCCATCGGTTACTTCAATGTTTTTTAGCTCTATACCTGCTAAATTGTTTTCTGTTAATGCTCTAAATAGGTTTATTCTGCCTGCACCTAGCTTGTTTTTATATTTTGTGTTGTTAATATGCTCAATAGAATCCCCTGAGTTGTATATCTTTTGTAAAATCTGTTCGTTGCTATAGTTAGGGAAATGCGACTTGATAATTGCAGCACAAGCAGCTACTACAGGAGATGCCATAGAAGTTCCTCCATTTCTTCCATAATTATTACCTCCAAAGGTGGTCCACATTCTTTCGCCGGGAGCGTAGATACCTAACCAATAGCCGTAATTCGAGCTTTCTT
Source organism: Bacteroidia bacterium (assembly GCA_030433355.1). Lineage (GTDB taxonomy): Bacteria > Bacteroidota > Bacteroidia > Flavobacteriales_E > Vicingaceae > JAUIMG01. Next base: position 42,233 of record JAUIMG010000007.1, on the reverse strand, counting down.
TTACACTATCTTGCTCTTGAGTAGCTCCAACTGCAACTGCATTCTCATAGGCTGCAGGATAGAATTTATCTTCAGTGCCTATTCCTGCATTTGGACCTGAAAAAGGACCATTTCCAGCTCCGGCAAAAATCAATACTCCTTTTTCGCTTGCATAGTCGATAATGTCTTTACCAAATTCAGAGTAATTATAACTGCCCCATGATAAATTCATTATATCTACTCCTTGGTCTGCTGCATAAACAACTCCTTCATAAGCGCCAATTAACTGTCCAGCAGGATTGTCAATTTTCACTGTCATAATTCTTGTGTTGAATCCTACTCCACTTATTCCTAATATATTATCTGTTGTTGCAGATGCAATACCTGCGCAATTACTGCCATGACTTGAACCTCCATGACTTTCGGGATTAACATTGTTGTCGTCCATAGCCACATCCCAGCCATAGTAATTGTCCACATAACCATCATTATCATCATCTGCCCCATTGATAGGGTCATCTAAATTCAAGTATAAATTATCTTCTAAATCTTCATGATCTATATCGGTTCCTGTATCTACAATGGCTATCGTTATATTGCTATCTCCTTTATCTATATTCCAGGCGTCATAGGCTTTAATGGCATCCAAATACCACTGTCTATAGTTTTGTGTGTCTGATGGAGTATAAACAAGTCTATTAATAGGGATTAGTTCTGCGTAGGCAACATTTTTATCCTTTTCTAGCTCCTGGATTACTTGATTTAAATTGTAATTTTCTGAGAAAGAAACTTCATAGATAGTGCTTAAATCTATCTTAGAAGTCTTAGCCGATTTTGATAGCTTGTTTTGATGGTTTGGGAAAATCTTTCTCTGGGAAGTAGATTGATGTTTATTTAGAACCTCTTTGATGGTAGGAACTTGAATGTCATTTGAAAAGCATTTGTCTTTTTGAAGGCTTTTTACTTTTAAAATGATTTTGCCATGGTAATAATTCCCTTCATTCTGACCGATTAGAGCTGTAGAAAATAATGTGATGAGTATAGTGATTATTAGTATTCTCATGAATTTATAACAAGTTTGTAAAATTCTAGTTTTTTAGAAGCATATTCTATTTCAATAAAATAAATACCCTTCTTTATTGGACCCAATTGCATGTTTAATAGTTGCTTGGCCTGCACTTCTTTTTTATAAATTAATTGTCCCGACAAACTTCTAATACTAATCTCAACAATTAATTCGTCAGAATGTATGCTAAAGTTACCCGAATTAGGGTTGGGGTAAATGGAAGTAGAATGAAGCTTTTTGTCTTCTAAAGAGGTAATAAAGTAGGAAATTGTATCTGTAGTTATACTGCAGCTTGTTGAGTCTGAAAAAATAGCATAATAATTCCCACTTTGAGTGAGCGTAAGCATAGAGTCTTGTATGCCATTGATTAGATTTCCATTTAGAAACCAAGTATAAATACCTTTTTTATCCGCGATGAGAGTGTCATTAGATAAAAGAAGATTTGGCTTGGTAGGTTTTGCTTGGAATGTAATATTTAATGTGTCTGAATATGATAAACAATGGTTTTGGTTTTTAACTTGGGCAAAGTAAACGCCTGAACTGTTAATAGAAATAGCTCTAGAACTATCACCTATATTCCAATAGTAGTTAGTGTAGCTGTTGTTTAAATTCAATTGAACGCTATCTCCGAAACAATAAACATTTGAAGAGGAGCTAATGGTTGGGTAAAATGCATTTCTTTTTAAAAATTGAAAGGCATCTGCTTTTCCAAAACCCCATTTCGGACTGTTTAAATTTCCGGTGAATAAATCCTTCTTAGCGGAGTTTAGCAAGTCCAATTTTATTTGTTGATGATCTGCCTTTGCACATTGTTGTAGGTAAAGAGCTACCATTCCTGCAACTGTTGGGGAAGCCATTGAGGTTCCTCCATTTCGCATGTGTAAACTGTCAAATGCAATTTTTGAGGGTTGACTGATAATGGTAGCATTCATCGTAGCTATTCTTCCTGCGCTTAGCATAAAATCTCCAGAAGAAGAAATATCTGGTTTTAGATAGCCATTTCTATTTGGACCTAAGCTGGAGTTGATACTTATTGCTCCTGGAGTAGCTCCCATATTTTGTAAATTGTTGTTTACATCGAGGTAGGTGTTTCTATTGATGTAGTTTCCAACGGTAATAACAGACGGTAAGCAAGAGAAACTGCTAACTATTGTTTGTAGAGAATCTGCTTTTTTGTACTTCCTCATTTCTGGATTTGATGAAACTATGGGAAGGTTAGTGTTTTTGATATTAGAAGTTCCCGTTAAAAGGTTGTTTGACCATATATCTAACTTTCCACTTCCTCGACTTTCAAATCTGTATAGATACTGTGCTGAATCTGGAGATATTAAAGCAAAGGTCAAACGATATCTCCCTTGGCTAACCTCTGCGTAAGAAAGGACATCAGCAATCTTTTGTTGGTTAGGGTTTAAAATAGAATCTTGATAAACTACATTTAATCGGTTGGCAATTGAATCAAAAGAGGTTCTACCTCGAAAACTGTAGGTGTTGCCATTTACTTTATCTGCGCCTACAGAAAAGGAGATATTCTTTAAATCGTTAGTATCTGCCCAAGCTTCAAAATATACTCCCCCTTGATTGGAGAAAAGGGAAGGAGAATATTCAAACCAACTGAAATTGGTATCGTTTTGAACATTATGTTGCAAATGAAAATTAAATGCACCAGCATTTCCTGCTGCACAAACGAAAGCTCTTCCATTCTTAGCTTTAATCATTTGGTCTATCATTCTAGCTGCTATGTCTTTCCCATCATGAGAACCTACATAAGTTCCTATACTCGCATTAATAACACAAGGCATTCCTAGGGAGTCAGCTTTGGTGTAGATGTAGTCTACCGCTTCAGCAACAGTTTGCAGCCAGTTTTGTCGGCTAAAATCTGTTGCAACAGATATGATATTTACTTCTGGAGCAATACCTCTAAAATTACCTGTAGCTAAGGCATTAGAAGCAGCAGCCCCTGTTACCATAGAACCATGGCCAAATTCACTAGCTTTGTCATCGTGCGTAGAAATATTTTGATTAATTGCCGCAGAGTCCCATTCTACGCCATAACTATAATTGCCCGGCTTTCTACTTGGGTTATAGGCTACTCCTTGGTCCCAAACATAAAGAAGCCGAGTTTTGCCTGTACTATCTTGAAAATCTGGATGGTTTAACTCAATGCCCGAGTCAATCACTCCTAAAATAACTCCTTTACCTGAAAATTTGGTTCTTAATGGGGAAGTCATTCTAATAACAGAATCCATATTGGTTTGAATCAGCATAGTATCTCCTAAGCTTCTTGGATAGTAATTATTGTATTCTATATTTAAAACTTGTTTTGAGTTGGCAAGAGAGTTTACATATTTAGCAGCAATATCAATAGAGAATAGATTATTTACTTGCAATCGTATTTTACCATTGTACTCTTTTAAAAGAGTCTCTATCTCTTCTTTATTTCCTTCAATTAGTAAAGGGACTCTTGTGTTTCCTTCAATGCTATCTAAATGGAAAATAAGGTCGAATCCTAATTTATTTTTTTCCTGAGAAAAAGAAACAAATGCAAATAAGGTAAGAAATGTAAATAGATATGTCCTAAAGCTCCAATTCATTGTAATGCGGAATTTGTTTTAAAAATTGGAAGGATTTATTCTCAAAGTTAATACTAGCGCAGTAGTGTTGTATTCCATTAGTTACCATAAGATACGGTAATTTTAGCTTAATGTTGTAATTTGCTGCTTGGTCAAATGTGGCTTGAGAAATAGCTACTTCAGGTGCTTTACATTCAACCATAAATAAAGGTGTTCCATTATTGCGATAGACTAATATATCTGGTCTTTTTTTTAATTGATTAACAATTATTTCTTTTTCAACGGCTATTAATCCCTTTGGGAATGCCCTTTCTTCAATTAAAAAACGAATTATATTTTGTCGAACCCACTCTTCAGGAGTAAGTATGATAAAACGCTTTCTTATATCATCGAATATTTTAGTTTTTTTGCCTTCTCTTTGTATGTTAAATTGAAAGACAGGAAGATTTAGTGAAGGCGTCATTTATCAAAGTTAATTAGAGGATTTGACTTATCAGCAAATTTTAAAGGACCTAAAGAATAAGGTGTATCATCCTATATATTTATTATGTGGGGAGGAGGAATATTTTATTGACCTTATTAGTGATTATGTAGAAGAGCATGTATTAGAAGATGCCGAAAAGGAGTTTAATCAAAGCATTCTTTATGGAATGGATACTAATGTTTTGAATTTGATTAGCGAGGCAAAGCGGTATCCAATGATGGCCAATTACAATGTTGTTATTGTAAAAGAAGCGCAGAATCTAAAAATCAATAAGGACGAAGAAGTAGCTCTAGAAAGCTATGCAAAGAATCCTTCTAGCACTACCATTCTAGTGTTATGTTTCAAACATAAAAAGCCAGACGGTAGAAAAGGTTCTACCAAGGCAATTAAGAAGCATGGTATTTGGTTTGAATCGAAGCGGCTTTATGATAATCAGATTATTCCATGGCTAGAAGGCTATATTTCCAATTTAGGGTTTAAGATAGAACCAAAAGCGGCTGTATTGATGGTAGAGTTTTTAGGAACGGAGCTATCTACAATTAGTAATGAAGTAAAAAAGATGATTATCAATTTGGAGGCGGGTACACTTATTACTTCAAAAATTATAGAGGAGAATATTGGTCTTAGTAAGGATTATAATGTCTTTGAATTAAATAAAGCATTAGGAGAAAGAAATTTAGTGCGTTCTTATCAGATTGCCAATCACTTTTCAAAAAATGAGAAAGGCCATCCATTGCAAATGACTATTCCGGCCATTTATCGATTTTTTTCTCAATTGCTTTTGTTTCTTTCTTTAAGAAATATGCCTCCAAACCAAGTAGCTTCTAAAATGGGAATTAATCCTTATTTCCTAAAGGACTACCAAAAGGCTTCTAATAATTACAATCAAAAGAAAATAGCTAGAATAATTTCTGCCCTAAAAAATGCAGATTTACAAGCAAAAGGAGTTATTTCTTCTAGCATGACTTCAGAGGATATTTTAAAAGAACTAATTTTTAAAATATTGCACTAATTCTCAACAAAGTGAGGCATCGTTTGTCAGTTAAAGACTGTCTGTCATTTTAATCTGGTAATGATTGTTATGAATGGATATATTTGCCGCTTCTAAAAATTTACTATGCATCGATTAAGAATACTTTTTGGACTTTTTGCATTTCTTTTTTTGACATCTATGGGATTCTCTCAAACAGGATCTGTTAGAGGGTTTGTATACCTAGAAAAAACTGGAGAGCCTGCAATTTTTACCAATGTATTTTTAAAGGGAACTACCTATGGTACTTCTACAGATGACAATGGTTATTTTAATATGACTAAAATTCCTTTAGGAAAGTATACTGTTGTAACTTCTTCTATGGGATATGAATCTACAGAGGCTGAGGTTAATATAGAGAGAGCCGGTCAAATTGTGGATTTTAAACTATACCTTAAGGAGACTTCTATAGATCTGAAAACAGTTACTATTTCTGCTGAAAAACAGGAAGCACAAAACACAGTGCAGATGTCGGTTACTAAGCTTACCCCAAAAGATATAAAGAAGATGCCCGCTGTAGGTGGTGACCCTGATTTAGCCCAATATCTGCAAGTTTTACCTGGAGTAGTTTTTACAGGAGATCAAGGGGGGCAGCTTTATATAAGAGGTGGTTCTCCAATTCAGAATAAGGTGCTTTTAGATGGAATGATTATTTATAATCCATTTCACTCCATTGGATTGTTTTCCGTTTTTGATACCGATGTCTTAAGAACTGCAGACGTCTATACCGGTGGTTTCTCGGCAGAGTATGGAGGTAGAATATCTTCTATTATGGATATTAAAACCAATGATGGTAACAAACAAAGAATTTCAGGAAAGATAGGTGCTACTACTTTTGGATCTGATATCATGCTTGAGGGTCCTTTGTCTAAGCCAAAAACTAGAGGTGGAGGGAGCAAGACATTTATTCTATCAGCCAAGACTTCATACATCGATAGAACCTCTGATGTTTTTTATGATTATATAGATGAGCCGGGCTTACCTTATAATTTTACAGACTTATATGGGAAGATTTCTTTGGGTGGTAGTAATGGTAGCAAAGTAAATTTCTTTGGATTTAATTTTAATGATCAAGTAGATTTTCCTGAGGTAGCTGCTTTTGAGTGGAACCAATGGGGATTAGGAAGTAATTTTGTTTTAATTCCTGCTAGGTCTACAGTTCTCATTGATGGTACTTTTGCTTATTCTAGTTACGAAAACTCTGCTCTTGAGAGAGAAGCCACAGCAGCAGCAGGAGATAGAAGAAGTTTAATTAATGGTTTTAATATGGCCATGAACTTCACCAATTTTAATGGAAACAACGAATCAAAATTTGGATTTGAGATCCTAGGATTTACTACTGATTTCTCTTTCGAAAATAGCGTAGGTCAAACCATAGAACAAGTAGAAAATACCACAGAAATAGCAGGATACCTACAATACAAATTCAACTTTGGTAAATTGGTAGTGGAGCCTAGTTTTAGACTGCACTATTATGCTTCTTTGTCTACTTTTTCTCCTGAGCCTCGTTTAGGATTTAAATTCAACCTTACTGACAACTTTAGATTGAAAGGTGCAGGAGGATTATACTCTCAGAACCTTTTGAGTGCAACTTCCGATAGGGATGTAGTAAATTTATTTTATGGCTTTTTATCCGGACCCAATTCGTTACCTGATGAATTTACCAATGAAGATGGGTCTACAACAACTATTGATGATGCTCTTCAAACAGCAACCCATGCAATTTTTGGGTTTGAGTACGATGTTACAAGAAACTTTAATGTGAATGTGGAAGGCTATTACAAATGGTTTACGCAGTTAACCAATGTAAATAGAAATAAACTCTATGACGATAATTCGGCTAATGCAAGTCAGCCAGATGTTCTAAAAAAGGATTTTATTGTTGAAACAGGAGATGTATACGGAATTGATTTCACCTTTAAGTACGACTGGAAACAGTTAAGTCTTTATGCAGTATATTCTTGGAGTAAAGTAGAGAGATGGGATGGACTTCAAACCTATTTTCCAATCTTTGATAGAAGGCATAACGTTAACCTTGTAGGTTCATACAATTTTGGAAAAGACTTATTGTGGACAGTAGATGCTCGTTGGAATTTTGGATCAGGATTCCCATTGACACAAACAACTGGGTTCTATGAAAATTTAACTTTCCAAGGACCAATTGACCAAGACTACACATCGCAAAATGGAGAGCTTGGAATACGCTATGGGGATTTAAATGCAGGAAGATTACCAACCTATCATCGATTTGATGTTTCTGTGAAGAGGAAATTTGTTCTAAGCGAAAATTCAATTTTAGATGCTAATATCAGTGTAACCAATGTATACAACAGAGAAAATATCTTTTATGTAAACAGAGTGACCTCTCAAAGAGTGAACCAATTACCTATACTTCCAAGTGCTGGTGTAAGCCTTACTTTTTAAGTAAATAAAAGTTTTATAGCCCATTTGTTTCTCTTAATTTCGCGGACAGTTTATTTCTTAAAACTGTTGTTTCTTCATGCCTGATTCTAAAACAAAATACATATTTGTAACCGGTGGCGTTACTTCCTCTTTGGGAAAGGGAATTATATCTGCTTCTTTAGCAAAATTGCTGCAAGCAAGAGGTTTTTCTGTTACTATACAGAAGTTAGATCCTTATATTAATGTAGATCCGGGTACGTTAAATCCATATGAGCATGGAGAGTGTTTTGTTACCGATGATGGTGCAGAAACGGATTTAGACTTAGGTCATTATGAGCGTTTTCTTGATAGTAAAACATCGCAGGCGAATAATGTAACCACTGGTAGAATTTATCAGCATGTTATCAATAAAGAGAGAGAAGGAGCTTATCTAGGCAAAACAGTTCAAGTAATTCCTCATATTACTGATGAGATAAAAAGAAGAATTAGAATTCTAGGTAAAACTGGAGATTATGATTTTGTCATAACAGAAATTGGAGGAACTGTAGGGGATATTGAATCCTTGCCATACATAGAAGCAGTTCGTCAGTTGAAATGGGATCCAGAGGTAAATTGTATTGTAATACACTTAACTCTTGTTCCTTACTTATCAACTTCTGGAGAATTAAAAACAAAACCAACACAGCATTCTGTGAAGCAACTACAAGAAAGTGGTGTGCAGGCAGATATTTTGGTGCTAAGAACAGAGCATTCTATTCCAGACGATGTAAAGCGAAAAGTGGCTCTATTTTGTAATATTTCTCCCGATGCAGTTATAGAATCTGCAAATGCAGAAACGATATACGAAGTGCCTCTTTTAATGCAAGCTGAGAAATTAGATCAGGTAGTTCTGAAAAAGTTGGGCATGGAGATAAATGCTGATCCTGAAATAAATGAATGGAAAGCATTTTTAAAGCGATTCAAGAATCCAAAAAGAACGGTTCATATTGGCCTAATTGGAAAGTATATTGAGTTAAAAGACTCTTACATTTCTATCCATGAGTCTATCATACATGCCGGTGCAAAAGGCGAGACAGAAGTAAAGATAGATTGGATACACTCTGAAAGTTTGAAGGAAGAGAATGTAGCAGAAAAGTTGAAAAACTTGGATGGTATTTTAGTGGCTCCAGGTTTTGGAGAAAGAGGAATAGAAGGAAAAATTGCGGCAGTAAAATATGCAAGAGAAAACAAAGTGCCTTTTATGGGTATTTGTTTAGGAATGCAATGTGCCGTTATTGAATTTGGAAGAAACGTTTTAGGCCTGAAAGATGCACATACCACAGAAATAAATAAGGATACTAAGAATCCGGTTATTTTCTTGATGGAAGAGCAAAAAACAATTACAGATAAAGGCGGAACCATGCGATTGGGAGCTTATGAATGTCGTTTGAGTGAAAATAGCATCGCCAAAAGAGCTTACGGAAAAGAACTAATTACAGAACGACATAGACATCGTTTTGAGTTTAATAATAAATACCTAAAGGATTACGAAAGTAATGGGATGAAAGCCACAGGAGTAAATCCTGAAGGCGGAATGGTGGAAATAGTTGAGGTAGAAGATCACCCCTGGTTTGTGGGTGTGCAATTTCACCCAGAGTACAGCAGTACCGTATTGAATCCGCATCCTTTGTTTGTTGAATTTGTTGCAGCTACTGCCAAATCAAAATCATGATATTATAATTGAATGGATAAGAATACATTTATAGGACTACTATTAATTGGAGCAATAATGATTGGCTTCAGTGTGCTTAATTCACCTACGGATGAGCAAATAGCAGAGCAAAAAAGACTAAGAGACTCTATTGAAAAGGTAGAGTTTGAAAAATCTAGAATTTTAGCAGCACAAGAAGAGGCAAAAACAGAAAGCATACAAGAGAAATCTACTTCTAGAGAAGAGACTATTGTAGCTATTGATTCTGCTTTAAATACGGCTAACGATTCCATTAAAAATTCTGTTTTAGCTGAGTCTTTTGGCGCCTTTGCAAAAAATGCAGAAGGGGAAGAAAGAATTATTAAGGTAGAAAATGAATTGATGACATTTTACTTCAACACCAAAGGTGGGAAAGTAGAAAAAGTGGTGCTGAAAGATTATCAAACTTACAATGGGGGAGAGTTAGTCTTATTTGATTCTACTTCTAATTTTAATTTGAACTTTTTTACTAGAGACAATAATAGCATCTATACCGATGAGCTATACTTTGAAACCAATGAGATTGATTTTGAAGTAAGCGGAGATAATGAAAGAGAAATAGCTTTCAAAGTTGCCTTAAATGATGATCAGTATATCGAGCAGAAATACACCATCAAAGGGAATGATTTCTTGATGGACTTTGACCTTCGTTTTATTGGAATGGACAAGGTAGTAGATATGCGAAGTGGAGAGATTTACTTGAATTGGGAAGTTCAGGCACCTAACCAAGAGAAGAGTTTAAAAAGTCAGCGAGATGCTACCACCATTTACTACAAATACAAAGGAGAGGATGTAGATTACATAAGTCCTACAAGCGATGAAAAAGAGAACTACGAAAGCTCTTTAAAGTGGGTTTCTTTGAAGCAGCAGTTCTTTAATACGGCAATTATTGCGGATGATTTCTTTGATAAGTCCAATGCTTATGCAGAACTTGTTACAGATGAAACTTCTGAAGATTATGTGAAGAAATTAAATACCGTTTTAACTATTCCAGTAAGTGGTTCCGATATAGAGCAATTTGGTATGGCACTTTATATGGGGCCAAATAAATACAACGTTTTAAACAAGTATGACAATGAACTGCAGAACATCATCGATTTAGGGTGGGGTATTTTTGGATGGGTTAACAAGTTTGCAGTTATTCCTGTATTTAATTTCTTAGATAGCTTTAATTGGAATTATGGTATCATCATTTTAATACTGACGATTCTCTTGAAATTAGTTTTATCTCCCATTACCTACAAAACCTATTTGTCTGGTGCTAAAATGAGAGTTTTAAAACCAGAGATCAATGAGATCAACGATAAGTTTAAGGATGATGCTATGAAGAAGCAGCAAGCCATGATGAGCTTATACAAGCAAACAGGAGTTAATCCATTGAGTGGATGTATTCCCTTGTTGATTCAGATGCCGATTTTAATTGCGATGTTCCGTTTCTTCCCTGCATCTATTGAGTTGAGACAAGAGAGCTTCTTGTGGGCAGACGATTTATCTACTTACGATTCTATTTATAACTTCCCAGAAGGATTTTCTATTCCATTCTATGGCGACCACATTAGCTTATTTACTTTGTTGATGGCTGTTTCTATTATGTTGTATACCAAGATGAATAGTCAAATGAGCATGGGAGCTGCAGCGGAGGGAGCAATGGCAGCACAAATGAAAATCATGATGTATATCATGCCATTCATGATGTTGTTTTTCTTTAATAACTATTCTTCTGGTTTGAGTTATTACTATTTCTTAGCCAACATAATTTCTATTGGTCAAACGGTATTGATTCGTAAAGTCTTTATTAACGAAGACTCTATCCGTGCAAAGATTGAGGTGAATAAGAAAAAGCCAAAATCTCAGAAAAAATCTGGTTTCCAAAAGAGACTAGAGGAAATGGCTAAGCAGAAAGGGCAGCCTTTACCAAAGAAGAAGAAATAAGAAAAACCAACGGCAAACTTTTACAACACTCACAAATCAAGATCAAAACATTGTATTTATAGAAGGCATAAAAAGCAAATTAGATACCAATGGTGTACCAGATAGTGCAGCTCTGCAATCATTACTCCTTTTAGCAAATAAGTGCCCTTATGAAGATGGAGTTGCAGTATATAATGCGAGAGCTATTTTATATCAATTTGGTTATCCCATTATAACCAATAATTGCGAACGTTTACCACAAATAGTGCCTCCAACCCAAAAACGATTGCGAAACCCAAATGAATCAGAGATTTCATTATATCCTAACCCTACATCAGGATTAGTATATATAAATTATAACTCTGATAAATTAATTACGATTGAACTATTTGATGTCTCTGGTCGTCTAGTTTTTGATAAGTTGTTAAATCCTTCTAAAAAACAAGAATTAAAAATTGAAGGATTAAAACATGGAATATACCTTTACCGTCTAATAAATGCGGAAACTATTCTAGAAAGCGGTAAATTAGTAATTGAGTGATACGATTTAAGTTATTTGTAATCTTAATTATGTTCTGTGCCAATTCATCACTAGCACAGAACATAATTCCAAATGGAAATTTAGAAGATACAATCCAAAAGAATTTTGGGTTGAAATTTGCAAAAGAATGGGATTCTCCAACCAATGGCAGTCCAGATTATTTAACAAATTTTCATATAGTAGATTTTGGAGCTCCAGATAATTTTGCAGGCTTTCAAGAGGCCAAATCAGGAATTGCTTATCTCGGAATAATAACCTTTTTTTCAAATGGTTTAGCAAGAGAATATATCCAAAATAAATTAATTAGGAGTTTACAAAAAGATTCATCCTATTGCTTTCAGATGTATGTGAGTCTTGCAGACTCTATGAATTATGCTACTAAAAACAGCTTAGGTGTCTATTTTTCCGAAACAGCAATAAATTCGACTACTCGTGTGAATTTACCTTTTACACCTTATCTGGAAGTTGATTCTACTTTTAATATTGATAAAACCAATTGGGTAAAAGTTGGTGGAAGTTTTGTTGCAAATGGTAATGAAGAATATCTGATTATCGGAAATTTTAACGATAATTCAAATACAGATACTTCATTTGTAGATGGTGGTGGAAATGATCCCATGTTTCAAGCAGCTTATTACTACATTGACAATGTATTTTTAGGACATTGTGATAGCTTGCCTGTAGACACGTCTATAGGGTTAAGAGAAAATAGCTTAAAAGATAAATTGAATGTTTACCCTAACCCATTTGAAGGAAGAGTTGTCGTTAATTACGAAGGAAATCAAAGTCTTAATTTTATTTTATACAATCTTTTAGGCAAAGAAGTAATTGTTAGCCCAACAGGTACTATAAATAATCGCTATGCACTTGATTTAGGAGATTTACCCAAAGGAATATACTTTCTTAGTGTATCTGATGGGGTGAATAGAGTTACGAAGAAACTAATTAAACAATGAGGATTGAATTACGAATTTCAAAACTTAGAATTACGAATCATTCGTAATTTGAAATTCTCAGATTTGAAATTAAATAGGGGTTATCCTTTAATTAGTAATTATTGTGAATCCACCTTACCAGTTCAACGAAACCAAAAAAGGCTAAGTGCATTGGAGGAAGAAGAAAACAGCTTTGCTATTTATCCTAATCCAACTAAAGAGTTGGTTAATTTAAGATTTGAGGTAAAGGACGGTGAAGAGATTTACTTTGAATTGCACGATGTTACAGGAAGAAAAGTGATGAGAAATAGATTAAATAGCAATTCATTGCACAGCATCGAATTGAAAGCCGTGCGTCATGGTTTGTACCTTTATCGTCTTATAAATGCGGAAACTATTCTAGAAAGCGGTAAATTGGTAATTGAGTAATGCGTTTTAATCTAAGTATAATCCTAATCACGTTCTGTGCTAGTAATTTACTGGCACAGAATTTTATTCAGAATGGAGGTTTTAAAGATACTTTAGTTGGTAATTTTAATATTATTACTCCAAATTATTGGAGTAGTGCAACTTCAAGTTCCCCTGATTTTCTTCACCCTTCTACTAGGGACCCTTGGAAAGTTCCCTTAAACTTAAATGGTTTTCAAAATGCAAAATTAGACAATGGCTATTATGGAATAGTTTTATATAGCAAATCTCGAAGTTCAAGCAGAGAATATATTCAAAATGAACTTTCAACTTCACTTCTTAAAGATTCAGCATATTGCTTGCAATTTTTTATGAGCTTAGCAGATTCATCTAACTATGCTCTGAAAAATCAGCTTGGTGTTTTATTTTCAAATAATAAAGTGAACCTTCAAATTAACTCTGTTATTCCATTTACTCCTGATATTGAGTTTATAGATTCAACTTATTTTACGGAAAAAGAATTATGGGTTAAAGTTTCTGGAAGATATTTAGCACAAGGAGGAGAAAGATATTTCATTCTTGGACATTTTAAAAATAGTATTGATATAGATACCTTGAAAATTAATGGTGGAAATAATATTAGTCATAACGGTGTTTACTATTATTTAGATGATTTTTTTCTTGGGCATTGCGATAGCCTACCTGAAGATACTGCCATTGGATTAAGAGAAAATAGCTTAAAAGATAAATTGAATGTATACCCAAACCCATTTGAAAACAGAGTTGTCGTTAATTACGAAGGAAATCAAAGGCTTAATTTTATTTTATACAATCTTTTAGGCAAAGAAGTAATTGTTAGCCCAACAGGTACTATAAATAATCGCTATGCACTTGATTTAGGAGATTTACCCAAAGGAATATACTTTCTTAGTGTTTCTGATGGGGTGAATAGAGTTACGAAGAAACTAATTAAACAATGAGGATTTAATTTCAAAACTCGAATGGTCTGTTGTATTAGCATTCATTATTTGAAATTCCAAGATTCGTAATTGAACTGAATTCACTTACCTTTGAGATTCATTTCACAATTAGCTTTTAACCAATGATCCGTATCTTATTATATTTTCTTCTAGCAAGCATTTCCCTATTCTCCTGTAAAAACAAAGAGAAAATTGCTGCTACAGAAGTGGTAGAACAAATAGAAGAAGTAAATGAGGAAGAAGAAATTACGCAATTAGAAATTCCTGGCTTTGCAGATTCTGCTGTAGCTAAAATTCAGAGAACGGCCTGCTTTGGTCGTTGCCCAATATATACGCTTACGGTTTATAAAAGTGGCTTTGCCATTTACAATGGAATCGAATGGGTAGATCAAAAAGGCAAGTTTTATACCTTGGGTGATAAGGAGAAAATAAGAAATCTATTGAAGAAAGCAGAAGAGATAGGCTTTTTAAAAATGCAAGATAAATACGATTCTGAGAATGTAACTGATTTACCTTCAGCCATAGTAACCCTGAGAAGAGATGAAGTAGTAAAACAAGTGGTGAATAGGTATGAAGGCCCTGAAATATTGAGGGAGTTAGAGATGTATTTTGATAAATTGTATGAAAATACAGAATGGAAAACCTACTCCAAAGACTAGAATCTTCTAATCGGAATAAATACTTCTATAAAGTCTTCCCTTCCATTAGAACTTAAAAATTCGCCTTCTAATATTCTACCATACCTAATTCCAAAAGTGGAGCTAAAGCTGTTAAACATTTTGGTGTCAAATATTATTTCTAAGCCACAGCTAGTGTAATTCTGCTCCAAGCTAAATCCAATAAAGTTTCCGAAGGTCTGGCTATAATCAAAATAGGCATTGGCTCTAATGCGCTGAAAAAAGATAATGCCTCCAAAGCCTGCATTGGGATATATCAATGGCAAATGATAGTTTAAGCTCACTTTGTAAATATCATCGTAAAAGGCAGGGTCAAAACCACGAGAATAGAAGTAGTTGTCTTGAAAAGTATAGCTTTCTTTTCCCTTCAGCAATTGGGCATCAAAGTCAAGCATTAGGTTGTGGTTTTTAAAAAGTCCTCTGCTAGATATGCTATTTTGAAATAACAATTGACCCACTTCATTCGGCTCAATCCCTTTGGTAAAATCTAGATTAGAATAAATGCCAAGATGTGTAAATATATTCTTCTTCGCTTTTATTCTTTGTTGTCTGTAGGTCATTAAAGCAGAAGCGGAATGCACTCTAATGTTTCCAACAAAATCATTGTCAGAGTCTATTTCATTAAAGTTGTAAGAGGTTCCAAAACTTAGTCCTCTAATATAAAGGTTACTGCTTAGGTCTAAGGGAATAATTGCTCCCGTGCTTAAATAGCTTTCTAGCCATCTAAATTCTCTGCCACGAAAGGTATTGCTTCTTTGTAGCCTACTTATACTCATATTTAAGACAGGAAAAAAGCCAGCATAAATAACATTGCCATAAACTGCAGCGCCATTTTCATTGGTGTTGTAATTCACTCCCATATTCGCTCGTAAATTATTGAGGATATTTTCAGAGTTAATCTGCAAGCTATAGTTTGGGTCGTTGAAAGTAGTAGACCAAGAATAAACATTAATCAGGTGCTTTACCTTTCTATATCTCTCTATTTGAAAATTAGAACTGCTGTCTAGCTTGATGGTTGATTTGGTATCAATTTGCTCAAATGCAGTTAATGGTTTTACATATTCCTTCGGAATTTGAAACGCTTCCTTTTTACTAATTGCCAATTTTTCTAGTCTATTTCCCCACAAGCCAAAGTTGCTTGTAATTAAGCTATTTTCTTTGCTATTAATACTTACTTGGTATTGCCCGTTTGGCTTGTCAGTCAATTTGTAGACTTTAGAATCGGCTAGACTATATTGGTAAATATGATCTAATCCGTCAAAATTGGCAGAGAAGTAGATGTTTTTATTTTTTATTTCAGGAACTCCAAGGAGGTAAATGGTCCAAGGAGTTAGAGCCTCCGTTTCTCCTGTTTGAATATTCACTTTAGTCAAAGCCATTTTACCTTCCCAACTTCTACTTGTGCAGATAAGAAAAGAGTCATTCAACCATTGCGGATTATTGTGATAATAGTTTTCAGGATTGGGTATGCTATCTATTTCTTTTGGATTTTCAATAGAAAGAATATGTATGGCATATTTCTGTTTGGTACTGCTAAATACTGCCGCTATACTTTTACCATTTTGGGAGATGGCAGGGGAGAAGTACCTTGCTTTTTCAGTGAGCTGTATTTCTTTTCCTTGCTTATAATTGATTAAACTTAAGTTGGAGTAATCGTCCCAAAACCATCTTGGATGAAAGTTAGATTTTGCATAAACAATAAGGCTATCGTTGGCATCAAAGTAATTACTTATTCTAATTCCTGGTCGATGGAGTAGTTCTTCTTTGTCTCCTTTCTTATAGAATGCACCTATTTGATCATAGCTGTCTTTGTAGTAGATCAAAGAACCATCTTCCAAGTATTTAGGAAAGTAATAATTTTCTACGGTTTTATATGTTTTCTCTTCTACTTGAACCGTGCTACTATCTTTAAAATAATCAAAACTAGCGTGGTAAAACTCCTTTACTTTTAAGCCGCTATGCCTTTTAAGGGCTTTAGAAAAAGGGTAGAAAAGACCTTTGTAGGCTGTAGCATCTCGGAGCACTTTGGTCCAAAACTCATCGCCATAGGTGTCTTTTCCATATTTAGCCATCAAATAACCTAATGGGTAGTGGTTTGGATAGTATTTGTTGATAGATCCATTTCTAATAACACTATATTTAGGAAGATTTCCCTCCAAACTATATTGCCTAAAGTCATTCATAAAGGAAGGGATTCTTCCTCTACCTTGAAGGCCATATTCTGTCTCTGCCCTAACTGCATCTCCTTCCATAAACCAATTAGGTACGCTTAAGCGTTGAAATACGCCAAAGAAATTATCGCCGGCAATAAGTAGTGCTAATTTGGTAAGTCCATACATGCTATTGCT
Organism: Bacteroidia bacterium; assembly: GCA_030433355.1. Classification (GTDB taxonomy): domain Bacteria; phylum Bacteroidota; class Bacteroidia; order Flavobacteriales_E; family Vicingaceae; genus JAUIMG01. Next base: position 25,172 of record JAUIMG010000007.1, on the reverse strand, counting down.
GTATTGCAATACATGTTGATTTTCATGAATAGCAAGCAGTTGAGCCCAATTGGTAGAGCCTAAAGAGTAATTATCGCTTGGTGGGTTTAGAAAGTATTCTGAACGAAAAGGGGCTGCACCAACATAACCATTTGCTCTAGTTGGTCTATCTTGAAGCACTAAGTCAATTTTTCTTCTTTTATCGCCAATGTTTGGAGAAATTCCATTCATTTGGGTGAAAGTATTTGCTACTTGTTGTGCTTCTTCTTTCGCATCTTTGCCAAAAATGATCCGGTAGTTTTCCGTTTCTACTTGGTACCATAGTTTACTTGGTCTAAAACCACCAAACTCTTGCGCATTGGCAATAATGGTGCAGGAGAAAAACAGAAGAAATGGGAGTATTTTAAACAATTTGAACTAGTAGTAGTTATTAAACGAATATGGCAAAAGGTAAAATTGAAGTTGGAGACACTATTCCAAATTTTGAGTTAAAGAATTCAAATGGTGAAGTGTTCAAAGTTAATAAGGAAGAGGAGAAAAAAAGAGTAATTTATTTTTATCCCAAAGACAATACAAAAGTTTGTACGGAGCAAGCATGTTCTTTTAGAGATTGGCAAGACGATTTTCTAGAGAAAGGCTATGAAGTAATCGGAATAAGTTCCGATTCTGTAGACTCTCACGCCAAGTTTAAGGCCAACAATAATTTAAATTTCACTTTGTTATCTGATCCTAAAAACAAAGTAGCAAAGCTTTTTGGGGCAACTATTTTATTTGGATTAATGACCGGAAGAAAAACTTTTGTTATTGATGCTCAAGGAAAAGTTAAATATATCTACGACTCTTTAATGGAGGGCAAAGAGCATGTAGAGAAATTGTTAAAAAGCAACACCCTTTAAAAACGTAAATTCACAAAAAATCAAAACCATGAAAAAAATTATTTTACCATTAGTAGCAATTAGTTTTTTAATCATTTCTTGCGGAGGTCCTGCTGAGGAGAAGAAAGAGACTTCAGAAGAGTTTTCTGAATTAGCCCAAGAAGAGGGCTTTGCAGAAAAGCACGATGAGCCAAAAGCAATCGATTTTACTCCATCTGGAACTATGGAAACGATGGCAGTAGAAGGTGGTGATGCCGCTAATTATTACTTTTTACAAAATGCAAAAGAAACCAATAAGTATTTATTCGTAATTCACGAGTGGTGGGGTTTGAATAATCATATCAAATCTGAAGCTGAAAGATTGTACAACGAATTAGGAGATGTACATGTGATGGCATTGGATTTATACGATGGCAAAGTAGCTACCAATAGAGATTCTGCAGGAAAATACATGATGGAAGCGGACGCAGATAGAATCCAAAGCATTTTAGATGCTGTTATTTCTTCTTTGCCTGAAAATGCAGAAATAGGAACCATTGGATGGTGTTTCGGTGGCGGATGGTCATTAAAAACAGCATTGGCTGCAGGCGAAAAAACAAAAGCTTGTGTAATGTATTATGGAATGCCAGTAGAAGATGTAGCGCAATTGAAAACATTGTCCTCTGATGTCTTATTTATCTTCGCTGAGCAAGATCAGTGGATCAATAAAGAAGTAGCAGATAAGTTTGAAGCAAATATGAAAGCTGCAGGAAAGAATTTAATGGTTAAATCATTTGATGCAGATCACGCATTTGCAAATCCAACGCAAGAGCATTATTTAGAAGCAGCAGCGGCTAAAGCTAATGCCTTAAGTTTAGAATTTCTTCAAGAAAGACTATAAGAATTAATTAAGAAGTTTTTTGATGTCATGGTTATCACCAAAGATAACCATGATGTCATTCTCTTCTAAGACAGTTTTTGGAGAAGCCACTCCTTTCACTTGCAAATCTCTACTGTTATTTCCTAAGAGGTTTGTTTTATTTGTCTGCTTCAAGGTAGTTAAAACTACCAGATTGTATTTTTTATTAAAGCTTGCCTCTTGTAGGGTTTGACCAATGTATCTTTTTGGAACTTCTACCTCTACAATACTGTATTGACCGCTTAACTCAAAGGAATCAACTACACCCTTAATGCATAGTTTTTTTGCCCATCTTTCGGCAGTTTCTTCCTCTGGGTGTACAATTTCGTCTACACCAATAGCTTCTAAAACAGTTTCATGCAGTGGGGTAATTGCCCTACTAATCAATCTTTTTACTTTGAGGTTTTTAAGTACAGCAGTTGTCATAATATTGGCTCCTTGATCTTCTCCAATGGCAACAATTACCACATCCGTTTCTTTTAAAGGTAAACCGGAAACTGTAAATTGATCTGTAGAATCCATGCAGATGGTATGAGAAATCTTCTCTTTCAAATCATCTACTTTTTCCATACTTCTATCAATTCCTATAACTTCATTCCCTTGTTCTGTAAGCTTTTGACCTAATGAACTTCCAAAGTTTCCCAAACCAAATATGATGTACTTCATCTTTCTAATTTATTAAGATTTCCTCTTTTGAGTAGCGATAATTCTTCCTTTTTTCTTTGTTAACTACTGCAATTAGTATAGATAACATGCTCACCCTACCAACCAACATGATTAGTATAATCACAAATTTACTTGGATTACTCAAACTATCAGTTATTCCTAAGCTTAAACCAACAGTACTATAAGCAGAGAAGCATTCAAATGCGATATCGATTAGTTTCTTATCATTATCAAAGTAAGCGATAGCAAAAACACCTGCACCTATTACAACTAAAGAAAGGGATATGATGGCAAAGGCTCTTCTGATAGAAATTGGAGCGATCTCTCTTCTGAATAATTCTAATCTGTCTTTTCCTCTTGCTAAACTCCAAAAGTTAAGGGTTGCTATAGCAAATGTGGATGTTTTTATACCACCTCCTGTAGAACCTGGAGAAGCTCCAATCCACATTAAGAGAAAGATTAGCATGATGGTAGAAAATTGTAGTGAACTAATGTCAAGTGTATTAAAACCCGCAGTTCTTGGTGTCGCGGCGGTGAATAAGGCCGTAACTACTTTTCCATACAAACTATGGTTGGCCAGAGAATTGTGGTATTCAAAAACCAAGATGGCAAGGGTTCCTAGAATTATTAAAGTAAAGCTGGTAAAAAGAACAATTCTAGAATTCAAATTGATTACCCATGGAGTAATTAAGTTTTTCCTTTTTTGTTTTAAGAGCACAGGAATTACTCTATTTTTTATCAGGTATTTCAAATATTTATATAAGTTGAATACGATAGGAAAACCAATACCTCCAATAAAGAATAAGCCAAATATGATAAGATGTAGGTTATAGTTGAAGGCAAAACCGCTTTCACTCAAACTACTTTCTAGATTTGAAAAACCTGCATTACAGAATGCAGAAATAGAATGAAAGATAGAAAAGAAAGTTTGGTCAAAAAAGGAGTTGAAATTTTCTGAAGAAAGACTAGAAAAGATCAAAACTGCACCTAAGCCTTCAATCATAAGGGTTAAAAGAATAATTCTTTTTAAGGTATTAAATACTTCCCCGAGGGTATTTGTAGAACTGATGTCTTTCAACATGAGTTGGGTTTCATAAGAGGAACCACCGGTAAAGAAAAAACTAAAGTAACTAGCAAAGGTCATGATACCTAAACCGCCAATTTGTATAAGAATAAGTATAATAGACTGACCAAATAAGGTAAAATAAGTTCCTGTATCTACTACAATTAAACCTGTTACACAAACTGCAGAAGTAGAAGTGAAGAGAGCATCTATTAAGCTTAGGTGGCCAACAGTTGCATTAGGCAACTTTAAAAGTAAAGCGCCTATGAAAATAATGAATAGAAAACTTAAAATAAAGAGTTGGGCAGGATTAAACAAAGTCCTTTTTAGCACTAGTCTTAAAGAGGAAGCTTCTCTCACAAATACCATAAGTAAAGCAAGGTATTGCCAGCCATCATTGGCTAAGAAACTAAAAATTGCATTTTTATTCTCCATTTGTATATGGAAATAAATAATTGCAGCGAAGAAAAAGACAGAAAGTAGGTCAATAGTGAGCACCCAAGCCCTAACTTTAATTTTATCTACAAAATATCTTTTGACAATAGCTATTATGCCAATACCTAGCGTGATGTTATAAAATTTTTGAAGAATTAATTCAAATTCTTCAGATTGACTAAACCCAAAATCGTACACTATAGCGAAAAGGGAAATAGTGCTAATGATTAACCCAAAGTACTTTAAAGGTATGGAGAACATCTCTCGGATAAGAAAATGAATAATTTAGAATACAAGATTAGTACTTATTTAAGAACTAAGTTAAAACAAAACAAAGAAAGCCGCATTCAGGGATGAATGCGGCTTTCTTAACTAACCAACTAATATGAAATCTTAATGAATTTATTTCATTGCACCTACTTTAAACTTCACTACAAAGTCATCGTAGATCATTTTATCTCCTAAGTCTTCAAAAAACTTTCCTGAACCATATTTGATATCAAATTTAGTTCTATCGATAGTAGCTTCTCCGATAGCAACAACTTTTCCATCTTCCATTTTGATAGTAGCAGGAATTTCAACTTTTTCTGTTTTTCCTTTGATTGTTAGATCTCCATGGATATGATAAGTACCATCTTTCTGCTCTTTTACTTCGTTAATTTTTAAAGTTGCAGTTGGATGATTAGCTACGCTAAAAAAGTCGTCAGACATTAAGTGACCTTTTAGCTTTCCATTCATTTCTTCATCTTTAATATCAGAAACGACAATAGTGTTCATGTTAATATTTACTGTCCCACCAACAATTTTGCCATCTTCTACCATGATGTTACCACCATTAACTTCGATAGTTCCATTATGCTGACCAGTAACTTTTTTACCTGTCCACTCTAATTTGCTTACTTTTTGACTTACTGTGTAAGTTTCTCCTTTAGGGCCATTTGCATATGCAATAGCTGCTATTAAAAGGACTGCTGCAGTATTTAATAATTTTTTCATGTTTAATTGTTTGTTTATAAAGTGCAAATATATGTATATACATTTAATGTAAAAACATTAGATGTTAAATTTTTATAAAATTTTTATTACTACGTATGTTTACATCCATGAAACAAAGAAAAATCATACATGTTGACATGGATGCATTTTTTACTTCTGTAGAGCAAATGGATAGAGCCGAATTACGGGGCAAACCCATTGCAGTAGGTGGAAGTAGAGAAAGGGGTGTGGTAGCTGCAGCAAGTTATGAGGCAAGGAAATTTGGCGTTCATTCTGCTCAGCCATCTTCCATTGCAGCAAGAAAATGTCCTGATTTGATTTTTGTTAAGCCAAGATTTGATCGCTACAAAGAAGTTTCTTCTCAAATAATGGACATCTTTAAAAGCTTTACTGACTTGGTAGAGCCACTTTCTTTAGATGAAGCTTACTTAGATGTAACCTACAATAAAAGAGAGTTGAAGTCGGCGATAAAGATTGCTATGCTACTTAGAAAAGAAATAAAAGAGAAGGTTGGATTAACAGCCTCTGCAGGTGTTTCATTTAATAAATTCCTTGCCAAAACAGCTTCAGATTTACACAAACCTGACGGTTTAAGTGTCATTCTGCCAGATCAAGCGATTGATTTTATGAGGAAAATGGAGGTTAAGGATTTTCATGGTATTGGCAAAAGAACTGCGGAAAAGATGAATGCTGAAGGGATTTATACAGGGGAAGATTTAATGGGCTTTTCCAAGCTTGAATTAATGAAGAAATATGGCAAGGCCGGAAAACATTTTTACCATATTGTTCAAGCAGATGACCAAAGAGAAGTTAAGGCAAACCGCATACGTAAGTCAATTGGTGCAGAACAAACTTTCTCCAAAGATTTAGAAAGTAAGGAAGAGTATGTAGAGGAATTAAGAGACATCTTCAAAGTCTTGATGGAGCGTTTAAAAAAGTCAGGTAGAAAGGCGAAAACTTTAACTCTAAAGATAAAATACCACAACTTTATTCAAAGAACTAGGTCGCAAACATTAACTAATTACACCAATGATGCAGCTGTTCTTTGGGAGGAAGTAATTCATTTACTCCACACCCCCAATGATCCTGAAAAGGCAGTGCGCTTATTTGGAATTAGTCTATCTAATCTAGACTTAGTAGAAAGTGATGAGAGAGGTCAATTAACCATTGACTTTTAAGGGATGGGTGTCTCAAACTCCATATCTTTTACTTCTTGGAATTTATCAAAACTATTTTTTGCGTAGGAGTGCTGCAATACAGACTCTACACTAACTTCTTTTATGTCCTCTAGGGCTAAGTCGTTTCTCAGAAAAATGAAGTTAAAGCCCATCTCATTAGCTCCAACTAACCTATATCCTTTCTTTTTAGCTAGTTTTTCCATAGCAATTGGCGAGGCACCATGATAAACAGGATGTTTGCCTGGATAGAAATAATTAGGATCATAAGGAACCACAATATTTTCCATCCCAAACTCTACATGAGTTTCAATCAAAACTACCTGCGGATTTACTTGGGTAATTGCGTCCCATATCCAGTAATCGTTTCCATCAATATCTATAGACAATAAGCCTATTTCGCCCTCTAAATTAGATTGGGCAATTATTTGATTGATATTTTCTCTTTTTACTCTCTCGCAAAGAAACTGAGGCTTGTCAAACCAAGGGTGTGGGTATTTAGAAAAGAAACGTTTGCCTCTTTTAATGCTTTTAGGGTTGCCATCTATAAAAAGTCCATTCCATCCAAAATGGAAATACAAATTAGCTGAATTGCTATTTACGCCATCATCAGAACCAATTTCAATAAATGTTTTATTGGTCATTTCAAGAATGGAGAAAATGAAAAGAAGCAGACCATCTTCTTCGAATTGAGAAAATACACGAAATCCGGTGTCTTTTAATAATGGTAATTCTCCATTTTTTCTTTGCTCTTGATATTTTAAGTATAAATTCCTTTGTTGAATTTGAACCGCAGGGGAGAGTCTGTTTCTTACTTTTAGAATAAGAAAGTAGTATTTGAGCAAATTTTTGAGCATCGTAAATAGAAATCTAAGTCGGCTAATTTAAGCTTATTGCCTTATTATTTTTCTGCTAATAAGCTCATTTGGGCTTTGAACCTTTAAAATGTAGATTCCTTTAGGAAAGGGAAACTCTATTTGAAGGTAGTTTTCAGAATACTCTCCTTGAAATAATGTCTTTCCATTGATATCTGAAATACTGATAGTAACCCTTTCTTTAAAGTTTAAGTCTATATTCAATAATTTATTAACTGGGTTTGGATAAACTTTTAGTTGATTATGACTCTCCTCAGTTAGTTCTTTATTGCCAACTAATTGTCTATCATATTTTACAATAAAACCATCTGTCCCATTGGCATAGAATCTTTCAGTTCCATTGGGTCCATTCCACTTAATACTGTCTCTAAAGTCGCCAACAGCTATAAGGTTGCCAAAAGCATCATAACACATATCAGCAATATTATCTGTGCCGCTTTCTCCAAAATTTTCGAACCATAACAATCTTCTTTGACGGTCTAGTTTATGAATAAATGCATCGTTGGAGCCATTAGAAAAGCGCAATAAAATTGGAGTTACACTAAAATAGGCTGTTCCATTAAAGGTTCCTCCAACAAGTAGACTTTGATCTTGTGGATTAAACAATAATGCTCTTGCTCTTTCATTATTGTATCCGATATATTTATTGACCCAAACAAAATTACCATTGGCATTAAGTCTTTGTATAAATACATCTTCCGCCCCAGAGGTGCCAACAAATTGACTATTACTACCTGGGTCAAAATCAACTCTACCTCTAAATTCTCCTGCTGTGTATACATTGCCCTGTAAGTCAGTTGTTATTTTTTGACCAACATCTAAGGAGGGACCGCCAAAAGTTTTTACCCATTCAAAGTTTGCATTGCTATCTAATTTTAAGACAAATACATCATCAGTACTAGCATACTCCATTGCAATTCCTATGCTATCAGGATCAAAGTCAATGGAGTCTGAATATTGGCCGCACATATATAGATAACCATTGGCATAGTGAACATCGTTTACATTGGCAAAACCTCTGCCACCAAATGTTTTAGTCCATAAGTAATTGCCGCTTGAATCATATTTGGAGATAAAGACTTCCTGAGAATTAGTCGGTGTTTTTATATCGCTGCTGGTATCCGGATCGAAGTCAAGGCTGCCGGAATAAAAGCCTACCAAATAAAATTCATCCTTTGGAGTCATTTCTATGGCTACAACATCTTCATATCCTAAGCTTCCAATGGTTTTTCCCCAACCAAACTGTCTATTACTGTTATATTTTACTAAAAAAATATCATTGCTACCTGCACTTTTGGTAAAAGGTAGATTGGTAGCAGGATCTAAAAAAAGGGAATCTGTAAAAACACCAGTATGAAGCAATTCATTGTTGGAGTTATAGGCTGCATCATTAATTGATTCGAATCCGTTACCACTGATAGCGAATAGATCTTTAGAAACTGTTCTACTATCAAAATAAATGAAGAATGCATCTCTGCTAGCTGCTCTAGAGTTGATACTGTCTAATGTAAAACCATCATCAATATAAACTTTGTTCTCAAAATAACCAATGGCAGTAAAACCACCTGTTTTGTCAGCTACTACTTTAGTGTAGCCTTGGTTGTTTTCAGGTCCTGCCGTTGCAGCAAATTGCATAACATTTTGGCCAAAAGAGTTAGTGGCTAAAACAGCAAAAATGCCTATCAAAATGAGTTTTAAAACTATTCTCATAAATATTCAGTCTCTTAAAAGGACTAAGATTTACTTTTTGTTCGAATAAGGTTTTCCAATTCAAACATTTCATCTCTTAATCTAGCTGCTTCCATAAAGTCCATTTCCTTAGCAGCTTTTTCCATTTGTCTTTTTGTTTTTACTAATGATTTTTCTAATTGTTCTTTGCTCATGTAAGCAACAACAGGGTCAGCAGCGATAGATAATTTAATTTCATCTGCATAATTTTCCACTTCTTTGCTGCCATCAGCTACTTTAGTCTGTCTTAAGATTTCTGATTTGGGTTTATGCAATGCTTGTGGGGTAATGCCATGTTTTAGGTTGTAGGCAATTTGCTTTTCCCTTCTTCTTTCTGTTTCGTCCATGGTTTTTTGCATAGAGCCAGTAATCTTATCTGCATAAAAAATTACTCTACCATTTACATTCCTTGCTGCCCTTCCTGCAGTTTGCGTTAATGATCTTCCCGATCTTAAAAAGCCTTCCTTATCTGCATCCATTACTGCCACTAATGAAACTTCTGGTAAATCAAGCCCCTCTCTTAAGAGGTTTACCCCAACTAAGACATCAAAATTGCCCAACCTTAAGTCTCTTAATATTTCAACCCTTTCAAGCGTATCGACATCCGAGTGAATATATCTACTTTTTATATCGTTTTTAACAAGGTATTTGGTAAGTTCTTCAGCCATTCTCTTAGTAAGGGTGGTTACCAAAACCCTTTCGTCTTTCTCTATTCTCAGAACAATTTCTTCCAATAAGTCATCAATTTGATTTTGCGTTGGACGTATTTCAATTATAGGATCCAAAAGACCAGTTGGTCTAATAAGTTGTTCAACAAGTATTCCCTCTGATTCTCTAAGTTCATAATCTGCAGGAGTTGCACTAACGTAAATGGTTTGATTCCTCAAAGCTTCCCATTCTTCAAATTTCAAGGGTCTATTGTCCATTGCAGCAGGCAGCCTGAATCCAAATTCTACCAAATTTTCTTTTCTAGATCTGTCGCCACCATACATGGCATTTACTTGGGAAACAGTTACGTGGCTTTCATCCACAACCAATAAATAATCGTCTGGAAAATAATCCATGAGGCAGAATGGTCGAGTGCCTGGAAGCCTATTATCGAAGTAACGAGAATAATTTTCTATTCCAGAACAATAACCCAACTCTTTCATCATCTCTATATCATATAGAGTCCTTTCTTCTAGTCTTTTAGCTTCTAAAGGTTTGCCAATTTCTTTAAAGTAATCTACCTGCTTCACCATGTCTTGCTGTATCTCCCAAATGGCGCTATTCATTCTATCTTTTGTGGTAACGAATAAATTGGCAGGATAAATATTCAGGGAGTCAAAGTTTTCTATGGTATTGCCATTGACTGGATCAAATGATCGAATATCTTCAATTTCATCTCCAAAGAAGCTAATTCTATAGGCTATATCTGCATAGGCAGGAAATAAGTCTACGGTATCTCCTTTTACCCTAAAATTACCTCTTTGAAATTCAACAGAACTCCTGGAGTAAAGGGCAGCAACAAATTGATGCAGTAATTTATTCCTACTAATTAATTGGCCCTTTTTAATATGGGTAACATTTTGCTTAAAGTCAGCAGGGTTAGAAATACCATAAATACAGGAGACTGAGGAAACCACGATGACGTCTCTTCTTCCGGAAAGTAATGAAGAGGAGGCACTAAGTCTTAGTTTTTCAATTTCGTCGTTTATCGATAAATCTTTTTCTATGTATGTGTCAGAGCCGGGTATGTAAGCTTCTGGTTGGTAATAATCGTAATAAGAAACGAAGTATTCTACTGCATTTTTTGGAAAAAACTGCTTGAATTCGCCATACAATTGTGCTGCTAGTGTTTTATTATGACTTAAAACAAGCGTAGGTTTTCCAGTTTCAGCGATAACATTTGCAATGGTAAAAGTTTTACCCGATCCTGTAACTCCTAGTAAAGTTTGGGCGCTTACACCTTCGTTTAAGCCTTGCACCAATTCTTTAATTGCCTGAGGCTGATCTCCAGTTGGTTTGAAAGTGGATTTTAGTTCAAATTTCATAAATCAATCAATCTCCATTTCTAGCCATTCTTCTAACTTCTCAATCATGAGCTTTTTATCCTCTGTATCTAAGTTCCAAATTCTAGCTTTTCCATGGTCTGCGTCTTTAATGAAAAACCAAAGTGCATCTATTCCTTCTGTTGGTCTAACTGCTGTAGCAGACCAAGTATCTTTGTTTCCATTGATATAGATAAATCTATTCCCTTCTTTTTGTAACCATTTATTCGCTTTGATCTTGCTTTCATTATTATACTTTATCCGGTCTTTTACAGGAGAAAAAATAGCAGAAGGGTTTTTGTCCTTTGGCAAAGCCTGGATCAAGTCTTTGAAGGGCTCAATCTCATATCCATAATAGCCCATTTCGCTTCCTGCTTGGTAGTAATGAGAGGCATACTTCTTCATGCTCTCATCCGAATAAAAATTAATGCCCGAAATTCTAATTAAGTAATAAAGCGTTTCTTCTAAGCTAGCTGAGCTGTCTGGTATTTCTTCACATTTTCCACCCCATTGCCAAAATGAAAAAGGAAATTCTAAAACTTGGTATTCAAAGGCTTTTTCAAAGCTTAGCTCTGTAAAAGAAAGTTGTGCTCCATAAGTATACCATCTCAATAAAGGTAGAACGGCTTCTCTTTCACTTAAAATTCTCCTTTGCAGCTCAAATATCTTTTTTCGGCATGCATCAGTTCCAACGGTATCTAGGAATTTATAAATTCTTTCCTCCTCAAGGCTGAGGTTTAAAGGAGCTACAAAAGGCATACTAACTCTAACATCATTAGGATAAAAATAGCGGTACATGATGGTTGTTTGCCCTCCTTTACTTATCCCAGTGCTTATCCAAGGCTTGGTATAAATATCTTTAAATAGGGTTTTGATATAATGTAAGTCTGCAGTAGCTTGTTCTAGATTCAGATAGCGATAATCCATGCTATCTGGAATACTTTCTCCAAAAAATCGATGCTCTACATTAATTTGATTTGCTTTTAAAAGTTTAGTAGGTCCATAAATACCATTTCTATCATTTGCATAACCTTGTGTTACTATTACTGTTGGTCTCTCATATCCTTTGTGGTTTAAGAATACTCTCTGTTCAAAAAAGCCTTTGGATGAATCTTGGTGGTCTAAAAGTTGTTGAATTCTTAACTCATATGAAGCATCATATCCTGTAGCTGTGGGAATTTCTTTGAAAATGAGATTAGGTAAAAGGAAAAGGTCTTTTTCGATAGAAGCCTTTTCTATCTGCGCAATAAGGAGATAGGGAAATAACAATAAGATAGAAAGTATTTTTTTCATGCTTCTAAATTAAACTCTTTAAATTTTTCATCTCCTCCCAAGTCCAAAATCTTTTTGCTTGAATAGCATGGTAGGATTCTTTTAAAAAATCAATAATGGTCTTCTGGAATAGGACTTCCGCAATAGAGGAGGAAAAAATCTCTCTTTCATTTGGATTTGCATAGCGATCTGCTTTAGAGAGTTTGTCTTTTTCTAAACGCAATAGGGGTCCTGTATCTGTTATTTTATCAGCTACCCAAACAAGCTCAGATTCTTCCATTTTATTTAGCTTTTCCACCAAAGGCTTAAGATTAATTCTAGGCAGATTTGCTCTAGAAGCTAAATCTATCCATGTAGTGTATTTAAACTCTAATTCATATCGTTGCTCATTATAACTACTTAAAACAATATCAAAGCCATCTGTTTCAGAAAATAGAGCGTAATAATGTATAGGCGAGCTTGCTTTTTTTATGACCAGGCCAATATTAGAAAGGCTTTCTACTTTAGTTATTTTTTCTAAGTCTTTAGTTACTTGTTCAAACTCTTCTTCCCAATCAGACTTATAATTCTCTGGATTTTCCAATACGGCCTCAAAAATTGGTAGAAAATAGTCGAACTTTTCTACGCACTTCTCTATTTCATCTTTTTCCTCAAAAGGTCGGTAGAATTTCTCTTTTTCTAACTTATTCATCCAACAGCAAAGCTTTAATGCATGCACATCGGTTTTACTATTTGGATTGAACTCTCTAAAGTCTCCAATTCTAGCCATAGCAGTTAACATCTTTTTGTATTGTAGAGCTTTAGAAGGAAAGAATAAAGCAAATACACCTACAAAGCCATCAATATCAAAATGGGTGGCAGATATGTTTGGGCAATTAATACCATCTATGCTTCTCTCAAGAGCATTCAAAACAATTTCACCGCTAGTATCGGCAGCAACTTCTGCTATTTTATTTGCTCCTTTCCAATGAGATAGAACCAAGTTGTGAGGATGCAAACCATCTACAACAATAACTTTCTCATTTTCTATTTGATGAAAGGGGATAAAGTTTTTCATGTTCATTCTTATAGCAAATAAACTTAATTCATTGGTTAATAGTTCTTCAAATCACTCTGTTTTCTTAGATTCGTAATCTATTATTTTAATTATGAGAAAAATATTTTTAAGCCTTTTAACTCTTATTATAATTAGCAATTCTATTTCTGCCAAAGAAGGCATGTGGCTTCCAATGCTCCTTAAAAGTTTAAATCAAGGAGATATGCAAGCAATGGGTCTTAAACTTTCAGCTGAAGATATTTATAGTGTCAACAATTCTAGTCTTAAAGATGCGGTGATTTCTTTTGGCGGTTTTTGCACCGGTGAAATCATTTCTAATCAAGGGCTAATTCTAACGAACCATCATTGTGGGTATGGGCAAATACAGTATCATTCTTCTGTGGAAAATGATTATTTAACTAATGGTTATTGGGCAATGAAGCAGGAAGAGGAGCTACCTAATCCAGGTTTGTCTGCAACTTTCATTGTTAAGATGGAAGATGTAACAGATCGTGTTTTAGAAGGGGTAGGAGAGGAAATGAATGAAGAGGAAAGACAGAAAATTATTCAGGTGAATATGGACTCCTTAACTGCTGCTGCTACCAAAGAAACGCACTACAAAGCCTTTGTTAGACCATTCTTTTATGGCAATGAATACTATATGTTTATCACAGAAACATTCAATGACGTTCGTATGGTTGGCGCACCTCCTTCTTCTATTGGAAAGTTTGGTGGAGATACAGATAATTGGATGTGGCCAAGGCATACAGGAGATTTTTCTCTTTTTAGAATTTATGCCGACAAAGACAATAAACCAGCAGAATATAGTGAAGATAATGTACCTTATCAGCCAAAGCACTATTTCCCAATTTCTATGAAGGGAGTGGAGGAAGGTGATTTTACCATGGTTTTTGGATTTCCCGGTAGTACACAAGAATATTTAACCTCTCATGCAATTGATCAAATAAAGAATGTATTAAATCCGGATAGAATTGCTGTAAGGGCAGAAGCTTTAAAAGTTATGGATGCGCAGATGAAGAGTAGCGATGAGGTAAGAATAAAATATGCTTCTAAGTATGCGAGTGTAAGTAATTATTGGAAAAAGTGGATTGGAGAAAATAATGGTTTAGAAAGGTCTAATGCCATTGCTAAGAAAAAAGAAGCAGAAGATCAATTCCTAGAAACAACAAAGAATATAGCAGAATACCAAGGCTTAATGGATGCTTTTGAGCAAAAATATAAGTCAATTGAGAAATATGCTCAGGCAAGAAGCTACTTTATAGAAATTCCATATCGTAAAGTAGAAATAATTGGAATTGCGGCTAAACTAAGGGGAGTGATGGAAGACATTGAAGAAGGAAAAGAAGTGGACGAGGCTCAAAAAGAAAAGTTAGTAGCTCAAATCAATAGTCAGTTTAAGAATTACGATGCCACTACAGATAAGTTGCTTGCTAAAACATTATTCAAAATGTATAAAAATGGCTTGGAGAATGAATTTATTCCTGCTTTTTTGAAGGTAGATGATGTAAAGTTGGATGTAATAATTGATGACTTGTACGCCAAGTCTATTTTTAATAATCAAGAAGAATTGATTAAGAAAATAATGGGCTTAAATGCTAAAACCGCTAAAAAGTTAAGAGGTGATAAGGCTTATCAATACATGTCAGAATTTTATGATATCTATTTTGATCAGGTAAGACCAGAATACGGAAGATTGAATAGTGAAATAGATTCTTTAAGTAAAATTTATGTCAAAGTTTTAAGACAATTAATTCCTGGAACCTATTACCCAGATGCAAACTCAACCCTCCGTTTGGCTTTTGGCAAGGTAGAAGACTATAAGGCTAGAGATGCAGTAGAATATGATTTCTACACTACCGTAGATGGTATATTAGAAAAGTACGATCCAGAAAATGTTGATTTTAATTTACCAGAGAAATTAGTGAAACTAATTAAAGAGGAAGATTTTGGACCTTATGTAGATAAGGATGGCTTCATGCATGTTTGTTTTATAGCTTCCAATCATACAACTGGCGGAAACTCAGGAAGCCCGGTTATTAATGCCCATGGAGAACTGATTGGACTTAATTTCGATAGAAACTGGGAAGGGACCATGAGTGATATCAATTACGATATCAGTTTATGCAGAAACATTTCTGTAGACATTCGGTATGTGCTTTTTATAGTAGATAAGTTTGCCGGTGCAACGCACTTGATTGATGAAATGAAATTAGTTAGTGAAACTAGTCCGGAAGCTACGAATGCAAACTAAGGAAGAAATTGTAAAGGACTGGTTGCCAAGATATACAGGGGTGCCATTAGAAGAGTTTGGAGAGTATATTTTACTAACTAACTTCTCTAATTATGTAAAGATGTTTGCCAATCAATTTGATGGGAAATTATATGGAGAGGGACATCCCATGGAAGCAGCCTCTGCGAATGGTATTACCATTATAAATTTTGGAATGGGTAGTGCCATGGCCGCTACAGTCATGGATTTGTTATCTGCAATAAAACCAAAAGCAGTTCTATTTTTAGGGAAATGTGGTGGCTTAAAAAAGAAAACGCAAATTGGAGATATGATTTTACCAATAGCAGCCATAAGAGGAGAAGGTACTAGCAATGATTATATGCCTCCTGAGGTGCCTGCATTGCCTTCTTTTCGTTTGCAGCGCTCTGTTTCTTCTATGATAAAGAAGCATAAATTGGATTATTGGACAGGAACCGTTTATACCACAAATAGAAGAGTTTGGGAGCATGATGCAGATTTTAAAGAATACTTAAGAGAAATAAGAGCCATGGCTATCGATATGGAAACAGCAACTATTTTTTCCGTTGGTTTTGTTAATGAAATCCCTCATGGGGCATTACTTTTAGTATCGGATAATCCAATGATACCTGAGGGAGTTAAAACTTCGGCAAGCGATAAGAATGTAACTAAGGATTATGTCAATCATCATCTTCAGATTGGCGTAGATTCTCTCCTTGAATTAAGAGACTCCGGAGAATCGGTAAAACACCTGAGGTACGATAATTAATAAGGCTATTTATTAAAACGTAGGCCAATGGAGAATTCTAATCTTCTAAGATTCTCTCTTGTCTCTTCAGTTGGGGAAAAACTTCCTGATCCATCTTTAGTGAAGAACTCTCCACTATTCAGTATACCGCCTATATAAGAGATTTGAAAGCCGAGTTTAAAATTTTCGTTTAGAGGTATATCATAGCTAAGGTCGGCAGAGCCGGCTATAGTGTTCCCCTTAAATTCTATAGACTGCAATAGAACTGCATTGTTTCTATACCAAATGTACCCCACCGCAATATTAAAGTAAAGCGCATTTGTTTTATACTTCAATAGGTTAAAGGAGAGACTAGGACCTAAAAAGCTTAGCTGAATATTATCTTCAATACTTAAAGCAGTATCCCGTCCACTAATTGTGTTATCTAAAATAAATGCACTAGAAGAATTACTCACTGAAAATCTTGAAAATTTCAAGCCATATCCAATCCCCTTTAAGCTATAGAAATGCGCATCTATATTATATTGAAAACCCAGTCGAAGACCTTTCGCATACTCTTGTCCTTGCTCTGTAAGTGCTTCGTTTTCTTTCGCTATTCTGTAGGCAAAACCAAGGTTCAGAGAGGCTCTAAACTTTGTAGCTATGGATGATTTTTCAGTATTATTTCTAGGCCTTATCTTACTGCCATCTTTCACGTAATATAAAATAGAGATATAATTAATGTAGCTAGTTTCCTTATTTCCATTATCTAAAATTGAATAGTAAATGGAGTATTTACTCTCCTTTTCAATTTTACATAGAATAGTGTCCATTTCTTTGGAAACAATAGTATCCTGACCAATTAAAGTAAAGAATTGGAAGAAAGTAAGTAAGGTAAGAAATAGCCTTTGAATCATTTTGAATATTAGTCTCTCTTTTGGAATTCCTTATAATTTCTGCTAAAATAATAGTGTAATTTCTCATTCATGATTTTAACAACTTTTTTCGGTTTTCTTTTGATAGGGAAAGAATCAAATGTTTTAACATAATAAGGAAAGGGAGATCGCATCTGCACAAAATCAGAACTTTTTATGATTAAAGCGCCAAAACTAGCTTCTGAAGAACTGTGGTAGTAAGTTGGTTTTCTTTTATCTAAACCATCACCACTCAAAACGTAGTAACCTTCAAAATATTTAGCGGTATCGGGAGCTATATTTCCAAATTCTGCAATTAGAAAGTCTTCCGTTGCCACAGATATGTTTGGGTCAGCTTCCAATTTTTCATTCAAAAAGGGAACGCTATCCAATTTCTTTTCTTTTACAAGCCTTGAATAATCACTATAGAAAAAGTAAACAGGGCAAAAATCAAAATTGCTTCTAAAAGCATGGATTATTTCTATATTCTTTAATCGCTGTTTCTCTTCTATTGAGTTTGCTTTCGCTTCATTTCCCATCCTTCTAAGAGCATCTATAGAAGGTTTTCTTGTTTTTAATCGAACAAGAATTGTTTGTTTGTAGGTATTATATGCACTTTGCTTTGAAATTTGAAGCTCGGTGTCAGTTTGGGAATAAGCTTGCACCGAAAAAAGAAACGCTGTAAGGAGGAAAAGGTATTTCAGCATAATGGTGAAATTAATTAATCATTTCATTAAGTATCCGTTACATTAACAAAATACCTTTTCCTCAACCAAAACGAAAGCTTAACTAATAAGATTAGAGCAGGTACTTCTACCAAGGGACCAATAACACCGGCAAAGGCTTGTCCGGAGTTTATACCAAACACCCCAATAGCAACTGCAATAGCTAATTCAAAGTTATTGCCTGCCGCAGTAAAAGCTACAGAAGCAGTTTTACCATAGTCAGATCCCATGGCCCGTGTGAGGAAAAATCCAATTAAGAACATAATTGCAAAGTAGATTAACAAAGGAATTGCGATAATAAGTACATCCATCGGAATCTCAACAATCATTTCGCCTTTTAGGGAAAACATAATGATGATAGTAAACAAGAGGGCTATTAATGTCATTGGAGAAATAATAGGAATGAATTTATTGGTATACCATTCTTCTCCCTTCATTTTAACTAAAACTAAGCGACTCATTATTCCTAATAAAAATGGAATTCCCAAATAGATGGCTACGCTTTCTGCAATAGTCGCTATAGAAATATCTACAATAGCTCCTTCCATGCCAAAATAGGGTGGGAGTATGCTAATGAATAGCCATGCATAGAAACTATAGGCAAACACTTGAAATAAACTGTTTAGAGCTACCAAGGCTGCTCCATATTCGCTGCTGCCTTCTGCAAGGTCGTTCCAAACTAAGACCATGGCGATGCAACGAGCAAGTCCAATTAAGATGAGCCCCACCATATATTCCGGATAATCTTGTAGAAAGGTAATGGCTAAGACAAACATTAGAATGGGCCCAATAATCCAATTGAGGATTAGAGAGATGGAAAGTATTTTGGTATTTCTAAACACTGCAGGTAAAAGGGAATAATTCACCTTTGCCAAGGGTGGATACATCATTAGTATTAGGCCAATTGCTATGGGGATATTAGTTGTTCCAGTGCTAAAGGAATTGACAAGGCTAGGGAAGTTTGGAAAAAAGTTTCCAATGCCAATACCTATTGCCATCGCTACAAAAATCCATAGGGTAAGATGCTTATCTAAAAAGCCTAACTTTTTAATACTCATGAGGAAGATTTAATTTTTGAAAATACATAGTGCAATTCTGTA
Source organism: Bacteroidia bacterium (assembly GCA_030433355.1). GTDB lineage: Bacteria > Bacteroidota > Bacteroidia > Flavobacteriales_E > Vicingaceae > JAUIMG01. The sequence continues at coordinate 6,409 of JAUIMG010000007.1, read as the reverse complement.
GCAATTTGAAGACTACGCTCTTGATATTTCTCCTCTTGCAGAGGGGTGTTATCAAACTCCTTTGGGTCTTTGTAATTAATGCTTATTCGCTTTTCTGCACCAATAACAAATGGGCAAGTTTCTTCAGCTTGGGAGCATGTCATAATCCCGGCAAAATTGGACTTGGGGTTTTGTTGATGCTCTATGCTTTTTGAAAATGCGATTATAGGAGTGGTATTTTCTGCATATTTAATGGAATAGCTTGGATTGTCTTCTTCTGATAATTTAATGATTTGAAAGCCTGTATTTTCTAATGTTTTAATAATCATGGGAAATACGGCTGTTGCTTCTGTTCCTCCGGAGTAGCATTTTACCTTGGTCACATTATAAAAATGTGCCATGCTCTTCGCCCAAATTTGCGCCAAATGACTTCTACGCGAGTTGTGTGTACAAATGAAATTCAAGAGTATTTCCTCTTTAGAATTTACCTTTTCTTGGATATAATCCACAAGCGGCTGAAGAACTTGTCTTCGTTCTTCTGATATTGTTTTGTGCTTTATGCTAGAGACAAATCCATCTAATTTTGAAATCAAAGTCATGGTGCGAAATTAATCTTAGCAACAAGCACTATTTGGATTACAAGCATTAGCTTTTTGCAATTCTGATAATTTAACTCTAGGCTTTTCGACAGGAATACCGCAGTTGTCTTTAGCCAAGCAATCGGTTTGTTTCGTAGTTAGCAAAAAGTTCTGTCCGTTAAAATCCAATCCGAATTTCTCTATGGTTTGCCCTTGGTATTCTACCTCAATTTCCAAATCTTCAATATGCAAAGCTTTTTCAGATAATTCAATGATGTTCCGTAGTTTTTCTGGATGCAAGCGATGGTCATAATCATTAGCATTCCAAAGTTGAAAGTTTACCACTTCCTCTTTTCTAATGGTTCCACCACAATCTATAAAATGTTTGCTCACTTTTCCTACTTCCGTAACGTGAAAGTGATTAGGAACTAAATTTCCGTTTGGCAATTGAAAAGCAATTTGCTCCAATTGCTTTAAGTGATTTTTAATTTCTGAAAGTTTCATATTATTTGGTTTAACAACAGTTTGTAGTATTAATGTCTTGATCTAAAAACTGAACCATTAGCTCTTTCATTTTCGTCCAGTTTTCCTTGTGAATGCAATAACAAACGCTTGTTCCTTCTACATTTCCTTTGATAAGTCCCAAAAGTTTTAGTTCTTTTAAGTGCTGAGAAATAGTAGGTTGTGCCAATCCAATTTCATCAACTAAATCGCCACAAACACAGGTATTAAGCTTAAAAAGGTATTCTAAAATAGCAACTCTTGCAGGATGACCAAAAACTTTTGCAAACAATGCAATCTGGTTTTGTTGGTCGGTAAAAATTTCTGTTTTGCTTAATCCCATTACTTTATTATTACATTGCAATATTACGATTAATAGAAGAAGTAAACTTGGAATTCTAAATGTTTATTGGAATCAAGTTTTAATCAGTAACTCTTTCTAAATTTTTTCTCTACAGAAAAATTGATGAGGTTCATGAAATTTTCATGAACACCTAAAGTAATGTCAAGGTGTAGTTGCTCTATTAACTTTAGGATTTGATCCGGTTGAAATTGCAGATCAGGAATGGAGACGTATTTCTCGAAAAGGCTGCCGATGCTTTTGTAGTATAACTGTTCAAAAATATTCAAGTCTTCAGGCTTTTCTTCTATGTATTCGTAAGAGCTAATATTGAAGGACTCCAGGACATCTCCCACATAGTCTTTGTGCAGTATTTGCTTGGGGTTTACAATATTCAATTCTTTAATATCTGGATTTAAAAACGCATATAAAACAGCCTTAGAAACAAAGTCAACAGGAACTATATTTAAGCCGCTCTTTTTATCTATCCAAATTCTAAAATTCTCTAAAGATTTCTTTGCGTACTTATCTAAAAATATTGCCCAAGAATAGAAAACATCAAACTTTGGAGTTTCATAAAAAGGAGCATCTATTAAGCGACCACAAATTATGCTCGGTCTTAAGATTTGTGCTTGGATATTCTTCTTTTTGCAGGCTTCTTTCACATAGAGTTCACATTCATATTTAGATTTCTCGTATGGATTTCTAAAATGGGTAACATCCTGCTGCTCCATGCGGTCATTCACTTTTTTATTTTGAATGCCAAAAGAGTAGGCAGTGCTAATATAAAGAAAACGATTTACGCTAGTTGGAAGCTGCTCTATGATTTGCTTAGTGACTAAGAAGTTTTGGGTGTGTACCTTCTCTTTAGATTCATTGGTGTGCAATAGGCTTGTAGAACCTGCGCAATGGATTACTGCATCAAAATCGTACTTTTTTAAAGTGTCTTTGGTGATGGTAGATAAATCATGAGAAATTACACTGAGTTTTTCTAAGCATTCTGCTAAAGAATAGTTGTCTAAAAAGTTAGGGCGAGATGGATCTTTTAAAATAGCTAGCAAACGATCTTGGGCAGACTTCTTACCATCTCTAATTACCACATAAAGGTGATCTACCGTTTTTTCAACAATAGACTTGCGCAGCCATTCAAAAAGAATGTGACTTCCAACAATTCCACTGGCACCAGTTAATAGACAATTCATTTTAAATCAATTCCTTAATTGAAGAGGGTAAAGTTACAATACCTTTCCAGATAAAGGCAGAATATATTCTTTGGTAAAATTTAAATGAGTGAATATTTTTAGAAACGAAGTTTTTTGATCTGTTTAAAGGTGGAAAATCCGTGTAATACAGCCTCTATTGCTTGTTTCCTCTTATTTATTCTTCGCATTCTATTTTTAACGATTCAAGCCAAGAAGTCATGTCATCCATAAGTATACGGTTCATTTTCCTTTTCATAAGACTTATTAACCAGCCTTCCATGCTTTCTTCCGTTCTCACCTTTGTTCCTTCTTCTGTAGAGGTCAGATACCAATTATGTATAGCCTTAGCTGCAAAGTTCTTTCCTATCCAACCAAGCTTGCTGTTCTTTTCTAGGGTGTGAATTTTTGAGGTGATTTTACTCCCATTGTTAGTCCATTTAAACATGCTGCCAACAGCAGGTTTGCTCTAAGTTTTAGCGTTTTTGATGTTTTTGTTCCAAGCAGACCAATTGTCTATATCGATCATAATCTCCCAAACCTTTTTTGGCTTTGCATGGATGATAATCTCTTTGGATTGAACTACCGGGGCATTTGTATATATTGGAATATTCATCTATTCTAAATTTTTTGATTCCTACGACGGTTTTGTATTTAAGAAATAGTAGAATTATTGTACTACTTTTCAAATTACAATATACTTTAATAGAGTGAAAAAGCAGTTCTAGTTAGAACTCTATTCGCTATTTCTTATACAGCCTGTTGGTGGTAGTTTTTATTCCTGATTTTGAATTGGTGTGTAGATTTCAATAATAAATCCGTTTATATCTCTCAAATAACCTACTTCTTGGCCCCAAGGTTTTTTATTTCTGTCCTTTTCGTAGTTAAATGCCAATATATAGCTTACCTTTAGATAGAATCAGTTATAAAGCCAATAATACAAAGTGAAACTCTATATTAAATACATGGTAAGTTTAAGGTGCAAGCTTATGGTTAAGTTAGAATTAGAAAAGCTAGACTTACATTATACGAGTATTGAACTTGGTATGATTGAAATAAAAGAGGACATTACGGATGAATTAAAACAAAAATTGAAATCAAATTTGGCTGTTTCTGGTTTAGAATTATTGGACGATCGAAAAAGTATACTTGTAGATAAAATAAAAAATGTGATTATTGAAATGATCCACTATTCTGATGAAGTTCCACAAGTAAACTATTCAGATTTCATAAGTGAAAAATTAAACTATGATTACACTTATCTATCCAATCTGTTTTCCGAAGTCAAAGGCATCACCATACAACATTTTATTATCAATCATAAAATAGAAAGAGCCAAAGAACTCATACTCTATGATGAACTAGATCTCACAGAAATAGCATATAAATTAAATTATAGCAGTGTAGCACATTTGTCTAATCAATTCAAAAAAGTAACTGGTCAATCTCCTTCCTTTTATAAAAAAATAGGTGCAAAAAGAAAAGGAAACTTAGAGAATCTGTGATATATGCAAATCTACTTCCTTACTATATAACTAATTAGCTATTTAATTAGTCACCTTTGTTTATAAGAATTAGTTAGTAAAGTTACAAAGTGTAAAAAACCATTGGTAACATAAAGCAGACTCCCTCAGGTCTGCTTTATTACATCTCTAAGAAAAAGTTAGCTTAAGAATTTAACAATCAAAAAAAGTAGGAAATGAGAGTTTTAAAATACACCATTGCGGTTATTTTTCTCATTGGTTGAGTCTTTGGCTTTTTTATCGATAGTGCAGGCGGATTATCACGCATATTTATATAGTTATAACAGGTCTATCTAGACAAATAGGATGAGGAAAATAGGAGTTAAGGTGATTAATTAAACAATTAATAATATAAAAAATGAAATCAAGTAATATCATATTAGGTTTAGTCGCAGGATTAGCTGTAGGCGCTACAATAGGGGTCTTATTGGCTCCTGATAAAGGGTCGAAAACAAGAAAGAAAATCATATCAAAAACAAAGGAAACTAAGGACAAACTAAAAGGCGGTTTTGATGAGCTTTTAGATACAGTTTCTGAAAGATACGACACATTAAAACGTCAAGGGGAAGAGTTACTTCATAAGGAGAAAGAAGACATAAAAGAAAAAGTAAAAAAAGCTTCATAGCAAGAGTATGGAAACTGCTGCAAAACATATTGAATTGCTTTATGATAAAGTTAAAGTATATACTGAAAATAGTATAGAATTGTGCAAACTTAACGCTATAGAAATCACATCTGATATAGTATCTTCTCTAATATCAACTTTAGCTTTAGTTCTAGCATTTTCAATTTTCATCCTGTTTGTTAACATCGCCATAAGCTTATTAATTGGTAATTTGATGGGAGCTTACTATTTAGGATTTTTAATAGTTTCCACTTTCTATATTATAATTACGATACTCATTTATTTTTTCAACGACCGATTAATCAAAATACCTATTGCAAATCTTGTTATTGAAAAGTTGCAGAAGTCTAGAAAGAAGATCCTATAGAATCTATTATTTGGAAAAATGAAAACTCACAAAAATCAAAGTCAAATTCTTGAAGAAAAAATTATTCATCTGGAGAAAGAAAGGAGTGAGAATCTAGAGGAACTAAAAATTCAATTGAATTATACCTATGAAGAATTAAAGCCTTCAAGATTGATATTACGAGCTTTCAATGATATTAATGAAGAGCCTCAAGTTAAAAGACATTTTTTTGAGTCTTTAATAAGTATCACTGGGGGTTATCTTTCAAAAAAGATATGGGTTGGAAACTCAAATTCAAAATTCAAAAATTTATTTGGTTATGTAGTTCAATACGTAACAACAAAATTAATTTCAGGGAACTTAAGAAGTTAAAATCTTATGACCTATTTCTTTTTTTTTATAGGGTAAGTGATAAAGCAAAAATCAATATAGTGAATCTGTAACATATGTAATCTATAAGTTTAGTTGCATAATATTCTAAGTATAGCTAGTAGTTACATTTGAACTAAGTGCCAAATTAAATTATATAATTATGGATACTAAGCTTATACCGACTTAATAATTTAAAACCTTGAAGTTCATGTCAAAAGAAAAAAAAGATAATACTAGAGCAAATAAAGTTGGTATAGGCAAAATATTGAAAGAAAAACTAGCTTCCAAAATAGATAAGCAAGAGGTAGAACAAGAAAAGAATACCGCCTTTATCATCTTAGAGATTATTGAGTATATACCTAATTCCGTTGTAATCAAAACAATTATTAAGAAAACCACTGGAAATGTAACGGTATCCTCTTTTGATTCCGGGGAGGCTCTAACTGAAAAAACATCACCTTTTGACACCTTTATACAAGTCATTGATGGAAAAGCTGAGATTGTTATAAACGGAAAATCTCATTCACTTAACACTGGAGAATCAATCATTATTCCTGCTCATTCAAGCAATATTATTAAAGCGAATACCAGGTTTAAAATAATTTCTACAGTTATTAAAAGTGGGTACGATGAAGTGCCAATTTGAGTTTTGGTTTAAATTGCAAGTTAAAAAGTGTAAACGATGTTTCTATAACTCTGTAAAGGATGTTTGTATATCGGACCTTATTAAGCCCAACGTTTAGTATAAGAGCAGTAGCGGCTTAAAACGCTCCTTCTTTTCGATTATCAATATACTTAAATAAACACAAAAACGGTTCGAGTTTGCACCCGAACCGCTATTGCTTTTATACATCTTAAGCTTGTCTTTTAATTAACTTGTAATCTAAATTAGAAAGGAAAAAGAGAGGATTAAGGTTATGATATACGCAGAGACCTAGATCTCGTC
>JAUIMG010000006.1 GCA_030433355.1 Bacteroidia bacterium | reverse complement strand
GCTTTTAAAACAAGCATTTGCAATAGCTAAATCAGGATTAATGTATGATGAAACTTATAAAGGAATGAAACCAATTTAAATTTAAAATAAAGGATATTCTATTTGGATTTTAGCACAGTTCTTTGTTGTGCATTGGCTTTTTACTTTTAAATATTTCATTTCCAAAAAGTTTCAAGATTAATAGACTTAATATCATTTCTGGTAAAACTGCTGGCAAAAAGAAGAACAAGAACAAAATGTCAATAGGTAATTCCCAAAATGCCCAAATGAAGTATGAACTAATTACGGTCAGGATTCTAGTCAGAATGATTACAGTCAAGCTTGACAAAAGTGATTTTTTGTTTCTCCAAAGAATATATGTTTGGAACAGTGCACCAATTAAAAATGTAATGGACCCTAAAAAAAGAATCAGTCCGATTAGTTCAATTATTGGAGTAGGTTCCTGTTCCATTATTTATCTATTGTCAAGTTAGCTATGTAACCCTCAATTACTAATGCTCTTTGTTTAGTCAATTCAAGTTTGGTTTGTGCAAAAACAGGAATCCACATAGTTCCTTGCATTTCTGAATAAATTTGATTTGAAAATTCAATTTCCTTGTTGCGGTATTCAATCCATTGGCGTTGAGCAATTTTTAGTTTTTCTTTTTGCTCACTTGGCAATAAATGCAATAGTTCTTGATACTTTTTATTGAGTTCTTCGTCCCATTTTTTAGTAGCTCGAACAACACAATCAGTCATTCCTTTTGTCGTGTAGTTTTCACTTGAGTCAAGGCAGTTTTGCAGTTCAATGTCAATTGGGTGTTTCTTGTCAGTCTGTCCAAAAGAAAGATTTAAAAAGCAAAACAATATAGCTGTCAGCGTTAATTTCATTTAAAACAGTGTTATTTTAACTTGTTTATTTGCATTATTTTATCTTTTCTGCTTTCTTCTTCATCTCATTGAATTGATTGTCATAATGCTCCTTATTCTCAATTCTATCTAAACTTTCTATTAGAGCAAAAAACTTAAGGCCATCATCTGAAATGATAATGTCATAAGAGTTTATATTACTTGGACTATCATTATCTAATGATGGAACTAGTTTACAAATTCCATAAGAAATAAGTTTTGGCCCCAATTTATAATACATATAAAAACCATCAAGACCTGGATGGTCATGAGATACACCTGTGCTAAATGCAGGAATGAAAATTCTAAGAAGGGTTAATAGGTCTAACTGATCTACACCCAAAACTGGTTTTACATTTACTGGAGCTTCAATATAAGTGGTAACTAAAATATTATTTAAATCACCTACTCTATAATTCCCCACCTTGGTTCTTAAAATATTTTTTATGGTTTTGGTCTTCTTTTTTTGATACCTTAAATAGATAAAATACCCTGTTAGTAGTAAGATAGAAAAAAGTAATAACATACTTAGTTTAATCTTAATACTAAGAAGAGTTAAGAAAAACTCTGAAATAGAGTTTACCTCAAGAAATTGAAATAGGGCAGTTAATAAAATTGGAACTAGAATCAATAGAGCTGTTGCAATTAGCTGGCTTATAACAGAGTCATTCCAAGCTTTAAAAAAAAGATTTTTTGCTTTTGCTGAGAATGCTTCCTCTTTTGTAATTGGTTTATCTTTTTCTTCCATGAGTTATCAGCTTATGCACAACGTTTACTGTATGGTGCGTTGTGGTTTTGATAAAGATACAATTTCAGTTTAGCACTTAGCAAAAACCGCGAGGCGGTTTTGTAAATTGCGCTTCAAAACAAAATCCGCTAGCGGATTTTGCGAGCTTGTAAATAGCTTTAAAACTCGCCAAACAGCCTTACCCACAATGCACTATACAGCTTGTTGTAGGGCGTTTTTATTTTTTGTTTAATCTAGCCTTTAGCTCTTTGATTTTCCTTTTTTCTCGAATATTAGGAGTCTTTATGTTTTTAGTGTCAAGTTGAGTTAAAATGTCTTTTGCTTTATTATGTTGTCCAAGTTTATGAAGCATAAGTGCTTGACCATAGTAGCCGTCAATCTTGTCAGGTATCAAGTCTATCACTTGTTCAAATAGCTCTGCAGCTCCACTGGTGTCCGAGAGTAAATAAAGTGTATTTGCTTTTACAATAATTGCAGAGGCACTTTTAGGATTAATTAATAGTGTACTGTCGCAATATTTTAGTGCTTTCTCATAATTACCCATTTTCTGATGGCAATAACCTATTAAATAATAAGGGTCACAATAGTTGTTGTCTTTTTGTAACGCCTTAGAGAAGTTATTTATCGACCTATTGTACTGTTTTGTGTCAAATAATTGAATCCCCTTATTTACGTTGTTGAACGCACCGTAGCTGTCAGACTTGCAGGAATAGTAAAAGTTTTGAATTAGTTCTTCATCATCGTCATTTTGCGAAAAACTAGTAATTGACAAGAAAAATAAAATGATTGCGATTGTTAGTTTAAAAGTCATCTAAGATTAATTTCTTTTTAATTGTAGATTTAATGCCCTACAACGTTTACTGTATGGTGCGTTGTGGTTTTGATAAAGATACTATTTCAGTTTAGCACCTAGCAAAAACCGCTTTGCGGTTTTGTTTCTTTGCCATTTTACAAAATCCGCTAGCGGATTTTGCGACTCTCAAATAGGGAAGAAACTAACCAAACTACCTTACCAACAATGCACTATACAGCGTGTTGGCAAATCGTTTTTATTTTTGATTTAAACTTTTTTCTTTCTGTCTAAATTGCCCTTCAACGTAGATGTTACAACTAGGTAATAGTTCCATAATCTCTTTCAATTGCGATTTCTTTAATAGATTAGCTTCAAGGTTTAAAGTCCTTAATTTTTTTAGGTTTTTGATGTTTTGTGGATAGTCTGAGATTAGGTTATTATAAAAACTAATCTTATCCAATCTTTCAAGATTACTTATAGATTCAGGAATCGATTTGAGATTATTTGATTCGATCATTAGGTTTTCAAGTCTTTCTAATTTGCCAATAGATTGAGGTAAACTATCTAAATGATTGAAAGCTAGCCATAGACTACGGAGATTGTCTAACTGAGAAATTTCCGAAGGGACTGTTTTAAAATCTCCACCTATAATGGTCAATTCAACTAGATTATTAAGCCGAAAAAGTGATTTTGGAACAGTATTTAGATTACTTAAATTGAAATCAAGGTAAACCAATTGATTTAGCTCACCTATCCAACTTGGAATTTCGTCTAATCTCTTTGACCAAATTGAAACTTGTTTTAAGTTCTCAAAATTCTGGAAGTTTTCTAATGATAAGCTATCAATATCATTATCGTCAAGCGATAAACGAACGACTTTTCTTGGTTGCTTTAAAGCAACCTCCATTGACTCGAAAGTTGAGTCATCACTCACATATAAATATTTTTGAAAGTCAAATAGGTCAGTACGTGGCTTCCTGTCTTTAATAATCTGGTTAGGAAGAGGCTCGTTTGAACAGCTCAATAAGAACAAAGCTGAAATGGGTCCAAAAAAATATTTTATAAAAAGTTTCAAGATTCAATCTAATGTTTGCCAACGTAGGGATAAAGTGCATTAATGCACTTTATCTACCTTATGTATTTATTGGGTTTAAGTTTAAACCTCTGATTATTAAGTGTGTATCCGATTTTAAACGTTTATAAACGTTTAAAATCGGATAAGTTTTATTGGGTATTAAAAGATTCATTTTACCCCTTAAAAATAATAAAAGGAAAAGGTTTAAGCTAGATCTAGCAACAAACAAAAAATCCCCACCTAAAAAGGCGAGGATTTTAATTGAAAGTTCTTCTTTGCTCTGCTTCGAAGAATAAATCTGGGGTTTACTTCGACTCCTTCGTCGCTCAGTATAAACTTCTCACCCCATTAAACAATGTTATAAAACCAAAAATCCTCACCTGAATGGCGAGGATTTCTGCTTTTGTGACTTGTCTGGGGTTCGAACCCAGGACCCCATCCTTAAAAGGGATGTGCTCTACCAGCTGAGCTAACAAGTCATCCGAAAAATTCGGACTGCAAATATATCTGCTTTAAATAAACTGACAAAAAGAATTTATAGCTTTTTACACTATTTTTTTTATCTTTGTAACTTGCTGATAATCAATTTAATCTATAGCTTTCATGCGCTTAAATGGCGCTTCTCTATCCATTAGGTATCTATAAGTGGCCATTGTTCTTAGCTTAGTTGCCCCTAAATTTTCGATTATTCGAATCATTTTAGGATTAAAATCACCAATCCAGGTTATCACTACGTCTTCATATTTATTTTTCGATTGCAGTATTCTTTTGCATTCGTCAAAAATGGCTCCTTCCAAGCCTTTTCCTTGGAAATCTGGATCTATTCCAAAAGCTAAACCAAAGAAAGTTTTGCAGCTGCCAGTTTTTTGATGGTACAAAAATTTAAGCTTTCCCCACCAATTTAAATTGCCATTTACATATTTGAAAATTCTATTTATTTCAGGCAATGCAATAAAGAAGCCAGCAGGCTTGCCATCGTGGTAAGCAAAGTAAATTAAATCTTCATCTAAAATTGGTTTTATAGATTTCATAATGGTCATGGCTTGTCTTTTTTCCATGCCACTAAAATTTTCATGCTTTACCCAAGCTCTGTTGTATATGGTTCTGAAGTCTTCTGCATACTTCTCCATATTATTTTTTTGGATAGTCTCAAAAGTAAACTTTGGGTCGTTTCTTATTCTTTCTGCCTTCTGCTTGTGAATGGGTAGCAAGTCATCAGCTACTTTTCGGTAATAGATATACTGGTCATAATATACCTTAAATCCATAATCTTCAAAAAACTTTACGTAGTAATCGGGATTGTAATTTTGATTATAATAAGGTGGGTAGTTGAAGTTTTCAATAATCAGTCCCCAAAACTTATCCTTTTCTCCAAAATTAACAGGTCCTTCAATGATATCTATCTTTCTTTCTTGAAGCCATTCTTTTGCCTTATCAAAAAGGGCAAATGCTATTTCTTTATCATCAACTGCTTCAAAGAAGCCAATTCCTCCCAAGCGTTCGCCATTTCCTTTGTTCTTTTTTTCATTTACAAAGGCAGCAATTCTTCCTAAGGTTTTCCCATCTTTTTGAATTATCCAACGGCTCAATTCACCATGGCGGAAAAATTTATTCTTCTCCGAATCAAAAACTTTTTGCAAGTCTTGCTTTAAATGTGGCACCCAATGTGGGTCATTTTTGTAAATCTTAAAAGGGATTTGGTAAAACTCTTTTTCAGTTTTTGCATCCTTAACTTCAATGATTGACATCCTAATGGTAATTTTGATAAAAGAATGCAAAGCTAATCATTAGAACTTTGGTTATCTTGCCGATGCCTTATGAAAAATAAAGTAGTAGCTGTTACGGGAGCTTCTTCCGGAATTGGAAGAGCAATTGCATTAGAGTTTGCCAGCAAAGGCTCTAAACTGTTGATTGCTGCTCGTAATGAACAAAAATTAGAAGAAGTAGCCGAGCTAATAAAAGCAAAGGGTGCTGAAGTAGTTACTGTTAGAGCAGATGTTTCTGTAGAAGCAGATTGTAAACGCTTTATAGAAATGGGTGTTAGCAATTATGGCCATTTAGACGTTTTGGTGAATAATGCAGGTATTTCTATGCGAGCTTTATTTAATGATACCGATCTTAAGGTAATTAAAGAGGTAATGGATGTAAATTTTTGGGGTATGGTATACTGCACCAAATTTGCGCTTCCACATCTTTTAAAAACAAGGGGTTCTGTAGTTGGTGTTTCTTCTATTGCAGGATTTATTGGACTACCTGCAAGAACAGCTTATTCTGCCTCTAAATTTGCCATGCACGGCTTTTTAGAATCTCTGAGAACAGAAAATTTGGCCAACCATCTTCACGTTTTGATTGCTAGTCCTGGTTTTACTTCTTCTTCTATTCGAGAAAATGCTAGGATGGCTGACGGAAGCAAGCAAAAAAAGTCTCCATTGGAAGAAGGAAAAATAATGCGAGCTGAAGAAGTAGCTGAGTTACTTTATACTGCTATAAGCAAAAGAAAAAATAGAATTATCTTAAGTAGAGATGGTAAGTTAGTCGTTTTTCTGAATAAATGGATGCCAAATTTAATCCGCAGAATAGTTTACAATAGATTAAAGCAAGAGCCCAACTCTCCTTTAAAGTAATGAACTCTCCAATTTTTTTAATGGGATTTATGTCTTCCGGCAAAAGCCGCTTGGGAAAGAAATTGGCTAAAAAGTTAGCAGTTCCTTTTATTGATTTGGATAAAGAAATTGAAATAAAAGAAGGAAAAAGTATACCCCAAATTTTTGAAGAAAGGGGAGAAGCAGGCTTTAGGAAATTAGAAGCTAAATACCTGAGAGAATTGCCCTTGAAAGAATTGATTGTCATTGCTTTGGGGGGTGGAACACCCGTTTTTGAAGACAATTTATCCTTTATCCTAAAAAATGGAACTTCCATTTATTTGAAAGTAGAACCCAAATACCTCATTGGAAGATTAAAAGAGAAATCTGCTAAGCGACCTTTAATTAGTGATTTGAACGAAACAGAATTGTCTGATTTTGTTACAAATACCTTAAAATTGAGAGAGCCTTATTACGAGAAAGCTAGTTTTGTCTTAGCTTCCAATAAACCCACAAGCAATGAAATTATCCATTTGATTAAGGCCTAAACCAAATAAGCAGCATTGTCTTTAGGGTTTTCTAAATCTACTTCTATATGGTCTTGTAGCGTGGTTGAAAGAGAAAGTCCTACATAATTAGCTTTTACAGGAAATCGCTTGTGCGAGCGATCTATCAATACTGCAATTGCAATAGATTTTACAGGGTTCTGCAAAAAGCTATTCAAACTATACATCATTGTTCTTCCTGAGTTTAAAACATCGTCTACAACTATCAAAGCAGCATTTTCTAATTTCTCTGCAGAGATACTTAGCTTAATTTCATTATTAAGGGGCTCCTTCTTATCAATATTCAGCTTGGCCAAAGTAATTGTGAGTGGGGAAATCTTCTTCAGCTCTTTCACTATTTTCTCCGCAAACAAATACCCATTATTCACAATACCAATAACTATAATTTCCTCTTCCAAGTAGTGGTCTTCATAGATTTGATAAGCTATTCTGCTTATCTTCTGCTGAATCTTAATGTGGTTAAGAATTTTAGATTGTTCTGCTGTCTTATTCATTTCCTCCAAAAATAAGCAATGCTAAATTGATTTTCGTTCTGCTATTAAAAACAACTCTCGATCTGCTCTTGGGCGAATAGAATTGTAAGCATTTTCGAAGGTTTTAAATTCAAAATAGGGCTGAAAATAGCCTAAATATTCTTCCTTATTTCCACCAAAGGGTGGTTTATCTGTATTCAACTCTACAGACCAAAGTAGACCAATTAGTTTTCCTTTTTCTTTCAAAAGCGAATGACTTTTTTTAGCGTATTCCTGCCTATGCTTAGGGTCAATGGCGCAAAAGAAAGTTTGCTCTACTATTAAGTCATATTTTTCTTTATGATCAAAGAAATTGGCTTGGATTAAATTATCACTAGGAAAATCTGGATACTTTTCTTGAAATTGCTTTAATGGACTAGGGGCGAGGTCTAAAACAAAGACATTGTTAAATCCTTTTTCATGCAAATAAGCTGCTTCATAAGCATTGCCGGCACCGGGAATTAGAATCCTTAATTCTTTGTTTTCTAATTGGTCAAAATAATCTTTCAAAGGAGTACTTACTTCTCCTAAATCCCATCCGGTGTTTCCTTCTTGATAGCGTTTTTCCCAATCTGTAACTGGCTTCATACTTTTCTTTTTAATAATGCAACACTTTCTACATGATGTGTCTGCGGAAACATATCAACACCCTGAATTTTTTCTAAGCTATAATGCTCAGAAAGCACTTCAATGTCTCTAGCCTGTGTAGCAGGATTACAACTTATGTACACAATCCGATTTGCCTTGGAGGTTATTAAAGAGTCAATCACATCGGCATGCATCCCTGCTCTAGGTGGGTCGGTAATTACAACATCTGCATTGCCATGTGTTTTAAGAAAGGCAGGTGTAAAGATGTCTTTCATATCCCCCGCAAAGAACTGCGTATTCTCAATGCCATTTACTTCAGCATTTTTCTTAGCATCTTCAATAGCTGCTTCTACATATTCAATTCCTATTACTTCTTTTGCTTGTGATGCAATAAACTGTGCAATGGTTCCCGTTCCGGTATATAGGTCGTAAACTATTTCATCTTTCTGTATTTCAGCAAAATCGGCAGCTAAACGATATAGGGCATGCGCCTGCACCGAATTGGTTTGATAAAAAGATTTTGGTCCAATCTTAAATTTTAAGATTTTCTCTCTATCGTAAGAAGGCATTTCTTCCACAATATAATCGGCACCTTGGAAAGTTTCTATTTCTAAATCTCCAATCGTGTCGTTTCTTTTTTCATTAATTACATATAACAAAGAGTTCACTTGCGGAAAAGCTTCGTGGAAGGCTTTTAGCAATGCTTCTCTTTTTGCTTTATCTTCTTTAGCAAAAGCAAAAACACACATTACTTCTCCATTGGATGAAGTTCTAATGATTAGGTTTCTTAAAAAGCCGGTTTGCTCTCTTAAATCAAAAAATGCTAACTCCTGATTTATCGCATATTCTTTAACCCAAAGTCTAATGCTATTGGATGGCTCTCCTTGCAACCAACATTTTTTAATATCTAGTATTTTATCAAAGCGACCAGGAATGTGAAAACCCAAGGCATTTCTATTTTCAAAGTCTTCGCCACTGTCTATTTGCTCTTGCGTAAGCCACTCTTTATTGGAGAAGGTAAATTCAAGTTTATTGCGATAGAATTGTGTTTCTGGTGCAGCTATTATTGGAAGAAGAGGAGGGTTTTCTTGCTTGCCAATTCTTTCAATAGAATCTTTAACCGTTCTTGCTTTATTGGCCAATTGATCTTCATAGCTCAATAATTGCCATTTGCAACCGCCGCAAACTCCAAAGTGCTCACAAAATGGTTCCACTCTTTTATCAGAATAATGATGAAAATGAATGGCTTTTCCTTCCATAAATCTCCTTCTCTTGCGATTGATTTGAATATCCACTACATCTCCTGGCACGGTAAGTGGAACAAAAACTACTTTCTCATCTATCTTAGCCATAGACTTACCTTCAGCAGCAGTGTCTATAATAGTTACCTCTTTGTAAATCGGATAGGCTTTTCTTTTTCTTCCCATTCGGCAAAAGTAACTTTTCTAATTCAGCTCTTATTGCATCTTCGAACGATAATTTTGGGCTTCTTCCGTTCTTCCAAGTGCCTCTAGTGTAAAAATAATCTGTTGCAGTGCAGCTGTATTATTCGGATAAAAACGCAATAGACTTTTTAAGCTGTTTACTTCTTGTTCTAGTTTGCCTTGTTCATGATAATTGATAGAAAGATTTAACAGCGTTTGTTGGTCATTGGGCTTTAACTGTAAGATTTTATGAAATACCCTTTCTGCATTGGCATAGTCTTTTTGAATACCATAGGCCATGCCTAAAAAGTTGAGCACTTCTAAATTATTTGGCTCAATACTTAAAGCTTGATTTAGAAATCCACTCGCCCTTTTAAATTGATTCAAATTGCCTGCTGCTTGCCCCATGATTAGATAAGCACTTGCAGCATTGGGAACTCTTTGAACGTATTGTTGCATGCTGCGAATACAGTTTTCATATTGCTTTAAATCGAAATAAGCAGTGGCTAAATTGTAATAATTCTTGGTATAGTCAGGGTCTTTAGCAATATTGTTTAGATACAGCTCTACAGCTTTAGCTCCTTGCTTAAGACTCTTATACACTATTCCTAAATTGTTAGCAGCGTCTAGGTAGTCCGGATAAATTTCTAAAGCTCTTTGCAGATAAAAGGCGGATTGATTTAATCTAGATTGAATGGTTTTGGTATTGGAAGAAAGCATTGCCATCTCAGAAAGCTCAGTACCTAAATTATAATTCGCTCTTGCACTACTTTCTGCTTTTGAAATGTCTGCTTCATAAAGGCTTAAATTACTTTTCCAGTCTTTATTTCGTTGGCTAGTTTTTAATCCAAAAAGAACTAGAATTAGAAGGCTAAATAGAAACAGTTGCTTTTGAAGCTTTTTAAAGTTTTTCTGAGAAGAACTCTCATAAATCAAAAGAATTAAAAGGATTGCAAATGCCAAGACTGGCATAAACAAAAGTCGTTCAGCAAAGTGAACTCCGATCTGTAAGAATATCTGGGAGGCGATGAGTGTTAATACTAAATACAAAGCGATACCAAAACCAAGTATTTTGTTTCTTAGACTGTAATAAATTGCAGAAAAAAGAAGAAACAGATACAAAAGCAAGCCTGCTATTCCTTTAAGAGATAAAATGGAGTTTAATGGAATTTGATTGTAGGAATAATCATGAATTAGTTCAAGAGGGAAAAGTAGTTTTTGAAGAAAGGTGATTTGTAGGGCAAAGATAGATCCCCATTTTAACTTCCAATCATTTGCTGCCGCAATAGGATTGTTTAATAAACTAAAATTACCTTCATCTATAGGGTTGGGCATAGCATGCACAATCTGCCAACGTAGAAAAAAGAAGGCAATAGAAAGTGCTGTTAAGGTTGTAGTTAAAGGGATTAATTTTTTCCAATTTACTTCCTTGTCCATCAAAAGCAGGATTGGAATAGCTCCACAATAAACAATACTGCTCTCCTTGCTCAGTAATGCAAAAAGGAAGCTCAATAGAATACCCATCCAATAAACTGACTTTTCGGTGCGAATGAGCCTCAAAGAAAAATAAAGGCTAGCTGCAAAACCCAATAAAGAAAAGAGGTCGTCTCTTCCTTTTATATTTGCTACAACCTCTGTATGAATTGGGTTGGCCGCAAATAGTAATGCAATAGTGAGAGGAATAAGTAAAGGGTACTTTCTGAAAACTTGTTTTAGTCCAATAAATAGAAGAAAGCAGGAAAAGGCATAAAGTAAAATATTAATAGAATGACTAACTCTAGGATTGCCGTCAAACAGTTCTTTCTCTACTGCAAAGCTCACTAAACTCAAAGGCCTGTATAAACCATCATTAAAACCAGACTGTCCATTTCTGTAGTTGGTAGTTAAAATATCTGGAATTCCTTTCCATCCATTCTGAACATGAGAATGCTCCAGAATAACAGAATAATCATCTAAAGCAAAAGAATGATTCCATGTATTCAAGTAGAGGAGTGCACTAAAAATAAATACGAAATAACCTAGGTAGGCTTTGTAAGTATTCAATAGGTCTGTAGATGAGGTCTCTCTTTTCATGGCGAATCGCTCAAATTTAGATAACTTTGGTGGCTCACCAAAAAGAAGAAAGATAATGCTAGAAACTCAAGTTAGTAGCCAAGAAGCAATAGATTTAGAAGACAAGCATGGAGCGCACAACTACCATCCATTACCTGTGGTACTTAGCAGGGGAGAAGGTGTTTATGTTTGGGATGTAGATGGGAAGAAGTACTTTGATTTTTTATCTGCTTATTCTGCAGTTAATCAAGGCCATTGTCATCCTAGAATAGTTGGTGCTTTAAAAGAGCAGGCAGAAACTTTAACACTTACCTCTAGAGCATTTTACAACGATGTTTTAGGAAAGTATGAAGAGTTTGTAACTAATTTCTTTGATTTTGATAAGGTGCTACCTATGAATACAGGTGCCGAAGCAGTGGAAACTGCAATTAAGCTTTGTAGAAAGTGGGGTTATGAAAAGAAAGGTATACCGGAAGATCAGGCGAAAATAATAGTATGTGAAGGTAACTTTCATGGTAGAACTACAACCATTGTTTCATTTTCTGATGATGATAATGCTAGAAGAAATTTTGGACCATTTACTCCGGGTTTTATTAGTATTCCTTACAATGATTTGGATGCATTAGAGGAAGCATTGAAGCAAGAAAATATTGCAGGAATGTTAGTGGAGCCAATTCAAGGGGAAGCTGGGGTATTTACTCCTGATGAAGATTTTATAGAAAAGGCTTGTAAAATGGTTCAAGATTCTGCTGTCCTTTTTATTGCAGATGAGGTGCAAACAGGGATCGCTAGAACAGGAAAATTATTAGCTGTCTGTAAAGGATGTAATTGCTCTGGCGCAAGATGCGAAAGTAAAGCAGGCTTTAAACCGGATATTTTAATTTTAGGTAAAGCATTATCTGGAGGAGCCTACCCTGTAAGTGCTGTATTGGCAAATGATGAGGTAATGATGGTGATTAAACCTGGTCAACATGGTTCTACTTTTGGGGGTAATCCAATAGCAGCTAAAGTTGCCATAGCAGCTTTAGAAGTTGTAGAACAAGAAAAATTGGCAGAAAACGCTCAGAAACTAGGAGAATTATTCCGAGCTGAAATTCAAAAGCTAGTAGACACTTCTGATCTATTAGTTAAAGTAAGAGGTAAAGGTCTATTGAACGCTATTGTAATTAATGATACGGAAGAAAGTAGCACTGCTTGGGATATTTGTATTGCATTAAGAGATAATGGCTTGTTAGCAAAACCTACGCATGGAAATATTATTCGTTTTGCTCCACCTTTGGTTATCAATAAAGAGCAACTAATGGAGTGT
Source organism: Bacteroidia bacterium (assembly GCA_030433355.1). GTDB lineage: Bacteria > Bacteroidota > Bacteroidia > Flavobacteriales_E > Vicingaceae > JAUIMG01. The sequence goes on along the minus strand of JAUIMG010000006.1, from coordinate 110,912 downwards.
GTTTCTATCATTAGAGAGACGATTAAAAATTTTAAAAAATAGAATATGGAAGGTTTAGCCGCTTTTACAATTATTATGATTGCTGTGGGAGTAGGTCTATTCTTTTTTCTTTTACCCTTATTAGCAATTATAGATATTGTAAGAAGTGAATTTCAAGATAATTCTGAAAAGTTAATCTGGGTCTTAATTGTACTCTTTTTTCCAATTTTCGGAAGTATTATTTATTTCTCTATGGGTGGGAAAAATAAAATTTAATGTCAGAGTACTTAATTTAATTTATTTGAAACGAATTCTCTTGGTCTTCTTGCTTTTGGTTATTAGCAGGGAAACATTTAGTCAGTCTGACTACATTCCGAAATCATCTTACAATAAGGGGAAATTTTACTTCTATTGGGGATGGAATTTGACCGCCTATTCTAATTCAGATATTACATTTAAGGGAGAAGATTATAATTTTACTTTAAATCATGTAGTAGCTAAGGACAAACAGTCTCCTATTTCCTTCGATTATATAAATCCTACTAGGATGACAATTCCGCAATATAATTTTAGAATTGGTTACTTCTTTCATGAGAACTGGAACATTTCTATTGGAAATGATCATATGAAATACGTAGTATTTCAAGGACAAGAAGCCGAAATTAAGGGTTATATTAGAAACAGTGAAACCTTGTACGACGGAGAATATAATGGAGAAGAAATAACTATTGAAGATGGATTTTTAGCCTTTGAACATACCGATGGTTTAAATTATGAAAATATAGAGATCCGTCACTTTAGAACCTTATTGCAGAAAAAAGAGTTCCGTTTAAATTTGACGGAAGGTATTGGTGCAGGTATGTTATTGCCTAAGACTAATTCTACTCTTTTGGGTAATGAACGAAACGATGAATTCCATATAGCAGGCTTTGGGGTGAACGCAGTATTAGCCCTTCAAGCAGACTATAGAGGAGGATTCTTTATTCAAACTGAGTTTAAAGGGGGCTATCTAAATATGCCCGATATTTTAACCACTAAGTTCTCTTCAGATAAGGCAAATCAAGACTTCTTCTTTTTTCAGTACAATATTGTATTGGGTTATCAATTTGGATTCAAGAAAAAGAAGGTGCAGCTCGAAGAATAAAACCGTTTGATATAACAGTTGACTAATAAAGTAAAAAGCCCTCTGGTATTCCAAAGGGCTTTTTACTTTATCCTAATAATCAATTAATAATATATCAATCTTCTTACTTGTGCAACGTATTTAGCCAAGCGAATAACTTGCTTGGTATATCCAAACTCGTTATCATACCATACATATAGAACAATGTTCTTTTTATCGTTAGAAATAATAGTAGCAGGCGCATCAAATACAGAACAACAAGTGTTTCCAATAATATCGGAAGAAACTGTTTCAGGGTCAGCAGAGTAGTAAATTTGATTTACCAATTCTCCTTCCAAAGCAGCCTTTCTCATTAAAGCGTTTATCTCTTCAACAGAAGTTTCTTTTCCAACAGTTAAGTTCATAATTGCTAAAGAACCATTAGGAGTTGGAACTCTCACTGCATTGGCAGTTAATTTATTTTCTAAGCTAGGAATTACTTTTGTTACTGCCTTTCCAGCCCCAGTTTCTGTAATAACCATATTGATAGCAGCAGATCTTCCTCTACGACTTTTCTTATGCATATTATCCAATAAGTTTTGGTCATTCGTATATGCATGTACGGTTTCTATATGCCCTTTTATAACGCCTAAATTATCTTCTATAACTTTCAATGGCGGAACAATAGCATTGGTAGTGCAAGAAGCTGCCGAGAAGATATTTTCTTTTTCAATATCTAAATCTCCTTTATGGTTAACTCCGTAGACAATATTTGGAATTTCTTTTCCAGGCGCAGTTAAAATTACCTTGCTTATCCCTTTTGATTTTAAGTGTCTGCCTAAAGCTTCTCTATTGGTAAAAACCCCTGTGTTGTCTATCAATAAAGCATTATCAATGCCATATTGGGTATAGTCAACTTCATCTGGTTGAGCAGCATCAATTAAGTGAACAATCTGTCCATTGATATTCATGGTTCTATTTTCTGTATCTAAATCTACGGTACCTTCAAATTTTCCATGAACTGAATCATTTCTTAATAGAGCAGCTCTTTTTTCCATAGCTACAGCATCATCATTTCTGGTTACAATTGCTTTTAATCTCAATTGCTGACCTTTTCCTGCTTGTTTAATTAATTCTCTTGCTGCTATTCTTCCTATTCTACCAAATCCATAAAGAACTACATCTTTAGGTTCAATGCTAGCTTTGTCAACTCCAATAAGCTTTGAAAGTTTATTTTCTAAAAATGCTCTTTTACTTTCAAAATCAGTTTGCTCGTTTTTCCACTCAGCGGCTAATTTGCCAATGTCAATTTTAGAAGGAGCCATATCTAAACTCAATAGTTCTTTTGCTAGACTAGCTGTATCAAAAATATCAACTGGTTTATTGGTAATGTTCTGAGCGTTTTTATGTAAACGAAGAATTTCAGAAATATTTAAGTCAACCAAAGGATGACGAAATAAAACTATTTCTATTGCTCTTTCATATAGTAGTTGACCAAGTGTATTACTTAAATCAACTGCTTGTTTTTCTTGATCTACCCATGCGTTTAGGGCAGTTTCAAATTCTTTTGCGGATTGTGCATTTTTGCTTTCAACGCTCATTTTTTATCTATTTAGTAAATAATTATTTAGCAAAATTTTCGAGGCTGCAAAAGTCGCATTTTTTTAATCGAGAAAAAAGCGGAATTAAAAAAAGTGCAGCCGAGAACCGACTGCACTTTTCCAACTAACCAATCATGAAAATCTATAGGCCTATGCCATAATATGCTTCTCGTCCATTCTCGTAAATACCCTGAATTAAAATACCGCCTTTTTTACTTTTTAATAATTCCAATAATTCAGTTTTATTACCAACAGTGCTTTTATCAATTTTAGTAATGATAAATCCTTCTCCCATTCCTGTATTCATAATTTTTCCTGGAAAAATCTCTACTACTCTTGCTCCTCCACTAAGGTCTAACTTTTTCTTTTCCTCTTCGGTTAAATCCGCAAATCGAACACCTAGTTTTTTCAATATATCAGAATCAGAATTTTTAATAATAGAAGTATTACCTTCTAGGTTTCTTAATTCTACTTCTTTTTCCATTAGCTCACCTTTTCTTATCAAAGAAACTGTAATCTTATCGCCTGGTCTGTACTCTCCAACTTTAGCCTGTAATTCATTCACATTTCTAACTACTACTCCTTCAACTTTCTTAACTATATCGCCTTCTTTAATGCCTGCAATCTTCGCAGAGCCACCTTCACTTAAACCGCTTACATAAACCCCATTTAAGTCATTTATTTCTAAATCTTTGGCCAAATCTTCATCAATATTTCTAATGTTTATGCCAATAAAGGCTCTTTGAACGGTTCCAAACTCAACAAGATCGTCAACTACCTTTTTAGCAATATTTGAAGGGATGGCAAAAGAATATCCAGCAAATGAACCTGTATTAGACTTAATGGCAGCATTAATGCCAATTAATTCTCCCCTAGTATTCACTAAAGCTCCGCCGCTATTACCTGGGTTTACAGCCGCATCTGTTTGTATGAAAGATTCTATGGAAGATAAACCTGTATATGGGTCATTATTTAGAATATTGATATCTCTTCCTTTCGCTGAAACTATACCTGCTGTAACTGTTGAGGTTAAATTAAAAGGATTACCCACTGCTAGCACCCATTCTCCAATATGCAATTCGTCAGAATTACCAAACTCTATTTTGGGTAGTCCATCTTCTTTAATTTTTAATACAGCCAAATCTGTAGATGGATCTGTTCCAATCAATTCTGCATCGTAAGTTTTTTTGTTGTTAAGAGTTACTTTAATCTTATCTGCATTTTCAATTACATGATTATTGGTTACCACATAACCATCTTCAGAAATAATTACTCCTGAACCTGCCCCTTTGATTGGTTGAGAATATTGTTTTTCAATGTTTCCATCGCCGTAAAAAAAGTGACGAAATGGATCAAATGCTCTTTGACTATATTCCATAGTGCCTTCTGTTTTAACATGAACAACACCATTTACGGTCATTTCTGCAGCTGTAACATAATCAATCGCATTCTCCGGATTAGAACTAATAAGATTGACTAATTTGTTATTGTCTTTTGTCTCTTCAATTGGCTGGTATTGAGGTTTTTCTTCAACCATTTTATAAATTCCAATAGAAACTACTCCACCGAGCATAGCCATAAGAAAACTGCTTATTAATTTTTTCATTGCTTCAATTTATTTTGGTTTAACTTCGTGCCTTATATCAAAGAAAACGCCAAAGCATTTATTAAGTTGGATAGATGCTGTTAAAAGTTGTTAAGCATTGTAAACACTAGTCTCTAGAGTATATGGAAATACAATTCTTCAAGTACCAAGGAACCGGAAATGATTTTATAATGATTGATGGTGAAAGTCAATCTGTCAATTTTACAGACCGACAGATACAGTCATTATGTAATCGAAGATTTGGCATAGGGGCAGATGGTGTTATCATTTTAAGGAAGCACCAAGACTTGGATTTTGATATGGACTATTTTAATGCGGATGGCACTAAAAGTTTCTGCGGAAATGGCAGTAGATGCGCTCAAGCATTTGCTCTTTTTTTAGGATGGATATCTAATGAATCTGCTTTTATGGCTATTGATGGAATACATCAAGGGAAAAGAATAGAGGAAAACTTTGCCACCTTAATGGGCGATGTTAGAAAAGTAGAAAAAATAGGAATGGATTATTTTATTCAAACTGGTTCTCCGCACTATATTAAGTATGTAAAGGATGTAGATAGTTTAAATGTAGTGGAAGAAGGAAGGCTTATCCGAAATTCAGAAAGGTATAAAGAAGAAGGAACTAATGTGAATTTTGTTTCTGAAGAAAATGGTTACTTGAAAGTTAGAACTTATGAAAGGGGAGTAGAAGATGAGACATACTCTTGTGGCACGGGAGTAACTGCAGTGGCAATTAGTTATTTGAATAAATCAGAGAAAAATATTAAAGAGGTTAAACTGCTAACAAAAGGCGGTGAGTTGATAATTAACCTAAATAAGGTAAGTAAGGAGTCTTTTAACAATATTTGGCTAGTTGGACCTGCAGAACAGGTTTACAAAGGGAGCTTTTCTTTAACCCTTCTGAACAACTAAACTATATACTAAGGGAAGTTTGTTTGAGAATTTCTTTATTTGAAATTTTCCTTTTTCAATTTCTTGCATCTCTGAAAATATAGCAAAAGGAGAATAATCATATTCTTCAAAGCTGCTTACTTTAAGGTTTGAATCTTTAAGAGCTTTGAAGACTTCAGCTAATCCATGGTTAAAGCAAACGTACTTTTGTTTAATGTTAGCAGACTTATCTGCATAAGTACCTTCTTCTACTTCAATGATAGGTGCAACATTAAAATAGTTGTAAAATACTTTTTCTAAGTGATCATCAAAAACCCAAATCACTGGGTGAAACTCTACGAAAATGAAATTGCCTTTAGGTTTAAGAAAGTGTTGAATTATATCTGCCCATTTTTTTAAATCTGGCAGCCAACTAATTGTTCCATAAGAAGTAAATACTATATCGAACTTTTCGTCTAATACATTTTTTAAATTGTAAACATCAGAGCAAATAAACTGAGTGCTTACATTACACGCTTTAGCTAATTCTTTTGCTTTGTGGATCGATTTGTCTGAAAAATCTATACCAGTCACTTTGGCGCCCAATCTGCTCAATGAGATACTGTCTTGACCAAAATGGCATTGCAAATGAAGTATACTTTTTCCCTCGATATTACCTAGTAAATCAAGCTCTATCCTATTTAAGGAAGTCTCTCCTCCTAAAAAACTGTCTAGGTTGTAGAAATCAGATTTTAAGTGACTCTCTAATCGATTGTTCCAAGAATGCTTATTTATTTCTAGGTAATCTTTCATTTTTCAAAATGATGAGAAAATTAAGCAATCTTCAGGGTGAAGTACCCCTTAAACTGATGGTATGAAACTAGGAACTTGCCATTACTACGATGGTAACTGCTGTTACCAAGATTAAAATAAGTCCTAATCTTTTAAGAAAAACTTTTACTCTTTGTCTTTGTGGTTTCATATGAATATAACACGAAACCCTTGTCTTTGTTCATTTTTTAATCCATCACAAATTTAACACCCCAAGTAACAATGCTCGATTTAAATGGCGAATTTCTGGAATAGTTATAATACCTTAAGTCAATACTTTTGAATTTGAACTTAGTAATTCTAAAGTTGGAAAAGGCATTGGTGTAGCTTAGCCCAAAGCCAAATTGATTAGAGTTATATTTTGATAAGTCATAATCAGATGTGTAGTAGGAGTCTGTAGATAAATTTTCATTATAAAAGTTAAAATAGTCTGCTGCACTTTGCTGATAGTGGCGATAGGAAGGATAAATAGTCCAATAATAATTTAACTTTATTGGTACTTCAAAGTTTGCAGTATGTGAGTTAATTCCCCAATCGTCTTGATAGTACCTATAGAAGGTTCTTAGCGTTAATCTAGCACTTATAAAGTAATGAAATCTAGTTCCAATGGCAAACTTCGTTCTTCTGTCTGGTAATCGTTCCACATCATCAGCCAAATGAAAGTTGTCAATGAAGTAATTGCTTTTATCTGAAAAGTAAACCCTTTGTAAGGGAGTAGAAAGCAAACCACTTTGCCGAACAACATCCGTAGCTAGAGACATTTGAAGATTCTTACTTAGAATTTGGGAAAAGACAGCGCCAACAGAATACGAGTTTCTATTCACATTGGTAAATTGTTTAAAATCACTATTGTATTTGATATTATTGATAGGGGCTACATTTTGAAATAAAGAAGATTCACTCCCGGCATTCCCCTCTTCAAAAGCCCTTAACTCAACTGGGTAAATTGGATTCCATGTGTCTAAATAGATATTTCCGCTAAAGCTTAATTCGGTATTTTTTTCATTGAATAGCATAGTGTATGAGCCGCCAAAACCAATGGAGAAATAATCATATTCACTAGAAACAGAAACATGAGTACCCCAAACTCTATTTCTATTATCAGAGCTATGGCTATAGCCTAAAGTTACATTGGTCCATACATCTGAACTGGAAGCGCCTGTTCCTGCTACAAATGGATCAGCAAATTCGTTGTCAAAAGGGCCTACGTTTCCTGAAGATGCTGAGGTATATGCCGATACACCTGCATCTATCGTTAAAATGTCATCATCGTTTAGAGGTATTGAAATGATGAAAGTACCAGTAACATCCATTAATTCTTCTGTTCCTTTTCCACCGGTTACCGCTGCATTTTTTCCATCTTGGTTGTAATAGCTACTGATAAAATCAATTTCTGTTGTTTCTAAAACTCTTTTCTTATAGATGCTAACTGTGTCTTTTACTGCAGTAGAGTCATTAGCAGAATTACTTGCTGATTGTCCAAAAAGAAAAATTGGAGACAGTAGTAAAATGATAATGTAGGATTTTAGTTGCATCCGCAGCCTCCACCTGTTTTACCTTGATTAGCCCCTGAAGCTGCTTCTCTATATGAATGAGAAGTCTGGAGATTTCTAATGCAATTCTTTTCAGAAAGAGCCATGTCTGGGTCATTGAGATTAATCTTCTCGTATTCTTTTACAACCGTACAAGAGTTAAGACCAATAATTACAATAAAGAAAAATGGGAGTTGTTTAATGTTCAATTTCAATGTTTTTTGATTTATGAATATTCCCGTTTTGATCAATTATTATACATTCAATTGCAGGGAGTTGATTAATTCTGTCTAATCCGCTTTCTATGCCCATTACAAATACAGCAGTTGCCAAGGCGTCTGCTAATTCTGCTTTAGCTGCAAAGATTGTAACGCTAAGAATACCTTCTGAAGGATATCCCGTTTTTGGGTTTATAATATGTGCGTATCGAATACCATTAAATTCAACATACTTTTCGTAATTGCCTGAAGTTACCACAGCACCTTCCCTAATAGGCATTAAACCAAAAGCTTTGCTTTTATCCATTGGATTTGTAATGGCAACTTTCCAAGGTTCTCCATTCAATTGTTTGCCCCAAGCTGACATATCTCCAGATGCATTAATTATTCCTGCCTCTATTCCTTTTTCTGTCAATATTGCTTTTACTCTATCTGCCGCATAACCTTTTCCAATAGCACCAAACCCAATCTTCATTCCTTCTTCTGTTAAGAAAATGGTCTTATTGGCTTCGTTAATTTGAATTTTTTTATACCCTACTTTTTCTACCGATTTATTTATCAATTTTTGTTCTGGCATCTGTTTCATACTGCCATCAAAAAACCATATTTTGTCCATAGAGGCATAGCTTATATCAAATGCTCCATCTGTTAGTTCACTTATTTTTATTGCTCTTTGTATAAGATTTAGATATTCATCGGAAACTTTAACAGCTTCTAATCCTGCCTTTCTATTTATTTCTGATGTTAATGAATTTTCATCCCAGGAAGATATTAATAACTCAATGCGACTTATTTCTACTACTGCTAGGTCTGTATAATAATCTGCTTCTTTTTGATTTTCTGCAATCAAAGTAATTTCAAAGCGACTTCCCATTAATTTTAATGTGCGTTTATAGGTGTCCTTTGTTATTCCTTGAAAAGAAGCTAGACTAAGTAATATTAAAAAAATTGCTCTCAATTTATTTTAAGGAGTCTAAATGCTGAGCATATTCTTCAGGGCTCATTTTTTTATAGCCTGTTCTTCCTATGACTTTGCCTTCAGAAGTTAATTTAACAACCAAAGGGAATGCTCCTTGGATATTGTATTTTTCTGCCAATATCGCATTAGCTGTAGTTTGTTCCTCAGAAAGCGCATTTTGTTTTCTTCTAGGAAAATCGGCCAATAGCATGATATAATGCTCTTTGGCATAGGTTTTAAAATAATCACTAGACCAAATTTCCTTTTCAAGCTTCATGCATGGCGCGCACCAATCAGATCCTTGAAATACTAGAATAATAGGGTGTCCAGATTCTTTTGATAACTTCTTTGCTTCCTCAAAACTAGTTTGCCACTCTTGGGCATGAAGCTCAAATAAGCTCAAAAAGCTTACAGCAAGAACTGTGATAATTCTCATTTGGTTTAGATTGAAATTCTAAACCAAATTAGGACTAAAATGTAAAATAAAATTTGATTTATAATTTAGAATTAATTTAAATAATATCCTAAGAATAGTAATCTATCTTCAACTTCTTGCAATATAAATGACAGGCATAAAGTATGATATGTCTGTTTTAATCAGTTTTGTAAATATTATTTTCAGATCTAGTTCTCTATTTTATTTTTTAATTTGAATTATTCTAGTAGAGTAAGAATATCAATGATAAAGTATGGCCTTAATTTTAATCTAATATTATTGCTGATAGTTCTCTTCCTACCAAGCTTCCTATAGCAACACCCATACCGCCTAAACGCACTCCACAATAGTGATTTTCATTTATTTTTTTAATGATAGGAGCTTTCGTCTGCCCAACTCCCATGGTACCTGCCCATTGGTAATCAATAGTAAAGGATTGATTAGGAAGAATTTGACTCTCTAATAATTCACTTAAGTGGTTAATAATGTAATCGGATGTGTTCAGTTCATCTGTTTCTTCTGCTTTAAAATCTAAATTTCTTCCACCACCCAATAAAACTCTATTTTCAATATTTCTAAAATAATAGTAGCCTTTATCAAAATGATAAATACCTTTAAACAAAAGAGAATCAATAGGGGAGGTAACTATGACTTGTGCTCTAGCAGGATTTACATCTTCATTTGGTAGAAATTGTGAAGCTAGTCCATTGGTGCAAATGGCTAATTTCTCAAAAGCTAATGAGCCGTAATTCGTTTCTACATAGTTTGGTAGTATGTTTTTTACTTCAATGCCATTTAATAGTTGCACGCCTAACTCCCGAGCTTTCTGAATTAAGGCTTGCATCATCTTAGCAGTATTTAGTTGACCTTCCGCAGCATTTGAAATGGCGTATTGAAATGAATTGAATCCTGAACGATGTATAATTTCATTATCGTCTCGAAAAACTTTTTCAATCCCTATTATACCTTGAAGATGCTTGTTTAGCCATTCTAATTTATCTAGGCATTCAAGGTATCCTCCTTTCTCAAAAGAATGAAAGAGTTCAAAGGACCCATTTTCTTGATATTCTAAATTGTTGGAACCAATTAGTTCTTTTAAGTATTGCAGTCCTTCCCATCTTTTCTGAACGGTTATAAAAACCTCTTCTTCAGAAGAATGTTGAAGGTCATCTAATAATTCTGATGCACTTCCTATACAAGCAAAACCCGCATTCTTTGTACTTGCTCCTGTGGGAATGTATCCTCTTTCTATAATAACCACCTTGCTATTTGGTCGTTCTTTCTTTAAGTGGATAGCAGTTGAAAGGCCAACTATTCCTGAACCTAAGACTAAGTAGTTTATATCCTTTAAATAGGTCTCTTTTTCCCAATAAGATGTTGAATCAAAGGCAATCATAGTATTTCAATGCATTAAATTATTTAAACTTTCTAAGTATTTGAGAGCCTAATTTAGAAGAAATAATCAATTGTAAATTAATGTAAATTAACTCAAAAGCATACTTATTGCTATTTATTCAAATTAGATTTGTAAGATGAATAAAATTCCATCCTATTCATTCATACTTGTTGTTATTCTATTTATTGGGATTAATCATTATGGCTTTTCTCAAACATTTAGGAATAAGCAAAATGTAGAGGTGGTAATGAGAATGATAGGCCACAAAACCCTGTTGGACTCAGGAGATAGCACTTCTAGAGTTTTGCCAATTATTAAAAATGATGGAGTTTATAAGATTGAGTTCGATACGAGTTTGCAAATCGATCCAACAAATTTGGTTGCCACAGTAAGTAATCTAATTAGCAAAAGTGAATTATCTGCTTCCTATGTGGTTGAGGTTTTGAGCTGTGATAGTGAAAAAGTTGTGTACAGCTATCAGATTGGAAGAATAGATAGTACCGATATGGTTCCTTGTGGAGGCAGAATACTTCCTAAAGGCTGCTACATTGTCTCCATTTCTTTCTTAGATAATCTACTTCCTTTTGCAAATGCCAATTCTGCAATGGCCTATAAGTCTGAGGAGCCACAAAAGACATATTTCGGACTAATTCTCTTTTTTGCGATTAGCTTGGGACTAGCATTACTTTGGTACATCTTTAGAAGAACGAATGAAGAAATAGAAAGTGATCCAAACATAATAAAAATTGGGAATTATCACTTAGACAAAAGGAATATGGTATTGAGCTATGAAAATATTAATATTGAACTAACAAGTAAAGAGGCAGATCTTTTATTATTGCTTCATTCTTCTGCTAATGTAACCGTAAAGAGAGAATTGATTCTAGAAAAGGTTTGGGGGGATGAAGGCGATTATATAGGCAGGACATTAGATGTTTTTATTTCTAAACTTAGAAAGAAACTTCAAGCCGATGAAAATATCAAAATAGCCAATATTCGTGGTATTGGATACCGGCTAATTTTGAATGATTAAAGTTGGGTAATCTTTATTTTTTTCTTTTTTAAAATATTTAAGATTCCCTGTTCACCGTAAAGATGCATGCCGCCAACTAGGATATATTCCACTTCGTTGCTTTCTAGAAACTTATTCATAGAAAGAATCCAGGATTTATTTCTTTCCTCTAATAAGGTTTTATAAATGTTTGGATATTCTTTTATCATCGTCTCTATTTCTTTTTCCATAGTTTCTTTAGTTCCATTTTTCCAATCTGCAATTAAGTCCTCCATACCTTTATTCATCTCTTCAAGGTCTTCGAGAGAACTTAAAACAAAGGCATCTTCATTGCCTTCACCCATGCTTGTTAGCATTTTGATTTGCTCATCTACGGTCTCTAAAAACATTACATTCTTTTTATCCTCTTCTGCTTTTTTATAAAAATGTTGATCAACACCCTCTGTGTCAATACCGTTTTGCTGCATCATAAGTGAGGATAGAGTAAGAATAATGATTGAAGGTTTAAAGCTTTCAAAACTTTCTATTGGAAGTCCTTTCTCAGTCATTTTCTCCTTTAAGAGGGAATAGACCTTTGGACTTAGGCTTTTAGATAGACTATTGCCATCTTGATATTGTGCCTCCACCATTAGTTTACTCATTATTTCTTCTCCTTCCATTTCTTTCAGATCTGTTTCAAAAACAAGAGCATCTGCCTTTTTATATGCTTGATAGAACTCGTCAGGCAAAGGGTAGTCTTCTGCTCTCAAAAGGTGTACGGTCCCTCCAATATAGATAACATTACCATTAGCTTCCACTTTCCAAACTGATGATTGTGAATAAGATGATGGTATTAAGAAAAGGGAGATTATTAGAGAAAGTAGGTATTTTATCATAAGACTAATTTAAGTAAGAGGGTTATATAAAATGTTTTATTGGAAATAATTATACTTTGATGTTCATATTTTTCTATTCCTTGGCTTCCCATACCTACCAATAATTTTATCTTTGCGCCATGCAAGAGAAGATTTTAATCATTGACTTTGGCTCTCAATATACACAGCTTATAGGTCGAAGAGTTAGGGAGTTAAATGTATATTCTGAAATCCATCCATTTCAAAATATCCCTGTAATAGATGAAAGTGTTAAAGGAGTTATACTTTCAGGAAGTCCTCATTCTGTTTTAGAATCTGATGCCCCTCAGTTTGATTTTGCCAGAGTGAAAGGGAAACTTCCTTTGCTTGGGGTTTGCTACGGTGCTCAGCTGTTATCGCAAAAGTTTGGCGGAAATGTATCTCCTTCTGAAACCAGAGAGTATGGAAGAGCAAATTTGGGATTTGTAAAAAGCGATAGCATATTAATGGATAAGGTACCGTCTAATTCCCAAGTTTGGATGTCTCATGGAGATACTATTAAATCATTACCCAAAGAATGTGAAATTGTAGCAAGTACGGAAGATGTAGCAGTTGCTGCCTACCATTGGAAAGGAGAGAATACTTTTGGAATACAGTTTCATCCTGAGGTATATCATAGCACAGACGGCTTGCAATTGCTGCACAACTTTGTTGTGAATGTTTGTGGATGTCATCAAAATTGGACTCCCGACGCCTTTGCAGAATCTACCATTGAAGATTTAAAGAATAAATTAGGAAACGATAAAGTTGTTTTAGGATTAAGTGGAGGAGTCGATTCTTCTGTAGCAGCTATCTTATTGCACAAAGCAATAGGGGCAAATCTATATTGCATATTTGTTGATAATGGTCTTTTGCGTAAGAATGAGTTTGAGGCAGTTTTAGACCAATACAAACATTTAGGATTAAATATAAAGGGCGTAGATGCCAAACAACGATTTTATGATGCTTTAGAAGGAGAATCAGACCCGGAGAAAAAACGAAAAGCAATAGGTAGAGTTTTTATTGAGGTTTTTGATGATGAAGCTCATGAAGTTACCGATGTTAAATGGTTAGCTCAAGGGACTATTTATCCTGATGTTATTGAGTCTGTATCAGCCACCGGAGGTCCTTCCGCAACGATTAAATCTCATCATAATGTTGGTGGCCTTCCAGACTTTATGAAATTAAAAGTGGTAGAACCATTAAGATTATTATTTAAAGATGAAGTTCGTAGGGTAGGGAAGTCCTTAGGCCTACCAGATAGTTTGTTAGGTCGCCATCCTTTTCCCGGACCAGGTTTAGCGATTCGAATATTAGGTGAGGTAAGTCCAGAAAGGGTACGTATTTTGCAAGAGGTAGATCATATCTTTATTGAAGGTTTGAAAAAAGAGGCTTTATATGATGAGGTATGGCAAGCAGGAGCAATTTTATTGCCAGTTAATTCAGTAGGTGTAATGGGTGATGAAAGAACTTATGAAAATGCTGTAGCTTTACGTGCTGTTAGCTCTACAGATGGGATGACAGCTGATTGGTGTCATCTTCCTTATGAGTTTCTTGCAAAAACATCTAATCAAATTATAAATAAAGTGAAAGGGGTAAACCGAGTTGTTTACGATATTAGCAGTAAACCACCTGCTACCATTGAATGGGAATAGAATGAAAAAACTTGTATTATCTGCCTTAATATTACTTTTTTGCAATCTTGTTATCGCTCAAGAAGTTTCTCAGAATAAAGAACTTGAGAAGGTAAGTATTGAAGGAAACGAATATTACGTACATATTGTAGAAAAAGGCAATACCTTATATGCTATATCTCGTAAGTATGCAATCAGCATAGAAGACCTTAAAGCAGAAAACCCTAGATTAACAAAAGAGTTAACCATAGGAGATAGACTTTTGATTCCTGTTAAGTCTGTAAAAAGAAAGGACCTAGAGCAGAGTCCAGATATAGATGGGAATTACTTGTTACATGAAGTTCAGAAAAAAAATACTTTGTATTCTATTGCAAAAGAATATCATGTAGAAATAGATGATATTGTTCAAGAGAACGCCGAAGTAGCTCAAGGACTAAAAAAGGGGATGATAATCCGTATTCCTGTTGCTAAAATTAAATCTGAACCAAATTCAGAAGAGTATGTAGAACCAGCTTTAGTAAGTCCATATATAACGCACCTTGTTCAACCCAAGGAGACCCTTTATTCTCTATCAAAGTTGTATGAAGTAGAAATTGACTCTATTAAGAAAGTAAATAACAACCTTCCAGGAGGACTAAGAGTGAATCAACTAATAAACATTCCAATTCTAAAAACATATACAGATACAACCGAGCCTATTTTGCAATATGATAGCTCTGCAATGAAAGCCATTTATAATGTTTCGCTTTTATTACCCTTATATGCAAATGAAATTGAATTAGCTGAGGATACCTCTTACAATCGGTCAAAAGAACTTTATCAAAGGCTTTTCAAAAAAGCTCAATATGGAATTGATTTTTATCAAGGGTTTTTACTTGCAGCTGATACTATGAAAAAGCAAGGAATGAATATAAACCTAGCTGTTTATGATACAGAAAATGATACATCTAAGGTTAGTCAGCTTTTAGGAAAGGAAGAGTTGAAGTCTAGTGATTTAATTGTTGGACCACTCTTTTTAGAGTCTTTTATGCTCGCAGCAGATTTTGCCAAGCAAAATCAGTTAAACATAGTCTCTCCTGTAAAGCAAAGTAATAAGATATTATTAGGTAATCCTTATGTTAGCAAGGTAGCTACCTCAAGTTCATTAGTAATGCGATTTATTGGAGAGTATTTGGCAGACTCTGCTTACAATAAAAATCAAAATTTCTTACTAATCTATCCGGATCATATTCAAGAAAGAAGTGATGCAGAATTAGTTTTGAAATCTTATCGTAATAGGTTGAAGAGTAGGCAAAATGACAGCATAGCTGCCTCTGCTATTAAAGAAATAGTATGGAAAGAGGATAATCAAGCAAACATTAAACTATTCTTAGATCCTGATACCTCAAAGCTCAATATTTTAGTCGTGCCATCAGAAGATCAAGCCTTTGTTACTGATTTGTTAACTAAGCTTAATTCTTTAAAGCAGCATCATTTTAGAGTAATTGGCTTGTCTGATTGGGATACCTATAAAAATATTGAAGTTGCTTACCTCCATAAGATGCAAGTGCATTTAGTAAGTACTGATTTTGTTGATATTAAGAATAAGCAATGGATTGATTTTGAAAAGAAGTACTACAAGAAGTTTGGTTCCTTGCCCTCGAAATTTTCAACTTTAGGTTTTGAAGTAGGAAGCTATTATTTAGGTTTAATGAATGAGTATGGTCTTAATTTTCAACTCATGTTTTTAGGCTATCAAGATGAAATCTTAGGTAGGAAGTTCGAGTTTTTCAAAACAGGCATAGAAAGCGGTTATGAAAATTATAGCATTTTTGTGTATAAGTACCGTAACTACCTGAAAGAGAGGGTTTATTAGCTAATCTGTAACTTTTTCTTAAGTCATTCGTCACATTATTAGATGAAATGCAAAGGCAGTAATTAGAATACATACTTCCTTACCATTCATCCTAGTTAAATCATAATTCTTTAAATACAAACTATTGGTAATGAATATATTAGATAAAAATATTATCCGCTTATACTACTATGTTATGCAAGATACCTTATGCTAGATATATTTGTATCATAATTAAAACTATTAGCCATGAGAAAATTAAAATTAATAGCATTACTATTGGGAGCAGTAATACTAAACAGCGCATTTGTTTCTGCTAAAGGAAGTAAAAATGCAATCCCACTTAAAAAGAATGAAATAGAGCTTGATTATAACCAATTTGGAAAATATCTTCATGATGGTAACCCAGACTCTATAGAAGGAGTTTATCGCTCTGCAGATAAAAGATATGTTATTGCTATAATCAAGAATGAAACTAGCTCGCATGACTTTATAGGAGTTGTAGTTTCTGCTGACAATCCATATTGGAATGAAGGAGAAGTGAAATTCAATTTCAAAAGAAAAGATGCTCAATTACTAGAAGGCTATTATTATGATAGCAAAGGAGTAGCGTATCCAATTACATTCAAGATTGGAAAATCGACAATAGATACAGATTTATTGGAAAAGGTTGATTTAGTTGAGATTGAAGCAGGGGCATTTGCTCTGCTTTAATCTTTATCTTAAATCTATTACTTCAAAATCAGGGTATTTAGATGGTTTTACTTCGAATATTTCATCCGATAGAGGTTCATTGGTCTTGAAGTTTTTTATTAGGTATGTGTAATCAGTGCCATCCTTTCCTTTAATTTCTATTTTAACGACTTCCTTTTTAGTCTTATCAACAAAAAGCTTGATTGTATGAAAGCTTTGTTCATCTACTTTATCTGGGTATAAATTGATGACATCAACGGTTTTACCGTTAAGTGTAGTTTGTTGATCGTACTTGTATTTGAACCCACTTTCCCAAAGAGTTAGTATTTTATTTGGACTGACAAAATCTTCAGATTCTTCATCAGGTACAACATTAATTTGGATTTCTTCAGCATCTTCTAACACGGTCCAAACTAACTTTCCGTTAGAAATTACTTTTTGCCCTGCAATGATTAGGTGGTATTTATTTCCTTTTGATTTTAAACTACCATTTTGACTTTCATCAATACTTTCGGTTTTGTTAACCATTTTGTATTCGAAATCTGCAGACATACTTGAATAAGTCTTTGTTTTCTGGCTTAGTTCATCTAAAATACTTTTAGCTTTTGCATCTTGAGCAATTCCGATTTTTGAAAGGAAAGTGAATAATATAATGGTTGTTAAATATCTCATCTTAATTGTTTTGATCTACGTTATTCAATAATTGTTCCAAACTCATTTCATCAACTATGAGTACTTGTCTAGCCTTGCTTCCTTCAAAAGGCCCGATAATTCCGGCAGCTTCTAATTGGTCTACAATCCTACCTGCTCTATTGTATCCAAGTTTTAATCTTCTTTGCAAAAGAGAGGCTGACCCTTGTTGATGTTGCACTACAATTCTTGCAGCATCTTCAAAGAGAGCATCTCGATCGGCTAAATCTACTTCACCTGCAGCTTGACTATTTTCATCTACATACTCAGGAAGCATAAATGCATCTGGGTAACCTCTTTGCGAGCCAATAAATTCTGTCAGTTCTTCAACCTCAGGGGTATCTACGAAAGCACATTGCAAACGTATTAAATTACTTCCAGTCGATAACAACATATCTCCTCTTCCTATTAATTGTTCAGCACCTCCAGAATCTAATATAGTCCTAGAGTCAATACCGGAAGTAACTCTAAAAGCTATTCTTGCAGGGAAATTTGCTTTTATAGAACCAGTTATAATATTTGTTGAAGGTCTTTGAGTGGCAATGATTAAATGTATTCCTATAGCTCTTGCAAGCTGTGCAAGTCTTGCAATTGGAGTTTCTACTTCTTTGCCGGCAGTCATTATTAAGTCTGCAAACTCATCAATAACTAAAACAATGTAAGGAAGGTATTTATGCCCATTTTCTGGATTTAATTTTCTAGCTATAAACTTAGCATTGTACTCTTTTATGTTTCTCACAAAAGCAGTTTTTAAAAGTTCATACCTATCGTCCATTTCGATACATAATGAATTTAAAGTATGTATTACCTTCTGATTGTCTGTAATAATTGCATCTTCTGTATCCGGCAGTTTAGCCAAGAAATGTCTTTCGATCTTGTTAAATAAAGTGAGTTCAACTTTTTTAGGATCAACAAGAACAAACTTTAATTGAGATGGGTGTTTTTTATAAAGTAAGGAAGTTAAAATTGCATTAAGGCCTACAGATTTACCCTGTCCTGTTGCTCCAGCCATAAGTAGATGTGGCATTTTAGCTAAATCAAAAACAAAGGTTTCGTTAGAAATGGTTTTTCCTAAAACAACAGGTAAATCAAACTTAGCATTTTGAAATTTCTCAGAGGCTATAACAGTTCTCATAGAAACTATATCCGGATTTTGATTAGGAACCTCAATACCAATAGTTCCTTTTCCAGGTATAGGAGCAATAATTCTAATTCCTAGTGCTGCTAAGCTTAACGCAATATCATCTTCTAGATTTTTTATTTTGGAAATTCTTACACCAGGTGCAGGTACAATTTCATAAAGAGTTACTGTAGGACCAATAGTAGCTTTTATCGTTTGAATTTTTATATTGTAATTCTCAAGCGTTGTAACAATTCTATCTTTATTTGCTTCTAACTCATCTTTGTTAACTTTTATTTGACCATCACCATGATCTACTAAAAGGTCGATGCCTGGTTTTCTATAATCAGAAAGGTCTAAAGTTGGATCGTATTCACCAAAATCTTCAACAGCTTTATTAACCTCTTTATCACTTAAGGTTGTTTCATTTTCGACTGGCTCTTCAATTTCTAAACCTATCGTCTCTTCAGCTTCACTAGTTTCTTCTATTCCTTTTGTAGCACTTGGGTCTAAGTTTATTGAATCGTCTTTAACCGAATCGTCACTCACCTTATCATCAATAGTTTCATCTGAAATAGAGAAGTCAATAGAATTATCTGATTCTTCTTCAGGATTATTTTGTTCAATAGGATAAGAATCAAGTGGAGGAGCTTCTTCGAATGATTCTTTATTCTCACTACCTATTGGGATTACCATATCTTCCTCAGCTGCTTTAAGTTGATTGTTTAACCAGCTTTGAAGTTTCTTCCCTATATCAAAAGTGATGATGGAAAAAATAATGAGAGTAAAAAATAGAAGTATACCTTGGCCGGCCTTGCCAAAAATGCTAATTAAGTATTCGTTTATTTGAAATCCGATTCCACCTCCCAAATAAAATAGCTTATCATTGAAGAAATAGCCAAAAAATATAGAAAGCCAAAAAAGACTGAATAAAGAAATTTTAAATGTTTTCTTTAAAGGGAGTAATTGAATCTGAAAAAGAACGTAGAAGCCTGAAATGAATGATAAACCAACAAATAGAAAAGAAGAAATACCAAACCATCTATATATAAACAAATGAGAAGTAGCTGCTCCAAGCTTACCAAGCCAATTGTCTACAAGAATAGAGGAGTCAAATAAATAGGTCCAAAATGGGATTTCAACCTTGCTCTGATCTATTTTCCAAGTAAATAAAAAACTAACAAATGCAATAAGTAAATAAGCGGATACCACCAATAGCAATAAACCAATTATTTGTCTATTCTTTTCTTTTTGGAAGAATAACTTTATTCCATTAAAAGATAGGCGGAATCCTTTAGAGCTCTTAGCGGAACCCTTCTTTTTACTTTTTACTTTCTTTTCAGAAACTTCCTCTTTTTCAGACTTAAAACTGTTTTGCGCCATGCTTTTCTTTAGCTTCGACTTTTAGGCAAAAATAAAGCCGATTTTATGAGACTAAAAAAGGCTTGTCAATAGTTATTAACAAGGGTTTTTTACATACCTTAATAGTTAACTAAAAGATACTTATCTAATTCTGTTATTAAAAATTTCCATTAAGGCTTTTATTCATTTGTTGAGGTGTTATAGGATTGTAACCTTCAGGAATATCTAAGCTAATTTCTTCTACATCTTCAAAGCTAATCGACTTTACTCTTTGTATTGTTGTGAACTTTGATGTTTCAATAGTTATTTCCATCGGGTATCCCTTCAAATTACTAACATAGTTAGTTTTAATTGAAGGAAGTTCTTCTGTATAATAGTAGGTAACATTACTGCCTTCAACTACCGTAGTAGCCTTAAAGCATTTGTAGCCTGCAATTTCTTTACTCTCATCAAAATAGGTTATTTTAAGCTCTTTTGCCTCGGATTTTTCCTTCTTGTCTATGAGAGCAATTTTTTTTCCCATTTGCTCCGATAAAGTAAGTGTTGTATTTGATTCACTGTCTGTAATTACAACATTATTCATTACTTCTTGATTTCCCATTATTATTCTCGAAAATGTTCCTTCTACCTCTATGGTCATTGATTTAGGAAGAAAAGAAGAATATTTTGCTACTTCTTCGGATACATTTTCATAAAAAAGCTCATATTCTATTCTACCTTCAAATTCTTCCTTTTCCTCTTCTTGAGAATAGAGGGTAAAACTTATCAATAAACAAGCTAATACAATAAAACTCTTCATATTTTCTTTTTTCATCAAACTATAGTTACTTATTTCAATTGATTAAAGATACCATCCATTTCCTTTTTTAGCTCTAAAGGGGTAATCATTTTATAATCATCTGACAATAAGATATCTTCTCTATTAATTTTCTTTTTTATAACCTTAACGGCACTAAACTTCATGTGTATATCTCTACTTAGAACATCATATTCCATCAAAACACCGTCCAAAGCTTTAAATGGACTCATTTTATTGGCATCTTTAATATGTATTTCATCTGTATAATATAAGGTAAATGACCAACTGCTGTCTCCATTTACTGTAACATCCATTGCTTTGCAATCATATTCAGCAATTGTCTTTCTTTTATCACTTTTTTTTATGGTAATATCTTTAAACTCTGGGTTAAATAACAGAATATCTTTTTCATTTAATTCGCTTGCAAGTTTTTTATTCAAAACTTTGATAGAGTGCGTAAGGCCTTCTTTGTCTTTGCTATTTATGATTGAACTTTTAAACAAACCCATTGCCGCAATAATATCGGTTCTAAATTCTCCATTGCAAAAGTAGGTTTCTGCTTTTTGTGGTAAGAAGTCTTGCATGTAATTATCAGAAGGGATACTTGGATAACTGATGGAATATTCAATCATGCCTTCTTCAATACCGCTTTCAAAAATTCCTTTATCACATGCTTGCAAGAACAGCAGAGTGAAAGCTATACTGAAATACAAAAGACAACTAGTACTTTTTCGAAGCATTAGAATTAAATTCTGGATAGAACTGAAATAGAAAGTTCTTAATAATTGGTTATAAGCAAATATATAACTAATTAATAAATATCGATTAATCGATATTTCCTTTCGATAAGAATAGAATAAAAATAGATTAATTGTCCATTTTGTGGTTTAAATTGGAATCGAACAAAAAACATTTACAGCTTATAAATAGCGCATTTTCGAAAGTATATTAAAAATTCCATTCGAATAGTTTATGTTATTAATTATACATTGATTTTTGGATTTTAAATGACACTATATTCTAGTCTCACTAATTAGCATTCATTAAATTTGTTACTTCATTTTTACTTATGGAAAAGGAAATTTATATCATAGAGAACAATTCTGAATTAGGGGCTGGAACCAGGGGGGCTAGTTTAGGGATAAGTGCTTTAAAAATTTCAGCATTGAATGCTGGAAGTAGTTTTTTTAAAGAAAACCCGACGCATGCAATTGAAACCTATAATGAACTATTACTTGAAAAGAATTTAACTCCTGAAGCCATTAGAATTGACGGAATCCAGAAAGTATATCAAAACATTTCTAATCAAGTAAAATTAACTCTAAAGGAAAATAAATTTCCTCTTGTCTTGGCTTCCGATCATTCTTCCGCAGGAGGAACTATTGCTGGAATAAGGGGAGCTTTGCCGAACAAAAAACTAGGAGTAGTTTGGATAGATGCACATGGAGACCTTCATTCTCCTTACACTTCTCCCACGGGAAATGTTCATGGCATGCCCTTAGCGACTGCCTTAAATGAGGATAATATTCCCAATAAAATAAAGGAGGTTGATGAAAAAACTAAACAAACTTGGGAAAATTTAAAAAATCTTGAAGGAATTACTCCAAAAATATTGCCAGAAGATCTTGTTTTTTTTGGGGTTAGAGATACAGAACAGCCTGAAGATAAACTAAGAAAGAGATTAGGAATAAAAAATTTTACTGTTGAAGAATGTAGAGAAAAGGGTATTAAAAGTTCCGTAGTAGAGACTTTAGATTTATTGTCTAATTGCGATATACTATATATATCTTTTGATGTAGATAGTATGGATTGCAATTTAGTTTCATACGGCACGGGGACACCAGTTCCAAACGGCTTCACACCTGGGGAGGCTGAGGATATTATCAAAGAACTTTTGCAATCTGAGAAAGTAATCTGTTTTGAAATGGTAGAAATAAATCCAACGCTTGACAACAAACAAAATAAAATGGCCGACACAGCCTTTGAAATATTAGAAAATATTTTTCCATTATTTAAAACCCAAACAGTCTAAATGAATCCATTATTCAAAGAACTAGGTCTAGAATTAAATTCTCTTATAAACGATTTATTTGGTCAAAGTATTGAGGAAAAGTTAATTCAACTTCAAAAAACAAAAAAGGAATTTGTTGGGGAGGTTACCTTGGTTGTTTTTCCATTGTTGAGAATTAGTAAAAAATCGCCTGAAGAAACGGCGAAAATTATTGGAGAAGCTCTGAAAGAGAAGTCTGACTTAGTTGACGATTTTAATGTTATTAAGGGTTTCTTAAATATTTCGATAAGTAAATCTTATTGGAAACAATTTTTTGAAGAAATTATTAGCAACCAATTTTTTGGATTTGAAGCACCAAATTCTCAAGGAAGAGTTATGGTAGAATATTCTTCTCCTAATACCAATAAACCTTTACACTTAGGACATTTAAGAAATAATTTTTTAGGAGATTCTGTTTCAAGAATTTTAAAGGCAGCAGGTAAAGAGGTTGTTAAAGTGCAAATAATAAATGATCGTGGAATTCATATTTGCAAGTCTATGCTTGCTTGGCTGAAATTTGGGAATGAAGAAACTCCCGATTCAAGTGGTTTGAAAGGGGATAAGTTAGTTGGAAAGTATTATGTTGAATTTGATAAGGAGTATAAGAGGCAACAAAAGGAATTAATAGGAAAAGGCTTAACAGAAGAAGAAGCAAAGAAGGAAGCACCTATAATTAAGGAAGCTCAAGAAATGCTTCGTAAATGGGAGGATGGAGATACAGAAGTAAATGCCTTGTGGAAGAAAATGAACCAATGGGTATATGACGGCTTTGATGTTACTTACAGAAATATGGGGGTAAGCTTCGATAAGTTATATTATGAATCAGATACTTATTTGATAGGTAAAGATAAAGTACTGCAACACGAAAAGGATCTTGCTTTTAGCAGAAAAGAAGATGGCTCCATATGGATAGATTTAGAGGCTGAAGGTCTAGATAGTAAATTACTCCTAAGGTCTGATGGAACTTCCGTATATATAACACAGGATATTGGTACAGCAATAATAAGAGAGGAGGAGTTTCATTGTGAAAAGTATTATTATGTAGTTGGTAATGAGCAAGACTATCACTTTAAAGTTTTGTCATTGGTGCTTCAAAAAATGGGCTATGATTGGGCTAAGGGAATAGAGCACCTTTCTTATGGCATGGTTGATTTACCTAGTGGTAAGATGAAATCTAGGGAAGGTACAGTGGTTGATGCAGATGATCTAATGAAGGAAATGAGAGATACTGCCGAGCAAATCTCTATAGAATTAGGAAAACTAAGTGAGCTTTCAGAAGATGAAAAGGATATACATTTTTGGAATATTGGACTAGCTGCATTAAAATACTTTATTTTAAAAGTAGATCCAAAGAAAAGGATGCTTTTTGATCCAAAGGAGTCTGTAGATTTTAATGGGAATACCGGGCCTTTCATTCAATATACACATGCCAGAATTAAATCTATTTTGAGAAAAGTAGATTTTAAATTAACAGAGAAGTTAGAACTTTCAGAGAATTTAATAAAAGAGGATTTTGACATAATTCAATATTTGCATGAATTTCCTGAAGTCTTGAAAGAATCGGCGGAAAGCAAAAGCCCGGCCTTAATTGCCAATTACAGTTATGACTTAGTTAAATTATTTAATTCCTATTATCAAAATATTCCCTCTATTGTGAAAGAAGAGAATATTGAAATTAAAAATAGTAGATTAAGTATTTGTTTTAAAACCGCAGAGACGATTAAGAATTGTATGAACCTTCTTGGTATTAGTGTGCCTAAGGTTATGTAGTGTTTTAGTTTTAAATTCGTTGAAATTCAATTATGTAAGGGGATTCCCTTTTCTTAATTTTGTGATTAAATTCCCTAGAGATTATGTTTGATAGTTTACAAGACAAATTAGATAGAGCCCTAAAGGTTCTTAAAGGACAAGGTCAGATTTCTGAAGTTAACGTAGCGGAGACTACGAAAGAAATTAGAAGAGCATTATTAGATGCAGATGTTAACTATAAAATTGCCAAGAGCTTTTCTGATTCTGTTAAAGAAAAGGCTTTAGGTCAAGATGTTTTAACTTCCATCTCACCTGGTCAATTATTTACGAAAATTACTCACGATGAATTAGCTAAGCTAATGGGTGAGGAGCAAGAAGAAATAAATCTGAAAGGTAGTCCTGCAGTTATTCTGATAGCAGGACTTCAGGGGTCTGGTAAAACTACTTTCTCAGCTAAACTTGCTAATTTATTAAAGTCTAAGAAGAGCAAAAATCCATTACTGGTAGCGGGTGATGTTTATCGTCCTGCTGCCATAGATCAATTGCATGTTTTAGGAGAGCAGATTGGTGTTCAAGTATATTCTGATAAAGAGAATAAGAACCCTGTTGATATTGCTAAAAAGGCAATTAACGAAGCTAAAAGTAAAGGGCATGACGTTGTTATAGTGGATACAGCAGGTAGATTGGCAGTTGATGAAAAGATGATGGATGAAATAAGTGCAGTAAAAAGTGCTATCCATCCGCAGGAAGTTCTTTTTGTTGTTGACTCTATGACTGGTCAAGATGCTGTTAATACCGCAAAGGCCTTTAATGATAGAATTGACTTTGATGGTGTTGTATTAACTAAGTTAGATGGAGATACAAGAGGTGGTGCAGCTTTATCGATAAGATCGGTGGTTAACAAACCAATTAAATTTATTGGTACAGGAGAAAAAATGGAGGCCTTGGATTATTTCTATCCTAAAAGAATGGCCGACAGGATTCTTGGAATGGGTGATGTTGTTTCTCTTGTTGAAAGAGCGCAAGAACAATTTGATGAAGAAAAAGCTAGAAGACTTCAAAAAAGAATTGCTAAAAACCAATTTGATTTTAATGACTTCTTAGATCAGATTAAGCAAATCAAGAAAATGGGGAATGTCAAGGATTTAATGGGGATGATTCCTGGTATTGGGAAGGCAATAAAAGATGTAGATATTGACGATGACGCATTTAAGCATGTGGAGGCGATAATCTATTCTATGACTCCAGAAGAAAGATCTAACCCTTCTTTAATAAATGGAAGTAGAAGAAAACGAATTGCTAGTGGTAGTGGAACTTCTGTGCAAGAAATTAACAAGCTGATTAAGCAGTTTTCTGAAACAAGTAAAATGATGAAGATGATGGGTAATAAGAAAAATATGGCAAAGATGATGCAGAATATGCCAAAAATGCCCGGAGGGATGAGATAAGCATGGTTTTAATCGACGGAAAACAGACTGCTGCTGATATAAAGGAAGAACTAAAGCAGGAGGTAGATTCATTAAAGAATAATGGAAGAAGACCACCACATCTAGCTGCGGTTTTAGTTGGCAACGATGGAGGTAGTGTTACTTATGTGAATGCTAAGGTCAAAGCTTGTCAAAAAATTGGATTTGAATCTACCTTGATTCGTTTTGATGATTCTATTTCAGAGTTAGAGCTTTTAGAGAAAGTAGAAGAATTAAATAAGGATAACTCTATAGATGGGTTTATTGTTCAATTACCTCTTCCAAAACATATAAATGATCGTAATATTACTTTAGCCATTGATCCATTAAAAGATGTAGATGGTTTTCATCCAGAGAACGTAGGTAGAATGTCACTTGGACTGCCTAGCTTTATTTCAGCTACACCTAATGGAATTATGCAATTGTTAAAAAGG
Source organism: Bacteroidia bacterium (assembly GCA_030433355.1). Lineage (GTDB taxonomy): Bacteria > Bacteroidota > Bacteroidia > Flavobacteriales_E > Vicingaceae > JAUIMG01. Next base: position 84,669 of record JAUIMG010000006.1, on the reverse strand, counting down.
TACGAGATTGAAACTTCTGGAAAGCATTGTGTAGTTATTGGTAGAAGTGCTATTGTGGGTACACCTATGAGTATTTTACTAAGTAGAAATTCAAATCCCGGTAATGCAACGGTTACCATTACACATAGTAAAACAAAGAACTTGAAAGAGATTTGCCTTTCGGCAGATATTATTATAGCAGCAATTGGCAGACCTCATTTTCTTAAGGCAGATATGGTAAAAGAAAATGCTGTTGTTATAGATGTCGGGACAACTAGAGTAGAAGATACCTCAAGAAAAAGCGGCTTCAGGTTAATGGGAGATGTTGACTTTGATAATGTTTCGGCTAAATGCTCCTATATAAGTCCTGTTCCCGGTGGTGTAGGTCCAATGACTATCGCTTCTCTGTTGATGAATACTTTAAAAGCATACAAAAGAAGATTTAATATCGCCTAAATCTATAATTTAGAGAGTTACAAAAGATGACAGCTCAAGAATCAAAATTGTGGAATCTAGAAAGGATAAATTTATTGAAGAATTTATCTGAATCAGAAATGCTAGAGTTGGACAAGAAAACTCATTTAAAGTCTGCCGAAAAAAATCAATATATATATTTCCCAAATGAGCCCAGTAAGGTAGTTTTCTTTTTGAAAAAGGGAAGAATAAAGATTGGAAGTTATTCCGATGAAGGGAAAGAGATAATAAAAACAATATTGTATCCGGGAGAGGTTTTTGGTGAAATGGGAGTAATAGGGGAAGAAACAAGAAAAGACTTTGCTATTGCTTTGGATGATGAAACTAGGATGTGCACTATTAACGTCGAGGAGTTTAAAGGGATGATTAATAAAAATCCGAATTTAGGTCTAGAGTTAACCAGAAATATAGGCGAAAAATTAAGAAGGATCGAAAGAAGGCTGGAATCTCTTATATTCAAAGATGCGCGGCAAAGAATTGTTGAGTTTATTAAAGAAATGTGCCAAAATTATGGGAAGAGAATAGGAGATGAAATTTTAGTTAAGCATGATTTTACGCATCAAGATATTGCAAACTTAACTGCTACAAGTAGGCAAACTGTAACAACAGTTTTGAATGATTTAAAAGACCATGATTTACTCTACATGGAGCGAAAGAAGTTTTTAATTCGTGATTTTGATAGATTAAGATGAAGTATCAATTGTTTATTGCTGAGAACTGTACTGAATGTCAGGATGTAGTTGATTTTATTGTTTCAAATGAAATGGAGGTTCAGATTAGTAATGTGGATCTTGAGGATATTGACCCACCTTTAAATGTCTTTGCCTTTCCGGCTCTTTTTAAAGAGAGAGTTCTATTGGGCTATGGCTCTGATATTATAACCTTTTTTAAAAATAAGGTATAAAAAAACCTCGGAGGTACCGAGGTTTTAGAAGGTAATTCAAAATTTATTCTTTTTCTTCTCTAGGATTAGCTTTACTTACTCTTAGGTTTCTCCCCATATGCTCAAAACCATCTAAAGCATCGATTGCTGCTTGTCCTGTTTCGTCGCTCATCTCTACAAAACCAAAACCTTTTGATCTTCCAGTAAATTTGTCTTGAATAATTTTTACTGAGTTTACATCTCCAAACTCAGCGAAAAGATTTCCTAAATCATCTTCTGATGACTTATAAGGAATGTTGCCTACGTAAATGTTCATGATAATAATAATTAGTACAAAACAAAATAAGGCATAAATAATGTAAATCTTTGGTATTCAATAAAAAAATAAGATTCATTTAACCTTACGATACTGCTAAAACTTATCTGCTTGTCCCTGAAATGACTCTTTGAATTCTTCCCAGCTCGCGTTTTCCTTATTGTAGATATTATCTCCAAAAAAATACAAAATAGGCTCTATCGTTTTTGCATCAAGAAAGCCCGCAATTGGTGGATGTATCATATTTATATTCTCATCCATAAAAACAGTAGAAGGGTATGAAAGCTTACCTTCTGTTAAACTTATGGCAAGATCATGGGGGTTTCTTCTTGCTTCTGGATTTTGATTAATAAACCAATGATTATTTATTAGAACAGAGTCTTTCTGTTCTGCATTAAGTTTTACGGCATAATATTTTTCATTTAAATATTTAACTATCGCAGGGTTTTGAAAAGTAGTTGCATCCATTTTTTTACACCAGCCGCACCAAGAGGTATAAATGTCAATAATTATCTTTCTTGGTTCTTTTTTGTTTCTTTCAATTGCTTCTGAAAAACTCAACCATTCTATTTTTTCTTTGTCAGCATTCTGGCCATAGATAGGTAGGTTTATTAGCAAAAGAAAAAGGATAGCGATTCTTCTCATTTTATTTTTGATTTACAGTAAAATTAGCATTTAATACATTTTTAGGATGTTAATTTCTCATAATCATAAGAGAATTGATATATCCCTTTATTAAAGTCTACAGAAGCCTTACTTTTGCACACTTATATATTTTCATCATTTATGCCACAAGAAAAACTTACTCTAGAGGATATTTCTAGTCTAGATTTTACAACTGTTATATGGATTGCTGCTCCTATAATGTTTGCTTTTGTTCTAATTGAGTTTTTAGTCGGTAGATATCAGAATAAAACTTTATATACAGGAAAGGATTTTCTTGCTTCTCTATCAATTGGTTTAGTGAATGTTATTCTGAATGGGTTTATGAAATTGGGAATGTTTGCCGTCTTCCTATTCTTTTTCAATTTGGCACCTTTAAGAATTCCACCAACTTGGTGGTCTTATGTACTTTGTTTAATAGTACTTGATTTTTGCAGGTATTGGGCTCATAGGATTGCTCATGAACAAAGGTTCTGGTGGTCTACGCATGTCGTTCACCACTCATCAGAACATTACAACCTTTCTGTTTCATTTCGGTTATCTTGGACACAAAACTTAAAAATTATATTCTTTTTACCGGTTATACTGATGGGTTTTAATCCATTGGTTTTCTTCATCGTGCATCAAATTGAAGTATTGTATCAGTTTTGGATTCACACAGAGTTAATTAGAAAACTTCCTAGACCTATCGAGTATATATTTACAACTCCATCTCATCATAGAGTGCACCATTCTGTAAATGAAAGATATATAGATAAGAATTATGGTTCAACCTTTATTATATGGGATAGAATGTTTGGAACATTTCAAGAAGAAGATGAACCTGCTAAATATGGTATAACAAAGCCGGTAAATTCATACAATCCGGTTTACTTAGTTTTTCATGAGTGGATGGAAGTAGTTAAAGACTTATTAAAATCTAAATCTATTAAAGAAGGATTTAGAGTTCTTTTTGGAAGTCCTGTAGAAAAACATAAAGAGGATATGGGAATTGTTGAGGCAGTTTCTGTAGAGAGTAGAGAGAGCTCAGACTTTAACGAGGAAAAAAGAAAAAGAGCTTAGGAGATTAAAAAATTAAACAAAAAAAAGAGGAGCAATTTGCTCCTCTTTTTTTATCGATAGTTTAACTTTTATTTTTTAACTACAATCTTTTCTTTAATTCTAGCAGATTTTCCTGTTCTATCTCTTAAGTAAAAAATTCTAGCTCTTCTAACAGAACCTTCTTTGTTTACTTTTATACTATCAATTGAAGGAGAATGCAAAGGGAACACTCTTTCAACACCCATTCCACCAGAAACTTTTCTTACTGTGAAAGTTTCGTTAACACCATTTCCTCTTCTTTGGATAACAGTGCCTTGAAATACCTGAATCCTTTCTTTATTACCTTCCTTGATCTTGTAGCTTACCGAAACTGTATCTCCTGCTGAGAAGTTTGGAAGTTCCTTCGTTTCGTTGAAATCTTGCTCTACAAATTTTATAGCGTCCATAGCTTTAGTTTTTCTCCTTAAAAAATCGGAAGGCAAAAGTATGTTTTTATTTTAAGTGATAATTAATTCTCGTAATTTTTTTTATATAAGTCTGGGCGTCTTTCTTTAGTACGTTCAACGCTTTTTTCATGTCGCCATTTCTCAATTTCTTTTAAATTTCCTGAAACCAATATTGGAGGCACTTCCATGCCTTTATAATTTGCAGGTCTTGTGTATACTGGTGGGGCAATAAGGTCGTCTTGAAATGAGTCGGAAAGGGCAGACGTTTCATCATTCAAAACTCCTGGGATTAATCTGACTATTGAGTCTGTTAGCACTGCTGCCGCTAATTCTCCTCCAGAAAGCACATAATCACCAATAGAAATTTCTTTGGTAATTAAATGTTGCCTAACCCTTTCATCTACCCCCTTATAATGTCCTGCAAGAATAATGAGGTTTTTTTTAATTGATAATTGATTGGAAAGTGATTGGGTTAATAATTCTCCATCTGGCGACATGTATATAACCTCCTCATAGGTGAATTTCTCTTTAAGGCTAGAAATACATCTATCTATTGGTTCTATTGACATTACCATGCCTGCACCACCTCCGAAAGCATAATCATCTACAGATTTCTGCTTTTGAATGCTATAATCCCTTAAGTTGTGCACTTCAATCTGAGCTAAACCCTTTTCTTGGGCTCTTTTTAAAATAGATGCCGAAAAGGGGCCAGTTAGTAGTTCAGGTAAAACTGTTATGATATCAATTCTCATATTGCAATTGCAAAACTAGATGCTTTTTTTTAATATGTATTAAAACTTTTCGCTTTGTTAATTTTGACCTCTCATGGCTAAGTCGAAATTTAAAATTGGAGCATTACTTTTTGGAGGACTTTTTATTGTCTGTCTATTAATAGTTTATAATTATTATCAAAAGATATTTTCAAGTGCTGTTGAGATAAATCAAGAAGACAAATACTTTTACCTCAGTTCTCCCACAGATTTAAGTGACTTAACCTTTAGTTTATATAATCAGGGAATAATAACAGATACTTTATCATTTTTATGGGTTGCTAAAAGGAAGTCATTTAAAACACCTAAAGCAGGAAGATATTTAATCGAAAATGGCATGAGTAATAATGAACTGATCAATATCTTTAGATCAGGAAGACAAGTTCCATTAAAATTCACTTTGAATTCTGTTAGGACTAAAGAAGATCTAGCTTCAGTTGCTAGCAGTGTTTTAGAATTTGACTCCCTTAGTCTTATAAGCTTATTAAATAATAAAGATTTCGCTGAGAAATATGGCTTTGATTTAAACTCTATTTCATGCCTGTTTATTCCCAATACCTATGAATTTTACTGGAATACTACTGCAGAAGAATTTGTGAGGAGAATGGCTAGGGAGTATAAAGGCTTTTGGAACGAGGAAAGAAAAAGAAAGGCAAATGCCTTGGATTTAACACAATCAGAAGTCTGTATTTTAGCATCTATAGTGCAAGCAGAGCAATTAGCACACCCAGATGAACGGCCTAAAGTGGCAGGTCTTTATCTAAATCGTATAAGAAAAGGGATGCGCTTGCAATCAGATCCAACTCTTATTTTTGCGATGGGTGACTTTAGTATTCAAAGAGTGTTAAATGAAGATAAAACTCTAGATTCTCCCTACAATACCTATAAGTATGCCTCTTTACCACCTGGGCCAATAAATATACCTGAAAGATCTTCCTTAGAAGCTGTTTTAAACCCTATTGAGCATTCCTATATATATATGTGTGCTAAAGCAGATTTTTCTGGTTATCATAATTTTTCTAAATCATTAAGTCAACATAATCAATTTGCTAACGAATATAGAAGAGAGTTAAATCGTAGAAGAATTATGCGTTAAAATAGCTAATTTTGGCGCCTTCAAAACAAGATAAAATGGCTAAAATTAAGTTTGGAACAGATGGTTGGAGAGCAATAATTGCTAAAGAGTATACTGTAGAAAATGTCGCAAGAATAGCAAGTGGTACAGCAATTTGGTTAAAGAGTAATTTTCAAGAGCCTTCTGTAGTTATTGGTCATGATTGTAGGTTTGGGGGAGAAATGTTTGCGGAAACGACATCTAAAGTGATGGCGGATTACGGTGTCAAAGTGTTTTTAGCTAAAGATTTTGTCTCAACGCCAATGATTTCTTTAGGTGCCTTGAAATTAAACGCATCATTAGGCGTAGTAATTACAGCTTCTCATAATCCACCTTCTTATAACGGATTTAAATTAAAAGGGAATTTTGGAGGCCCTTTGCTACCCGCTCAAGTGCAGGAAGTGGAAGATTTAATACCGGATACAAATACTACAGATTTAGAATCTATCCGATTTGAAGATTTAGTTTCCAAAGGAACCATAGAGTATGTTGATTTAGAGCAAATGTATTTAGATCATGTAGAAGCTAACTTTGATATGGAGGCGATTAGGAATTCAAAAATGAATTTCGCTTTTGATGCTATGTTTGGAGCTGGCCAGTCGGTAATGAGAAGATTGCTACCCGATATTACTTTTTTACATGCAGAGCACAATCCAGGTTTTGAAGGAAGAGCTCCAGAACCTATCCATAGAAATCTTGAAGAATTTTCAAATGTTATTCGCTTATCTGAAGGAGAAATTGATTGTGGATTAGCAGTAGATGGAGATGCAGATAGAATTGGACTTTATAATAGTAAGGGAGAATTTGTAGACTCACATCATATTATTCTTCTATTAATCAAATACTTGGTAGAGGAAAAGAAAATGACAGGTAAAGTAGTTTTGGCTTTTTCTGTGTCTCCTAAAGTGAAGAAAATGTGCGAAGCATTTGGACTAGATTATAGAATAGTTCAAATTGGGTTCAAGCATATTGCAGGATATATGGTGGAGGAAGATGTATTATTAGGTGGTGAAGAATCAGGAGGTATCGCGATAAAAGGTCATATTCCTGAAAGAGATGGAATTTGGATGGGACTTACCATTTGGGAGTTTATGGTTAAGTCAGGTAAATCTCTTGAACTATTGATTGATGAAGTATATGAAATGGTAGGTGCTTTCAAATTTGAAAGGATAGATTTACATTTGGAGGAGACTGATAAAGTGAGAATAATGCAAAATTGTTCGGACAATAAATACAAACAATTTGGCAGCTATAAGGTAGAAAACGTAGAGACTATAGACGGCTTTAAGTATTACTTTTCAAATGATGAATGGGTTATGATTAGACCTTCTGGAACTGAACCTGTATTAAGAACTTATGCGGAGTCTTCTACCACAGAAGGTGCATTTAAAATTCTAGAAGAAGTACATCAAACGATAAAAAATAGTTAGTAAATACCCATCATATAATTAGACTCTTCTAGGTAGTTAATGTTTGGATAATAGATAAATAAACAAGTTCCATTTTTTGTGAGCTCTATTATTGGTTTATGAATTTCCATTGGTATTGCAGGACAGCCTTCACTGTTGCCAAGTATACCATTTTCTTTGATATAATTTGGATTGGCGTAATCAGCTCCATGTAAAACGATATACCTTTTTCTAGCATTAGAGTTGAATTTTCTTTCAAGTCCTTCTAATCTTAAGGATAGGCCATTTTTACCATAATAAGTTTCTTTTGTTAAATAAAAACCTAAACTGCTTTTGTGAGAGTTTTCTTGATTGGAAAAGCTTACAGCGTATTCTTTGCCTGAATTTTCTCCATGAGCTACATAAGTATGGTGGAGAATTTTTTTGGTTTTTAAATCTATCACCCACATTCTTTTTTCATTAGAGGATCTTCTAAAATCTATGATGGTGAGAATTTCTTTGTTTGGGTTTAATTGTCCGTTTAGCTTAAGATCTATGTATCCTAAATAAGCTTTTTCAAATAAAGCTAAATCAGGTTTATTATCACCTTCTAACTCTTCGTATAAAGGGCTTAGCTTTATAGGATTGCCCGTATAAAATGCACTCAAGGTGAAAAAAGAAATTAAAATAAAAATTGAACCAAAAGTGAATCTCATTTTTTACTAAAAAAATAGCATAATAATAAAGGCAGTACTTAAAGATAAAGAAGAAATAGCATTCATTCTCATGGTGTTTTCAAAATTTGCCTCCTCATTATCTTTTAATACTTTCTTTGACCATAAACCAAAGTAAAGGAGAATTGGGGTTCCGCAAGCAAGGTAGATAATTAGATTTTCCAATTTGTTTTGTGAATAAAAGGAGTATGCAAGCAGGAGCGTTGCAATTCCAAATATGAAGGAAGAAAAGACTAGGGTGCCAATTTTACCTAACTTAAGACTTATGGTTATATCGCCTCTTCCTTTGTCCTCTTCATGCTGATATATTTGGGTGAGAGGGTAAGAGCCTATTAAAAAAAGAGTTGCAGTTACCCCCATGATAAGATTAAATGGGGCTAAGATGAATTCAATAGAACTTGTCAGTGCCCATTGGATACTGAAGTAGATAAATGAACCTTGAAATAAGGTTACAACTAAAGTGCTGAGAATAGGATATTTCTTTAGTCTAATTTTATCATAGCTATATGCTTTAGAAATTAACGTGTAGATTAGAATGGAAATAGCAAAGTCTAAGGAAATATATAAAGAGTAGAGTATTGAAAGAAAATCCCAAAAGACAACTAACTTAAAGAGATTATTGTCCACTTTAGGTGGATTTTTTAAGCCTCCAATACTTCCTTCATCTCTATCAAAGTAGCTATTATAACCATTGCTCGCTGGATAAACAAAAAGATGCAGAATAATAAAAATATGGATAGCATCCGAACTAGAAAAATGATTAATATTTATCAACGAAAACCAAAATATAGGCATTAGGAAAATAGAGAAGGGAATCCTTAATAACTTTAGGGCGTTGAACATTTTTTTCTTTTAATTGACTAATGTATACATCAAATCTATAAATATTGGAAAACTCCTATAGTGCAATTACATCTATTGGCTACTCTTTGCCTAAATATACTTATTATCAAAAGGATTTAGCAATTTGGATGAATTCTAAATTGAATCAAGAAGACGATAGGTATCTTAGAAAGTTAAAAGTGCTATATCAGAAAACTCTTATTGAGAAAAGACATTCAGTTTTAGCTGATTTTGAAAGTGAATCAGATGGAAGACTATTCAAAAGTAGTTCAAAAGTTAAAGTGGAGGATAGGTTGAAAATCTACAATGAAGAAGCACCAAAACTCTCGAATGAAGCAATTGGAAATTGTTTGAAAAACTCCAAAATAAATAAGAAAGATATTACTCATCTTATTACCGTTAGTTGCACAGGAATGTCTGCTCCGGGCCTTGAACAGATTTTAAAAAATGAATTTAATTTCTCCCCCAATTGTGAAACTTATGCTGTAAACTTTATTGGGTGTTATGCAGCTTTTCCTGCTCTCAAAATGGCAGATGCTATTTGTTCTAAAAATCCCTCAGCGAAGGTTTTAATTGTTGCTGTAGAATTATGTACGCTTCATTTTCAAAATAGAACAGAAGATGACTTTCTGCTATCCAATTCTCTTTTTTCAGATGGTGCTGCTGCTGCTTTAATTGAAAAGAAAACGGGCTCTATCAATTCTAAACTTGAATTATTAAATTTTTTCAACTTACAATATTGGGAAGGAAGAAAAGATATGGCTTGGGATATTCATTCAGATGGATTTCTGATGAAATTAAGTTCATATGTGCCTGAATTAGTAAAAAATGGAGTTTCTCATATTATAAAGCAGATGAAAGATTCTTTAGATTTTTCAATTAGCGATATTAAGCATTGGGCAATTCACCCAGGTGGTAGAAAAATTTTAGAAAGCTGTGAGTCTGAATTAAGTATTTCAAAAGAGAGCTTGTCTAATTCTTATGATGTACTAAAGAACTTTGGAAACATGTCCGCACCAACTATTTTTTTCGTTTTGCACAAAATTCTTTATCAAAGTGGTAATAGAAAAATGGATAAGGTTTTTGCATGTGGCTTTGGTCCCGGATTAACTCTAGAGTCTGCTTTACTTCAAATAAAATGATTGATTTTAGACATAGGTCTCGGAAAGAGGAATTGTTAGATCAACCGAATATTTTAAAAGAAGACTTATTTCTTAACTTAAGAGAATTAGAGGTTATTAATAGCTTGTTAGGAGGTCATCAAGCTACATTGATTGGATTGAAAAAATTGGTTAAGGATAAGAATAAAGAATACACCATAGTTGACTACGCATGTGGTGGTGGCGATACTTTAAGGCGCATAGATACTTTCGCAAAAAAGAATAATTACAAATTTCGACTGATTGGCTTTGATCTCTTAGAAGATGCAATTAGTTTTTCTAAATCAGAATCTAAGGGACTTAATATTGAGTACTATCAATCGGATTATAGAGATTTTAAATTTGAGGGAGAAGTGGATATTGCAATTAACGCACTTTGTTGCCATCATTTTTATGATCATGATCTTGAAAGCTTAATTCAGAAAATGTACGATGACGCAAGAATTGGTGTTGTCATAAATGACTTACATAGGCATCCATTTGCCTACCATAGCATATCTCTTCTAACAAAACTGTTTTCTAAATCTCACTACGTTAGACATGATGCAAAGCTTTCAGTTTTAAGAGGCTTTTTGCAGAGCGAGTGGGTAGAGGTCTTAGAAAGACTAAAATTCGAGAATTATTCCGTGAATTGGATATGGGCATTTAGGCACTTAGTTATTATCCATAAATTAACAGAAGATGTTTGATGTTTCAATTATTGGAGGAGGCTTAGCAGGATTATCTGCTTCTATAGAGTTGGCAAAAAAAAAGTATAAAGTTGCCCTTATAGAAAAGAAAGAGTACCCCTTTCATAAAGTATGTGGGGAGTATATTTCCTTAGAGTCTTGGGGGTATTTAGAATATTTAGGAGTTGACCTAGTTGATTTGAAGCTTCCAATTATTGATGAACTTCATTTTTCTACAGAAAATGGTACTGAACTTAAAACAAAACTACCATTAGGAGGCTTTGGAATTAGTAGATACACTTTAGATAGTATGCTAGCAAAAGAAGCAGAGTTGTTAGGAGTTCAGTTGTTTCAAAATGCTATTGCTGAAAACGTTTCCTTTCAAAATGAAACTCATACAGTTTCACTAAGATCTGGAGAGAGGATAACTTCAAAGGTTGTTTTAGGCTCCTTCGGGAAAAGGAGTAAGTTAGATCTTAAACTTAATAGAGAGTTTGTTTCATCAGATAAAACAACTAAAAATTTTGTTGGGGTTAAGTATCATATAAAAACCGACTTACCCCAAAATGTAATTGGATTGCACCTTTTTCATAATGGCTATTGCGGTGTTTCCAAAGTAGATGGGAATGAAGCATATTGTATGTGTTATTTAACCTTAGCGGAAAACCTGAAAAAATATAATTCTATAGCGGAGATGGAAAGAGAACTATTTAAAAAAAACAAACACCTCCAACAGTTAATTTCTGCAGAGAAATTATATGATGAGCCACTAACTATATCTCAAATATCTTTCAAGAAGAAAACTCAAATAGAGGACCATGTTTTAATGCTTGGTGATGCTGCAGGCTTAATTACTCCACTATCTGGTAATGGAATGAGCATGGCAATGAATGCAGCACATTTAGTAACACAATTTGTGGATGATTTTTTGAAGAAAAAGATTAGTAGAAAAGAGATGGAGATTGGTTATAAGAGGGGTTGGAATGCTTTATTTACTAAAAGACTTTGGGTTAGTAGGAAGTTACAAACCGCGATTTACAATCAAAAAGTAGCGAATATTCTTATAAGAATATTAAATCGAAGTGAAAAGTTAAGGTATCTCTTAATTTCTTTAACGCATGGAAAGCCATTTTTTAAATCTTAAAGAAAACAAGCTTCAGTTATTCCAAGGAAAAGTTAATTGCATTTTGAATGACTTCTTTATTCCAAAGTATTTTGTAATGACCACTGCCTTCAATGGGAATAAACTTTAAATTTTTCCATTGCTCGTTCATGCTTTTTGCGTGGGAAACTGGAGTGATTTTATCGCTAATGTCATGCATAAGTAGAATTTTATTTAAAGAGGTTTGATTTCCCAATTTGCCAAACTCCAAATCTCTTAATTGTATATCTATCCTTTCTTCTGCAAGCTCAATCATCTCATTGTATAAACGATCAGGAAATTTTACAATACTTTGAAAGCCTCTAAAAATGGAATTCATTTGATTAAATGGACTTATGAGAACAGTTTTTTTAAATTCAATATTCTTTTGATAAGAAAGTAAGATCAAGACGTTTGCTCCTAAGGAGTGCCCTATAGTCACTTCTGGCATACCGAACTCTTCAATTATTTTATGAACTAATTCTTTAAAGATTAGCATATTAGCTTTTTTCCCTTCGCTTGAACCATGAGCAGGATTGTCAAAAGAGATGACTTTAAACCCTTTCTCCACCAATGGACTAACAAAGGCACCGAGGCTTCCTGCATTGCTTTCCCATCCATGAGAAAGTAAGACATATTTATCGCCTTTTCCCCATTGATATAGTTTAACTACGTTATGATTGAAACTATAGTCAAAAACTTCAGCCTTCTCTAGTATTTCCGTTTCCATTTTTCTTATCACCCTTGATCTTGGTGTACTAAAAAGGTCTAAAAGCTGCTTTGCTGATTTTTTTGGAAAAATTCTACCAATACTGTTGAAGTATATTCTGTAATATAAAATTCTAAGAACTAGGGTGAACTTCATTTAATAGACGTATGGAATAAGTTTGAAGGTTTTTTCTTGGTAGTTGGTATAATTCTCAAAATGAGCTATTAATAAGCTCTCTTCTAGGTTTATTTTTAAAACTATTACAACAAAGAGTAAAATGTTGAACATGAAACCAAATATGCTTATTTCCTCCAATAGGAAAGAGCTAAAATAAATGAGTATACAACTATATATGGGATGTCTAACAAGTTTAAAAGGACCACTTTTTATTAATATGGCTCCATTCTTTACAGAAGGAAAGATTGATATTTTTCCTTTGCTTAGTTCAAATAGGCTCCAAAATCCTAGAATGACAGTAATTATCTGAATAAAAAGTAAAAGATAGTTGGGGGAATAAAATCCATTGAGGTACCATAAAAAAGAAAAGCATACAAATTGAAGAAAAACAAGTATATGTTCATTTTTTAACATAAGGTTAAATTATAGCTTTTCTCCTTTATAAGACAATTCTTTCTTCTCAATTTTACTATCTTTTTCAAATAATATAAATAAAAACAATTTGTCTAAAATAAAGTCCTTGTTAAATAGGTTTCAAACTATAAGACAAAATACGCTCAGTATTGTTGAACCATTGCTTATTGAAGACTTTTCATTGCAACCAAGTGAAGAAGTAAGTCCTCCTAAATGGCATTTGGGGCATACTACTTGGTTTTTTGAAAATTTTATTCTTTCTAAATATGATAAGCGATATAAGTTGTTTGATCAACAATTGAATTTTATCTTCAATAGTTATTATGAAAGCCAAGGCGACAGGATACTAAGGAATAAAAGAGGAACAATAAGCAGACCTACTCTTGAAGAGGTTTTGAGCTACAGGAGTGCTGTTGATTCTTCCGTGGTGCAATATTTTGATCAATTGGAGGATTTAATTAGTGATGAAGCAATTTTCTTTTTAGAATTAGGAATCAACCACGAAGAACAACATCAAGAATTGCTAATAACAGACACAAAATATATTTTAGCATCCAACCCTCTAAAACCTATTTATAATGTAAATCAAGAAGAGAAGAAGTCAGCAGAAATACCATTAAAGTGGACAATTATTGATGAAGGGATTTATGATATAGGGCACAATGCCAATACTTTTTCTTTTGATAACGAGCTATCGCAGCATAAGAAGTTTGTGGAGGGATTTAAATGCGGAAATAGATTAATTAATAATAAAGAGTTCAAGGATTTTATGGAGGATGATGCTTACTCAAGACCCGAACTTTGGCTGTCTGAGGGCTGGGAGTGGGTGAAAAAGAATGAAGTTAATTGTCCGCTATATTGGCAAAAGAAAGAAGAAAATTGGTGGATTTACCAAATGAATGGTTTCAAGAAAATAAATGATTTAGATCCCGTTTGTCATATAAGTTTTTATGAGGCTGAAGCTTTTGCAAGATGGAAGAATTGTAGACTTCTGACTGAATTTGAGTGGGAAGTTGCAGCAAGTAAGTTGGGCAGTTTAACTAAGTCTCAATGTTTTAGTGAATCAAAAATATTTAATGTATATCAAGAAAATCTAGATAATTCTTTCTTTGGTACTGCCTGGGAATGGACTAATAGTGCTTATTTACCTTACCCTAGATATAAACAGGAAGAAGGCGCCTTGGGAGAGTATAATGGAAAGTTTATGATCAACCAAATGGTTTTAAGAGGAGGTTCTTGTGCGACATCTAAGTCGCACTTTAGAATTACGTACAGAAATTTTTTTCATCCTCAATATAGGTGGCAGTTTACAGGAATTCGATTAGCAAAAGATATTGATTAATGAGTTTGGAGTTAAAGAATTACGAATTTTTAGAAGATGTTAGGAAGGGTTTGATGGCAAAGAATAAGTTCTTGCTATCTAAATACTTTTATAATAAAGAAGGAGATAAAATTTTTCAAGCCATTATGGAAATGGAAGAGTATTATCTTACTAATTGTGAATATGAAATTTTGTCAAATAATAGCGAGTCTATTGTTCAGTATATTACGGAGACTAATAAAAGTTTTCAACTTGTTGAATTAGGAGCGGGAGATGGTTTAAAGACAAAACTTCTTTTAGAACATATGATTAAGAAGCAATTGGACTTTGAGTATGTTCCTATAGATATTTCAGAGGATGTTTTATTGGAATTGGAAACAAGCCTTAAAGCTAAATGGCCAGACCTGCCTTTAAATAAATTGAAAGCCACTTATTTTGAAGGACTGAATACAATAAAAGATAGTGGGAAGCCGAAGTTGATCTTATTTCTTGGAAGTAATATTGGCAATTTTAAAAAGACAGAAGTTTCTCACTTTTTAAATGAACTTTATAAAAGTATGTCCTCAGGAGATTATTTACTTCTAGGGGTAGATTTAAAAAAAGATCCGCATATTATTTTAAAGGCTTATAACGATTCCAAGGGCATAACAAAGGCATTTAATTTGAATTTGCTAAGACGAATTAATGTTGAAATGAGAGCAGATTTTGATATTACAAAGTTTGGTCATTATCCCACTTATAATCCCATAAATGGAACAACAAAAAGTTATTTGTATAGCAAAGAAGCACAAACTGTAAATATTGAAGCCCTAAATCTAAAAGTCAGTTTTAAGTATGCAGAACCAATTCTTATGGAAGTTTCCAATAAATATGAAAAAGAGGAGATTGAACTTATTACTAAGGAGCTGGGTTACCTTACTGTAGAGAATTATTTAGACTGTAAACATTGGTATTTAAATACCTTATTGAAAAAGTAATAATGAAAGCAATTTGGAAAGGCGTAGTAGTAGCAGAAAGTGAGAATACGGAACTCATTGAAGGGAATCATTATTTTCCAAAGGAAGACATCAACACAGAGTATTTTAAAGAAAGTGAAACCCGTACTATTTGTTCTTGGAAAGGTACAGCTTCTTATTACACCTTAGAAATAGGTAAAGATAGAAATACCGATTCAGCATGGTTTTACCCAGATCCCAAAGAGGCCGCTTATGCTATTAAAGGTATGGTGGCTTTTTGGAAAGGAGTAGAGGTTATAGAGTAAAATTTAATTCAAATGTAAGTAATGTGTGTACATTAGATGTGTATACATATATTTGTACCATGAAGATTGAAGAAGAAATCAAACAGAATAATTTTGGTAATGAATATCAAAAGCTAGCAATTAATCAGCTATTTACAGGAAAATGGGTTAGTGATTTAATAGCAAATCATTTAAAACCATATGGGCTATCGTCTCAGCAATACAATGTTTTGAGAATTTTGAGAGGTGCTAAAGAGGCCTTAACTGTTAATGCAATTTGTGATAGGATGATAGATAAAATGTCTAATGTTTCTAGATTAGTAGATAAGCTAATATTAAAAGACTTGGTAGTAAGAAAAGTTAACTTTAATGACAGGCGGCAAATGGATATAGAGATAACTACTAAAGGTCTTGAGCTACTAAAAGAAATAGATGAAAAGGATGATTTGTTATTCAATAAATTCTCTAATCTTAGCTTGCAAGAAGCTAAAAAACTAAATGAATTATTAGATAAACTTAGAGGCTAATTAAAAGTTTATCTATTCTTTTTTTTTGGTAATGTTCCAAAAACTAAATCCCAGAGTGGGGAAGAAACACCAAAGGCTTTTTCATCATCTTGATAGTGATGAATACTATGATTTACCCATAAAGTTTTAAATATGTTTTTGGGAGGCTTTATAGCATGTACCATGTAGTGGACTCCAAGATAAGCTGCATAACCAAATAAGAATCCACCAGTAAAGGCAAATGCATTCAAATCAAATATTAAGTAATTGATTCCTAAAATAATGCTTGATATGGTAACACTTAATATTGGAGGCATGACTAATAACTTTTTATCTCTAGGAAATTTATGATGAATTCCATGCAAAGCATAGGCTATTTTTCCTTCTGTGTATACACCTGGCAAATGATAAAGGAAGCGATGCATCAAATACTCTACAAGGGTGAAAATAATAAAGCCATATAGAAAATATCCAATAACAAACTTTAAATCAATATTCAAACTTAATAATGCATAAATGGATAATGCTATACCTGAGGAAAAGAATATTGTTAATGGCACTGAAATGTGGGTTTTGCTCAAAAATTCAAGAATAGGGTTGTCAAAAATTCTTGCATTTTCCTCGGAAGTAATATAGTTTGATGGTTTCTTCGTCATTATTATGAAAACCTGTGATTGTTCTTATTCAAATTTAGGACAATTTTTAAAGAATCATGTTCACTTAATATTAAAAAAGGATGATTAAATTTGAAATCATTTTATAAGGAAAAGTATGGATGTAGGAGAATTAGAATTTGAGATAGAAAAAGTTGAATCATCAAGGTTAAGTCAAACAGATTTTAATAATCTGACATTTGGGAGGGAATTCTCAGATCATATGCTTGTTGCTGATTTTGAAAATGGAAAATGGTCTAGACCTAAAATACAACCTTTTAAAGAGATAGCTATGTCTCCTGCTGCTTGTGTTTTTCACTATGGACAAGCTATTTTTGAGGGTTTGAAGGCATATAGGTCTGAAAATGGAGAACTATTATTATTTCGTCCTGAAATGAATTTTAAAAGGCTGAATGCTTCGGCAAGAAGGATGTGTATGGCTGAGGTGCCAGAGCATATATTCATGAATGGAATAAAAGAATTAATAAATATTGATAGAGATTGGGTACCTAAAACTGAAGGACATTCCTTGTACATACGACCATTTTTAATTGCAAGTGATGGCTTCTTAGGTGTAAAGCCAAGTTCTAATTATAAATTCATGGTAATTACCTCTCCAACTTCAAAGTATTATTCAGGTACTGTTAAGGTTAAGGTAGAGGAAAAATATACTAGAGCTGCTGAGGGTGGAATTGGCGCTGCAAAGGCTGCAGCTAATTATGCCGCTTCTTTGTTGCCAGCTAAAACTGCTCAACAAGAAGGCTATGATCAATTGATTTGGACAGATGCTAAAACGCATACTTTTATTGAAGAGTCAGGTACCATGAATATCATGTTTTTGATAAATGGAACATTAATAACTCCTTCTTTGGAAAGTGGTACAATTCTTCCCGGAATAACTAGAGATAGTATATTAACCCTGGCAAAAGATTGGGGCTTAAATGTAGAGGAGAGAAAAATAAAAGTAGAAGAAGTAATAGAGGCAATTAAGAATAACCAATTAGAAGAAGCTTTTGGTGCCGGAACTGCTGCTACTATCGCTCCTATTTCAACCATTGGTTATCGAGGTGTTGATTACAGTTTGAGCAAATCAGAAGAATGGGGCTTTTCGAATAAGGTAAGGCAGGTTCTCAGTGATATTAAAATCGGTAAATCCAAAGATAACTTTGGATGGATTACCAAGGTATAAACCCGCTTTTTTAATTATTAAAACTTTAACTACTAGAGTTTTAAACTTTTTTTAGGAGAATAATCACATAAGAAAGTTCCCAAGTTACTTGTAATCATATTCCATTGGTCAATATGGAATCTTATGCCTAGGATACCACCAGTAGGCAGATGACCGATGTTTTCTCCTATATAATAATCCGCTAAGTAAGTTAAACTTGGATTGTGTCCAATTAGAATAGCCTTAAGATATTTATCCTCAAAAGACTGCACAATATTATTTAGGCTTACAACACTTGATTCATAAATAGAATCTTCAAAACTTAAATGGGCGTGTTTATATTTAGAAGAAAACTCCATGGCAGTCTCTTTAGCTCTTCTTGCAGGACTGCTAACAATATAGTCTATCTCCTTGATTTTAGCTTCTAACAATGAAGCCATAAGAGGGGCTTCTCTTTTTCCCCTATCATTTAAAGGCCTGTCAAAATCTTCTAAATTTGGGTTATCCCATGAAGATTTAGCATGTCTAATAATATATAATTCCTTCAAACTTTATTCGCCAATCTTAGGGTCGAAACTATCTTTTTCAACTCTATTCATAAAAACGGGGAGTAAAAAATACTCTAAAAAACTGGCATTTGATTTAAATACATGTTTTGCGAAAGACTTTAGACTTGCTACTAAAGACTTTGCGTATACATCATTAAGTTTAGGTAGAACAGCGCTCATTTCAGCAATCTGTTCTTCAATAAAATTTTGCTTATCTTCCCAACTATCTGGTAACATACTCTGAATCTCATCAAAGTCTTTAACAAACTCTTCCTCAACTAATCGATAATAATTTTGGAGCATGGGCTCAGAAGTATAGGTCCTTAAATGAGACAATTTAATGGACTCTGTTTTTTCACTATTGCTAATTTCTCCATCATCTGAAATTGCAGCCAATATTGCTACTAGCGCAGGACCCTTTAGTAAAATTTTTCTATCTTCTTCGGTTAGTTTTTCAATTTCTGTTGCCATTAATCTGGGTTTAGTTCCGTTGGACAAAGATAATTTAATTGGTTTAAAATCGTTGTTATTTATCTTCTAAAATGCAGAAGTTTTTGATAGAATAGAATAGCAGTTATTTTAACTTGGCACATGCTTTCCAAACTGGATCAGTTTTAGGAAGCTTGCCTTTGATTTTAACCATTTCTTTGCTTACAGGATGAATAAATTCTAGTCTTCTTGCATGTAGATTAATTGATGCATCTCTATTAGTTCTATCATATCCATATTTAATATCTCCTCTTATTGGAAATCCAATTGCAGATAATTGTGATCTAATTTGATGATGTCTACCTGTTTTAGGAAATATTTCTAGTAGAAAGTAATTGTCTAGTTCTTGAATTATTTTGTAAGAAAGTTCTGCTCTTTTTGAACCTTCATGCTCCTTGTCATAAGCAATAGATTTGTTTTTTTCTGGAAACCTCTTAAGAAAGTGGATTAAAGTACCTTCTTTTTTTAGGTTCCCTTTTTTAACAATAGCCCAATATGTTTTAGCAACTTCTTTATCATGAAACTGCTTATTGATGCGACTAAGAGCTTTTGATGTTTTTGTGAAAAGAACTATACCACTAGTGGGTCTGTCAATACGATGTGGTGAACCTAAATAAGCTTCTCCTTCTTTTTTGTATTTCTTTACTAGGTATTTCTTTACTAGGTCTATTAAAGATTCATCTCCGGTCTTATCGCCTTGTACAAGGGTTCCAGAAGGTTTGTTGACAGCGATTAAATGGTTGTCTTCGTAAATTATAGACAACATTTATTCGCTTAATTTTTTTGGTTCTATATTGGTGTCCAGCTCAGGGATTTGCTCGTTCTTATTCTTGTCTAAGAAAATATCAATTTGCTTACTGGGCTCGAATTGACTTTTTCCAAGAAGAGTAATTTCAGTTTCAAAGTTTTCGTAACCATAGGTGTCAACTATTTCAACTTTATAATCGCCAGGTGGTAGAATAGCATGATATTTTGAAGTCTTGGGATTCATTAAATATGAGCCATAAAGAACACCAGTTTTAGATTCAAAAATTTCAATTAAAACATTACTTTGAATCAAGGAAGAATCTGGATTCATGATAGAGCCGCTAAGTAAAGTGTACTCAGGGCTAATATCTTTAAAAATTAATCGATAAATATCTAAATCACCATAACTATCATCCCTTTTAGTAGCTGTATATGCATATCTACTATTTGCAGCATAGCAAATGTTTAAATCGTCATTTGGGGTATTAATTGGGTAGCCCATATTGTTAGGCTTATTCCACTTGCCTGATCTTTCATCCATGGTTGATGTAAATAAATCTTTGCCTCCCATACTAGGATGCCCATCAGAGCTAAAGTATAGTAGACTTTCATTACCTCTTAAAAAAGGATATAATTCATCTCCTGGAGTATTAATTGGTGGCCCTAAGTTTTGTGGCTCACCCCATGCACCTGTAGGTAGGCGTCTAATAATCCAAATGTCGAAACCTCCTTGTCCACCTTCTCGGTCGCTAGAGAAATAAATCCTTCTTCCATCATTGGTTATTGCTGCTCCTGTTTCTTTAGATGTTTTCTGATTGACAATTTTACTATCTAACTCTTTCGGAGGCATAAAAGATCTTCTTCCTTTTTCGCTTATAAACAGGTCACTAAAGTTATCATCACTGTTTACATGGTAAATTAAGTAGTTACCATTTTCCGACCTTCCTGCAGTTTCTTCATTTCCGTATGTATTTGGACTTCCAACAGAACGCGCTCTAGTATAACTATTGTCCTTATGTTTTGCCGTGTAAATGTCAGCGGTTTTATATCCACCATAATCATATAGGTTTCCAACAACTCCATCTCTTCTTGTGGAAAAATATATGGTAGACTCATCAGGATCTACATATGGTAAATAATCTGGCGCTTCAGAGTTAATTTCTTTACCAAGATTTTCTAGTTCTACTTCAATTGGATTTGCAACCATATCTTTTGCAAGGATGGTAGATTTTATCCATTTTTCTAATTTATTTTTTTCCTCTGGCTCAGTTTCCTCAGTTAATAAGGAATTGAATAATTTATTCGCTTCATCAAATGCATAGTTCTTATGGTAGGCAATTGCAAGCTCGTATTTTATTTCCCTAGGATTTTTTGCTGTTGCAGAATTATGAAGCTTTGTTAACAGCTTTAGTGCTTTATTCTGATCTATAAAAGAATTGTTATAGGCTTTTGCTAAATTAAATTGATACTCTTCATTATTTGGATCTTCTTTTAAAAGTTCAGAAAACTGTCTAACCGCTTCTTGGTAATTTTCTATCTCGAGCATCTTGTCAGCATTAACTCTATTTATTGGGAACTGCTCAATGTATTGACCAAATATACTATTCGTCAATAGTATAAATAGAACTCCAATAAATTGCCTAAATAAAAAGTTAATATTGTTCTTTTTCATTTGGGAAATCACCTGATTTCACATCATTGATGTAATTTAAAACTGAACCTTTAATGCTATCGTAAAGGTCGTTGTATCTTCTTAAAAAACGTGGACTAAATTCTTGAGTTATTCCCAACATATCGTGGATAACTAAAACTTGACCATCTACTTTTCCGCCTGCACCAATTCCAATTATAGGGATAGAAACAGATTTTGCCACTAATTCAGCTAGCTTAGCAGGGATTTTTTCCAATACAATGGCAAAGCAACCTGACTTTTCTAATGCTTTAGCATCTTTAATAAGCATATTTGCTTCCTCTTCTTCCTTCGCTCTAACTACATAAGTGCCAAATTTGTAAATTGATTGAGGTGTAAGCCCTAAATGACCCATTACAGGGATTCCTGCAGATAAAATTCTTTCAACTGATTCTAATATTTCACTTCCGCCTTCCATCTTTACTGCATGCGCTCCTGATTCTTTCATTATTCTAATAGAAGAAGTTAGGGCTTCCTTTGAGTTTCCTTGATATGCTCCAAATGGCAAGTCTACAACTACTAGAGATCTATTTATAGCTCTAACAACAGAACTTGCATGATAAATCATTTGATCTAAAGTAATCGGGAGAGTAGTTTCATGTCCTGCCATTACATTGGATGCGGAATCTCCTACTAAAATAATATCTATTCCTGCAGCATCAACTATCTTAGCCATGGAGTAATCATAGGCGGTGAGCATGGATATCTTTTCACCCTTGTTTTTCATTTCTTGAAGAACATGAGTGGTAATTCTTTTCGGGTTGTACTTTTTGCCAGTAGACATATTAACTAAAAATTGCGTCTCAACAAATCTACAAATAAGATTAAGACCAGTTTATTACTAATTTTGCAGTCATGAAATTTTTAAAGGAATCCATTATATTTTTATCTATTATAACCTTATTTGCATGCGAGAATGAGGTAGATTTAAATGCTGATTTTGAAGACACTACCGTAGTGTATGCACTTATTAATGCAAATGCAGACACGCAATTTATTAAAATTAATAAGGCATTCTTGGAAGATGGAGCTAATGCTATTGAGTTAGCTAAAGATGTTGATAGGTTGTTTTATGATAGTTTAGATGTAAAGCTTATTTCCTTAACTAATAAGGATACAATAAGTCTAAATACTATTGAGAAACCAAAAGATGCAGGTGTATTTTCAAATGAGAAGAATGTATTGTTTTTCACAACTGATCAAATTGTTTCTTCCGAAGATTATAAGTTGTCTATAATACAACCTAATGGTAAAGAGACAAGCGGAACAACAAAAGTTTTGGAAGAAGTGATAGTTAGCAGACCTGAAATAAGAGGAGGCGAAAGAGTTTCCCTATCATTTACAAGAATTTCTACGGGTGGATTAGAGTATATTGACTATGAGTTTATCTTTAATTTAAGGTCTACTATGGCTAGTGTTACTGCCAAAATGTATTTTCAATATTATGAGTTGATAAATGGGGCAAGAGTTTATAAAAGAGTGGAGATTCCGATTGGCAATTTGAAAAATTCAGAATTGAAAAACGATTTATTTAGTATTAACTACAGAGGAGATCGGTTTTATAGAGCCATTGCAAATGCTGTTGAGCCATCTGCTTCTAGGAAAATAGTAGAACTTCAAGATAATATAATTCTTGAAGTATTTGCAGTAGATCAAGTTTATCAACAGTATGCTGATATCAATGGGCCCTTAGATGGTTTAGCTCAAGTAAGACCTGAGTTTACCAACATTACAAATGGAATAGGACTATTTGCTTCAAGGTCTTTAGTAAGTGATTTTACTTTTCTTTCAGCACCTTCAAGACAAGAACTTCTTAACGGTCCAATTACGGGCAATATTGGATTTGTTAACCCTTGATTTTGACATTATGTCATAATGACTTTTTAGCCTTTTTCCTGCATTTCTGACATTTTTTCTTTTTTCTAGGCCAAAATCCTAATGGCATATCTATTGTAATAAGCAAAAAGAATTTTTGAAATAATTAATACAATCAGATATGAGTAAAATAATTGGAATTGATTTGGGGACTACAAACTCTTGTGTTGCCGTAATGGAAGGTAACGAGCCTGTAGTAATTCCAAATAGCGAAGGAAAGAGAACTACACCTTCAATAGTAGCATTTATAGAAGGTGGAGAAAGAAAGGTAGGAGATCCTGCCAAAAGACAAGCAATTACAAATCCAACGAAAACTATATACTCTATAAAGAGGTTTATGGGTAATAAGTTTAGTGAAGTTTCTAAAGAAGCAGGTAGAGTTCCTTATAAGGTAGTGAAAGGAGATAATGATACTCCAAGAGTAGAGATCGACGATAGAATGTATACTCCTCAAGAAATTTCAGCTATGATTCTTCAGAAAATGAAAAAAACTGCTGAAGATTATTTAGGTACTTCTGTAAGTGAGGCTGTAATTACGGTTCCTGCCTACTTCAATGATGCACAAAGACAAGCAACTAAAGAAGCTGGAGAAATTGCAGGTTTAACTGTTAAAAGAATTATTAATGAACCAACAGCGGCTTCGTTGGCTTATGGTTTAGATAAAAAGTCAAGTGATGTAAATATCGTTGTATTTGACTGTGGTGGTGGAACACATGACGTTTCTATCTTGGAATTAGGTGACGGTGTATTTGAAGTAAAATCTACAGATGGAGATACGCATTTGGGTGGAGATGATTTCGACCAAGTTATCATCGATTGGCTAGCAGATGAATTTAATAAGGAAGAAAGCATTGACCTTCGAAAAGATCCAATGGCTCTTCAAAGATTAAAGGAAGCAGCTGAAAAAGCTAAAATTGAATTATCAAGTACTAATCAAACTGAAATTAACTTACCATACGTAACTGCAACAGCTTCAGGGCCAAAGCACTTAGTTAGAAACTTAAGTCGTTCTCAGTTCGAGCAATTGGCTGATAGCTTAATTAAAAGAACAATTGATCCTTGTAAATCTGCCTTAAAGAGTGCAGGAATGTCAGTGGATGATATTGATGAAGTTATCTTAGTAGGTGGTTCTACCAGAATTCCTGCAATTCAAGAAGCAGTGAAGTCTTTCTTTAAGAAAGAACCTTCAAAAGGCGTTAATCCTGATGAAGTTGTTGCAATTGGAGCAGCTATTCAAGGTGGTGTTTTAACAGGTGAAGTAAAAGATGTTCTTTTACTAGATGTTACTCCATTATCTTTAGGAATTGAAACAATGGGTGGAGTTATGACTAAATTGATAGAGTCTAATACAACTATACCAACAAAAAAATCAGAAACATTCTCTACGGCAGCAGATAACCAACCATCGGTTGAAATTCATGTATTGCAGGGAGAAAGACCTATGGCAAACGATAACAAAACAATTGGTAGATTCCATTTAGATGGCATACCACCTTCACCTAGAGGAGTTCCTCAAATTGAAGTGACTTTTGATATTGATTCTAATGGTATCTTAAATGTTTCTGCAAAAGATAAAGCTACAAACAAAGAGCAAAGTATAAGAATTGAGGCCTCTTCAGGATTAAGTGATGAAGATATAGAGAAAATGAAGAGAGAAGCAGAAGAAAATGCAGAATCTGATAAGAAAGCTAAAGAAGAGATTGATAAGCTGAATTCTGCGGACAGCCTAATTTTTCAAACGGAAAAACAATTGAAAGAGTTTGGAGACAAACTTCCAGCAGACAAGAAAGCTCCTATTGAAGAAGCTTTAGCTGAACTAAAGAAAGCACATGAGGCTAAAGATTTAGAAGCTTTAGATCCTGCAATGGAAAAACTAAATGGTTTATTCCAAGCAGCTTCTCAAGAAATGTATCAGCAAGGTGGAGCTAATTCAAATGGAGCAGAAGGAGCAGGAAATGCAGACTCTTCAGCTTCTGATGATGAGGTTACCGATGTTGATTTCGAAGAAGTTAATGAAGATGATGAAGCTAAATAACATTTGTTATAAACTTTAAGAAAAAGCCATATCCTTTTGGGTATGGCTTTTTTACTTTTGATAACAGAAGAACAAGATAATTTTATGAAGGATAATCCACTTGTATTGATAACAAATGATGATGGTATTTCTGCTCCAGGTATTTTAAGCTTGGTAGAGGTAGTTAAAGAAATAACTAACAATGTAGTTGTGGTTGCTCCTGATAAGCCACAATCAGGCATGGGACACGCTATAACAATGAATGCAACCTTGCGATTAAATAAACGCGATATTTCTGGAGTTGAGGCATACAGCTGCAGTGGTACACCTGTGGACTGTGTGAAGATAGCTACTTCGAAGGTTTTGAAATCTAAACCTGACTTAATTCTTAGCGGAGTTAATCATGGCTCTAATTCATCCATTAATGTAATATACTCTGGAACAATGTCTGCAGCTGTTGAAGGAGCTATTGAAGGAATACCCTCCATAGGCTTTTCTCTTGCAAATCATAGCATAGAAGCTAACTTTAATCCAATTAAAGCTTATTTGAAACAAATAATTGAATTTGCATTAAGTCATAAAATGAAAATGTATGATTGCTGGAATGTTAATTTTCCTGCAGTTGAAAAAGAGTTAATTAATGGCATTAAAGTTTGTCGGCAGGCAGATGCGTGTTGGGAAGAAGAATTTGAAGAAAGGTTTGATCCTGCAGGAAATCCTTATTATTGGTTAACCGGGAGATTTGTAAATCGAGAAAAAGATAAAATGGATACAGATGAGTGGGCTTTGTCTAACAATTTTATATCCTTAGTTCCCGTTAAATTTGATGTAACAGATCATCAAGCAATTGAAGGATTAAAAATGATTGAAAATGGATAGAAAGTGGGATAAGATATCGGTTGGTTTAGCGTTTGGAATAGTGCTTCCATTCTTAGTAATGTTTATTTTTTATTTGTCTTCTTATGCCTATTTAACTGTGCCAGAATTTTTAAGAAAAATGGTTTTTCAGGCTATTTTTGTCAAGTTATTAAGTCTTTGTGCCATAATAAATTTGGGATCTTTCTTTTTTTTGTATCAAACAAAAAATGACAGAGCCGCAAGGGGAGTTATATTGGCAACTTTTATTTTTGCCCTTGTTGTAGTAATTAACCAGTTAATGCAACCAACACTTTGAAATATTACATAATTGCAGGAGAAGCTTCAGGCGATTTGCATGGTTCAAATTTGATGAAGGAATTAAAGTTATTAGACCCTGAAGCCAATTTTAGATTCTGGGGTGGGGATTTAATGCAGAAGGTAGGTGGTAAAATGGTGATGCATTATCGAGATATTGCCTTTATGGGCTTTATTGAAGTGGTAAAAAATTTAGCAACTATTTTAAAGAATATTTCTTTTTGTAAAGGGGATATTCAAGACTATAAACCGGATGTTGTTATTTTGATAGATTACCCAGGTTTTAACTTGAGAATTGCTGAACATGTAAAAGGTATAGGAATTCCTGTACATTATTACATTTCTCCTCAAATATGGGCCTGGAAGCAGAGTAGAGTGCACAAGATAAGAAACATAGTGGATTGCATGATAACTATTTTGCCTTTTGAAGTTGACTTCTACAAGCAATTTGGAATTGAAGTGGATTATGTAGGTCACCCTCTACTGGATGCTATCGGTAAACGTGAATTCTCAGAAGAAAGAACTTTTCAATTAAAAAAAGAATTTAATTTAGATACTAGGAAAGTTATAGTGCTAATGCCTGGCAGTCGCAAGCAAGAAGTTCAGGCAATGCTACCTAACATGCTTGAGCAAATCAATAATTTCCCCGATTGCCAATTTGTTTTAGCAGCTGCTTCTAGTTTGGAAGAGGATTTCTTAAATAAAATTATCCAAGGAAAATCCATTAAAGTAATAAAGAATAGGAGTTATGATTTGCTCCAAATTGCTCATGCAGCCCTTGTTACTTCCGGTACTGCTACTTTAGAAACGGCCTTGTTTAAAGTTCCTCAAGTTGTTTGTTATAAAGGAAGTTTTATTTCCTATCAAATAGCAAAAAGAGTAATTAAAGTAAAGTATATTTCTTTAGTAAATCTTATACTAGATAGGGAAGTGGTAACAGAATTAATTCAAAAGGACTATAATCCAACTTTATTAAAAAAGGAATTGGGAAAACTAATTCAGGATGAGAAATTCAGGAATGATATGATCTCTAATTTTGGAGAGTTAATTGTAAAGTTAGGTGGAGCAGGTGCATCTAAAAAGGCTGCTAGTATTATTTATAGTGAGTTAAGAAAATGATTTTAAGACTATTCCTTTTTATTTCATTTTTTACATTTTCCAATGTAGTTTCTGCTGAGTATATTAATATTGGAATACTCAATAGTAAAAAAATAACTGAATTTACTTTTTCAGTTAGGGCAGGTAAATACGCACTATTTTCTTCCAAGGGTAAAGTAAAAGAATTCAATTCGGGAGAAAGTATTATTATAAAACGCTCTTCAACTTCCATAAGTGTTTATCAAAATGGAAGTTTACTAGGCAATTTTAGCAAAATAAACCTAATGGGTTTAGGTTGGTACAATCACTTTATGATAGGCTCAGAACAACTAGATAACCTAGATAGAAGATACGATGATAATTTAAAAGTTTCTTTTAATTCCGCTCAGTTAACTCTAATCAATAATATTGATTTAGATAATTATGTAGCAGGTGTTGTAGAGGCTGAGGTAGGCAGAAAACCTCCAAAAGAATATTTTAAGCTTCAAGCTATTATTTGTAGAACTTACGCGCTTTCAAATACGCATAAACATCTTTATGAGGGCTATAATTTGTGCGATGAAGTACACTGCCAAGCTTATCACGGAAAAACCTTCTTTTCTAATATTGTAGATGCGGCAATGCAAACTAGAGGAGCCGTAATTGTTGATTCAGATATACAACTTATAACAGCTGCTTTTCATTCTAACTGCGGTGGGCAAACCGTGAATTCTGAGGATGTTTGGACAAAGTCACTTTATTATCTTAGATCTATTGAAGATACATTTTGTTTAAATAAGCGAAATTCTACTTGGGAAAAGGAAATTGATATAGGCATGTGGAATAATTATATAGCTAGTGCCACTGCTTCTTTACCAAAGGATTCTATTAAAGGAGCATATTATTCGCCAGTAAGAAGTAAGTATCTCTTAAATAGCAATTTAGCTTTTGAAGACTTAAGAAATAAATTCAAACTGCGTTCAACATTTTTTAATTTTTATGAGGATAATAGTTCTGTAAAATTAATGGGTAGAGGTTATGGACATGGGGTTGGATTATGTCAAGAAGGTGCAATGGAAATGGCAGCTAGAGGATATACCTATTCAGAAATTCTACATTATTATTACAGTGGTGTGCACATTATTGATTTGGCAGCTTTAGACTTTTTTAAAGAGGATTAATTAAATTGGTCATTAAAAGAGATTGTTTTACTGGAGTCAAGTTCCTTTTATTAGAATTACCCTATTATTTGTTGCAGGAATCTTAGTATTTAACTCTTGCATGGGGGAAGAGAATACTATTCTTCTTTTTATTCTAATTCTAAGTGGCTTATTAGTTTCGTTTGTGCTTTTAAAGAAGTCTAACAAACTATTACGACAGCAAAGGATACAAGGCTTACTTTTAAATTTTTTGATATTTTTTCTCGGGGTTTTAATATCTTATTTGAATCAAAATGAAATTAATACTAGCCTACAATATTCTCATAAGGAAAAGATTTGGATAGGTGAAGTACATTCTATAGAGCAAACAGAGTCAAATTATTTAAAATGTGTTATAAATATTGAATCTTCAATTGAAAGCGATGCAGTAAATTACATACATCCAAAACTTAAAATTCTATCTTTTTTAGAAAAAAATAACGAATCAAAAGACCTCATTGTAGGAGATTTACTCTACTTCTCTTCTGTATTAAGTCCCTTAAAAGAACCCTTAAATCCGGTAGAGTTTAATCAAAAGGAATACTTTAAGAATAAGGGTATTTATTCGATAACTTTTTTGAATTCCTATCAAAAAATTGGTCAACGTAATAGTCTGAATAATTACTTTACTAGATTAAATTCGTTTTTAAAAGAATCCTTCCTTAAATCAGGTATCGATAAAAAAGAATTACAAACATTAAATGCAATTTTTCTCGGAAATAAGAAGGAATTAGATCCTGAGCTAAAAGATGCTTTTAAGAATGCTGGAGCTATGCATATTCTTGCAGTTTCAGGGCTTCATGTTGGTATTGTTTATTTAATCTTAAATTCTTTTTTAAACAGTATTCCCTTTTTTAGAAGGAAGAAGAAATTTAAAGTGTTCTTTTTATTATTTTTTCTGTGGCTATATGCAGGACTTAGCGGGTTTTCTCCCTCCGTTCAAAGGGCAGCCTTAATGTTTTCTTTATTTGCTATTGGACAGGGCCTAAATAGGAAACCTTCTATATATAATACAATTGCAGTTTCAGCTTTTTTATTGTTATTAGTGAACCCAAACTTCATTTATGATCTTAGCTTTCAATTGTCCTATTCTGCTGTAGTTGGTATCGTTTCAATCTATCCCATTTTGAGTAAAATAGCCTCACCAAAAAATAAGTTTACAAAATATTTCTATGATATTTTATTGGTTTCTATTGCTGCTCAATTAGCAACATTGCCCATAACAATCTATTATTTCCATCAGTTCCCTAATTGGTTTCTTTTAACCAATCTATTTGCTATTCCTTTGGCATTTATTTCTGTTGGTTTAAGCGCAATAATTAGTATTCTATATTTCTTATTTAACTCTGACTTATACTTTGGCTTACTATTAGACTTCTCTTTAAAGGCTTTAAACACAATAGTTGAAACTATAGATCAATTGCCGTTTTCAATAATTCAAAATATTTGGATAGAACCAATATCGGCTTTGTTGCTTTTAACGGCCTTAACTTTAGTGGTAATTCATTTTTACTATTACAGTATAAGGCTTGTTCTAGGCAGTCTATTTATACTAGTTTGTGTTTTGTCCATAGAAATTTATATTTCGGCAAATTATGCAACTAGTGACGAGTTTACAGTTTATGCATTCAAGGATAAATTAGTGACATCTTTAAGGTTAAAGAATTATGCAAAGGTGTTTTCTACGGATAGTCTAACTAATTATGAGAATAAAATTGTAAAAGATCACCTCCTTTCTATGGAAGTAATACACGATGACTTTATCTTAATAAGTGAAAATATAAAAGATGATTCTTTTTTTGTAGAAGGTGGTTTGGCTTTTACTCAATTTAAAGAAAAGCTAGTATGTTTTGATTTAGGTAAAGATAAATCTGAATTATGGAGAAAGCTAGAAGTAGATTTTCTATTAGACCTTAAACCAAACTTTGATGAAGCTTACCTTAATAGTAAAGTAGTCATCACGCCATTGATTAATAAACCTATTCAAACAGTTAAAAGCAGCCAATTCTATTCCCTAAGAAAGGAAGGGGCATTTAGATTAAATCTATGAGTAAAGATTCATTTGTTAAAGCAATTGGAAACTATTCTTGTGAATTATTGGTTATTTTTATGAACCTTAATAATTGTTTAACATATTTTAATGAAAAATTTATTCTCGCTACTAGCCATATTATGCGCTACTTTAAACCTATTTGCCTCAGATACTGATAAAATTAAAGATCAACATTATTTAGAATCTAGTTTGAGTTCTATTCCTAATTTTATTGAGTTTAGTCCCAATGAAAAATTAAACCTTTCAGATTTAAATGCCTTTTTAGAAAGTTATTGGGGTGAAAATTCAAATTTTGATTTAAGGCTGAAAGATGTTTTTACAGATCAGTTTGGAGCAAAGCATTATAAATATGTACAAACTTATTTAGGTTATGATATTGAGTTTGCAGAATTGGTTGCTCATACTGTAGAAGAAAAAATTACCTCTCTTTCCGGTAAGTTGATGTCTGAGACCCCTTCTTTTGAATCAAATTTAAATAGTGAGGAAACTGCTCTAAATGCAGCATTAAATTTTATAGGTGCCGAAACTTATAAATGGGAAGTACCTGAAGAAGAGGTGTTTATAAAAAGATTGGAAAATAGCCAAGAAGCAACCTATTATCCAAAAGGAGAATTGAGTTATATGAGTCCAGATTTAGATTTAAATCCTAATTTATTAAGACTTTGCTATAAATTCAATATCTATTCTCACGAACCTATGGGTAGAGCAGAGGTTTATGTAGATGCAATTAATAATGAAATAATATTTAGAAATGAATTAATCCATACCGCTAATGTAGTTGGTTCAGCTACAACGGTTTATAGTGGGGTGAGGTCTATAAATACGGATAGTATATCACCAAATCAGTTTGTTTTACAACAAACGCTTTATGGTAATGGAATTAACACCTATAATTTACAAAGAGGCACTAGCTATGCTGCTGCAGTTGATTTCACAGATACCGATAACATATGGAATAATGTAAATGTCTCCTTGAATCAATATGCAACAGATGCCCATTGGGGAGCAGAACAGACATACGATTATCTTTTTACAAAATTTAGTAGAAATAGTATCGATAATGCTGGATTTGCACTAAATAGTTACATCCATTACAGCAATAATTTTGTAAATGCTTTTTGGAATGGACAGGTAATGACCTATGGAGATGGTAATGGAACTAATATTACCCCATTAGTTGCTCTGGATGTTGCAGGTCACGAAATTGCTCATGGATTAACAACCTTCTCTGCTAATTTAATATATCAAAGAGAATCAGGTGCTTTAAACGAATCGTTTAGTGATATTTTTGGAGCCTCAGTAGAGCACTATGCTAGGCCTAATAATGCAAACTGGACTATAGGGGAAGATATGAACTTTACAATCAGGTCTATGTCCAACCCAAATGCATATAATGACCCAGATACCTATGGAGGTTCATTTTGGATAAATCAAGTTGGTTGCACACCTAATAATGCTAATGATCTATGTGGTGTACACATCAATAGTGGGGTTCAAAATTATTGGTTTTATCTATTGGTAAATGGAGGAAGTGGAACTAATGATTTAAATAATGCCTTTTCGGTTGCAAGTATAGGTCAGGCAAAGGCAGAAGCAATCGCATATAGAAACTTAACAGTCTACTTAGGAAGAAATTCAGATTTTAATGAAGCAAGATTTTATTCTTTAAGGTCTGCAATTGATTTATATGGGGCATGTTCTCCTGAAATGATTGCGGTTCAGAATGCTTGGCATGCAGTAGGAGTTGGAAATAGTTATAGTCCAGGTGTTATTGCAGATTTTACCGTTTCAGATTCAACAAGTTGTTCTGTTCCATTTACAGTTTCTTTTCAAAACAACACAAATAATGCATTTAACTTCTCCTGGGATTTTGGAAATAACACTACAGATAGCACGGAAAACCCTTCCGCTGTTTACACTGCATCGGGTTCCTATGATGTAACGCTTATTGCTGATGGAGGAGCTTGTGGAATTGATTCCATTACAAAAACTTCTTTTATCACTATTAACAGGCCATCTGCTCCTGCTGTTGTGAATGATACCACTTGTGTGAGTCAAAATTCAACTTTAACAGCCTCTGGTGCAGGTCTTATAAATTGGTACACGCAAGCATCTGGAGGTAGTCCTGTAGATACAGGTTCTACTATATCATTTACTCAACCTAATAATGACAGCACGCTTTGGGTAGAAGATGCTATAATTGCTCCATTACAAGCTGTAGGTCCATTAAATAATAGCATTGGGGCAGGAAGGTATTTTTCAGGTTCTCAATCGTTGATTTTTGATGCCTTTGATTCCTTTATTTTAAAGGAGGTTACCGTTTATTCGCAGAGTGCAGGAACAAGAGAAGTAGTTGTTAGAGATAATCAAGGAATTATAGTAGGAAGAAAAACCTTTAACCTATTGGCTGGTACCTATACGCTTCAATTGGATTTTCAAATACCAACAGGTACCGATTATGAGATAACTGCAACTACTCTTGGTAGCAATGGCCCAGATTTATATAGGAATAATGGAGGTGTTTCTTATCCTTATTCAATTGCAGGGATAGTATCAATAAATAGATCTACAGCAGGTAATGCAACAGGCTTTTACTACTATTTCTATGATTGGAAGGTGAAAAGATTGGATTGTGTTAGTCCAAGAGTTCCTATTACTTCATTTAAGGATCCAAGCTGTTCTATTACATCAATTCAAGAGCAATCAATTATTGACAACATAAATATTTATCCTATTCCTTCAAAAGAGGTATTGAATATAGCTATACCTTCTCATGCTAGTAATTTAGAGATAGCTGTTTACGATGTAAATGGAAGATTTATTAAAGAGGTGTATAATGCTATTGAGTCGTCTAGCTCCAATCTACTAGAACTAAATATGGAGGATTTAAAAACAGGGGTATATCTTATGAGTATTAGAACAAATCATACCCAATTGAGTAAGCGTTTTGTAAAAATTGATTAATGGAAAGATTATGAAAAAAGTTCTAGTTTCTTGTCTTGCATTTTTCGCGCTTTGGCAATTTTCTTTTGCATCTGAACGTGTTTTAGAAGGAAAAAATGCAAATCAATTTCATCCTTTTGCGGCAAAAGTTAGGATAATAGATCAACAAGTAATTCCTGTATACTTTGAGTTTAAAGCCGAAAATAGGATTGAAATGGAGCAACTTTTTTCTTTTATTTCTGAAAGTTTCGAAGTTCCTCAAGATTTTGGTTATCAACTTATTTCTTCAGAGTTAGATGATTTAGGGTATACCCACCTTAGGTATCAACAAACGTTTAAAACTATTCCTCTTGACCTCTCTTATTTAGTAGTGCATACTAGGAATAATAAAGTGGTGTCATTTAATGGGACTATTTCTAATAGAATTCCCAAAGTAATAACCGCTTCAAAAAAGGAGAGTACTGTTTTAGAAGTTTGCTTAGATGATATAGCTGCTAGTGTATACAAATGGCAAATAGTTGACGAAGAAAAGCACTTACAAAGGGAGTTAAATGACCCAAATGCAACTTATTACCCTAAGGGAGAGCTAGTTTTTTTAAATAATGAGTTAGATATAAATTCCGAACAACTCCTATGTTACAAATTCAATATATATAGTCATGCTCCTTTATCAAGATTCGAGTATTATGTTGATGCTAATTCTGGTGAAATTGTTTATGTAGAAAATAAAATTCATAGTGGAAATTCTCCAGGTAGGGGTATAAGCGGTTACAGCGATACGGTAAATATTATAACAGATAGTGTTTCAAACTATTTTAGATTAAGAGAAACTGGTCGAGGAAATGGAGTTGAAACTTACGATTTAAATAATACTACAAACTACGCAACAGCTGTTGACTTTATAGATTCTAATAATTTTTGGAATGCGTTTAATCCTGTAAAAAACAAGTATGCCATTGATGCGCATTGGGGAACAGAGGTGACCTATGATTATTTCCTAAATATTCACAATAGGAATAGTATAGATAATCAAGGTTTCTTGCTAAGAAGTTACGTTCATTATGGGAATAATTATGTTAATGCTTTTTGGGATGGTCAAAGAATGACTTATGGAGATGGAGATGCAACTACCTCACCCTTAACAACTTTAGATATTTGTGGACATGAAGTGGCTCATGGTTGGACAAGCAGAACCTCTAACCTTCGCTATAGAAGTGAGTCTGGTGCTCTAAACGAGTCTTTTAGTGACATTTGGGGAGTTGCAATAGAAAACTATGGCAGACCTAACAATTGGAATTGGTTAATAGGCGAAGATATTGGCAGAGCTTTTAGAAGTATGTCTAATCCAAATCAATTTGGAGACCCTGATACCTACGGAGGATTATTTTGGATTGATCAAAATTGTACTCCAACTTCAGCAAATGACTGGTGCGGAGTGCACACAAATAGCGGAGTGCAAAATTATTGGTTTTATCTTCTTAGTGAAGGGGGGATTGGCGTAAATGATAATGCCGATAGTTTTCGTGTAGCTGGTATTGGAATAGTAAAAGCAGCAAAAATTGCTTACAGAAATAACACCAATTATTTGGGCATTAATTCTAACCACAATGATGCAAGGTTTTATGCAATTCAATCTGCTGTAGATTTATATGGAGCTTGTTCACCTGAGGTAGAGTCTGTTACAAATGCTTGGTATGCTGTAGGTGTGGGATTGCCTTTTGAAAATGGAGTAAACGGTGAGTTTGATGCAGTTTTAGATACATTATATTGTTCAGCTCCTGCAACTGTTGAGTTTAATAGCAATGGTAGTAATGTTTTAACTTTTAACTGGAATTTTGGTGATGGTCAAACCAGTTCTCAAGCAGATCCCATCCATAGCTATGCTATGCCAGGGGTATATAATGTAAGACTCATAGCAGATGGAGGTACTTGCGGAATCGATACCGTGTTAAAATCTTCTTATATAAAAGTAGATACTTCATTCGACTGTTCTATTTTCTTAGATGGGTCTTCTATTACCACAAATGATTGTAAGGGGACTTTTTACGATATTGGCGGATTAAATGGAAACTATACAATCAATAGTGATGATACCCTAATTATTTCTCCCACGAATGCAGATTACGTAGTCCTAAGTTTTAAATCATTTCAAGTAGAACTAGGAGATTATAACCTTTGCAATAAAGATTATGTAGAAGTTTATGATGGAGGATTTAATGATTTATTGATTGGAAGATATTGTAGTAATAATTTACCGCCAGATAGCATTGTTTCTACTTCCAACCAATTGACAGTTCTTTTTCATTCCGATAATAAAGTTGTGGATGGAGGCTTTAAAGGTGCTTGGCAATGCAGAAGTGCTATTATTAGACCAGTTGCAGATTTTAGCATAAGTAAAGATACGAGCTGCAATGGAGCATTGAAATTCTATGATGAGTCTATAGGTGGAACAAATAGTTGGGGCTGGAATTTTGGTGACGGAAATGTTTCTTTTGAAAGAAATCCGACTCATAAGTATACCTCATCAGGAAACTATGATGTTACTTTAAGAGTTACCAATTCAATAGGGAATAGCTTTATTAGAAAATCAAACGCCGTTGTTGTTAATCTTCCACCTTCTCCAGTTGTAACAAACGACACTGTTTGTTTTGGTGGAGATGCGAAATTAGCGGCAAGTGGTTCGCCTTCATTAGATTGGTACTCCAACCCTATTTCAACAAACAAACTCTTTACAGGAGATACTCTTCGATTAAATAACATGACACTGGATCTAGATTTTTATGTAGAGAGTTATCAAAAAGGAGCAAGAGTAATCGGTACACCATTTATTATTAGTGGGAATGGATACTTTTCAAATACATCTGAAGAAATGTACTTTGATGTGCATGAACCCTCTATCATTGAGTCTGTTATTTTAAATTCCAATAGATTTGGTATAAGAAGAATAGATTTAAGAAATAGCAAAGGAGAAATTATAGCATCTAAAAATGTTTTAGCCTCTGGAACACCAACACAAGTGACACTGGATTTTGAAGTTTATCCTGATACTGCTTATTCTTTATCTATTGGTTCTAGAGATCCTGACTTATACGTTAACACAACAGGTGCTTCTTATCCTTATCCGATTGGTAGTATGATGTCCTTAACAGGAAGTTCTTTAGGAAACACAGCATATCCTTTTTTCTATTATTGGATTGCAAGGCCTTTGGATTGTGTGAGTGAAAGAGTTAATGTATTTGCTAAAGTGGACACATCTTGCGTTACAGTGGGAGTTAATGAAATAAATCAATTAAGAGATCTTAGCCTTAGTCCTAATCCATTTAAGTCAACAATAAACTTGAATAATCTTCCTGCTTATTTATCTTTTAATCTGAGGATATTCAATATTAATGGTGCTGAAATTAAGAGAATAGATAATATGGTTTCTAAAGGAGATAGGATGCAAATAAATCTTAGTAATCTATCTTCAGGTTTTTACTTAATTAGAATAGATTCTGAGCAATCAACAAAATCATTTAAGTTAATTAAGACAGATTAAGTTGCTTCTTTTTCTAGTTCTAAGGTATTTTAGGTTTTAAAAACACCCTTTTGAATCATATTAAAAGCGTATTAATTTTCTTATTATTCTTCGTATTCTTTGCGTCAAATAGCCAAACTATTGATTCTATAAACTACAGCAAAAGAAAAACTATTCTTTGGACAACTACATCTACAATGTATGTTGGAACTCTAGTTGCTTTAAACCAATTGTGGTATCAAGACTATGACAGATCGTCTTTCAAAACTATAGACGACTCCAAGCAATGGAAGGGTATGGATAAAGCAGGCCACACCTTTTCATCTTACATCTCCGGAAAGTATGGTATACAGGCTTTTAAATGGGCAGGCTATTCTTCAAAGCAAAGTGCTTTAATTGGTGGAATGATTGGTTTTACTTTTTTGACAACGATTGAAATATTTGATGGTTTCAGTAAAGAATGGGGTTTTTCAAGCACTGATATTGCGGCAAATGCATTGGGCACTTCTATTGCAATAGGTCAAGAGTTGCTGTTTCAGGAGCAGATTTTACTATTAAAGTTCTCTTACAGTCCTTCCAATTATAGAGAATACAGACCAGACTTATTGGGAGAAAATAATGTACAAGCAATTATTAAAGACTACAATGCACAAACCTATTGGGCCTCGCTCAATCTAAATTCAATATCCAATAGCATAAAGCCAAAATGGTTAAACCTTGCTTTTGGCTATGGTGCTAATGGTATGGTAAATGCTAGAGGAGACTATATAACGGAAAGTGGGGAAAGGATTAGCCCGTATTCTCAATATTTTATTTCCTTAGATTTTGATCTTGAAAGAATTCCAACGAAGAAGAAGTGGCTTAGAACAACCTTGGCGTGCTTAAATTTTATAAAAATTCCTTTGCCTACCATTGAATTTAGAGAAGGAGGATTCTCAAAAATACATTTAGCTTATTTCTAAACCTGATTTTATCAGAGCTAATTTGTATACTCCTGCTACGCTTAAGCTATCCGTAATTTTTCCTTCAATTACCATTTTATAAAGATCTTTCCAGTGAATTTTTTGAACTTCTAGTTGCTCATCTTCATCAGGTTGGGCCTCAAAATAGCTTAAATCTTCTGCTAAATAAATTATACCTAATTCATCCGTAACTGAATTACTGGTATGTATTCTCTGAATTTCGGTCCATTCCTTGGCTTTTATGCCAACCTCCTCTAATAATTCTCTTTTAGCTGTTTCTAAAGGATCCTTATCTAGTTGTCCACCTCCTTCAGGTATCTCCCAAGAGTACTTGTTTAAAGGAAATCGATATTGACCAACCATATAAGTGAAGCCTTCTTTATCTAAAGGTATTATTCCAATGGCCAAATTTTTAAAATGAACAGTGCCATAAATGCCTTTTCCATTAGAAGGATTGAGCACTTCATGATGATCTAGTGCTATCCAATTATTTTCATAGACTCTTTCTTTTGAAAGTTTTGTCCATGGATTCTTTGTATCCAAATTTTGAGCTTTAATTTTGGTAAAAATAAAGGATACAGTTGAGTTTTAAAATTGGAGATCTTGTAGAAGTAATTGATGAAGACTTAAGAGGTAATATTGTTTCTTTTTCTGACAAAAGAGTTACTATATGCTGTTCCGATGGTTTTGAATATGTGTATTCATGGAATCAAATAATAAAAACTTCTCCTACCAAGGATGTGGTTGAGTTTAAGAAGGTAGACATGCTACTAGAGGATATAGAAAGGCAAACCCAAGTGGAAGGGAATGTTTATGATATCAGATTTCGAGATAAGAAAACAGAATTTGATCTTCATATTTTGGAATTAGCACCTGATGTTAATTTTAAAACAAAACACGATGCCTTAGTTTATCAGCTGGATTACGTTAGAGCAATTATAGCTAAAGCAGTAGTGTTAAAAATCAGAAATTTTGTATTAATTCACGGTGTTGGTAAGGGTAGACTTAGAGAAGAGCTTAGAAGAATGTTAGAAGAAAGCTATCCAAACATTGAATATTTTGATGGCGACTATAGAAAGTATGGTTACGGAGCTACAGAGCTAATCTTACATGGATTAGGAAGTTCAAAGAAATCTTAACTTTGTATTGGATTATTCTATCGCCATGCCAAAAGCGTGGAGGAAAGTCCGGGCAGCATAGAGCGCCATACCTTGTGAAAACAAGGGTGCCTGTAATGGGCAACAGAAAGTGCAACAGAAAGTATACCGCCACGCCCTGGGCGTGGTAAGGGTGAAAGGGTAGGGTAAGAGCCTACCGCTCCAATGGTAACAGAGGAGGCATGGCAAACCTTTTGGGCTGAAAGGTCAAATAAACCGGAGTTAAAGTTGCTCGCTTTTCCGGAGGGTAGACTGCTTAGATAAATGATAGAAGTCACGCATAGCGTGATAACAGAACCCGGCTTATTAATCCAAAAAAAACCCTGATGGCAACATCAGGGTTTTTTGGTTTTTTTATTTCTATTGGATAATTATTTTCTCAATGAATGAATTTTGCTCATTGAATATTTTAATAAAATAGAAGCCTTTATTATGATTGGATAAATCAATGTTGAGAGTGCCGCTAGTGCTAGAGTTTAATAGATTTTCGTAAACCAATTTGCCTCTAACATCTCTTACTTCGATAGAAGAGGAACTATTTATCGCCTCATAATTAATCGTAAACTGCCCATTAG
Source organism: Bacteroidia bacterium (assembly GCA_030433355.1). Taxonomy (GTDB): domain Bacteria; phylum Bacteroidota; class Bacteroidia; order Flavobacteriales_E; family Vicingaceae; genus JAUIMG01. Next base: position 44,842 of record JAUIMG010000006.1, on the reverse strand, counting down.
AGGGATTTGGGTAAATGGATAAACCTTTTATGGTATTTACCATCTTATCTATGGAGGTAACAAAATCAATGGCTACACTATCTACTCCAAATCCATCTCTAGTAACGCTGCCATCAGAAGAAAAGGCAAACCTTAATCTAATGTTATTACCTGAAGATCCCAATAGTGTATTAGAAGCATTTACCCAAAAACCTGCTCCTGCAGAAGAAGTTGTTTCCCACCTTTGGTTAATTGTATCGTTGTACCATTCTTGTGCTCCGCCATTATTAATTAGCTTATTCCATGTGTTTCCTCCATCAAGAGATAATTCCACCCAGCCTTCGTCGAAATTAGTCTCGGTTTCAAAAATATGTTTGAAGCTTAAGATAGGGTCTGATGTTAATTGTGTTAAGTTGATGCATGGAGATTCCAAATAAGAAAACTCATTATTGTTATAAGCTCCATTTAAATTAGTTACCCATGCATTTATACCACTACCTGCATTTGGAATATAGGTTGCTAGAGGTGCTCCCCACGCCCATGAGTTATTCGTTCCACTAGTAGTCCACAATCCATTTCCTGTTTCAAAATCTTCAATATATGGGAAAGTAACTTGTGAAACGTTATCAAATACAACTCTAACTGTATCATCCATCCTATTGGCATCCCCAAGAATGTCAGAGTTTACTATCAAATTATAGCTGCCAATCGCTGAAAGATTAACAGTATTACGAAATGCAAATACTGCTGTATCTCCTGGTAAGATTGTACTAAAACTGGTGTCAAAAACCAAAGGGGAAGAATTTAAAGAGTACATTAATGGGATAGTATCTAAAGGTGCAGAGCCACTATTTGAATACTTAACTATTATAGAGTCTGCAGCACCTAAACCACATGATGTGATAGGGGATACAATTCCAATCATACTTATATCTGAAGAAGGGGGTAGGTCTATTTTAACACTATCTATCCCAAATCCTTCTCTTATTACGCTCCCATCAGAAGAGAAAACAAAACGCAATTTTACTGCTGACTGGGCAGCAGTTCCAGTTAAGCGATTTTTTGCTTTTACCCAAAAACCTGGTCCAGCAGAAGATGTTCCTTCCCACCATTGATTTGGAAGGTCGTTATACCATTCTAAAGCTCCTCCATTATCAATTAATTTTGTCCAAGTATTTCCACCATCAATGGATACTTCTACCCAACCTTCATCAAAGTTGGTCTCAGTGATAAATGTGTTTGAAAAAGTTAGGATAGGGTTCGAATTTATAAGGGAGAAATCAAAACAAGGAGACTCTAAGTAAGAAAATTCGTTATTGTTATAGTTGCCACTTAAATTTGTTACCCATGCATTTATCCCACCTGCTGCAGTGCTAATGTTTGGAGCATTTGGGTTTCCCCATGCCCAACTTGAATTTGTTCCTGAGGTTGTCCAGCCTCCATTTCCTAATTCAAAGTCTTCTAAATATGGAAAAGTTGATACTATAGGGATGCTTGTTACTATACTTCTAGCTGTATCATTTGATCTATTACCATCAACCCTTAAATCAGTATAGGTAGTTACGTTATAGTCTCCAGGAGTTGAAAGATTTGCAGTTGTTGAAAAACAATATTTAGCGGTATCTCCAGGGAGAATGGTTCCATTAAATGTTTCTGTAACAACAGTGCCAGAATTTATTGTATAGGATACAGGAATTCGAGAAATTGAAAATTGGCCAGTATTTGCAATAAGTATACAAACAGAGTCAGCATTCCCTAAACCACATCCACTTGTTGGAGATTCAATAAGAGCTAACTTTGCATCATCTAGAGGTGGTAAATCCATTCTGATATTATCTACTCCAAATCCTTCATAGGTAACGCTTCCATCGGAAGAAAAAACAAACCTTATTTTTACATTAGACCTTCCTCCAATAGTACTTAAAGTATCTTCGGCATTTACCCAAGCTCCTAAGCCAGCTGAGGAAACCCCTTCCCACCATTGGTTTATTGTGTCATTATACCATTCTTGAGCATTCCCATTGTCTAATAATTTTGTCCAACTTATACCACCATCGATTGAAGTCTCAACCCATCCCTCATCAAATCCGACTTCTGTTTCGAATGTATGTGAGAAATACAAAATAGGATCTGCGGTTAAGGAAGAAAAATCAATACAAGGCGATTCTAAGTAAGAAAACTCATTATCGTTGTAATTTCCTGATAAATTAGTTACCCAAGCGTTAGAACCTCCTGCTGCAGAGCTAATGTTTGGTGCAGTAGGTCTTCCCCATGCCCATGAAGAATTGTTACCATAGCTTACCCAACCACCGTTCCCAGATTCAAAGCCTTCTGTATATGGCAGTGTGGTAATGGTTATAATACTGTTAAAAGAGTAAGTAATAGAATCATTTGATCTATTACCATCTAAATTAAGATCAGTGTATACATTTAAGGTATATGTCGCTATTGTAGATAAATTGGCAGTTGTTGAAAAGCAGTGTGTTACAGAATCCCCAGGTAATAAAGTTGAATTGATGGTATCAACAACAGCGGCTGCGTTATTCAAAGAATATGCTATTGGGATAGATAATAAGGTGTCACTTCCATTATTCATTACCCTAATACAAACTTGCTCAGCACTTCCTAGTCCGCAAGAACTAATTGGAGATAAAACACCTACCATTTTAGCATCTTCTGCAGGAGGTAATTGAATTCTAATATTATCTACGCCAAAACCTTCTTCCGTAACACTTCCGTCTGAAGAAAATACAAATCTAATTTTGGCATTTGGAACTCCTGCCATACCTAATAGTATGTTTTCTGCATTTACCCATGTTCCAGCTCCTGCCGAAGATGTTCCTTCCCACCATTGATTCACTAAGTCATTATACCATTCTAAGGCACCATTATCCAATAATTTTGTCCATGTTAGGCCACCATTGGTAGAAGTTTCCACCCAACCTTCATCAAAGTTAGTTTCGGTAATGAATGTATGTGAAAAGTATAAGATTGGATCGGCTGTTAAAGCTGAAAAATTTAAGGTTGGTGATTCTAAATAAGACAACTCGTTGTTGTTATAGTCTCCAATTAAATTGGTAACCCATGCGTTTTGACCACTAGCAGCAGTGCCAATTACAGCTCCTCCAGGAATTCCTCTTGCCCAACTTGATAAAGTACCTGAAGAACTCCATCCTCCTGTTCCAGTTTCAAAGCCTTCTGTGTAAGGGAAAGTAGAGATGGTTGTTTGAGAAAAAGAAATACTGAAAATGCAAGTGAGCATTGCCAGCAAAATGACTCTTTTATTCATTTTAGTTTGGTTAAAGTTATTACTGAAAGTTAAGCCCTTTTTTCGAAAAACTTAATTGCTTAGCATGCCATCTTGCATAATTAGTTTCCTATCGCATAAGTTGGCTAACTGCTGATTGTGAGTGATTATGACAAATGTTTGATTGAATTCTTCCCTTAAACTGAAGAACAGTTGATGTAATTCATTCGCATTTTTAGAGTCTAAATTACCGGATGGCTCATCTGCAAAAATTACCTTAGGCTTATTAATAAGTGCTCTTGCAGTTGCAACTCTTTGTTGTTCTCCTCCGGAAAGCTCAGAAGGTTTATGGTCTTTTCTGTTTTCTACGTTCAGCTTTTGTAATAATTCAATAGCTAAAACCTTTGCTTCTTTCATACCTTTTCCTGCAATTAATGCTGGCATGCAAATATTTTCTAGTGCTGTGAATTCTGGAAGTAGCTGATGAAATTGAAAGACAAAGCCAATATTTTGATTTCTAAATGCAGCTAATTCTTTGTTTTTTAATTTGTTTAAGTCCTTGCCATCAAAAATTATATTGCCTTCATCAGGAAGACTAAGGGTGCCTAATATTTGTAATAAGGTGGTTTTTCCCGCTCCAGAACTGCCCACAATAGAAACAATTTCACTTTCTTTAATTTCAATATCTACCCCTTTTAGAACTTCTAAGTCCCCAAATTTCTTTCTAATGTTAGTTGCTTTTATCATGCTCCTTCCTTATTAAGGGCTAATTTAAAAATAATACGGCATCTGGATGCACAAAAGTTTTTATTTAGGAAGCAAAGAATTACTTTTGGAATCCCAAATAAAAACGAGATAGAATGAATATACACGAGTATCAAGCAAAAGAAACTTTAAAGGGTTTTGGTGTTGCTATTCAAGAGGGTATTGTAGCCTCTACTCCTGAAGAAGCTGTTGAAGCAGCAAAGAAATTAAATAAGGAAACTGGAACGGAATGGTGGGTTGTAAAAGCTCAGATTCACGCAGGTGGAAGAGGAAAAGGTGGAGGAGTTAAACTCGCTAAATCATTAGATGAAGTAAAATCGATTTCAGACCAAATATTAGGGATGCAATTAGTTACTCCTCAGACATCAGCAGAAGGGAAGAAGGTTCACCAAGTGTTAATCGCTCAGGATGTTTATTATCCAGGTGAGTTTGAAACGGATGAGTTCTACATGAGTGTTCTTTTAAATAGAGCTAATGGCAGAAACATGATTATGTATTCTACGGAAGGAGGAATGGATATAGAAGCTGTTGCTGAAAAAACACCACATTTGATATTTACTGAAGAAATAGATCCTTCTGTAGGACTTCAAGGATTTCAAGCTAGAAAAATTGCTTTTAACTTAGGCTTGTCAGGTAAAGCGTTTAAAGAAATGACCAAGTTTGTTTTTGCATTGTATAAAGCATATGAACAAACAGATTCTAGCCTTTTTGAAATAAATCCTGTTTTAAAGACTTCAGACGAAAAAATTATCGCAGTTGACTCTAAAGTAACTTTAGATAATAACGCTTTATTCCGTCATCCTGATCTCGCTGCAATGAGAGATGTTAGAGAGGAAGATCCAACAGAGGTAGAAGCAGGCGAAGCAGGTTTAAGCTATGTAAACTTAGATGGTAATGTTGGTTGTATGGTAAATGGTGCCGGATTAGCAATGGCAACCATGGATATCATTAAATTGAGTGGTGGTAATCCAGCTAATTTTTTAGATGTTGGGGGAACAGCTAATGCTGAAAGAGTAGAGAAGGCTTTTAGAATTATCTTAAAGGATCCAAATGTAGAAGCTATTTTGGTAAATATTTTTGGAGGTATTGTAAGATGCGATAGAGTAGCTCAAGGCGTAGTAGATGCATATAAGAATATTGGAGACATTCCTGTTCCAATTATTGTAAGACTGCAGGGAACAAACGCTGAAGAAGCGAAGAAAATTATTGATGAATCAGGACTTAAAGTTCATTCTGCGATATTATTGCAAGAGGCAGCAGATAAAGTTGCCGAAGTACTAGCATAAATTAAAATCTCCAATTTCGGTTGGAGATTTTTTTAAAATTATTTGGTTTATAAAATAAACTAATTTATATTTGAAATGTATTTATAAAAATAAACTATGAAAACAGCAGAACAACAAATGGCAGTTATAGAAGAAATGATTGCTGCATCTAAAGGTAATTTAAGTGATGGAAGCGTTTATTATTTGCTTTGGGGATGGGCTGTGCTTATATGTGCAATAAGCAATTATGCATTATTAAATATGGTAGGATCTGAATATCATTGGTTACCATGGCCTATAGGAATGACCTTAGCTGGATTTACATCCATGTTTATTTCTATAAAACAATCAAAAGAGAAGAAGGCAAATTCTTATATAGAAAGAATGCTTGGAATGCTTTGGTTATCATTTATTATTACCCTTTTTGTCATACTTTTTGGAATGGTTTCTTTAGGATATGAAGCAGTTTATCCCATATTAATGGCTTTATATGGACTTGGAACATTTGCTAGTGGAGGAATACTAAAATTCAAACCGCTAATGATTGGAGGGATTTGCTCATGGGCATGTGCTTGCGTTGCTTATTATGTTGGATTTAGTGATCAATTGATTCTGATTTCTATAGCTATCCTAACTTCTTATATTATTCCCGGTCATATGTTAGCCGCGAAAAAGAATTAATATGTTTAAATCTTTAGATCCATTATTACATAGTCAATTGCGGCTTGCTATTATTTCTTTATTAATAGGTTTAGAATCGGCAGAGTTTACATTCATTAAAGAAAAAACGAATGCAACTGCAGGAAATTTAAGTGTTCAGATTGACAAGTTAGAAAAGGCAGGTTACATAAAAGTGGTAAAATCCTTTAAAGCCAAAAGGCCTTTAACCACTTGTAGTATAACTAAGGAGGGGATTAAAGCCTTTGAAGAATATGTAAATCATTTGAAAACCTATATAAATAGAGACAATGAAAAATAGATTACTACTTATTAGTTTATTAATGATATGTACTAATACGTTGAAGTCCCAAGAAGAAAACACGGATAATGAAAGTAAAAGGGGATCTGAAATAGGATTTCATTTGAGTCAATATCAAGATGATTTTGGGTTTGGACTTGATTATACTTCACCTTTCTTATTAAAGAAGAAATATCTAGCTTTTACTTTTAGAACCAATAGGATGTACTTTGAACATATTGATAATCTTGAAACAGTGTGGACTCCATACTATAGTTTACAATTAGGAGTAATAGGCTCTAAAACTGAGGTTACAAAAAATGTAATTCTATACGGCGAAGGAGGCCTTATTGCAGTTATTCCAAATAGTAAATTTTCAACTTCAGATATTCATATTGGAGGTTATGGGCTATTTGGTTTTCAATTTAATTTTGATAACCATAATGCCTACTTCATAGAACTAGGTGGAATAGGAATTGATGCAAGAGCGGATAAATTGCCACTTGAGCCAATCTACTCTAATGGATTCTTAATAAATGTAGGATATAAAGTAATTTTTTAACCAAAACCAATAAAACATGAACGAAGAAGATAAAAAACTTTACGAAAAAGCTGAAGCTAGAGTCGGCTTCAAAATGCATTTTAAGACTTATTTAATAATTAATATACTAATTTGGATTCTTTGGTACTTTTTTAGAGCACGGCATGGATATTATGATGGATTTTGGCCAATCTATCCAACAATAGGATGGGGATTCGGACTGTTTTCCCATTTTATGGGTGTTTATGGTAATTCAGATAATGCAGTAGAAAGAGAATTCCAAAAACTCAAAAAGGAGAAAAGACTAAATGATTAAGCTTTCTTCTGAACTAAATAGTACATACAAGTAGTTAGAAAATTCCTTAAATAAGGAATTTTCTTAATGATACCATTTTGCTTTTTGGCTTTTAATCCAAACTTGTAGATGTAAATAGGGTTTATCAAATAATAAGTTCTTTTGAGAATACGGTAGTTATTTCTTTTAATAATTCGTTCAAATTTCTCAATACTTATTCCAGTTTCTTTTATTTCGGCTAAATCATCAATAGTTCTCTTGCTTTCACCAAACATCTTTAAGACTGCTTTGTACATGAACATTGGTAAAAGGTGATAATACGGCAACTTACTTAAGAATTTACTTTTAGCAATTTGCTGATGTCCGCCAAAAGGCATTTGCCAAGGAGGAAAACCGAAAAATATACTGCCATTCTCTTTTAAAAACTCTCTTAGTTTGTGCAGGACTTTATCTTGATCATGGATATGTTCAATCACATCCTTCAAAATGATTAAGTCAAATTTGTCATGGATATCTTCTCCAATAACTACATCGTAGATGTTTTTATATAAGAGTTGGCAATTTCCTGATGCAACCTCTGGTTCTAAAGTTTTTATTGCCATCTCATACCTTGCAGGCATCAGTTCTACACCTGTACCATGGCAACCCTTTTCTATAAATGCCTTTAGAACACCACCTTCAGCGCAGCCAATTTCTAATACCCTTAAGCCTTTTTTTAGATCAATTTTATTTTCAATAAAAGGTATTACATAACGTTTAGCATTCTCGTACTGATATTTAATATATGTCTGCTTATCTTTATGAAAATCAAATGCCATACTTCTATTTATTGGCGGCTAAAATTAGGTCTATTAATTGAATGTTGAATGTAATTATAATTGGGAAAGGGTGGTTAGGAAGTATCTTGTTTGATTTTCTTAATTCGAAAGGGGTTTCAACCATTGCTACTATCACGCCCAAAAGTTTTTTAAAACAAGAGCATCCGAATAATAAAATATTGGCTTATGAACTTGGTGCCTCTCCAGATAAAGAAATGAATCTGAGGCAAATGGATTGTCTTATCTACACTTTGCCTCCTTCTTCTAATAATAACTACGCAGATAAAACAGTTCAATTTTTCAAAAAAGCATTAGATATTAACCCCAATTTAAAAATTATATACACTAGTAGTTCCTCTGTTTATGGCAATCAAGAAGGAGTAGTTAATGAAGATACTCTACCTGCACCTGAAAGTATTAATGGAAAAGAAATTCTACAGATAGAGAAGTTTCTTTTAGAAACCCATAAAGCAACAATCATTCGATTGGCTGGATTAGTTGGTCCTAAAAGACACCCAATTTTTTATTTATCAAAAAAGCAAGACCTTATTAGTAATCCTAATCAGAAGGTTAATTTGATTCATTCGGATGATATTAAAGAAATAGTTTATAAGCTCATTACCTCTAAAATTTCTTTTAAAATTGCCAATTTGGTTTGTCCAAAGCATCCTAGTAGAAAAGAATACTATACTTTTTTTGCAAAAAAATATGGATTAAAACTAGCTGAATTTGAAGAATTTAATGAAAGAAAGGGTAAAATTGTAGAATCAAAAGTGTTGGGCCATTTAGACTACACTTTTGTGTATTCTACACCATTTGAGTTTAAAGTCTGAAATTGAAAAAGTTTCTTTTATATCTGCTCCTTTTAATTTTTACAGAGCAAGTTTATTCCCAAGTTTGGCAAGGAGGGATGCATTTTGGTTATAATGTAAATCGCTTTACATTGCCTGAGAATCAAGTATCTGAAGATCTTTTTTTAACACAAGGAAGTTTGTTTCAAGGTGGAGAAGCAGGATTTCAACTTTATATTTCTAGATATAGAGATCAACCAACATATAAGTTAAAGATATCTGCCAATGCCTTAATGGAAGCTTCTTTTGTCTACATGGGAGGTAAACTTGGGGCAACAACTACCTTAGAAGACGGTCAGAGAAGATTTTCTGAAATTACCTATTACAGGTATATGGGCATGTATAGTCCAAAATTTGTTTTAGGCTTAAATAAATTCCAAATATTGTTAGGACCTGTGGTTATGAATTCATTCATGGATAGGGCTACCACAGTAAGTACAGATGAACCTAAATCTGCTAAGCCTCAATTTGAAACCTATTCTTTGGGATATGATTTTGGTATCGGCGTCAAATCAAGGTCTTTTATGTTTAACGCTAAATTAACAGGAAACATCACTGATTTTGGCTCAGGTAGTGAGGAAATACCTGGTAAATTTAATTTCTTGCAAGCTAGATTTGTCTTGCATTATTTCTTTTTCCAGAAAGAAAAAGGGAAAAACTGGAATAGTATTTATTGGAAAGATTAATCCAATAAGGTTGTTTATCTTTCTCTCTAAAACAAATCTACTCCTATCAAGAACATTAGAAAAATAGCTACAGCTTTATCTTTTTCAAAAAGAGCAAAAGCCTTATTGCATGAAGCAAGAAGAATTGCTGAGAATCTCAATGCAGAATTAACCTTAATTCACGTTGGAGAGCAGAGGAAAGAAGATTTAGACCTGTTTGACGAAATACTAGAGAGTGCAGGAATTGTTAAAGAGGATGTAAAGATTATTTGGAAAAAAGGAAAGACCGTTAAAGTGCTTTACGATACTTGCAAAGAAGAAAAAATTGATTTGTTGATTTTAGGTGCCATTCAGCATGAAGCAGTGTTAAATTATTATTTGGGTTCAGTTGCTAGAAGTCTTTCTAGAAACCCTCCTTGTTCTTTGCTTTTAATTATCGACCCTAAGATGGCTAGAAGTAAACTGAACAGTATTGTTGTGAATGGCCATCAGCATCTTAAAACAAAAGATTCTCTTTCTGTTGCATTTGAATTTTCAAGGAAATATGAAGCCAATAATGTTTTCGTGGTAGAGGAGATTTCACCCAAGAAAGTTAAAACGAAAATAGAGGATAACAATAGTTTAGAATTTGCACAGAAAGAAAAAGAAAATATTCTGCGTTCAGAAAATGCAAAACTTGATCTTTTAATTAAATCTGTTCCACAAAGCGAAGATATTTCTATAAAGAAAAAAATTGTTTTTGGTAAAAGAGGGTATTCAATTGGGCATTTTGCTGAGGTTAAAAATGCAGATTTATTGGTTCTTAACAGTCCAGATAAGAAACTAGGTTTTCTAGATCGGTTTTTTCCTAATGACTTAGAATATATACTTTCAGATTTGCCTTGTAACCTTTTGATTGTGGATAAGAACGTATGAGTTTGCTTTCTAACATAAACTTTGATTTTAAAAGCATTCCAAAGAATCTATCTGCTGCATTTGTTGTTTCTCTAATTGCCTTGCCTTTAGGTTTAGGGCTTGCAATTGCCTCAGGTGTTCCACCCATGGCAGGTATCATTTCTGTAATCGTTGGTGGAATTATTGTTTCCCTATTTGGTGGATCTTATGTTACCATTACCGGTCCTGGCAATGGACTAGTTGTAGTTATTTTACTCGCTGTCACCTCTCTTGGGGGTGGAGATTTATGGCTAGGCTATTTGTATACTTTAGCTGCAATTGTTTGTTCTGGTATTGCACTTTATCTAATCGGACTATTTCGTTTGGGGAATCTTTCTGATGCTTTTCCTTCTGCCACTATACAGGGTTTGCTTTCCGGTATAGGTTTAATAATTATAGCAAAACAAATACATGTTCTTTTAGGCTTTGCAGAAGTTACAGCTCCAAATAACCTTTTACTTTTATGGGAGTCCATAGCTAGTTTTATTGATTTTGTTGATTATGAAGAAACTCCTTGGATAGGGATGATTGGTGTATTAAGTTTAACCTGGATGTTTATTTTTCCTAGACTTAGATTAAAGTATCTCCGTGAAGTCCCTGCTCCAATGTGGATTGTAATAGGGGTTATTGGCTTTCATTTTTATTTTCAGTTTTTCTCTGCAAATGAATACCCAATTGCAGACGAGTTTCTCATTTCTATACCCAATAGCTTTTTAGATTCCATAGTATACCCCTCCTTTAGTAAAATATTTCATTTTGATTTTTGGATCATTGTTATTTCAATAACATTAATTGCTGCAATAGAATCTTTATTGAGTATTAAGGCGATTGATAAGCTGGATTCTGAAAATAGGAGGTCAAATACAAATAAAGACTTAAAGGCAATAGGTATTGCAACCTCCATTTCAGGATTTTTGGGTGGTCTACCTGTAGTGGCAGTAATTGCTCGTAGCTCTGTTAATGTAAATCATTCTGCCTCTAATTCTTCTTCAAATTTCTTCCATGCAGGATTTGTATTGGTTTTTGTAGTTCTCTTTAGTAATTACCTAAACATGATTCCCCTTTCTGCACTAGCCGGCATTTTAGTTTATACAGGCTATAGATTGGCATCTCCTGCTCATTTTAGAAAGATGTATAAATGGGGAAAAGACCAATTTGTAATCTACCTTGCCACAATACTTGGGACTTTACTATTTGGTCTTATATCTGGGGTGTTAATAGGTATACTTTTTACGCTTATTGTACAGATAATATTGTTGAGAAAGCAATCCCAGTCTTTTACCAATCCATTTAGGCCAAATACTTTGTTATTTCAAGAAGAAGATGGTAAGTTATTTCTTAGTGTGAAAGGGAATGCAACTTTTTTAAACTACTTAAATCTTAAGAGGAAGTTAGATTCTATACCACCAAAACACCATGTTATTTTAGATCTATCCTTAACCAACTTTGTAGATAACTCTGTAATGGAAAACATCTTTCAATACCAATTGGATTTCAAGAAGAATGATTCTATTTTAGAAATTATTGGCTTGGATGCACATGAGAGAACATCTAACCACCCTTTTGCAGCTAGGAAGTATTTAAAATTAACTAGCATCGTAAGTAAAAGCGGATTAATTACTGTAAGGCAGCAAAAACTAAAGGAGTTTGCCAAAGAGATTAACTGGAGCTTTAAGACCAATCCAATAAAACAAATTGATGAATTAGAGAAGTTTCGTTTTTTTAAGTTTAAGCAAATAGATCATGCTTATAACATTTTCAAAGGAGAGCATAATGGAGTTAAACTCAAACTTATGGATGTAGACTTTTACGAGGGAGAGTTAACTACTAGAGAACGGCATAAGCTTACCATTTTTACTTTTAAACTAAAGAATAGAATTCCTGAATTTAGGTTAGATCAAGAGAGGATATTTGATAGAATAGCAGGTTTTGCAGGTCTTAAAGATATTAGTATACCAGGACATGAGGATTTTTCTAAGCGTTTTCTGCTTCGAGGAAAAGATGAAGAAACGATTAAGGAATACTTTTCAGATCAACTTATTTTGTTTTTTGAAAGTAACTCCTACTACCATGTAGAATCTAATGGTACTTCTATTATGGTTTTTAGAAAACAAAGGTTAGCAACCATAAGCGAAATTAAGGCATTGGCATTTTTTGGAGTGCAGTTGATTGAGAGGTCTTCCCCCGTATTAAGAAATTATGCTCCCGAAAATAAATAATGGCTTCTCCTCTCTATTTCTACAGGCATACAAGAATTTGTTGCCTCCGTCTTTTATTTGGTAGTTTTTCTTAATCCAGCCGATATCCTTCCCAAAATTTCTATTAACTAAATTCCATTGCTGTTTTTTCTGTTTTAGTGGGGCTTCAATAGCTTCTATTTTTATTGTTCTGCCTGGAAAATTTTCAATCCTATTCGTTGAGGTATAGAGATGGGTGTTTCCAGCAATTTTATTTATACCATATTGTTTGGCTATAGACTTAAAGCCTCCGGCTTTTAAAATAGAAACATTCGGCTCATATAAATAAACTTGAGGGTCAGCGAAAGTCATTGTTATTGCTTTTTCATCTTTAAGTCTAAAAGAAAAAGTTTGCCAATTGCTATTGTTCCAATTGCGACAATGAATCCATCCATCTCCTTGAATAGAAACTAATACTTCCTTACAATCATTATAGACAGATAAAATGTTAATATCTATTGGTAAATCAATACTTCTAATTACGCTCTGAATGTCAATCAAAGGAGAAAGTTTTATTAAGCAATATTTCGATTTTGATAATATAGTTGGCAGCAGTTCCAATACATTTGGCTCGCTATCTTCTATTTTAAAAACCTTCTGATTGTCAACTTTTCTGTCTGGATCAATATAAACTAAGTCGTACTGATTTGAGGTATTTTTTATAAAATCAACAGAGTTCTCCAAGAAACAGTTTATGTTGTTTGCTCCTAATAATTCAAAGTTCTTTTTGCTTATTTCGAAGGTAGCTTCGTCTCTTTCTAAATAATCTATCGTATCAAAAAACTTACTTATGAAGTAGGTGTCTATACCCATTCCTCCACTTAAGTCTACAGCTTTTGTTCCATTAAATAAGGTGGATTTGAAATTTGCACAAATTTCAGAGCTAGCTTGAGAGATATTTTTCTTACTGCCAAATAGGTAATCAGGATAATCTTTCAAAAAAGGGAATTTGCTCTTGCTTTTTTGAATGCCGTTGATTTGGTTAAGAATATGATCTTTAGGTAAATCTTTCCTTTTGCTTAAGGCTAAAGCTACATTGGGTAAAGTATCATTTAGATGGGTTTTAATAAATTCTAAAACCTTTTCATTATTCTCCAAGGAATGCATAAGAAATTATATTGGCTCCCATTTGTAAAGCTTTTGCACGAGTGCTTTCAGAATCATTGTGTATGCTTTGATCTTCCCAACCATCTCCCAAATCACTTTCATAAGTATAAAATAGTACTATTCTACCTTCTTTTATGATTCCAAAACCTTGAGGTGGATTTTTATCATGCTCATGAATCTTTGGCAAACCAGTGTTAAAATCATATTTCTGATGATATATTGGATGATTAAAAGGTATTTCAATGAGTTCATCGTTTGGAAAAATCTTTTTGATTTCTACCCGAATAAACTGATCCATACCATAATTATCGTCAATATGAAGGAAGCCACCTCCATTCAAATAGAGCCTTAAATTTTCAATTTCTTGATTATTGAAAACTACATTTCCATGTCCGGTCATATGCACCATGGGATAGTCAAAAATTTCAGGACTTGAAGCTTCAACGATTGCTTGCTCCTCAGAAATAGTTGTTTTAAGTGCGCTATTGCTAAAGCGAATTAAATTAGGAAGTGATGTTTCTAAATTGGCATACCAATCGCCTCCACCATTGTACTTGAGCACCGCCAATTGCATAGTACTTTGTGCAAAAAGATGGGTAGAAATAATAAGAAGTAGAATTGTAATACTACGCATTTAACAAATGTAAGCTTAGACAAGCAACGATACCAGCTGTTTCTGTTCTTAATCTACTTTCACTAAGATTAATTCCTTGAAAGCCTTTTTCTAGAGCCATTAAAATTTCATCTTTACTAAAATCGCCTTCAGGACCTATTAAAATTAAGGCATCCGTATTTTTATGAACTAGGTTTTTTAAATCTTCTTTTTTTATATCATTTCTGCAATGTGCTATAAAAGATTGCTCAGCAGGAGAAGACTCTATAAATTCCTTAAAAGTTTTAGGCTCATCCAATAGAGGTAATATAGTCTTCTGAGATTGTTTCATAGCTCCAATTAAAATTTTCTTTTGCCTTTCTAGCTTAAGAACTTTTCTTTCAGAATGTTTGGTAATTATTGGACTAATACGGTCAATTCCTATCTCGCAACTTTTCTCAAGAAACCACTCCCATCTTGAAAGGTTTTTGGTAGGAGCAATAGCTAACCAAATACCAAACTTCTTATTTTTAATAGCAAGCGTAGAAGTAACTTTTAATTGACCTTTTTTTGCATCAACTACTTCACATGCAAACAAAGACCCTTTCCCATCAATAGATTCTACGGTATCTCCATCTTTTAAGCGAAGTACTTTAAAAAGATGTCTACTTTCTTCATTATCTAATTGGATAATGCCCTTATTTATATTTTCAGAATAAAAGCGATGCATCAAGACTCCGACTTATGGTACTGATTAATTATTTTTTGCGCCTCTTCCATTTTTTGTGTCCCAATCATTCTTTTTTTGCCATCCGTAGTAACTAGAAATATTCCCTTATTTCCTTTTATATTAAATGCTTTCCCTTTGCCTTTAAAACTAATTCTATAGCCCCATCCGCCATAATCACCTATTGGACTGTATTTGGTTGTTTTAATGCTGTAGATGTCTTCCCAACTATAAAGAGCTTTAGAAATAAATGGGAAAAAACTAAGATGAATTCCTTCTTCATCAATTCTTGTTTTAAGTTTTAGCAGTAAAATGAAAAGAATTATAATTCCGAAGATCCCTATTTCAAAAAGTAATGGAATTAGATTGCTTTCAGATTTCGATATAAAAAGATAAATGGTAATTCCCAATCCACCTAAAATAAGCAACCATAACCACCATTGGTTAAAGCGTTGTTCTTCTTCAAATATTAGTTTCGACATACATTTTATTTTTTGCTACGAATATCCCTAATTTAGCGAAAATTTGGTCCATGAAAAAGATTTTAATTGCAAATAGAGGTGAAATAGCATTAAGAATAATGCGTACAGCTAAAGAAATGGGAATTCAAACTGTAGCTATTTATTCAGATGCCGATAGAGAAGCCTTATTTGTTAGATATGCAGATGAGGCAGTAAGAATTGGACCTGCTCCTTCTTCAGAATCCTATTTAAAAGGAGATGAAATTATTAGAATTTGCAAAGAATTGAGTGTAGATGCTGTGCACCCTGGTTATGGGTTTTTATCAGAGAATGCTTCTTTTGCAAAGGACCTTTCTAAAGCTGGAATTATCCTTATTGGACCATCTCCAGAAGCCATGGAAGTTATGGGTAGCAAATTGGCAGCAAAAGCAGCCGTGAAAAAGTATGATATTCCAATGATTCCAGGAACCGATGAAGCGGTAAGCGATATAGCAGAAGCTGAAAAAATAGCCAAAGAAATAGGTTTTCCAATTTTGGTAAAAGCTAGTGCCGGCGGCGGTGGAAAAGGAATGCGAGTGGTGGAAAAGGTGGAAGACTTTCAGGAGCAAATGGACCGTGCAGTGTCTGAAGCAATTTCTTCTTTTGGCGATGGGTCTGTTTTTATTGAGCGTTTTGTAGGGTCTCCAAGACATATAGAAATTCAAATTTTGGCAGATACTCATGGAAATACACTTTATTTATTTGAAAGAGAATGTAGTATTCAAAGAAGGCATCAGAAAGTTATAGAAGAGGCACCATCCTCAGTGCTTACAGATGCTATGAGAAAGGAAATGGGAGAAGCTGCAGTAAGAGTGGCTAAAGCCTGTAATTATGTTGGAGCAGGAACCGTGGAATTTCTCTTGGATGAAAACCATAAGTTCTATTTTCTGGAAATGAATACTAGGTTGCAAGTAGAGCATCCGGTAACAGAAGAAATTACGGGAATTGACTTGGTGAAAGAACAAATAAATATTGCAAGGGGAGAGGAACTGTCTTTTACGCAAGAGGATTTGAAAATTAAAGGCCATTCTTTTGAAGTTAGAGTGTATGCTGAAGATCCTTTGAATGGATTTTTACCAGATATAGGAAATTTAAAAACATATGTTAGACCTCAAGGTCCAGGAGTTAGAGTAGATGATGGTTTTGAAGAAGGAATGGATATTCCTATTTATTACGACCCTATGATTGCTAAATTGGTTACTTATGGCAAAGATAGAGAAGCTGCCAGAACAAGAATGCTAAGGGCCATTGATGAGTATAAAATTAGTGGAGTGAAAACAACACTTTCCTTTTGCAAATTTGCTTTTGAACATGAAGCATTTATAAGCGGAAATTTCGATACAAACTTTGTAAAGCATCATTTTGATCCAAAGTTTCTCCAAATGGAAAAGGAAGATGAATTAGAGATTGCGGCAGTATTAGCTGCCAAAATGATGAAGGGTTCTGAAGAAAAGTCTTCAACTTCTAAATCTACAACCAAGTCTAATTGGAGAAAGAGTAGGGTAGGATAATTATAGAAATTTTATCTTTTTCTTTGAACGATTCTTTGGGTAAACTGTTTTAGTTGTATGAAAAATATAGCAGCAGTTGTTATTGGAGTTACTCTCTTTTTGTTTTTTTATACCATTACTCCTTTTTTTGAAGATAATTATGATTTGATTTTTAGTCTATTTATGATAGGTCAAGGATTGGTAATTTATATGGTTTACACAGTTCTAAAACACGGAATAGCTCCAAAAGAAAAATTTATTGAAGGCAAGTGGTACGATGATGTTGATCACATCTATTCAAAAGATGCCTAAATAGCTTTTATTACCGCTAAGCTCGAGGAGTGAAGTGTTTCATTGGAGGCAATTATTTCTTTGCCATGCAACCAATTATTTCCTCCTTGAAAGTCTGTTATTTTGCCACCTGCTTGAGTAACTATAAATGCCCCTGCAGCAACATCCCAAGGATGTAGGCTGTATTCGTAGAACAAGTCAAATCTTCCGCAAGCTACATAAACCAAATCGATAGCCGCAGAGCCCATTCTTCTAATACCCCTGCTATTATTAGCAAAATGCTTTAGACTTTCAAAATATCCATCTTGACGTTTAAAATCATAATAAGGGAATCCGGTAGCTACCAAAGAGTCTTTGATGCTTTTCGTTTTGCTAACGCTTATTTCTTCGGTATTCATATAGGCCAATCCTCCTTTCCAAGCATAGAAACATTCATCTCTACTTACTTCAAAAACCACCCCTAATACTATTTGGTCATTTTCTTGCAAGGCAATGCTAACAGAATACATTGGAATGCCATGAATAAAGTTAGTAGTGCCATCTAAAGGGTCAATAATCCAATGGTATTTTTCTCCTTTAGTTTCATCGGTGCCTTCTTCCGCAATAAATCCAGATTCAGGTAGGAGTTCCTTTAAAGCCGCTATAATTTTTTTTTCTGCGGTTTTGTCTACATAACTTACCAAAGAGTTTAAAGACTTTGTTTCTATATCTTTTTGCTTTAGCTGACTTTCCTGCATCTTGATGTAAATGCCTACTTCTCTCGCAATTTCAATAACATCAAAACAAAGTGCTTTTAGATCCATTAGTTAGCGTTGCTAGGAATAAATTTCTTTGGATTTTTAGAGAAGTAGAAGATTCCAAAAAGACCTGAAATAAATAGAAGTACTGCAATCAATTCAGCTTGGGTTGCCTCAATTCCCAAAAAGTGATAATCTGGGTTAATTCTAATTTTTTCTATAAAGAATCTTTCAATGCCATTAAATACCAAGTAAATACTAAAAAGAATACCGGGAATTTTTATTTTCTTTCTTATACTCCATAAGATTCCAAAAATAATAAGTGCCATAATGGTTTCATAAAATGGAGTTGGCCAAGCATTTCCTTCATAGATGTAAGTAATACCTCCTTCTATTATTTGAACTGGGTTTTCAGGACTCCCCAAATCTCTTCCTAATACATTGCCATCGTAATCATAGGCCCACATCCAATCTGGTAAGGCACTCATCCAATTTGGTTTAGGATTGCTGTTCGGCAAGCCCCAGTCGCCATCTCCTGATAGCTGGCAGCCAATTCTTCCAATGCCATAAGAGGCCATTAGGGCAGGAGCACAAGCATCTGCAACATGAATCCACCTTAGACCTTTTGTTTTGGCATAATACAATACAGAGAGACCTCCAACAATTAAACCTCCGTAGATGCTTAAACCGCTAAAGGAAGTTAGAGCGCCAATAGGGTCGGCCGCAAAGTCGGTTATGTTTTCTAAATTGTGAAATACTTTAGCACCTAAAATACCTGAAATGGCAGCTATCATGGTCATATTCCCAACCCATTCATGCGGTCTTACATTCTCTTCAATTACTTTTATGGAAGGAAGTCTTTCTTTCTCCTTTTCTCTATATTTTAAATAAGCAAAAAGCACTGCTCCAACTATACCTGCTAGGAAATTCCCTCGACTTGAAAAAATAAATTCTTGCGGATTTTCTACCATCTCAGAATAATTGAGGATGATTTCGACTAGTTTAAATCCTACTAGAAAACCACTTAGTGCATTTAATGCCAAATCTGAGGTGCTGGCTTTTTCTCCAATTTTCTTTTTAACTTTTATAGCTTTCAACCAACCTAAACTTTCTTTTCTCTTTAGTTCATTGGCGAAAAGGTATGCTGCTGCAAGAAAAGCTAAGGCAACAAAAAAGCCAAAAGTTGGAAATGGTAAGGGTATGTTTAGACCAAAAAGGTCTCTTAAGGCATCTGAAATGGTTGGATACATTCTTCTTTATTAGAATTGGAAAACAAATTTAGAGAATAGTTTTGTGCTTATTTGTATGATTTAGTCATACTTCTCTTTCATAATTAAATAGGACTCTTTTACTAAGGAATGTAGAACATTCCAGTCTACCTCTTCTAGCTTTTTGATGTAAAGGCAAGATTTTCCTAATTTATACTTACCTAGTTTTTTTAATAAAGATTCATACTTAGAAAAGCCTGGCATGATGTAAATAGTAAGTGCAGTTTTCCTAGGTGAAAAACCTACCATAAAGAAATCCCCTTCCCTTCCGCTTTCATATTTGTAATGATATTTGTCGAACCCTATTAAAGAGGGTCCCCATAAAACAGCTTCTTTAGAAGTTATATCTTCCATCATTTTTAAAACAGCAAGAGCGTCCTGTTTTCTATATTCTGGACTTACATTATCTATAAATTCTAATACGGATGCCTTGGTTGGCTTTGTTTTATTTTCTCCCATTTATTTTAAGACATCTCTTATGCCTTCATTTTTTTGAAAAACAGAGGCAGCAAAAGGACACAATGGCATCACTTTTATTTGATTATTTCTTGCAAATTCTACCACTTTATCTACAAGGCGGTATCCTAAATCTCTATTTCTATAATCCGCCTCCACAGAGGTATGGTCAATAATAATAAAGCCATTGGCTTTAGAATAAGTCATTTCTGCGGCCATTTTCTCTTCATCATAAAACAAAAAACTTCCCTTATTCTCTTCTTCTTTATGTTTATGGGTAAGGTCCATTAGTTTAATCTTTCAGGAGTAATTAGCTGAAATTCAGGGATTTTTACTTCAAACAACTTATCGTCTACTAAGCTTTTCATTAGGTAGGTTCCCCACATTAAACCAATATCGCTTTGCAAACGACAAAAAGATTGATAAGAATGAATCTGACCTTGATTAATAATAGGCTGCTGACCAATAACTCCTTCTCCTTTAACTTCATTGTATTTGCCTGTGGAGTCGAAGATAAACCAATGCCTGCTTAAGAGTTGAACAGGAGAATCTCTTAAATTTTTTATATCAATAGTATAGCTGAAAAGGAATTGCTTATCTAAAATGGAAGATTGTTCCAATTCAAATTTAGTAACAACACTTATTTCTATATTTTCAGTAACCTTTGTTGGCATAAAACAATATTAAAGAAAAAGCTAATTAATCGTTAGTGTTTGCAGTATTTCTTGTTTCGAAACCAATTAATCTGTCATATATTTCTCCTCTCTGCTTGTGGTAAACAAAGAAATAATAATCATTTTCAGTGTCTGAATGCGTTCCCTCTATGTAAGATAAATCTCCTACGGTTGAACCTTTAGGTACAACAATGTAGCTGTAGTTATAATACCCTTGTTTTAGCAAAACGGTAGCTCTATACTCATCATTAACATCCACATATTCCATTTTAAACTCTTCTTTAAATTGCCAATCACTTAGCTCTCCAAAAACATAAACATCTCCTTCTTCAATTTTTGATTCTCTAGCTAAGGTGAAATAAGTCTTTATATAGTCTGCTTCTACATGAGAGTCTTGGCTATTATCCCTTTTAATATAGCGCTTGCCATTCAAATCTTGTTGAAAGTAATATTGCTTGAATGATCTTGGTTCTTCTCTTAGGACATATAAATGCGTT
This sequence comes from Bacteroidia bacterium, assembly GCA_030433355.1. Taxonomy (GTDB): domain Bacteria; phylum Bacteroidota; class Bacteroidia; order Flavobacteriales_E; family Vicingaceae; genus JAUIMG01. The sequence goes on along the minus strand of JAUIMG010000006.1, from coordinate 23,949 downwards.
TTGCCATTTATTATTTGAATACCGTCTACATTCATCGACTGGTATCTCAATTCTTTGGCATCAAAAAATCGATATTCATTACCTCCATTAAAAAGATTTTCTCGCTCGTAGTTATAAATTAGTTCAGGAGTTCTTACAAAAAGTGGTTTCAGATCATAAATAGCATTGTCCCATCTTCTATTTTTGGAAATTACAACTTGTATGTCAGAATAAGGGTCTTGAATCTCATAATTAGGATGTAAAATACTAAAGTCGACTTCTTGCTTAAAATCTCTATACCTTGCCAATGTTGCCATGTGAATGTTAGACTTAATATCTACTCTTCTTTCTACAACAAAAAACCTTTTGGTTAATAGTAGGTCATCCGGATTGTCATTCGCATAAACTTTTATAATGTAATTGCCAGATGCTTTGAACCTAATTTCATTATTTGGGAATTCTAATTTGTAGTGGATGTATGGGTAAAGGGTGTTAAAGGAATATTTATAGTCTTCAATAAATCCGTTAAAAAAGCCTTCAATGTACTCTTGTCGCACTAAAGCTGAAGGTTTCCAATTTGCATCACAATGAATAATGTCATAAGAATACGTTTGAAAATCTCTTGAAAAATCATCAAACCTCAATTCTAATTGTTTGCCATCACCAAGAAACAAAACAGGGTAGTTCATTTGGTCTCCTTTTACATAAAGCTGCGGAGTCTTGATATAATCTTTGTAGATATAATCCTCATAGCGAATCTGCGCGTTTTCCTCTTGTGCTTGTATAGAAGAGTTAAAACAAAATAATAGGAAAAGGGTTAAGGGAAAAAGATATCTCATGGACATTGTTCTAAATATCAAAAATAAGAAATTGATGCAATTTGACTTTAAATATTAGGCTATGGCCTGCTTTTAATGTTAAAATAAAAAGGAAGTATTTCATGAATGTTAATTTCCTGTTTAAAAAACTATATAAAAGGGTTTGCCAAAGTTAGATAAGTATTATTTTTGCAGCCGAAAATTGAACCGTAGACATTATGTCAAAAGCGTTAAAAATAAAAAGAGGTACCGATATTAAATTAGCCGGAGAGGCTGAGAAGATTTTAGCTGATGCAAGCTATTCGGAAACTATAGCAATTAAACCTACAGATTTTTTAGGTCTAACTCCAAAAATGCTCGTGAAAGAGGGTGACGAGGTTAAGGCAGGAACTCCTATCTTTTATGATAAGAATAACGAAAAAGTAAAGTTTGTTTCTCCGGTAAGTGGAGAGATTGCTGAAATTAAAAGAGGAGCAAAAAGAAGGATATTAGAGGTTATCATAATTGCTGATAAAGAAATTAAATACGAAAGCCTAGATTTAGTTGATTCTACTTCTGCTTCTAGAGAAGATTTAGTTAATTCCTTATGCAATAGTGGTTTATGGCCTTTTATTATCCAAAGACCTTACTGTGTTGTTGCTAACCCTAATGATAAGCCTAGAGCTATTTTTATCTCAGCCTTTGATTCTGCTCCTTTAGCAGCAGATAATGATTTTATTCTGCACAGTCATGGAGAATTATTTCAAAAAGGATTAGACATTATTAATAAACTTACTGATGGAAAAGTGCATTTGACCATTAATGGCAAAGCAAAAGCAGATGAGGCTTTTTTGAATGCCAAAGGGGTTGAATTACATTCCATTAGCGGTCCTCACCCTGCAGGAAACGTTGGTGTGCAAATACATCATATAGCACCAATTAATAAAGGAGAGGTTGTTTGGACTTTAAAGCCTCAAGATGTTTTAACTATTGGGAAGGTATTTGAGAGTAAGAAATTTGATGCTAGCAGAGTAGTAGCTGTTGCAGGTAGTCAAATGAAGTCGCCAAAGTATTTAAGAACAATCATGGGGACTAATACTAAAGTTCTTTTTCATGAAGTGAAAGAAGGTGCCACTAGATTTATTAGTGGGAATGTTTTAAGCGGAGATAAGATTAACCAAGACGGTTATTTAGGTTTTTATGATTATGAAGTTACCGCAATTCCTGAAGGTGGAGAACCTCAGATGTTTGGTTGGATTACACCTAACCCAAACAAGTTTAGTATTTCTAGAGCATTACCGGCTTGGTTAATGCCAAATAAAAAATACAACTTAACAGCAGATATGAATGGTGAAGAAAGACCCTTTGTAGTGAGTGAAGAGTATGATAAAGTATTTCCTTTTGATATATATCCTGTTCAATTGATAAAATCAATCATGATTGAAGATATCGAAATGATGGAAAATTTAGGGATTTATGAAGTAGCACCTGAAGATTTCGCTTTATGTGAAACAGTATGTACTTCTAAAATACCAGTCCAAACCATAGTAAGAGAAGGTTTAGAGAAACTTAGAATTGAAATGAGCTAAAAGAAAAACTATGAGTAACGCAATTCACAATTTTTTAGAGAAAAACGTAAAGCCAAACTTTGATGCAGGAGGGAAGTTGGAAAAATATTATCCAGCGTACGATGCATTAGAAACATTTTTATTTGTTCCAGGACATACAACAAGTGGCAAAGGCTCGCACATTAGAGATGGTATTGACATGAAGAGAACCATGATCATGGTTGTACTTGCAATGGTTCCAGCTTTATTATTTGGTATATGGAATACCGGATACCAGCACTTTTTAGCTTTAGGAGAAACGAGTACATTTATGGATAATGTGCTTTATGGGGCTCTTAAGGTGTTACCTATTGTTGTTGTATCCTATGGTGCTGGTTTGGCCGTAGAATTTACTTTCGCTATCATAAATAAGCATCAGGTAAATGAGGGTTTTCTAGTTTCAGGGATGCTTATTCCTCTTTGTTTGCCGGTAGAAATTCCACTTTGGATGGTAGCAGCGGCTACTATTTTTGCGGTAATTATTGGAAAAGAAGTTTTTGGAGGAACAGGAATGAATATCTTAAACGTTGCCTTAACTGCAAGAGCATTCTTGTTTTTTGCATATCCTACTTGGATGTCGGGAGATAAAGTTTGGATTGGTGGAGGAACTGATCAGGCGGTTCAATATGCAGACGGTTCAACAGGTGCAACTTTATTAGCTCAAGCAACAGAAAAATCATCAGGTTTTATAAATGCTGCTGGTGCTCAATATGGAGATACTTTTTGGGATGCATTTATGGGATTTATTCCAGGTTCTATTGGAGAAACTTCAACCTTTGCAATTTTAATTGGGGCAGCTATTTTATTAATAACTGGTATTGGAAGTTGGAAGATCATGCTTTCGGGTGTTCTTGGAGCATACGTGATGGGTCTACTTTTTAATATGTGGGGAGCAAATGAATTTATGATGGTTCCTGCGCATTATCACTTGGTTTTTGGAGGCTTTGCTTTTGGAATTGTATTTATGGCTACCGATCCTGTTACAGCATCGCAAACAGCTACGGGAAAGTATATCTATGGATTTTTGATAGGATTCTTAGGGATCATGATAAGAGTATTTAACCCAGCATATCCAGAAGGTATTATGTTAGCAATTTTATTCATGAATGTTATGGCTCCTTTAATTGACCATTATGTAATTCAGGCTAACGTTAAAAGAAGAAATAAAAGACTGCAAACCGTTGCAGCATAAAATAATAAGACTATGGACGTAAATAAAAATAGTTACACATTCGCATTTTCAGCTATTCTTGTAATAGTTGTAGCTTCAGCGTTAGCATTTGCAGCAGAAAGTTTAAAACCAATGCAAAAGCAGAACGTCAAATTAGAAAAGATGCAAAACATCTTAGCTTCAGTAAAAATTGAGGCAACCCCTGAAGAAGCACAAGAAAAATTTGATAAATATATCGTAAAACAAATCTTACTTAGTCAAAAAGGAGAAGTAATTGCTCCAGAAGGTATGACTGCTTTTGATGTAGATGTTGTAAAGGAATATAAAACCTTAGGTGCAGAAAATAGAAACTATCCATTGTTTGTTTTTGAAGATGGCGGAGAGAAAAAATACATAGTTCCTTTAGCAGGTAAAGGTCTTTGGGGCCCAATTTGGGGATATATTGCTTTTAATGGAGATATGAATACTGTTTATGGTACAACATTTGACCATAAAACTGAAACACCTGGTCTAGGTGCTGAAATTAATCAAGATGATTTTCAAAATAAATTTATTGGAAAATCAATTTTTGCTTCTTCAGGAGATTACGAAGCAATTGACGTAGTTAAAGGCGGTAGTGATGTTTCTGGAAATCCGCATGAGGTTGACGGAATCTCTGGAGGAACAATTACATCAAAAGGAGTAGGAGAAATGATTCAAAGAACTTTGGCTGTTTATGTTCCTTACTTTAAAGGAAATCAAAAAGCATCCTTATAATACTTTAATAAAATGAGCGAAGTTGCAGAAGCTGCAGAAGCAGTAAAAGAACCAAAAGAGCCATTATTCTCTAAGAAGAATAAAAAGCTTTTAACAGATCCATTGAACGATGATAACCCAATTACTATTCAAGTATTAGGAATTTGTTCAGCATTAGCAATTACAGTTCAGGTGAAGCAAGCCTTTGTGATGGCCTTATCTGTATTAGTTGTAATGATAGGTGCTAACCTTATTGTTTCATGGATGAGAAACCTTATTCCAAGTAGAGTAAGAATTATTGTACAATTAGTAATTGTAGCTGCCCTTGTAATATTGGTAGATCAAGTGCTTAAGGCATTTGTATATGATGTAAGTAAGCAACTATCTGTATTTGTTGGCTTAATTATTACCAACTGCATCATTATGGGAAGATTAGAAGCATTTGCATTAGGAAATAAAGCCTGGCCTTCATTTTTAGATGCAATTGGAAACGCTGCTGGTTATGGCTGGATTTTGATCGCAGTTGCTGTAGTGAGAGAACTTTTTGGGTCAGGAAAACTATGGGGATATCAAGTGGTGCCTGATGCTTTTTATGAATTTGGTTATTTCAATAATGGCCTTATGATTTTACCTCCAATGGCGCTGATTACCGTTGGTATTATTATTTGGATTCAAAGAGCAAAAAATACAAAATTGATAGAAGAACATTAATCGTAAGAAATAAAAGAAATGGAATACATCAATATATTCGTAAAGTCGATATTTATAGACAACATGATTTTCGCATATTTCTTAGGAATGTGCTCTTATTTAGCTGTTTCTAAAACAGTAAAAACAGGTGTTGGTCTAGGTGCTGCAGTAATATTCGTGTTAGGAATTACAGTGCCTATTAATTATTTGCTAGAGAACTATGTACTTAAAGAAGGTGCTTTAGTTTGGTTAGGGGAAGATTTTGCTACTGTAGATCTTAGCTTCTTGAGCTTTATTATGTTTATTGCAGTAATTGCATCTATGGTGCAATTGGTAGAAATGGCTGTAGAAAAATTTGCTCCTGCACTTTATGGTGCCTTAGGTATTTTCTTACCGCTAATCGCTGTTAACTGTTCTATTCTTGGAGGCTCTTTATTTATGCAAGAAAGACAATATGCAAACATTGCAGAGGCTACAGTGTTTGGTTTAGGGTCAGGAGTTGGATGGTTTTTAGCAATTGTAGCTATTGCTGCAATTAGAGAAAAGATTAGATATTCAAACGTTCCTGCACCTTTAAGAGGGTTAGGAATTACATTTATTATTACCGGACTTATGGGGATTGCTTTCATGAGTTTTATGGGAATTGAACTTTAAAAAGGATTTAAGATGATTTTAACTTTAAGTACAGTTACGGTAGGAGCAGCAATAGCTGTTGTATTAATGCTTGTTTTAATGCTTGTTAGTTTATTGCTATGGGCTAAAGCAAAATTAACTTCCTCCGGACCGGTAACACTTAACATTAATGGTGAGAAGCAAATAGAAGTTTCTGCCGGAAATACTTTACTAACAACCTTAGGGAATGAAAAGATATTTCTTCCTTCTGCTTGTGGTGGCGGTGGAACTTGTGTTCAGTGTCGTTGTATAGTAAAAAGTGGCGGTGGAGGCATTCTACCAACAGAAGAGCCACATTTTTCTAGAAAAGAAATTGCTGAAGGTTGGAGATTAGGTTGCCAAGTGAAGGTAAAAGAAGATATGGATATCGAAGTTCCAGAAGAGGTGTTTGGTATCAAAAAATGGGAAGCAACAGTGGTTTCTAACTACAATGTAGCCTCTTTTATTAAGGAGTTTATTGTAGAATTACCGGAAGATATGGACTACAAAGCAGGTGGGTATATTCAAATTGAAATTCCAAAGTGCGTGGTTAACTATAAGGATATGGATATTGAAGCACATCCTGAAGATCATCCGGGTGAGCCTGATAAATTCAAAAAAGAATGGGATGGTTTCAATCTTTGGGATTTACAAATGAAGAATGATGACGTGATTGAGAGAGCATATTCTATGGCCTCTTATCCAGCAGAAGGAAGAAGAATTATGCTTAATGTTCGTATTGCTACTCCACCTTGGGATAGAGATAAGAATGGGTGGATGAACGTTAATCCTGGTATAGCTTCTTCTTACATTTTTAATGCCAAGAAAGGAGATAAAGTAACTGTTTCAGGACCTTATGGTGAATTCTTTATAAAAGAAACTAATGCAGAGATGCTTTATATTGGTGGCGGAGCAGGAATGGCACCTATGAGATCGCACCTATATGAATTGTTTAGAACTATGAAAACAGGAAGAAAAGTATCTTACTGGTATGGAGGTAGGTCTAGAAGAGAGTTATTTTACATAGATCACTTTAGAGCATTAGAGAAAGATTTTCCAAACTTTAAATTTTACATGGTATTGTCTGAGCCATTGGAGGAAGATAATTGGAAGGTTAAAAAAGACATGCAAGATGAAGAGGGTGATGGCTTTGTAGGTTTTGTGCATCAATCTGTAATTGACAACTATTTATCTAAGCACGAAGCACCTGAAGATATAGAGTTTTACTTCTGCGGTCCACCTTTGATGAACCAAGCGGTTCTAAAAATGTGCGATGAATGGGGAGTACCTGAAGAAAATGTTTCTTTCGATGATTTCGGAGGATAATAAAAAAGCCACGCATCGCGTGGCTTTTTTTATGCTACATTCTTAAGTTTCTTTTAGCAAATTACATGTAAAGAAGAGGGTACTATTCTTACTTCGATATCTTCTTCACTTGATCTAGGCTCGCCATCTAAGTGATATATTTTTGGTGCAACAACTTTAATCTCTTCTGCAAGGAATGTTCTATAGTACCTCGACTTTTCTAGTTGTTTATTAAATAATTTGAATATAATATCTGGAACAAGATGTGCAGGGAATGGCTCTATTAAGCAAACATTCAGTTTGCCATCCTCTACAGAAGCACTTGGGGCTATCCATGCATTATTCCCATACTGTCCTACATTGGCAAAATTGATAAGAAAAGCTTTTGTCTTAATCTTTTCGCCATCAATGTAAAGCTTGTAATCCGAAGATTGAAAATTCATAAACTCTGCAGTAGTTACTTGCATGTAGCTAAGTAATCCTCTTTTTCCAAAATCTGCGAATTTCTTTCCTACTAAAGCATCAAAACCTAAACCAACCGTTGAGATAAATGGCTCTCCATTTACAACAGCAGTATCAATGAGTTGGGTATTAAATGCATTAATTGTCTGAATAGCTTTTTTCAGATTTAATGGAATTTTCATATGTCTGGCAAAGCCATTTCCAGAACCCATTGGAATAACCCCTAAAGCTGTTTTAGTATGTATTAAACCCTTTGCCACCTCATTTAAAGTGCCATCCCCACCAACTGCAATTACAGCATCGTATGATTCTTCAGCAGCCTCTCTCGAAAGCTCGGTTGCGTGATTACTCCTTTCTGTAAAGTTTACAATGTATTCAAAATCGGAATGAAGTGTTTTTTTTAATGCATCTACAACACCTACTTTACTTTTAACTCCCGAGATTGGATTAATAATTACACTTATACGTTTCATCGATTTACTAGCATTTTATTCTGTATAAGTGTATGGTTGTATTGCTGAATAATTGCTTCCAGCTTTTGATTCATTTTGCTAGTGATGTCCTTTTCGATTTTAGAAATGTCCTTTTTTAATAAGGGGTCAACTACATAATTATATAATGCAATGATATTATTCCCATCAGATTGTAAAGCATAATCGCCTACAATCAACTGATAGGTATTGTTGATATAGCTTATGCTAAAATGTTCTGTTTCTGCTTTAATTAAAGAATTTCCAAATGAAAATATTTTTTCGTCTAAACCTAGCCAATCTATAACTGTTGGATAAATATCACTTTGTTGAGCAACCAAGCTGTCTTCTAACTCATTAAATTTTTCATTTGGATGGTAAAAAAGGATAGGTACTTCATAAATGCCTACTAGGGTTCCATACTTTTTTATATGGGATTGCGCTGTGTGGTCAGCTGTGATAATAAATAGTGTGTTTTCAAACCAATCTTCTTTGGCTGCATTTTTAAAAAATTGTTGTAAAGCAAAATCAGCATATCCTATACTTTCGTGTATTGGTAGAGGACCTTTTTTAAACTTTCCTTGATACTTTGTTGGAATTGTATATGGATGATGAGAAGATAAGGTGAAGATGCTCGCTAGAAAGGGTTTCTTTTGCTTGTTTAAATCTTCAATTACGTATTGTAGAAATGGCTCATCAAAAACCCCCCAATTACCATCATAATCTTTCTCATTAGGATATTCATCTAGGCCAACATATCTATCAAAACCGGCTAGATTAGTAAATGCATCAAATCCCATGGTGCCGTTTGCTCCTCCATGATAGAAAGTGCTTGAATATTCATATTTTTTAAGTGTACTTGCAAGACTATTTATATCATTACTACCATATTTACTTGAGATATAGGAATCATTCATCAAACTTGGTATGCCAGATAGAATCGATGGTAGTGCTTCTATAGACTTTTTGCCATTAGCAAATGATTTTTCAAAGCTAAGGCTGTGTTCAATTAAACTATCAAGAAAAGGGGTGTAAGAATCTTTATTGTTAAACGCTCCAATATATTCTTTGGAGAAACTCTCCATTATTAACACTACTACATTAGAATTCTTAGTTATGCTATCTTTTGAAAACGATTGATAAGGCGAGTAAATAGAATTTAACTCTTTTTCTGAGAAATAATTCTTTTCTTCTAACCCTTTGTCCTTGAGTGTTTTAATAATGGCAAATGGCGTGTTTAGTACTAGTGCAGTATTCTTCCCTTTAGCATATTGGCCTGCTTGAATAATATCTAATGGTTTATATTGTGCTCCTCCTCTAAATGATAGGGTAATAAAAGCAAATGTTGTTACAAAATAGATGGGGTATTGGTACCATTTTAAAGTTGGAACCTCAATTTTCTGCGTCTTCCGATATAAGTATTCGCTTAATAGAACAAATAGAATGAATAGTACAAATAGATACCAATAATCTTTTAGGAATTGGGGGAGTAAAGAGGCTACATCTTCCGTGATGCCTTGTGTTTTGAATAGATCTGCTGTTGTTCTTTTTAAGGTAAACTTATAATATTCTAAATCCAAAGTATTAGCTAATAATGCTAGGGTATTGGATAGATGAAAGAGTATCTTTAAAACGATACTTTTTCCTTTGTAAAACACTAAATGAGTAAACCATAATGGTAGAAATAAAACACCAACAGTCATCCAGTCGAAGCGAAATGCTCCAATAAATAATTTAAACTGACTTATTTCAAAGTAGTTGTAGTTGAATAGGTAGAATAAGACTTTTAAGATTAAAAAGAGTAAGAATGCAAGGGCAAATTTGCTAAGAAAAGATAATATGGCTAAACCAATTGCTCTCATAAGGAACCAAAGATAGTAGAAATTAGAGCTTTTAATTTTTAGGAGACTTAATCGAATCCGATTGTTTCTTCATTTCCATCAAGGAGCAGTCTTCACAATCATGAGATTTGGTGCTTTTAATAAAAAAGCGAATCAGATAAATGACTGCTAAAATAAATATGATACCTATGAAAATCTCCTGCAGTCCCATCTGTTAATAAGTAGCCTTTGATACAACTCAAAGTTAGCCAAAATCAAATAAATTTGGCTTAGCAATAAACCTAGTCCCCAATGAACTTTTATCAGCATAACTTAAATATCGAAGCTTTACAAAAGCTCTATTATCATCTGTTAAAACCTAGAATGATTGAGGAGAAAATGCTGGTTTTACTTAGGCAGGGTAAAATTTCAAAATGGTTCTCTGGCATTGGTCAAGAGGCGATTTCTGTCGGTAGCACTTTGGCTTTAGATGAAAAGGACTATGTGATGACTATGCATAGAAATTTAGGTGTGTTTACCTCCAGAAACGTTCCATTAAATAGGCTATTTGCTCAATTTCAAGGTAAGCAAAGCGGATTCACAAAAGGAAGAGACCGTTCTTTTCATTTTGGGGTAAAAGAACATCATATTGTTGGTATGATCTCACATTTAGGTTCACAATTAGGTGTTGCAGATGGAATAGCACTTTCTCATAAACTGAAGAATGAACAACAAGTGACTTTAGCCTTTACAGGAGATGGAGCAACTAGTCAAGGGGATTTTCACGAATCTTTAAATGTGGCTGCTGTTTGGGATCTGCCTGTTATATTTATTATTGAGAATAATGGATACGGATTGAGTACACCCTCTTCGGAGCAGTTTAAGTGTAAACAATTTATTGATAAGGGTATAGGTTACGGTATGGAAGCCCACCAAGTAGATGGAAACAATATTGTTGAAGTTTATGAGAAGGTTAAAGCTTTAAGAGAAAGTATGATAGCGCATCCTCGGCCAATTCTATTAGAGTGCTTAACGTTTAGAATGAGAGGTCATGAGGAGGCTTCAGGAACCAAATATGTGCCTCAAGAACTTTTTGAAGAGTGGGCAAAAAAGGATCCAATTTCTAATTTTGAGCAATATTTAATTGCGAATGGGTTCATTTTGCAAGAACAGATAGACAGCTATAGAGCAGAAATAAAAGAAGAAATAGAAAACGGCATAGCTGCTGCTTTTGGTGAAGAAGATATTATTGCAGATACCAAAATAGAATTGGAAGATGTATATGCTCCATTTCAACAAGAAGCAATTCCTGCTGCTGAAAAGAAAGCCTCTAAAAGAATGATTGATTCTATAGCAGATGCTTTGGATCAAGCTATGCAAAAGCATGATAATCTAGTTTTAATGGGACAAGATATTGCAGAGTATGGAGGGGTTTTTAAAGCTACGGAAGGTTTGTTGGAGAAGTATGGAAGAGAGAGAGTAAGGAATACGCCGCTTTGTGAAGCAGCTATTGTTGGAACTGCATTAGGTCTCTCTATCAATGGCAATAAAGCAATGATGGAAATGCAATTTGCGGATTTTGTTACCGAAGGTTTTAATCAAATTGTGAATAATTTGGCAAAGGTGCATTGGCGATGGGGGCAGCATGCAGATGTTGTAGTTAGAATGCCTTGCGGAGCAGGAGTTAGTGCAGGTCCATACCATTCCCAATCTAACGAGGCTTGGTTTACGCATATACCTGGTTTAAAAGTGGTGTACCCTTCCAATCCTTCTGATGCAAAAGGTTTGCTGCTTACAGCATTTGAAGATCCGAATCCTGTCATGTTTTTTGAGCACAAAGCTCTATACAGAAGCATGACCGCAGATGTTCCTGAGGGTTACTACAATATTCCATTTGGAAAAGCTAAAGTTGTTAAAGAAGGAAATGCTTTGGCAATTATAACTTATGGAGCTGCTGTAAACTGGGCTTTAGATTTGGCCGATGAATTTGAAGGTCAGCTGGAAATAGTAGATTTAAGAACTTTAGTGCCTCTTGATTATGACACAATCTTTAGTTCGGTAAGAAAATGCTCCAAGGTATTGGTAATGCATGAAGATACCTTGTTTGGGGGAATAGGAGGAGAGATAGCCGCCTCTATTAATGAGAATTGTTTTGAAAGTCTTGATGCACCGGTGAAGCGCCTGGCATCTATAGATACTGCTGTTCCTTTTACTGCTAATTTAGAGCAAAACTTTCTTCCAAAAGCTAAACTAAAATCTACTATTGAAGAACTTTTGGCTTACTAGAACAATACGTTTAAAAGGTCTTCTTTGGTCATTTTATGGAAAAAGGCGTCTATTGCTAGATTATCTAAGGAATCAGAAATTGTTTTATAATCATGCTTTAGGCCTACTATAGAGTTTTCAAATTCCTGAACGTCTCTCGTGCCAAAAAAGTCTCCATATACTTTTACACCTTCAATGATGCCCTTTTCTACTTGAAGATTCATTTCAAGGGTCCCACCTTCGGTTCTTATTCCTTGTTGAAAATTGTATTTAGGTGAATGTCCAAAGTTCCATTCCCATTTTGCATATTTTTCATCTCTAATCTTTTGAATTGCTGCTAAATCTTCTTGGGTAAATTCATATAGCCTAGCATCTTCATGTGTTTCTATAATATGATTCATTATCCTATTGGTAAATTCTTCTAGACTAATGGGCGATTTTAAATGATTAGAAATATTGGTAACCCTTTTTGGAATAGACTTCACCGCTCTATCCTTGTATTTAAGTGGATTGATTTTTAAAGCTCCACTAACGTCTTTCATTTCTGAGGAGAATAATAAAGTTCCATGGTGTAAAACTTTATTTTTAAAAACATGCTCTGCATTTCCAGAGAACTTTTTACCTTCAATAGTAAGGTCATTTCTGCCTTCAAATTTGGCGTCAATACCAAGCTTTTGAAGCACCTCTAAAATAGCTTTAGTGTATTTTTTAAAGTCTACAACTTCTGTAGTTTCTCCAGTGTTCGTGAAGGTGAAGTTTAAATTACCTAAGTCATGGTAAACTGCTCCACCCCCAGAGAGTCTTCTAACTACTTTTATCCCTTTTTCCTCCACATAATCTACATTGATTTCGGCCAATGTATTTTGATGCTTACCTACAATTATAGCGTTGTCATTTCTCCAAAGCATAAAACAATTTTCTTTTATATGCTTGAAGATGTATTCATCTGTGGCTAAATTAAAATAAGGATCAGTGGAGTGGTGATATATACAAAGCATCTCTTTTTTTGAGCGAAATTAAACAAGTAAGTATGTTTTTTTAGACTAAGGATAAAGACTCAGTCTCTCTGCTCTATGAAAAGCTACAAATGAACCAGGTGGAGGATTAATCCATGCTTCAAATACTACTCTTTTTGTAGGATAGTCTACCTCAATAATTTTTCCACCATTAATCCCATTATTATTTGTGCTAAAACCCGGAGAAAACAAAACATTATTTTTTGTTTCTAAATAGTCAACATCAGAAACATATTGCCCAAATGCTTCTTTTCCTCTTAGTTTGCCATAACTCCAAATTTGTTTAATGGTTTTATTAGATTCATTAATTCGATATATTACTGCTCGACTATATTCAATATTAGATTGATAGTTTCGATTGTCTCCATTATCAAATACCAACAAATCACCATTAGGTAATAATTTAGGAGCATGCTGATACCATGGCCATTCGAAGTTAGGGTGATTAGTGTAGCCGTTTAGAATCATTGTATCTGTTATAGCTTGTTCATTTGCATCTAAAGGAGTAAGTAAAAAGTTATTTAGATCGACACTATCTCGAGAAACTCCCCATCCTTTATGTGGATTAAGAATCCAATTAATTCTATTATTTCTATCTAAACTAACAATTCCTTGGGTTCTCCCTGAAACGATAATGTTATTGTTATCTTCTATTACTGCGTTTCCATGGAACCAATCGATTGGCGAACTTCTAAAAAAGTCACCTTGTGCAGTTCTGTTTTCATCTAAAGATTGCTTTAAATCCAATTCAACGAGGATGGAACCGGTAGATCTATCAATCTCTATGACATAGTCTTCAATAGTTGGTTCATTATTTAGATGCAAACTATTATTCTTAGATGTAGTTACTAAAAAATTACCATTACTCATTTCTTGGACATTATGATGGAATTCATAGCCAGGAATACCCCAATCATTTAAAACATTACCAAATACATCAACTTCATAAATTTTAGCAGTTGAAATGTCGCCAAAGTAGTAATTACCATTTCTAAGTCTTTCTATACCGTTATCATAGCTTAAATTGGCCAAAAAAGGATGTTCTCTATAATCTAAAAGCCATCTAATTTCTCCATATTCATCAAATATGAAAGGAGATTGGGGGAAACGATTTCCCCAATAGCTCACTAAATTCATTCCATCCGCAAATTCTGAATCTATTTTTTTGTCAACGATTATTTCTGGCATTCCAGGTGGTAAAGAATCTGTTTTGATAAATAAAGAGTCTGTTTGAACAACTAGGTTTGAAACATTATAGAATCGAATAACTACTATATTGTTAAAGTTAGGGTATAGGCCTAAAATTGGGATATTATGAAATTTGGTAAGAGAATTTATTTTTTCAACTTGATTAGAGTGTAAAGGGTTTTTAGAAATTACTTCAATTTCGGCTGTGGTTGGTTCTGCAGTCTTTTTAGAATACAAAGCCGTTAAGGGGGAATAAGAAGATGGATTTATTATAAGAGTGTCCTTCCAATTTTTATATTGAGAGTCATGAGTAGAATTAGGTTCAATACTATCCTTTTTGCATGAAGCAAGAAGAAAAATATAGCCTATAAAAAAAAATACTATTAAATACTTCATAGGTTTTTCTTAATTGACTGAGTTAATGCTAATGTTGTTTTAATTTTTTATACTAAACAGTAGAATTAGTATATTATTTTAACTTCTATAAAAAACACTTTCTTTTTTAATGAAATTAACCCTTGTCAGGGAGTTTTTAGTCTACTTTTTATAATTCTTACATTTTCTTGGTTGTTGGTAGAATGAATAGATTCTTTAATTCTATCCTTTTCAACGCTTGTTAAATGCCAACTCAAGGAAATGTTTTCTTTTTCTTTTCTATTAATTTCTAGTGGAAGTAATTCTATGGAGTTTTTATGCCAGCTCTGCGCATAGCTTAATAACTCACCATTGTTAAAGTCTTGTATTTGAAATAAATTGCCATATAAACTTCCAAAAGGAGAGAGAAGGTTACTTGCCAATCCTTTTCTTTGGTACTGACTCATATCGTCTATATTATTCTTTCCTTTTCTTAGTTGAATAATTATAATTCCTGAGGTATTTTCAGTAAACCACTCATTAAATACATGGATATATTGAAGTGTAGTTTTGATTCCATAATTATCTCTTAAGCCTGAGTCAAATACCTCTATTCTAGGGATTGTGGGTAAGGTTATGGAGGGCATAATGTATGGAAAAGAAGCAGTCATCCTTAAAACACTAGTAAATCTTGTTTTATCTGCTTCAACTTCGCCAATCAAATTTCTATACTCTACATTTTCAATATTATTTAAAGCATAATTGTATTTTTCCTTGGATAAGAAGCTAATTGGTTGAGAGGAGATTAATAGTCTCCGACTATCATTTAAAATAGATGGAGTGTATATAATCATTGGTGCATTGGCGTTCTCTTCAATAATTTGATAATCTGCTAAGCTTTTCTTGAAAAAATTATCTGAATTGTTCAGTAGGCATTCTTCAAATACATAACCTCGGTCTTTCCAATGGTTTTCTCCGTTAATTTCGATAGTGTTTGTTCTGATAAACATATCATTAACTACTAAATTGAAGAATAGAGGGTTTAATAAGTCTCTGCCCATATCTTCTTGATAGCTACTAGAGTAAGGGTTAATAGCGTCTTTATGTAAATGTAACTCGCGATAATAAGAACTTCCAATCATACCTCCCGAAGAACCAGAAATAAGGATGGTTTGGTCGAACAGTTGCCCATTTGTAATGCTATCCAAGTATTGTAAACTTAAAAGTGACCAAAGAGCAGCTCTAGAGCCACCACCGCTAGCAGCAACGAAAATAGCTTTGGGCTTTTCCGTCTTGTATTTAGTATTTATCTTATTCTTCCAATTCTCTAAAATCTTAATGTGATGTAAGCTATCTTTTTTAACTTTTTCGTAGTCATTACTTTTTAGGTACTCAATGTAATCTACTTCTTTACTATAATTTAGCCCCAGAACCTTACTCTCGAAGTAAGAGTTTTCAAATTTGGTTAACAAATTTAAACCAATAAGTAAGAGTAATAATACCACTATTGTCCAGCCTCTAATCCATGAACGAATCGCAGAAACGGTCATTAATAGCATAGTGATGAGGAGAAAGAAACTAGCCGCAGCAGGAATAATCACAAAGTCAATATCATTGAACTGGCCAAGCAGTAAAATGGAAATAATGGTAGCTATTTCAAAGAAGGATGCATTGATGTGATTTTGTCTAAATACTTGGGAAAGCATCTTCTGATCATAATGACCATGGTACCTGGTAGATTTTAATCTAAATTTACTACCTATATAGCTTTCAACCCTCCAGGCTTTAGTGTTTACGTTTTCTTTAAACCAAGATTTATTTGATTTTTGAAGTAATGCTTTAGCAGGTTCCTCTTCAGAATTATCCGAACTAATTAGATTGCCTATTTCCTTTCCAAATAGCTTTTCAAAGTCTTTATTAGTAGCTAAAAAGTAACTCAATGATATGGTAACAAAAATAGAATACCCAAGGTAGAAGCTTCCTATCCTAAAAAATATACCTACAGTTTCAAAATTTTCATTTGCATCTAAAAAATTAAAGGTAAGAACGGAGTAGCATATTAGGTAGATTAGAGGAAGTAGGGAGTTGTTAATGCAGTATTTAAGAAAAGGCTTAGATAAAGTTGCTAGAAAAGGAAAGCGAAATCCGTTCATTATGTAGCTAGCAATATTAAATGCCATTACAAAACCACCAAAAGATAAGCCTAAGATTCCATAGCTCCAAAGGCTTAGCTGACCTAAATACTCTGGAGCATAGAATAATAAAGGGATACCGTATTTAACGCCAAGCTCACCAAAAAGAATAAGAAATAGAATAAGCCAAAAAAGTAGTAATTGTTGGTTCTTTTTTAAATGAACAATTAATAATTGAAGAGGAAAGAAATAAAATAACTTCTCAAGGCTAGTTTTCTCTTGAGCATTATTTTTAGGTTGTCTCTCTTTATTCATTCAATAAGTATTCTAAAACTCGTTTTTTAAATACAAAAGGCTTTAACTCGCTTAAACCAAGCGCCTTTATAGAAGACATGATTAGCTCTTCATCCGTTGCATTAGGGCTATTTGCAAGATATTTTTTACCACTTAATATAAGAGCCTCTTTTGGAATTAAGCCAATAAGTTCAGAGCCTGTTACTTTTACCCCAAATTGCTTTGCTACTTCCTTGGTAGTTTCAAAAACTTCATACAAAGAGCTTGTCTTATAATCCGTTAGGTTTATGGAAACTTGACATTTATCAAAGTCTCTGATATACCAACCGATAGCTTTAACTTTCTTTAGAAGGCCTTTATTGTTGTTTTTCTTATTGCCCGATTCTCTAATTGTACCTGCTATGTTTTTAGCAATCGCAACATCTTTAGAATCTAAATTAATGTTGTAAGCTACTAAGAAGTCTCTTACACCGCATACCATTCCGCCACTTTTAGCATTGAAAGAATTGCCTATATCGGGTCTCCAGATTTGCTTTGCTATTCTTTCCTCTAAAGCTTCGTAATTTCCAATACGATGACTAGCTAAATTGCTTCTAGGAATGCATGTTGCAGAATACTCGTAAAAATAGATTGGTATTCCAAAGTCTTTGTTTACCCTTTTAGCAAAGTCTTTAACTTTGGTATTTAGTTCTTCCTTTTGAATTCCAGAAAGAGGAATAAATGGACAAACATCACAAGCTCCAATTCTAGGATGCTCTCCTTTTTGCTGTCTCATATCAATTTTAACAACTGCAATTGAAATGGCTTGATAAGCTGCTTCAATTACTGCATCTGCTTCTCCAGCAAAAGTAAATACTGTCCTATTGGCAGCTTCTCCGCTATCTTGATGCAATAGTTTTACTCCCTTAACTTTTTCTATAGCGTTAGCAATAGCATTTATGGTATCTTTATTTATCCCTTCACTAAAGTTGGGAACACATTCAATTAAAGAAGCCATTATTGATTTGCTTTTATAAAGTCGCTAACTAAATAACTTAACATTTTTCCAGCTTGAGTTTGCTGATGTGAGTTATCAGAGGGAGCTGCCTCAGGTAGGTGTAAATAAGTAGCGTTTTTATGAGCTCCACAAATGCTTATATACTGTCTCGCTTCTCTTGGACTTATTCCTGAAGGGGTTTCTGCAGATGCAGGAAAACCTTCGATAGCATCCATGTCCAATTCTATTCCAAAGTTGGATTTAGAAAGACTTCTTAGACTTTTATGGATGGCTTCTTCAAAGCTAATTTTGCTTCTTATAAAAATATCTTCATAAGAATAGAATGCCACTTTTTCGGTTTTCATTTCGTGTAACATGGCTGATGAATTGTAATTTTCATGAAGACCAATGATATTATATTCACTTAAATAATTTTCCGATTTTGCGTAGCTAAAACCATTTCCTGAATGTCTCCCTTCTAAAGGTCTAAAGTCTGCATGAGGATCACAATTAATGCAATTTATTGATTCCTTTTTTGCTAGAGAACTGCCCTTTATTAAAGGGTAGCAATTGTTATGACCACCACCAATTACTATTGGAATCTTGCTTGCTTCTACTATCTTCTGAATGATAGGGCTGAGGTAATCATCTAACTTTTCAACTTCTTTTCTGAGTTCGTCTAAATCTAAATTTAAAGAAGAGTTAGGGATAACAGAACCAAGAATTAAAACCTCTTCTGCTCTTAGAAAGGAATTATGCTGAATGTTTAAGAAGGCCTTTAAAAAGCTTTTCCATCCTTTGTCAGATCCGCCATTTCCCAAATTAGCCCTAGGACCTAAATCTTCTTCAACTCCAAGAATAACATATTTCGCAGGGGTCGATTCTAAATCATCCCATGTTTTTTTATTCAGATAGTTTAGCTTTTCTCCAAGCTTAATCTCTCCTTTTCTCTTTTTCAGGAGGTTCTCTAAATCACTATTCTCAATAAAATTTAGTTTCATTCTTTAAATTCTTTACCATGGATAAACACCTTATCAATTGGAGCTCTTCCAAATGAATAAGGAATAAAACTTTCAGATTCAATTTCTTCGGTAAGTATAAAGTTAGCTCGTTTTCCTTTAGAAATACTGCCAACTTCTTCTTCTAATTCTAAGGCATATGCTGCATTAATTGTTGCTGCATTGATGGCTTCTGAAGGACTCATTTTTAGTTTTATACAAGCTAAAGCAATAGAAAAATTCATATTTGGCGAAGGCGATGAACCGGGATTGTAGTCGGTAGCTAAAGCCACAGCAACTCCTTGGTCGATCATTGCTCTTGCATCTTGGTATGGGTCGCTTAAGAAGAAGGGTGCCGAAGGTAATAGAGTGCCAATGGTATTAGACTTACTTAGCAGCGAAATCTCTTCTTGGGTCATTACTTCTAAGTGATCAACACTTATCGCTTTCTCTTCTACACAAACTTCTATTCCACCCATAGAATTGAATTGATTGGTATGAATTTTTGCCTTCAAACCATATGCTTTACCTGCTTGAATAATCTCTCTAGTTTCCTCGGCGCTAAAAGCCACTTTTTCGCAAAATACATCAATATAATCTGCCAGATTTTCTTTCGCTATGGCAGGAATCATTTCCTTTTTAATCAATTCAATATAACCCTTTCGATCATCTTTAAACTCTTTTGGTAGAGCATGAGCACCTAAGAAACTTGCTTTAAGAGGAATGTCGAATTCATTTTTTAATGCTTGAATAACTCTGAGCATTTTAATTTCAGATGCAACACTTAAGCCATAACCGCTTTTAATCTCTATAGCTCCAGTTCCTAATTGAATGGTTTGAATTAACCTTCTTTTTGCTTTTTCGAAAAGTTCCTCTTCGCTCATTTCTCTTAAGCGATAAGCGGAATTTAAAATGCCACCACCTGATTGAGCTATTTCTTGGTAGCTTTTTCCATCTATTCTCATTTTGAACTCCTCCTCTCTGCTAGCAGCAAAAACAAGATGGGTATGAGAGTCTACCCAGCAAGGCAAAATCATTTTGCCTGAGGCATCTATGCTTTCTATTTCTACTTTTGGACAATTAGACATTTCTCCAAAATCTTTTATTTTCCCTTCCTCAATCCAAAGCCAAGCATTTTCTATACATGGTAAGTAAGAAAGATTCCCTTTCCTTAAAAGCTGATTTTCCTCTCTACTTTGTAGTAGTTTCTTAATGTTTTTAATTAGCAACATAGCATCGTATAATATTCTCAAACTTACAAAACCTTTATTCAAATAATGCTTAGTATTTAATGAGATAATTCTCATGTTTAAGAGTTCTAAATCGGTTACATTTGTTCTTATGCCATCAAACACTTTTGGAGAAGTTTTTAGACTAAGCACTTTTGGAGAATCCCATGGAAACGCCATTGGTGGAATTATTGAAGGTTGTCCGGCAGGGCTTCCAATTGATTTTGAGTTTATTCAAAGTCAATTGGATTTAAGAAAACCTGGGCAATCAAATATAACAACTCAAAGAAAAGAAGAAGATCAAGTTGAATTTTTGAGTGGAATTTTTGAAGGGGTAACCTTAGGAACTCCTATAGGTTTCCTAATAAAAAATAAAGACGCTAAGTCAAAGGACTATTCCCATATCAAAGGTCAATTTCGACCATCCCATGCTGATTTTGTATATCAAGAGAAATATGGAATTAGAGACTATCGAGGTGGTGGTAGATCATCAGCTAGAGAAACGGCTTGCAGAGTAGTTGGTGGCGCAATCGCGCAGTTATTGTTGAAAGAAGAGGGCGTTCAAATTTATTCATATGTGCAACAAGTTGGCAATATTTCCTTCTTAAAGGAATTGGATGAAATTGATTTCTCTCAAATTAATAGCAACATAGTTCGTTGCCCTGATGCTGAAGTAGCAAAAAAGATGCAAGATTTAATTGAAACTACAAAAAAGGAGGGAGATTCTTTGGGCGGTGCAATACAGACCTATGTTTTAAATACGCCTGTAGGTTTGGGTGAACCCGTTTTTGATAAATTACATGCCGATCTTGCTAAAGGAATGTTGAGTATTAATGCAGTAAAGGGTTTTGAGTATGGCTCAGGCTTTTGTGCTGCTGAGATGAAAGGCTCTCAACATAATGATGAGTTTGTATTAAAGGAAGGAAAAATAAGTACTAAAACAAACTTTTCAGGAGGGATTCAAGGTGGAATTAGTAATGGGGCTCCTATTTATTTTAGAACGGCATTTAAGCCTGTTGCAACCATAATGAAGCCTCAGAATTCAGTAAACGAAAACAAAGAAAGTGTTACTTTAGATGGCAAAGGAAGACATGACCCTTGTGTTGTTCCAAGAGCAGTGCCAATAGTGAATGCTATGACTGCTTTAGTTTTGGCAGATCACTTTTTAAGAAATAAAATTGCAAAGATTTAGAAAATGAAGAAGATTGCTTTACACTGGCAAATTATTATAGGTTTAGTACTTGGATTAATCTATGGATTAATAGCTGCAAATGCTTCTTGGCAAGATTTCACGGCAGATTGGATAGCCCCTTGGGGAAAGATTTTTATCAATATGTTAAAAATGATTGCCGTGCCTTTGGTATTGGTTTCTTTAATTAGCGGTATTTCAGGCCTTAAGGATATAGCTCAACTGTCTTCCATGGGAGGAAAAACTATTGGAATATATCTTGCAACTACAGTACTAGCAATAAGTATTGGACTTTTAGCAGTAAATATTATTAAACCAGGAGACTCCTTTTCGGATGAAATAAAAGAGCAAATGGTTGCTCAGAATGAAGCTAAAGTTAAAGACACAGAGCAAAAAGCAAATGCTCAAAAGGAAAGTGGACCCTTACAATTTTTAGAGGATATGGTTCCTGCTAATATTTTTTACTCTTCTGCAGACAATAGAAATATGCTACAAGTCATATTTTTTGCCTTACTCTTTGGGATTTCATTGATTATGGTGCCGGATAGTAGCAAGGTAGAGCCTATTAAAAAGTTTTTTGATGGTACCAATGAGGTGATCTTAAAAATGGTAGACGTTATTATGCTATTTGCTCCTATCGGAGTTTTTGCCTTATTGGGGAATATCATGGTTGAATTAGCTGGAGAGGACCCAAGGGCAGCATTAGAAATATTAAAAGGTTTAGCTATATACTCTTTAACTGTACTGATAGGTTTAGCATTAATGGTTGTTGTAATATATCCACTTGCACTAAAGTTAATCGCAGGTTATTCCTTTAAAAGATTTTTAGAAGGTATAGCTCCAGCACAATTATTGGCATTCTCTACCAGTTCTTCAGCAGCCACACTTCCTTTAACTATGGAGAGATGTGAAGAAAAGTTAGGGGTGTCAAAAAAAGTTGCCTCATTTGTACTTCCTTTAGGTGCCACAATAAACATGGATGGCACTAGCTGTTATCAAGCAGTTGCAGCAGTTTTTATTGCGCAAGTTTATGGCATGGATTTGGGAATATCCGAGCAATTGACTATTGTGTTAACAGCTACTTTAGCGTCTATTGGATCTGCTGCAGTTCCTGGTGCAGGAATAATAATGTTGGCTATAGTTTTAGGTTCTGTAGGAGTGCCACTAGAAGGAATAAGTCTAATCTTTGCCGTTGATAGACCCTTAGATATGTGTAGAACGGTAGTAAATGTAACTGGCGATGCAATGGTTGCTACAACTGTTGCGTTTACAGAAAATGAATTAATAGCTCATCCAATTGAAAAATAAAAGAAAATGAAAATAGTTTTAAAAATTCTCGGAGTAATATTAGTATTGCTTATTGCTGCCATTGTTCTAGTTCCAATGTTATTTAAGAACGACTTGATAAAGCTTGTTAAGCAAGAAGCCAATGCTGCTGTGAATGCAGAAATAGAGTTTGGTGATTTTGACCTGAGCTTGATCAAGAGTTTTCCAAATTTCTTTTTTACCATTGAAGAGGTTAAAGTTAAAGGAGTAGGCGAGTTTGAAGGAACTGATTTGGCCTCTATTGGGGAGTTAGATTTTACAATCGACTTGATGTCAATAATTAAAGGAGAAGAAATTCAGGTAAAGCAAATCATTATAGATAATGCTACTATACATGCCAAGGTTTTAGCAAATGGAAAAGCAAATTGGGATATTGCTAAAGAGTCTTCAGAAACAGAAGTAGTTGAAGAAGTTCAAGAAGCAGAGGAATCTACAAAGTTTAAATTAGGTTTGGAAAGTATCGAAATCTCTGAGGCAAATATTATCTATGATGACTTAAGTATGCCTGTTTATTTAGCAATTCAAGATTTGAACTTAAGTATTGCAGCATTTATTACAGAATCTACTACAGATTTGCAGGTGAAAGGAGGGATTAATGCTCTTGATTTGAATTATGAAAATGTTCAATACATCAACAAAGCCAAAGTTTTAATGGACCTAGCCATGCTTTTGGATTTAGATGCTTTCAAGTTTACCTTTAAGGAGAATGAAATAAAAATTAATGAGCTTCCTTTAGGTTTAGATGGATGGTTGGCAATGCCAGAAGATCCTATAGATATGGATTTGACTTTTTTCGCAAAAAAGACCGAGTTTAGAGAAATACTTTCTATGGTGCCTGCAGAATTTGCAAAAGAATTAGAGGGTATAGAAACAGAAGGGAAGTTTGCATTAAATGGGTATGCAAAAGGAACCTTTATTGATTCAACTTACCCTGCTTTCGGTGTTGACTTAATGGTAGAAAATGCTCGTTTTCAATATCCTGATTTACCTAAATCTATGGAGGATATTCAAATTAAAACGAATATAGAAAGTATTGATGGGAATTTGGATAATACTGTAATAGATGTAAGTCAATTCCATTTTTCAATAGCTAATAACCCATTTGATTTAACCTTTTTTTTAAAGAACCCTATGTCGGATCCTTATATGAGGGCTTCAGCAATAGGGACAATCAATTTTGACCATATAAGCGAACTAGTGCCTCTGGAGAAGAATGATGCTTTAGGAGGAATTGTAAAAGCTAATATTTCTATGGAAGGAAATGTTTCCACCTTAGAAAATGAGCAGTATGAAGA
>JAUIMG010000029.1 GCA_030433355.1 Bacteroidia bacterium | reverse complement strand
CCCCATAATCCTTACAAAGAATTCCAACCTCTTTTAATGGTAGCAAGTTGCCTATTTCATTATTAGCGTGCATCAAGCTAACTAAAGTTTTGTCTTCTGTATTTAGCAGCTCCTCAAGGTTTTTTAAATCTATTCTGCCTTTTTCATCTAACTTCACTAAGCTTAACCTTATGCCTTCTTTTTCTAATTCTTCTGCGGTATGTAAAACAGCATGGTGCTCAATAGCAGAAGTTATTATGTGTTTAACTCCAAGCTCTTTTACGCTCGAACGCAAAACCATATTGTCTGCTTCTGTACCTCCTGAAGTAAAAAAGAATTCTGATGGGCTTGCATTAAAAAAAGCTGCAATCTGCTTTCTGGCTTTTTCAATAATAGATCTCGCAACTCTTCCATCAGAATGAATAGAAGAAGGATTTCCAAAATTCTCTCTTAGAATTGGAATCATTGCGTCTACAACTTTAGAATCTATTTGTGTTGTAGCTGCATTGTCAAGGTATATGTTCATATGGTAGCCTAGTTAATAATTGCCTTTATATCGTTAATAATTCTTTGTGCGAGCTCATTCGCTTTTTGCTCTGATTCACTCTCTGAATAAATCCTAATTATTGGCTCTGTATTAGACTTTCTAAGATGAACCCACTCTTTATCAAATTCAATTTTCACCCCATCTATAGTATTTGTAGGTTGATTGGAATATTTGTTCTTTATTTTTTCTAGAATGTTGTCTACATCAATATCTGGAGTTAAATCAATCTTATTTTTTGAAATAGTATAATCATTATATCTTGCTCTAAGCTCTGTACATAAAACCTTCATATGATCTCCAACTGTAGCTAAATGAGAAAGAAATAAGGCTACACCAACCAAAGCATCTCTTCCGTAGTGCAATTCAGGAAAAATAACGCCACCATTGCCTTCTCCTCCAATTACAGCTCCAATCTCTTTCATTTTGTCTACCACATTCACTTCTCCTACTGCAGAGGCTTCATATTCACCGCCACTTGCTTCTGTAACATCTCTAAGTGCTCTTGTAGATGACAAATTGCTTACTGTATTCCCTTTTCTATGTTTTAATACATATTCAGCAACGGCTACCAATGTATACTCCTCTCCAAACATTTCTCCATTCTCCATCACAAATGCCAATCTATCCACATCTGGATCTACTACAATTCCTAAGTCGGCATTGTTATCTACAACAGCTTTAGATATACCCCCTAAATTTTCCTTCAAGGGCTCAGGATTATGAGGAAAATGGCCATTAGGCTCACAATAAAGTTCAATGACATTCTTAACGCCTAATGATTTTAATAAATGAGGTATAAATATTCCCCCTGTACTATTTACTCCATCTACAACCACAGTAAAATCCCTTTCAGCAATAGCCTGTGGCTGAACCATATCAATGTCTAGTATTGCCTTTACATGGGTCTCTAAATAGGTGTCATTTTCTGTATAAATACCTAAATCATCTACTTCAGCATAAATAATACCCCCAAGCTCCGCAATCTCTAAAATTCTCTTGCCTTCTTTATCCGAAATAAACTCCCCCTTTTCATTCAATAGCTTAAGTGCATTCCATTGTTTAGGATTATGACTAGCAGTTAAAATAATACCTCCATCAGCCATTTCTAAGGGCACAGCTATTTCAACCGTTGGCGTTGTTGACAATCCAAGATCTACTACATCTATCCCAAGACCAACAAGGGTGGCGCTTACTAATTTATTCAGCATACCACCACTCAACCTTGCATCTCTCCCAATTACAATTTTAACCCTCTTTTTTTGGTTCCGTTCTTGAAGCCAACTTCCATAAGCAGATGTGAACTTAACTATATCTTCTGGGCTTAAATTATCGCCAGACATACCGCCAATAGTGCCCCTTATACCTGAGATTGATTTTATTAATGTCATATCGCTTCTTTGAGCGTGCTAAATTAGCAAGAAAATAAAATTAATAGCTGTTAATTTCTTTGTGGATAACAATACTAGAGCGACCTTTGCAGTAGTTTATTTTTTTCAAACTTTGTTTAGAACCGTAATCCAATACCTATGGAAAACGAATTTGGTGCCTCTTCTGATCGCTTTCAATTATCAATAGTTAAGAGATTTGAAGCCATGCTTGATGAGAAAAAAGCATTGTTTTTTGATGTGGAAGAGTTTGAAGGATTAATTGATTATTATACTTCAAAAAATGATTCAGCAAAGGCTTTTAAGGTTTTAGACTTTGCATTAGAACAACACCCTAAAACTGCAAGTCTACTTGTCTGCTGTGCACAGGTATATGTTTCTATTCACAAACCACAAGAAGCATTAAGGTATTTAAATATGGCAGAAACCTTTGAGCCATTTGATATTGAGTTATATTATACGAAAGCTTCCATTTTTAGTCAATTAAGAAAATCAGCTAAAGCAATAGAAAACTACAAGAAAGCTCTTGAGTATGCCGATTTAAACGAAAAAGAAGATATACTGCTTCAACTTGCTTTTGAGAGTGAAAATATAAATAAACATGAAGATGCTATTAATTTTCTCAGCTCTATTTTAGAGTTGAATTCTGAAAATGAGACGGCGCTTTATGAATTAGGATTTTGCTTTGATGTTTCCAATCAGTTGGAAAGAGGTAAAAATTACTTCCTCGACTTTTTAGATAAACAACCATACTCCCACATTGCTTGGTTTAATTTAGGCATCACCTATGGAAAGCTTAATTTATATGAAAAAGCTATAGAAGCTTATGATTTTGCAATTGCGATAAAAGAAGATTTTTCTTCCGCTTACTTCAACAAAGCGCATTGCTATAGCCAACAAGAGAAGCACTTAATTGCATTAAGGTGTTTTGAAGAAACTCTGCAGTTTGAAACAGAAGACGCTCTGAGCTATTATTACATAGGAGAATGTCATGAAAAGCTTGAAAATTTTGAAAAAGCTATTGCTAACTATAAAAAGGCAGTTAAGCTAGATGAGTTTCTTGCCGATGGATGGCTAGGAATCGGTTCATGTTTCTTTGAATTGGACAGAAATTTAGAAAGCCTTTCTTATATTAGAAAAGCCATTGACCTTGATGACTTAAATCCAGATTACCACTACTTATACGGGGATGTAAAATCCATTCTTGGTTTTAAAGAAGAAGCTTTGAATGCCTTTTTAAAAGTGCAGGAACTCGAGCCTGATAACGAAGATATTGTAATCGATATCTGTAATATCTATCAAGAATTAGAAAACCCAGAAGCTGCAATGAATCAATTTTGCACTGCAGTTCAAGAACAAGCAAATAACGCTAAGTTATTATATAACTTTGTCGCTTTCTTGTTTAAAAATGGAGATTTGATCAATGCTCAATTTTATTTAGACATTGCACTAAAAAAGTTTTACGATGAAAAAGAAGAACTTTTTAGAGTTTATGAAGAAGCTAAATCAAATCCCCAAGTATTAGAACTAATAGAGTATTATAAATAGACTGAATGAACTTTACACTACCACATATTCCAAATAGAACCGCAAAACCCAGAAGTAATGGGCTAACAATGATGATGGACAAAGGTCTAAGTTGGCGGCAAGCTGAAAACTTTGTGGACTCCTGCGCAGAACTTACTGACATTGTTAAGTTAGGATTTGGCACATCTTACATCACTAAAGATTTTGAAAGAAAGTTAGACATCTACCACTCTGCAGGTTTAAACTGTTATTTAGGTGGCACTTTATTTGAAGCTTTTATCATAAGAGGCATGTTTGATGACTACAGAAAAATGCTTGATAAATTCAAACTAAAATTTGTAGAAGTATCTGATGGCTCGATTGTTATTGACCACGACCTAAAGTGTAAGTACATCCAAGACCTAAGTAAAGATTTCACCGTTTTATCTGAAGTAGGCTCTAAAGAAGAAGGCATACTTATTAGCCCAAACAAATGGATTAATATGATGCAAACAGAATTAGAAGCAGGCTCTTGGAAGGTTATCGCTGAAGCTAGAGAGAGCGGCAATGTAGGGATTTACAGACCAAATGGTACTGCACATGTAGCTTTGGTAAATAAAATTACAGCTAAAGTTAACCCAGAAGACATTTTATGGGAAGCTCCTATAAAAGGGCAACAAGTATGGTTTATAAAACAATTTGGACCCAATGTAAATTTGGGAAACATTAGCCATAATGAAGTTATTCCATTAGAAACATTGAGATTGGGTTTAAGAGGAGACACTTTTCACGACTTCCTTCCTGAAGAGTTAGCACAAAAACAATTGGTATGAGTTTTCAAATAATTAATAGCTCAATATTTGAAGAGCTAAAGAACAAAGAAGATGTTCTTTTTATTGATGTAAGAGAAGATTACGAGTATGAAGATTATAATGTTGGTGGCACCAATATCCCAATGGGAGAAATAAATGCAAAGCTGAATATGCTATCCAATCACCCTTCCATTCTATTCTGCTGTAAAAGTGGCAAACGATCTAATGCTATCGGCTACCACCTAAATCAAAAATTCCCAGAAAAGAACATTTATAGCCTAGAAGGCGGTCTAGAATCCATTCAAAATTTAGCCTAATGCTAAAATCTAAAAAAGACTATTTTCTTTTATATCTAAAAGGGATGGGAATGGGCGCTGCAGATGTTGTTCCAGGTGTTTCAGGTGGAACTATTGCTCTAATTAGCGGCATTTACGAAGAATTTATAGATGCATTAAAGTCTTTTAGTGGAGTACCTAAGGCCTTAAAAAATGCCGGACTTAAAGGAGCTTGGGAACACATCAATGGCAAATTCCTTACTACTCTTGCTGCTGGCATTATCACTAGCTTATTAAGTCTTGTATTTTTTATAAAATACGCTCTTGAGAATCATCCAATAGCAATCTGGTCTTTTTTCTTCGGACTTATAATTGCCTCTTGCTACTTTGTTGGAAAAACAGTGAAAAATTGGTCTTTAGCTACTATTATTTCACTTTTGATTGGAACAGTTTTAGTATTTCTACTTACTAGTATCGCTCCTTCTCAGACTTCTACTGAACTTTGGATGGTTTTTATTGCAGGAACGGTTGCCATTTGTGCGATGATATTACCAGGTATTTCAGGAGCTTTTATTCTGGTGCTTATCGGTCAGTATAAATATATCATTAGCTCATTAAGTGAATTAAATATTGCTGTAATAGGCACTTTTGCTATAGGATGCATAAGTGGTTTATTATTTTTTAGCCACTTCCTTTCTTGGTTATTAAAAAAATACCACAACCTAACCTTAGCAATGCTTACTGGGTTTATGATTGGATCACTAAATAAAATATGGCCATGGAAAGAAACTTTATCATGGACCACTGACAGGCATGGAGAAACAGTTCCTTTGTTACAAAACAATATCTTGCCAACAAACTACACAGAAAGTGAACCACAATTAGCTTTAGCAATATTATTTTCCATTCTAGGATTTGGCTTAATCTTTATTCTAGAAAAAATGGGTGATAGAATCAAAAGCAACAAATGAAGCTTTTTGGTTTATTAGGAAAAAGCCTTGCCCACTCATTCTCCAAGTCTTACTTCGAGGAAAAATTTAGAAGCAATGGACTAAATGAATGCCGCTACGAAAATTTCGACTTGGATACTATTGAAAAAGTACCCCAAATAATTAAGGACAATTCAGATTTGGTAGGCTTTAATGTCACTATCCCTTACAAGGAAAGCATAATGCCTTACTTAAGCAGCCTTGATGAACATGCAGCCTCCATAGGCTCCGTAAATACCGTTCTTATCAATCGAAAGGAATTAACTCTTCAAGGATTCAACACAGATTACCTAGGATTTAAGCAAAGTATAAAACCATTTCTTGAGTTACAACACACCCACGCCTTAGTGTTTGGTAATGGAGGATCATCTAAAGCAATTGCCTACGCCTTAAATCAGCTTGGAATAAAGTATTTTATTGTAAGTAGAACTCCAAAAGAGGCAAATGAAATAGCTTATAGCGACCTAGATGAACATTCTATCTCTCGATATAAATTATTGATTAACACCACTCCATTAGGAATGTTTCCAAATGAAGATGCTAGCGTTAATATCCCCTATAAAGGAATTGGCGAGCAACATTTGGTTTATGACTTAATTTACAATCCTTCGGAAACTCAGTTTCTAAAAAGAGCAAAACAAGAAGGAGCAACTTGCATGAATGGAATAGATATGCTACAACTGCAGGCAGAAGCCTCTTGGGAAATTTGGAACCCATAAGGTGCACGCTAACTATTTTGAAAGCTTTCATCATCAACCACTTTTATTCTCCTTGAAAGGTAGATAGAAACAAAACCCATAAGAATAGCAAAGTAGCCTACCCATTCATAATTAATTAACTCTCCATTAGTCCCCACTCCTATCACCAAGCCCGCTAAATAGGCCGCAAATCCATTGGTAAGTTGACGACTAGCAGAGTTAAAACTCATAAAACTCCCCCTATTCTTTGGTTTAACTGAGGAAGTAACCATGGCTGTAGAAGGAATCATTCTTCCCGAACCAAAAATAAAAAACAAAGAAGTAACCCCTAACGCAACCGCTATTGGAACTTTACCCATATTGGTAATAAAAAATATAGGAATAGAAGCTCCAAGAACCGCAATGGAAAATACCCTTGAACGACCATATTTATCGGATAATCTACCGATCATAGGAGCGCTAAATATGGTTAAGGCGCCTCCAATTAAATAAATATAAGTGATTTGTGTTTCTGTAAAACCAACATTAGAAACCATATATGGACTAATAAATGGCACTATTGAAAAATGGCTAAACATAATAATAATACCAAAAAGCAAGGCTTTTAGTTGATTGCTATTTCTTGTTACATTTTGAATAACTTCTATTGGAGTTGGGTTCTTTTCACACTTATCAATATGGCCCACCATTTTTGGAATGTAAATCCAAATTGGAATTATAGTTAAAGCAGCTAGAATACCTAATACAAGAAAAGGAAAATGCCAATCGGATAAACTTGCTAAAAACAATCCTGCAGGAACACCAATTACAGAAGCAGCAGAAAAAGAGGCCATAACAATACCCATTGCCGAAGCTCTTCTTTCATTAGGAATAGAATCGCCAATTATTGCCAAAATCAATGCACCAAGAATACCTCCGAAAAGGCCTGTTAAAGCCCTTGCTAGCAGTAATATCTCATAGGTTTTTGCAAAACTACATGCTAAGGTTCCAATAGCAAAACCTGTAGCCATAAAGAGTATAGCCTTCTTCCGATCGAAACGATCGATAAAAAATGCTCCTACAAAACCAGAAACACCTGCACTAAAGGTATAGGTAGATACCAATAAGGCAAACTGACTAGGACTAATTTCGAAAGCTTCCATCAATTGAGGCCCTAAAGGCATCAAAATCATGAAGTCGGTGATATGTGAAAATTGAATTACCGCTAAGGTAAATAGCAGTGCTTTTTCTTTATTCATTAAGGCTGTAAAAGTATTATTTATAATGCTTTTAAGCGACCTTAAAAAAGGGAATACGTAGGAAATAATTATTCAAATTAAAAAAAAGCAAAAGAGTACTTAAAGAAACACCTCTCCAACTAGTAACTGAGAATCTTGAAGAGCATCTTTGTTAAAATCTAAATCAACCTTGTTCTCTATAAAGTATCGAATCAAATTCTCAGTTGGCATATTACCTGTTAAGGTGTCTTCTGCCATGGGACAACCTCCTAACCCTCCTAATGCCCCATCAAATCTAGAACAACCGCTTATAAAGGCTGCATTTACCTTCTCTTCCCACTTATCGGCAGTAGTATGCAAGTGCGCTCCAATTTCATAATTAGGAAACTCTGGAATTAAAGTGCTATATATTCTTTTTATAATTTCCGGCTCTGAAACCCCAATGGTATCACTAGGAGCAAAAATCTTAATATCAAATTGCGCAAGACGTTCTATCCATTTTGCCAATATATCTTCATGAAATGGGTCGCCATAAGGATTTCCAAAACCCATAGAAAGGTATACAACCAATTCTTTGCTACTTTTTAAGCACAGGCTCTGGATTGCCTCTACCCTTGTTAAAGACTCTTCTATGCTGGCATTTGTATTTCTTTTTTGAAAGGTCTCTGAAACAGAAAAAGGATATCCCAAATAATCAATCTCTTCAAAAGAAGAAGCATCTTGTGCTCCTCTTTCATTAGCTACTATAGCTAACAACTTAGATTTTGTAGTAGATAAATTCAACCCTTTTAAAACAGCCTCAGTATCTTTTAACTGAGGTATTGCCTTAGGGGAAACAAATGATCCAAAATCAATGGTATCAAATCCAACCTCTAATAACTTATTGATGTATTTTATTTTAAGCGCTGTAGGAATAAATTCCTCTATCCCTTGCATTGCGTCTCTTGGGCACTCAACTATCTTAACTCTTTTTTTCATTTGACTATAATACTGCAAAAGTAATTAAGTGAATTACAACAATGATTGAGTTGTAAAAATTCAAAGAATTAATATCTTTAAATCTTGCAGAAATGGCATAAAATATCAGTTTCCCTTTTAGGCTTATTAGCTATAGCTATCCTATTGGTTGCGGTTAATCTGGAGGACATATTAATCCATAGACTAAATCTATTAGTAGAGCAAGACGAAAATAGATTGTATAATTATGAATACGATCAATTAGAAATAGATCTCAGCAATGGTAATATCATCTTAACAGACCTTAGGTTTAAGCCAAGAATAAAAATCATTGATAGCCTCGATCAAATAAACAAGTCTAAAGAAAAAGTTTTTGATATAGAACTTGAAGAGTTCAAAATGATTGGTTTAGGCATATTTGAATTCCTTATAACAGGAACAATTAGCCTTGAAGAAATAAACTTCTCTTCTCCTAACTTAAAAATTTATGAAAATACAAAGTATAAAATACAAGAATCTCAAGAAGAAAACTCTTTAAAGACAGAAAAGGAATTTTTCTCAGACATTATCTCAAGTAGTCTAAAAGAAGCCAATATTGGCGAACTAGGATTTCAAAATGCTCATCTACAAATATTTAAGGTAGAAGGCAAAGACACCAGTCTAAGCTTACTTGCAGATAGTTCAAATTTCAGCATTAAGGGTGTAAAAGCTAGTATAGAATCTATAAGTAGTAAAGAGCTTTTTTATTACGATTCTAGCTTTGTGGACCTATACAATGTAAAGGTATATAGCCTCGAAGATTACAGAATAGAAGTCGGAAGGTTTAATAAATCTTCAACCAGAGAGGATGTACATTTTTATAATGTAAGGCTTAGTCCTTTGGAAGATAGATATACCTATATGAAGAATAGGGAATACCAAACAGAATGGTTTGATTTATACCTAAAAGAAATAACCATAGAAGATTTAGATATTGGCGAATATCAAAAGTCCCGAAGTATCAATGCAAATCATTTCGACATTAACGGCATTCAATTAGAAATTTACAAAGACAAAAGGCTAAAAAACAAAAAGACAAAATACAAACCATTGCCTAGCCAAATACTTAGAGAGATTGAATTAGCTATAAATGTACCAACCATAAGCCTTAGGGATACAAGGATAGAATACCAAGAAATGGAAGTAAATGCCTTAGAGCCATTACAGGTCACTTTTAAAGACTTTGATCTTCATATTTCCAATTTCACTACCGATAGCAGTCACTTGTCTTTAAATGATACCCTTAAGATTGATGCTAATGGAACTTTTATGCAAGAAGGAGAGCTAGCGTTAAGTCTTCATTTTCCAATTTTAGACAGCAAGGATAATTTTGAGATTAAAGGTAGACTGCAAAAAACAAAACTTAATGAACTCAATCCAATTCTAAAAAATACTGCTTTTGTGATGTTTACAGCGGGCAATCTAAACTATCTAGACTTTCATATGCAAGGAAACAAAGACAAAATAACAGGAATGTTAGACTTAGACTACGAAGGTCTTAACAATCTTCAAATTTTAAGAAAGAAAGATGAAATGGAAGAAAGAAGAGAAAAAGGAAAAAAGAGAAAACAGGAAAAGGCTCTACTTTCTTTCTTGGCTAATAATATTGCTCCAGTAGACTACAAGCCAAGTTCTAAAAACTACCAAACCGGTCAAGTTTACTTTGAAAGAAACACCAATAAATCCATTTTCCATCTGCTTATTAATGGACTTAAGTCAGGTGTGCTAGACTCTTTTCTTCATAATCATGAGGGCATAATTAATAAAATGAAAGAGAGAAAAGAAAAGTAGCGTTTATTGATTAAAACCTAGTTCGCTTTAAGTTTTTAGCTAAATCCTTGTTAATTTTTGAGACCATTGCAGGGCCTTCATAAATAAACCCAGTATAGATTTGCAATAAATCAGCACCAGCTTCCAACTTCTCCATAGCATCTTTAGCAGTAGCAATACCTCCTACAGCTATTATAGGAAAAGATTTATTCGATTTTTCGGATACATATTTAATAAGCTCCGTTGATTTACTTTTCAAGGCCTGACCGCTGAGACCGCCATTGCCGATGGCTTCTACTTTAGATGCTTTTGTTTTAAGCATACTGCGATCAATTGTTGTGTTAGTTGCAATAAGACCATCCAATTTAATTTCTTGAATAATCTCTACGATATCATCCAATTGACCATTCGTCAAGTCCGGAGCTATTTTAAGCAAGATTGGCTTATTTACTTCTAATTCCCTATTCTTTTCCTGTAAACTCATTAAAAGCCTCTTTAAAGGCTCCTTTTCCTGTAATTCTCTCAAATTAGGAGTATTCGGAGAACTTACGTTTACCACAAAATAGTCTACATAAGGAGAAAGCTTCTCAAAGCAAATTAAATAATCCTCCATAGCTTTATCGTTTGGGGTGACTTTGTTCTTTCCTATATTTCCTCCTACAATGAGGCCTTTAGGCCTATTCTTCAATCTTTCAATAGCAGCATCTACTCCACCATTATTAAAACCCATTCTATTGATTAAAGATTCATCTTCTGGCAATCTAAATAAACGAGGTTTTGGATTACCCTCTTGTGCTTTTGGAGTAAGCGTGCCTATCTCAATAAAACCAAAGCCAAAACAAGAAAGCTCTTCATACAACATAGCATCTTTATCAAAGCCTGCTGCTAAACCAATAGGGTTTGGAAATTTTAAGCCAAAGATTTCTTTTTCTAGAATAGGGTCTTGAAAAGAGTACATCCCTTTTGCTATAGCCCTTAAAGGTTTAAAAGCTAACATTCTTTTTATCCATGAAAAAGCAAAGTAATGCGCTTCTTCCGGGTCTTTCTGAAATAAAAATGGTTTTACTAAGCCCTTATAAATCATGGGGCGAAATTACGCTAAGGCGTGTATTCCTCAAAAGTATTATCATTATAAAAAACCAATATTCTTCGAATTGACCTTACATCTGTATTGGAAGTCATCTTTTCTTTAGGTAAATCCTCAGTTTTTGATGATTTAGAAGCCTCTTGCTTATAACTATTATCCTCTTCAAGACTAATTTTCTCCTTACCTATTTGGGTAGAACCAGAAATCAACCAATTGCCATCCACTTTTGGGTAGCGTTTTAAAACCTTTTGAATGAACTCTAAACTGGGTTTATTTCTACCAGATAGAAC
Source organism: Bacteroidia bacterium (assembly GCA_030433355.1). Taxonomy (GTDB): domain Bacteria; phylum Bacteroidota; class Bacteroidia; order Flavobacteriales_E; family Vicingaceae; genus JAUIMG01. The sequence goes on along the minus strand of JAUIMG010000029.1, from coordinate 9,308 downwards.
GTGAGAAACGGAAGATCTTTGAACCCCTATTTCATCAGCAAAGGCAGATGCACTTAGCTGATTTATTTTCATGATATAACGAAATCGATCTATTAATTCCATAAAAAAGATAGTTTACAATTGTACTAAACCAAATACATTACAAATGTAAACAAATTACCTATTTACAAATGTAAAAAAACATTTTCTTTTAAATATCCCCTCTTTTTGTTTAAACTAAATAATAATGTAATAGCTTATAACTAATTGAATATCAATATTTATACTTGTATTATAATTCGCTTGTATACATTTTGCTTTATTTGTTTACAAATGGATATAGAAAGCAACTCAAACATGTGTATATACATTTGTAATTTGTATACACATGTAATTTAAGTTGAAATATAGCAACCAAAATTTGAGATTGTAATAATTTATTTTTCAACAAAACATCTCTAAAATTCTTCTATTATTAGATTAGTCTAAGTATACAATTAGATTAGAATAACTACCTTTGAGCTATGTTTAAAAAGCAGTTATTTTTTATTCCTTCTCTCCTACTCTTTTTTATGTTTCTGCATGCTTGTAAAATGCCAGATAATAAAGCAGAGAATAAAAGCATAAAAGTTGTTTGCACAACTGGAATGCTTGGAGATGCTTTGAAAAATATTCTAAAAGATAATGCAGAAGTTATAAGTTTAATGGGGCCAGGTGTTGACCCGCATTTATACAAAGCCACCCAAGGTGACTTAAAAGCATTAACTGCTGCAGACATTATTGTTTATAATGGCTTACACCTAGAAGGAAAAATGGGAGAGATTTTCGAAAAACTGAAAAAAACAAAGATTGTGATTGCTGCAGGCGAAGGAATCCCTGCCACTGATTTAATTCAGTCTTCTGAATTCCAAGGCAATTATGATCCACATCTATGGTTTGATGTTAGCCTTTGGTCAAAAGCTATTAGCTATATCACCAAAGAATTAAACAAGAGTAGTTTATTTGATAGCACTAGCTTAAACAACAACTTAAATCACTACAAGATCCAATTAGACTCTTTAAATAAAGCTACCTACAAGCAGATTGCTAGTATTGATGAACAGCAAAGAGTATTAATTACTGCTCACGATGCCTTTTCTTACTTTGGTAGAGCATATGATATTGAAGTAAAAGGACTTCAAGGTATTTCTACGCTTTCTGAGTATGGTTTAAAGGATATTAGTGAAATGGTAAACTATATCAATACAAATAAGATAAAAGCAGTATTTGTAGAGAGCTCCGTATCAGACCGCTCTTTAAATGCCGTATTGGAAGGCTGTAAGAGCAGTGGACATCTCATTAAAATTGGTGGAACCCTATATAGTGATGCCATGGGAGCTGAAGGCTCTCCAGAAGGAAACTACATTGGCATGGTTGATTACAATGTTAAAACTATAGTAGACGCTCTTAAATGATGGAAAACATAGCCGTAGAAACTCATAACCTAACAGTAAGCTATAATAGGCGACCTGTTTTGTGGAATATAGATTTTGAAGTTCCTGCAGGTGAAATCATCGGCGTTATTGGTCCAAATGGTTCTGGAAAAACCACACTACTTAAAGCAATAATGGGATTAATTCCATTAAGTAGCGGCTATGTGAAAATTTTTGACAAAAATCTGGAAGAAGTTCGGAATAGAATAAGCTACGTACCACAAAGAGAGTCGGTAGATTGGGACTTTCCTGCTTCTGTTTTGGATTTAGTCTTAATGGGCAGATACAACAAAGGCAATATATTTAAACGCAGCTCCAAAAAAGATTTAGAAATAGCAAAAGAGGCTTTAGAGAAAGTTAATATGCTAGAATACAGCAACAGACAGATTTCTCAATTATCTGGAGGTCAACAGCAGCGAGCTTTTATTGCAAGATCTTTAGCTCAAGGAGCTGATTTATACATAATGGATGAACCTTTTGTAGGTGTGGATGCAGCAACGGAAGAGGCCATTCTAAATCTAATGACAGAAATGAAGAATGATGGCAAAACGGTATTAGTGGTCCACCATGATTTACAAACTGCCAAAGATTATTTTGATTGGATTATCTTATTGAATACTAGAATGGTTGCAGTGGGTCCTAAAAAAGATATTTTTAAAGAAGATCTTCTGCAAGAAGCTTACGGAGGAAAACTAAATGTATTAAGTAAAGTAGGTGATTTAATAAAAGAAAAAGGATTTCCAGTGAGAGAAAAATAATGGAAGATTTAATTCGATTTCTTAGCCTTTCCGATCCCAATGTGTTTTACGTAGTAATAGGAACAATGATCTTAGGCGCTACGGCTGCAATTGTTGGCTCCTTTGCCTTTTTGAGAAAACGTGCCTTGGTGGGAGACGCTATTGCTCATTCTATATTACCAGGAATTTGCCTCTCTTTTATGGTTTCCGGAACCAAAGACCCTTTTATCTTGCTTATTGGTGCGCTATTAAGTGGCTGGTTGTCTATTATCGTTATCGATAAAATCAACCAAAGCACAAAATTGAAAGGAGATACAGCCATTGGAATAGTCTTAAGTGTATTTTTTGCGGTTGGCATCCTCCTTCTCACAGTAATACAGCAAAGTGGCAATGCTTCACAAGCTGGATTGGATAAGTTTTTATTTGGTAAAGCGGCCTCACTCACTTTAGATGATTTAAAAATATTTGGAAGCATTGGAATACTCCTCATTCTTATCGTTATAGCCTTTTACAAAGAATTTAAACTCATTAGTTTCAATCCAGATTTTGCCAAAACCATTGGCTTACCTGTTCGTTTTTTAGAATTTGTACTCTCTACAATAACTGTTCTAGCGGTTGCCGTTGGCATTCAGGCTGTAGGAGTTGTTTTAATGGCGGCTTTGCTGATCACTCCTGCTTCTGGAGCTCGATTTTGGTCGGACCGACTAGGTAAAATGATATGGATAGCCACCTTATTTGGTGCTTTATCTGCCTATTTTGGCTCTTATGTGAGCTATATTGCCCCAGCCATGCCTACTGGTCCGTGGATAGTCATGTTTCTTTCTTGTCTAACCATCGGTTCTATTTGGTTAGCACCGAAAAGAGGCATGTTTTCTCGATTTAGAATTCAGAAAGAAAATCAAAAGAAAATCATCAGTGAAAACGTACTTAAACTTTTTTACCACCTAGGTGAAAAGGAAGAAAATTTTGACATAGGAAGAACGATGGTTGAATTAAAAAACCATAGAAGTATAGCAGAAAAAGAGTTGAAAAAAGGATTAGCCAATTGCCTGAAAGCAAATTGGGTCAGAAGAAAAGGTGAAAAATGGCATATAAGTAATCAAGGCCTCAAGGAAGCGAAAAGAGTAATTCGTTTACACAGACTTTGGGAATTATACCTCAATCAACGATTAAAATTAGAGCCAGACCACGTACACAACGATGCAGAGGCAATAGAACATATCATAACTCCTGAAATTGAAAGACAATTAGAAAAAGAACTGAATTTCCCTAAAATAGATCCCCATAAAAGTAAAATACCCTATTCTACAAATTAATGGAAGCATTTTGGATCATATCAACAGGAACAATGATAGCCATAGCTTGTGGTTTATTAGGCTGCTATCTCATATTGCGAAAAATGGCTATGGTAGGAGATGCTATTTCGCATGCAGTTTTACCAGGAATAGTGCTAGCTTTTCTAATCTCTGGAAGTAGAAGCACCTTACCAATGCTTATTGGTGCAGCTGCACTTGGTGTTTTAACTACCGTCTTGATAGAAATATTTTATAAAAAAGCACGACTCCAAATGGATGCCTCTATTGGAATAACATTCACTTGGTTATTTGCTATTGGTATTATTCTAATTTCCCTTTTTGCGGGACAAGTAGATCTAGACCAAGATTGTGTGCTATATGGCGAAATAGCTTACATTCCACTCGATTTATGGATTACCAATAATGGTTATAACTTAGGTCCTACAGCAATGTGGATTTGTGGTGGATTATTAGTCTTTATAATAGGTTTTATTCTAATTGGGTATAAAGGATTACTGATGACCACCTTTAATGAAGATTACGCCAAAGCAATAGGTATTCAGGTAGCATTATGGCATTATAGTTTAATGGGCTCTGTTTCATTAACAACAGTACTTTCATTTGAATCTGTAGGCGCTATACTGGTTGTAGCGTTTTTAATAGTTCCACCAGCAACTGCCTATTTGCTAACTACCAAACTCAAACAAATGCTTTGGCTAACTGCACTTTTTGGTTTTCTATCTGCTTTTCTAGGTTATTATCTAGCTGTTTATATCAATGGATCTATTGCTGCAGCTATGGCAACGGTGGCTGGAGCTCTTTTTTTCTTGGTTTGGATTTTCACTTGGATACAAAAAAAGTGGGGCAGTCTAAATACACAAGCTTTCGATTTCATCTCTTAAAGTTTGTTTAATCACAAATAATCATTCTTCTATTTATGAAGAATAGTGACCTGTTTATGAATCAATATGGTACTTTTATGAAATAAAGCTATAATAAAAATCAATTGCTGACTAGCTTTAAAGAAATTAACTACTATGAAAAAAATTATACTACTAACTACATGCATATTAATATTTAATTGTTTTGCATCAAATGCACAACAAGTAATCCATTTCAATGAAGACTTCAATACTGGCTTTGGAGGAACTAACTTTTTCTCAACTACGATTTTTGGTACACCACCTTGGAAAATAGGAAGGCCTGCAATAAATGACTTTTCCGGCTCGGGAATTGCTCATTATAATGATGATTCTGCAGGAGTACAATCATTTGGACCAAACATTTCTTCTTTATTATCTCCTACGTTCGACAATTCATTTGCTTTAAAAACATACGTTGAATTTGATTATAATTTTTACTCTAAGATTACTAATGATAGTTTTTATGTGGAAGTAGGTTCTCAAATGGGGGCATTTGGGAATATTGCATTTTTTACTTCAACAAGTGCATGTGGAGTTTGGAATTCTCCTTCTTGTTTAAATAATTACCCTCATGCAAAAATTGATATTAGCAATGTTAAAAGGACTAATAACTACATCAAGCTAACCTATAGCTGGGGTAACGGAAATGGTGGCTACTTAGCCATTGATAACCTAATGGTGTATTCTGATACTACCTATGTTTCTAGTAACTTCAGCAATCCTTTAGATTCAACATTTACCACAACAATAATTAGTGGTAATGCCAACTGGAAGATTGGGAATCCAATAAGGAATAATTTAAATAATCAACCATTAGCGTATTTTGACGATGATTCCCTAGGAGCCTCAAATACTAACAATACAGTCCACTTAACATCTAAAGTTTTCGACAATACGCTTACACCTAACTCCTATTTAGAGTTTGACTATAATTTTTATGAAATCCCTAACGTAAGTGACAGCTTTTACGTTGAAGTATATGATGGAACAAATTGGAATAAAGTATTTATAAGAACTACCAATGATTGTGGAGTTTGGAATAGCCCAAATTGTTTAAATAATTATCCTAGAGCTTCTGTAGATATTAGTGCATTTGCAAATGCCAATTGCCAAGTTAGATTTGTTTACCATGATGGTAACGACTGGGCTGGCTACTTAGCAATAGATAATATAATGATAAGTCCAAACTCAATAACATCAGTTAAGAAGATGATTGTTACGTCCAATTTCTCTATTTACCCCAACCCCAACCATGGCACCTTCCAAATAGAGCTTTCTGAAGACCTAATTGGAGAAGAATATTACATCTACAACCTAAGCGGACAAAGTATAAGAAGTGGGAACTTTAAAAATCGAAACGAACCTCTAGATATTTCCAATGAAAAAGCAGGAATTTACTTCTTACAAGTCCCTAATAAAGGCATTAACAAAAAAGTGGTGGTTTACTAAATTTAAAAATGAAAAAAAGGTTCTAATTGAATAGGCAACCCTTTTAAATCTTCTTCGTCTTCTAAAGGAGAAAGAATTATTTTTAACTCATAAACCACAACTATGAAAACTCTACTGCTTTCATTTCTACTACTATTCTTAAGCATTCTCTCAAATGCTCAAATAATTCATATTTCTGAAGATTTTAATGCTGCTTCTATTCCAAGCGGCTGGACAACAACTGCAGTTAGTGGAGCTCAGGCTTGGTCTTTTGGATCTATTGGCACTTCTACCAATCTCAATGGAACGGCTATGGCTTTCTTCAATGATGATGTTTTAGGTGGCACATCTCTTAATAATACTGCAGATTTGTTAAGTCCTACTTTCGATAACAGTTCTTTCACTAAAACCTTCTTAGAATTTGATTACAACTTTTCCCAATTTGGCCCAGCTGCAGATAGTTTATTGATAGATGTATTTGATGGTATCAATTGGATAAGAGTATTTTCCAGAGGCACCGATGATTGTGGAAGATGGATCTCTCCATTATGTTCAAACGGCTTTCCCCATGCTTTTATTGATATCTCCGCTTTTGCTAATAGCAATTGTCAAGTAAGATTTCGGTATTTTGACGGGAACGATTGGGCTTTTTCAGTTGGAATTGATAATGTAGAAATTTATTCCACATATCCTTTTAATCTAGAAATGAGGGCGCTAATAAGTCCTATTTCTAATTGTGGATTAACTTCTGCAGATTCCGTCAAAATCCTCATTCAAAATACAGGCACTAACCCAATTTCTAATTTTAGCGTGTTTGCAAATGTTGATAATGGAGCACAACTAATTACAGATAGTCTTAATATTACTATAGCTGCAGATAGTGCTTATCTGCATACTTTTTCTAATACCGTTAATTTATCTGCCGTAGGAAGTTATGATTTCAATGTATATTTAAGAAGTACTCAGGATACCGTTTTGATGGACGATACGCTGAAAACAATAATTACTAACGACACTTCTTACAACGGCAACTACTTCGAAGATTTTGAAAACGCAAATCATGGATGGACTATTAGTGGCACAAACGTCTCTTGGGCTTGGGGTATTCCTAATGGAACAAATATTAATGCAGCATACTCGGGAAACAATGCCTTTGTTACCAACTTAAATGGTAGATATAACAATAGCGAGCTTTCTTACCTTACTTCTCCTTGTTTTGATTTAAGCAATTTTACAAACAATCCAATTATCTCTTTTCGTTTAAAAAGATTTATTGAAAACTCCTTCGATTTTTTATGGCTGGAATACAGCACCGATGGTGGCTCAAATTGGAGTAAAGTAACCAGAGATACGAGTCAATTAGTTAGTAATTGGTATAACAATCAAACTACCTCTGCCTGGACTGGCACTGACAATAATTGGCTGCAAGTAGAAAACATTCTAAGAAACTTTGCAGGGACTCCTGCTATTAAATTCCGCTTTGTTTTTCAATCGGATAATTCTACTGCTTTGGAAGGTGCTGCCATTGACGATTTTTCTATAACGGAACAAGCTTCAGAAGATCTTTCACTAAATGATATTATAACAGATAATATAGGCTCTAATGATTGTGGACCTTCTTATTCTCCTATCATTTTTACAGCTACTAATAGAGGCTTAAATCCGATTGACACTATCTATACCTTTTTTGAAGTAAATGGAGGCGCTATTTTTAATGATACGGTAATTCAAAGAATAAATTCTGGAGCTACTGCCCAAATAGCAACAAATACCCTTTTTAATTTCATTCCTATTGGGAATTATACCATTAAACTTTGGGCGAAAGTTTCTAATGATACCCTCAATTTTAATGATACTCTGTACTCTGATACAATTGTTGGAGGTGCTTCAACGGCTTACAATGTGCCATACTTTGAAGATTTTGAAACTAATTTTACCCCAGGTAACCCCGGCACTATTGGCAATGGTTGGACAAGAACTGCAAGCACATCTAATAATGGACAAGGAGCAGGCTTCTTCTACTCTTGGTGGGTTAGTAATCGTATTAACAATGTAGTTACCAACAATAATTATTTATATGTGGAGGCTTCTTATTCCCCTGGAGTAGCAACCTTAGAAAGTCCATGTATTTTCATTGATTCATCCATCCAAACTCCATATTTAAATTATAATTACTTAAGATTTGGACAATTAAATCAAATGAGTCCTCTTTATGTAGATGTATTCTCTTTTGGACAATGGATCAATGTAGATAGAATTGATAGTATTACACACTCTTCTTTTAATGATCCATTTTATTTGAGAAATGTTGATCTAAGTGCATTTAAAAATCAAGTAATTAAAATTCGTTTTCGAGGCATAGCAAAAGTCTGTTGTATGGGAGATTTTGCTATAGATAATGTATCTATAACGGATGGAAAATTGAATAACATTCAACTTATAAGCACTAAAGCTTTAGGAACAAATTGCAATTTAGATAGAAGATATCCTATCCAACTTAGTTTAAAACTAAATTCAGATACTTTTTTATTACCCAATACAGTCTCTGCTAATTATTCTTTAAATGGTGTTAATTCAGCTGTAGAATTTATACCTGACACCTTATTTCCTGATAGCACATATACCTATACTTTTCAAAGTATAGGAGATTTTTCTGCTGGTGGATTGTTTGAATTAAAAACCATTATCAACTATAGCGCAGACAATTTCCCGAAAGACGATACTTCTATAACTACAGTAAAATCGGCACCTACTACCTTGCCTTATTTTGAAGGATTTGAAGAAAGCTTTGAAAAAGGTAGAGAAGATGAATGCGGAACAATAAGAATGAGCAAAAATTTTTCAGAAAATAATTTCGCTTTACCGGGCTATGAATATGATTTTAATGATTCAACAATTTCTTGGGGTTTAGGCTTTGATACGCTCTCATTATGCGGAAGGCTAGCATTCAATGGAGATCGATATTTAAGGTATTACGGAAATCAGGGTAGTATTGCTGCACCGTTTAAAATTGCCTATTTTAAACTCCCTTGTTTCGATTTAAATAATTACAATGAAGTCGATTTGTCTTTTGCTTATCAAAAAAACAATCTTGCGCCGACCCTTTATATTGAAGTGGAATCCAACAATAATATTGTAATGATTGACTCTATAGTTCCTAATACGGTATTAGGTTATTCTTTAGATACAATCTCTTTAGATAGTTTTATTGGCGATACCATAAGTGTTCGATTTTCATTCATCTCCAATACACCTATTCCAAATGTTCTTTTAGACGACATCCATATCTACGACCCAACAGTAGTAGGAATTTCTGATAATGCAATTAAGAAGAGTGATCTCCTTCTCTACCCCAACCCCAACCATGGCACCTTCCAAATAGAGCTTTCTGAAGACCTAATTGGAGAAGAATATTACATCTACAACCTAAGCGGACAAAGCATAAGAAGTGGTAACTTTAAAAATCGAAACGAA
>JAUIMG010000005.1 GCA_030433355.1 Bacteroidia bacterium | reverse complement strand
AGGGAAGAAATCATTTGGCGATGCATTGGATACTAAGGAATCTACAATACAATTATCGGTGGCTGTTGGCGCTGTCCAATTCACTATTGCTCCACATTGCCCCGCATCATTATTCACTGTTATATTCGTTGGTGTGCCGCTGATTACTGCAGGTTCATTATCTACAACTGTAATTAAAAAGCTTGTCGTATCATTCAAGCCATTCGGCTCATATGCAATATAAGTAATCGTAGTATCTCCTACTGGGAAGAAATCATTTGGTGATGCATTGGATACCAAAGAATCTACTGAACAATTATCGGTGGCTGTTGGCGCTGTCCAATTCACTGTTGCTCCACATTGCCCCGCATCATTATTCACTGTTATATTCGTTGGTGTGCCGATAATGACTGCAGGCTCATTGTCTACAACCGTAATTACAAAGCTAATTGTATCAAAATTTCCTCCTGCATCTTCTACTTCAAAAGTATTGGTTGTATTGCCTAATGGGAAAGTCTGACCGGGTGCTATCCCTGCTAATTGTCTAATTATACCTCCAGAGCAGTTATCCATAAAGCTTGGTAATGGATAGGTAACTACTGCATCACAACTACCTAAATCATTGTTTACTATAGTGTCATTATAAGGATTGAACAGAGGGTCAATCGTATCTCTAACTATTACTGTTGCAGTTACCGAGTCTCTATTACCACTAGCATCTATAACTAACAACTCTACTGTATTGGTGCCAATATCATTACAATCAAAATTAGTTACATCTAATTGATAAGTTACAATTGAACAGTTGTCCGTGCTCCCACTATCTATACCTAAGGCTGTTATTGAGGCCAAACCACTTGCATCTAAATAAATAATAGTATCATTTGATCTTGCAATTGGGCGAATGATGTCTCTAACAATTACATAATCTGAAGCCGTATCTCGATTTCCAGACGGGTCAACTAAGATCATAGAAACTAAATTGGAATCAAGATTAGTACAATCAAAGGTATCTTGACTTAAGATTGACTGAGCAATCGCACAATTATCACTACTGCCCGCATCAATTGCATTGGAATCAATAGCTACAAAACCATTAGAATCTAGGAATACTGTTATTGACTGAGCAAATGCAGAAACTCTCCAAGTATCTACTACCGTAACTTCAGCAATAGCGGAGTCAATATTTCCCCAATTATCTGTAACAACTAAGGTAATAGTATCTATACCTACATCATTACATTCAAATACAGTCTTACTTAAGACCCTATTTGCTATTCCACAACTATCAGTACTTCCATTATCAATATCGGCTACTATTATAGTATCTGTGCCATTAGCACCTAAGCTTACTGTAATATTTCTTGTAACCACATTTGGACGTACTGTATCTAGGACAGTTATTTGAGCAGTTGTAGTATCACTATTTCCATTGGTATCAAATACAGCCATTTGAATAGGAGTAATTCCCACAATATCTGCACAACCATATGTCGTTTGACCAATTATTTCAAAGGATGCTAATCCACAATTATCTGTGCTTAAATTATCTACTTCATTAGAATCAAGGGTATAAGTTCCATTAGAATCCAAAAAGATAGTTATATTTCGTGCTGTAGCAGTTGGTGCTATGGTATCGTTAATGATAATATTTATAGAATCAATATCTACACAACCATTGTTATCCGTTACCGTTACTCTATATAATCCTGCAGGAATAGCATTTATTGTTGCCGTTGTAGAATCATTACTCCATAAATAGGTAAATGGTGGTGTTCCTCCTAAAGCAACAACCCCAGCTTGTCCATCTTCTGCTAAATTACAGGTTTCATCAATTCCTCCTATTGTAGTTGCCAATGCTAAAGGTTCTGATATTATTATACTTGCGCTATCTGTACAACCTGTAGCATCAGTAATCGTTACGAAATACGAATTACTAGTAAGCCCGCTAATTGAAGCTGTTGTAGAGGAATTACTCCAATTATAGGTATATGGAGGGATTCCTCCAGTTCCAGATGCTGTTAAAGCTCCATCAGAAAAACCGTTGCAACTTACATTATTATCTAAAGTGATAGAAGCGATGAGCGTGTCTCCTTGTATTACGGTTATCGTGTCCCATACCAAACATTCATTGCTTGATATCCCAAGAACTGTATAGGTTCCTGAAGTGTCCACTACAAGGGTGTCTGCAAATGAAATTACCGGATTTATAAAAGCCATCACAGATGTTCTTCCTGCAGAAGTATTATCCCTAAATCCCACAAATGGAAATCCAAAGTTAATGGCTAATGATTGATCGCTTGCGACTCCAGAAAAACCCTCTGTGCCAACTAACTCCCATGAAGAACCATTATATTTCCTTACAACCGTGTTAGATAGAAACTGATCATAATAAGATACATAAGGAGTATTTCCGTCTATTTCTATATTTGTAAAATCAACTCCATTTCCGCTAAATCCTGCCGTTCCTAAGTTCTGCCAAATAGCCCCATTATAATAGCTTACGCTAGCTTGGTCACTATTAGCTCCATCTTGATAAACCAAATGAGGGTTACCATTTTGATCAAAATCCAAATCAAGATACCTAACTCCTGCAGGTGAAGCTGCACCACCCACGTTAACCCAACTACTTCCATCATAACGCATCACAGTAGCCCTTGAAGTATTGGCTGCATCTCTAAAAGCAACATAAGGCTCGTTATTGTATGCAGTAATACATAGTTCGCTAACTGCTCCTGCTGAGAAATTAGGTAATCCAACGTTAACCCAATTGGATCCATTATATTTCAATACGTTCATTGCAAATGTAGATCCATCACGATAAGCAATGTATGGTTCATTGTTTATTACAACCAAATCCAATTCTTCTGCAGCATTTGTGGTAACGGTTGCAGGACCCACTGAAGTCCATACTCCACCATTGAATTGGGCAACAGAAGCTCTTCCACCTGCTGACACATTCTTAAATGCAACATATGGGATTCCACCTACAAAATCAATATTTGGATAGTCAGCAGCACCTGTATTGAAGCCTACAGCACCTAATGTATCCCAATAAGTTCCGTTATCATACTGAACAGTAACACCATTATTAACCGGATCGTTGTAAACAATATAAGCTACAGAGCCTAAAAATCTTAATTCATGCCCATTGGTGCCTGCTGCCGAAAAACCTTGACCCTTCCAATAATTCCATGTCGTACTGTCAGCATTATACCATTGATAAGCATCCGCATTCCCACTTACACTTAGAACAATGGAGTCGGAAAAACAAAACTGAGCAGTATCTCCTTGATCTATAGTAGCGGTTGGTAAAGAATAAATGGTAAGATTTAACGTAAGTATTGAATCACATCCATTTGCTGCAACTAAAGTATCGTTATATGCTCCTGAAGAAGTATAGATTAGTCCTGTTGACTCCCAGAAATAAGAGGCACAAGCCGAATCTACAATTGTAGCAAGAGAGTTGCTATTAATAATTAGGTTAAGTGTAACTAGAGAATCACATCCATTTGCTGCAATTAAAGTATCATAATAGGTTCCACTAGAGTTATACGTTTGGCTATTTTGAGCCCAAACAAAATCTTCGCAAGACTCCACACTATATTGCATTAATTGAGCTCTTCCATAGTCAATACCTGCTCCATCGAATCCAGGTGAACCTACTGCGAAAAGATCTCCAGTTCCATTTATATCTATTGAGGTACCCAGTGAATCAAAAAACTCTCCTCCTACATCTGCTCCTATCTGATTCCAATTTGCTCCATTCCATTTATAAGCTCTAGCCAATCCGCCATTTAAGTTTGCACCATCATGCGCTGTTGCTCCTACCAATACTAAATCGCCACCATAATTTAGCTTAACATCGAAACCAAAAAGATCTCCTGCAGCATCCCCATTTAAGTCTGAACCGATTTGATTCCAAGAACCTAAGTTCCATTCGTAAACTCTTACATGACCAGATTGAGCTCCATTTCCATCGTTTAATCTAGCACCAATAGCTATTCTATCTCCAGATTTATTCAAACTTATTGTTGCTCCAGATTCATCATTAGCCGCTTCGCCCTGTATATCGGTCCCTAATTGTATCCAATTAGAACCATTCCACTCGTATACTCTTGTGTTTCCAGCGTCAGATGCGCTTCCATCATTTAATCTAGCACCTACTGCTACCCTATTTCCAATGCCATTAATAGATACATCTGTTCCAGATCTATCATTCACTGCCTGACCTTCAATATCCATTCCTAATTGAATCCAGTTTGTACCATCCCATTCAAATACCCTTGCATGACCTGCGTCTGTTGCAAAACCATCATTCCTTTCAGCGCCAATAACTATTCTATTCCCTAAGCTATTTAATTCCAAAGCAAGACCTGACAAATCACCAGCAGCTTCTCCATCTATATCTGATCCCATTTGATTCCAACTAGTACCATCCCATTCAAATACTCTTACATGACCTGAGTTAGCTCCATTTCCATCATTTAGATGAGCACCAATAGCAATTCTATTCCCAGCATCATTTAAGTCTATTTCGAATCCAGACCTATCTTCAATAGCTTCCCCATTTATTGAGGATCCAATAATACTCCAAGAAGCTCCATCCCACTCAAATATAGTTGTTGATCCAGTATTTGATCCGCCAAAGTCTAAACCTGGAGCGGATACAGCCATTCGATTTCCAATCTCATTAATGCTAACAGACTCGCCAGCATCTACAAAATCATTTAGACCTGCTATACTAGACCCCAGTTGAACGACAGAATTTAAAGTATCTGCAAGAGTTGACTTTCTATTTGTGGCATTAATAATTAGACTTAAGGTATCCGGCAATGAACAAGATCCGTCAGAAATAATTACTGAGTAGCTTCCTGAACCTAAATTCATAGTGGTTTGAGTAATATCACCAGAGGACCAATTGAAAGTATATAAACCAGAGCCGCCACTAACATTGGCGGTTAGAGTAGTAGAGTCTCCAAAACAATTAACTGCAGAATTTTGAACAATAGAAGTAACCAAAGGAGATAGTGTAATATTTGCGCATGTGTCAAAAACTTGATCTGGACCCTCTACAAAATTTGAAAAAGTTCCAGTAAATGGAAAGCCAGTTGGAGTGCCATCCAATCCATTTGCAGATCGATCCGTTATAGCAGTAATTAAAGTATTATTGCCTTCAGCAATCCCTTGATTTAAATCAAAATATAGTGAAAGTTGGTTCGTATTTTGAGTTTCACAACTGCTATATTGAAATAGTTCAGAGTCACATAAGGCTCTTTGCCATATTCTAATTTCGTCTAATTGACCACTAAAGTAGCTTGAGTTTAAACGGTTTGCAATTTCAAAGATATTTGTATTTGCAGTAACAGAGAAGCTTACTGATTCATCAACTACCAAAGAATCATTCAAGTAACCTCTTAAATTAGCCCCATCATAGGTATATGCAATAAATTGCCATTGACCTGCAATTATTGGGATTTGAGTGTTAGAAGGTGCGCTACCTGTAAAACCTTCTGCAAAAAATTCTATATTATCATTTGTATTTTCATAAACAATGCTATAACTAAAAGGCTTACTCAGAACATATTGAGCAGGGCCTAGATTAGTAGTTGGATTAATCCAAAAGGAAATGGTGAAATTGGAAGCTATATCTAATACAGCATCATTTGGTACTGTAAATTCATCGTTTATCCCATCAAAAAATAAAGCATTGTTCGCACCGGTGGCTAACATGTATTCCCCTCTCCCATCCTGATCAAAGGCAGCAAAAGCGTTTACGGCAGGTGCCGCTTGTCTCAAAGATAAATCAAACTGACTCCAACTTAGATCGCTATTATCAGTTCGCTTTGCTAGGTTTATTTCATAATCATTAGCAATTCCTCTATTGCCGTAGTATACGAAAATATCGTTTTGTACCGCAGGATTTGTAGTAAAAATTCCAAAATAAGGTGGTGCTAATAAACTATCTAATCCATTTGGAACATTCATATTATTGGCAGTATCTCTAACAATATATAACTGCTCCCCGCTAGTAATTGAAATACTGTCATTATTTGGGAAAACATAAGTTAAAGGACCAGAAGGATAAGAAAATATAGAGGTATCTCCTAAGGCTGCACCTGACAACTGCCAATCTGCCGCTTCCATATTAATTAACTCTCCATTATTACCTCTTGCAAGATCATATAGGGTATCTCCTTGAGCCTCATCGAAACGATAATAAGCAATCAAATTATTGATTGAATCATGCCTAGCAGTTAGCTTTCTGCACATCCATTCTCGAATCAAATTTTGAGTTAATGGAGTATTCCAAATTCTAACTTCATCTATCTGTCCATTCAACTGACTAGCATTAAGCCGTGTTGTCCCAATATCGAAGGGGAAATTACTTTGTAAAGGAATTGGCAATATATCTGTATGTGCTAATTCTCCATTAAGAAACACTCTTACTAAACCAGAATTATGAACAACTGCTACATGATTCCATTCATTAATTGGAATGACCGGACCAACTGTAAAGTTATAAGTCCCTCCATTTCCTACATTGTGGGAAACAACTAAACCAGAGACTCCATGATAAATATCGATATCTGCTGCTGCTGGATCTCTTTTAGAAAAAATTGGATTGATATTAGTATTGTCAAAATTTACCCAAGCTGAGTAAGTATAGTTATTTAAATTATCCATTTCAGGGCTTCTAGGAAACTGTATCAATTCATTTCCTCCATCTAAATTTAAGGCATAACCAGACCCAATCTGGTCAGGATAAGTAACATTAGAAAAGCCCAAAACATATTCGGTTCCCGATTGACCTGGAATCTTTATTCTATTGCTAGGTATATCAACAAAAATTCGACTAATTGCTTGTTCCCATGTACCATCTGCTCCATTATCTCTTTTTAAAACTCGAATGTTTCGTTCTCTAATTGCAGAAGCAAAAGTTGGATTAGCACTATAATCTATTTCTATATTATAAGTTCCTCCTCCTACTAACTTCACGCCAAAATAGGAACGATCGTCAATCGTATCAATTTGAGTTGGTATTGTTGAGACTAAAGCGGTATCCTCAACTTTATATAAAGAAATAGCATCAGCAGGACTATCAAAATCTGTTACTGAAATGGCCAAACCATTGTCCATGGTAATATTGATTGGTGCTGCAGGTGCTGCAATAACAGAGGTGTCTCCTAATGCTGCACCTGACCTTTGCCAACTAGTTGCATTAAAACCTCCATTTAAAGTGCCGTCATTTCCATTTACCAAGTCAATAAGCATCCCCCCTTGGTTCTCATCAAATCGGTAATAAGCCACCACATTGGCAAAATTAGGATGCGTAGAGTTTAACTTTTTGTTCATCCATTCTCTAATCAAAGGCTGAGTTAGTGAAGTATTCCAAATTCTAACCTCATCCATTTGACCATTAAATTGAGGCGGTAAAGTTGCAGAGGAGCCTAAAATAATATCATAAGCACTTTGAAGAGGAGCAACAATTCCAGAAGAAAAAGTTAATTCTCCATTAACATAAACTCTAATCGCACCTGATGAATATGTGATAGCTAAATGAACCCATTCATTTAAAGGTAATACAGGAGCAGAAACAGCGCCAAAAGTCCCACCATTACCATTATTATGCTCTATTCGTAAGGCTGAGCTTGTGTGGTAAAATTCAATATCTAAATTGCCACTTAAATATTTTGAGAAAATAGGATTAAGGCTATTGTTATCTATCTTGATCCAAGAACTATAGGTGTAATCCGTGATATTAGTAATTTCTAGGCTATTTGGAATAAAAATATCACTCCCTCCATCAAATTGCAAAGTATATCCTGATCCCGGTTCTTCTGGATATGTCGCTACTGAAAATCCGATTACAAACTCTGTTCCAGATTGATTATTAATACTAATGATATTATTATCAGTATCTACGCTAAAAAATCCTGTAGCAGGTTCCCAATCACCATCAGCTCCACTTTCTCTTTTAAATACTCTTATTCTATCCTCAAATGGATCTCCATTGAAGTTTGGATTATTACTATAATCAATTTTAACATCGTAAGAAGTGCCGTTGTAAATTTTTACTCCAAAATAAGAAAGGGTGTCAACAAAAGCAGCTTCAGATGGAAATGAAGAAAACTGAGCCGTATCTAAAACTTGATATAGTTGAACACCATCAGGTGATCCTTGAAAATTTTCTACAATAATGATGTTACCATTTGGTAAAGTATCTCTAAGTGGGATGGCTGGATATGCGCAAACAGATTCGTCTCCAATTGGTGCACCTGACAAACTCCATGAAGCAACCGCATCCATATTGGCTAAAACTCCATCATTATTTCCGGTAGCATCAATCAGTGTAGTTCCAGAACTTTGATCACACTGGTAATATGCTCGAAGATTAGCAAAAGATGGATGTGAACTATTTACTTTTTTAGACATCCACTCTTTAATTTCTATTGCTGTTAGCGCTTCATCCCAAATTCGAATCTCATCTCGAGATCCAGAAAATCTTCCTCCAGATAAATTATTATTCCCCAATATCCAATCTCCATCTGCACTAGAAGGAGTAATAGCGGAAGAATTTTGTAAAGAACCATTTAAATATGTGCTTACTGTACTGCCATCCCAAGTTATAGCGGCGTGATACCATTTACCGGCATCAATAATTTCTGTGCCTTGCATTGCGGCTCCGCCTAAAAAAGTTGCGAGACGAGAAGTTACTCTAATGTAAAGCAAATCTCTCCCATTACCTGAACCATTTGCTTGACTCAATAAAATTCTATTAACTCCACCAGAAGTATCGGTATTAAACCAAAGTTCAGCTGTAAAATTGGAAATTGAAGGGTTTATGGTAATTGGCATCCTAACATAATCATCAATCCCATCAAAATTTAAAGCATTTGCAGATCCCGGTAGTTCGGTCAAACCGGCTAACAGTCCATTTTGAACAAAAGCAATTCTCTCTGTTTGAATGATGGAACAATTAATAGCATCCGTTAGAGTTAAGGTATAATCTCCAGTTCCTAAAGAACCATTTAATGAATCCGTAATGGCATTACTCCAGTTGAAAGTATATGGAGGAAACCCCCCAGTAACAGTTGGTACTAGCTGTCCATCATTTGCTACAGCAGAACTAGCATTAGTTACTGTTATAGAAAGTCCTAAACTATCCGCCTCTGCAATAGAATAAGAAGCAGTATCTGTGCACCCTGAAGCATCTGTAATTGTTACACTATATGTACCTGAAGAAAGATTAGTTAAGGAAGAGCTTGTAGAAGTATTTGACCAAGCAAATTGATACGCTGAAAAATCATCTCCTCCCCTTACATTTGGGATAATTTGGCCGTTCCCAGCGGCAAAACAAATACTGTCAATAATATTCGAATTGTATACTTTAAACTCTAGTCTTAAAGACTGACTCACCGGATTGCAATTGTTTCCTACTGTATTGTAACCACCCCAAGCAGTATTGCCAATTTTTGGCCTTAATATAAAATCAGGAAAACAAGAGCAAGTATTTGTACTAGTTGGATCTACTGAAATAGCAACGGCAGCAGGGTCTCCACAGCCTGTAGAACATCCAGAACCAATACTCCATTTTAACCCATTACAATCAATAATTGTATCTGTGCCGTTATTTAACGCAGCTGCAATTAATTTAACTTTATCCGGATCTAAACATTCTAAAATAGGTGCACTTAATGAACCAGAAGCATGAATTGAAGCAAAGTCAATATTGTTTGTATCTAAGGAAGATCGAAATGGATCCCATGCCTCAAATGGTTTGTCTTCTGCACAATACGTAATTCCATTCTCAAAAACCTGATCATAAATAATAGAGCCTTTGGCAGATAATTCAGGATAAAAAGGGGTTTCAAGTACAATTGATTCATCAGATTGACAACCACTTGCAGTTGTGACAGTCACACCGTAAGCACCAGGGCTCAAGTTTGAAATGGTATCTGTAGTTGCTGAATTTGACCAATTAATTAAATAAGTTTCTTTTTCAGTTACATCCCAAGAATAGAAATAATAATAAAATACAGGATTTGAATATTGAATAATAGAGTTTGTTATTTCTAATGCCCTTCCGGGTGTTGTATATGGGTAATTTGAATTTGTATTACTTCTATAAAGCGCATTATTTTGACCACCAATTAAGGAGGTACCTACAGCATTCATATAATAATTATTTCCTCTTCCTAATGTAGTTCCTATTGGTAAAACTACTGGGCCTAGAGGAAAGCTAACATTTATACTATGACTACTAATTAAAGTGTTAGATGAATCAAAAATATTTGCTACAACAATTCCGTTCCCTTCTGGATAAACCTCAACACTATTTATTGTAAGACTATCACTGTTTACATTAAAAGTTACTCCTTCGGTGTAGTTTGCAAGAAAGGAACCATCAATGGCTTGAGTTCTTCCAATATTCGTATAGTTAATTTCTCCCCCACTTGGATTAGCAGTAAGCATCCCATTATTCACTCCGTAACAATCAACAAATGCTTCCACTAAAGGATTAGCTTCTACTTCTGTTGGCTCATACACATTTGCTGAAGCAAATTCAAAAGAACAACCATAATTATCCGCAATAGTTACACTATAACTTCCTGGGAGTAAGCTATTAATTGTTTTAGTTGTAGCAGCATTAGACCAAGTGAAAGTTTCTGTTGGAAATACAGTTATGTCCCAGTCATAGTAAAAATAAAAGTTATTGACCGCAACTTGGTTGGTTGCTCCAATCCAAGCAGAGGTAATTCTTAGTGCTCCTGATGGAGAGTTAATTGGATATGCAGGAAAAGTTGCCACGTCTGCCCACATTCTAAAAATTGTAGACCCTTCTGCATCCATAACATAATTTGTTCCTGGGCTTAGCTTTGCCCCTACGTAAATTTTACTTGCTAAGCCTGTAGCATTTGAAAATGCTTTTGAAGGTGAAGAATAAATAACAACATCAGAAGAATTTCTAATGTTGATTTGAATAGTTCCCGAACCATTAGGGTAAACGGTTACTGAATCAATTTGAACCGTATCTCCAATAACACTAAATCTATGCCCATTTCTATAATCGAAATAATCTCCAGAAGCTCCAGCTAAGCTTTTAGTGGATCTTCCTGCAGTTTCTATAAAATGATTATCTGAGATATGTGCAGAAAGAGCACCATCGCTTAAGCCAAAGCAATTTACATTTGTTGTCTGAAACTCAATCGTGCACTGTCCTGAAACAGTAAAAAATGAATATAGAAATATCAGTAAGAAACTGAGGTAGTTAGTTAGTAATTTCATATTAAGGCAGTTAGTACCAACTAACAAATATAAAGTTATTCGATAATACTTTTAAGTCTTACTAATATTTAACAGAAACATAATACAATTCAAGGATTATTTACAAGTCAGCATCATTTTCTATGTGTATTATAATTGTGACATTTGTGGTAAATTAAAAGATATTCTATGCAAAGCATCAATCAGATTCTCAAAGACTTAAAAATTCAGGAAAAAAACCAAGGAACCTCAACAGGTTTAAAATGGTATGATTCCAATGATCATATAGTTTCCTCTACTCCAATTGATGGTAGTGATTTGGCAAAAGTGTCCTATACTACTTTAGAAGATTTTAACACCGTAGTTAAAACCGCTGAAAATGCCTTTCAAAGCTGGAGAAAATTACCAGCACCTAAAAGAGGTGAGATTGTTAGACAATTTGGAGAAAAATTAAGAGAGAAGAAAGATACATTAGGTGCTTTGGTTTCTTTAGAAATGGGAAAATCTTATCAAGAAGGACTTGGAGAAGTTCAGGAAATGATAGATATATGTGATTTTGCAGTAGGTCTTTCTCGACAATTACACGGATTAACCATGCACTCTGAGCGTCCAAACCATAGAATGTACGAGCAATATCACCCGTTGGGTATAGTTGGGATCATCTCTGCTTTTAACTTTCCGGTAGCTGTATGGTGCTGGAATACTGCACTAGCCTGGGTATGTGGTGATGTTTGTATTTGGAAACCATCTGAGAAAGCTCCACTTTGCGGGATTGCTTGTCAGAAAATTATTGCAGAAGTTCTTGAAGAAAATAATTTACCGGAAGGTATCAGTTGTCTTATTAATGGAGACTATAAAGTTGGAGAATGGCTAACAAATAGCGCTAAGATTCCTTTGATTTCTGCAACCGGCTCAATTAGGATGGGAAAAATTGTGGCACAAGCAGTAGCTAAAAGACTAGGTAAATCGCTTTTAGAACTTGGTGGAAATAATGCAGTAATTATAACAGAAAGCACGGATTTAAAAATGGCAATTCCTGCTCTAGTTTTTGGAGCTGTTGGAACTTGCGGCCAAAGATGTACTTCAACTAGAAGACTTATCATTCATGAAAATATCTACGATAAGGTAAAGGAAAGCCTTAAAAATGCATATCAACAAATAAAAATTGGCAACCCGCTAGATGAAAGTAATCATGTGGGGCCGCTTATAGATAAAGATGCGGTAAAACAATACCAAAGTGCGCTTTCACAAATAGCTAAATCAGGAGGTAAGTTTGTTGTTGAAGGTGGCATATTAGAAGGCGATGCATACAAATCATCTTGCTATGTTAAACCAGCCATTGCAGAAGTAGAAAATGATTGGGAAATTGTTCAGCATGAGACCTTTGCTCCGATACTTTATTTATTAAAATACTCTACTCTAGACGAAGCAATCGCTCTTCAAAATGGTGTAGTTCAAGGTCTTTCTTCTGCTATTATGACAAATAGTATGAAAGAAATGGAACTATTCCTTTCCTCTGCCGGTTCAGATTGTGGAATCGCCAATGTGAATATAGGTACATCAGGTGCGGAAATTGGGGGAGCTTTTGGTGGTGAAAAGGAAACAGGAGGGGGAAGAGAATCAGGTTCAGATGCTTGGAAAGTATACATGAGAAGACAAACAAACACCATCAACTATGGCAACGATTTGCCTCTAGCCCAGGGCATTAAGTTCGATCTTTAAAAATCATTTAACTAATTCAAGCTTTTTAACCAGTTTTTTATCATTAGTCTTCCATAATCTGTTAATATACTTTCTGGATGAAATTGCACTGCGTGAATGGGTAGTGTTTTATGCTCAATGGCCATAATATTTCCAGCGCTATCTTCAGCAGTAATTAAAAATTCTGACTTAAAATTAGTTTGATCGATTACCCAAGAATGATATCTGCCTACTTTGGTGCTTTTAGGAATATTTTCAAAAAGTATTGACTCTTGACTCAGAATAAGCATTTCTTTTGATTGGCCATGAACAACTTTTTCTAGGTTTTTCAGGCTCATTCCAAAGCTAATTGCGATAGCTTGAAGACCTAAACAGATTCCCAAAACCTTCTTATTATGCTTTATACTTTCAATAAAAGAAAGTAAATCATTGGATTCTTCGGGTAAACCTGGGCCTGGAGAAATAACAACACCATCAAAATCATCCATGTTTAATGACTTTAATTTATCATTCTTTATTACCAAAATGTCTCTATTCCCTTCAGCTTCTAAATAGTGCAGCAAGTTGAAGGTAAAAGAATCGTAGTTGTCAACTAATAAAATCGGCTTCATTGAAAAGAAAAAATCCTCTCCAATATATGGAGAGGAATGGAGGTCACGAGCGGATTCGAACCGCTGTGGATGGTTTTGCAGACCACTGCCTAGCCACTCGGCCACGTGACCTTTTTCAGGCCTCAAAATTAGCCATTTAGTCTAAGCCTGAAAGGATTTTTAGATTTATTGTTCTATTTCTACACTAATTGACTTTAAATCTGCTTTTAATGGAGGAGTTTTCTTAGCCAACCTAAGCTTAACTTTTAGCACTGCCCCAAACTCCTTATAAATCCTTTTTACTATTCTATGAGCTAATTTTTCTAATAAATTAGATGGCAGAGAGTTCTCCTCTATAATGATCTCTATAAGTTTAGAATAATCAACGCTATCATCAAGGCTATCATTTTCCAAGCTCTCTTCCCATGGAAGTTGTACCTCAAGGTTGAAAATAAAAGTATTTCCAATGAGCTTTTCTTCTTTAAAAACCCCATGAAATCCTTTTAGCTTTAAATCTTCTATAATGATTTTATACATCAAGCTAGTTTTTCAATCCCTGTATTCATGCGAAATATGCATTCTTCTTTCCCTAATAATTCTGCAATAGAAAACATGGATGGTCCCATTCCTTTACCGGTAACTAATAAGCGAAATAATGGCAAAACAGCCCCAATTCCCATTCCCTTTTGCTCTAGAAATTGCTTGAATGCCTTCTCGATTTCTTCGGCCTGAAAAGAAGCAAGCTGAGATAGGTCAATACTCCATTCTTTCATCAAAGTAGCGCTTTCTTCTTTCCATTTTTTCTTAACTGTTTTTTCATCAAAGCTTTCAGGTGCAGTAAAAAAATAGTTTCCATCGTTTATCAAATCTTCTAAGAAAGTAGCTCTTTCTTTCATTAAAGAGCAAACTGATTCTAGAAAAGAATCGCTGATTTTGCTGAGGTCAAATGGCAAACCTTCTTTTTGTCTTAGAGCTTTTGCAAGCTCGCTATCTTGTTTTGACCTTAAATATTGCTGATTAAACCACTTTGCTTTTTCCGGGTCGTACTTGGCTCCTGCTTTTCCAACTCTTTCTAAAGAAAAAGCCTCAATTAGTTCCTCCATAGAGAAAACCTCTTGATTTGTTCCTGGATTCCAACCTAACAAAGACAAAATATTTATAAATGCCTCAGGGAAGTATCCTTTCTCTCTATATCCTGATGAGATTTCCCCGCTTTGTGGATCTTTCCATTCTAAAGGAAAAACGGGGAAACCTAAACGATCGCCATCTCTTTTGCTAAGCTTTCCATTGCCATCTGGTTTTAATAATAAGGGTAAATGTGCAAACTTTGGCATAGTTTCTTGCCAGCCAAACGCCTCGTATAAATAAACATGCAATGGAGCTGAAGGAAGCCATTCCTCGCCTCGAATAACGTGAGTAATCTTCATTAGGTGATCATCTACAATATTTGCCAAATGATAAGTAGGCATTCCATCCGACTTATATAAAACCTTATCATCCAAATTTGATGAGTGAACTAAAACCCAACCACGAATAATATCTTGAAACTTTATTTCTTCATTTCTAGGAATCTTAATTCTAATCACATATGGCTCTCCTGCAGCCATCCTCTTATCTACTTCTTCTTTAGAAAGTGAAATAGAATTTTTCATTCTACTTCTTGTAATTGAATTATACTGTGGCGCAGCAACTCCTGCCTTTTTAAGATCCTCCCGCATCTGCTCTAACTCTTCGGCAGTATCAAATGCATAATACGCCTTATCTTCTGCAACTAATTGCTCAGCATACTTTCTATATAAATCTTGTTCTTTTCTTTCAGATTGCTTGTAAGGCCCATATTCTCCTCCTATTCCTTGACCTTCATCAACCTTTATTCCACACCACTCTAAAGAATCTTGAATATATTTTTCGGCACCCTCTACAAACCTCGTTTGGTCTGTATCTTCTATTCTTAATAGAAATGTACCCTGATGTTTTTTTGCAAATAAATAGTTGTACAAAGCTGTTCTAACCCCTCCCATATGTAACGGACCCGTTGGACTTGGCGCAAACCTTACTCTTACCTTTTCAGACATAAAAAAAATTTTGGAGGGCAAAGGTAAAATTTATCGGGCTTGCTTTGTTTAGATTTGTTGAAAAACCTATTGTAAATAATTGGGAAAGCAAACATTTATATCAAACACCTCAGGGCTTGACTACGAGCTTTTAGATTGTGGAAATGGAAGAAAGCTAGAGCGGTATGGAAAAGTTATTTTAGATAGACCAGAAGTAAATGCTATTGCAAGAAAAACATTGAATCAAAACTTATGGGGAAATGCTCATTTTAGATTTGAAGAAAAAGCAAACAAAAAAAATCAGTGGGTAAATCTAAAAAATTCTCAACCAAGCTGGATCGTAGAATCAAAACTTAAAGGAAAAACTCTGAAATTTAAATTAGAGCTTACCAATTACAAACATATTGGATTATTTCCAGAACAATTTGAAAATTGGAACTACATAAATTCTAAAATAAATGGAATTAAGGGGGAAGTAAAGGTGTTAAACCTATTTGCATACACGGGAGCAGCTAATTTAGTGGCAGCTGTATCTGGTGCGAAGGTAACTCACATAGATTCAGTTAAGCAAGTAACTAACTGGGCAAGAAATAATGCTGCTATTAATAAAATTGATAATATTCGGTGGATTGTTGAGGATGCTAGAAAGTTTGTTCTAAAAGCGAAAAAAAGAGGTGATCTATATCAAGGTATTATTATGGACCCACCGACCTTTGGTTATGGTGCAAGAAAAGAAATTTGGGCAATTGAAAAAGATTTAATCCCCCTTTTAAAAACTATTAAAAGCCTATTAGATCCTGATAATCATTTCTTTATCATGAATACATATAGCCCTCTTTTTTCTGGAAAAAAGCTTATTGAAAAACTAAAAAATAATCATTTACTTCCTAAAGAGTATGAATTTTATAAACTAGGCTTAAGTGGCGAAATTTGTTCGGAAATAATTTTAGGCGATCTGATTCGTTACAGTACTATTAAATAAGGGTTTTTCGTAATTTTAAAAGCCTTTAAAAACCCACATTTGAATAATTATAATAGTTTATTAAATAAAATTGAAGAGTTCATTAGAAAGTACTATCTAAATGAAATTCTTAAAGGCTTTATCTTATTTTTTGCTGCCACGCTCCTTATCTTCTTCAGCGCTGCGCTGCTTGAATACTTTGGGCAATTTAATAGTACTGTAAGAACCACTATATTTTATTCAACCTTAATCATAACTGTTTTAATTTTTAGTGCTTTCCTAGCTAGACCTTTATTAGGGCTTTTTTCTATTCGAAGGGATTTAACCTATGAAAAGGCTTCAAAGCTAATAGGTTATCATTTTAAAGAAGTTAAAGACAAGCTTCAAAACTTATTAGAATTAAAGGAACTAAGTAAGGATGAGTCTGATCTGTTAAACGCTAGTATTAATCAGAAGATAAGCGAACTCAATCCTATTCCTTTTAAACTTGCAATAAATTTTAAAGAAAATTTAGCCTTTTTAAAGTATTTAGGAATTCCTTTAATTTTAATACTAACCACACTAATTATTGAACCTAATGTGGTATTACAATCTACCTCTAGACTAGTTGCACATGATATAGAGTTTGTTCCAAGAGCACCCTACAATATTCAAATAGTTAATAGAAACTTAAACGCTTTTAAAAGAGAGAACTACAAACTTAAAATAAAGGTTGACGGAATTGAGATTCCCAATTCGATCTCCATTGAGTTTGACAATAAAGAGTTTAGGATGAAAAAAGAAAGCGAGGGTAGCTTTACTTATGTTTTCAACTCAGTAGAAGAAAAAACTTCCTTTTATTTTAATGATGGAGCTTATAAATCAAAGAAGTATACCCTAGAAGTTTTACCTAAGCCTTTGCTTAAAGATTTTAAAGTAGAAATAAAATACCCCAATTATCTTAGGAAGGAAGATGAAATAATAAAAAATACAGGAGATATTGTTGTGCCTGAAGGGAGTTTTGCAAAATGGTTTTTCAAAACTGAAGATACCGATGAATTATTTTTTAGATTTCTAGATTCTACATATAGTGCTGTAAACTTTGATAAGAACGAATATAGCTTCAATGCACAAGTTAAACTTAGTTCGCAATACCTTGTAAGTCTTAAAAATAAAGAAGTTGAACTAATAGACACTTTCAAGTATAAGCTTAATGTTATAAAGGATAAGTATCCAGATATTTCGGTAAAGGAAGAAGTAGATAGCAATAACTTAAATGAAATCACTTTTTTAGGTAAAATAAAAGATGATTATGGTTTTAGCAAACTACAATTTATTGCTTACAAGGAATTAGAAGGCTCAAAATCAGAAACATACAGTCAATCTTTAGGGTATTTAAATGCGAATGAATCTCCATTTATGTATTCCATTAATATTAGCAAATTCAACCTAAAACCAGGGGAAAAGCTTATATATTACTTTCAGGTTTGGGATAATGATGGTATTAATGGAGCAAAGAGTAGTAGAACCAATCCGAAATTATTTATCGCAAAAAGTATAAAAGAATTAGAGAAAAATAGAGAAGAAAAAAGCGAAGAAATTAAAAGCGAAATTGAAGAAAACATCAAACTGAGTAAAGAAATAAGGAAGGAGCTAGAAGAATTAAAAGAAAAGATGCTTGAGAAAAAGGACCTTGGATTTCAAGAAAAAAAACAAATAGAAGAATTACTTAAAAAGCAGAAAAAATTAAAAAATTCTGTTGAAAAACTTAATAAAAGAAATCTTGAAAAAAATGAAATTGACAAACAAGTCTCAAAAGAATCTGAAGAAATAAAAGAAAAACAAGAACAATTAAATGAGCTTTTTGAAAAGGTAATGAGCGATGAGATGAAAGAAATGATAAAGGAGATGGAAAAGCTTATGAAAGAACTTAATAAAGATAAAATTCAAGATGCCATAGAAAAAATGGAACTTAATAATGAGGATATTGAGAAAGAGTTAGATAGAAATCTTGAATTATTTAAACAGTTAGAAGTAGAAAAAGAACTCCAAGAATCTATTGATAAATTAAAAGAGATAGAAGAAAAACAAAATCAGTTGAAGAAAGAAACCCAGGAGAAAAAGTCAAATAAAGAAGAATTAGAAAAGAAACAAGATTCTTTAAATAAAGAATTTAAAGAGTTAGAAAAAAAGCTAGATAAACTAGAAGAAAAAAATAAGGAGTTAGAATCTCCAAATGATATAAAACGAAATAGCCCTTTAGAAGAACAAATCAAGGAGGACATGAAAAAAAGTCTTGAAAGCATCCAAAAAAATAAAAAGAATGATGCTGCAGAAAGTCAAGAAGATGCAGAAGAAGGGATGCAGAAAATGCAAGAAGAAATGATGGAAATGCAGATGGAAATGGAGAGCAGCCAAAATGCCGAAAATTTAGAAGATTTAAGAGCTTTATTAGAAAACCTTATTCAACTATCCTTTGATCAGGAAGAGGTTATGAATGAACTAAAGCAAACGAAAATAGAGGACCCTACTTACGTTAAACTTGCTCAAACACAGAAAAAACTCAAAGATGATTCAAAGCTTATCGAAGACTCCCTATTTGCATTGAGCAAAAGAGTAGTTCAAATACAAGCAACAGTAAATAGGGAGGTTTCAAAAATAAACTTCAATATGGATAAAGCAATTGAAGATTTAGGCGAAAGGAGAACTTCTTCTGCAAACTCTAGGCAACAATTAGCAATGACTTCTATAAATAATCTAGCATTAATATTAGATGAAGCTGTTCAAAATATGATGATGCAAATGATGCAAATGCAAGGGGAATGTAAAAAACCTGGAAAAAAAGGAGGAAAGCCCAAACCCGGTAGCATGAAATCTATGCAAGAGCAATTAAATAAACAGATGGAGTCCTTAAAAAAGTCAATGGGTCAAAGTGAGGGAAAGGGAGAGAAGGGAAATAATGGAAGCAATCCCAAACAAGGAAATGGAAAAGGTCAAATGAGCAAAGAATTAGCACAAATGGCAGCGAAACAAGCAGCAATAAGAAAGGCAGTAGAACAAATGGAAAGCCAAATGAATGAAGAAGGTGATGGTGGAAAAGGCTCAGGGAAAAAACTTAGCGATTTAATGGAAGAAACGGAAACAGATTTGGTGAATAAAAGAATAACAAACGAAACAATTCTAAGGCAACAAGAAATTTTAACCAGACTTCTTCAATCAGAAAAGGCAGAAAGAGAAAGGGAGAAAGACGAGCAAAGAAAATCTACAGAGTTTACTGATAATATTTTTCGTAACCCAAATAATATTTTAGAGTATAATAGGCAAAAAGAGATTGAAATGGAGCTTTTACAAAGTATGCCACCTACATTAAATAGCTTCTATAAATCAAAAGTTACTAAGTATTTTAATGATATAAACCAATGATGGCTAGTGCTCAAATTCAGGAGTTTCAACTTAAGTCAGAGTTAGAATCACTAATTCAAGTAGAACAAATAGTTGAAGATTTAAGATTAAACTACAGTATTCCTGAAGAACTCTATGGGAATATCTTAGTAGCAATTACAGAGGCTACAAACAACGCCATTAAGCATGGCAATAAATTCGATCCTTCAAAAAAAGTGTTTCTTGCGTTTGAAAATAGTGAATTAGAGTTTCAATTTACTATTAAAGACGAAGGAGTGGGATTTGATCCAGAATCAATCCCTGATCCAACATTAGAAGAAAATATAACCAAGCCAGATGGCAGGGGTATTTTTATTATTAAAAACCTTTCTGACAATATTGAATTCAATGATGAAGGTAGAGAAATACGAATGACCTTTAAAAGATAGTAATTACTTCCTTGACAAACCCTATTAATTTTCACTTCAACGGTTTAGATCAAACACTTGATATTCAGCAATCTAAACTATCCAATTGGATAATAAAATGCATAAGAGAGCTATCTAAAAAAAAATTAGATGAACTCAATTATATTTTTTGTGATGACTCCTACCTTTTGTCGATTAATAAAAAGTTCTTAAAACATGATACGCTCACTGATATAATAACTTTTAATTACAACACGGATAATTATATAAATGGTGAAATATACATCAGCATTGAGAGAGTCAGAGAAAATGCAATTCAACTCTCTCAAAATTTTGATATAGAATTAAAAAGAGTAATAATTCATGGAGTTTTACACTTAATTGGTTACGATGATAAAAGCAGAGAGGATAAAGCAAAAATGAGAGAACAAGAGGATTATTGCATAACTTTGTGGCCCGAAAAATAAGGATGTTCCACGTGAAACTTTTTAGCTATGTTATCTGATTATGATGTTATCGTTGTAGGTGGCGGACACGCTGGTTGTGAAGCAACAGCAGCTGCCGCCAATATGGGGTTAAAAGTCCTTTTGGTTACCATGAACATGAATACTATTGCGCAAATGTCTTGCAACCCTGCCATGGGAGGAGTAGCAAAAGGGCAAATAGTTAGAGAAATTGATGCCATGGGTGGCTACAGTGGAATAGTATCAGACAAAACAGCTGTTCAATTTAGAATGTTGAATATGTCAAAGGGTCCCGCAATGTGGAGCCCCAGAGTTCAAAGCGATAGATGGCTCTTTGCTCAAGAGTGGAGACTAATGCTTGAGGCAACGAAAAACGTTGACTTTTGGCAAGACACTGTTGTTGGAATTTTAGAAGAGAAAGGTAAAGTGATCGGGGTTAAAACCTCCTTAGGCATAGAAATTAATTCAAAGGCGGTTATTTTAACAAATGGAACTTTCTTAAACGGACTCATCCATATTGGTGATAAAAACTTTGGAGGAGGAAGAGCAGCAGAAAGAAATTCTACAGGAATAACAGAACAGCTAATCAACCTTGGTTTCGATCATGGTAGAATGAAAACTGGTACACCTCCAAGAGTGGATGCAAGGTCATTAGATTTTAGCAAAATGGAAGAGCAAAAAGGAGACCTCAAACCATCTAAGTTCTCATTCAGCAACACCGAAGCTATTAAAAAACAATTAAGCTGCCATATAACTTATACCAACCCTAACACTCATGATATATTAAGAGAAGGGCTAGACAGATCTCCAATGTTTAGCGGAATAATTGAAGGAACAGGACCAAGGTATTGCCCATCAATAGAAGAAAAAATAGAACGCTTTTCTGATCGAGATAGGCATCAAATTTTCGTAGAACCAGAAGGTTGGAATACAGTAGAGATTTATGTTAATGGATTTTCAACCTCATTACCTCTCGATGTACAATTAAAAGCCATTAAACAGATTCAAGGCTTTGAAAATGTAAAACTATTTAGACCTGGTTATGCTATAGAATATGACTATTTTCCTCCTACTCAATTAAAACATACTTTAGAAACGAAACTTATAGATAATCTATATTTTGCTGGACAAATTAACGGAACAACAGGTTATGAAGAAGCTGGTGCACAGGGGCTGATGGCAGGAATTAATGCAGCACTAAAAATAAAAGAAAAGGAGGAACTTGTTTTACAAAGAGATCAGGCATATATAGGTGTTTTGATAGATGATTTAATCACTAAAGGCACAAAAGAACCTTATCGCATGTTTACCTCAAGAGCAGAGTACAGAATTCTTTTAAGACAAGATAACGCAGATATTAGGCTTACAGAATTATCAAACAATATAGGTCTAGCTAGTAATGAAAGACTTGCTAAAGTTGTTGAAAAACAAAAACAAACAGACACACTATTAGAATATTTAGGTAATTTAAGTATTAGCCCAGAAGAGGCTAATCCATATCTAGAAAAAGCAAATACTGCCCCCATTAAACAAAAAGTTAAACTATACTCTTTACTCTCTAGGCCACAAATTTCATTGAACAAGCTTAAAGACTCTGCTGATTTTGAGTCATATGATATCAACCTTTATGATGACGAAATTGTGCAACAAGCTGAGATTAGAATAAAATACCAAGGTTATATAGAGCGTGAAAAAGAAATGGCCGATAAAATTAATAGGCTAGAAGGTATCAAAATTCATTCAGACTTCGATTACCACAAATTGAAATCATTGTCCTCAGAAGCTAGAGAAAAATTAAGTAATATCAAACCAAGTTCCATTGGTCAGGCAAGCAGAATAAGCGGCGTTTCTCCTTCAGATATCTCCGTACTATTAATTCACCTTGGCAGATAATTGTTCCACGTGAAACAAATCAAAAATGAAAAAATATTTAAACTGTCCGATTTGCAATGAGCAAAGTTTTACTACCCACTTAAATTGTAAAGATTATACCGTTTCTGGGAAAGAGTTTTCAATCTCTAAATGCGACAGTTGTGGATTTAAGTTCACTAACCCCATTCCGCAAGAAAACGAAATAGGGAAGTATTATGAATCAGAAGAATATATTTCGCATTCCAACACTTCGAAAACTATAATTGACAAGTTATATCAAGCTGTTAGAAAATACACTATCAAGAAAAAGTACAACTTAGTTAAAAAGAATGCCACTGCAATTTTAGATGTAGGCTCAGGAACTGGTGAATTTTTAAGCTTCTGCAAACATAAAGGGCTCATAACCAAAGGAATAGAGCCGTCTGATAGCGCTAGAAACTTTTCTATCAAAAACTACAAACTAGATATATCTGAAGAAAAAGAATTAGACCATTTAGAAGAGAAATCTTTCGATGTGATTACCATGTGGCATGTATTGGAACACGTTTATCATTTAAACAAACGTATTGAACAAATAAAACGACTGTTAAAGGAGAAAGGTACCATCGTTATAGCCGTTCCTAATTGTAGCTCATACGATGCAGGAAAATATCAAAAATATTGGGCGGCATATGATCTTCCTAGACATTTATATCATTTTACTCCGAACGATATAAAATTGCTAATGAACAAACATGGACTAAAAGTGGAAACTATCCTACCAATGCATTTTGACTCCTATTACGTTTCAATGCTTAGTGAAAAATATAAAAATGGAAAAGGAAATATTTTTAAAGGCTTTTGGAGCGGTTTAATATCCAACATAAAGGCTACTGGGAAAAATACATATTCTTCCCAGATTTACATTATTAAAAAACAATAGCCTTAAAAAGTTTAGCGACTCCGGAAGGATTCGAACCCTCAACCGTCAGAGCCGAAATCTGATATTCTATCCAGTTGAACTACGGAGCCTTTTTACAAATATAGCTCATTGCAAAACAATAATATTCTAGAACTAAAGTTATCTTTGAAAAAGAATGAAGTCATTTTTTATATCCATTTGTTTTCTATTCAGTCTAATTGTCTATTCACAAAATAAAGGCATTGGTGAGTGGACGGAACATCTCCCATTTCAAAGAGGCACATCCATAAGTTCTAGTGATAATCTTATTTATTGTGGCACTACTACAGGTCTATTTACACTTGATTTAAACGATAACTCTATATCTAGATACAGCACTGTAAATATTCTTAATAACATTAGCATAGAAGTTGTAAGTTATAACGAAAGTGAAAAGACTTTGCTGGTAATCTATGAAGATTTTAACATTGATATTCTTCAAAATAACAGGGTTATTAACATACCATTTATTAAAGATGCCGCCTTGCCAAACAAAATAATCAACGAGGTTTTTATGAAAAATCAGTTTGCTTATGTTTCGACAGGTTTTGGAATAGTTAAAATCAACTTAGAAAGAAAGGAAATAACTGAAACTTATCAATTTGGGCAGAATGGTCAATCTATTAATATTAATTCCTGTATTGTAACCGATAATAAAATATACGCTGCAAGTGATAATGGACTTTACCATGCAAATTTAAATAGCAATTTATTAGATTTTAACGTATGGCGAGTTATACCATCCACTTCTAACAAATTATTCCCAAAATTATTCCAATTTAGCTCTTCCATATATGCTATTGAAAGTATTAACGGAAATAATGACGTTTATGAGGTTAATAATAACCTTAGTCTTACTCCTGTAACACAACTTTCTTCTAAAAAATATGTGGACGTATCTACAAACTCTGAAAACATTTTTTATTTGATAGAAAATAAACTTGAAGTCTATGATTCAACTTTAAGCTTGACTAGAAGTTTTAATAAGTCTACAGGCAACCAAAAAGACTTCCTTTTTACTAATAACCGCTTCTTCTTTCTAAATACTTTTCACCCGCTATTAGTATTCAATGAAAGCGGCGAGTTAATTGAGAGCATTAAACCAGCAGGACCTTTCCAAGAAGATATTTTCGATATGGAAGTAAGTGATGGGGTTCTCTGGGCTGTTTCTGGAGGCCATGATGGAGCATATAATAATCAAAATAGAAATGCAAGAGTATATAAATATGAAGATAGAGAATGGACTAGCTATATAGAGTTTTCTACTCCGTCGCTAAATGGCAAATACGATGTTCTTTCAGTAAATATAAACCCAAACAATCCAAACGAAGTTTATTTTGGTTGTTGGGGTGTTGGTTTTCTTGAGTTTAAAAATGACCTACCGTTTAAACAATACTTTAGCAATAATTCTACCTTGCAAGAGAGATTAGTTAGACCTAATTGGATTGCTGTTGGCGAAAGTGCTTTCGATGAAGATGGCAACCTTTGGGTAGTTAACTCTTTTAGCAACCAACTACTTTCCGTTCTTAAACCAGATGGCCTTTGGTCAGGTTTCTCATTTAGTGGATTGGAATCAGGAACTGAAACAACGGCTAAGGAAATTTCGATATCCCCAAATGGGTTAATTTGGGTGGCTTTACCTTTTGACAATCATATTTTAGTTTATGATAACAATCAAACACTAGAAGACAGGAGTGATGACAAAGCACTTATCTTAAAGCAAGGTGAAGGATCAGGTAATATACCTGGAATAAGAGGAATTACAATGGAATTTGATTTGCAAGGACAGCTTTGGATTGGAACCTCAGATGGTATTGCAGTTATGTTTAACCCAGAAAATGTTTTTGATGCTACAGATAAAGATTTTGACAGGGTTATTATTTCAGATGGGGAAAATAATGAGATTTTACTTCAAGGTACAGAGATTATAGATATTAAAGTTGATGGAGCCAACAGAAAGTGGGTAGCAACTAATTCAGGAGTATACCTTTTATCAGAAGATGGCAAGGATCAGATTTTTCACTTTACAACAGAAAATAGCCCTATATATTCTAATAATATTCTTGCGTTAGCAATTGACAATCAAAATGGAGAAGTATACATTTCTACAGGAAAAGGCTTAATTTCTTATAGAAGCGATGTGATAAAAGGAGAAGAAAGTTTTTCAGAATTTAAAGTGTACCCTAACCCTGTAAGAGAAAACTATAATGGACCTATTGCAATTAGTGGATTAATAGATAATAGTATTGTAAAGATTACAGATATCAATGGACAGCTTGTAAACGAATTAACTTCAGAAGGTGGACAAGCAATTTGGGATGGAAGAAACTTTAATGGCAATAGAGTAAGTACAGGTGTTTATTTGGTTTTTAATAGTGCTTTAAATAGTGAAGAAACCCTTAGAACTCATATAGGTAAGATTTTATTCATTAATTAAATATTGGGTTGGAAGGGATTGTTGTTTCAAAAATTAAATACAACGATTATACTTTAATTGTAACCCTTATTACAGAAAAGAACGGTAAAAAAGCTTTCTTAAAAACAATATCTAAAAAAGGAAAGGAGCAACTTTATTTTGAACCACTTAGTTTTATTGAGTTTAATTCACAAAAAAAAGGCACAAATAAGTGGGGTAGAATAAAGGAGTCAAAATTACTGTATAGGTATCCTCAAAAAAATCCTCTCATAGAGAATTGTGTTAGATACTTTATCAGCGAGTTTTTGTATTTAACGGTTCACGAAGAAGAGAATATACCACTTTTTAATTTTTTAAAAAACTTAATACTGTCCTTTGATGATAAAGACTATTCCACTATTTTACTGGACTTCCTTTTTCAGATTGCCCCTCTCAAAGGCCTATATCTGCCTGATGAACTACATAAATATTTCGACTTAACAGAATCAGAATATACTGAAAGTCAACCCCTCCATAAAATTTATCTAAATAAGGAGGAACTTAAATCAATAAATATTTACGTTCAAAATGCAGTGTTGAAGAAATTGGAAATGAAAAATGCTTTTCAGGCTATGTTCAAATTTTATAAGTATCACTTTGATAGTTTACAAAAAATGAAGTCTCTAGCGATTTTAAAGGAGGTTTTAAGCGAATACTAAGTATTTAACACCACTGACTTTAAAATTGCCTCTAACTCTCTTAGATACTCTCTTTTATTAAAATTTGGGGCAAAAACAAATGCATCCAAGTGAACTACTTTACTATTTGACTCATCTACAAAAGTATATTGCAGAAAAGGGCCTCCCATAAAGTCGTTTTTCATTTTCCACAAACCTCTATACTCAACTGCGTAGATACCATTTAAGTTAACTTCCTTAGAAGATGGTACAAATTCATCATACACCTCCATATAGGAATTCTCTCTAGGGCCAAGAATGAAACTTCTTGTAAAGCGATTTCTATTGTCTACCATTGTTGTTTCAATAAAAGTGCTATCTGAATCGTAGTCTTCTGAATATATTGCTAGCCCTTGAAGAACTTGATGTTGCCCAATTTGCTTTTCCTTTTTAAACCATATCCCATTTGTGCTATCCATCATTTTAACAAATCCAGGCGGCACATCCAATGAGATATTAAATTTTTCGGTTAAAATTAGATTAGCATCTTTATTAATTTTCCTCTTGTGTCTATCTTGCAGTCGTTTTATCTCCTCTTCATTAAAGTAATCTCTAAGGGTGTTGGTATTCTTTTTAAGTATCCTTGTAGCATCATTTGCTGAAGAAGCAATTACTCTAATTAGTAACTGATCTTTAGCCCAAACATCTCTAATTACTTCAATATTATTCTTGCTCCCCTTTTTGATACTTATCTTCAAAACATTTCTACCACGCTTTAGAATTGATTTAAAAGAGGCTGTATTTACAAAAGAGGTTCTGAATTGTGGTTCCATTTGTGGCATGCCAACTAATGGGGATAAGAATATTGAATCCAAAGTTTGCTTTAGGCTGCCCTTTTGATAGGAAGTATCCATAACAACTAAAACTTCTCCATATTTACCAGAGCTAGTTGGAAGGTTTGCATTGTCTGTATTTGGCTCAAAGCCACATGCAATTAGAAAGGTGCTTAAAAAAACCAGTATATTTATTTTATTACCCAATTTCTTTAACTTTTACTTCCGTTCCTGGTTTTAACCTTTTGAAATTTAAATTACTATTTAGTCGCTTTAAATCTGTGACAGTGGTATTGCCATATAATTTAGCAATATCCCACAAAGTATCTCCACTCTTAACGATATGGACTTGATACTTATTGCTTTCTGATAATTCAGGTTTAGCCTTTTGCTGAATTGTAGGGTTTTTTTCTATACTACTTGCAGTACTTCTGGTAGCAATCGAACTCTTAATAATCAGCAAATCCCCAGGATTAATTCTAGTACTACTTAAGTTATTCCAAGCCATTAAGTCACTTACTCGGCAATTGTACTTATTCGCTATATAACCCAAAAATTCTCCAGAACGAACTCTATGTTCAACAAACATTGGTTCTTCAATTACTGTATTCTTCTGGTCAATTTCGTTTTGAATACTTTTTAATCTAATGTCTTCAAATATGGAGCTTTCATTAGTAAGATACATTCCAATGTATTTATTTGGAAGACATAAGGTTTTATATTTTCCATCATTGGGTATCTGACCCAATCTATACTGAGGATTAAGCTCTTTTATTATATCTTCAGAAACCCCTAAATATTCTGATAGTTGACGAAAGCTAAAAGGATAGGTAATTTTTATAGTATCTACTTGAAAGGCAAAAGCATTTATCTCTCTTGGAAAAATATTGTGCTTTTCTGAATTGTTCATTAAGTAGTTTACAGCTATAAATGCAGGAACATAGCCCCTTGTTTCTCTTGGCAGAAAACTCCTTATCTCCCAATAATCTTTCTTCCCTCCCGATCTTCTAATTGCCTTATTAACATTTCCAGGACCACTATTATACGCCGCAAGAACAAGACTCCAGTCACCGTACATTTCATATAAGTAGGAAAGATATTTACATGCAGCCTCAGTAGCTAGCACAGGGTCAAGTCTTTCATCATAGTAAGAATTCATTTGTAAGCCAAACATTTTAGCTGTTCCATACATGAATTGCCATAAACCCTGAGCTCCAACTCTAGATCTAGCACTTGGATTAAGAGCAGACTCTACAACCGCAAGATGTTTTAGTTCTAATGGCAAGTTATACCTATCAAGGGTACTCTCAATCATTGGGTAGTAATATGGGGCAAGAGAGAGAACAGATGAACTAAGCTCTCTTTTCTTAACTACATAAAGATTTATAAAAGCCTCTACATATTGATTGTATCTCAAATCAAATGGAGATAATGCGTTTAATTCTTCTAGTGCACACTCTACTTCATCTTTATCAAGAACAGTTAAACTATCCAGCATACTAACCTTAGATGTATCATAGTTAAATACATAGGAATGGTATAAAAGACTGTTCATAGTACTATCTATCATGGATAGAACTAAATCATCCTCTTTTATAACAAATATGCTATCCTTGGTAACCTCAGAAGAAGAAAGCTTAAAGTGAGAAATAATAATAAGGGCAAAAAATAAAAGTTTTCTTGTCATGCTTAAATTAATAGAGAGCTAAGTTCTTGATTAGTTAATAGCCTTAATAAAAAGACCTAGGCTTTTTTTAACGCAAAATTGTTTATTAGGTTGTGTGAGAAGTCTAATAAACTTTTTTCCTTAAAGTCGTCAGCCATTAATTGTATTCCAAAAGGCAAGCCTGCTTTAGTTTTTCCAATAGGTAAGGAAATGGCTGGATTTCCAGCTAGATTAGCTTGAACCGTAAAAATATCTTCTAGGTACATTTTTATTGGATCTTGATTCTGAGACCCCAACTCAAAGGCAGGGTGTGGTGTAGTTGGTGAAATAATAAAATCATATTCTTTTAAAATCTCTTTTGTTCTCTTTCTAACCAACCTTCTTACTTTCTGAGCCTTAGTGAAATAAGCATCATAATAGCCTGCACTTAAAACATAAGTACCTAACATAATTCTTCTTTTGACTTCGGGACCAAAACCTTCAGATCTCGACTTTAAATAAGTTGATTCTAAATCAAAAGCGTTTTTACTTCTATAGCCAAAATGAATACCATCATATCTTGCTAAATTAGAAGATGCTTCTGCCGTGGTAATTACATAGTATGTGGGAACAAGTTGATCCAGTAAATCAAAATCTACCATTTCCACTTTATGTCCCATCGATTTTAAAGAAGCTATTACTTCTTCTGTTTTTGCCTTAACCTCAGGGTTAATTCCTGAGTGATTTAAATAGCAATCCAAAAAAGCAATTTTCATCCTTGGAACGTCATTGACAAGTTCAAGGTAATCGTATTCACTGAATTTGCTTAAAGTGCTATCATATTCGTCTTTTCCTGAAATAACATTCAGAATAAGATTAATATCCTCTATTGAGTTAGCAATTGGTCCAATTTGATCGAAAGAGGAGGCATAAGCAATTAAGCCATGCCTTGAAACCATTCCATAGGTTGGTTTAAGCCCTATTGTACCTGTAAATGATGCAGGTTGTCTAATAGAACCCCCTGTGTCCGAACCAAGTGCCAGCAAGCACAGATTAGCGGCCACTGAAGATGCAGCACCACCACTTGAACCACCAGGAGTTAGATCCTCATCTAAAGGGTTCTTAACGTTTCCATAAAAAGAGTTCTCATTAGAAGATCCCATCGCAAACTCATCACAATTAGTTCTTCCAATAATAATTCCGTCTTCCTTTAGAATTTTATCTACTACGGTTGACGAATACAATGATTCAAAACCTTCTAAAATCTTTGAAGATGCCGTTACCTTGTGGCCTTTATAACAGATATTATCTTTAATAGATATAACCATCCCTGCAAGCTTTCCTGCAGTGCCTTGCTTAATTTTTTCGTCTACTTCTTTTGCTTTTCTTAAAGCGGAGTCCTCGAATACTTCAAGAAAGATATTAAGATTATCGCTTTCCTTAATATTTGCTATGTATCCATTTACTAAATCAACACAATTTAGTATACCATTATCGATATCATTTCTGATATCTTGCAGATTCAGATATTTCTTCAAGATTTTACCTTTTAGGATTTTTTATCCTTTTCCTCTTCCCCGGTATCATCATTTGTAGCTTTTTTAAACTCTTTGATACCTTTTCCAACACCCTTCATTAATTCAGGTATCTTTCTCGCTCCAAAAAGCAGAATAACAAGCACAATAATTAAAATGATTTGTTGAGGACCAATCATGCCTGCTTTAAAAATAATAGCGCTATCCATCATATAATTCTTTGAAACAAATTTAGGGATTTTAGAACTAGAAGTATTAACGACTGTTCTATTTCTATATTTTTGGTTTGATGTCAAAAGTAGATTATTTAATCGTTGGTCAAGGTATTGCTGGTTCCATTCTCTCCTATCAGCTTCTGAAAAAGAAAAAATCCTTTATTGTTATAGATCAAGGCTTAAATGGTTCCTCTTCTATGGTAGCAGCAGGAATAATGAACCCTCTTGTGCTGAAGCGCCTCACATTTAGCTGGAGGGCCGAAGACTTTCTCAGTTATAATAACACTTTTTACAAAGAATTAAATTCTTTTTTCAATCAAAATTTCTATTCTGAACTAAAGTTAGAAAAAGTAATTAAATCTGAAGACGAGCTTAATTATTGGAAAAAAAAGAGTCTTGAATTACATCTTAGTGAATATATAAGCGAACCCACCATTTCTTCTAAAAGTTCTATTTATAACTGCTATTTAGGTAAGGTTAAACATAGCTCATGGATTAACTTAAATTCTTTTCTTAAAAATTATAGGGAATTCTTGAATGAAAAGAATCTTTTAGTTAATGAATCTTTTGACCACAAGCTAGTTGATTTAAGAAAATATAAAAACATTGAGTTTGATAAAATAGTCTTTTGCGAAGGTAAAAATGGGCACTTAAATCCATTTTTTGACTTTGTTGGCTTTTCACCAACTAAAGGAGAACTACTAACCATAGAATCAGAAGATTTAAAATCTAAGGCCATTTTAAAAAAGGGAGTTTTTATTCTACCAATAGGAAATAACCTCTATAAAGTAGGAGCTACCTATGAATGGAAGTGGCATAGTGAAAGCCCTTCTCAAGAAAAAAAAGAATTGCTAATAAAATTGCTAAAAGAAATTATAGACTGCAATTTTACCATTATAAATCATGAAGCAGGAGTGAGGCCATCTGTTAAAGATAGAAGGCCTATTCTTGGGGCAAGTCCTATTATTCCAAATTTTTACTTTTTTAATGGTTTAGGCTCAAGAGGATGTCTAATGGCACCATTGTTAGCAAAAGAGTTAATTGATTCTATTGAAAATGGCACAGCTTTGCATGAGGAAGCTAACTTAAGGCGTTTTTTGTCTAGGCCAAGTTAAGGTGCTTGTATAGGTCATCTTTATAAGAGCCACCTATTGGCACTCTCTTCTCTGTTTCTTCAAGTATAACAATAGACCCTTCTATAGACTTTATTTTCTTCAAATTAAGAATAAAAGACCTGTGCACTCGCATAAAAATACCTTCTGGAAGTTTCTTTTCAATATCTTTCATGGTAGAGTGGATGGTAAACTTTTCGTTCTTTGTATGGATAATGACATAATCTTTCAAAGCTTCTACAAACAAGATATCCTTATTCTGGACCTTTACTAGCTTAGATTGAGACTTCACATAAATGTATTCTCTTGTAATTTCAGAGCTTAAACTACTAGACGGCTTATCTAAGCCTTCTAACTTCTCTCTTTCTTTCTTAAACTTATAAAGTGCCATTTCAATAGAAGTTCTAAGGTCTATCTCTTTAAATGGCTTAATAACATAACCATAGGGCTCTGTAACTTTTGCTTTACTTATGGTTTTCTCATCTGCATAGGCTGTAAGAAACACAACAGGAATATCGTAGTTCTTCTTGATTTCTGCAGAAACTTCTATACCTGTCATTGTTCCTGAAAGCATGATATCCATCAAGATAAGGTCCGGTTTAATTTCTTTGATAAGGTCAAAAACCTTTTCTCCTTTCGAAACAGTTCCAAGTACTTCATAGCCTATTTTCTCTAAACAAACAGAGATGTCTTTGGCTACAATGGCCTCATCTTCTACAATTAAAATCTTTTTAGATGACATTATATCTGCTTTTTGAAGTTCAATTTAAATTTTGTTCCCTTATCAACTTCTAATTCAATT
Organism: Bacteroidia bacterium; assembly: GCA_030433355.1. Taxonomy (GTDB): domain Bacteria; phylum Bacteroidota; class Bacteroidia; order Flavobacteriales_E; family Vicingaceae; genus JAUIMG01. The sequence goes on along the minus strand of JAUIMG010000005.1, from coordinate 96,630 downwards.
GTACCTTCTAATTGTTGAGTTAAAGTGTTTACCAGTTGGAGCCCTAATGTTTCTGTTTTTTTAAAATTAATTTCTTTAGGTATACCAACACCATTATCTGCAATTTGAAGTTTAACCTCCTCGTTGCTCTCACTTAAATTTATTTCTATTTTTCCTTTCTCGTTAGAATTAAACGCGTATTTAAGCGAGTTCGAAATTAATTCATTTATTATTAGACCGCAAGGGATTGCCATATCTAAATTTAGTAAAACTTCTTCTAAGTTAAATACTATTTCTATCTCTGCCTCATTATACTCATAAGTTCTAACAATACTTTCGGCTAAATTTTCTACATATTCAGAAAATTTAATACTTGAAAAGTCTTTTGTTCTATAAAGCTTCTCATGAATAATAGCCATAGACTTAATCCTATTTTGGCTTTCTCTCAAAATAGACAATACCTTTTCATCGGATATGTAGGAACTTTGCAAATTCAGTATACTAGATATGACTTGCATATTGTTTTTTACGCGATGATGAACCTCTTTTAATAAAACATCCTTTTCTTTTAAAGAACTTTTCAGTTCTTCCTCTGAAATCTTTTTTTCAGTTATATCGTGTCCAATACCAGAAACTTCTTCAATTCTTTCATCTTCGCTTTGAATGGGGTCTAGAAATACTTCTCTGTAATAAGGCTTTCCAAAAACATCTTTGCCTTTAATTTCAAAACTATTGGATACTCCTAAGAAGGATCCCTGGAGCTTCTTCTTCCAACTTTCTATAGACTTTTCCTTTTTATCCTCGCTGAAAAGGGAAATAATATTCAAAAAGCTTTCATTCTCTTTAACCTCATAATTCATATACTTCTTCAAATCTTCTTTAAAAAGCTCGTTGAAGGATGTTATTAAGAAATCTCTATTTATTGTAAAAAAGAAATGAGAACTGCTTTCTATAATTGCGTTAAGTTTGGCCGCTTGTTCACGTATTTCGGTTTCTTTCTTTTTTATATCTGTAATATCTCTAGAAACCCCCATAATTCCCAAAACAACTCCTTCAGCATTGTAAAGATTTGTTATCGAGGAAAAGGCTAAAAAGCTACTACCATCATTTCTTTTCATCCTAACCTCTCCACTAAATGAATTGTTACTTCTAAGTTGATGTATTATTTCTTTTCCCTTTTCCTCATTTTCAAAAAGTAACTCTAATGGCTTTCCTACAACATTAGATTGAAGGTAACTGAGTTTATTTAGAGCGGCACTATTTAGTTTATTTATATTTCCATTAATATCTGTAGTAAAAATCATATCAATAGAGCTTTCAATGATTCCAGCCATATAGGATTGTGCGTCTACTAAACGCTTTTGAGCTTTCTCTTTTTCGTCTAACTCAGCTTGTAATCTTCTATTGTAGTTTTCAACGGTTCTTGCTTTTTCACTTTCTAGTTCTGCTCTTTTTTTATCAGATATATCTGTGAAAGAAAGTTGTATACATTCCTTATTTTCGAAACTTATACTCGATGGGTTTACTTCCAAATAAAGCTCTTTGTTATTTTTATTACTAGTTTGTATTTCTACAAACTGTCTGTTGTTTTTTATATAATAGTTATTTATGTTATTGAAAGAGTTAAGGTTGTTACTGGCAAATAATTGATTTATGCTTAATTCATCGCTTTTATTAATATCGTCGCTATATAATATTTTTAACGCTTTTTCATTTGTAAATAAAACTTTATCCGTTCTATCTAAAATAACAACTCCATAAGATGAATTATCCACCAGTTGTTTATACTTTTTTTCGCTTTCTTTTAATAACTCTTGTGCTTTATAAAGCTCAGAAATATCGAATAAATTTCCCTCAAAATACTCTTCTCCTTCTTCTTTGCTAATCTTAGAAACGTTAAGTAGAGCTATAATTTCGTCTCCATTTTTTTTAATCAGTTGTATTTGCTTCCCCTCTACAAAATCATTTTTATCTAGCTCTTTCATGAGAGCTTCTCTCTCTTCTGCAGACTTGTAAAAATCTACTGCATACTTTATGTTTTTTATTTTATTCGGGTCTAAATAGCCAAATATTCTTGCAAACGCTTCATTACACTCTAATATTAAACCCTCTCTATTGGTTCTATAAACACCGGCTAAATTCCTTTCGAATAAATCTCTATACCTTTTCTCTTTCTTTTCTAATTCTTTTTCATAATTGTAAGATTCAGAAATATCTCTTCCTGTTGCTATTAGAACTTCTTCTCCATTGTACATTCCTTTTCTAAAGTTCAAGTCTTTAGGAAAAATTTCATTGTTTTTTTTCTTACTCCACCACAAAACTGTTTGGTCTTCTCCATCCCAGGCCCTCAACATCCTTTTGGTAATGATTTCAATATCGTTTAATTCTGGTGCTGCAAAAATTTCTGGTGTTCCAGAAATTATTTCTTCTTTTGAGTAACCATACTTTTTAATAACTTCATTATTAACATCAATAATTTTATTTTCTCTATTAATTATATAAAGAAGATCATAGGAATTGTCAAACAAGTCACGATAACTTCTCTCAGACTCTTCAAGTTTTTTTCTACCTGCTTCTATATCGCTTATATCAATTATTTGGCCCAAGAAAAAAGCTGGGTTTCCTTTTTCATCATTTTGTAAAACAACATTCAAATAGGTTGAAATAATTTTTCCTGATTTAGATAAGTATCTTTTTTTCATCTCCATAGAAGCCTTGCCTTTCTCAAGAAGGTTTTTCCTCAATAATAAGTTTGTTTCCATATCGTCAGGATGCGAAATGTCCTTTATTGTTAATTCCTTTAACTCCTTTGGTGTGTATTCTAATAATTTTATAAAACTTTTATTAAAATCTATTATTTCTCCTTTCATACTTGAAACTGCAATAGCTACAGGAGATAGTTCAAAAAGTGCTGTAAAGCGATCATAATTTTTCTTTATTTCTTTTTGTAGATTAATTCTTTCTGAGATGTTCCTAGAATTACATATTAAAACTTCCTCGTTGAAGTATTTCCCTTTTTGAATAATAACTTCTATATCAATTCTTTTTCCATCTATATCTTTTATGGCCTTTTCTATTGTTTGTTTTTCTCCTAGCCACGCTTTCTCATTAATCTCATCTCTACCAATAGAATATTTTTCATCAAAATCTAAGAAACTATAATTCTTTCCTAATAGTATTTCTTTTGAATAACCAGTTAAGTCAATAGTTGCTTTATTTACATCAACTATTTCTCCAGCCCTATTTAATAAACATATTAAAGAGCTACTTTCATCAAAAAGATATTTATATGACTCTTCGGATATTTTAACTAATCTATCTACTTCAAAAGACCTTTCTAATACCTCTCTATTTTTAAATGATTTTAAACTTGCTAAAATCAATTCTTTTCCATCATATGTAATGAGCTTTGAATTGATATTTAAAACTCTCTTATCTGCCAATTCTATAGAAACAGCTCTAGTAAAATCAATTATCTTAAAAATGTATTTAGTTCCAACTTTTAATCTTTCATAGTTTGTCCCTATAAGTTCTTTAGCGTCATGAACATTTATTATTTCTGCAAAAAGTTTATTTAAATCAATAACTTTTTTAGACTGCATATCTAATAAAATCAAACCATCTGTTGAATTATTAAATATGTGTTCTAAAAGGTTTTGTCTTTTGCCAATAGTCTTTCTTAAGTGGCTTCTAGAATAGGTAAGACCTATTCCTGTAAAAGAAATAATTAAAAAAGAGGCTAAATAAAGAGCTATGCTATTCGGTTCCTTTTCCTTTAAAAAAATTAAACATGCTGTAAGTACAATAAAAACAGATATACTAATTAATAAATGACTTCTAATAGAATCTTGGGAAACGGAAAAAAAAGTAAAAACAAAAAGGAATGCTACCATATTTATGGTATCAAAATCATTGATAAAAGCAATAAATAATACTATTAAAATAGATAAACCATAAAGAGATAGAATTATCCTTTTTAGTGTATAATTTTTGAATTCTATAATAAAGCTTAATAAAAAAATTGAAAAATATAAACCACTAAGCATAAATCCATTGCTTAATGTATAACCTTCTATATTAAACTTTGAAAAAAGAAAGGCAAAAAAGTTAACTACTAAGCATGCAATTAAAATTTCAAGCTTTAATAAATTCTTTGAGTTAACCTTTTTTAAAAGAGAAGAAAAAATGGAGTTATCCATATAGTAAATATATTAAATAGAAACCCTATTTAATTTTATCAAACTTTGTTTTCTCTCCATTTATTTTTTTCTCTTTATTGTCTTTATAGATTATGGAAAGTTTTTCATTTCCATAATCATCATACCAAACCCATTTACCTTCTTTTTCCCCAAAACTATATTCTTCTTTCTTGATTAATAAGCCTTCTTGGTTATAGTATAAATGCTCTCCATCAGGAATTCCTTCTAAGAAAACACCCTTAAAAGCTAGTTTTCCATTTGAATGTTTAAACTCCCAATATCCATTTCTTTCGCCATATAGATATTTTCCATTTTCTTGATGGTCATTTAAGCTATAAAACCATTCTCCTTCTTTTTCTCCCTCTAAATATTCTCCTTCTGTAATTACGTTTCCATTTTTATCATATTCAACTAAATAACCATCTTCAATGCCTTTTAAAAATTCTTCTTCCCTTAAAATTTTTCCATTTTCATAATACCAGGTCCATTTTGAAGTAAACTTACCATTTGCATCAAATTTTCCTTTTTGTTCGATATTTCCATTTTTAAAATAATAAATCCATTCTCCTATTTTCTTACTATCCTTATAGTTTCCTTTAGATTTTAATTCTCCTGTTAAATAGTAATACTCCCAATATCCTTGATAATATCCTGCTTCATCTATTAAACCCTTAGATAATAAATTTCCATTTTTATAAACTTTAGAAGAATCTACTTTACCATCTTTATTATAAAACTGATTAACTCCATTCTTATTACCAATTGAATTATAAACGCTAGTTTCTTTTATAACTCCATCTGTATAGTAATCTGTTAATATTTCAAAATCTGCTGAATTTTGTTCATCTAATTGCTTAATACCCATAATATAAAGATTGGCTGAATCCAATTGTCCATCTGGTCCATAATACTTGTAATATCCATTTAGCTTATTCTCTTTAAAACGTTTTTCTTCCTTAACCTTCATGTTCTTATAAAAGTCTTTCCAAATGCCTGTTTTAAATTCATTTTGATCCCTCCTATTTATCTTTTCTTTATTTACAATAAATCCTTTTTTATATTCTACGATAGTTATAATTCTTCCATCTTTAGCATATTCATATTTTATACCTTCTTCTCTTCCTTCTTTATAAGGTGTTAGAGATTTTATAGTTTCATTACTGTCTAAATAAAATTCAATTGAAACACTATCTTTTATATTGTTTTTATAATAACTTATTTGTTTTAAATAACAGTTTTCATAAGTTTTACTAATTCCATTTTTGAGACCATTTCTGTATTCTATTATCTGCTTAAGGTCTCCATTAGTATTATAAAAAAACCATAAACTATCTAATTCAAAATTTTTCCTATTACCCTCTGACTTAATTATACCATTATTATAGTATGTAATCCAATAACCATTGGGCTTTCCATTTACTAAGTTTCCTTCACTAGAAATATTTCCATTCTCATAATAAAATGCTTTATAATTTGAATTTTCTTTATCCAAAATTTGTGCATGAGAAAAAGAATAGAAAAAAAGAAAAAATATTATGTACTTAGTTTTTAACAATATATATTATATTAAATAAAAAATTTTAAAAAGGTTATTGTTACTATTATAACGTTCATATGGTTAATTAAAAAACTAAAATTTAGTTGCTTATGTATTTTATAAAATATTAGTAACAACTAATAAACAACATCTATTGTCTACAGTATTGAATTTTAATCAATTTTAAGTTTTATAAACATAACTTTTAAAAGTTATTAGATTATAAAATTACATTAAGATGAGCTTCATTTATAGTTTAATCATTGTTCATAAGTTGGTAGAAAAAGAACAGAAATAAATTATATTAATTTAGAAGTTTATCCTTTCTAATAAAAAGTAAGAATAACAACATATTTATGTAATTACTTATGAAACGCTTATTAGCACATAAGTTAACATTACTAACATTTAATTAACAATAAGGTAAAATATGAAAATAGCTATTGGCGGTGATCATGCTGGTTACCAATTAAAAAACTATTTAAAAGAAATACTTACAAAGGAGGGCAATGAAATTGAAGATTTTGGCCCTTTTACTGAAGAAAGTTGTGATTATCCAGATATTGCTCATCCACTAGCTATTTCAATTGTAAATGGAAATAATAAGTTTGGCATTGCTATTTGTGGTAGTGCAAATGGTATTAATATGACACTAAATAAGCATGCCAGTATTAGATCTGCAATTGCCTGGAACAAAGAGCTAGCAGAATTAGCTAGAATGCATAATGATGCCAATATTATAGCACTACCTGCTAGATATATAGATAAAGAAACTGCATTAGAATGCGTTAAAGTTTTTTTAGAAACAAAATTTGAAGGAGGTAGACATCAAAAGAGAGTAAATAAAATAAATATTTAGAAATGAGTAGAGCTATACTAGTGTTTATCTTTTTATTTTTTTCAAATATTGTTTCTTCACAAAGTTTTGATTCGATAGCGTATAAATATGCTAATCAAATAGATGCTTATGGTATTGAAAAACATTTAAGCATAATTGCATCTGATAGATACGAAGGAAGAGAAACAGGAAAGAAGGGTCAAAAAATGGCAATGGACTATTTAATCGATCAATTTAAATCCTTTGGAATAGAGGATTATTCAGGATTAGATTATAGACAAAGCTTTGCACTATTAGAACAAAAAAATGAAGGAATAGTAGTGCAAATGAATAATAAGACATTTAAATTACATAACGATTTTGAGATTAGCCCATCTATTATTAGAGATACTTCATTTAGTACACAAATTGTTTTTGTTGGAAATGGAACGGAAGAAGTTTATAGCAATTTAGATAATAAGATTGAAGCCGTTTACATATATATAGATGATACTACAAATAATTGGAACCTAAGAAAGGCAATTAAACTAGCTGAAAATAAGGGTGTTAGCTCTATTTTTTATTGGGATAAAAATTTTGAAGAAAAAGCAAAAAAATACGAGCACTACTATAAAAAGGCAAGGATGACTTTAAAAGAAAATGTAGTTTTTAAAGCCTTAACCATAAGAACCAGTGAAGATTTTTTTAATACATTTTTAGAAGGAATTAAATACAATTATAAAAAAATTGAGAAAAAAGGTTCTGAAAAGAAGTTAGGAAGTAGCACAGACTTCATTATAAAAATTAATAAACCAACTGAAGAATTAACTAGCGAAAATGTATTAGCCTATATTCCAGGGTTAGAAAAGAAAGAAGAGTTAGTAGTTTTAACTGCGCACTATGATCACATAGGAATGGAGGATACGCTAATTTTTAATGGTGCTGATGATGATGGAACGGGAACGGTTAGTTTGATTGAAATTGCAGAATCCTTTATGAATGCAAAAAAGGATGGTTATAATTTAAAGAGAAGTATTCTAATAATGCCTGTTTCAGGAGAAGAAAAAGGACTTTTAGGTTCTAAATACTATACAGACAACCCAATATTCCCATTGGAAAATACTGTTGCTAATCTTAATATAGATATGATTGGCAGGTATGATAAAAACCACCAATCTGATAGCAACTATATTTATTTAATAGGTTCTGATAGATTAAGTAAAGAGCTTCACGACGTGAGTGAAATGGTTAACTCTATTTATTGTAACATTAATTTAGACTACACCTTTAATGAAGAAGGAGACCCTAACAGGTTTTATTATAGGTCCGACCACTATAATTTTGCAAAGAACAATATTCCTGTAATATTTTATTTTAGTGGAGTTCATGAGGATTATCACAAATCGACTGATACAGTAGAAAAAATAGATTTTGAAAAAACAGCAAAGGTAGCTAAGCTGGTATTCCTTACTGCTTGGGAACTTGCTAATAGAGAGGAGAGAATTAAACTGATTGAATAGTTATTTCTCTAAGAGAAGACTCTTTATAAAGTCTTCTGTTTCCTTTTTATAGTCTTCAAATAAATTAGATGTACTTGGGCCATAAAAGCCTGTATGAACCTTTACTATCTTATTATTTTTATTTAAATAAATTGTTGTTGGATAAGACATGATGTGGTTTAGCATTGGAAAAACATCTAAAGGCTTATCATCTCTACTAGAACCGCCCAAAAGAAAGATATAGTTAGCTGAAGTTTTATCTTTAAGTTTTTTTAAGTTTAACAAAGCAGTCTCTTTGTTTTTTGTTCTTTCAAAAGCAACCGCTATTATTTCCAAACCTTGGTCATTGTATTTATTGTATAAATCTGTATAGTAGATGCTTTCATCTAGGCAGTTGGGGCACCAACTACCCATAATTTGTATAAGCTTAACTTTTGAGTTAAAATAATCAGAATTAATATCAACTAAGCTATCCTTGTGGTTAGGAAGCACTAGGTTAATGTGATTTGTACTAGAGAAAGTTAAGGAGTCAGGGTTTCTAAGCTCAAAGTCATTATTCTTAAAAGCTATCCAATTTTCTTTAAAATGTGTACCAGAATAAAACATTCCTTTTATTGAGTCTTCTAGAATTTTTGCTTCAAATAAAAAAGCATGAGAGCCATCAAAGGTTGATAAGAATAAAGAGTCGCCCGCAATATTGCCTTCTAAAAACCTGTAGTCTCCCGTTTCGGTAACGAATGTCCCCCAAGCTTTATTTCCCTTGGTCTCAAAGAGGCCAATGGCTTTATACTCTTCTTTTTTATTTGGACTAAAGCTCACTTCATACTTATTGTGGACATTTTTTGTTTCACTTGAAAATTCTTTTGAAAACCTATAAGATTCGCCATAATAGAAAGAAACAGGAATCTTATAATTATCGCTTTTGTAATAATTAACCCAGTTTCCTACCAGCGTTGTGCTATCAACAATTTTTAAGAAAAAAGAAGATTCGAAAACAGGCATATCGAAAAATATGGAATCTTGTTTTTGAGTTATATGATTAACGTTTATTTCTTCCTTTCCGTTGAAGATGGAAATAGATAGCTTGCCTTCTTTTTCTTTTAATTCTATTAAAAATGGAAGAGTTTTTCCATTAAGATCCATTTCAACTTTCCAGCCTCCCTTTTTTAATATCGACCTTGTATTAGAATTATTTTTGTTTGGATAGTTGTTATTGCATGATAGAAGAAAGATGAGACTGCTAATCAAAAAGCTCTTTATCTTTTTGTGCTGCTTTAATGATCTCCCTTTGCTCTTTGATTTTTTTAATATACTCATCTTGCTCTTTCTTATTTTCTACTAAGTCCTTTTCTAATTGTTGTATGTCTTTTTTATAATCTAATATTTCTCTTTCTTTTTTTGCTCTTGTTTTTATAGATTTTTCATCTAAGTTTTCTTTATCGTCAATCTTTTCAATGTCTTTTTCATTATCTTTTATTTTCTTTCCCAAGGAAACAATTTTGTTTTCGTCTTTCTCTTTAGAATACCTCAACCTTTCTAAAGTTTTTTCTAAATCTCCAAGCTCTCTTTCAGAAAACGCAATAAAAGATTCATTCGACTCTCTAGACAAAGTATTTGCAAACTCATACAAAGAAGCTTTGGCCGAATTGTAGTCTTTAATATCTGTTTTAGTAGAAACAATTTGATCTCCATCCACAAAAATTAAATAAAGCTCATGTTCGGTTTCATTGTATTCTTTCACTTTAGCGTAAACTTTAATAGCATTTTCACTTATTGTTGGGAAAACAACATTGGTAGCGTAAACTTCGTCACCTTTAGTTTTAACATCGTTACTCCTTTCTTTGAGATAACTTTTTACCTTTTTTAAAATATCTCTTTTGGATGCTCTGTGTATTCTAACATGCAAAGCTGTTCCACTAACATCTCCAATAGTTTCAGCGGTTTCTGTTATTGCGGTTTTAATTTGTGCGTTTAAGTTGGCTAGAAAAAATACAAGGAGTATTGCTAATAATTTAAATTTTTTCATGGTTTTCTACTTGAGTTACGCCTCCTGAGATTATCATTTTCATTACATCTGCTGAGGAGGCTTTTATTGCGGTTACGTTTTTTCTTGGTACAATTAATACTTCACCTGAGATGGCATATGAGAAGGGTAAATAAACTGCAACCTTGTCTTCTTTTATATTCAATTCACTTAAATCATCCTTTGTAACAAAACCTAGTCTTTCTGCTTCAAAAGCTTCCCCTAGTTTTACTAAAACCGGATTGTTAAATTGCTTTTTTTTCCCAACAAAGGCATTCATCATGTCTTTCATGGAAGTATATATAATTTTTATAAGAGGTGTTTTCTCTATTATCCTTTCAAATGGCTTGAAATAATTGATAAAGTTAGTTCCTATAAAGCCAACAATAGTAACCCCTATTAATATAACCATAATACCCAATCCTGGGATATCTAAATTGATTAAACTATCAATCTCAACAACTAAAAAGAAAAAAATGTAAATAGTTACAGAAATAGGAATCAGATAAAATAGCCCTTGTAAAAAGTACTTGGCTAAAGACTTAAATGTGTTGCTTTCTTTTCCTTTATTCATATTGAACTTTGCTGACTAAGTTACTATAAATAGCTTGTTTTCTATTTAATAATTAGTTCTGCTTTTGTCTTTGCGGAAAGAGAGCTGAAGACTAATTCATAACTCCAATCTATCCACTTTTTTAAAAGCTCATGTGAGGCATCTTTATTTACATAAACTGTGTTCCAGTGTTTTTTATTCATATGGTAGCCTTCTTTAACTGCCTCGTATTTTTCTCTTAACTCTAATGCAATATTTGGCTTACATTTTAAATTAATTTTTTCAAAGTCTTCAATATTAGCTAAGGCGAACATTTTACCACCAACCTTAAAAACTATAGTTGTTTCATTAAATGGAAAGCCTTCAGTTACACCTTTTTTGCTCAAGCAATAATTTCGAAATTCTTCAATATTCATTTGAAATAAAAATACCCCATTTCTGAGCAAGAAATGGGGTATAGGGTTTAAAACTTAGCGTTCAACGACATAACATAATTTCTACCAGGTGCAGAAACCCCTGAGCTATATGGTCGATACCTTTGATCGGTAAGATTTTCAAGTCCTGCACTAACACTAAAGACAGACGTAAGCAAGTAGTTCGCCTTTATATTTAATGTATACCAAGAAGGTGCATAAGGATTTCCATTTTCATCTAGTGCATAAATCTCTGTTTTCCCTTGTTCTTCAACTGCTAAATCAACAAAGCTTCGCTCTGCCTGAAATTGAGCATAAAGCTGTAAGCTTAATTTGCTTGTAACATAACTTAATCTACCAACACCAAAAAGTGGAGCAGCATGTCTAGAAGGGCTTATATCACCATTATCTAACTCTTCTTCTCCTAGCTGATAATTAGCATTCGCTGATACAGTAAATCCTTTTGGCAACTTTACTTCCAAACCTGCTTGAATACCATAAACTGTTGTTACGGCCGCATTTTGCAGAGCTTGAACTTGACTTAAAGTTCCATCATAATTAATACTATCTAAGCCATTAAGTTGAAAGTTTCGACGAACCATTGCGTTTTCTAGAATAGTGTAATAAGCAGTTAGGTCTACTTTTACTGAACTACCAAAAATCTTAGCAATTCCAACATCAATATTGTAGGCATATTCGGCAGATAGTTCAGGGTTTGGAATAATCACTGAACCTGGCTCAGAATCAAATACTTTACCAATATCATCAACATTAGGAGACCTGAATGCTGTTCCAAAATTGCTTGAAAGAATCCACTTTTCAGATGGACGAAATACCACTCCAACACTTCCGGTAAACGCTCCATCATTTACTGAAGCAGTTTGAAAAGGAAATTTATAGAAGCTAGTATCAAAGTCTGCATCCAAAATAAATTGATTGTATCTTATTCCAGCCTGTAAGCTAACCTTTTCACTTAGGCTAAACTTGTTATTCATATATATCGCCATGGAGCTCCAATCAGATTTTGGGTATCTGCTTGGCCCTATTTGCATAATTCCTGTAGAGATATTCTCATTAATACCGATTGAATTTACCTGATTAAGCACGTACTCTCCACCATAAAACAAGGTATGGCGTGAGTTAATTTGCTTAACAAAGTCTAAGTTCAATGAATATGCTTCCACTTCTTCTATTCTGGTTCTGCGATTAATATTGTTAAGACTTCTATCTATTCTGCTTTCTTCAAACGATTGTTGGGAAAGCCGAAGGGAAAATTCATCAAAAAGTGAATTTTTGTTTTTATATGCAATGTTTAACATATTCATCATCCACTTTTGGGGCCCATAGCTCCATTCAGCATAGCGAGGCAAAGCATTCCTTACTCTATTATGTCTGTCAAATCTACCGTAAGGGGAAGTTTCGGAATAATGAAAACCATATTGGAAATCCCACTTTTCATTAGGCTTGAAACGCAATTTCTGCATAAAGTTTTGTTGAGAATAAGCTGTTGGAATTTGCAACAGGGGGTCTTCTTGAGTTACAACCCTATCTATGCTATCTATTCGTTGAACAAAATAGGGCTTAATATAGTCATCTGGTCCATTGCTCCCTTGTCGTAAATTATCGAACTGGTTAGCACTAAAGCTTGTGACCATAGCCCATTTTTTCCAACCAACATTTACATCGAAATGAGCTGTTTTTTCATTATTTGCAGAAGAAAAACGACTAGAAGCTTTGCCAGAAACCAGAGGGTTTTCACTAGTAGATAATTGCGGTGTTAAGGTTTGAAAACTCATAACCCCCCCAATGGCATCGCTACCATAAATAACAGAGCCTGGTCCAAAGAGTACCTCTGTATTATCTATGGCAAATGGATCTAAAGAAATCACATTTTGAATATTTCCTCCACGGAAAATAGCTGTATTCATACGAACTCCATCAATAACGTAAAGTAGTCTATTAGTTGCAAATCCACGAATCATAGGGCTTCCACCACCTTGTTGACTTTTTTGAATAAATACATTTCCGGAGATGGCAAGTAAGTCTGCAGTTGTTTGTGGGTTTTGCAATGCTACTTCCTTAGGCTTTATGGTGGTTATTTTTTGCGGAATTTCAGAAGAGTTTTGTTTCCACCTATTGGCAGAAATTACAACTTGGTTTAAATTAAATTCTGTAGGCTTTATATATAGAACAAATCCTGTTTTTTTTAATTCATTATAAGTAGTTTTTATTGCTTCGTAGCCAAGAAGTCTGATCTGTATTTCTTCAGCACCTTCAAAAAAAGTAATGTTTGCTTCTCCTTTAGAATTGGTATTTACCATTTCTCTTGGGTTTTCGCTGATAATATTTACAAACTCGACAGGAGTTTTTGTAATACTGTCGAGAACAGTTAATGTTTGAGCAGAAGATAGTTTAAAAATGCTCAAACAGAATAAGAATAAAATTAATCGATTCATTATTAAAAATTTACATAATGTATTTAGCCCTAGTATTTTTCTACTAAGGCGATTAAAAAGTGATAGACACTATATTCTTGAAATGTTTAGCAAAATTTTGGTGGAGGAGAAGGACTTTCTAAATACCTGGAAGATATGCTTTCAAAGTGGGCTATTGGAGAAAGGCTTATTAGTTGTCCAAAGTCAATAGGGATAGAACAATTAGCTGGATGGCTATACCAGTTTTTGGCATATTGAATTAATTTTTGCTGTTTTTGCTGCTTATTTGGGTTTTGATCCCAAACGTTATTTAGCAAATCACTAAGTTGTCTGTTTAACTTAGTTTCTTCATTATCCCACCAGCACCAATAAGTAATTGTATCTGTAGTTTCAATTTTTTCAACCACATCATACATTTCTTTTTTATACTCGAACTCTTTGGAATGTTCCCACCTCAATAATGACTTAGTGTCTTTTTTTGAAAACTTTAAAAGAACAAGTTCTCTTTGGTCTATGCCTTCAATGATCTTTTGCTTAATACTTCGTTTTAGTTGCTTTTTTTGATAATGAAGTAAAGTGAAAGTTGTTGCAAAGGGCAACATTAAACAAAGAAATAACAATAGCGCTGTAATCCTTTTCACCACTCAAAGGTAGAAATTAATAAGATAGTTCTGTGAGCAGAACTATTTTACAAGGTCTTTAACTATTTCTAAATACGAATACAAATCAGTGGGTACCTCAACATCTTTAACGGGGTCTCTTTTATGTCCTAATCTTACCAAAACAGCATTCCAAGCTGGGATAGCTACAATATATTGGCCTAATATACCTCTTGCATAATAAAAAGAATCTCCTTCATATTTGCCAAGCCACCATTGATAGCCATAGTAATCAATAAGTTTTCCATTTTCATCATTTATATTAACAGGGCGGAATGATTTAATAAAATATTCTTTGCTAATTAATTGTTTTCCATTCCAAGCGCCACTATCCAGCATCAATTGACCTATTCTAGCAAAATCCCTAGCATTGCTATAAAAGCAACAATAAGACCTTTCTAAACTATCACTTTCGCTAATAGACCATAGCGCATTTTCACTAGCGCCTAACTCTTGCCAAAAATGTTTTGAAAAGTAATCTGATAAACTTTCGCCAGTAGCCTTTTTTATAATAAATGAAAGTAATAAGGTATTTCCTCCTTGGTATTTCCAAACTTCGTGAGGAGCATATTTTACTTCTTTTTGAACACTTAAGTCGTAGATTTCTTTTCCGTAATAAGCTTTTGCCATAAAGCCGAAAGGATTGCCATAACTTTCTCCAAAATCTATTCCCGAGCTCATTGTTAGTAGGTCTTCTATAGTAATTTCATTCTTTTTTCCAACTTTAAATTCAGGCAAAAAGTCGCTTACCTTTTGCTTTACACTTTTTATTTTTCCTTCTTTTATGGCAGCTCCAACAGCTAAACTAACAAAGCTTTTAGCTACTGAAAATGTGTTTGTAAGGCTACTTTTAGAGTATCCATCAGCATAGTTTTCATAAAGAAGTTCTCCATTCTTTAGAATTAAGAAAGCAGCTGTTTCCCAGCTATCTATTTCTGCTTGTTGCTTTGAATTAGGTTTTATAGAATTGTATAAGGCACTTTTTTTCCAAGCTAGAGGTTGATTTGTTTTAACTGTTCTGTTTTGAAATTTTGGAAAGTCATCGATAGTAGGACCTGTTTCCCCAACCAAATAGGTGCTTTTAACCGCTTTGATTAGGTGTGCATTACCGCTAATATATAAACCAATTACAACTAAGAAGATTGCAATTAGAAGAGAAACTAGAAACCTTAATATGAATCGAATAAACTTCATTTAGTAAAGCTTAGTCGAGTTTTGAAAGTAAGTTTTTTAGACCTGTGATAACATCAACCTCTACAGGATCAATTCCTTTTAGCTCTGCAAGAAAATAAGAGACCCAGTCGCCTAAATGAATTAAATAGAGACTTTCCTCTAAACTATCTTCTCCTTTAGCAAATATTTCTATAATCGTTTTTGTGTATTTATTAATTACTTCTTTCAAGTAAACGATACGCTCAGAGTTTCTATAATATTCTTCCTTACTTCTAAATATTACTAATGCTAAATCTTGATTTTCATTTCTCCAGCCCACAAGTTCGTTATGATTTAGTTCAGGAACAACATGGTGCCAGCAAAGCATTTTAGAGTTCTCATTTATTTGCTGTCTAAACCTTGTTGAAACGCCCTCATAAGTTGACTCACTGTATATAACTGGAATTTTATGGAAGAGTTTTTGACTAATTGCTTTTGCCTCCGTTTTAATGTTTTCACTTTCATCATCAATTAATTTGATAGCTGAAGAAATGGATTTTAAGTATTTGTTAGAAATGAGTCCATATTTTTCAAACACAAAAATTAATTGTGGAAATGATAAGCCAAATGCTGCTCTTGGAGGAAAGCCTCCTGGAATTTGAAGGAAGTTTAAGTTTTCTTTGTTTGCAATTTCTCCAAATGCTCCTCCAGAACTTATTACACAGATTTCTGCATTTTTAGTTTTAGCAGCTTCATACATACTCAAAGTTTCTTCTGTATTTCCAGAATAAGAACAACAAATTACGAGAGTTGAGCTATCAACAAATTCAGGAATGAAGTAATCTTTATTGACTACTATAGGAACTTTGCAGTCGAACTTTAAAAGCTGACTAATAATAGTTCCACCAATACCTGAGCCTCCTAATCCACAAATAAGTACTGAACTTATTGGTTTACTTGGCTTTCTAAAGCTAGTTGAGTTACCTATTTCTACCGCCTTCTTAAGGTGATTACTAAAATCACCAATTAACTGATCCATCATACTCCATATTTTGGCTTACAAATAAAAGAAAAATCACACTTAGAAAGATTAAACTTTATAAAGAGAATAAGCATATAAATGCCTAAATCATATCTTTGCGCCCCTTTAAATTCATATAACATGGAAAGAGTGCTTAGTGAACAGGAATTATTAAGAAGAAAATCACTTGTTGAGTTAAAGAAATTAGGAGTGAATCCTTATCCTGCAGAAGAGTATAAAGTAAACACTTCTACAACGAAGATTTTAAATGATTTTGAAAGCAAACCGGAGCAGTTTAAGCAAATAAAGATTGCAGGCAGAATAATGAGCAGAAGAATTATGGGAAAGGCTTCTTTTGCAGAGATTCAGGATTCGTTTGGCAAAATTCAGATTTATATAAATAGAGATGAAATAGCTCCATCAGAGGATAAAACCTTATACAATGAAATATTTAAAAAACATTTAGATATAGGTGATTTTATTGGGGTAGAAGGGTATGTATTCAAAACGCAAGTTGGGGAAATTTCTATTCATGTTTTAAAGCTAGATGTTCTTTCCAAGTCTCTAAAACCTCTTCCAATAGTTAAAACAGACAAAGATGGAAAAGCGCATGATGCTTTTACGGATGCAGAACAACGATATAGACAGCGTTACGTTGATTTAATTGTTAATCCAAAAGTTAAAGAAACTTTCATAAAAAGAACTCAGCTTATAAACTCCATGCGAGAGTTCTTTAATAAAGAAGGTTATTTAGAGGTAGAGACACCAATTCTTCAGCCAATTCCAGGTGGAGCAGCTGCGAGGCCTTTTATTACCCATCACAATGCTTTAAATACGGAGCTTTATTTAAGGATAGCAAATGAGCTTTATTTAAAAAGACTAATCGTAGGAGGCTTTGAAGGGGTATATGAGTTTGCAAAAGACTTCAGAAATGAGGGAATGGACAGAACCCATAATCCAGAGTTTACAGTAATGGAAATTTACGTTGCTTATAAAGATTATAAGTGGATGATGAATTTTACGGAAGAAATGTTGAAAGAAATTGCCACTAAGGTTTTGGGAACAACCAAAGTAAATTTCCAAGGTAAAGTAATAGACTTTGAGCCCCCATTTGCTAGGGTTCCAATTTTAGATGCAATAAAGGAACATACAGGAGTTGATGTTACGCAATACGATGAACCTCAATTAAGAGAAAAGTGCAAGGAAATTGGATTGGAAGTAGATGAAACAATGGGCAAAGCAAAATTGATTGATGAACTATTTGGTGAAAAATGTGAACATCACTACGTTCAACCAACATTTATTATTGATTACCCTGTTGAAATGTCCCCTCTTTGTAAAAAGCACAGAGACAATCCAGAATTAACAGAGAGGTTTGAATTAATGATTAATGGAAAAGAATTAGCAAATGCTTATACTGAGCTAAACGACCCAATTGATCAACTAGAACGTTTTCAAGACCAGCTTAAGCTTTCAGAAAAAGGAGATGATGAAGCCATGTTTATAGATCATGACTTTGTTAGAGCATTAGAATATGGAATGCCTCCGACTTCCGGTATGGGAATTGGTATTGATAGATTGGTTATGCTTTTAACAGATAATGTTTCGATTCAAGAAGTACTTTTCTTTCCTCAAATGAGGCCTGAGAAAAAAGCTATTAGCTTAACAGACTCAGAAAAGCAGATTCTAGAAGAATTAAAAAAGTCAAACCCTAAAGATCTAGGGGAATTAAAAGCAGCAGTTGGACTAAGTAATAAGCAGTGGGACAAAGGAATGAAAGGGCTTTCTTCGCACAAGTTGATTACGGTTGAAGTTGCAGGTGATAATAAAACAGTTCATTTAAAAGCTTAAAATTTTTAATTTAGGCAAAGCTTATGAGTGAAAATAAAAGAGAAGTTTCAGTAATTGGGGGTGGAAGTTGGGCTACTGCTTTGGTAAAATTGCTTGCAAATAATGCAGGCATGGTCCATTGGTGGATGAGAAATGCAGATAAAGCGCATTATATCAATAAATATCATCATAATCCAAGATATCTTTCTGCGGTTCAGTTTGAAAAAGATAAAATAAACGTAAGTAATAACTTGGATGAGATTATTGCTGCCTCAGAAATTATTGTAATAGCAACACCATCTGCATTTTTAATGGATGTTTTTGGTGATAGAGACAATTCAGACTTAGAAAATAAAATTGTCATTTCAGCAGTAAAAGGAATTGTTCCCGAGGTGCACCAAATACCTGCTAGGTTTTTTCATAAAAGATTCAATATTCCATATGAAAGAATTGGAATGATTAGTGGCCCTTGTCATGCTGAGGAGGTTGCCCTGGAGAGACTCTCTTATTTAACCATAGCCTGCCAAGATGAAGAGCTAGCAGGAGATTTTGCCTCTTTATTAGAGTGTAGATACTTAAAAACACATCTTTCAGATGATTTATTTGGAACAGAAATATCTGCCATTTTAAAGAATATTTATTCTGTAGCAGCAGGAATATACAACGGTTTAGGATATGGAGATAATTTTCAGGCAGTATTAATTTCTAATGCAATCCAAGAAATAGAGAGGTTTGTAGATGCCTTAAACCCAATACATCGAGATGTAAAGTCTTCCGCTTATTTAGGCGACCTATTGGTAACAGCATATTCTCAATTTAGTAGGAATAGAACTTTTGGTAGTATGGTAGGAAAGGGCTATTCTGTGATGTCTGCTCAAATGGAAATGAATATGACAGCTGAAGGCTATTATGCTGCAAAGAGTATTATTAAGATGAATGAAAAGTATGAAGTAGATATTCCAATAGCTACTGCGGTTTATAGAGTACTATATGAAAATATTTCCCCTGCTGTTGAAATGAGAATTTTAGCGGATAAGCTAGTCTAGCTTTTGAAATACGATTTAATACTTGTTGCCAACTTTTCTCCAACAAGTTCTTTTAGCTCTGTGTCGTTTATTTCTTTTATTCTTTTCACGGACTTGAATTTCTTGAGCAATTTTTCAGCTGTTTTCTTTCCAATTCCTTCTATATTTTCTAATTCGCTGTTGAGGCTGCTTTTTGATCTTCTATTTCTATGGTGTTTAAGACTAAAGCGGTGAGCTTCATTCCTTAGGTGCTGAATTACCTTCAAACTTTCGGACTTTTTATCTAAAAATAAAGGATAAGAGTCCCCTGGATAAAAGATTTCTTCAAGTCTTTTGGCAATACCTACAACTGCTATTTTTCCTCTAAGGCCAAGTCTTTCCAGACTCTTTAGCGCTGAACTTAATTGTCCCTTACCTCCATCTATAATTACCAACTGAGGTAGAGGATCCCCTTCTTCAATCAATCTTTTATACCTTCTATACACAGCTTCTTCCATAGAAGCAAAGTCATTAGGACCCTCAACAGTTTTTATATTGAAGTGGCGGTAGTCTTTTTTTGAAGGTTTCGCATTTTTAAAAACTACACAGGCTGAAGTTGGATTGCTTCCTTGGATGTTAGAATTATCAAAACATTCGATTTGAATAGGCAGTTCCTTCAGCCTTAAATCATTCTTTAATCCCTCTAGTATCCTTTTTGTATGTCTTTCGGGGTCCGTTTTTTCATGTTGTTTTCTTCTGTCTAACATAAAATACTTCGCATTTCTTTCTGACAAGTCTAAAAGCTTCTTTTTATCACCTCTTTGGGCCTTATGAAACTTTAATCCATCCATTTCAAAAGATGGTATAAATGGAACAATTATTTCTTTTGAATTACTATTGAATCGATTTCTTAATTCAACAATAGCTACTTGAAGTAACTCTTCTAAACTTTCTTCTAACCTCTTTTTTAGTTCTAGAGTATGTCCTTGCACAACAGCACCATTTAATACTTTTATATAATTCACATAGGCCAAATCTTCTGCTTCAATTATCGAGAAAACATCAACATTGTGAATACTAGGACTAACGACTGTGGACTTTACTTGAAACTTTTCAATTTGTAAGAGCTTTTCTTTTAAAATTTGTGCTTGCTCGAAATCTAGCTTATTTGCAGCTACTTTCATTTGCTCCTTCATAGAAGATTTAACGCTATTTAGATCACCTTTTAGGAGCTTTCTAATTTCATGAATAGACTCGTCATAATCTTCTTTAGTTTGCAAGCCCTCACAAGGTCCTTTGCAATTTCCTAAGTGATATTCCAGACATAATTTAAATTTTCCTTTATCTATATTTTCTTTCGTAAAATGATAATGACAATTTCTTAGCTTGTATGTTTTTTTTATTAAGTCTAAGATGGTGTTCATCATCTTTACTGAAGCATAGGGTCCATAATATTCCGAACCATCTTCAATTAATGTTCTTGTTTTAAAAACTTTAGGGTAGGGTTCATTTTTAATACAAATCCAAGGATACGTTTTATCATCCTTAAGCATTACATTATATCTTGGATTGTGCTTTTTAATTAAAGTGTTTTCTAAAAGCAATGCATCAAGCTCTGTGTCTGTAATGATATACTTGATGTCCGCTATTTTACTAACCAACAACCTTAGTCTTCCACTTTTAGATTGATCATTGTTAAAGTACGAACTAACCCTATTTTTTAAAGCTTTTGCTTTGCCAACATACAACAATTTACCTTCTTTATCGAAGTATTGATATATTCCCGGTTTTAGGGGAATGGTTTGAATAAGCTTTTTTATATTTTTACTCAATTTTTACATTTGTCTTTATAAAAGTATTTAAACTAAACAATTTAGACGCACTAACGTTCTCTAATATCGAACTGAAGTAAAATTTATGGGACAGTATTCAATTAAGGAGTTAGAGACTTTGTCGGGCATTAAAGCTCACACCTTAAGGATTTGGGAAAAAAGGTTCAATTTATTGAGCCCGCAAAGAACGGATACAAATATTCGCTATTACACTGATGAAGATTTGGTGAAACTGCTTAATGTTTCGGTTTTAACAACCAATGGATCAAAAATTTCTGAAATCGCTTCTTTCTCCAAGGAAGAAATGAAATCTGCTTTGAATGAGATTAGCAATACTTTAGCAACTAATCAAAAGAAAGTAAGCGATCTAATAATTCCCATGACTCAGTTAGATGAAGAAGGCTTCAATAATGTTTATAAGGGTTTCATAGAAAAATATGGTATTGAAAGAACTCTAGTAGAAATTATACGTCCATTTTTGGAGAAAGTAGGATTGCTTTGGTTGGGTGGAGACATTAAACCACCTCATGAACATATTGTATCCAATATTATAAGGCAAAAGCTATCGACAGCAATAGATGATTTGCCCTTTCCTCCAAAAGACAATAATAAAGCTATACTATTTTTACCTGAAGGAGAATTCCATGAGATAGGACTTATGTTTTTTCATTTCTTATTAAGAAAAGAGGGCATTAATGTTTACTACTTAGGGCAGTCCACCCCAACAGATCAAGTAAAATATTTAATGGATTCCATATCTCCTGAATATGTAATCACCTATTCTATCATTAAGTCAAAAGAAGGAATAGAAAAGATGCTTAACTGTCTATCTGATAATTCTGACTCAAGAATACTGTATGTTGAGAATAAGCATCAGATGGAATATGGCATTTCTTATCCTCCAAAAGTTCTTAAAGTTTCCGATTACAAAGAACTAATGAGTCGAGTTAAGTCTAAGTAACTCAAAATCAATCCAATAATTCTATTTGTTTATTTTTTCTTAAAATTTCTTAAACAAATAATTGTGTGTACATACAAATTGTTTAATTTTATCATCAAATAATTAAACAAAAAAGTTATGACAGCAATAGAATTTAACAATCAGCTTCTTTCTTTCCAGAATCCATTAAAATATTTCGCTCTAAAATTAACTGCGGACAATGAGGATGCAGAAGATTTATTGCAAGAAACTTTTTTGAAGGCTCTGAAGTATAAGGACAAGTTTGAAGATAAAACTAATTTGAAAGCTTGGTTGTATACAATCATGAAGAACACTTTCATTAATAATTACAGAAGAGCCGTTAGGAAGAGAACTATTATCGATAATACAGATGATGATTATTTCGTAAACTCTACAAAAACGCATTCTCCAATTTCACCTGAATCGGAATACAACTATAAAGAGATTTCTAAAGTGATTGAGGAATTGAATGACGAGTGTAAAATTCCATTCCAGATGCATAATGATGGCTATAAGTATAAAGAAATAGCAGACGAACTCGAAATGCCTATTGGTACTGTGAAAAGTCGTATTTTTCTAGCTAGAAAAAAGTTAACTACAGCTTTAAAAGATTATGCCTACTAAAAGTGAGTGAACAAATTATTGTAATAGGCTCGGGGTTTTCCTCCCTAGCCGCAGCAACAGCACTAGCAGACAAAGGGAAAAAAGTAAAAATTTTAGAAAAGAATTCTCAAACCGGAGGAAGAGCACGACAGTTCTCAGACTCCGGTTTTACTTTTGATATGGGTCCTAGTTGGTATTGGATGCCTGATGTTTTTGAAAACTATTTTGAACGTTTCGGGAAAAAAGTATCTGATTATTATGACCTCGTTCGTTTAGATCCTTCTTACCAAGTATTTTTTGAAAATGAGGAAGTAATCAATGTTCCTGCCGCTTTTCAAGAATTAAAAGAACTCTTTGAAAAACATGAAAAAGGAAGTTCAAAAGGTCTTGAAAAGTTTCTTGAAGAAGCTAAATATAAGTATGAGGTTGGAATGAATGATTTGGTTTTTAAACCGGGGAAGTCCATATTAGAGTTTGCCCAAATGAGAGTAATAACAGGAGTTTTTAGACTTCAGTTATTTCAATCATTAACAAAGCATGTTAAAAAATATTTTTCCAATAGTAAGTTAATTAGACTCTTGGAATTTCCAGTTTTATTTTTAGGAGCTAAGCCTGAAGAAACTCCTGCTTTATATAGTTTAATGAACTATGCGGATATAGTTTTAGGAACATGGTATCCTATGGGCGGTATGCATAAGATAGTTGAAGGCATGACTTCCTTAGCTATTGAGAAGGGTGTTGAAATAGTGTTAGATTGCGAAGTGAAAAATTTGCAATCAGAAAAAGGAAAGGTAGTTAAAGCAATAACTAACAAAGGGGATTTTGAGGCAGATTACTTTATTTCAGGCGCAGATTACAATCATACAGACCAATTTTTGCTTGAAAAAGAGCATAAAAATTATACGGAAGAGTATTGGGATAAAAGAAAAATGGCTCCTTCTAGCCTTTTATATTATTTAGGAGTAGACAAAAGGATAGTCGGCTTAAAGCATCATAACTTATTCTTTGATGAGTCTTTTGATCTTCATGCAAAAGAAATATATGATAACCCAAAATGGCCATCAAAGCCACTTTTTTATGCATGTGTTCCATCCATTACTGATTCATCTGTAGCTCCTGAAGGAATGGAAAATTTATTTCTGTTAATGCCTGTTGCTCCAGACTTAAATGATGAAGAAGAGGTAAGAGAAAAGTATTATAATATTATGATGGATAGGCTTGAAAAGGCAACTGGTCAGGAAATAAGAAGTCATGTAATTTATAAAAAGTCCTATGCACATTCTAATTTTAAAGAAGACTACCATGCCTATAAGGGTAATGCTTATGGATTGGCTAATACACTTATGCAAACAGCAATTCTTAAGCCTTCACTGCGAAATAAGAACCTAAAAAACTTTTTTTACACAGGACAGCTCACTACTCCTGGTCCTGGTGTCCCTCCATCATTAATTTCGGGGCAAGTAGTTGCAGATGAGCTGTTGAAAGAGCTAACTTAGTAGTATGGATAAGCTATATGCCGAAGCCTGCTTAAAAAGCAGTAAAGTTTTTACGAATACTTATAGCACCTCATTTTCACTAGGAATTAAGATGTTAGATAAGTCTATTCATGATCCAATATATGCCATATATGGTTTTGTAAGACTAGCGGATGAAATAGTAGACACCTTTCATAGCTTAGATAAAGAAAAGTATCTAAATCAGTTTAAAAAAGAAACCTATGAGGCTATTGAAAATGGTTTTAGTTTAAATCCGATTTTGGAAAGTTTTCAAGCAGTAGTAAATAATTATGATATAGAAAAGGAGCATATAGCTGCTTTTTTATATAGTATGGAGCTCGATCTAAATAAGATAGAGTATACGCAAGAAGAATATGAAGAATATATATATGGCTCTGCTGAGGTAGTTGGTTTGATGTGTTTAAAAGTATTTTGTAAAGGTCAGAAAGAGGATTATAATGAACTTGAAAGCTATGCTAAAAGCTTGGGGTCTGCCTTTCAGAAAATAAACTTTTTAAGAGATATAAAAGCAGATTTTCAGGAAAAAGGGAGGACATATTTTCCAAATATAGATTTGGAACAATTTACGCAAGAGCAAAAACAGGAAATAGAAAAAGACATAACAAAAGATTTTGCAGATGGATTTAAAGGAATTAAGAAGTTACCTTCAAATGCGAAATTTGGAGTTTATACTGCCTATTTATATTATATAAAGCTTTTGCAGAAAATTCAAAGTTGCCAAGCAAGTACAATAAAAAACCAAAGAATACGAGTTAAAAACTCAAAGAAGTATATACTTTTATTGAAGTCCTATATCTTAAATAAATTAGGGCTTATTTAAACTATTAATAAGACATTCTTGTTGAATAGAAAACTATAAACATGAATGTATTAATCGTAGGAGCAAGCAGCGGAATAGGTGAAGCTATTGCATCTCAATTGCTAAAAGAAGGAAATAGCTTGTACTTAGCTTCTAGAACTAAACCTAAGCTTCAAGGGAGCTATCATTTTCAATCCATTGATGTAACAGAAGAGTTTGAATTAGAGCTTCCTGATCAATTAGATGGTTTAATTTATTGCCCCGGAACTATCAATTTAAAGCCTTTTAAAAGGCTTAAAGAAGAAGACTTTTTAAATGATTATAAGATAAATGCATTAGGTGCAGCTAAAGTAATTCAACAAGCAGAAAAAGCCCTAAAACAAGGTACAAATCCGTCTATTGTACTATTTAGTACAGTTGCAGTGCAAACAGGCTTAAGTTTTCATAGCAGTATTTCTATGGCAAAGGGAGCTGTTGAAGGACTAACACATGCTCTTTCCGCAGAATATGCGCCAACTATAAGAGTAAATGCTGTAGCACCTTCTTTAACAGATACTCCATTAGCTTCTTCATTATTATCAAATGATGATAAAAAAACAGCTAATGCAGAACGTCATCCACTAAAATCAATTGGGGGTGCAGATGATATTGCAAATGCAGCCTTATTTTTACTAAGTGGTAAGTCTAGATGGATTACTGGTCAAGTTATAAAGGTTGATGGTGGAATGAGTAGCATTAAATAAAGAAATGGAAAAAGTAAATATTTTCTGGTTTAGAAGAGATCTAAGGTTTGATGATAACATCGGCCTGAATCATGCTTTGAAAGGTTCCAATCCAGTTTTACCAATTTTTATCTTTGATAGAGAGATTTTAGATGAATTGAATGATCAAAATGACTCGAGAGTAAGTTTTATCCATCAACGATTATCCGACTTAAATAATCGCTTAGAAAAGGAGCATAAGTCAGGAATTAAGTTTTATTACGACACTCCTGAAGAGGTTTTTAAAAACATATTATCTACATACAGCATTGAAAAAGTCTTTACAAACCGAGATTACGAACCCTATGCTTTAGAGCGTGACGAGCAAATAAAAAGACTGCTGCAAGAAAAAGGAGTTTCTATGGAAACTTATAAAGATCAGGTTATTTTTGAACCTAATGAGGTACTTAAAGATGATGGAACACCTTATTTGGTGTATACTCCTTTTAGTAAAAAGTGGCTAGAAAAATTGGACGATAAGATGCTTCAAAGCTCAGGTAATGCCCTAGACCAAAGCAATTGGTTTCCTGAGAGTTCAAAAATTATTTCACTCGAAAGTATGGGCTTTCAGATATCTGAAATCCAAGTAGATAAACCTTCCTTAAGGAAGAAGACTTTAGATAACTATGAGGCCGAGAGAAATTATCCGGCTAAAGATATTACTTCTCGCCTAGGAGTGCATTTACGATTTGGTACGGTTAGCATTAGAGAGATAGCAAAAAGGGCTAAACCAAAAAGTTTAACTTTCTTGAAAGAACTAGTTTGGAGAGAGTTTTTTATGATGATACTTTTTCATTACCCTAAAGTTGTATCGTCTAATTTTAAAAGTAAATACGACAGTATAGTTTGGAGGAATAATAAGGATGATTTTGAAAAGTGGAAAAGTGGAGAAACTGGATTCCCATTGGTAGACGCAGGGATGAGAGAGTTAAAGAATACTGGCTTTATGCATAATAGAATTAGAATGCTTGTGGCTAGTTTCTTAACAAAGCACCTATTAATAGATTGGAAATGGGGAGAAGCCTATTTTGCTGAAAAATTGTTAGACTATGAATTAGCATCTAATAATGGTAATTGGCAATGGGCTGCAGGAACAGGTGTAGACGCACAACCTTATTTTCGAATTTTTAATCCCACCTCTCAAATAGATAAGTTTGACAAAAACAAAATCTATATTAAAAAATGGATTCCTGAATACGGAACTACTAGATATGTTCCAGAGATGGTTAATCACGCTGAAGCTAGAGAAAGGGCATTAAAAGTTTTCAAAGAAGCAGCTAACTCATAGTTTACCAAATAATTCAACTATTTTTTCTTCTCTGAATTGAAATATCTTTTTTAGTTGAGGTTTTACAATAATTGGGTGAGCTATTTTGCCAAGTATACCCAGCGGAACAACATAATCTATTATGTCCGTTACTTCTACTCCTCCATTTATTGATTTAAAATGGTGCTGATGATGCCAAATTTTGTAAGGCCCAACTCTTTGTTCGTCTACAAAATATTTATGCTTATTTACTTGAGTTATTTCTGTCATCCAATCTAATTTAATTCCAAGAAGAGGACTAACCTTATAAGTAATTATCATTCCGGGATACATTTCTTCAGCTAAGTTTTTTGAAGTAATGTTAAACCCCATTTCTTTAGGCGTAATTTTAGATAAATTCTTTGGCTGCGAAAAGAAATTCCAAGCTTCTTCTATACTTATGGGAATATTGATTTTGGATTGGATGTTATACATGCTTTAGATTTGAAGTTAAACACCTATAAAGAACCATTGTTTCATTATTATGAATATACTGCTAACAGGTGCCAACGGTTATATTGGCAAACGTCTTTTACCCTCTCTAATAGATAATGGACATAAAGTTTACTTAACTGTTAGAGATATGAATACTTTAAACCTGGACGAACCAACCTTACAAAGAGTTTCAATCGTTGAAGCAGATTTTTTAAAGAAAGATTCACTTCAAGAACTACCTAAAGAAATAGAGGTAGCTTATTTTCTTATTCATTCACTAGCAAATGATAGCGGGGAATTCCAGAAAATGGAAATTCGAATAGCTGAAAATTTTAGAGATTATATTGATCAAACGAAAGCGAAGCAGCTCATTTATTTAGGAGGGATTAGTAATGATGATAATTTGTCCATACACTTAGAATCCAGAAAACGCACAGAAACTATATTAGCTGAATCACATGTTCCATTAACGGTTTTTAGGGCAGCCATTATTATTGGCTCTGGAGGAGCTTCTTTTGAGATTATAAGAGACCTAGTAGAAAAACTGCCTGTTATGGTTGCACCAAAATGGTTAAATGTTAAATGTCAACCAATTGGGATTAGAAATGTGATAGGATATTTATTAGAGGCTATAGGCAATGAAAAACTTTATGGGAAAACATTTGATATTGGAGGCCCCGATATTTTAACTTATAGAGAAATGTTATTGCAATTTGCTGAGGTAAGAGGCATGAAAAGGTTTATTTATACAGTACCCGTAATGACACCAAGACTATCTTCCTATTGGTTATATTTTGTTACCTCTACTGCATATCATATAGCTGTTAACTTGGTGGATAGCATGAAGAATGAAGTAATAGTAAAGTTAGATGGAATACAGCAAATTATTCCTCAAGACTTGATGACTTATAAGGAATCTGTATCTCTGGCATTTAAAAGAATAGAGCAGAATATGGTAGTTTCTTCTTGGAAAGATACCCAGATTAATAATTTGAATAAAAAGCAATTGCAGCACTATATTCAAGTACCTTCAAATGGTGTATTTACAGACAAAAAGCAAATTGAATTAAAAGAAGATGAAGTTGAAAATACGCTAAAAAATATTTGGTCAATTGGAGGAGAAAGAGGTTGGTACTATGGTAATTGGCTTTGGAAAGTTCGGGGATATTTAGATAAACTAGCCGGTGGAGTAGGTCTAAGAAGAGGAAGGAGAAGTCCAAATCAAATTAATAGTGGTGATTCTTTGGATTTTTGGAGGGTTTTATTAGCCGATAGAGATTCAAAAAGGTTGTTGCTCTTTGCAGAAATGAAACTCCCAGGAGAAGCTTGGTTGGAGTTTAAGATTACAAATAAGAATCAAATTTATACCCTACATCAAGTAGCTACTTTTAGACCAAAAGGGGTATTTGGAAGGCTGTATTGGTATAGTGTTTTGCCCTTTCATGGTTTTATTTTCAAAAACATGATAAGAAAAATAAAAGAGTATAAATTAGTTTAAGTATGGTTCTATTTTTGGGATAGAATCAATTAATTGTTTTGTATAATTACTTCTAGGCTTATTGTATACTTCTTCCGAAATGCCCATTTCTTCTATTTTACCTGTTTTCATCACGATGATTCGATCTGACATATATTTCACAACAGATAAATCATGAGAAATGAAAATATAAGTAAACTGATGCTTTTGTTTCAAGTCATTAAGAAGGTTTAAAACTTGTGCTTGAACAGAGACATCAAGAGCTGAAACAGATTCATCACAAATGATAAACTTTGGATTTAGGCCGATAGCTCTAGCAATACTTACCCTTTGTCTTTGTCCACCTGAAAATTGATGAGGATATCTGTTAAAATGGTCTGGCAACAAACCTACGGTTTCCACTAACTCAATAGCAATTTCTTTTCTTTCTCGCCCATTTGAACCTATACCGTGTATTTTCATAGGCTCTGTAATGGCATTTCCAATACTCATTCTTGGGTTTAAAGAGGAGTATGGGTCTTGAAAGATTATCTGTAAGTCTTTTCTATATTTTCTCATTTCATTAGGAGATAATTTGGAAATGTTCGTGTTTTTATAAACAACATCGCCCGAACTTGGAGAAATTAAATTTAAAATACTTCTTCCTAAAGTAGTTTTGCCACATCCGGACTCTCCAACAAGACCAAGCGTTTCCCCTTTAAATACCGAAAAACTAACATCATCAACTGCTTTTACATAACCTATGGTTCTCCTAAAGAGACCCTTTTGAATTGGGAAATAGTTACATAGCTTGTCAACTTTGATTAACTCCTCTTGCATAAATAATTCCTCTAACTGCTTATTTCGTTCTTCTGCTGTGATTTTTATTTCGTTAAATGGAACCTCCTTATTATTTAAAAAGTCAGAAACTATTGGAAGCCTTTTTAATCTATAATCAAGGGGAGGCCTGCAATTTATTAATCCTTTAGAGTATGGATGTTTAGGATTTTTAAATAGAGAAATTGTATTGTTTTCTTCTACTTTTCTGCCATTTTGCATGACCATTATATTATCTGCTATTTCAGCAACTACTCCTAAATCATGAGTGATAAAAATAACACTCATTCCATACTCCTTTTGCAAGGATTTAATTAGATATAGAATTTCCTTTTGCACAGTCACATCTAAGGCTGTAGTGGGTTCATCTGCAATTAAGAGTTTAGGGTTGCAACACATCGCTATCGCAATCATTACTCTTTGTTTTTGTCCTCCTGAAATTTGATGAGGGTAAGAATTGTAAATGTCTTCAGGCCTAGGAAGTAGTACTTTTTCAAACCATTTTATAGTTTCTAAGTGTGCTTCTTTTCTACTAAGTTTCTTATGTAATCTTAAGCTTTCAGCAACTTGCTCTCCGCACTTTATAACAGGATTTAGAGAAGTCATTGGCTCTTGGAAAATCATTCCAATTTCTTTACCTCTTATAGATTGAAAGTCACTTTCTTTTAAGGAACTTAATGGATAGGTTTTATCGTTGGAGTGATAGTTTATTTCACCTGCTGTAATTCTTGCTGAATCTGGCAGTAGCCCCAAAATCGAAAGGGAAGAAATAGACTTTCCACTGCCAGACTCTCCAACAATACCTAAACACTCCCCTTTTTTTAACTCGTAACTTAAAGAGTGAATCGCTTCATTTATTTTTGAACCACTTTTAAATCCTAAGCTAAAGTTTTTAAATTCTAACAGTAGATCTTTCAACTTTTAATATGATTGATTTGTTTCGAATCTACAGTTGGAAGGCCTTTATATTTTAGAAGAAGTTGAGCGACAGCTACAACATCGTTTTCACAGTAGTTTTTTATCCTTTGTAGATCTTTATCTTTAAAGTAAACTTCATTGATTTGACTGCCGTCAATATCTTCTTTTGGACTTTGTATATTAAATAATTTGGTTAACAATTCCAATGAGGTATAGTGCTTATAATCTCCAAACTTCCATAATTGTAATGTGTCTAAATGCTGTACTTCCCAAGGTTTCCGCCCTGCGGTATCTAAAAGAGACGGGATAGGAACATTATTGACTAGCATTCTTCTCGATAAGTATGGAAAATCAAATTCCTTTCCATTATGAGCGCATAACAAATAATCGGCATGATTGTAGTGCTTTGTTAATAATTCTGAAAATTCAATGAGAATCTGTTTTTCATCATCTCCATAAAAAGATCTGACCCTAAATTCATTTTTATTACTCTCAATAGGGTTTAAAAAGCCTACGGAGATACAAATAATTCTACCAAATTCTGCGTATATAGCAGCTCTGGAATAAATGTCTTCAGGAGTTTCGTCATCTTTAATTAAATAAGAAGACTTTTTTTCCCATAATTTTTTCCAAGTTGAGTCCAAACCCTCAAAGTTCTCAGACTGAGAGACTGTTTCAATATCAAGAAACAAAACTTTATGAATATTAATATGGTCTAGCATTGAATTAGTATGAATACTAAATATAGCTAATTATACGCGAACTCCAATCACAAGAATATCATCCACTTGTTCTTCATCTTTCATCCATTCAAAGAGAGATTCTTTCAATTTATCCTTTTGATCAGATAAATCCAATTTACTATGCTCGATAAGTAAATCCCTAAATCGTTTATACATGAATTTTTTTCCTCTAGGCCCACCAAACTGATCTGCATATCCATCAGAAAATACGTATATCTGATCACCTTTTTGAAGCTGAACTTTATTATTTGTAAAACTAGCAGTTTCACCTTCTAGAAAAGAACCAATAGGGAATTTATCACCCTTCGTTTGAATAATTTCTCCATCTCTAAGCAAATAAAGTGGATTAAATGCTCCAGCATATTCCAGTTCTAGGGTTTTATGGTTTAACGAGCAAATAGCAATATCCATTCCGTCTTTACTAGTAGAGTCAGCGTCTCTTTGATGCAAAGTTTCTGTAACGCCTTTATTAAGATGATCTAATATAGTAGCAGGATCACTCCCGTTAGAAGTAATAATAGCTTGTTTTAGCTGATTATATCCCACAATAGACATAAATGCTCCTGGAACACCATGACCTGTGCAATCTACTGCAGCAAAGAATACTTTATCATTTGCTTCTCCAAGCCAATAGAAATCTCCACTAACAATATCTTTTGGTCTATAAAAAATAAAAGAATCTGGTAGCAACTTTCTAACATAGCTTTCAGGCGGAAGGATTGCCTCTTGGATTTTCTTAGCGTATTTAATACTATCGGTTACTTGAACAAAGTATTCTTCTATTTGTGTTCTTTGTTTGTCAATTTCCTCTTTCTGTTTAACAACTTCGGTAGTTCTTTGCCTTACTTTATCTTCTAGTATTCGTTCATTTTCAGCTAAGTCATCTCGCATTTTTAATAATGCTAAACCTAATGAATCTTTGCTACTCAGAGGTTGATAATCTATTTCGAAATTACCTGAACCAACTGCATTTGCAAAATCCTTAGTGCTTTTTAATCCGGAAACAACATTGTTCATTGCAGCAGTCATTTCTCCTATTTCATCTTTTCCTACTTTCATTTTAGCAGCGGGGAAGACTCCTCGTCCAAGTTTAACAGCAACTGTTTTTAATTTTTTGATTGGGTCAACGATAGTTTTGGTTGTATAAACTGCAATAACAACTCCAATAATAATTAGTGCAAAACCAAACCACTTAACTAATATTTCTAAATTTTGAAAGGAGGTAAACATATCCGCATTGTAGCTTGCTGAAGCTTCTTTTTGAACATCAATCATGCGGTTAAGCTGAGACATTGCATCATAAGTCAACCTATAAATATCGCCCCCCTCTTCTAGACTGGAAGCTGCATTTAAAACGGCAAAAATATTTTCTTCATAATCTTCAAATGTTTGAAGAACATCTATTATATCGGCACTTTGTTGATTGAATAAAAGGTCTATTGTTTCAAACAGATAAGCTAATGTATCTTGCTGCTCTATCTCCCATCCCATTGAAAGTACTGTTAACTCCTCTTTTATTTGAGGGTACTCTGTTCTTCTGAATTCAATGAGTCTTTGTTTGTCCTCATGTTCTTTCATCTCCTTCATCCAAGTTTCAAGGAATAATCTTGTTTCTAGGATATTAAACTTTAGTTCTTGAAGTTTTTTTACAGATGGAGTATTTACTGTATTTATTTCATTGTTAATCCTTTTACTTTTTTGCAGGGTGAGGTATGTTGCAGTAAATACAATAAAAGTTAGCAGAATCAGAATACCAAATCCTGTTCCTATCTTTTTACCTATGGTGAATCTAAAATTCATTAGATTATATATAATCTATTTACCTCCTGAAGGCGCAGTGTTTCCTGAAGAATTTTCGCCTCCAGTTTTACCTTCTTCTAGTTCGAGAGCTTCAAGTTCTTTTTTATATGCTTCGGATTTTTCTATATCATTAAGACTGAAGTAGATTCCTTGAAGACCGATTAAAGTTTCTTTTCTTTTTGGATTTAGCTCATATGCTTTGAGCATATACGGTAGAGATTTTTTAAACAATTCTATTATGCGGTCTTGTACCTGATTGAGTTGCTCAATATCTAAACTATAATCCATGTTGTTTACAATTTCAACACCTTGATTGTAGAATAGTATTCCCATATTATAATTTGCACTAACATTATTAGAATCTATGTCTAAAACTTCATTAAATAATGCTATTGTTTTGGGATAGTATAATTTTGCCGAAGCAGAATCTTTCTCTGCAAGTTTGCTGAAAATAGTAGCTAGGGCAAGGTTAAACATGATGTCTTTATCTTCAAAATTTGTAGATGGGAATGCAAAAGAGATAATTTCTTTGTAAAATTGATAGTTGCTAATTGCAAGTTTATACTCTGAACTATTTAAAGAAGTCGCAGCATGGTTGTAAACGGTTTCAGCAAGATATTTTAGGTTTTGTTTTGAACTCTCTGAATATTTACCATCATTTTCAATTTCGAGAGATTTTTTAAAACTTTCAACAGAAATTATTCGATATGGAGATTGTTTATTTTGATCTTCTTTTTGTTTAAATAATTCTTTGTAGATGGTTCCTTTATAATAAAAAGTAGAGGCTTCATCATTAAAAAGGGTATCCTCTATTGCGGAATCAATTAATTCTTTTGCTTTGTCTAGCTCACCTTCCCTTAAATTATAAAGGGCATTTGTAAGTTTATTTTGAGCATAACTTATGTTTGCCAAAAATATTAAGACCAATATGTATTTTAGCTTTTTCACGGTTAGTTAACTGATATTGCTAAGTTTTCTAATGCACTGGCAACTTTTAAATTTCGCTGTGTTGCATTGGACTTATTTAATTCAAATTTTTGTCTACTTCCTTGAACCACAAAATTAATGGTAGATCCCTGCTTTGCAAGACCTGGTTTTTCGGTTACAATTAATGTACTTTTCCCTTTAAGTTGGTCAATAGCTTTTTTCAATTGATCTGTACTGTCCTCAGGTATGTATAAAATGTGGGGATTATCTAATTGGCTAGTATTAGTAAACGATTTAATTACAAACGTTTGATTGCTTACCTTTTTAACTTTAGACATTTTGTCTAATTCCGTAAACAATGCGCTATTCTCCCCTAGAATTCCAATTGTAAATTCACCTGTTTTATATTCTTGAGGCCATTCTATATATTTTGTAAAATTATAGATGAAAACTGCTTTGATTTTGGCATTAGTATCTACGCTCTGACTAGAAGTATTGGGCGTAAATGCCGTACTTATAGAAAAAACAATAATTAATACTATGCTAGTTAATCTTTTCAAGAAACATTTAATTGGGCTTAAAAGTAATAAACTTTTGCTATTCTTTTTATCCTCGTGGGTTTGAAGTGGGTTAAATTATTTTTTTCTCGTATTAAACAAGTTCTTATTTCTTCTTTTAGAACCTGAACCAGACTTCATCCTGCTTCCAGAGCTTTTAAGTCGGCTTCTAGAAATAGTTCTTTTCATTTTAAAAGATCTTCCCGGTTTTTTACCTTTTCTATAAGTGCCACTTTGTTTTCTTCTTCTCTTAATTAGTTTGAATTTCTTTCGTTTGCTTTTAGCCAACCTTGCTTTCGCTCTCCCTTGAAAAGGGTTAATTCTGCTAAACATAGTGGGATTTCTATATTTACCACTTGGAGCACTTTTTTTTGCTACTATTTTTTGCCTAGCCAACATACCTTTATTTGGGCCACATGCATAGAAAAGGTGAAGGATAAAAAACAAAAACAAAAGCTTCTTCAAGACCTATTTTTTAAGTTCGGCAAAGCTAATAAAAAGCTAAAGGAGAGCGCTAATTTTATTCGTCCATTACAAGAAGTGGAATCTCTGTTCGAAATGAAAGTTTATTTGTTATTGATCTTGTGAAAATTCTTTCAAATAAACTATGCTTTCTTGCCAACATAGCGAATAAATCAGGTTGCTCTGAGCTTATGTATTCACTCAGTCCATCAATAATATCTTCATTGGAGGTAAAATGGATAGAGGTTTCTATGCCTTTGGCTAGTTCTTCAAGATAAGAAGCTTGTCTCGCTTTTTCTTCTGAAAAGATATTGTCTTCTTTTCTATCAACATTGACAAATTCAATAGAAGAGTTGGTTTTTTTCGCCAGTTCAAAAACTGGGTTCAATTGCTCAGGAAACTCAATAGGCTTTAAATCAGTAGCAATAGAGATTTTTTTTATATCACCCAATACGGCATTCTCAGGTATAGCTAATACAGGACACCTAGTTATCTGTATCACCTCTAAAGTATTGCTGCCAATGAATATTTCTTTTAAACTCGAAGCACCTTTGGTTCCCATGATGATTAGATTGCTTTTACAGTTATTCGCAACCTTTGGAATAAGAGGAACAAAGCTTCCTACTCTAGAGTCTGTATGAACCTTAATGGATGAATCAATCTCTATTACTTTTTTCTTTAAGCTTTCTAGGCCATCAAGCGAGTCTTTTCGCATTCTATCAGTGATAGAAACTAAAAGGTTTGATTTTGAATAAGGAAGTTTATAGCTGTTAAATAGCGTAAGTTCGGCTCCAAAGAGCTGTGCCATTTTTACTGCAAAAGGGAAGGCTTTTTCAGAATTTTCAGAAAAGTCTGTTGGGAATAGAATATGTTTCATTGGTAGAACTTGTCCTTACCAAATATAGAGAATCTAAGAGAGAAAAGAAATATTTTTTATTCAACTAAAAGTTTAAAGCCTTTCCCATGACTATTTATTATTTGAATGTTACCATCTTCCTTAAAAATTTTTCTAAGCTTGGTTATGTATACATCCATGCTTCTTGAATTAAAATAATTATCGTCTCCCCAAATCATTTTTAAGGCATCGTTTCGGTCTACCACTTCGCCCTCATAGATTACTAATAACTTTAAAAGGTCGTTTTCTTTTGATGTAAGCTTTTTTTCTTCGTTTCCTTTGATAATTAAACGTTTATTTGGATAGAAAGTAAAGTCCTTTATTTTAAATTCTTTTTTTGCCGATAGTTCTTCTTTCATTTCGCTAACACGCCTCATAACTGCTTCAATTCTCATTTGTAGAACTTCCATGCTAAAGGGTTTAGTTATGTAGTCATCTGCGCCAGACTTAAATCCTTCTTTAACATCCTCTTCCATGCTTTTTGCTGTTAGAAAAATGATAGGAACTTTAGATTTAAGTTTTCTTATATCCTTTGCCAAGGTGAAACCATCTTTTTTTGGCATCATTACATCTAAAAGACATAGAGTTATTTTTTCTTCTAAAAATGCTTGATAGCCTTCTTCGCCATCTTTTTTTAGAATAACTTGATAGCCTTTAACTCTTAAATAGTCGGATAGCATTCTACCTAAGTTGCTGTCATCTTCAACAACTAAAATGGTCATTTCTTCTTTATTCATCTTGTAAAAGTTTTATAGTGATTGAAGTTCCTTTACCTTCTTTACTTTTTAAAATTATTTCTCCTCCAAATTGGTCTACCATATTTTTTACATAATTAAGACCTAGTCCAAACCCTTTAACATCATGTAAGTTTCCTGTTGAAACCCTATAGAATTTATCAAATATTCTTTTTTGATTTTGTACAGAAATCCCTATCCCTTTATCTATTACGGAAATCCATAGTTGATTATTATGATTTTCTGTTTTAATTACAATAGAGCTTTTTTCAGGACTATATTTTAAAGCATTATCCACTAAATTAAAAATAATGTTAGAAAAGTGAATCTGGTCTATTTTCAACAAGTCTGAACTTGCTTCAAGCTCCAGACTTAGAGTAATAGATTTCTTTTCTAGTAGGATTTTAAAACTATCGGATACTTTTTGAATTATTGGATGGATATTAACTTTTTCATAATTTAGTTTTAGACTATTGGAATCCCATACAGCACTTTTTAATACATTGTCTACCAAAAGAGAAAGCCTGCTATTTTCATCATTTATTATTTCAACATAATTCTCTCTTCTAGAATCATCAATCGAAATTTGCCTATCCTTTAATGCCTCGCAAGCTAAGGAAATTGTAGAGATTGGAGTTTTTAGCTCATGAGTCATATTATTAATAAAATCATTCTTTACTTGAGACAATCTTTTTTGGTTGAGTATGGTTTTAAGAGAGCTATAAAAGAACAATATTAAAATAGAAACTAAGAGAAAGGATATTAAAAGCACCTCCCAAGAGTTTTTTATTATATAATTGTTTTGCTCAGGAAAATATAGCAGCAAGGTATCGCTATCAATCAAGAAATCATTTTCAAATAGACTTACCTTATACTTAGAGTTTTTTATTTGTTCGCTTAATTCAGAGTCTTGCTCAAAGCTCAAACTTTTTGTTTCTGCATCAAAAATATCAAATACGTAATCTGCATTAATACCTTGATCCAATAGCTCAAAATTTAGCAAAGAATCTATTTTATATCGATCTATTCTTTCATTGAAATTATTGGTAATGCTAATAAATGCAAGTTCATTAACAATTTCATTGATTATGGTTGCTTTTCTTTTAATTTGGTTTTGAAGTAAGCTATCGCCTTGTATATTCTGCAAATAGACACTAGAGTTTAAAACCCTTTTTTTTGTTTCTCTAATGATGAAAATCGAAGAATCAGTTCTTTTTGGTCTTTTAAATTGTATGTTAAGTTGTTCTTGGCTGTATGGTAAAATAGCTGAATTCTTAGTTGTAGGCTTAATCTCTAAAATAGAACTTTTTTCTATTGGGGAAAAGCTAAAAGTAGAGTCTAAAGTTTGATTTTGACTTAATCTATCAGAGTCTAAGATTTTACTGGTAACTTCTGTTATTGCTTCTTCTCTTTCTATTTTGTTAATTACCTCATGCATAACATCCATAACTCTTTGATCAAACAACTGCTGTTGTGCCTTTACAGACGTCTTTACCCAGTAGACTTGAAATGCAATAAGAAAAAGAATGCTAACACTAGAACCTACAATAAGAAATGTAAACTTATTTTTATTCATGGAATAACGAAATTAAATCAATTAGGAGTTTACTTTCAAAGGTTAACAGAAATTAACATCACTCAAAAAGTGATTTAATTTTAATAGTTATTTACAATTTTTACCTTTGTTGTAATCAAACCAACTACAGGACGGACTTTTGTTAAACAATGTGTTTGATTTACTTTGATAAAGGGCAACTTTTAATAGTTGCTCTTTACTTTTAATAATGAATTAGAAAGCATGCAAAAAATCCAGAATTATATAAACGGAGAATTAATTGATCCAACTTCATCTGAATATATTGATAATTACAATCCTGCTAAAGGAGAAGTTTATAGTTTAATACCAGATTCAACCGAAGAAGATGTTGAGTTGGCAATCTCTGCAGCAAAATCTGCATTTAGATCCTGGTCAGAAACTCCAAAAGAAATCCGCTCAGATTATTTGCTAAAGATTTCTCAAAAAATTGAGGAAAGATTGGAAGAATTTGCTCTTGCAGAATCTATAGATAATGGGAAACCCTTAAGTCTTGCAAGAAAAGTTGATATTCCAAGAGCTGCGAAAAACTTTAGATTTTATTCCTCGGCAATTGTTCATTTTGAATCTGAATCGCATTATATGGAACTTGGTGCCATTAACTACACTTTAAGAAAAGCAATAGGTGTTACTGCTTGTATTTCTCCCTGGAATCTTCCATTGTATTTATTTAGCTGGAAAATTGCGCCTGCTATAGCAGCGGGAAATTGTGTTGTTGCTAAGCCATCAGAGATTACACCGATGACAGCCTATTTACTTTCTAAAGTATGTATTGAAGTTGGACTCCCAAAAGGAGTATTAAATATTGTTCATGGTTACGGGCATAAAGTTGGAAATGCATTAAGCGAGAGTAATGATGTTCCTGTGATTTCATTTACTGGAGGAACAAAGACAGGAGAAACAATAGCTAGGATAGCAGCACCAAAGTTTAAAAAGCTCTCCCTGGAACTTGGAGGTAAAAACCCTTGTATCATTTTTGATGATGCAGACTATGATAAAGTTTTAGATACAACTGTAAGGTCAGCATTTGCTAACCAAGGTCAAATTTGTTTATGTAGTTCTAGGATTTTTGTCCAAGATAAGATGTATGAAAAATTTAAAAGAGATTTTGTTCATAGAGTTAAAGCTCTAAAAGTGGGAAACCCTAATGAAAATGGAACAGACCAAGGAGCATTAGTATCTAAATCGCATATGGAAAAAGTATTAGGTTATATAGACTTAGCCAAAGAGGAGGGAGGTACTGTTTTATGTGGAGGCAAGCAAGTAGATTTATCTGAACAAGGCCTAAACGGCTGGTTTGTAGAACCTACTCTAATAGAAGGTTTGTCTTACGACTGTAGAACTAATCAAGAAGAAATATTTGGCCCAGTAGCTACAATTACTCCTTTTAAAACTGAAGAAGAAGTACTAATGTATGCGAATTCAACGGAATATGGTTTAGCTGCTACCTTATGGACATCCAATCTTAGCAGAGCGCACAGAATGGCTAATGAATTGCATTCGGGAATAGTATGGATAAATTGCTGGTTATTGAGAGATTTAAGAACTCCTTTTGGTGGAGTTAAAAACAGTGGAGTAGGAAGAGAAGGTGGATTTGAAGCTTTAAGGTTTTTTACAGAACCTAAAAATGTTTGTATTCAATACTAAACAGCAAAGTTTCCATTAAGGATATCTCTGTAATCAATTAGATTGCTAATAGTCCTGTAGTATTCAAATTTCTCATTAAACTTATTTTCTTTGTTTTTCTCTTTGGTTAGCTTTTTTACCCTAGCTTCCCTAAATTTTGCTAGAGCTTTTTTTTCTTCTTCCATTAATGGAGAACCATTAAATTCTTTTATTTCAATATCACTAATACTAACTAAAGAGTCAAGATCATTTTCTTGAATATATTTTTGTAAAATAGCTTTCTTCTCCTCTTTCATTATAATATGAAATTAAAGTTTTCTTAAATAGGGTTTGTAAAAAATTAGACCAAAAGCCAAGAATAGAAGATTAAACTAAATTAATATCTTGTCTTTTAAACATTAAAACTGTTGATAGTAAAAATTAAAAATCTAATAAACAGGAAAAGATGACAATAAATTTGTTTGAATGAAGAAAACTCTGTTCCTTCTTTTATTTTGCTTTTTATGCACCCTATCTTATTCAATAGAAGATGATGATTTTCAGAAAAATTTCAATATTGCAAAACAACATTTATCTCAAAGAAGAATACTAAAGGCCTTACCCTATTTACAATACTTAAATAGCAAGTTTCCTAAAAACGCAAACTTGAAATATTTGATTGGGGTTTGTTATGCAGAAGAGGAAATAGTTAATCCACTTACAATTAAGTTACTTGAAGATGCTTCAGAAAAATCTTCTTTGGACTATGATCCTAATAGTTTAGAAGAGAAAAGAGTTCCTATTTATGTTTATTACTACCTATCAATAGCTTATTCTCAAAATAAAATGTGCGAGGAAGCGAAAAATGCTAGAGAAAAGTTTGTTGAAATATATCCCCATAAAGATCCATTTTACTTAGAAGAGTCTGAAAAATGGATTGAGAAATGTGAGAGAATGATTTTGAAGCCAAAAGAGGATACAATTCCTAGATTTCCTGGCTTTGTTCCCTTTAGTTCTGCTATAAATAATCAGGATACTATGGTATCTAATGTTGAAGATATAGCTGAAGACGTAGAGAAAAAAAAGCCAACCTTAAATATTTACCCTAAGCATGTAGTCACAAAAAAAGTAGAGTTTAGTACACATAGTCCTCTATATGGAGTTCAACTTGGAGCCTATAAAGAAGTGGTTCCGGTTAGCAGGTTTAGTGATATGAAAAATGTAGATGCTTTTATGGATAAAGATGGTCTCATAAGATATGTAGTAGGACATTTTGCAATTTATTCTCAAGCAGAATCATTATTAAAAATTATTCAAGAAAGAGGTTACCCTGACGCCTTTATTGTCAATGTAAATAATGAAAGAAAATTTAGAGATGAGGTTGTTAGTGTAGATAATATAAATATTAGAGCATCATTAAAGGGTAAAGTACAATACAGGGTTCAAATAGGAGCATTTAGTGAAGATATTTCTCAGCAAACTGCCAATATGTATTTAAAGATTGATGGGATTGAAGAAAACCAAGGTGAGAGTTACACATTTTTAACAGTTGGAAATTTTAAAACATATGAGGAGGCGAAAGCCTATTTACAGGCAATTAAAGATATTGGCATAAAAGATGCATTCGTTGTTGCTTTAAATAATGGGAAAAAGATTTCACTTCAACAAGCTAAGGACTTTCAAAATGAATAAATATAGGCTAATTATTATCTCACTTTTTTTCATTCTAGGACTTAAGGCGAATGCTCAAGACTCCCTTCAGTTAAATTTTGATATGGCGAGAACTTATTTGGCTAAAAGAGAAATGGCAGATGCAATTAAAAGCTTAAGACCTATTTATGTTCAAGAACCAAATAATGCAAACATTAATTTTTTAATTGGGGCTGCTTATACTTCTATAAGCGGAGAGGAGTCGAAGGCTTTATTTCATCTTAAGAAAGCTCTTCAAAGCATTAGTACAGATTATAAAGCAGGAACACTTGAAGAAAAATCAGCCCCAATAAATACATATTATTATCTAATTCTTGCATTTGTAGAAGCAGGCCAGTGTAATGAGGCTCATGATGTTTTCTTGACCTTTAAAAAGCAAGAAGGAAAGATAGACCAATATTATATTGAAGAAGCGGATAGGCAATTGCAGAAGTGCCCAAGCGATGTAAAAGTAAAAAGTACAGAATGGAAAAAATTAATTAATCCACCCGAAGCCTATGATCCAGGTTACATTGAATTTGTACCCGAGCCTAAAAAATTGGATAGTGTATACTTATCCAATAGAGGAATAGTTACTAAGCCTTTAGAGTATACAACAGATGCTCCGCTCTATGGTGTCCAAATTGGAAGCAGCATGAACCCCGTACCTTTAAGTAGGTTTGATAAAGTAAAGAATGTAGATGTTTTTATAGATAATGAAGGTAAAATAAGATATGTAGTTGGGCACTTTGCTTATTATAAACAAGCAGAATCCTTATTGAAAACGATTAGAGAAAAAGGTTATGCCGATGCTTTTGTTGTCAATGTAAATGATGAAAGAAGATATTCTCAAGAAGTGGTAAGTTTTCATGACAGGAACTTGAGAGCTAGTATCCAAGGTAAAATAGAGTATTACATCCAGTTAGGGGCTTTTAAAGAAGAAGTCCCTCAAAATTTAATGAAACTTTATTTAGATTTAGATGGAATTAAAGAGCTGAGCTACAATGACTTTACACTTATGGTTATTGGCCCTTTTGAAAAGTACAACCAAACATTAAACCAGAAGGATAAACTGATGATGCAAACGGAGGGAGATATAAGCGATTCTTTTGTGATAGCATTTAATCAAGGAGTAAAAGTGCCGTTAGAAGAAGCCATAAATAAGACTGATAAATAAAAAAAAGGTATTGATTTTCAATACCTTTTTTGTGGAGAATATCGGAGTCGAACCGATGACCTCTACGCTGCCAGCGTAGCGCTCTAGCCAGCTGAGCTAATCCCCCCTTTTAAATTTCAAAAGTATATAATAAATTTAAGTAAGAACATTAATAGGCTATTTTGATATCCTTCAACTTTAAAAGGTTTCATTTTATAAATGGGGTAATATAATTCATAAATGAGTCAATATAAATCATAAATGGCTCTTTATTGGCTTTTCTAGATGGCTAAAATAAAAATTAAAGTCATCGTTTTGTTTATTTTAGGCTTTATGAAATTAAAGGAGTTAGTGCTTTTTATTACTTTACTTTTTGCTATAAGATTAAGCTATTCTTCCAACACCCCTTCTCCTAAAATCAGATTTTTCGATGAAAATTCAGGATTCGAGACTACAAATTTTATAAGTGATATTCAAGTAGATAGTAAAGGATTAGTATGGATAATTAATTTTAACGGAATTAGCATTTATGACGGGAATCAATTTAAAAACATCAACACATCCACCGTATCACATGCATCTCTTTTAAGATTTTTTGAGGGTGTTGATAATCAAAAGTTTGTGATTGATTATTTAGGAGCTTTATTCTTTATCGAAAAAGATACTCTTCGACCTTATAAATACAATAATCTATTAAAAAGCTTTAAAGCAAAGAATGGGTTTAATTCTGTTTATTTTGACCAAGAGAATAGACTTCACATTTCATACAAAGGAGTAGGATATATAATAATTGATAATGGAAAAGTTCTTTATCCATTAGCTAAACTAGGAAAACAGTATAAGGGTGATATAGTAATACTTAGGGAAAAAGGATCTCCTTTCTATACACAAGTTGCTGTAGACTCAACTACAGCGGCTAAAAGAAATCTTTACCTATTTGATGAAAATCTTAAATTAATAGATAGTTTAAGCCTTCAGAAGTCGAAGTATTTTTTGCCATTCTCATTAAGCCAATTTGGTAATTATTATATTTTATCAGATGGGAAAAGGAATCTAATACGATTTACCAAAAGTGGGGACTTGCAACTGATTAATTACAATCAACCCATTTCTAAAATATTGTTTGATCAATATAGTGGTGTTTGGATAAGTACTCCAAATCGTGGAGTGAAGTATTATAATTCTATCCATAATTTAAACACACCACTTTACTCCATATTCGAAGGGTATACAGCTACTGCTTCGGCAGTAGATAAAGAAGGAGGTGTTTGGGTTTATTCCTCGGAAAAGGGATTGGCGCATATTTCTTATCCAAAGTATATTTATTATTCTACTAATGAGGGGTTTACATCTGCAAATAGTGTTTATGGAATTGAGAAAGTAGGCAATAGTTTGGTTTTTACTGTTGGTGGAACTACCATTTACAGGGTAAATGAAACTAATTATATTGCAGACAGCATTTCATTAAATATACCTAAGGAACATATTGTATATAATATCTATTTCGATAAGCAAGAAGAGGTCTTTTGGCTAGCATGCAGAGAGGCATTATACTTTGGAAGCATTGAAACAAATACCTGGACTAAACTAAAAACCAATAAACTAGAAGATAAGCCAGGCTCGATATTTAAAATATTAGGAAGATCGCAAGAATTGAATGCAATGATATTTGCCTTGGAAGAGCAGTACTTTTTAGTAAGAGACTCCAT
The DNA here is from genome assembly GCA_030433355.1 of Bacteroidia bacterium. Classification (GTDB taxonomy): domain Bacteria; phylum Bacteroidota; class Bacteroidia; order Flavobacteriales_E; family Vicingaceae; genus JAUIMG01. Next base: position 52,213 of record JAUIMG010000005.1, on the reverse strand, counting down.
GGTTCAATTTGTTTCAAAAGTATACCCTAATGTAATTTTTGATTTAGAAACCATTGGAGACTCCTTGATAATTGGTGCAGAAGACGGACTTTACATAGAGCATAAAGGGAGTATTGAAAATTTATCGGAAAAATATAGTTCGCTTTCGGAAAGAGTGTACAGTATAACTAAAATAGATAATAGAATATATGTCTCTCAAAGAAAAGTAGGTCTTTATAGGCTGGGTTATGGAGAGATTGAAAATATCTCATACAATGAAGAAACTATTCAAAAAGCTGCTGTATTTAAAATAGATGAGAATTCCCTTTTAGTGATTGCCAAACAGGGCAGCTTTATTTTAAAAGAAGACACTCTAGCACTTTATGCTAGGTTACCAAGAATTGTTAGTGGCAATTTTATTTATAGAGATTCTTCCATTTATTGGGGTACATGGAAAGAAGGAGTGTTAAAAACGCCACTAAACAGTATCTTAAAAAACGCATATAATTCACCCTATCTTTTTGTAAATAAAATTTTAATAGATGGTAAGGTACATCCAATAGAACAAAAGCAATTTCTGGTAGATTATAATAAAGGCCTATTTCAATTTTATTATTCTGTAATTAATTATCAGAATTGGGAAATAAAATATAGGTATCGGCTTCTAGGATTAAACTCTGAATGGACTGAAACCGATGAAAGAAATGTTCAATATACCACCTTGCCTGCAGGTTCCTATAGCTTTCAATTACAGGCGAAAAAGGGAAATCAATTTTGGTCAGACTCTATAGTATATGAGTTTACAGTACTTCCTCCATTTTGGAAAACTTGGTGGTTTATTTCCTTAACCATCCTCTTTTTACTTACAATTACTACTTGGATAATTAGTATCAGAATCAAAAGAATTAAAAGGGAGAAAGATTTAGTTATTGATCGTTTACAAGCCGAACAGAGGGCGCTAAGAGCTCAAATGAATCCTCACTTTGTATTTAACATTGTTTCTTCTGCCCAATACTTAGTAATGAAAGAAAAAAATGAAAAGGCAATTCATTTTTTAGGCATGTTCTCTAAGCTAATGAGAAACATATTAGACTATTCCAATAATAGTTTTATTCAATTGGAGGAAGAGATAGCTTTCTTAAAAAACTATATTGAATTAGAGCAAATGCGAATGGAAAATTCTTTTTCATTTACCATAGAAACTGAAGTTAAGCATTACAAATTATTATTACCCCCGTTTTTGATTCAGCCATTTATTGAGAATGCAATACATCATGGACTAAAGGATAAAGAAGGAGAGAAAACTATCAAACTATTTATAAATTACGATAATAAATACTTAGAAGTGATTATTGAAGATAATGGAATAGGGAGAAAAAGCTCAGGAGAACATGCCTCTGAAGCTAAAAAAGCCAGAAAATCTCATGGAATAAGAATAATAAAAGAGCGTTTAAAACTAAACAATAACAGACAATCAAATAATTTGGAGATAGAAGACTTGTACGATAAAAATGGAAGACCAATAGGTACTAAAGTGAAATTAAAAATAAAAATTAATGATGAAGGCATTAATAGTTGATGATGAGCCATTACCGGCAAAACTTTTAGATGAATTAGTAAAAAAACACTGTTTTGAGATTACTTCTACAGAAGTATTAAATTCACCAACCAAAGCGATAGAAAGATTAAAAGAAGAGCATTTTGATGTTATTTTTTTAGATGTAGAAATGCCTAAAATGGATGCATTTCAATTTTTAAATTCCGCTAAACTTGCTAATGATACTGTAGTAATATTTACAACTGCTTATTCAGAATATGCCGTAGATGCTTTTAAAGCAAATGCCTCTTATTACATACTAAAACCAGTAGATAAAGAAGAGCTAATAACCGCAGTTAGAAAGGCTAATGTTCAACTTAGAAATAGTTTTAAGTCGAATAGCACAATTGAACACTTAAGTATTTTTGAAGGGGACGAGTACCAATTAATTAAAATAAAAGATATCATCAGAATTGAAGGAGATGGAAGCTATTCAAAGGTAATTACCAAGTCAAAAGATTATTTAAGCAGCAAAAGAATAGGATTTTTTACGAGTAAGATTTCTAATGAAAACTTTTTTCGTTGCCACAATTCTCATATTGTAAATACAAACAGAATTAAAAAAATTGGCAAAGGGAAGAGCACCTACATCGTTATGGAAAATGAAGACACCGTTCCTGTTTCGCCATCAAAAAAACCGATATTAATGAAGCTTCTTCAAATGTAAAAGATAATTATAGCTTAATTAATTTTTTAATGGAAGTTTCCTCTTCCTCTTGGATTATAATAAAGTAAAAGCCTTTATCTAATCCATACAAATTAAGCTTTTTTTCTTCCTGAATAAGGTTCCCGCTTTTAACTACTTTCCCTTGAATATCTAAAATATGGAAAGTTGCTATACTTTCTAGGTTTGAAATATCTATTGTAATCTCTTCATGGAAAGGATTTGGAAATACATTAAAGGTATTTACATTCTTATTTTCCAATAAAATAGTTGCATTCTCCAGCCTCCAACTTTCTTTAGTTCTAACCCTATTTTCGCCAAGGCCGCTCGAATAATAGATAGCATTATTACTAACAAAACTCATCCCTCCTCTTACTCCCTGTGATGGAATAGTATCAAGTTCTTTCCAAGTTGAAGAAGTGAGATCATAGGACCAGCAATCATTCAAAAACTTTGAAGAGGAGTCCATACCTGCAATGCTTATCAATTGGTCACCAATTAAATGCATTTTTACATAATTTCTGCCTCCTTTAGGGTGTGTATTTATTAAAGTCCAACGATCATTTCTAGGATTATATTGATACACTTCATCATGATATATTAAACTACTATCAAGGCCATAAGCTAGATAAGCTAATGAATCATTAGCTGTAGCTGCAGCTCTCCATCTGCTTCCAAAAGAGAAATTATTTTTACGAACCCATCTATCAGTTTTCATATGATATGCCCAAACTTCATTAATGGCTGCCAAGCTATCTGTTTTACCTCCAATAATATAGGCTACGCTATCAATTACAAAAGAAGAAGCGCCGGCACGAGGGGTCGATGGTAAAGAGCTCATTTCTGTCCAATTATTATTTCGAGGGTCATAAGCCCAAAGGTCATTTAGAAATTCACTATCGTTTACACCACCAAAAACATATCCAAAACTATCTGATGCAAAACCACAGGCATATTGTCTTTGCTCTCCTTGTGGTAAGGAACTAATGGTAGACCATGAACTAGAGTCTGTATTGAAATGGTAAAAATCCCTTAAGGTATAAAAAGGGACGATTCCTGTCCCACAATAACTTTTATTCCCAATAGTAAAACTAGTTCCATCATCTCTTGCTAAAGCAGGGAAGTCACTGATTTGAGTCCATACTTGAGATTTTACTAAAAAGGAGAGAAGGAATAATGAACTTAAAAATAGCGCTTTCAATACTGTATTAATATTGAACAGAAAATTAGGGATTATAAACTACATCAAATTATAATCTTAGTTTCTTTCTCCATTTTCTGCTAGCAACAACAATCATTGGAGTGCCAATTGCAGTTGGTAATAACCACATTACCCAAACAGGTTCAACAGAGGTATTTACTAAAAGGAAGGCAGTTGAGGTTGCAATAAATGACCCGCCCATTCTGCTAATGTGTTTTAGCAACCATGCCCCTTTAATAAATTGTTTCAAATACAACCTTCTTAAATCTTCTATTGTCATCCAAGAAAGTAAGAAACCAAAAACCAATAGCATAGGAACAACACTTTTGAACCCTACAAGAAAAAAATAATGCAGTCCAAAGCTTAACATAAGTAGACCAACCATTGCAGATAATATGCCAACAAACCAATCAATTTTTTGTGGAGATAATTCTTTTTTATTTCTTAAGAATCGCTTTCCTGTGAATGCCATGTAGAAGCTAAATATGGCAATACTTTGTAGAAACAAATTTTCTCTATAAAAACCAACCATTAAGCCGGTAATAATTACCGACAGCATACTCCAGAAGTATACCAAACCACTGTTTATATGTGCTTTTTGACCCTTTTTTGTAAATATGGCTATTAAGCCAGAGATTAGTGCAGTCCCTCCTGAAAAGACATGAAGAATTAAGGTGTATTTTATCAATGTTTCCATACTTATTTATATAAATTTTTATTGGCTTTTATTCTTTCTGGATAAAAAACTAATTGAATAAAATTAAATTCGATTTGAGCTGGAGTAAAGCTATATCCATCAATTTTATAGGAAAAATCTGGGGTATATCTTAAATTGGTTCTCAAAATGAAATAATCCACATCTGACAATCTAATATCCCATCCGAAAATTAAACCATACCCAATTTTTGTTGCTTGATAATCTATGATCGTTTCCTTGTTGCTTTTCTCTTGAATAGAATAATTGTCTGCCGAAATATAAGGTCCAATAAATGGAACAAAACCATGATAATCTCCAATAAATTTGAAAGCTTCTAGCGCTAAGGAGTGTTTTTGCGATTTATAAGAATAGTCATAGCTTATCTCTTCTTGTGTAAAGGGTCGATAAGAAATTCTAGCAGCAGCATCTAGTTTATGGTGATAGTATCCAAACCCTATGTCGAGTCCAAGATTGCCTTCAATTTCATCATTGATAAAATCATTACTGCTAGCTAATTCAGTTTTGCTTAAAGGAATTAAGGCGCTTAAACCAATGCCAATTGAATAGGTATTAAATGCCTTTCTTTTTTGGTAGGATTCTTTTAAATCTTGAAGATATTTTTGAGATGATTCACTTTTGTAAACTCTAGTAAAGTCCATCACTTTTTTATAAGAAAAAGACAGAGAGAGAGGAGAAAGCTTGGTTTCTAAAGCATTTTCATTATCATAAAAAACATTGTAAGAGCTTCTTGGGAAGTATTTTAATTCTATAGAGAGTAGCTTATTCTTCTTTGTTGAATAAGTTAGCCCCCCTTCATAATACCCTTGCCAATTGGTATACCATTGACTTTTACCATTTGAAGCTTCTTGTCGGTACTCCTTTCCACTAAGACCTATTCCAACAAATGGTCTTATTTTATTTTGCTCTATTGCAAATGGATATGCTCTAAGGCCTGTTAATACGTCATTGGTGATGTGTGCAGAATTATCACCTTCCAAAGTAAAATTGAAAATGGGAATTGAAATATAGAAATCGGCATGATTCCAAAAATGCGTAGCTCCAATAATAATCCTGGGAGTGAAAGTAGAAGGTAAATTTGCTAATTCTTCATTCCCTTGATCATTGATATATTTAAATGAATTCTTCTCTTTGATAAATTCACCTTCAAAACCAAAGTAAGAGGAGGCGAAATCATATCTATTTTTTTGGGCAAATAAGGATATAAGGATAAGAGAAAAAACAGTTAATAGAATTGACTTTTTCATTGCTTTTATTTTGATAAAGCAAATAAAGCGTTGAAAAATAAAGCCTACAAAAAGAGTTGATGAATGACAAGAAATATTGACAAAATGCAAGAAAAACTCCTTTTAAAAGAGTTTTTGTGACGAGTAACAAAGGAAAATTAGTCTTCTTTTAAGGCCTTTTTTATTTCCGGAACAAATTTTCGAGAAACCGGAATTTGTAGTTCAACATCATTTCCAAAGTTTAAACTCAACCCTTGCGCATTGCCATTAAATTCTGTTATCTTCTCAAGATTTACCAAATAACTTCTATGGCATTGCTGTATATAGTTAAAGTTAGATAAAACTTCTTTAATGTTCTTAAGTGTATTTCTTACCATTTTCTTCTGTAGTTCTCCTTCCAGGTAATAAATTTCAACATAGTTTTCTATTGCTGAAACTGCCAATAAATTATCTAAAGAGATAATAAGGTTTTCTTTTTTATTTTTCGAAGGTATTTCAATTTCTTGATGCCTGTTAATAGTTTTACTGCTCATAGAGACATTAAGGACCGCAGCTTCTGCAAGAGCATTTTTTAATTTTCTATTATAATTAGTTAAGGTGCTTATTGTAACAGGAATACTTCCTATAGTAATAGTAACTCCTTGATAAAATAAAAAACCATTATAATCCAAGTGCAAAAATCCTAAATAACTAGAGTATAATAAGTTAGATAATCCTATGAAAAAGAAAACATATATAGTAAAGAGGATATTTTTACCAACTGTCCAAGTTTTTTTTGAGTACCACTTTGGGAAAAATGTTATAAACAACAAATAATTAAGTTGTAGAGACAAAGTGGTAATAAGGCCATAACCTAAAAGTTCCCAAGTTTTAGAATCTGCTTGATAGTTAGAAAGTCCAAAGGGTTGGAATAGGATTAAAAAAAGCGCAACAAAAGCACCAAAAATTAAAGGATTTAATAATTTGCTTTTAAGGCTAGAGTTAAAAGGATATGCTTGACTTAAAATGCTAAAATTCATTTTTGATTTTAATGCTTCGTTGTTCAGTAATTTTTTGCAGTTTTGCTAAGTGACTTGTAAAATTATTTGCTTTTGAAAATTAATAATAAGTGGAAGAATTCTTTTCTTAAAGTTTTATCATCAGTTGTATTACTAATATTTAGTTATAATGGCTTTTCACAAAAGGATAGTTTGTTATTTCAAACTGATCGATTTTCTGCAAGCTTTGGAGGATTTTATACTGGATTAGGAAGTTCAGTAATTGTTGGTATAGATCAATTAGGATTGGGAATAAGTCTTGAGCTAGAAGATGCTCTAGGCCTTGAATCATCTGCTTTTGTTTTGAGAGGTGATGCTACATATACATTTGGGAAAAAGAGGAATAAACACTTATCGTTAGGTTACATTGGTTTGTTGAGAAAGGCATCTAGAACCTTAGGTAGAGATGTTGAAATAGGAGATCAAGTTTTCGATGCTAAAACAGTAGTAGAAACAAGATTTAATCTTGAAATCTATAAGTTGTCTTACAATTGGGGGTTTTTTAAAGATGAAAGAATGCGATTGGGTCTAGGTAGCGGCTTGTTTATTATGCCTATTGGATTTTCAATTGGAGTTCAAGAAAATCAATCAATTGGCGTGGAAGCAAAGGAATCCGATTTTTTCCAATTTGTTGCTCCACTGCCTGCCTTAGGTGTAACTACCGATTTTTACATTGGGCCAAGATGGACATTTAGCCAGTCTTTAGATTTATTTTATATTCAATTTGCTGATTTTCAAGGGGCTTTAACGGATTTGAATTTGAAACTAGAATACAGACCTCTGGATCATTTTGCTTTTGGTGTTGGATTAAATTCATTTCGTTTAAACATAGAAGCAAAAGATGATCTATTCTTAAATTTGGACTTTAAGGGTTCTATAGAAACCTCTTATACAGGGCTTCTCTTTTATGCTAAATACGTATTGAAATACAAATAAGAATGCTTACTTCTCAGATTTTAGTTGATTTACTTCTTTTTTCAATTCTAGCATCATCTGACTCAATTCGTCTACTTTAGAGGAAGTGTTTTGTTCAGTAGGTAAATCAAAAGAAAGGAAGGCTTTCGCTTTCCAAACTTCTAATAATTGGTTCCCATCAATGAAGTAAGTTTCATATTCAGGATTATCAGATTTTAATTCTAAAGATTGAGCTTCATTTAAGTGATTGAAAACTCTTTTATAGACTATGCCATCTTCTTTGGTAATTAAGATATAGCATTCTCCACTTTTAATCCACGACCAGTTTTCTAGGTATTCTGCAAGTATATAACTGCCAGAAGCAATAGGTTTCATACTTTCACCCTGGATTTGAAAAGCGCGATGAGTTCCCTGTGATAACTCTGAAAATGGCAAATTGAATTGCGGTAATTGTTCAATAAATTCAGGGTCTGCAAAACCATTTAAATATCCTGCTGAAGCTTTTACAGGAACCATGGTTATTCGCTCTTCTTGTTTGTCGTTTACAATTATTGGTAGAACTCTTACATCTGTATTCTCAAAAATCTTTTTCTCGATATTCTCTTGAAGACTTAAGTCCTTTTCCAGCAAATCATCAATGGAAACTTTAAAAAAATGAGAAATATTTTGAAGTGTTGCTAACTTAGGCTCAGCTCTTCCTTCTTCATAAGATCCTATGATAGGTCTGCTAATACCAATTTTATTAGCAAAATCAGATTGGGTAAAACCTTTACTTTTTCTAAGTTGCTTGAGGTTACTTTTAAAATAACTCATTATAATGCTAATAATATTAGTAAACTAAAAATAATAGTATATTTGAGGTGTAAAAATACAGAATACTAATACATTTAGCAATTATGACACAAATTCATCACAAAATAAGAGGAAGTTATCCTGGTTTTATTGGCATAGAATTACCAAATGAATATTCTGTTTTTCTATTAGATGAAGATAATTTTAATGCCTACCGGAAGAATAATACCTTTCATGGAATTGTTTTAGAAGTAAAAGATCAGTATTGTCATTTTGAGAAGCCTGTAGAAGGTTCCTGGCATGTGGTTATTGAAGGAGAAAGTTGTGACTTTTCTCCTAACAAGGTTCACATTATTTATAAGGCTGCTTAAATAGCAACTATCCTTTGGTTTGCAATAATAAAAACCTGGTCTTCCTTTTTAACTTTTATTTGAGCTAAACCTGTTAGAGTTCCAAAGGCAGGAAGTAACCCTTGCTGTTTTCCAAAGTGGAAACACGGCAGTAAAAGCCTTTGTTTTCCTTTCCCGTTTAACCTAACACCAGGGTGTATATGTCCTGATAAGACATAATAATCTTTTGATTCTTTTGGTTCATGACTTAGTAAGAAAGGGACGATAACTTTTTCTTCGCTCAGGCCTATCTTTATATTTTCAAAGCTTTCTTTCTTAATAATATCATGGTTACCAATGATTAATTCGAATTGAATTTTCGGAAAAGAAAGAATGAAGTTTTCAAAAGAAACCCATTCCGAATTTAAAGAGCTATGAAAGAGATCTCCTAGAAAAATAACACGATTTGGTTTTACTGATTCAATAAGAGTTTTAAGAATTTCTAAGGATTTAAATTGAGCATTTTCACTTAATGCAATTCCATTTTTTCTGAAGTGTGAAACCTTTCCTAAATGCAAATCGCCAAGAATTAAAGCCTTTTGAGATGGCCAATAGATGGCTTTCTGTGGCAGAAGAATTAGCTCTTCGCCTTTTAAATTAATTGATTTATAAGAGTTATTTAACACCCCTCAAAAGTCGTAAAGAATGAAGCAGTATAAAAGCTAAAATAGTTCTCAAATTGCTTTAATATTGTATATCGAATGAGAGAAAGTATATTATTTAATTGGAAAGTTTTAGCCTGTTTGCATCTATGTTTAAGTATAGTAGCATGCAATATTGTTGACAAAGAAGGGGAAAATCGTGAGCAAGTTGAAGGAATGGTTTATATACCTTCTGGAGAGTTTATGATGGGGGCAAAAGAAAAGGAATGGGCTTTGCCAAGGGAGTTTCCTGAACATCTAGTTAAAGTGGATGCATTTTTTATAGATGAACATGAGGTTACCAATGCGCAGTTTCAAGAATTTGTTGAGGCAACAGGCTATGTTACTGTTGCAGAGCGAGATATTGATTGGGAAGTACTAAAAAAACAGTTACCTCCGGGGACTAATAAGCCTGCAGACTCTCTATTAATTGCAGGTTCACTTGTTTTTAAACCAACCGAAGGTAAGGTGGATCTTAATAATCATTTTCAATGGTGGTCTTGGGTAACAGGAGCTAATTGGAAGCATCCTTTTGGGCCGGAAAGCAATTTAGATGGATTGGAAAACCACCCGGTGGTTCACATTGCTAACGAAGATGCTTTGGCTTATGCCAAGTGGTCTGGAAAAAGATTACCTACGGAAGCAGAGTGGGAGTGGGCATCAAGAGGAGGAAAAGAAAATAATATTTATCCATGGGGGAATGATGTGGTAAGTGAAGAAAAGCCTCAATGTAACTTTTGGACAGGTGAATTCCCTTATTTGAATACAAAGACAGATGGATATTATTATACAGCGCCAGTGATGACTTACCCTCCTAATGCTTATGGCTTATACGATATGGCTGGTAACGTTTGGGAAATTTGCGCTGACTGGTTTGATGAGGATTATTATAAGAAAGTTGGAAAAAAAGAACAATTAACCAATCCAATTGGACCAAAAAGAAGCTTTTATCGAGATAATAATTTCGATAAATATAAGGTGGTAAAAGGAGGCTCTTTTCTATGCAGTGATTCTTACTGCTCTAGTTATCGTTCTTCCGCTCGAATGCCGCAAGCTTTTGATTCTGGTCAAAACCATATAGGGTTTCGTTGCGTGAAAGACATATAACTACTTATCATATTTTTTACTTTGCTCCATTAAGTTTTCTTTCTTCATTACTTTTTTTGCTGTTATTATATATTGTTCTTCAAGCGTAGTCATATCAATAATTACCTTAGCAAAACCTGCTTTTTTCAACTCTTTAGAAACCTCCATTTCGTTCAAACGCATTTCTATCGGAGGACCATAAGAACTTTCTTTTTTTTTAAAATCAATGATAACTAACTTTCCACCATCTTTTAGTCCTTTCCAAACTTTGAAGAAATAGCTTATTCTATTCTCAATATGATGATAGGTGTTTAATAAAGTAACCATATCAAAAGATAGGTCCTCTAGCTCTGGATTATCTGGAGGTATAATAGCAGTACTAATTTGTAAACTATCAGGAAGTGAGGCGCTTACAGAATCAATATATTTAATAAACCTCACATCAATATCTTTAGCAATAACTTCTGCTCCTTTTTCTCTTAGCTTAAAACTTAAATATCCAGTTCCAGCTCCAATATCTGCTACCTTTTTACCTTGTAAATCTCCTAGCTTCTCAAGAATTAAGTTTGGTTTTTGCCATACATCTCTTTTAGTATCTTCAAATCGGTTCACTAATTCTTTAAAATTGCTTTTATGCATATGTGTATTGGACTTTTCTTTCTCCACTTTTTCATTTGAATTGCATGAAGTACAAATAAGGAAAGAAAGGAATAAAGAAAGCTTACATATAGGGTGTTTCATTTTAATTTATGTTTTTTCGAAAGTTTCCTTGGATTATAAAATAAAAACCTTCATAATTTTTATCTGGATTGGTAGAATAGCTCGACTCTATTTGCTTAGCTAATAGATCAATTAAAACTAGTCCTGTTGACTCTGTTAGTTCACTTCCTCCCAAGGAGGATGTCCCATTATCTTTGTAAATAAAGATATCTTGATTTTCTTCTAACTTATGATCTATGCAGAGCTTTAACTTTTCTTTTGGTTTCGCATGTTTTAATGAATTCGTAAATAGTTCATTAAAGATTAAGCCTAATGGCAGGGCTGCATCGATATGATAATTGAGTTCTAAATTTTCAATATTAACTTGCAACTCAACTTCTTTGTTGTGATTAAGAATAAAGTGTTCTCCAAATTCTTCCAAGTATTCTTTAAAGTTAATTTTCGACAGACTATCTGCTAGGTAAAGTTTTTTATGGAGCATTGATATAGAAAGGATTCTATCTTTAGCGATTTCAAATACCTCTTTTGCTCCTTCATCAATGGAAGGGTCATTGATTTGCAAATTAAATAAGCTACTTACAATTTGCAGATTGTTTTTTACACGATGATGAAGTTCTTTAAGCAATGTTTCATTTCGTAAGTTGCTTACAGATATTTTCTTGTAGGACTTTTCTAATTCTTCATTTTTAGTTTGCAGCTCTTCATTAGCTCTTATAAGTTTTACTCTATAAGTTCGTCTGTAGATTATAAAGACAATTAGGCTTATAACTAAGATTGCAAAGCCTAATAGGCTATAGTTTAGCTCTTTGTTCTTAGTAATTAATTCGTCATACTTCTGTTTAGAAATTTGAGCTTCATCTAGAATTTCTAAATAATTATAGATTTGAATTTCATCTTCATATTGGTTGTCATGGTAGCGTTTAGTTAAACTATCATTGTATGCATCAAATAGCTTAAAAAGGAAATTAACATCTGTATTTTCATTATTTGTAAGGTGCAATTCAATCAAGTCTCTTGAAGTTGCAATTATGCCTTCAAAATATCTGTCTTCTAGTCTTACTGACAAAGCATTGTTCAAGTACTTAACTGCAGAATCTCTTTGATTTAATTTCTCGTAACATTCACCAATCATTTGGTAGGTATTTCCTAGCCCTAGTTTGCTATTAATTTCATTCAAAAAGAAAACTTCTTTCATCCCATAATATATTGCAGAGTCATATTTTTCTTCTGTTTTCATTAGGGTGCCATAGTTCCCGAAGGAAAAAGCAAAAATGATAGGATTTAAAGTTTTGTATCTTAAATTTTGATTGATTCGCATTAACTTTTTTGCAGACTCTATTCGAGATAACATACCTAGGGTCAGTGCCATATTATTTCGTGCTTTATATATAAAATTGGAGTCTTTTGATTCTAGGCTAAGGTCATAGACAATTTTGTAGGCTTTATATGACTCTTCAATTTTTTCTATTCCAAATAGTCTACTAGCATAATGGTTTATATAAAATCTCTTGTGTTTGCTACTCTCTAGATAATTAATAAATTCTGGAAAAATTTCTTCCATATATTCGGAAGCTAGGTAAGAAGCTCCAATATAGTCTAAGGAATTGGCTAACAGTAGTTTTAGATATAGTTCTTCTCCCTTATTTCTATACCATTTAAATTCTAAGAGATAGTTAAAGATCTCTATGGCTACAAATTGGCTATCATTATGTTGAATTCTTCTAGCGGTAAATAAAAGTCTTTCGTATTCAGTTAGGTTTTTAGGGATACATATTTTATTGTTGCTGTTGATGCATCTTTGCAGGGTATCAATAATTTGGTTTAAATCATAATGTATAATGTTTTTTTCCTCGTTAAGCTTTTCTACATTAAATTCAAAGGAAGTTATACTTGATTCAGCATTTGCAAGCAGTCCGAGTGGAGAAGATATCAAAAGAAGTATATAAAATATTTTTATAAATTTCATATATCAATTAATTATACATCAATAGTTGATATGTTATTTATAATATTCAATAAGCTATCTTCATTCTGAAGTTCGACCTGATTTAAATGCATTTCTAAAGCATACATCTTGGGTTGTATTATTCTATATAATCTGCTGCCTTCCACAGTAGGCTTGATGAGGAATGACCTTCTATCTTCTTTCGTGTTTTTCCTTGTTACAAGATTCTTTTTTTCAAGAATATCTATTATTCTACTGAGAGATGCAGACTCTTTACTTAAAATGGATGCAATTTCAGCTTGGTTCGGCTCGTTTAATTCATTTACAGAAGATAAAACCAACCATTGATCTGTAGTTAAAGCGCTTTTACTTTCGTCTAAAATGTTCTGTACAGCTCTTTTGAGAAGTTTGATGGATTTATTTAATTGATTAATCAACTGCATGTTAATATATAATTGATATATCAATAAAAATACACATTATTCTAGCTTAATCTTCATTTTTCGAATTCTATCTTCTAACTTTTCAAAACTCATCTTTTCTCTTAATCGATCTACCATTATAGGAAAACAGAAAGGACTTGGTTTTTCTAGCTTTTTAATAACTATTTCTTGCATTTCTATTCTTTCTAGGGCTTTTATCATCCTGCCTTCTTCTAATTGAAACTCCATTACTTCTTCAAAAGCTTGCAGCAATAAAAGATTGTCTTTCTCATAATCATTGAAAACATCAAAGAATAGTTGTGAAGAAGCCTGCAAATGCTTCTGTTTTTTACTTTTACCTGGATAGCCATGAAAAACCAAACCGGAGATACTGGCAATATCTCTGAATTTTCTCTTTGCCATTTCTGTTGAATTAACTGAAGCTTTTATGTCTTCTTGCAGATGATCTGCAGTGAATATATTATTATCTATTGCCTCTTCTAAAGGTATTTCTTGATCACAGAGTAGTTCAAAACCATAATCATTCAGAGCAATCGAAAAGCTCATTGGTTTTATTAAGGAGAGTCTGTATCCAAAAACAGAAGCCAAACCTTCATGAACAAATCTCCCTTCAAAAGGATAAAAGAAAGCATGATATCCTTCCCTGCTTTTAAAATATTCAATTAAAAATTGATTTTGATTAGGAACTATAGAAGATTCTTTTTGCTTTTCTATTAATGGAAATATCTCTTTTAATTCAACTTCTTTACTTCTATTTCCAATGCTTTCTTGGACTTTGATTCTTAGCATATCCGATAGCTGAGAAGATAGAGGCATTCTACCTCCTTGCCATGAAGGTACTTTCCCAGTCTTTTTCTTTGAAAGTCTCACCAATGCTTCTACTCCCTTCATTTGGATAAATTCAAGATTTCTTCCAGAAAACCAAAAAATATCCCCAGGATTTAGTCTAGAGATAAAGTATTCTTCAACTGTACCAATAAATTTGCCAGAGATATAACAAACGCGAATTGCAGGTTCGCTTACTATAGTGCCAATAGAAAGTCTGTGTTTCATGGCAATACCTCTATCGTTTACTTGTAATAAACCATCTTCGCTCTGTTCTACTTTTTTATATTCATTATATTCTTGAAGAGATTCTCCACCTTGGATGATAAATTTCAAGATCCATTCCCATTCTGCTCTACTAATTGATTCGAATGAAAAGGTAGACTTCACTTCTTCAAATATTTCTTTTTCGTGAAATCCTTCTGAAACAGCAAGAGTCACTAAATACTGTATTAAAACGTCAAATGATCTGAAAAAAGGAGTGCGATCTTCAATTTTGTTTTCTTTTATTGCTTGCCGTAAAGCAGAGGATTCAATTATTTCAAGAGAATGAGTCGGCACAAAATAAATAGTGGATTCTGCTCCTGGTTGATGGCCACTTCTACCAGCTCGTTGAATATATCTTGCTATACCTTTTGGACTCCCAATTTGAATAATGGTTTCTACGGGTCTAAAGTCTACTCCCAAATCTAAACTAGAAGTACACACTACTGCCTTTAGTTTTTCTGCATGTAGTGCATCTTCAACCCAATCTCTAATTTCTCGGCTTATAGAACCATGATGCATGGCAATTTGACCTGCTAAACTTGCTTCCTCTTCTAAAATTCTTTGGTACCAAATTTCTGCTTGTGCTCTGGTATTAGTAAAGATTAAAGTAGATCTACTAGCATTAATAACTGGAATAACTTTTTCTAATAACTGTATTCCTAAATGGCCTCCCCAAGGATATTTTTCAATAACCTCTGGCATCAAGGTGATGATATTGATTTTCTTCTTGATTTTACTTTTAATCAGTTTAATTTTATCTTTTGGGATGCTATTTCCGAATAGTACTTCCATGGATTGCTCCATATTCCCAATAGTAGCAGAAATACCCCATATTTTAAGCTTTGGTTGAATAGCTAGTAATCGAGATTGAGCCAACTCCATTTGAACGGCTCTTTTTGTTCCAATTAATTCATGCCATTCATCATTGATAACACATTTTAGATTTTGGAACATTTTGGGATAATCTTTAGAAGCTAAAAGCAACTGTAAACTCTCCGGGGTGGTAATTAATATTTGAGGAAGATTTTTCTTCTGTTTTGTTCTTTCAGAGCTAGAAGTATCTCCCGTTCTTCTCGCAACTTGCCAAGGAATCTCTAATTCATTACAAGCTCTATTTAAAGAGTATTCAATTTCTTTGGCTAAGGCTTTGATTGGAGTAATCCATAACGCTTGTAATCCATTTTTATGTTCTTTTTTGGCTGAATTACTTAGATATTCAATAAGAAGAGCCAAACCAATAGCATAGGTTTTTCCGGACCCTGTAGGAGCATTGATGAGTCCATGAAAACCTTTATTATATGCTTGCCATGTTTGTTTTTGGAAGGGGAAAGCATCCCAATTATTTCTTTGAAACCACTGAATGATTTTTTCTTCTGCACTCATTTGCATAGCTAAGCTAGAGAAATAAAAAGCCTCCTCGAAAAGAGAAGGCCTTAATTATTTAAAATGCAGGAAATGCTGGTTTATTGTCTAAGATCCCCTCTACTTTTTCCAATATTTCAGGAGTTAATTTATCTAAATCATCCATAGTGGTTAAAGTCTCTTTTAACTGAGCTGCTTTTGATGCTCCTAATATAACTGTGCTCACATTAGGATTTTTCAAGCACCAAGCGATAGCAAATTTTGGCATACTTAAACCAACTTCTTGAGCTAGTTTCGTCATCTCTCTTACTTTTTGAAGCTTCTCGTCTACTAAATTGGCATCTTTTAACCATTCTAAGCCATCCATACTTAAACGAGTAGATTCAGGCATTCCGTCATTGTATTTTCCAGATAGGATTCCTGAAGCTAATGGAGACCAGATGGTAGTTCCTAAACCAACAGTTTTATAAATCTGATTGTACTCTACTTCTACCTTTTCTCTATGCAACATATTGTATTGTGGCTGCTCCATAGTTGGTCCTATCAAATTGTATTGTTTTGCAACCATATGCGCTTCCATAATTTCTTGGGCGCTCCATTCAGAAGTTCCCCAGTACAGAATTTTGCCTTGCATGATTAAGTTATGCATGCTCCAAACGGTTTCTTCTATTGGGGTGGATTTATCAGGCCTATGACAAAAGAAGAGATCTAAATAATCCACTTGCAGTCTTTTTATGGCTGCTTCACACGCCTCTACTAAATGCTTCCTATTTAGGCCTTTTTGGGTTGGTAATTGCCCTCCATCACCAAAAAATGCTTTAGATGAAACGATGTAGGAATCTCTTTTCCAGCCTTTTTTCTTCAATACTTTTCCCATTACTCTTTCCGATTCTCCCCTGGAGTAAATCTCGGCATTATCAAAAAAGTTTACTCCAGCATCATAAGCTATATCCATTAATTCTTCTGCAATATTATCTCCTATTTGTTTTCCAAAGGTTAGCCAAGAACCTAAAGATAAACGACTTATTTGCAATCCTGATTTTCCTAAATTATTGTATTCCATGTTTGATTTTGTTTATAATTTAAATAACTATTTAGATGGCTTATTGTTGGCAATTTAGCCATATTGTTCCAGTAATTTTTCTAAATCTTCCAAGCTATTGGCTTCTTCTTTGGGTTTGTCTTTTCGCCAGCGGAGCATTCTTGGAAAGCGTAAGGAAATTCCTGATTTATGCCTTGTAGACTTAGCAATTCCTTCAAAAGCAATTTCAAAAACCAGTTCTGCATTTACACTTCTTACCGGACCAAATCGCTCTTTGGTATTCTTTCTAACAAAGCTATCTATTTCCTTAAATTCTTTATCCGTTAAGCCAGAGTATGCTTTTGTAAATGGAACTAACTCTTCTCCTTTCCAAACAGCAAAGGTGTAATCGGTAAATAAATTAGCTCGTCTTCCATGTCCTTGCATGGCGTATATTAAAATGGCATCAATAGAAAGAGGGTCTATCTTCCATTTCCACCAATCTCCTTTTTTTCTGCCAATCTGATAGGTAGAATCTTTTCGTTTAATCATCAAGCCTTCAGATTTAGTAGCTCTCGATTCTTTTCTAGCTTCAATTACTTCTTCCCAATTTTTAGCTTGTAAGCATTCAGATAAATGCAATACCTCACTTGTATAATTGGTGTAAATGTCTTCCAATATTGTCCTTCTTTCATTCAAAGGAGTTTCTCTAATATCTTTCCCATTGTACTCTAAACAGTCGTATACCTTTATAATTATGGGAGCATTTTCAAGCTGATTTTTCGAAACTGTTTTTCTCCCTAAGCGAGATTGTAAGAGATTAAAATTCTGAATCTCATCATCTTTATAGACCAATATTTCCCCATCCAATACAGTTCCATTGGGTAGAATATCTTTTAACACTTCAAGTTCAGGAAACTGATGGGTAACCAATTCTTCTCCTCTCGACCAAATGAAAATTTCATCTTTTCTAACTATTAATTGTGCTCTTATCCCATCCCACTTTCTTTCTATTTGCCAATCATCTACTTCTCCTAATTCGCTTGGCTCTTGCTCTAAAGCATAAGCTAAGTAAAAGGGATAAGGTTTTGAAATGAGGTCTTCTTCTTTTTGTTCCATGATTAAATCGTGGAAAGTAGTTTCTTCCGCTTTCCAATCACCCATTAAGCGATGCGCAATGGTACTTTCTTCTATTTCAGTTGATTTCGATAGAGCTTTGGTCATCAATTTTTGAGAGACTCCCATTCTCCAACCTCCGGTTAATAGCTTATTGAAAGCGAAACGGCCACTTTGATCTAATTGATTCCAAGCCCAAAGGATTTTCTCCTTTTTAGCCTCTTCTTCTAATGCTTTAATCTCAATAATAAAGTTGATCCACTCTGTTAAATTTTTATCGCTTTTATGCTCTGTATTTGGGTGAACAGAAGCAAGGGTCTCTGCCAAGTCTCCCACAATATGATAAGTATCTTCAAAAAGCCAAAGAGGAATATTGGCTATTTCTGCAGCCCAATTTCTCAGTTGCGCAGTTTTTATAACCCCTTTTGGTCTGCGATGACTAAGCAGCGCAATACACCAGAGTTTATCAGAATCATTAGCCGTATTAAAATAATCTACTAATGCATTAACCTTGGTGTTGGTCTTGGTAGTCTGATCTAATTGAGTGAATAGGTGAATGAAGTCTTTCATTGATTTCCCTCCCCTTCAAATTCTGTGGACTCTACTTGAGCTTCAATGCCCTGTTCATTTAACCATTGTGTAAAAATATCGGTGTAGCCATGTGTAGTGATTACTTTCTCACATTGGGTAGCTTTTATAGCTAGGTTTAAACCTTCCCAGTCGGCATGGTCAGAAAGTACAAATCCTCTATCTACTGCACTTCTTCTTCTAGCTCCTCGCAAAGCCATCCATCCGGATACAATTCCTGTTTCGTGTATAGGAAAACGTTTCTCCCAAGAAGACCCAATAGCGGCAGGAGGTGCAATAATTAATGCCCCTTCAAAGTCTTTTTTCTTTTGAGAATCATCAACTAGAGTGGTCTCCAATAAATCAATCCCCATATGTTGAATGACTTCATTGGTATTGTAAATAGCACCATGAGTATAAATTTGACCAATAGAAGAATCAATATTCTTTAAAATTCGCTGTGCTTTCCCTAAAGAATAAGCACTGATGATGGTGGCTTTCCCTTCTGTTTTATTTTTTTTCCACCAATCGTTTATTTCATTATAAATAATCTGCTGTTCTTTCCATTTGAATACTGGTAAGCCAAAGGTGCATTCTGTTATAAAAACATTGCATTGAATAGCTTCAAATGGAGTAGAGATACCGTCATTTTCTAATTTGTAATCACCAGAAACTACCCAAACTTCGCCTTTGTATTCTACTCTTAGTTGTGCAGAGCCTATAATATGGCCTGCAGGATGAAAGGAGAATTGTACTCCATTAATGACTCTTTTTTCACCGTATTCTATTCCTTCAATAGAAATATCCTTACCTAATCGATATTGAATGATGGGTTTAGAAAGAGAAGTTGATAAGTAGTGTTTATTCCCATTTCTTGAATGATCTGCATGAGCATGGGTAATGATGGCATAATCTACCGGCTTCCATGTATCTATATATACCTTGGCTTGCTCACAATAAATACCTTTTTTGGTGAATTTTAATAATGACACTACGGAAGAAACATTTTGAATTAAAGATAGTTTCTTATTTAACCATATCTTCGAAGCTTCATTTAAAAGATTTAACATGTCAAGTGAAAAGTTTGATTCCAATAAAGCACCAGAACCAGTAGGTGCTTATCCTCATGCGAGAAGAGTAGGAAACTTATTATTCTTATCGGGCGTAGGACCTAGAGAAAGAGGAACTAAAAAGATTCCTGGAGTAGAATTAGATGAAAATGGAAATATTCTTTCTTATGATATTGAAAAGCAATGCATCTCCGTTTTCAATAATGTAAAAACCATCGTAGAAGAAGCAGGAGCGAAATGGGAAAATGTAGTTGACGTTACCGTTTTTCTGACCAATATGAAAGACGATTTCAAAACGTATAATCGTTTGTACGCAGAATTTTTTAAGGATAATCAACCTTGCAGAACTACCTTAGAAATTAAAAGTTTACCAACACCTATTGGTATTGAATTAAAGGTAATCGCTACTATATAATTTAAAAAATAAACCCCCCACGCTTCAAGCGTGGGGGGTCTGCTATTTACTCAGCATCTTTATTGAATCTGTAGTTTTCGTGTTTCAATGCCATTAGCAGTATGTATTCTTAGTAAATACATATTTGGAGAGAGGGAAGTCACATTTATTATTTGTATTTGATTTGGTTTTTCTATAATTTGAACAGCTCTTCCGCTCAAATCATATATTTCAATCATTTCAATTTGCTCATCAGCTGAAACAATTACTCGATCATTAGCAGGATTAGGAAATACATTTAAGTTAGAAATCTTCTCTTTATTTTCCGCTAAACCAACCAAGGTATCATTTACTTCCCATACACTCAATGTATTACTCTCCTCGCACGCTGCAATTAAATACATTTTGTTCGTTGGGCTATCTGCTTTAGAAATAAATACTAATCCTTCAGGAGCTTGATCTCCACTTCCATCTGCTGTGTCTCTTGGTATATTAATGTCCACAAATATTGGAGAGTTTGGATTAGTAACATCATATACCATTACGCCACCAGCTCTTTCCATTCCAACAAAGGCATACTCTCTGCTATTAATATTGGCAACTACCACGGCTTCTGGCTCTGGTCCTTTATCGTCACTTCTATTTTTAATTACATTATCATCATCCGTTACATTAAACAATTTAAAGTATTCTGGGTGATTTCTAATAATGTACTCAAAATCATCTCCGCTATCATATACTAGAGCGCCTGTAGTTCCATTCCAGATAGAGAAAGATCTTGCACCGTAGGTATAAATATGCTCATATTCTCCATCATTATCAATATCTCCATTGGCTAGAGTAACGTTGATATCTCCATATGCTTCAAATAATTGTTCTGCATAAGGGAAACTGTCAGCATCTAATACAAGGTCATCTAATCGATCTTCTTCGCTAAAGCCATTATAATCTCTGCTATCTCCTTCATTTGCCGAAACTATATAATTTATGCCACCAACGGTATAGTTTGCTATTGCATCTGGCATGTAGAAACCTCTAAAAGGCGCTTGAGCAATCGTAATCTCACCACTTCTTCTATCGCTATCTAAACCATTGCCTGCTAGGGAGTGGTCCTTCCAGCCTAAAGGTAAAATAGAGCTAATGCTGTTTGTAGTTAAGTTTACTACTACTAAAGCGTTATTTTCTTGGCAAGCAACATAAGCAGTTGTGTTATCTGAAGAAATGGTAACATATTCTGGCTCCATATCTTGAGCTACAGTAGCTCCGGGGCCAAATATTCTTACTCCTTGTGCTTTTAAAGCTGCTTCTTGGCTGTTGAAAGAAGTGAAATCAAGAATAGTTACATTGCTGTTAGTTAAATTTGCTATACCGCCTGAAACATCAATAATAGCAATAGAACCTTCAGGATCCATAGTGTAATCATCGCTAGGCTCTCCTTCACAAGCTACAACTACTTTATTCCCATTAGGAGTAAATGTTACCATATCGGGTAAAACACCAACTTTAACACTACTTATAAAAGTTCCACTTGTATCATAGAAAGCCACAGTTCCAGCTCCCATAGTTGTAGAGTCTTCTATGGCTACTGCAATTACAGGACTTGTTCCTCCTGAATAAACGCTTAAACTATTGATTGCACCAAAGTTTGAAATGTCTATAGAGTCAATTCTGCTAATGGCATTTGGATTACTAAAATCAAGAATTTCAAAACGATCATTAGTAGCATTGGTTACGAACAACCTCTGAGAAACGGGGTCGTAATCAATTATTTCTGTGCTACCTGCGTTCACTAATCCTTGATAGCTTGTTAGAGCATTTAACTTAATAGTCTCAGTAGCTGTTGGTCCAAAATTGTCATTGTCTTGAATAAATACAATCGTGTACTGATCTTCTTCATCTTCGAAGAAATAATTCAAGCTTTCTTGAATTTCCATAAAGATAATTTCATCATTTTCACTCAAATTATCATTAACAATTGTGGTTACAATAGTAATGGTGTCGCTAGTATTTGCAAAAGCAGTATCGCTAGAAGAAGCAAGGCTATAATCGTTACCATCAGCTGTACTAATGCTTAAAGCAGCAACACTTATTATTTGATTAGAGTCACTAGCGTTATTATATGGTATTTTTATACTGATAGTTCCAACTGCTTCTCCTACGGTTACTCTTGACTCAGCAAATTTTACTGCAGTTCCAAATAAATTATCTGCTCTTGCACCTAAGTTTTGAATTCTTGTATCTAATTCAATTTCGGTATCTTCATTATTGTATGGATTGATAGTATAATTAGCTAGAAGATATTCTGCTAAAGCATCTTGCTCAGAACCTGCTGGAGCAAATGTTGAAGCTCCTGCTCCTAATGTTGAAACAGTATCTAAGTCAACTCTATTTGAGCCTAAAGTATTAAATGGATAACTATCTCCACCTCCTGCTAAAAAGTTTAAGGTAACAGCCCTAATAACTCTATTAGGATTTCCGAAAACGGCTCCACTTTTTACTAAAGTATCAGTAACAGTTCCATTTAAGTCAATAATTACAGCACTCTGAATTCTGCTTCCTGCAGCTTTAGAAGAATCATAAGAGAATTGAATGCCTCCTACTTGAGCAAATTGCCCAGGTGTTTGCCCCGGAGCTGTAGCTGCAACCCCATGCTCTAAGATTGCTTTTAAACCTGTAGCTGTTAAATCAAGTGTAGATAAAAGATTATTAAACCTCAATGAGTTTTCAATATCTAATTGACTTATCTCTCCATCTAGTTTACCTGAAAGTGGGTTGGCTTGAGGAGGTAAGAATTCATAAACAGCCGGGGAAACTTCTCTTACTTCTCCAATTGCTGCTCTTATGCCACCACCATTTTTGATAGAAACTTTTACAGTAGGGTCAACTTTTTGAGCTTCTGCTAAGTTAGCATCTGCACTTAAGTTACCTAAGTTAGTTTCTTCTGTTCTAACAGAAGCTCTTTCTCCATTCAGATAAACATCAGATTTTCCTAGAATATTACCATCTTTTGCAATTACAACACTACTAACGGCAGTAGTAACAGAATCAACTAGTGCTGCTTTACCATTTGGATTTGCAAAAGCACTGCTGTAGTTACCCCAAACGTTACCCACAGTTATAGAGTCAGCTATGTATGGCCCGCTTTCTGTCGGATTGATCGAAGATGGAATCAAAACACCACTTGAGTCGAATTCTGCAACCAATCGACCTACATAACTATACTCACCATCTGTACTAACAATAGCACAAGTATCACTATCGGCATTAGGAGTTAATATTGGATAAGATTTATAAATAGTTGCACCAGAAGCTAAACGCTGATTATTTGCCAAGATAGCGTCCGAACCGCCGGCAACAATAATATCCACACCACTCAAAAGACCTGCTAACTGCTCTTCCAACTGAATTTGCTGCAAATGTGTTAGTAGTATAATTTTGTTGATGCCATGATTATTAGCTAATGAATCTATCCAAGGTTGAATTTCTGTGGCCAATTGAACCATATCATTTGAAGTTGGCCCTTGAACAGTAACTTCTTCAGGGGATGAAATAGAGGTTAGTAAAGGGGTAGTTGCACCAATAATCCCTATTTTTTCTCCACCTCTGCTTATATAGGTTGCAGCAGCTATTTTACTGATAGAAGCATTGCCTATTGTTGATTCATTAGGTCCTGAAACAAACTCTGTATTTTCTTTTACTGATTGGGAAAATAAGTTTCCTAGGTCTCCACTTGCACTAAAGTCTAAATTAGAGCTTAGATATGGGAATTGAGCACCTGTCCATCTGTCAGCTGCCGGGCCATTTGGTGTTCTAAAATCCTCTTCAATTATTTGCTCTATGGCATCTAAACCTGCATCAAATTCGTGGTTTCCCATTGCTGAAGCATCAAAACCAATGATATTCATTATTGTAATGTCTGCTCTACCGGGCGCTTCTCTTAATCCGTCATAAGAGGTAACTCCAAAATGTCTATTGTAAACATTATTGAACACTCCACCAGTTCTAAATGTAGCCAAATCTCCTGCTGCATTAAAAAATGGACCTGGAATGTAGTTGTCTCCAGCTGAAACAGTAATAGAATTTGCATATTCTTCTTCTAAAGTATCTACAATAGCAGCAAAAAATTTAGCTCTAGTAATAGCATCAACGCCTCCTTCTAAATCAGAAGCATGTAGTATTTGCAATTTATAGTTTGAGGAGCTAGTGGTTGAGTTACCTGAAATTCGAATGTTATCAAAAGCAGCTTCTTCATCACCAGCATCTAAATTAATACGTATCCTAATGTCTAAAGAATCTCCTGACCCTGGAATTGCCCAACTAAAATCTGTAAAAGTGCCATCTAATCTAGTGCCATCTCCATAACCGTCTCCATTGGTGTCTTCAGCAAATTGGCCATTAAAAGGGCCTGAAGTACTCGTAAAAGTTGAAGAGTCTGCTTCAAACCTGCCAATCACAAACCAATTTCCATTGTCAATTCTTACTGCAACAGAAATAGAGTCTCCTAGCTCATCGATATCAATGTTAGTTCCAGAAGCAAAGGCAGCAGTAAACTGTAATGAACTTCTGCCTGAGATATTAATATTATCAATATAAACTTCTCCTACAGAAGAAGCAATAGCTCCATCAATGTCTTCAGCAGCAATGAAAAAGCTACCATCAAAAGAGTTGTAAGTGAATATTTCTTGTGGTGGAGCTCCTGCAGAATCTGTTCTATCAAAAAAGTCTTGTGTGTTTGTTCCAACGCCAGATCCATTTGGAAAGCTGTAACCCGTAGTTGTTTCAAACGATTGGGTATAGAAAGTGTTTTGAGCCACCGCTCCTAAGGCAATAAAACTTAGAAGAAATGCGTAAAATCTTTTCATAATATTCTTTTTTTTTAGTTTAAAATTTGAATAGCTAAAGTATTTGGAGAAGGTTAACTTAGTCTACTCCTCATTTTATCCATAACTTATGATTAAGTAGAATTTGGGTTATCCAAGTATTAAATTTTTCTAAAGAGGTTAATCTTATATTATGAAATATTTTCACTGGTTTGAGTCTACATGCAACTAAGTAAGAATTCGTAATTTCGCTCACCTAATTTTAGCCCCAAGCGCCTGAAATGTCGAGATATAAAGAATACAAACAACTAGATCTTTCTGCCATAGGAAAACAAATCCTAAAGCAGTGGAAAGAAGATGATATTTTTGAAAAAAGTATCCGTTCCAAAGAAGGTAATCCTGCATACGTATTTTATGAAGGTCCTCCTTCTGCAAATGGGCTGCCTGGTATTCACCATGTGATGGCAAGAGCTATCAAAGATATTTTCTGTCGCTTTAAAACCATGGAAGGCTTTCAAGTAAAGCGCAAAGCAGGTTGGGATACCCATGGACTTCCTGTAGAATTGGGTGTAGAGAAAGAATTAGGAATTACTAAAGAAGATATAGGCAAATCGATTTCTGTAGAAGAATACAATGCAAAGTGTAAAGAAGCAGTAATGCGTTACACAGATGTTTGGAACGACTTAACCCAAAAGATGGGTTATTGGGTAGATATGGACAACCCTTATGTGACCTACGATAACAAATACATTGAATCTGTCTGGTATTTATTAAAGGATTTATATAACAAAGGCTTAATTTATAAAGGATATACCATACAGCCTTATTCACCAGCAGCTGGAACTGGTTTGAGTTCTCATGAGCTTAACCAACCGGGTACCTATAAAATGGTGAAAGATACTTCTGCTGTTGCCATGTTTAAGGTGCTAAAGAATGAAAATTCAAATTTCTTGTTTAATGATTTAAATGGAGATTTGTTTTTTATCGCTTGGACAACTACTCCATGGACTTTGCCATCTAATACAGCTTTAGGAGTTGGAAAGAAGATAGAATATATTAAAGTAAAAACCTTTAATAAATACACTTTTGAACCTATTACTGTAATTCTTGCCAAAGATTTATTGGGCAAATGGTTCAATCCTAAAGGAGCTAATATTCCTCTTACAGATTATAAAAAAGGAGATAAAATTATTCCTTACCAGATTGTAGAAAGTATAAAAGGAGAAGATTTAGTTGGCCTGAGGTACGAGCAGTTAATGCAATACAAGCAGCCTGAGGAAGGAGATGCATTTAGAGTTATTGCTGGAGATTTTGTTACCACAGAAGATGGTACTGGAATTGTTCATTTGGCACCAAGCTACGGTTCAGATGACTTTATGGTAGCAAAGGTGAATGGAATAGGAGCACTTCATTTGGTTGATGCACAAGGTAAATTTACATCTGAAGTAACCGACTTTGCAGGAGAATATGTCAAGGAGCAATACTTAAAAGAGGAAGATAAAGGAGAAGATTACAGGTCCATTGATGTAAGAATTTCTATAAAATTAAAAGAAGCAAATAGAGCATTTGACGTTCAGAAATACGAACACAGTTATCCGCATTGTTGGAGAACAGACAAGCCTATTTTGTATTTTCCCTTAGATTCTTGGTTTATTAAAACGACTGCTGTAAAAGATAAATTGATAGCCAACAACTTAAAAATTAATTGGAAACCAGAAAGCACTGGTAAAGGTAGATTTGGAAATTGGTTAGAAAATTTACAAGATTGGAATTTATCTAGGTCTAGGTATTGGGGAATTCCAATTCCTATTTGGGTTACGGAAGACAGAGAGGAGCAAGTTTGCATTGGGTCTGCTGAAGAATTAAAAACAGCATGTGATAAGGCTGTTGAAAAGGGCTTTATGCAAGTAAACCCATTGAAAGAATTTGAAGCAGGAAACTTTAGCCAAGATAATTATTTGACATTTGATTTTCATCGTCCGTTTGTGGATGAGATTATTTTAGTTTCTCCTTCTGGGAAACCAATGAAGAGAGAAACCGATTTAATAGATGTTTGGTTTGACTCTGGTTCTATGCCTTATGCTCAATGGCACTACCCATTTGAAAATAAAAAGTTAATCGATGAAAATAAATTCTATCCTGCAGACTTTATTGCGGAGGGAGTAGATCAAACAAGAGGCTGGTTTTTTACTTTGCATGCTATTGCAACTATGTGTTTCGATTCCATTGCGTTTAAAAATGTAGTATCGAACGGCTTAGTTTTAGACAAAACAGGTCAAAAGATGTCTAAAAGATTAGGTAATGCCGTAGATCCATTTAAAACTATCGAAAAGTATGGAGCAGACGCTACTCGATGGTATATGATCTCCAATGCTCAGCCTTGGGATAATTTAAAGTTTGATGAAGAGGGTATTGTGGAGGTGCAAAGGAAATTCTTTGGAACGCTTTACAATACTTATAATTTCTTTGCTCTCTATGCTAATGTAGATGGTTTCGAATATAAAGAAGATTCAATTCCATTAGAAAAGAGAGCTGAAATTGATCAATGGATTATTTCTAAATACAATTCCTTGGTGAAAGAGGTTCAAGAACTATACAATACTTACGAACCCACTAAAGCTGCTAGAGCAATTCAAGAATTTACGATAGACCACTTGAGTAATTGGTATGTGCGTTTATGTAGAAGAAGATTTTGGAAAGGAGACTACACGGAAGACAAAATAGCTGCCTATCAAACTTTATTCGATTGTTTATTGGGAGTAGCTAAATTGAGTGCCCCTATTTCCCCTTTCTTTACCGATGAGCTGTATCAAAACTTAACAAAAGTAAGTGGTAAAGAAAGTTTTGAATCTATCCATTTAGCAAAATTCCCGGAAGTAAGTGAAACTGCGATCAATAAGGGTTTGGAAAGTAGAATGGAAATTGCTCAAAAGATATCGTCATTGGTTTTAGGATTGAGAAAGAAAGAATCTATAAAGGTTAGGCAGCCATTACAGAAAATAATGGTTCCTGTTTTGAATCCTGAGTTTAAAACGCAATTGAAGGAGGTGGAGTCTTTGATTCTTTCAGAAGTGAACGTAAAAGAGCTGGAATATTTAGAAGATACTAGTGGAATTTTAGTAAAAACTATCAAACCCAACTTTAAGCAACTAGGCCCTAAGTTTGGTAAAAACATGAAGCTAGTAGCAAATTTTGTGAATGATTTAGGTCAAGAAGAAATTGCTAAGATGGAGCAAGAAGGTAAGCTAGAAATCGAGATTGATGGAACCAAATCTGATCTTAGTATTGAAGACGTTGAAATTCTTTCGGAAGATATTCCGGGATGGCTAATGGCATCAGAAGGAAAATATACTGTAGCCCTAGATAAGACCATTTCTAAAGAATTGCAAGAAGAAGGAATTGCTAGAGAAGTAGTGAATAGAGTGCAAAACTTTAGAAAGGAAAAAGGTTTAGAAGTAACAGACAAGATAGATTTAAAGTTAGAATCAGAAGACAAATTGGATGCTGCAATCCTAAACAATAAAGATTATATTTGTTCAGAAACATTGGCTAACACCTTAGAGTTAGTTGAGGTAATTGAGAAGAAGGAATACAAAATAGAAATAGATGCAGAGCTTATTACTTTCGCAAGTATTGAGCTAGCTAAAAATTAATATTATGGCAGAAAAAGAAAGATACAACGACGAAGAATTAAAAGAATTTAAAGATTTGATTGATGGCAAATTAAAAGAGGCTAGAATAGACCTCGAGGGTTTAAGAGGCTCATTATCGCATAAGGATGATCATGGTACAGATGATACTTCTCCTTCATTTAAAATGATGGAAGATGGTTCAGAAACATTATCTAGAGAAGAGATGTCTCAGTTAGCTTTGAGACAAGAAAAATTTATCACCCATCTAGAAAATGCTCTTACTAGAATTAGCAATAAAACATATGGTGTTTGCCGTGTTACAGGGAAGTTAATTCCTAAAGAAAGATTAAGAGCAGTGCCTCACGCTACGCTTTCAATAGAAGCAAAGGAAGCTCAGAAATAATTCTGCCAATGACTACGGAGAAAAAGCTCTCCTCACCATACATCTGGTCAGTTATTATCATTTTATTGGTATTAATTATTGATCAAGGCTCTAAGTTTTGGGTAAAAACCAATATGGAGATTTCAGAAGAAATTCCAATTCTTGGAGATTGGTTTATTATTCATTTTACAGAGAATAATGGAATGGCTTTCGGAATGGAATTCGCAGGAGAATATGGCAAACTTTTCCTTAGTTTATTTCGAATAGTTGCTGTTAGTTTGATTGGCTGGTATCTCTTTTCATTGCCAAAAAAAGGAGCTTCTTTAGGTTTGATGGTCAGCGGTTCTTTGATTTTTGCTGGTGCTGTTGGCAATATAATTGATAGTGCTTTTTACGGAATGATTTTTAATGATAGTTATTATCAAGTAGCTACATTTCTTCCTCAAGAAGGGGGATATTCTTCTTTCTTATTTGGCAAAGTAGTAGATATGCTTTATTTCCCATTGTATGAAGGGTTTTTACCAGATTGGGTTCCTTTTTGGGGAAATGAATACTTTATTTTTTTTAGACCAGTTTTTAATATTGCAGATTCTGCAATTACTTGTGGAGTAGTTTCTCTACTGTTATTTCATAGAAACTTTTTTCAGGATTAAAATTTTACCTGAGTACCAAAAGAAATTCCCATTAGGCTAATATGCTCTCTAAATAAGGCATCTGATTTGCTTATAGAATTTATATTTCTTCTGTAGTAAGGACTAGCAAATAGACTTGTTTTTTCTCCACAATAATAAATTAGACCAGTTGCAAGATGAAGATTAATAACTCCAGCCGTTTTATAAGGGTTCTCATCAGTTCCTAAATCATATACTTCATCTCTTATCTGCTGGTTTTTAAGCTGATGATCTGGATTAATGATACCATTTAACGCATTAGAGGCGCTCATCCTATAAAGGGGTCCCTCTTGTCCATTTGTCCCTATTTCTTCAATAGTTTCTTGTTTGAAAATATAACCGTCATATAAATTCAATATTTGAATACCCAATCCACCTTTTACAAACCAACCCCATTTAGCCTCTCGATCTTGATAGCCAAATAGCAAAGGAATTTCGATGAAATTGTAATTATTTGAGAATTGTTTCTCGCCTTCTAGATGTACTTCTTCATAGATCGAAGTATACATTATTCCACTTTCAACGAATTGATGATTTTTTAATTCATATCTAAAGTTCGCTCCTACACTATAGGCTAAGCGAGTTTTTTCTGATGCTTTCCTTTTCATTATTTCCTCTGTAGAAAGGCTAAAACCGGGAGAAATGGTTTTGTTAATTGTTTGCGGTGTTAGCGATAGAATAAGAGAGCTTCTTTCCCAAAAAGTCTTCTTTTCTGCTTCAGGAATAACATAATCATATTCTTCTCTAGGTATAGCTGCAGTTTTAACAACAATGCTTGGCTGCACTCCTAATTCAGGAGCATAGTCTATTTTATTAAAACGAATTGCTGAAGCAGACTTACCATTTTCCCAGTTATCAATCTGTTCTATTAAAGACGACACATGGTAGTCAAAGTTTAATGGTTTACCAAAACCCGAACCATATTCTGAGGCTACCATAGAGAAGTCTGGTAACAAATTATCATCAAAATTTATAGAGCTTTTTTGTTGAACATTTTTGCTTTGATTAATTGATTCTGAAATAAAGTTGTTTTGAACTTCAACTTTAGTATTGAAAGTTGAAGGTTGTTGGTCTGCTTGTATAGAAGTGAATGGATTTGAAGTGTCAACTTGCTTTGGCTCTGCAAAAAATAAAGTGCTACTACCTAGGAATGCTAATAAAACTAATGTTCCAAAAGTTCTCCAATTAGAGGCAATTTTTACTGCTACTTTGTGTCCAAAAGAGCGTTTCCTTTGAATATTTTCCCATACCGCAGGTGGAGGAGTAACTTTCTTCTCCTTCAACTTCTCTCTAACAAGAGCATCATATTCCCTCATCTCATTAGACATTTTTACTAATTTTTAAATAGTTCAATACCTTTTGCATCCACTTTCTAGATTTTGCCAATTGAGACCTGGAAGTGCTTTCTGTTATTTTGAGCATTTCCCCAATCTCTTTATGACTATATCCTTCTACCACATATAAATTAAAAACTACCCTGTAGCCATCTGGCATTTGCTGAATTGCATCAAGTAATTCTTTTTCGGACATATTGCTTATGGCCTTAGAATTAACCACCTTGTCTTGGTAGTCTTCTATGCCAATTTGTTCATTTTTAAAGCTTGCTTTTCTTATATGATTAAGCGCTGTATTAATCATAATTCTTTTAATCCATCCTTCTAAAGAGCCTTGAAACTTGAATTGGGCAATATGATCAAAAACTTTAATAAAACCATCTTGAAGAATGTCTTGAGCCTCTAATTCATGTCTCGCATATCTGAGACATACAAAATACATACTAGATGAAAAACGGTCATAGAGGTACTTTTGAGCAGACTTCTTCTCATCAATACAAGCTTTTATGAGTTCTTTTTCATCCATATAGTGGCAGATACTATCTTATAGACAACCTCAGAAATAAATTCGTTGCCCTGCCACCTAAAATTAATCCTTTTAAATTAAAAGGAATTGGATTCTTATTTAACGAAATTCTTTTCGATAAGCTTTTCTGCAATTTGGATAGCATTAGTTGCTGCACCTTTTCTAAGATTATCTGCAACAACCCATAAATTTAAAGAGTTTGGAAAACTAAAGTCTTCTCTAATTCTGCCAACAAAAACCTCATCTTTTTGGTGTGAATTAATAGGCATTGGGTAGATATTATTAGAAGGATCGTCAACAACTTGAACACCAGCTGCCTCCTCTAGAATTGATTTTATATCATTTAGCTTAAATGGTTTGTCAAAACTTACATTGATAGACTCTGAGTGCCCACCCACCACAGGAACTCTTACAGCAGTTGCACTAACCTTTAAGTTTGGCTCTGCTAATATTTTTTGACTTTCATTCACCAATTTCATTTCCTCTTTAGTATAGCCGTTTTCGGTAAAATCGTCGCACTGAGGAATGCAATTTTTATGAATAGGATGAGGGTAAGCCTTTTCGCCATCTATTCCTTTTATCTCATCCTCTAGTTGTTGAACCGCTTTTACTCCTGTTCCGGTAATAGACTGGTAGGTTGAAACAATCAATCTATTGATATGAAACCTTTGATGTAAAGGTGCCAATGCAACTAACATTTGGATGGTAGAGCAATTTGGGTTAGCAATAATAAAGTCTTTTGCAGTTAAGGAATCTCCATTAATTTCAGGAATGATTAGTTTCTTATTAGGGTCCATTCTCCATGCAGAAGAGTTATCAATAACCCTAGTGCCTGCCTTAGCAAATTTTTCTGCATATTCTAATGAAGTAGAGCCTCCGGCAGAAAATAGTGCAATATCTGCTTTAGCTGCAATAGCCTCTTCCATTCTAATAATAGTATGCTCCTTTCCATGTATATTTATTTTCTTCCCAACCGATTTTTCAGAGGCAACTAAAAGTAACTCTGTAAATGGAAAATTTCTTCTTATTAATCCATTTATCATCTCAGTTCCTACAAGACCTGTAGCGCCTACTATTGCAATTTTCATCAAGATTTAATTTTTAGTCAAAATTATACTATTCTTTCTTGATTGCATATCCTTTTATTTAACTCCATCTTTCCTTTTATTTAACTCTATCTTAATAGAATAAAAATTACATTCAATTACTTTAGGGATATGCTTTTAAGGCTTTATATATTGATTTCTTTGCTATTTCTCATATCCTGTGAATGTGATGAAACAGTTGAATGTAGAGGAGTTAAAATGCAAACAATAAGGTCTTCCCCTACATATGGGAAAAATCAATTGGTTTTTACTAATGGTATCGATAGTTCCTTCGTATTTAACTTTAGCGAAAGTTATAGTACTTCCGCCAGTATAGAAGAATGTTATTATTTGTTTGCCGGAGGGTGTACATGTCCTGAGTGCGAAAGGCCATATTCAAAAAGGATTTATAAATGTGACCCACCCATAAAAAAGTTTTATGAAACAACAAGAAGAAGCAGTTGGATTGAATTTATAGGAGACTCGGCTATTAGAAAGGATTGTACTTACACATTCATTGCAGAGCAAGAGTTTTCATTCTATCTTGAATATGTCTATGATAAATACAATAATGATTCTGTTCAAGCATACAATCATTTTTTTGGATTCAATCATTTTTTCAATTATAATGCAATCAATGGGAATATAAATGAAATAGGCTTTTCGGATACTCTATTATCAAGTTTTACAACTCCTATAAAAAATTATAATGATGTTATTTTTTCAAGAAGAGAAGATAGAGTATCAGGAATAAACGAAATGTATTACAATTCTGAGTATGGATTGATTGCATTTTTTGACTCTCAATCGAATGAATTATTTTATCGATCTGATAACTAGTTTATTGTAGATAAATTTTTTTACCTAAATTGAATTTATTAAATAGAGTAACTGTAGAGAAAATTGAAAAAAATTCTTTTTTATTTGCTTTCCATTGCTTTTTCAGCAGTATGTGGACAAAATGGGTTCAATGATGGTTTTGATGATGGAAACTTTACAAATTCTCCCATTTGGATTGGAGAAACTTCAAAATTTGTTGTCAATACAAATAACCAACTTCAACTAAATAATAACCCTCCCAATTCTCCTGCTTATTTAGCAACTGCTTCTTCAGCTATAGATTCTACTACTTGGGAGTTTTATGTAAAATTAGATTTTGCTCCCTCTGCTTCTAATTATGCCGAAGTATACCTTAGTTCTGATAGCTCTAATCTTAATGGAAGTGTAAAGGGCTATTTTTTAAAAATTGGAGGTATTAGTGGCAGTGCAGATGACATAAGTTTATATCGAAGTGATAGTACTTCTGCTTCAGTAAAAATAATAGACGGAACAGATAGCATAGCAGGAACTACTTCAGTAGAATTGAACATTAAAGTATTTAGAGATATAGATGGCTCATGGTCTTTATTTATTGACAGAGATTTGAATGGTAATTATCTTTTGGAAGGTCCAATTGTTATAGATACTACATACAAAACATCAAGCTATTTTGGTGTTAAATGCATCCATACTTCAACAAGGAATGATAAATTCTTTTTTGATGACTTTAATGTATTTAATTCTCCTCCAATTGATACTATCCCTCCTCAAATAAATTCACTAGAGCTCTTAGATGAAAATTCAATAATTCTCTCATTTAATGAAAAGTTAGATCCATTAACTGCTCTTTTAGATTCAAATTACTCTTTAAATTTTGGTCAAGAAATAGCAGATACTTTAACCTTTGAAACAGCTGATCAGAATAAAATAAAGCTTGACTTTAGAAACAACTTCACTAATGGATTTGAAAATCAATTGATTGTAAAGAATGTTAGGGACACGTCTGCAAATAGTATGCAAGAAGACACTTTAAAATTTGTGTATTTAGCATTTGAAACTGCAATGCAAGGCGATATTATTATCAACGAATTTTACCCAGATGTTAGTCCTTCTAATGGTTTACCCGAAGCTGAATTTGTAGAACTTTACAATAGGTCTGACAAATTTTTTAATCTAAAAAATTGGAAATTATCAGATGCAAGTTCTACTGCAGAACTAGATTCTTTTATTCTTCGGCCAAAAGAGTATGTTATTCTTTGCAGTCAAGCCGATGAGAATGATTTTGAGGTTTATGGAAATACCTTAGGAGTTAATTCTTTCCCTGTCCTAAATAATTCAGAAGATAAAATAGAATTAGCAAACCCATTTAACAACATTATTTCTAAGGTGGATTTTAATTTGGATTGGTATAAGGATAATACCAAAAGAGATGGGGGTTGGACTATTGAAGCAATTAATCCAAATTCTAATTGTCCTGGAAGTATAAATTATGCCGCTTCCGTTGCCTTAATTGGGGGCACCCCCGGGCAAATAAATAGCGTGTATGATACAATTGGAGATACAACAAGCTTTATTTTAGAATCTATCTCAGTAATTTCAAGTGATAGCATCTCCCTACTTTTCAATAAACCAATTGATTCGTCATCCATTAATACAGCAATAATTTCCATCGATAATCTAGTTGGTGTTTCATCAATTAACTTCCAAGGAAGCACACCCAATACATTATTAGTACTTCTCAGTACACCACTTGATTCCGGCGAAATAAGTCGTCTTTCAATTAATCTGCTTTACGATTGTTACCAAAATTTAATAATTCCTAATGAAATTAGATTTGCCTTAGCCCAGAAAGAAGATGCTGGGGATATAGTTATAAATGAAATCCTTTTTAATCCAAGACCTTCCGGCTTCGACTTTGTAGAATTTTATAATAGGTCAGATAAAGTTTTAGATTTAAAAAATTGGTTGATAGCTAACGAGGATACTACTAACCTCAAGGATATTGTTAGTGAGTCATTTATAATGTTACCTAATCAGTATGTTGTTATTACAGAAGACATAGAAAATATTGTTTCTGAGTACCCCAATTCGGTTTCTAAAGTTTTTATTCAAATAGAGGATTTGCCTTCTTATAATGATGACAATGGGGTAGTTTATTTATTCAATAAGAACAAGAAAATTATTGATGAAGTAGGCTATTCAGAAGATATGCATTTCTCATTGCTTGTGGATAATGAAGGAGTTTCTTTAGAAAGATTAGATCCTGCTAGGCCAAGTGATGATCGTAGTAACTTTCAATCAGCTGCTGCTTCTGTTGGTTTTGCAACGCCTGGCTTTGAAAATTCTCAGAAGTTTAAAAGTTCAAAATTTGATGGTACGATTTCTATTGAGCCCAAAACTATTTCTCCAGATAATGATGGATACCAAGATGTGTTAAATATTAATTATAGTTTCAGTTCTTCTTCGAATGTTGTCAACATAGATATTTATGATGAGCAAGGGAGGTTAGTGAAAGACTTAGTTAATAACGTAAGTATAGGTAATGCGGGTATCTTCTCCTGGGATGGCCTAGATGATAATAACCAAAAAGCTAGGGTAGGGATTTATATTTTATTTTTTGAAGTATTTGATCTAGAGGGGAATAAGGAGGTTTTTAAATCTCCATTTGTAGTTGCAGCTCGCTTAGATTAAACCTTAAGACAAACATTTTTATCCTTTTTATTGTTTCTCTAATCCAAATCAAGAATTATGATCATAGGAATAGACTTTGGTTCAAAAAAAGCAGGCACTACTGTTATTGCTAGAATGTATGACCACAATAAAGTTGATTTATTTGCTTCCAAGAAAAATGAAGATGCAGATAAATTTATTTTAGACTTTATAAAAGAAAATAAAGATATCTGGTTAGCTTATATAGATGCCCCACTTTCCCTTCCAAGTGTTTATTCAAAGCCAAATGGAGACGGGAATTATTTTTATAGAAAGGCGGATCAAGCAACAGGAGCGATGTCGCCTATGTTTTTAGGAGGATTAACGGCTAGAGCCATGAGGTTGAGTCAAGAAGTTGAGTCATTAGGAGTGAAAATGGTAGAAACATATCCATCAAAACTAGCAGATGTTCTTAAGCTAAAAGAGCACGGATATAAAAAGAAAACGGAAGATATTCCTTATTTATGTGAGCTCTTAAAAGATAAGAGTGGCTTTAGTTTTAAGGTGGAAGAAGTTACAACTTGGCACCATTATGATGCCCTACTTTGTCTTTTAAGTGCTAAAAGATTTGAAATTCAATCTGCTATGGTCTTTGGTGATGACCAAGAAGGTACAATTACTGTTTAGCCTTTGCAGCTTCTTTAAAGAACTTGAAGGGAACTAAAAGCATTCCGAAACATTCTCCATCTTCTTTTCCTAAATGCTTATGATGTACTTTATGCGCTTTTCTAATAGCTCTAAAATAGATGTTATCTGTTTTTTTAAACCATTTTAATCGCTGATGAATAAAAACATCATGCACCATAAAATAAGCTATACCATAGGCTAGAATTCCTAGTCCAATGCTCAAACCGTATTGAAAAAGGCCTTCAAAATAAGACATAACCAAGCCGGTACTAATAACAGCATAAAAAATGAAAAACGTATCATTTCTTTCAAACCAACCTTTTTCTGGTTGATGGTGGTCTTTATGAAGTGTCCACAGAAAGCCATGCATAACATATTTATGAGAGAACCAAGCCATAAATTCCATAACAAAAAAAGTTGCTATGAAAAGAAATAAGTTTATTAGCACATTCATATTGCAAAAGTATACTTCCATTTTATAACAATGAAAGAAGAAAGTTGTTAAATAAAAAATGAATCCACTATTAAAAATATTCAGCTATTGGTTGCTGAGCGTTATTGCTTTGGTTGTTCTATTTAGTTTTTTTGGTCCAAAAACCAAGAGTATTGATATAAAAAGGGTTGATTTTATCACAACTTCTTCCTCATCATTATATTTTAAAAACCTAAGGTCTTTTTACTATCATTTAGAAGAAGACTCCTCTTCGCGTTATCATATTTATAAGCTAAAGAGATTAGAGGAACTCAATAATGGGATATCACTTTCTATCATTCATAATTGGCTTCTGAGTGAATCTTATATCATTTTTGATTTTGATACGATAGAGTTTAAAAATGGCCTAAAATTCTTTTATGAAGAAGAAGGTTTTATTGAAGAGGTAAGCTTAAAGGATATAGATAGTTATTCTCAATATCTTTTTGCTGCCAAATTATTGGAATGCATCACTTCGAAAGGAGAATTATATATTAGAAGAAAGGGAGAGAGAGTTAGCCCCAATTTAAAAAAGGCACTAAAAACTAGCTTAAAGGATTATTTTAGATTGGTAGGGAAGCTACACTAGCATCTATATTTAAAATATATTTTAAGCAAATCTATAGGAGCAATTAAATAATAAAAGAGACTGATTTTTGACCCAGATTTGTGAATCCATTTTTTTAAGGGTACCTCATAAATAGAGCTTTTTGAAATAGTAGCAAGTCTTTTAACTCTAAAGATTAACTCTACATCAAAAAGCCATTTAGAAACAAAAGGATCTTTAAAAATTACTTTAGTGATATCACTTCTTATCAGCTTGGCTCCGCATTGCGTATCATAAATTGGCAGTTTTAGCATATTGCTAACTATGGTTGCAAATATTCTGCCTATATAATGTCTACTTAGCTTTCTTTGAATATCTGTAGAGCCAATTAACTTTACCCTACTGCCAATAATTAAATAGGGCTTTGTTTCATTATTAGCTTGTTCTATCAAACGATAAATTTCATTTAAAGGAGTTGCTAGATCTGCATCAAAATAGCCTATGTAATCAAAATCAACTTCATTTACTTGCAGAACTCCATTTCTTATTGCTTCTGCTTTTCCTTGATTTTTTATTAAGCTCAAAACTTCAACTTTAGAATAGTTTTTCTTGAAGTTATGTAGTATTTCTAAGGTGTTATCAGAACTTCCATCATCAACAAACAGGAATGAAATGGTAGAATTCTCCTCATCCCTAAAAAAAGAAGTGTACTCCTCTGTGGGTAGCCTTTTTGCTTCATTGAAGCAAGGGATTATAATCAGGATCCTTTCCATTTCTGATTATTTTTAGTTATAAGTTTAAAGACTTTTTTGCTGAATACTCAGCGTTTAATCTTAGGTTTTCTTCAAAAGTTATATTCCTTTCTATTGCTTGTTTTTTTACTCTAGCAACCCATTTTGGAGTTTTTAAAATTGATAGCTTTTTTTGTTCAACCAGCTTTTCAAACTCTTCCTTAGAAATAGATTTGGTTTTAGAAGAAGCAATCGAATATATCATATCTTCATAAGAGTAGCCAGCTATTTTGTGGATAGTTTTAGCTCTATTTTTTACTTTTTCCAATTCAGCAAACTTCTTTAAACTTTTAGAGTCTGTTATACTATTGTTGGTAAAATGATTATAAAGATCATCAATAAATCCAAATCCGAATAGTGGAATATTTTCATCTGTAGACTCTAAGATAACTATATCGGTGCGGTTAATCTCTATTTCAATGTTAAGTTCATTAGCCTTTATTCCTACTTTCTTATATTTTTTTGGCCAATCTACCAGTCTGTTGTAATAGTAAAACTTCGATTCAGAGCTAAATACAGAATCTAAAATAGGGTAGAAGCCATTGAAACTTTGAAAAAAGCTATCTCCGCATGCTAAGAAACTTGGTTTAGCTGCATTATTTGAGATGAATTCAATTTTTGGGTAATAAAGAGTGTCCTCTGCAATATTCCAAAATAAATTCATGGACTTAGCTATATCATAATCAGTGTATCTATAATCCTTCACTGTTTTTATGCCTTGCAACCTTTTTATTGAAGGGGTATTGAGTTTAAATTGAGACCTAATGTAATTGGTTAGCGTATCTGCAACAACACTAACAGTATTTCCCGACCAATGCACACTATTATTCGCAAATATTTGGCTTTCAAGTTGACTCTTTTTCAATAATAGGTATGTATAGAAGTCAATATGATGAATTTGGTATTCGGTCAATAAGTGTAAAAGTGTATTGTAGTTATTTTCATCATTCTTCTTTTCTAGAAACTTGTCAGGTATATTTTCAGGGTAAATGGAGGCTTTACCCGGTATATGAAGATAGATAAAATGCTTGCCCATTTTCTGTAAACTATCTTGAACTACTTTTATTCTTGATACATATTCTCTTAATTTTTTCTCTCCCTTAAAGTCCAATCCTAAAGTGCTCCTAATATAAGACTCTGGGATTAGCATTTTATTCTTTTCAACTATACCACTAGCGTTTGATTTATTGAATAAAGAGTAATTGAGTTGATTATTTAGCCTTATAAAAAAATTATGAAAGCCAATGGAGTCCTTCAAGTAAGACTCAAATTCTTCTTGGTATTCTCCAGTTTTAAACTTAGATAAGTCATAGGTTGGTTTAGAAGCCAGTTCAAAGTGTCCATCAAGATCTTTAAGCTCTACAAATGGAAATAATAATTGAGTTAAAGGTAAAATGAGCAACAAAATCAAAAGTAAGTAAAGCCCCTTCTTTATATATTTCATAATCTAAAATCTAAAGTATATAAATGGGTTAAAAGTTGTGCTTACTAGCTGTGCTGAAGCCAAAAGTATTAGAAATATGCTTAATGCTACTTTTGCTAGGGATACTCTTAAATTCACACTAGATAAAAACAAGGAATAGTTAGTAGATACTAATTTTGAAATAGATCCAAAACTTATAATTATAGCAATGATTGTAATGATTATAAATTTATTTTCTAAATAGGTATCAATATTATTGAAATTGAAAGTATAAAGACTTCTGTAGAAGTCCATTGCAAAAGGAAGGCTTTCCGACCTAAATAATACCCAACCATTAACTGTTACAAAAAATGTCAAAACTATCTTAATCCAAGATGGCCATTTTTTGCTTATTTGGTTTAAGAAAAGACGGTCTGCTATTAAAAATACTCCATGAAAGGCACCCCATAAAATAAAGGTCCAAGCAGCACCATGCCAAAAACCAGAAATAATAAACACCAAGCATAAATTAAAATAAACTCTCCATTTTTTATTGGATTGATTACCACCAAGAGGTATGTATAAGTAATCTCTCATCCAACTTCCTAATGTAATGTGCCACCTTCTCCAGAATTCAGAGATATTTTTAGATAAATACGGACTATTGAAGTTTTCTGGAAAACTAAAGCCCATCATCCTGCCCAAACCTATTGCCATATCTGAGTATCCTGAGAAGTCAAAATATATCTGGAATGTATAGCAAAGTATACCAATCCATGCTTCAGATGTTGATAAGTCAGTTGTTGAAAGCGAAAAAATAAAATCCGCTTTTATTCCAAATTCATTA
Source organism: Bacteroidia bacterium (assembly GCA_030433355.1). Lineage (GTDB taxonomy): Bacteria > Bacteroidota > Bacteroidia > Flavobacteriales_E > Vicingaceae > JAUIMG01. The sequence goes on along the minus strand of JAUIMG010000005.1, from coordinate 11,577 downwards.
GCGATTAAAACTTTCTTAGCCAATCCAATGGAAAACCTGTAAAATCCATTGATCTTATCATCGTAATTTCTGGAGTCCCTATTGTGTAATTGGTCAGCAATTTCATTGTAACGTACAATAGGTCCTGCTATTAATTGTGGGAAGAGTAAAATATATAAGGTATAATCAACTATACTATCGAGAGGGTTTTTTATTCTTCGATAGATATCTACCGAATAACTAATTTTTTGAAATGTATAAAAGCTAATTCCAATTGGAAGAAGAATGGTGCCAATAGAAATTTCACTCCCATTAAAAAGGCTAGTGATTGAGTTTAAATTATCAATAAAAAAATTGGTGTATTTAAAATAGAGTAGAAAACTGAGATTTAAAAGTATAGAGCTCCATAATAAATAAAGTCTATTGCGCCCTTCTGATTTAGATAAAAAGGAAACAATAAAAAAATCAGCAACTATTGATAAAATAGCAATTGAAATAAAGTTAGGTGCCCCCCAAGTGTAAAAGAATAAACTAGATAATAAGGCGAAATGGTTCTTATACCTTTGATCTATAAAGTGATAAATAATAAGAAAAATAGGTAAAAAGCCAAACAGGAAAATTATACTGCTAAATACCATTATCTATATCTAAGAATGCAGTAGATTGCTCTAAATCCATCTTTCCAGCCTATTTTTTTCCCTTCTTCGTAAGTTCTACCGTAATAAGAGATACCTACTTCATATATCCTAATGTTTGGAATTCGAGCGAGTTTTGCTGTAAGTTCGGGCTCAAAACCAAATCTTTTTTCTTTTAGTTTTAGAGATTGGGCAATATCTGTCTTTATTAGTTTATAACATGTCTCCATATCTGTAAGATTCAAATTGGTAAACATATTGGAAAGCTGGGTTAGAAACTTATTACCTATGGTATGCCAAAAGAAAAGAATTCTATGAGGTTTACTCCCTATAAATCTAGAACCATAAACTACATCGGCAAATCCTCCTAAAACGGGCTCTAATAAATCGAAGTAGTCTCTGGGATCATATTCTAGATCTGCATCTTGAACAATTAGGTATTCTCCTGTTGCTAAACTTATAGCTTTATGAATTGCCGCACCTTTTCCTTTATTCTTACTTTGATTATGCAGCTGAATATTAAGGTTGCTATTTAATTTCTTATATTCTTCTATTGCATCAACAGTATTATCCGTAGAGCAATCGTTGACTATAATTATCTCCTTTTTAATTTGATTTGGAAGAACAACATCTCTTACTTTATCTAAAATTAGATGAATTGTCCTGCCTTCGTTATATGCAGGAATAAGTATCGAGAGTTTTTTCAATGACTTAAACGTTTATTTCAGAAATACCTTCCCCAATTATTAAATTTCCTTCAGTAGCAGCTTTTACATCTTCAATAGTTACACCGGGAGCTAATTCTCTTAAAACAAAACTATTTTCTTCTACATCAAGAACTGCTAAATTGGTTACTATCTTTTTTACACAACCAACACCTGTAAGCGGTAAAGAACATCTTTTTAATAATTTAGACTCTCCTGCTTTATTCATATGCATCATCGCAACAATAATGTTTTCTGCAGAAGCTACTAAATCCATAGCACCACCCATTCCTTTAACCATTTTACCTGGAATTTTCCAATTGGCAATATCCCCATTCTCTGAAACCTCCATCGCTCCTAAAACGGTTAGTTGAACTTTCCCTGCTCGTATCATTGCAAAACTAGTTGCAGAATCAAAGAATACTGATCCTGGCCTTGTAGTAATGGTTTGTTTTCCCGCATTAATTAAGTCGGCATCTACATCTTCATCCTTTGGGAATGGCCCCATTCCCAATAAACCATTTTCAGATTGAAGGGTAACTTCTATTCCTTCTGGAATATAATTTGCAACTAATGTTGGAATACCAATCCCTAGATTAACATACCAGCCATCTTTTAATTCTTTAGCGATTCTTTTTGCTATTCCGTGTTTGTCTAGCATAGTTCTTTATTTATTCTGAAACAGTTCGTTGTTCTATTCTCTTTTCGTAGTTCTTACCTTCAAATATTCGATGCACAAATATTCCTGGAGTATGAATTTCATTTGGATCTAATTCTCCTGGCTTCACTAATTCTTCTACCTCAGCGATAGTAATTTTCCCTGCCATTGCCATAACAGGATTAAAATTTCTTGCTGTTGCTTTAAATATTAGGTTGCCATCTGTATCTCCTTTCCAAGCTTTTACAATAGAAAAATCCGAAACCAAGGCATTTTCTAAGATGTACATTTTACCATCATACTCTCTTGTTTCTTTCCCTTCAGCAATTTCAGTTCCATAACCTGCAGGCGTATAAAATGCAGGAATACCTGCTCCTCCTGCTCTGCATTTTTCAGCTAAGGTTCCTTGAGGAGTTAATTCAACTTCCAATTCTCCACTCAACATCTGACGCTCAAATTCATCATTTTCTCCAACATAGGAGGAAATCATTTTTTTAATTTGTTTGTTTTGGAGAAGTAAGCCTAACCCAAAGTCATCTACCCCAGCATTATTAGAAATACAGGTTAATTCTTTAATGCTAGTTTTATCAGCTAAAGCAGCAATACATTTTTCGGGAATGCCACATAAGCCAAACCCACCTAACATTAGAGTCATTCCGCTTTTTATTCCTTCAATAGCTTCTTCAGCATTTTGTACTACTTTATTCATTTTATTGAAAATTTGGTTCTGAATTTCCCCCGAAGGTGTTTTCAGATTGGTAATTATTACAATCTAGCTCTATAGTAATTGGTTTTTCAGGTCTTTCAAAATCTTCTTTTGAAATTTTTAATGTGGAATCTGCATAGATTTTATTCATGTAATAACCAAAAATAGGTAGAGCCGTGTTTGCTCCTTGCCCATCTGCAGTATACGTAAATCTCACACTTCTATCTTCAGCACCAACCCAAACTCCTGTAACCAAATCAGGGGTAGCTCCAATAAACCAACCATCAGAGTTATTCTGGGTAGTACCAGTTTTACCTGCAATAGGCGTTTGAATACCTCCATATGGCCTTTGGTCTGTTTTAGGGAACCTTAGCCTTATTCCTGTTCCTCCAACATTCTTCCCTTTATGTGCATTATAATTATAAGAAGTAACTCCCTTAAGTAAGTCTAACATAACATAGGCATTTTGCTCACTTAGAGCTTCCCTTGTTTTGGGTATGTATTCTGCTATTATATTTCCATCTTTATCTTCAATTCTTGTAAGAAATATAGGTTCTGTCCACACTCCTTTATTTGCAAAAGTGGAGAAGGCTCCTGTCATTTCAAAAACAGAAACATCAGCTACTCCTAAAGAAAGGGCGGGTACAGGATCAAGTGGAGATTCAATACCCATTGTTCTAGCCATATCGATTACTCTTTGTGGTCCAAACTGCTTCATCACCCAAGAAGTAATGGTATTCATGGAATTGGCTAATCCGTATTTTAAAGTTACATTATACCCATAATCATCCGTACTATTTTTTGGAGCCCAATCTTGGAGTAAGCCAAACTCCCCTTTTTTAAATACCACAGGTACATTAGGAACTTCATAGCAAGGAGAATATCCTTCATCTATTGCTACAGAATAAACAAAAGGTTTGAAAGTGGATCCAACTTGTCTTTTCCCTTGTCTTACGTGATCATAAGCAAAGTGGTCATAATCAATTCCTCCTACCCATGCTTTAACATATCCAGTAGCAGGATCCATGGACATTAAACCTGCTTGAAGAAAACTTTTGTAATATCTGATTGAATCTAATGGACTCATTAGGGTGTCAATTTCTCCTTGCCAAGAAAAGACCTTCATAGGGACTTTCTTTTCAAAAATTGTTTGAATGGAGTCTTTTGGAAAAACTTTTGTTTCATGTTCACAATCTGGAGCAAGACACCTTACAAAACTTCTACCATTTTCAGTATGTTCTTCTAAAAATTTTCCTCTTCTTCCGCAATTTGCGCATTGCTTGCCAGTCATTATAAGATAACGCTCACTTCTCTTCATGGCTGAATTTAATATTTGGTCAGCTTCTTTTTTGCTTATTCTATAATCAAAGGGAGCATTTTTCTTTCTTTGAATATCTTTAAAAAAGTCATCCTGTAATTGGTTTCTCAAATGCTCTTTTACTGCCCATTCAGCGTACTCTTGCATCTTCCAGTTAATGGTAGTGTATATCTTGAGTCCATCTTTATAAATATCGTAAGGAGATCCATCTGCTTTTCTGATCTTAGGATTACCATCTTTATCTTTCTCTTCGAATAAGGTTTTTAATTGAGCTCTAAGAACTTCTCTAAAATAAGGGGCAATCCCGTCTTTATGATCTACTTTATTGTAGTCTAACACTAAAGGAATAAGTCTTAAGCTATCAAACTCTTTTTTATTAATTGCTTCATTTCGAAGCATTTGAGCAAGAACTACATTTCTTCTGTGTAATGTTGTATCAGGGAATCTAAGCGGATTAAAGAGAGATGGATTTTTTAACATTCCAACCAAAGTAGCTGCTTCTTCTAGTTTTAGACTATCTGTTTGTGTGTTAAAATAAACCGTAGATGCAGACTTTATTCCAACCGCATTATTAACAAAATCAAATCGATTGAAATACATTGCAATTATTTCCTCTTTAGTGTACCTCCTTTCCAATTGAGCAGCAATAATCCATTCTTGAAGTTTCTGTTTAATTCTATCCCAGGTTGATTTAGGAGAGTCTGAAAAGAGCATTTTTGCTAACTGTTGCGTAATTGTGCTTGCTCCACCACTTTTTCCAAAATTTACAACCGCTCTTGCTAATCCTCTTAAGTCAATTCCAGAGTGAGCATAATATCTTTCATCTTCTGTAGAAACTAAAGCATTTACAAGATTTGGAGATAGCTCTTCATAGCTTACATTAACTCGGTTTTGATAGAAGTATTTCCCTAAGACTTTTCCATCAGAGGTGTAAACTTCTGTAGCTAAATTGCTATTTGGATTTTCTAATTGCTCAAAGGAAGGCAATTCATCAAAGCCTGCCCATGAATTTGCTGCTGCATAAAATAGCAGGGTGAATAGACCAATTGGGATTAATACAATAAGCCAAAAGTATAAGACAAGTTTTCTATAATTAGCTTCTTTACTCATTGCTAGAAATTGATTTCTTTAATTTTATACCAATATCTGTTACTCCTTCAATTTCAAAATCTCTCATTGCTTGTTCCAATTGAATCTCATATTTTCCTTGATATGGGAACCCAATTTCTTCTTTAAATTTGAATTCATAATCATATATATCGCCTATTCCTTTACCAAGCCAGTTTCCTCTATCATCTGCAAATATCATCTGTGCAGTATCTTTAGCAAAAACATCTCTTGGACCTGAAGTTTTAGCAAATAGGTATAGGTTCTTGTATGGAAAGTTTCCTGCATGCCTAATCATTAAATAAAGATCATATTTTGATAAAGAGTCTTCAATTTCAAAGCTAAATTTAGCCAGCTCATTTCTATTCCATTTGGCATTTGAAATTTTTAGGGTTTCCTGATATACAATATCGCTATTGCAACTCACGAATACGGACAAAATGAATATGAAACCTAGGTATTTCAAATTAGGATGGTTTAGAATTGGTTTTTTTCTTCCTTTTCTTTCTTTTCGTGTTTTTGTTCCTCTTGTCAAATCTGGTTAAACTGTCTTGACCAACTACATTTTCATAGGCAGGCATATTGGCCTCTATTTTAATAGCTTCGTTTACTAATTGGTCTACCTTATCTCCTTTCTTATTTATCTGAACTATTTCATTTACCGTTTCTAGGCTTAACTCAATAAACTCGTTTGGGGCATCTTGGTAAGAGTACCACATTTTTTTTCTAAAAATATCCATCTTCTGAAAAAAGGCATCTCCTTTTCTAGTTTTTAGAGTTTTCTTAGTGTCCGGAAATGCTTTTAACTCGTCTATATACAAATCAAGTTCAAAGTTTAGACAACATTTAAGTTTACCACACTGTCCTGCGAGTTTACTTGGGTTCAACGATAATTGCTGGTATCTTGCTGCTGAAGTAGAAACAGATCTAAAGTCGGTTAACCATGTAGAACAACATAGTTCTCTTCCGCAAGAACCAATTCCACCTAGTCTTCCAGCCTCTTGTCTCATGCCAATTTGCTTCATTTCAATTCTGCATTTAAAAGCATCAGCATACCTTTTGATTAATTCTCTAAAATCAACTCTTTCTTCTGCGGTATAATAGAAAGTAACTTTAGTTAAATCACCTTGATATTCAACATCTGAAATTTTCATCTTGAGAGATAACTCATTTGCAATTTCCCTTGCCTTCAGCAAAGAGTCGGACTCTTTTGCTCTTCCAGATTGCCATTTATCAATATCTTTTTGACTTGCTTTTCTAACTACCTTACTTAGGTCATCATACTTTTGCATCAATGACTTCTTCTGAATTTGAAGCCTAACTAATTCCCCGGATAAACTTACAATTCCGACATCTTTTCCTGTGGTAGCTTCCACAACTACTACATCCCCTTCATATAAAGGGAATCCTAATTCATTTTGATAGAATTCTTTTCTACCATTTTTAAAACGGATTTCTACCCCATTAAATTCAGTCCCGCTTGGTAAATCCATATTGGCAAGCCAGTTAAAAACAGTTAGCTTATTACAGCCTCCGTTTCCACAGCTTCCATTGCTTTTACAACCATTGGGAACCCCTCCGCTATTGGAGCAAGTTGAACAACCCATAACCCTTAAATATATTGACGAAAACTTGTGTTTTCGGAATGTTAAAAATAAATATGCTAACTAACAAAAGTACGGTTTTTGGCCCTTAGCAAATTGGCAAATTGCATGGACATATCCATAAAAACTATTTTAGCATAAGCGTTTCGATTAATATGGTAATGTGCTTGATTAATTAACTCGTTAATTTCAGCAATATTATCTCCAAAAATGAATGGAGAAAACTTTTTTAAAAATGCATCCTCTTCGTTGAAAAACCGTTTAAGTTTCTCTGGATTGTAGCTTCTAATTATAGCCTCCCGCATGATTTCTAGAAGATACTCTAAGAACCTCTTTTGCCTTTCTCTATGATTTGAAGAAGAAGATATCTCTTCCACCCAATCGTAAATTTTTGGAACATTTGCCTCATAGCAGGCTCTCATCCATTTTACCATTAATTCAAAAAATATGGACTCTTCCTCTTCTTTGTTAATTAGATGATTTGCTTGAAGAATGTCACCTTCGGACAGTTTGCTAAACTTTTTTGCTGATAGTTCCTCAATGGATAAATTTTTCTGAATATAATTTTGAAGGTTTAATTCATCTATTGGAGGCACACTCACCAATAATGTCCGCGAAAGAATAGTATCTAACAACTGATCTTTATCTTCTGCAATCAAAATGATAACCGTATTTTTAGTTGGTTCTTCAATAAGTTTTAAGAGCTTGTTGGAAGCATCTCTATTCATTTTTTCTGCAGACCAAATCAACATTACTTTCAAATGAGACTCGTATGGCTTGAGACTCATTTTATGAATAATATTGTTACTCTCTTTTACATTGATAATGCTTTGCTTTCTTTCTATGCCAATTTTTTTGTTCCAGTCGCCTAGGTCGAAATAAGGCTGTTCTAATATTTGTTCTCTCCAAAAGCTTAAAAAGTTGTCACTTTTATTATTTGAATTGGATTCATTGCTATTAAATGGCATTGAAAAATTAATATCAGGATGGATTATTTTTTCAGATTTAATGCAAGCACTGCATTTACCACAAGAATCATTTTCTCCTTTATCTGTACACAATAAGTATTGACTAAAAGCTAAACTAAGAGGTAAAGTCCCATATCCTGCTTTTCCTAAGAATAAAAATGCATGGCCAACTCTTCTTTCTTTAACCATTCGAACGAGCTTTTCTTTAAGCTCTTCTTGTCCAATTACTTCACTGAAATACATATGTCAAAAATAGCTTTTCACAGACAGCTAATACTATTTTGAAGATTTAAATTATCTTAATTTTGACACTCATTTTTTAAGAATTTAAATATGATAACCTTCGACGAGCATAATTTTAAGAATAAAAGGGTAATTGTTAGGGTAGACTTTAATGTGCCATTAAATGATCGGTTTGAAATTACAGACAATACAAGAATCAAGGCTGCAATTCCTACCTTGTCAAAGGTTTTATCTGATGGAGGGTCTCTAATTGTAATGTCTCACCTAGGTCGTCCGAAAGGCTCTCCTCAAGAGAAGTTTTCTTTAAAACATATCGTGAAAGATTTTTCCGATGAATTAGGTTCTCAAGTCCAATTTGTAAATGATTGTGTAGGAAAAGAAGTAGAAGAAACGGTTGCTAATTTAAAAAGAGGAGAGGTTCTTTTATTGGAAAATTTAAGATTTCACAATGAAGAAACAGAAGGAGATGAAGCATTTGCAAAAAAATTAGCGCATTTAGCAGACTTTTATATTAATGATGCATTTGGAACCTCTCACAGAGCTCATGCTTCAACAGCGATTATTGCTAATTATTTTAGTACTGAAAACAAAAGTTTTGGTCATTTGATTGAAAGCGAACTTAAAGCGGTAAGTAAAGTTTTGGAAAATCCTTCTCGACCATTTACAGCTGTAATGGGTGGCGCAAAAGTTTCGGATAAGATTCTTTTGATTGAAAGAATGTTAGACAAAGTAGATAACCTCATTATTGGTGGAGGAATGTCTTACACCTTTTTTAAAGCACAAGGAGGTGAGATTGGGAATTCTTTAGTGGAAGAAGATAAATTAGACTTAGCACTCAAAATAATAAAATTGGCAGAGGAAAAGGGAGTAAAACTACACTTGCCGAAAGATTCAATTGTTGCTGATAAGTTTGCTAATGATGCAAAAATTATAAGTTCCATAAACATGAATATTCCTGAAGGTTATATGGGTTTAGACATAGGAGAGGGAGCTATTGCAGATTTCTCAGACGTGATTCATAAATCTAAAACTATTCTATGGAATGGTCCGATGGGAGTATTTGAGATGTCAAACTTTGAAAATGGAACTAAGTCAGTTGGCAAAGCAATTGCAGATAGCACTAAAAACGGGGCATATAGTTTAATAGGAGGAGGAGACTCGGCAGCAGCAGTTAACAAGTTTGGACTTGGAAAAGAAGTTAGCTACATTTCAACAGGTGGAGGTGCTTTATTAGAGTTACTTGAAGGGAAGGATTTACCCGGAATATCGGCTATTATAGCTTAATGTCCATACCCTGAAATTCAATTTGATTTAAAAATCCTTGGATTGGTTCAATAATCCAACTTAGTCCTGAATATATTAAGGAGTCTTTATTCCAGCTAGAATCTAAAAATTGGAATCTGGAGTTAAATTCTTCGATGATGAAAAGCATCACTGCCAGAAATATGGCAAACTTCATCATCCCAAAAAACATTCCACTCAGACGGATTATCATCCCAAGAGCAGCAAATTTTAATGTTTTGTCAACTATCTTAGCTAATAAGTGAATACCTATAGCAATAGCTAAAAAAGTTAGGGTAAAACTTACTATTCCCATCCAATATGGGTCAACAGAGAAATGAGAATTTAAGTACTTTGCTGTGTATTCAGAGAAATTTAAGGCTCCATATACTCCTAATATCAGGGCTAATAAGGACGCAATTTCAATAACTAATCCTCTTTTAAACCCTTTGTAACCTCCCCATACTAAGGGTATAATTAGAATAACATCTAATGTACTTATCTCCATTTACAAGTTAAAACTATCACTAATTTTGCTGAATATGGAAATTGAATTTCAAAAAAAATGGGACGCTTTGCTTTCAAAGCTAAATGATAGGTTCGAAGACGAACTTGATGTTCAAGCAATTTTATTTTTAATTGGACTGCAAGAATTGGGTAAAAAGGTAGAAAAACTAACCAAAGATCAAAAGGTTGATGTAATGCATGTTGCAGTTTGCTCCATTTTAGAGCCCTATGGTTATTATGAATATCAAGGAAGAGACCAAGATGATTGGCCCCATTGGAATGCGACAAAAAAACTGCCTAAGTTAAATGTGAAAGAGCAGGAGTATTTAATTAAGTCTAGTATTGTAGATTATTTTGAGCTTAATTAATTCTCAAAGTCCTTTCGTAGTAATTATCCTCGCTTCTTCTTAAGCGCTTAGTTTCTAATAGCACGCTTGTGGAATCTAGTACGATTCTGTTTGCGAAAAAGGCCTTTACATCTACAAGTATGGTATTGTCAAACTCAAAGAATGCTTTGCCAAAATTATCTGTTCTAACCGAATCAATAGCTTTTTCTGTTGGTATCCCTAAATCGGCGCCTTCAATGGATGTTCTAACCCAAATTCCTCTAACGGGATTATTCTGACTATTTAAAACTGTAATTTCAAGTTCAGGAGATTTCTCTTTTTTACAGCCTACCGTAGTTCCAATAAGGAAAACAAGAAGAGATTTAAGGATTATATTTTTCATACTTTTGCCCATCGGATAAGCTTCAGCTTACAAATTTAACTATATTTTGAAGAAGTATATCGTTGTTTTCATAATCAGCTTTTTAAGCCTGCAATTTACTGCATCTACGCAAGAAAAGGTTAGAATTATTACTACGCAAGGAGAAATGATTGTTTACTTGTATCCTGAAACAGAGTTACATAAAGAAAACTTTTTAAAGTTAGCAGAGAATAATTTCTATGATAGTATTCTTTTTCATAGAGTAATAAAAGATTTTATGATTCAGGCAGGAGACCCTTATACTCGGCCTAAAAATATGAAAAATGTATATGTAAGCTTAAAAAAAGTTCCAGCTGAAATAAATCCAAAGTATATACACAAGAAAGGGGCATTGGCAGCTGCTAGACAAGGAGATGATGTGAACCCAGAGAAGAAAAGTTCTTCATCACAATTTTATATTGTTCAGGGTAGAAGGTATCCAAGAAAGTATTTACCGGCTTTTGAGGAGAAAAATGGCGTAAAATATACAGAGGCGCAAAAAGACCTATATGAAGATATTGGGGGTACTCCACATTTAGATGGAGGGTACACTGTTTTTGGTGAGGTTGTTCAGGGTCTTGAAGTAATCGATAAAATAGCTCAAGGACCAACATCCGTATCAGATAAACCAAATTTGGCGGTTTACATATTAAAAATGGAAGTTATTAATTAAGATGTTAGATAAAGCAAAAGCATTATTAGAAGAAGTCAAATCCTTTCAAGCAGAAAGCATAAAGGAAGTTGAGGATTTCAGAATTAAAATTTTAGGAAGTAAGGGTGAGTTAAAAAAGCTTTTTGCTGAGTTTAAAAATGTTGCAAATTCTGAAAAGAAAGAGTTTGGCAAGGTGTTGAATGATTTGAAGGAGTTGGCAACTGAAAAAGTAAATCAATTAAAATCCAATATAGATTCTGTCAGTGATAAGAGCCCTAAAGGGGAAATTGACTTAACTAGAACTATCATTGATGAATTAGGAAGTAGACATCCTCTTTCCATTATTAAAAATAGAATAATTGATATCTTTAGTAGAATAGGATATCAGATATCGGAGGGGCCTGAGATAGAAGATGACTGGCATAATTTTACTGCACTCAATTTCCCTGAAGAGCATCCCGCCAGAGA
>JAUIMG010000001.1 GCA_030433355.1 Bacteroidia bacterium | reverse complement strand
TCAACTCGCTGAGGATTACGGACAGGTTTTCTCCACACCAGCGTATGTGCCAGGTATGGGTTTGATTGGACGAATGCGACTGGGTCTTGTAGAAGAGGTTGAAGACCTGATAGGCGTATATCTGAATGGTCCGGGGATCGAAATCACCAATTCATCCCTCATGGCGGGCCAGCTGGTTTTTGCCGTACACGCTGAACTGACAGGAAATCCAAGGTCCACTGAATTAGTGGTTCAGGCAGCCGGACTGGGCTTTGATACTCAAGGAGCAACAAAAGACGTAATGCCGTTTCACAATGAAATGAGTGATTCAGTATTCATGGCGCCACCTTTACTGACCAAGGCCGGTAAGCTGACGGGCAACGCGAAGTACTACGATATGGTCGAGCGGCATGTGAGCTACATGCAGGATCTGCTGCTTCGTGAGAGTGGCCTTTACAATCATTCCCCATTGGCGGATGTGGCCTGGAGTCGCGGGAATGCATTTCCAGCTTTAGGGCTTGCCCTGGTGCTGACTGATTTCCCTGAAGAGCATCCCGCCAGAGATATGCAGGACACCTTTTTTGTCCAGAAGAATCCAGATATAGCCTTGAGAACACATACTTCTTCCGTGCAAGTTAGAGTTATGGAAAATAGTGAGCCACCTATAAGGACAATCTCTCCTGGTAGGGTTTATAGAAACGAAGCTATTTCTGCAAGGGCCCATTGCTTCTTTCACCAAATTGAGGGATTGTATATAGATAAGAACGTATCCTTTGCAGACTTAAAGCAAACTTTACTATTCTTTGCAAAGGAAATGTTTGGAGAAGAAACAAAGATTAGATTACGTCCATCTTATTTCCCATTTACAGAACCAAGTGCTGAAATGGATGTATCGTGTACGATTTGTAAAGGAGAAGGGTGTAATGTATGTAAGTATACTGGATTTTTAGAAATTTTGGGTTGTGGAATGGTAGATCCTAATGTATTAGAGAATTGCGGAATTGACAGTAAAGTTTATTCAGGATTTGCATTTGGAATGGGAGTGGAGCGTATTGCGCAACTGAAATATAATGTAAATGACTTGCGGTTGTATTCAGAGAATGATTTGGAATTCTTAAAACAATTCAAGAGTAGTATATAATCTAATAAGACGTGAACTTATTGATTTAAATGATATTTAACATCAATGACTCCAGTCATAGCTATCTATTTTAGAAATGCTATTAACTAATAAATTAATCGAAGACTTTATATCGTCTTTATGAGCCATTTCAATAACTTGATGTAAATGCCTTGTAGGGATTGAAATAGCACCCGTTATAGCACCGCCTTTATTCATTCTTTGTATTCCTGCAGTATCTGTTCCTCCTGCGGTAAGTATTTCTGCTTGCCATTTAATACTATTCTCTTTTGCGACCTTTTTCATGTAAGCAACCATTCTGTAATCGCAAATTGCAGAAGAATCCATAATTTTAATACCTGCACCATGTCCTAATTTAGTAACCATTTCATGTGCTTGAGCTCCTGGTAAATCATAAGCGATGGTAGTGTCTAGCCCTATACCAAAATCGGGCTCAATCTCTAAAGAAGAAACATTTGCCCCTCTTATACCAACCTCTTCTTGTACTGTAAATACTGCATAAAGGTCATAAGGAGTTTTCTTGCTCTTTAATATTTTTAGTGCTTCAATCAATATAAATACAGAAACTCTATTATCAATAGACTTGCTACAAAAGCAATCACCAACTTGCAAAAACTCTGCATAGCGTGTTATTGGGTTACCTATTTCTACAATCTTTTCTACTTCTTCTTTTGGTAACCCTAAATCTATAAAGTAGTCTGTTGTTTTAGGCAACTTACTCTTTTCTTCTTGACTCATAACATGAATGGGTTTGGCACCCATTACACCTAGGATATCTTTTTTACCATGAATAATTACTTTCTGAGCTGTAAGTGTTTTTGGATCGAAACCACCAAGGGTATGAAACCTAACAAAACCCTGCTCATCAATATGGGTAACAATGAAACCAATTTCATCCATGTGAGCTGCTACCATGATTTTTTTGTCAGACTTCCCTTTTTTAATTGCATAAACATTGCCTAGGTTATCTAACTTGATTTCATCCGATAAACCTTCTAATTCTTTAATTATAAGAGATCTAATCTTACTTTCATAGCCAGGAGCTCCAGGGGTTTTGCAAATTGCTTCAAATAGCTCAGTATTCAAATCCATTTCTAATTTTTGATATTTATACGTGACTCAATTTAATCATATTCGATTGTCCTTTTTCATTGATTGGCATGCTCGCTATGTTTATTACTAAATCCTTTTCTACAACAATGCCATTTTTCTTAAGGGTATATTTTATATCAGCTATTGTGTGGTCAGTGCTAACATATTTGTCATAATAAAAACCTTGAACACCCCAAACTAAACTTAACTTATTCAATAATGAATGATTTCCTGTGAAGGCAAAAATGCCGGCCTTTGGTCTAAAGCTCGAGATTTTAGCAGCTGTATAACCTGAATGGGTCATAGTAACTATAGCCTTAGAATCTACTCTTTGTGAGAGTCTGCAAGCGTTATAGCAAATAGAGTCTGAAATAAATCTTTCTTCATTTAGCTCAGGCGGGAATTCATGATGATAAATATCTTCTGTTTTCTCAATTTGTTTGATGATGGTACTCATAGCTTTTACTACCTCAATTGGATATTTACCTACAGAGGTTTCTGCACTAAGCATTAAAGCGTCAGCTCCATCTAAGACAGCATTAGCAACATCATTAACTTCTGCTCTTGTGGGGCTTATGCTGGTTATCATACTCTCCATCATTTGGGTTGCAATAATAACAGGTTTGGATGCTTTCAAACAAAGTTTAACCAAGTCTTTTTGTAAAACAGGAACTTCCTCCATTGGAATTTCTACACCTAAGTCTCCTCTGGCTACCATTAGCGCATCTGTTTGATTGATAATATCTTCAATGTCTTTTACTGCTTCAGGCTTTTCAATTTTAGCAATTACCCTAGATGTTTTTCCTTCCTTTTGAATAATATGTTTAAGCTCTATGATATCTCTTGCATTTCTAACAAATGAAAGCCCTATCCAATCAATATCATTGTCTAGAGCAAATTGTAGGTCTTTTTTATCTTTCTCTGTTAGGCTGGGCAAAGAAATTTTTGTGTCTGGCAGGTTTACCCCTTTCTTAGAAGATAGAATGCCTGCATTCATAAATCTCGCCTTCACTTCTGATTTCTTATCCGAGGAAATAATCTCCAATCGAAGTTTTCCATCATCAATCAGGATGTTTTCTCCTGCCTTTACATCCTTTGCAAAGTTTTCATAGTTAATGTACACTCTGTTCTCATCACCTTCAATTTCTTCTCTAGTGAAAGTAATTTCTTGCCCTACTTTTATCTCTATCTTATCTTCTTTTAGACTTCCAATTCTAATTTTAGGCCCTTGCAAATCAGCTAGCAGTGCTGTGTGTATTTGTTCCTCTTTATTTATTTCTCTTACGAGATCAATAACTTTCTTGTGTTCTTCATATGCACCATGCGAGAAATTCACTCGAATCACATTAACACCCTCAGCAATAAGGCTTTTTAGCATTTCTTTTGAAGAGCTTGCAGGGCCTATAGTTGCGACTATTTTTGTTTTTTTATTTTGAACTTTCATTTTAAAATATCAAGTTTTTTTTCGATTTTAAATTCTCAACATCAAGAGAATAACATGCTAATATTAGTTTAAAAGAATTTAATTGCTTTATAATATCTTCTACAGATTCATCTGCTATATTTCCTTTTAAAATAAACAAATAATCGCACTTACTTTCTTCTGGAATGAGATACCCAGATTCACTCCTATTTCCTAATAGGTAATATTCAATTGAATTTTCTTCATCTACATACAAGTGAAAGGAGAAAGACTTGCTATTTTCTTTCATCTTGATTTCCAAATCTTGATCTTTGAATAGGTCAAGATTTAAATTTCGATTCAACTCCCAGCTCAAACGGTAATCTTTAACATGAGCTACTATTCCGATTAAATGGAAATCGTAGTCTTCTTCTATTTCAAGAACTAATTTTGTCAATTCAACTTTTGTCCAAATTTAAACAATAGCTTAGCACAACTTATTAACTTAATGTAAAGCTATGGAGATATTTCTTTAAAAAATATTTTTGCAGCTTCCTGTTCTGCAGATTTTTTACTTGACCCTCTACCCTCCGCTTTTGCTACTTTGTTGATAAGAAGTACTGTTTTATAATTTTTTATACCATCAATGATTATCTCTACCGTGTTGAAAGTGTAGCTACTTTTATTCTTTTGTACCCATTCTATGAGTTTGCTTTTATAATCCGATTCTTCTAAAATTAATACATCTACATCGATGTATTCTTTAATAACTACATCAATTATAAAATTTCTACAAGCTTGGTATCCTTTATCAAGGAAGATAGCCCCTATAAATGCTTCAAAAGCATCTCCAAATATAGATTTTGATCGTTTTATGTTGGCAGATGTTTCTATAAATACATCTAGTCCAATATCTATTGCTAATTGATTAAGAAATTTCCTATTTACAATCTTTGATCTAAATTTTGTTAATTCTCCTTCATTACTCTTTGGATATCTAAGGAATAAATACTGAGCAACTACTGCACCCAAAATAGCATCACCTAAAAATTCAAGTCTTTCATTACTTTCACGTTGAACGCTTTGGTATGACTCGTTTAAAATAGATTTATGCACAAACGCTTGCTCATAGAGAGTAAGATTTTTAGGCTTAAATCCTAATATTTCTTTAAGTGTATTTTTTTTGCTTTTTTCTGCAAGGAGAAAGTATTTTATTCCCCTAAAGAGACTCAAGCACTATATTTTTTGAATATAGCAGATGCATTATGACCCCCAAACCCAAATGTGTTACTTAAAGCCACATTAACAGTTTTATTTTGTGCTTTATTGAATGTAAAATTCAATTTTTGGTCAAATTCTGAGTCATCATTAAAATGATTAATTGTTGGAGGGATTAAATCATTTTGTACTGCTAGTATACACGCAATAGCCTCTATAGCTCCTGCTGCACCTAATAAATGGCCAGTCATAGACTTTGTAGAACTGATATTTAAATTATAAGCATGTTCTCCAAAAACTTCCTTGATAGCTTTTGCTTCTGCTATATCGCCAAGAGGTGTTGAAGTTCCATGTACATTTATATAATCTATATCTGTAGTTTGTATTCCTGCATCCTCAAGTGCATTAATCATTACATTTTTAGCGCCTAATCCTTCAGGATGTGGGGCAGTCATATGATGTGCATCAGCTGAAAGTCCTGATCCTATTACTTCAGCATATATTTTTGCTCCCCTTGCCTTAGCATGTTCTAACTCTTCAAGGATTAAAGTGGCTCCTCCATCTCCAAGAACAAAACCATCTCTATCTACATCAAATGGTCTTGATGCTGTTTTTGGGTCATCATTTCTTTTAGAAAGAGCATGAAGAGCATTAAAACCACCGATACCTGCTTCACATACAGCTGCTTCTGAGCCTCCAGTAACACACATGTCCATTTTTCCTAAGCGAATGTAGGTAGTGGCATCTATTATCGCATTTGTACTTGAAGCACAGGCAGAAACGGTTGTAAAGTTTGGTCCTCTTAAGCCATACTTAATAGAGATATGCCCCGGTGCTATATCCGCAATCATTTTTGGAATAAAGAAAGGATTAAATCTTGGTGTGCCATCTCCACTTCCGAATGCTAAACATTCTTCTTGGAAGGTTTTTAAACCACCTATCCCAGCACCCCAGATTACTCCAAATCTGTCTCTATTAACTTTTTCAAAATCAATGTTAGCGTCTTCAATGGCTTCGTCTGTTGCAACCATTGCATATTGAGCGTATAAGTCTAGCTTCCTAACTTCTTTTCTATCAAAAAAATTGAGTGGATCGTAGTTTTTTACTTCACAAGCAAATTGAGTCTTAAACTTAGACGCATCGAATTGAGTAATGGTATCAGCTCCGCTAATACCATTACTTAATCCATTCCAATATTCTTTTATATTATTACCGATAGGAGTAATAGCTCCTAAACCTGTAACAACAACGCGCTTCATTTCCATCTTGAAGTAGGAAAATTATTTACTATTTTCTTCAATATAAGAAACAGCATCTCCTACTGTTCCAATTTTTTCAGCTTGATCATCTGGAATCGCTATATTGAATTCTTTTTCGAATTCCATAATTAACTCAACTGTATCCAATGAGTCTGCACCTAAGTCGTTAGTGAAACTTGCTTCTGTTGTAACTTCACTTTCTTCTACTCCAAGCTTATCAACGATAATTGCTTTTACTCTTGATGCTGTATCTGCCATTTTTATTTATTTTAAATTAGTATGCAAAGAAAAATTTATTTCCTGCAATATCAAAATTTATTTTGAACTAATAAAAGCTTGCTATTTCGTTTAGCTTTTTTCTTTTAAGCCTTGGTACTTGTGCATTTTCGGCTGGATAACCAATTGGGATTAGAAGAAATGGTTTTTCGTTCTCGGGTCTTTTTAGCAATTTACTCAAGAAATTTAGCGGACTTGGGGTGTGAGTTAATGAAACAAGACCTAATTGATGAATAGCTGTTAGAAGCATTCCACAGGCGAGTCCAACAGACTCATTTACATAATAATTTTTGCTTTTACCCTTTTCTTCTAAATCATACGTTTTTTTAAAAACTACAATCAGTGCAGGAGCAACTTCTAAAAAAGGTTTTTCCCAATTGGTATCGAATTTTTCTAAGTCTTTAAGCCAATCTTCGCTCATTCTACCATTATAATTTTCATATTCTTCTTTTTCAGCTGCCTCCCTAACTTTTTTTTTCATTTCTTTTGAGGTAACTACGCAAAAAAACCAGGGCTGCTTATGCGCCCCGGAAGGAGCTGTTGAAGCAATTTGTAGTATATTTTTAATTACTTCTTTATTAATTTCTTTGTTGGAAAATTCTCTTATAGATCTTCTTCTATTCATTTGATTAAACAATTCTAAACTCCTATTCAATTGCTCTTCTTCCGGAATTCGTTTAAATTGATAAAAGTCAAATCCTTTTTTTGCATTTGAGCTAGCCATTATTAATACATTTGATGTTCTTGAAAAATAAAAAGATTAAAATAGCCATTTTCGCTTCTGGAAAAGGGAGTAACGCCGAAAAAATAATTGAATACTTTCATTTATCAGAAAGCCAATTGGAGATAGATTCTATTTTTTCTAATAGAAAGGAAGCAGGAGTTTTAAAAGTTGCTTCTAAATATTCTTTAAGTAGCTTTTATTATCCGAATGCAGACTTTAAAAAGGAAGATAGTGCTGTTATTAAAAAATTGGAAGAAAGGGCCATTAATTTTATTATTCTTTCAGGCTTTCTTTTAAAAGTGCCTATTGCATTATGTAATCTATTTCAAAATAGAATAATTAACATTCATCCTTCTTTATTGCCAAAATATGGTGGCAAAGGAATGTATGGACATTATGTTCATCAAGCAGTAAAAGAAGCCAAAGAAGAAAAAACAGGAATAACTATTCATTTGGTAAATGAAAAGTTTGATGATGGCAAAATTATTTTTCAAAAGTCTTGCGATATTAATCCTGTAGATAACGTAGAGGATATTGCACTAAAAGTTCAAAAATTAGAACATAAACATTTTCCAAAAGTTATAGAAGATTACATTAGCAATTATTAGCAATGGAGATAAATTACGAAAACGAGAAGAAGCAGAGAAGATATGACTTAGCATATCTAAAGATGGCAGTTGAATGGGGCAAACTTTCTCATTGTAAAAGAAAGCAAGTTGGGGCTTTAATTGTAAAAGATAGTATGATTATCTCAGATGGATACAATGGCGCACCAAGTGGATTTGATAACTGTTGTGAAGATGAAAATGGGAAAACATTATGGTATGTTTTACATGCAGAAGCTAATGCAATTATGAAAGTGGCTAAGTCGACAAATAACTCAAATGGAGCTACTTTGTACATAACCCTTTCTCCTTGCAAGGAGTGTAGTAAGTTAGTCTACCAGTCGGGAATTAAAAGAGTCGTATATCAAAAATCATATAAGGATTCTGAAGGCTTAGATTTTTTAAGGAAAGCAGGAGTAAAACTTACTCAAATCGAAGAATTAAATTGAAGATGAATAAGAAAGGCATATTACTGTTTCTCCCTGTTTTACTCGGTTTATCTATTGCATCAGGTATTCTCATTGGTAAGAGAATCTCCGACAATTCAAAGTTCGAAAGACTTGATTCACCCAATGCGATAGAAGCAGATAAGCTTCATCAAGTAATAGAATTTATTGAATCGGACTATGTGGATACCGTGGATATGAATGAGATAATGGAGGAGACAGTCAATGAAATGCTTCAAACTTTAGACCCACACTCTTACTACATTCCAGGAAATAAATACAATGAAGTTAACGACCCTTTGGAAGGAAATTTTGAGGGAATTGGTGTTGAATTTAGAATAGTTAAAGATTCTATCGTTATCATTCAAGCTCTCGGCGGAGGTCCTTCAGAGAAGGTTGGTATTTCTGCTGGGGATAGAATAATTAAAGTAGACGATGAGTTAGTTGCAGGAATAGGAATTAGCAATCAAGAAGTAATTAAAAAACTAAAAGGACCAAAAGGAACAGAAGTAAAAGTTTCTGTTAAAAGAAAGGGAAGTAAAAGTCCAATAGATTTTACAATTATAAGAGATAAGATACCATTTTACAGTGTAGATGCAGCTTATCTAATTGATAATAAAATTGGATACTTAAAGGTAGCTCGTTTTGCAAAAACTACTTACCAAGAATTTTTAGATGCAGTTCACGAATTGAAGATGCAAGGAATGCAGAGCCTTATTTTGGACTTAAGAAATAATACAGGCGGTTTGATGAAAGCTTCTATTGATATTGCGGATGAGTTTTTACAAGAAGGGGAGTTGATTGTTTATACCAAGGGAAAATCAAGAGAGAAGCAAGATTATTATTCAACCTCTAAAGGGATTTTAGAAAATATTAAAGTAAGTATAATCGTAAATGAAGGATCCGCTTCTGCAAGTGAAATCTTGGCAGGAGCTATACAAGACAATGATAGAGGAGTTATAGTTGGCAGAAGAACCTTTGGAAAAGGTTTAGTTCAGGAGAGCGTTCAGTGGCCTGATGGTTCTGCAATCAGATTGACAGTTGCAAGGTATTATACTCCTACAGGTCGAAGCATTCAGAAGTCTTATGAGGAAGGAATAGATAATTACAATAAAGAAGCATACAATAGATATTATGTAGGAGAACTTTTCTCAAAAGACAGTATTGATTTTCCTGATTCTCTTAAGTTTTATACTAAAAAAGGCAAATTAGTTTATGGTGGAGGTGGGATTACGCCAGATGTTTTTGTTCCAATTGATACTTCTATTAATTCTGAATTTTTTAAATCCATAAACTACCAAGGAACGATTCTTCAATTTAGCTTCAATTATACGGATTTAAAAAGAGGGGAACTGGAGAAAGATTATAAGGATGGAAATAGGTTTATATCCTCCTTTAAGGTTTCAGAAGCTATGTTTTCTGATTTTGTAGAATTTGCTAAGGATAGGGAAATAAACTTGGAGGAGGAATTGAGTGATAAGGTGAAAGCCTTAATAAAACTTAGAATTAAGGCCACAATAGGCAGAAATTTATTTGATGATGAAGTTTTTTATAGAATTTATAATCAAGAAGATAAAATGGTATTAAAAGCCATAGATGCTACTAAATAAAAAAGGCCTTGTTAAAAACAAGGCCCTTTAAAATAAATTGTTAGACAATTACATAGCTTCTTCAGTAGCTTCCTCTACGTCAGTTGAATCTGTCATTTCAGTCATTGTAGAATCTACTTCTTCTACAACTTCTTCTACAACTTCTTCCATTTCGCTATCCATTTCTTCCATCATTTGTTCTGCTTCTTGCTCAGTGCTCTCAGTTTCAGCTTGATTGTTTCCTTGTCCACAAGCTGTTAAAGCGAACATACCTGCAATTGCGATAATTGTGAAAATTCTTTTCATGATAATTCAGTTGAATGTTTATTTGGCGGCAAAAGTATTAATTTCTATCGTTAATCCCTAATTTATTAGATATATCAAAAATGATTTTGACTTAATCGCCTAACTCTATTGGATTTCAGCTTAGACTGCTTAAATTTGAATTAAATAAAAAAATATACAAAATGGCTTTTGAATTACCGAAATTAAATTATGATTATACTGCTTTAGAGCCTCATATTGATGCAAGAACTATGGAAATTCACCATACTAAACATCACAACGGGTACACAACAAAGTTAAATGCAGCTATAGAAGGAACAGAAAATGCTAATAGTTCAATAGAAGAGATACTTTCCAATGTTTCTGGAATGTCTTCTACAATTAGAAATAATGGTGGAGGATATTACAATCATTGTTTATTTTGGGAAGTAATGTCCCCAAATGGTGGCGGTAAACCTTCTGGGGAATTAGCTAGTTTAATAGATTCTTCTTTTGGTTCATTTGAGGGTTTTAAAGATGCCTTCTCCAATGCTGCTGCTACTCAGTTTGGTTCTGGTTGGGCTTGGTTATGTTATGAAAATGGTAAGTTGGTAGTTTGCTCTACCCCAAATCAAGATAATCCATTGATGGATGATGCTGGTTGCAGTGGCACACCTATTTTAGGAATAGACGTTTGGGAACATGCTTACTATTTGAACTACCAGAATAGACGTCCGGACTATATTGAAGCATTTTTTAATGTGATTGATTGGAATATTGTTTCTGAAAAATTAAACCAAGCAAAATAACATTGCGAATTTATGCACTTGCTATAGCATTTCTTCTGAGTGTAGGCGGACATGCTAATTCAAATACTATTTCTAAAGCAAGTTCTATAATTAAAACAATAGAATTATCCCCATTGGAGAAGGAAAGTCTCAATGGGGATTCTTTTACCGTCAAAAATAAAAAGCTTAAAGCAGTAATGCTGGCTATATTTTTAGGTCATTTTGGTGTGCACAGAATCTATTTAGGTACCACTGCGAGTGTTCCTGTTTTTTACAGCCTTACTCTTGGTGGAGGACTTGGATTATTGCCATTAATAGACACAATAGCCATATTAAAAACTAAAGATATTGAGCAATTTGTCGATTCAGACAAAGTGTTTATGTGGAATGGGATTAAATAATTGCTTACTCTACCGTAACAGATTTAGCTAAATTTCTGGGTTGATCTACGTTGCAACCTCTCATAACCGCTATGTGATATGAAAGCAACTGCAGTGGAATTACAGAAATTAAAGGATCTAAAAATTCATCAGTTTCAGGGATTTCAATGCTAAAATCAGCCATTTCTTTAACGGAAACGTCTCCTTCTGTTACAATTGCGATAATCTTCCCATTTCTAGCCTTTACTTCTTGGATATTGCTAACCACCTTCTGATAAGAGCCTTTTCTTGTCGCAATGGCAACAACAGGCATGTTTTCATCAATTAATGCGATAGGCCCGTGTTTCATTTCTGCAGCAGGATAACCTTCAGCATGTATATAAGATATTTCTTTTAATTTAAGAGCACCCTCTAATGCCACTGGGAAGTTATAGCCCCTTCCAAGATATAAGAAGTTGTGAGCATCTTTAAATAAATCAGCGATGTATTTAATTTGATCATTTGTTTTTAAAACCTTTTCTACTAATTGAGGAATGGTTTCTAGTTGACTAACTATCTCTTGGTATCTGCTTTTAGTTATACTTCCTTTTTTCTTGGCCAAGGTTAAAGCCATTAATGCAATGATTGTGATTTGAGCAGTAAATGCCTTAGTAGATGCAACACCAATTTCTGGGCCTGCATGGGTATATGAACCTGCATCGGTTGCTCTAGCAATAGAAGAGCCAACAACATTGCAAATGCCATAAATAGTAGCACCTTTTTTCTTTGCTAACTCTAATGCGGCTAGGGTATCCGCAGTTTCACCTGATTGACTTATAGCTATAACAATATCTTTTTCAGATATTATAGGATTTCGATATCTAAATTCTGAGGCGTACTCAACTTCTACTGGAATTCTAGCTAAATCTTCAATCATATATTCCCCAACTAGCGCAGAATGCCAAGAAGTTCCGCAAGCGACGAAAATTATGCGGTCTGCATTTAGAAATTTTGATTCAAATTCCTCAATTCCACCCAATACAATTTTGCCATTTTTAGGGTTTAATCTGCCAAGCATGCTATTTCTTATTGAGGTAGGTTGCTCGTAAATTTCTTTTAGCATAAAGTGCTCAAAGCCTCCTTTTTCAATAGCTTCAAGATTTAACTCTAACTCTTGAATATAAGGAGTTATAGATCTATTTTGAATATCAAGAATCTTGATATCTTCTCCTTTTTTCAAAACAGCAATTTGCTCATCATCTAAATAAATAACATTTTTTGTGTATTCAATAATAGGACTGGCATCTGAAGCAATAAAGAATTCTGATTCTCCAACTCCAATTACAAGTGGGCTACTATTTTTTGCAGCAATTAAACAGTCTGGATTATCTTGGTCAAGAATTACAATAGCATAAGCTCCGATAACTTCATTTAGGGCTACTCTTACTGCTTCTTCTAAAGATAAGTTTTCATTTTTTTGAATATCTTCAATAAGGTGAATTAGTACTTCTGTATCCGTGTCACTTTGAAATTTATGCCCCCTTTTAATAAGCTCCTTTTTAAGACTATCATAATTTTCAATTATTCCATTATGGATAACTGCTAGTTTACCATTGCCACTTAGGTGTGGGTGTGCATTTTCATCATTTGGGGGTCCGTGTGTAGCCCATCTGGTATGTCCAATGCCTATTGTGGATTTTTTTTCATAATCCTTTGCAAATTCTTCTAAGTTAGACACTTTACCTTTTTTCTTGTAAAGGTTTAATTTCCCATTTATTAATGCAATTCCTGCACTGTCATAACCTCGATATTCCAGTCTTTTTAATCCTTTTAAAATGATGGGATAAGCCTCTTTGCTTCCTAAGTAACCTACAATTCCACACATAGTCTAAGTATTTGAATAGTATAAATTTAGCTTAATTTTTCTAGCCTGATTTTCTGGCCCAAAAAGAACAGCTCTTTCTGCGTTTACAGCACTTCCGCTTATGATAATAACTAATCCATTATCATCAATTTCTTTATTTAGTAATTTTTGAATGTAACGAGCTATATTAAAAGTATAGCTTTGTTCGGTAGAATTGTATTTTCCACCAAAGTAATTTTCTCCCTCAAAAAAGTCATCAATAAATTGCAAGGAGCCACTTTCATCTCTTGTAGCAACAATAAGCGCATTAGCAAATCCAAATTTGGAATAACTCCCTCCTGAAACCGGAATTTCAAGTTCTGCTTTATTGACAATAATATTATTCCCTGCAAATTGATTTGCAATTTCTGGAAAGAAAATGGTTGATTGTATACCTCCTAAGGCCTGGCTATAGAGATAAATAGAATCAGGTTCTGGGTTAGGTAAAACATTGGCTATGGAACCTAAGCTAAAATCATTTTCAAAAGTGTTAAATCTTACGCTATTAGAATTAATTGGAAAGTCTATTAACTGAGGAATAGTATCGTTATCATTAGTAATAACACGATAATATATACTCATCTTAGTATCAAATGCGGTAAGAGCAAAATATAATATAGAGTTTTCATTGTTGGCAGAAGGAACTATTCCATTTGGAGATTGAATTCTTAATCCATTAAAAAACCTTATAAAGTTTTCAGTGCTTTCTACTTCAGCTTGCCCTGATTTAGAAAGAATTTCTTCTGCTATTGCATTATCAAGCCTTATTCTAAGTTGAGGCTGGAGAGTAATGGTATCAACACCACCAAAATTATTGGGATTGTAAACAATTACAGGGCTTATTAAGTCTGGCTTAAACGTTTTAGTTCCAATAATAGAAGGTGCTACAGAAACAACTTTATTTGAGTAATAGGTTTCATCAAGACTTAGTTCTTCATTAATTCTATACACTTCAAAAGTTTGAGGCACAGAATCACCGAACCCTCCGGTATATTGCAGACTTAATACTATAGAGTCAGTTATGTATGTTTCATCATCTTCATAAAAAGTCTGAAAGTTGGAAGATAAAATAGGCTGAACATTAAATGCAGCTCTACTTAAACCAAAAACTGAATCTTTGTAAACACCAGCCAATCCGGTAGCAACTTTGTCTGCAAGCAATGAATCACCAACTTTTACATATCCAATAATTCTAATATCATCAGTAAAACTTGAAGAGGACGTATCTTCTACGAAAGAAGGATTAAAATCACCTTCATCTTTACATGAAGTTAGAGTCAATAAAAAAAAAGAAGCGGAAATAATTAATAATTCCCGCATTATTCTAGAAAATGGATATTTCATCTATTTACTCAGCCAATACTTCTTCAGTCATTAATACTTCATCGTAGAAATCACTATATGCATCAGCATAGTCTTCCCCTTGGAAGTCTAGTATTGGCTTACCATCTAGACCTTCTACTATTTTAGAAGATTCTTCTGAACCAATAATAATTCCATCAGACCAAGAGGCGGCTGCTCTACATAAGTTAGTGTGAGATGGATCTATAAATTGCTCTACATCATCAGTAGTTACGCCATCCATAATAGCTTTTTTAGCAAAGCTTTTATCAAGGCTTCCTGAAAAGCAGTCATTATATACAGACGTTACTACCTTAGAATTTTCAAATAATGGCTCGTCTTTATAGGAAGTTTTTAAATAAAGTGGGATAAGACTTGTCATCCATCCATGGCAGTGAATTAAGTCTGGTGCCCATCCTAATTTCTTTACTGTTTCAAGAACACCTCTACAAAAGAAAATTGCCCTTTCATCATTATCGTCAAAGAATTTCCCATTACCGTCTTTTAGTATAGCCTTTCTTTGGAAGTAGTCTTCATTATCTATAAAGTAAACTTGCATTCTCGCAGGCTGAATAGACGCTACTTTAATAATTAGTGGATGATCATTATCATCAATAATTAAGTTCATACCTGACAATCTAATTACTTCATGTAATTGATTTCTTCTTTCGTTAATACATCCAAACTTTGGCATGAAAGTTCTTATTTCTTTGCCTTTTTCTTGGATATTTTGTGGTAGATTTCTTCCTACGTTAGCTATTTCTGATTCAGGTAAGTATGGAGTTATTTCTTGTGAAATGTAGAGAATTCTTTTTTTACTCATGAAGGGGAGATTAGTTAATAAAGCTTTACAAAATTACGTAAAAAATCAGTTAAAAAGCAAGCTAATTACTCATTCTAAAGCTAAAAACGCTTATAAATATTGATACAAATCATACATTTGACCCTTTTGAGAGTCAATGCAAGTAATTAAAAGCACTAAAGAGTTAGATAATCAGCTAGACCAGTTAAAGAAAGACGGCCATCAAGTAGCTTTTATAGCTACTATGGGAGCATTGCATGAAGGTCATCTGGAAATGATTAAAGACGCGAAGCAAAAATATGATACTGTAGTTTGTTCAATTTTTGTTAATCCATTTCAGTTTAATAGGAAAGAAGATTTTGAAACTTATCCTTATAGACTGGAACAAGATAAAGCATTACTTATCAAAAATAGATGTGATATCTTATTTCTTCCATCGGTAGATGAAATGTACCCTAATAAACCTAAAATGGATTACAAATTAGGAGAATTGAGTACAACCTTAGAAGGCGAACATAGGCCTGGACATTTTGCAGGCGTTGTAGCTGTGGTTAGTAGATTTTTTGAAATTATTAAGCCTACTATTGCCTATTTTGGCGAAAAGGATTTTCAGCAAGTAGCAGTGATAAAATGGTTAGTGAAAGAATTTCAGTTCGACATTAAAGTGGAGGTATTTTCAACCGTTAGAGATAGTAATGGCTTAGCTCTTAGCTCAAGAAATTATAACTTAAGTGAAGAGGGAAAAAAGAAAGCAAGTCTTATTTATAAAAGTTTGGAGTATTGTAGAAAGAATTATAAAAAAGAAAACCTTAATCAACTTTTAGAAAAGGCGAAATCAATTTTGGGTGAGGATTTCAAATTAGATTATTTTGAAGTTGTTGATGAAGAGACTTTTCAAACAGTAAAGGAGGCAAATCAAATAAAACCAAGAGCTTTTATTGCAGCTTATCTTGAAGGTGTTCGCTTAATAGACAACATGTCTTTAATTTAATATGATGAAAAAAGTTATCTCTTTTCTCAAAGTTCTATTGCCTTTATTATTCGGAGGTTTCTTGATTTGGTATGTTTTTAAAGATCTTACAGAAAAAGAGAAAAGCGAGCTATATTTTGCATTGGATAAAGCAAATTACTTTTGGATATGGGTTTCCGTAATTTTTGGAATACTAAGTCATGCTAGCAGAGCAATAAGATGGAAGTATACCATTCAACCATTAGGTAAAACACCCAGTTTTTTGAATAGTTTTTTTACGGTCATGATTGGGTATGTAGCCAATCTTGCCTTACCACGTTTGGGAGAGGTTACAAGGCCAGGATTATTAGCTAAATATGAAGGCTTGCCTTTTAATAAGCTTTTTGGAACTATAGTAGCAGAAAGAGTTGCAGACCTTTTAATACTTGGCCTAATTATTTTAACCACTGTTTTTCTAGAGTTAGAAGTTTTAAAAGAAAAATTAAGCTATTTCTATGCTGTAGGACTTGAAAAGTACGACTTTACCTCAGTTTTATTAATTATTCTATTTGTAGTTATTTTGGCAGTAGTAGGTCTTATAGTGCTTATAAAATCACAAAATGCTTTTGTTATTAAATTGAGGGGTTTAATTAGAGGTGTTTTTGAAGGAATCCAATCTATACTTAAAATGGAAAATAAGGGTCCATTTTTAATGCACACTGCATTTATTTGGATTATGTATGTATTAATGTTTTATGCTTGCTTTTATAGTATTGATGAAACCGCAGGGGCAAGCCTATCGGCTGTATTAGCTTCTTTTGTGATGGGAAGTTTATCTATTGTTTTTGTACAAGGAGGCCTCGGAGTATTTCCAATTGCAATTATGGAAACACTTATTCTTTACGGTATTCCTAAAGGTTCAGCATTAGCTTTAGGATGGATCCTTTGGTCTTCACAAACAATAATGATTATAGTATTAGGTGTTCTTAGCTTACTTTTAATTAGATTAGTAAACAAAAATTCAATCGTTGAGCCAGTTAAATAAAATACATGATAAAATTCTTAATATAGAAGAGTTAGATTTATTATTAGATAGTTGGAAGAATAAAAAAGTAGTATTTACAAATGGCTGCTTTGACATATTACATAAGGGCCATATAGATTACCTTGCTAAAGCTTCAGATCTTGGGGATGTATTGATTGTAGGATTGAATTCAGACGCATCTATTAAAACCCTAAATAAGGGTAAAGACAGACCTCTTCAAGATCAATCATCAAGAGCATCAGTTATTGCTTCTCTGCAGTTTGTAGATAAAGTAATTTTATTTAATGAATCAACTCCAGAAAGCTTAATTAATAGAATTATTCCAGATGTTTTGGTGAAAGGGAGCGATTATAAAATTGAAGATATTGTGGGTCATCAAATTGTATTGGAAAATGGAGGAGAGGTAAAAACAATAGACTTTATTGATGGCTATTCAACTACGTCTATTATTCAAAAAGCCATTAATTCAATATAAGTTATGAGAATTTTAAAACCCCTTGTCCTAATAGCAAGCATTTTTTTATTTAATAGGCTATACAGCCAAGATTCTTTATCCTACTTTCTTAAAGAAGGAAACAAGGTATATAAAGAAGCTAATTATGATATGGCTAGAATGATGTTTGAAAAAGCAGCACTTCAAGATCCAAATAATTTTGAAGCAAAATTAGGTTTAGCTAACAGTTTACATAAAAAAGAAATGTTTAAGGAAGCTATTCAATTGTATGATGAGGCAGAAGAAATAGACAATACTAATGTTGATGTTTTCTTTGGGAAAGGTGCTGCAAAAGTTTTTATTGAGGACTATAAAGGAGCAATCAAAGATTTAAATAAGGCAATAGATCTTGATGCAAATAATCCAAAGTTGTATTACTATAAAGGATATTGCGAGGCTGAGCTTGGAAGGTATAAAACGGCAATTGAGGTGTATTCTAAGGCAATTGAATTAAAGCCTGATTATGCAGATGCATACTATAATCGCGGAGCTGCAAAAGCTGAATTAAAAAGCTACGAAGAAGGGATGAAAGATTTTGAAGAAGCAGTAAAAAAGGACTCAACTCTCGAAAACGGTTTAATAAATATAGCCTTAAGTAAACTTGGAATGGAAAAATACGAGGAAGCAATAGAGGACTTTTCTAAGGTTATTGAACTACGAGATGAAAATTTAGCTAGAGCATATTTTTATAGAGGAGAAGCATTATATGAGTTGAAGGAAAAAGAAAAAGCGTGCACTGATTGGACTAAAGCTTCAAACTTAGACTATGAATTAGCAACGCAGAATATTAATGATTTTTGCAATTCCACTTTAAACAATCAAAAACGAGATATCAAAATCGTTTTCTAAATTGATTTAATGGCCAAATTAAAAAAGCTATTCTTTTGTCAAAACTGTGGAGCCCAAGCAAGTAAATGGATTGGGAAATGCCCTTCATGTAACGAATGGAATACCTATGTAGAAGAAATAGTACAGAAGTCTACTAATCAAAAATCAACAAATTCACTGCAAAGAAGTGCAAAGCCAACGTTAATTCATACTATTGAGGATCAGCTTGAGACACGCTATAAAACCCCAGATTTAGAATTAAATAGAGTTTTAGGAGGAGGAGTTGTTCCAGGTTCTTTATTGCTTTTTGGTGGAGAACCTGGAATTGGGAAGTCTACTCTCCTACTGCAATTGTCTCTTAAATGGGTTGGAATTAAAATTTTGTATATAAGTGGTGAAGAAAGTCAAAAGCAGATTAAGTTAAGGGCTGAAAGAATAGGCATAGATAATAAAGAGTGTTATCTTTTAACAGAGACTTCTATTCAAAATATATTACAACAGTTAGAAGCAAATAAGCCTGATATAGTTATCATTGATAGTATTCAAACTATTTATACGGCCGAAATTGATTCAGCACCCGGCAGTATTTCTCAAATAAGAGAGTGCACATCTGATTTGATGAGGTTTGCTAAAGAGACTTCAACACCAATATTTTTAATTGGACATATTAATAAAGAAGGGAATATTGCAGGTCCAAAAGTTTTGGAGCATATGGTAGATGTTGTCATGCAATTTGAAGGAGATCGACATCATTTGTATAGAATACTAAGAACGACAAAGAATAGATTCGGTCCAACGAATGAGATTGGGATTTATGAAATGAAAGCAAATGGCTTGGAACAAGTAAGTAATCCTTCAGAGGTTTTAATTTCTAACAGAGAAGAACAACTTAGTGGGTCTTGTATTGCTTCCACTTTAGAAGGAATTAGGCCAATACTAATTGAAGTTCAATCTTTAGTTAGTTCTGCTGCTTATGGAACTCCGCAAAGGTCGGCAACAGGATTTGACCTAAGAAGGTTAAATATGTTATTAGCCGTATTAGAAAAAAGGTGCGGCTTTAGATTAGCTGCTAAGGATGTATTTTTAAATATTGCAGGTGGTATAAAGGTAGAAGACCCTGCAATAGACTTGGCTGTTATTGCTTCAATTTTATCTTCTGCAGAGGATATTCCAATTAATCTAAAGTATTGTTTTGCTGCTGAGGTTGGATTATCGGGTGAGATTAGAGCAGTAAATAAAATAGAACAAAGAATTCAAGAGGCTGAGAAACTAGGTTTCACTAAGATGTTCCTTTCAAAATATAATTTGAAAGGAATAGAGAAAAATTCAATTGGAATAGAATTAGTTAGCGTTGGTAAAATTGAGGAAGTCTTTCATTATTTATTTGGATAATAATGATAACTCATCCATCAACCATCCTAAAAAAAATATATCCTTCTCTTGTCTGGAATATACCAACTAAAAAGAAGGAGTTGTTTTTGACATTTGACGATGGACCAACTCCAATAGTTACCGAATCTCTTTTAGATTTATTGGCTAAGTATAATGCGAAAGCAACTTTTTTTTGCATAGGAGAAAACGTTAGTAAGTATCCTTCTATTTTTAATCGAATCCTCGCTGAAGATCATAGTATAGGAAATCATACTTTCAATCATTTAAATGGATGGAAGACAAAGACGCTGGATTATTTGCACAATGCCTTTCAATTTGGAGAATATTACAAAACAGAATTATTTAGACCTCCTTACGGAAAGATTAAAGCTTCCCAAATTAAGGGTTTAAAGGGCGGCTATAAAATTATTATGTGGAGTGTTCTATCTATGGATTTCCACCCTAGATATTCAAAAGAAAAGTGTTTGGAAACTTGTACAAAAGAAATAAAGTCAGGAGATATTATTGTTTTCCACGATAGCTTAAAAGCAAAAAATAAAATGCTCTTTTGTGTAGAGAGAATTTTAGAGAAGTATCAGAACGATTTTGAGTTTAACTCAATTGATTTATCTGATTAATTAATTGAGTTGCAGGGATAACTCCGGATTGTCTCCATTTTATTTCTCCTTTCTTAAAAATGATTAAAGTAGGTACTCCTTGAATTTGATATTTGGCAGCTACTTTAGGGTTTTTATCTACATCTATTTTAAGAATTTTTACTTTATCTCCAAGTTCCCCTTTAACCTCTTTCAATATTGGGGGCATCATTTTACAAGGTCCGCACCAAACTGCATGAAAATCTACTAATACTGCTTGGTCTTCATTGATAATATCATAAAATGAATTCATTTTATTCTTCTATGTCTTTTAAAGTTGTTTTCTTCTTGTTAAACTTAACTGAAAGCATAATTTCGTGCGATCCTGAGCTATAGTTTTGGATGTCAGATTGTATGATATCATAAGAGTATCCTATAGATAAGTTTTGCTGGAGGGTGTAGCCTAAAAGAAGAATTAAAGCATCGCTTCTTCTATAAGAAAAACCTAACCAAGCTGTTTTTTTATAAAGTCCTCTCAAGCTGAGTTCATAGGATAATGGAACAGGTTGTACATATTTTAAAAGCATAGATGGTTCAATATCAAAATCACTGTTTATGCTATAGGTATATCCACCTGTTATAAAATAATGACTAGTAAGTCTTCCGGTTGGGTCTTTAATAGAATTATCAAAATCTAATTGATTCCTGATTAATTGAGGGGCAGAGGCTCCAAAGAAAAAATTATCTCCATATAAATAAAGACTAAAACCTGCATCAGGAAATAGATTAGACTCTTGAGAGGGAGAATTTAAGTTATCATCAGGATCTGCAAAAGTAATTTCACTGCCATCAACTGAATATTGAAGTAGCCCTCCATTAATAGCCATCGATAGCTTTATATCTGAATTCAGTCTTACATGATAAGCATAAGAAAGGCTGAACCCTGTTCTTCTTGTAGGTCCAGTAACATCAGAAAAAAGATATCCTCCTATACCCATTGCATCATTAAGAGGACCGTTAACACTTAAAATATATGTTCTGGGAGCATCTTTTATCCCGTCCCATTGGCTTCTATAGTTAGTTTGTCCTAAAAAATAATTTTCAGTTCCTGCTGAGGCAGGGTTTATAACGTATTTATTTAACAAGTACTGACTATACTGAGGCAATTGTTGAGCAATAGCAGAAAAGCTAAAAAAAGAGAAGAAACCGAAGATTAGTGTTATTTTTTTCATCTTATCTAACTATTGTAATTGGACCAGTAATCGGATCTAAACGATCACTTTTCAAATCAATGATGTAATAGTAAGTTCCTATTGGAAGTGCTTTCCCTTCAAAAGTTCCATCCCATTCTTTATTATAGCCATTGTTTTGCTCAAATAATAATTCTCCCCATCGATTAAAGACTTGAACTTTCGCATTTGGAAATTCCTCTAGTATTTCAATACTCCAAGTGTCATTTACCCCATCTCCATTTGGAGATAATCCTGAAGGAATTTCAATTTTTTCTGTGTAAATAATTCGACTTGAATCAACAAATAAGCAATTATTGCTATCTCTAACTGTTAAGGTGTAAGTTATTGATTTATCTGGTGTACTTATCGGTTCTGCTATTGTATCGTTATTCAAGAAGGTAGGAGGTGTCCACAAGTAAGAATAACTGTTGTCTCTGCCTCCAACATTAAGTCGTCTAGATTCATCCTTAAAAACTCTGTAAGTAGAGGTAACAGATAATATAGGGTTAGGTTTAACAGAGAACTTATATTCAACAGTATCATTGCAGCTTCCGTTAGTTGCAATCAAGAAGAAACTATAAGTTCCAATTGGTCTTGATATAGTAGTATCTTCTTTTCTTGTGAATATGGTTGTTGTATCGCTATCGTACCAAGCAAAAGAATTAACTGTAGAACCTAAGACAAGGCCATTTAACTCTATGCTATCACCATCACAGAATATGGTATCTAAAGGAACTCCCACAAAAACAGTATCAATTGCAGCAATGAATACCGTATCGTTTATGGAGCAACCTGTAGCATCAGAAATTGTAACAATATTAGGTCCGAAGCATAAATCTGTAGGATTATTTCCAACTTGACCACCACTCCAGTTAAATGTATATGGAGAAACGCCACCAATAGCAGAAATATCTGCTTCCGCATCACAATCTGAACTACAATCCAGTATTGAGCTAGAATTTATAATCAATTCAAGCACTGGAGGGTCTACTAAGGTAACAGAAGTAGTTGCTGTACATCCATTAGCGTCTGTTGCTGTAACTGAATATGTACCGGCACAAAGGTTAATGGCTGGAACCACTTCTTGATTATCAGGGTCATCCCAAGAGTAAGCGTAAAGTATATTTCCACCTAAAGTAGAAATAAATATTTCACCATCACAAGCCCCATTACAACTGATATTTTTAACTATAGAAGCTCCAAGAAGTATTGAATCTGGCTCATTGATAGTTATGCTAGCATAGGCTTTACAATTATCTGGAATGGAGACCACCTCTAAGATATAATCTCCTGCACAAGCAGTATTTACTAAGTCATTATTGATGTTTGCAACTGTCTGCCCTTGATTATCATACCATTGGAAACTAATTCCAACAGAAGGAGTTATATTGCTTATAAGTGAACCATCGCAGCTTCCAAAACAGCTGACATCAGTTGAGCTTGGGTTCGCTGTTAAGTTGTTACTATTATTCGGAACAATTATAGATTTAATAGCACTACATCCATTAGCATCGCTCACGGTAACGACATATATACCAGAACACAATTCATCGGCAAAGTTGTTATTCAAACTAGTGTTTTGAGACCATGAATAAGTGTATGGGCTAACTCCTCCACTTACGTTTACTCTTGCTTCTCCATCACAAGGGGAAACATTACAACTTGCTGCTTTGATTGTTTCACTCAAAATTAACTCACTAGGCCCAGTAATTTGAACTTCAATATTCCTTGAACAGCCTTTTGAATCACTTATTAAAAGGAAGTAGGAACCTGCACTCAAATTGGAGAGTGAGTTTGTAGTACTTCCATCATGTAACCATAGGTAAGTATAAGGAGTAGTTCCTCCAACAGGAGTTACTGTTGCGCTACCATCATTCGTATTGAAACAGCTAGGAGCTGTAGTTGATACAATTGCATCAGATGGTCCAATATCTGTGTTAATACTAAAGTTAACTACTTGAGTACAACCATTGGCATCCGTAATATTAATTGTATGAGCTCCTGCACAAAGATTAGCTGTTGTGTCCACAGTTGACCCATTACTCCATAAGTAGGTATAAGGTTCAACACCACCATTTACAGTAACTCTTGCAACTCCATTACATAAACCACAATTAGCGTCTTCGGTGCTAATATTAGTAATGAAGTTTGAACTAGAGTTAATAGTCGTATCAACAGCCGTTAAACATCCTACAGAATTTGTAACCTCTACAGTATAAGACCCAGCAATCAAATTGGTAATGTCTTCTGTTGTTTGACCTAAGGATAACCAGTTATAGGTAAGTGGAGTATTAGCATCTGTTGCCGTTATAAATATTGCTCCATCATTACCTCCAGAACAGTTAACATTTCTAATTGAATCGATTACTACAATTGGCCCACCAATATCTCCTAAACTAGTAGTAAAGAATTCTTCACAGGAATTATCATCTCTTACTCTTAAAATGTATGTTCCAGAAGATACATTGGATAAAGTAGCATTTATTTGACCAGCAAGAAGGTTGTTTGACCCATCAAACCACTGGTATGAATAATCTACTGCAATAGTTCCTCCATTTACAGTTGCTGTTATTGAACCATTAGATTGATTACAAGTAGCAAGGGTTTGCGTAAAACTAGCTGTAATTAGTTGTGGTGAACCTACATTGTAGTTGAGTATTTTTTGGCAACCATTATCATCCGTAACGGTAACATCATAATTCCCAGGATTCAGTCCTGAGACTGCAGCTGTACCTTGTCCTGACCCTGGTGTTGGAGACCAATTGAAAGTGTAAGGAGCCGTACCTCCAATTAGTGTTAAATTAATTGATCCATCACTAGAATTGTTGCAATTAGCATCAGTAACTACATCACTAACTAATATCTCTGTAGGCTGATTAATTGTTAGTGGAACAACTCTTTTACAACCACTATTATTTGTTACTTCTACAAAATAGTTTCCTGCTGTTAAATTTGTGACTGTTTGCGAAGTAACCGAAGGGCTAAGCGGCTGAGATAGATCGTCTAACCAAAGTATACTACAATTTGGGTCAGTACAAGTAAAGTTTGCAGTTGCTTCTCCATCATTACCATTAAAACAACTAACATCTGTAACGGATACGGTAACTTGCTCTGCACCTATATCTGAAATTGTCTTTGCAAATCGTCTGCTACATCCAACATTATCGGATATATCTACAAAATAAACACCTGAGCATAAAGAATTTATCGAGTTAGTCCCACTTCCTATTGGGTTTAAACCGGAATCAAACCAACTAAAGGTATAAGGAGATGTTCCTCCAATTGGGTTTACTGTTAAAGAACCATCGCATGCATTACATGTAGAATTTTGTGCAATAAAAGTGGTATCAATCGCTATTGGGCTCGTTATTGTAGTTGATTCTACAATGCTACATCCACTTGCATCAGTAATTGTAACATTATAATTGCCATTACAAAGATTTAATGCAGTATCGCCTAAAATGTTTGTACTTACGCCTGCACCCCAATTAAATGTATAAGGAGTTGTTCCGCCAGAAGGGCTTACAAAGGCCTTGCCATCGCATGGTACAATACCCCCACAAGATTGGTCTTCTTTGCCGATATTTCCTGAGATAGTAGAGCCAGAATTGATGGTGAAACTGATAACAGTATCGCAACCTGTTGCATCTATTATTTGAAGATCATAAGTTCCTGGACATAAATTACTAGCAATAGGGTTTCCTTGTCCATTTGGAGGAACCGGCGTCCACACATAGGTGTAAGCTCCAACTCCACCTGTTGGATTAACTCTTGCAAATCCATCACAAATTCCACCGCAGCTTTCGTCACCGAAGGCTTCGTTTGGTAGGATAGGAGTAAATGGGTCTATTGTAACACTATCTATTGCAGTACATCCGGTAGCACCTGTAATAGTAACCTTGTACTCTCCTACACATAATCCCGAAACATTAGCAGTTCCTTGACCTGAACCCGGAATGGGACTCCATACAAAATTAAAACCTACACTACCACCAGGGATAGTTATATCAGCAGTTCCGTCACAACCTCCATTGCAAGATTGATCTGTTGAAGAAATAGTATAATTATTTGGGTTAGGTAAATTAACATTTACAGACTGTATGGCTGAACAATTATTTGCATCGGTTACTGTAACTGTATACGAACCCGCACTTAAACTAGATAAGCCTTGTGTAGGAATTCCACCGGGATTCCATAAGTAGGTGTAAGGCGCTGTTCCTCCTGTTGGATTTGCAATTGTAGTTCCATCACTTCCAGGGTTACAAGATTCATCTGTAGCTGTTGCATTGGCAACTAGAACATCAGGTTGATTGATATCAAAACTTTGAATAGAGGAACAACCTAAATTATCAGTTATAGTTACAGTATAAGTGCCTGCGCATTGAGCTGTAATTGAGTTGGTTGATCCTGGTGGTGTTGTAGACCAATTGAAAGTGTATGGTGAATCTCCACCGGATGGGTTTAATGATATACTTCCATCACAAATTCCATTACAGCTTGCATCAGTTATTGTTTCGTTAGCAATTATATTACTTCCAGTGTTTATAGTAATGGATTCTGTTATTGAGCAGTTATTTGCATCTGTTACAGTTACTGTATAAGATCCTGAGCTTAAATTGTTTATGCTTGAATTAGTAGAGCTGTTAAAACTCCACAAATAGGTATACGGACTAGTACCTCCTGATGGAATAGAAGATGCAGAACCATCTCCACCGGGGCTGCAAGATTCATCTACTGAAACTACATTGGCTAATAATACAGCAGGCTCATCTACTCTAATAGTTCTATTAGTTGAGCATCCAGTGTTATCCGTTACAGTAACATCATAATTTCCTGCACATAAAGATGCTCTTAAAAAATTAGTAGAATTATCGTCCCACAAATATGTGTAAGGAGCAATTCCGCCTGATGGATTTAATAAAATTGAACCATCACAATTGGCATTGCAGCTTGCATCAGTTATACTTTCGTTTATGCTGATATTTCCACCACTATTAATGATTACCGTTTCTGCAACTGAACAGTTCGTATTGTCCGTTACAGTAACTGTGTAAGATCCTGCTGCTAGACCTGTGATAGAATTAGCTGTCGAATTATTAAAACTCCATAGGAATGTATATGGTCCAGTCCCTCCTGATGGATTAGCACTTGCTGATCCATCGTTCCCAGGATTACAAGATTCATCTACTGTAACTACATTTGGAACAACAAGAGAGGGTTCGTTAATTGGAAATGACCTAGTTGTTGAACAACCCGTATTATCAGTTACTGTAACATCATAGTTGCCTGTACAAAGGGCGTTTCTAGAAGATAAGCTTGAATTATTATTCCATAAAAAAGTATAAGGAGCGGTTCCTCCACTAGGATTTAAGACAATAGAACCATCACAGACTCCATTACAAGATGCATCTTGTAAGACTTCATTTAAAACTAGGTTCCCTCCACCATTAATTGTTGTAGTTTCTGTTCCTGTACAGCCATTTACATCTGTAATAGTAACAGTATAAACTCCTGCGATTAGAGCGTTTATTGAAGAAGTAGTAGCATTATTAAAGCTCCATAAATAGGTGTATGCTCCAGTTCCACCAGTAGGATTTGCAGTTGCTGAACCATCATTTCCTGGATTACAGGATTCATCGACAGCTGTAATATTACCTGCTATTGGATCAGGTTCATTTACTGTAATTGTTGCTGTTGTAGAACAACCCGTATTATCAGTTACCGTTACATCATAATCTCCGGCACATAAAGTAGCTCTTAAGAAATTAGATGAATTATCGTCCCACAAGTAGGTGTACGGAGCAATTCCCCCTGAAGGACTTAGTAAAATAGATCCATCGCAGTCACCATTACACGTAGTGCTAGTTACAACATCGTTTAGAGGAAAGCCAAACGAAGGAACTGTAACAGAAGAAACATCTGTACATCCATTTCCATCTGTAACTGTAACTGTATAAGTACCTGCAGGGGCAGATGGTGTTGCTCCTGCTAATGGCGCAGTATTCCAATTATATGTTAATGGATTAGTAGCATTCGAAACGCTTACAAGAATATCTCCATTATTGGTGCAAGTAGCAGGGTTAGTAATAGAGGTCGAAACAGTTATTGCTAGACTTGTATCTATATCAAAATTGAAGATTCTTTGACAATTATTAGCGTCAAAAATTGTAACACTATAGGTTCCTGCAACATAACCACCGTTAGTATTAGAATTAGTTTGACCTGAGCCCCAATCGTATGTATAAGGAGGTGATCCACCTTGAGCATTAGCAGTAATTGTTCCATCAGACCCAGGGTTGCAACTTTCTGTGGTTGTGGCAAAAGTTGACCGTATAGATTGCGGCTGAGATACTGAAATATTTTCCACTTTAGAACATCCATTTGCATCTGTGATTGTCACACCATAACTTCCCAAGCAAAGTCCAGAAACAGAAGTTCCACTTGAATTATCAAACCAATTAATAGTAAAAGGAGTTACTCCCCCTGTAGGAGCTATAGTTATTGAACCATCGCATCCTCCAAAGCAACTAGGTCTTACAATAGTAGGATTTGAACCTATTGTTGAACCTGAATTAATTTTAAATAGTTTATCGGCTGTACATCCATTTGCATCGGTTACAGTTACC
The DNA here is from genome assembly GCA_030433355.1 of Bacteroidia bacterium. Lineage (GTDB taxonomy): Bacteria > Bacteroidota > Bacteroidia > Flavobacteriales_E > Vicingaceae > JAUIMG01. The sequence continues at coordinate 444,647 of JAUIMG010000001.1, read as the reverse complement.
GTGTAGAATCCATCAGTTAAACCAACTATACCAGGTGTAGTGGCAGTCGTTCCTGTCCAAGCGAATGAGTAGGGTAATGTCCCTCCAGTTACTGAAGTTGTTGCAGTTCCATCATTACCAGGCACACAGCTTTCATCCGTAACTATTACATCAACGGTTAAAGCATCTGCTTCTCTTATTAGGAATCCTCTCGTCTCTGAGCATCCTGTCCCATCTGTTACCGTTACATTATAAATTCCTGCCGCAAGGTTTGGTTGATTAGGACTATTAGAAAGTGGAGGGTTCCAATTATATGTAAGTGGGTTGGTTGCTCCAGTTATAGATAAAGATATTGAACCATCAGCGGCGCCATTACAACTAGCGTCAACAATGGTTTCTGCAATATTAAATGCAGCATTACTGCCTATAACAAAGAATTCTGTTATACTACAACCATTAGCGTCTGTAATGGTTACAACATAATTTGGATCAGCAGGTAATCCTGTAACCGTATTTCCTGACCCAATACCTGGGGCAGGCCAACTATAAGTGTAAGCCCCTGTACCTCCAATTGTTATAGCTGTAGCAGTACCATCGTTACCTGGAATGCAGTTTTCATCAGTTGTAGATATTGTTGTAGTTATTAAATCTGGTTCATCAACATTGATTGAACTTATAGCACCACAACCTGTAGCATCAGTAACAGTTAAAGTATAGGTGCCGGTTGTTAAACCTGTAGGGTTGGTTCCTGTTAAGCCTCCTGTCCAATCATAAGTAACAGGACTTGTTCCTCCAATTACTAATACACTTATGGATCCATCGCTACCTCCAAAACAGCTTACATCACTAGGAGTTAAGTTTACAGAGAAGGGAGCGACATTACCAACATTAAATGGTTCTACTTTAGAACATCCAACATTGTCTGTAATAGTAACATCATATCCTCCTGCAGGCACTCCTGTTAGAGTGTTTCCTGTGGGAACTCCAACAGCAGGCCAAGTAAATGTGTAAGGGCTTGATCCTCCACTAACACTGTTAATTGTTGCACTACCTACAGAAGTTACACAAGTATCGTCAACCGTTGTAATAGCAACAGTAAATGCAGGTGGCTCTCCAACTGTTAAACTTACCACTGTATCACAATTTGTATTATCTGTAATTGTAACTAAGTAATTTCCTGCACAAAGATTAGTTCTGCTTGGAGAGGTAATTCCTCCTCCCCAGTTGAAAAAATATGGAGCAACTCCACCTGCAGGAGCTAGGCTTATGGAGCCATTACAAGCGCCGTTGCAATCTGCATCCGTAATTGTTTCACCAGGAATAATATTGCTTGAAACTGTATTTACTACAAAAGGCTCAACAACTGTACAAGAAGAAGCATCAGTGATTGTAACGTCATAGGTTCCTGGAGGAACATTAGCTACCGTATTATTAGAAACTGTTCCAAGCACATTCCAACTAAACGTATAAGGGCTGCCATTTCCTCCTGAAGGATTGGAAGTAACTGTTCCAGAAGCAGTGCCACAACCCGCAGGTGTAGTTACTATATTTCCTGCAATTATACTAGGTTCATTTACTGTAGCAGAATCAACTTGCGTACATCCACTGATTGGATCAGTTACGGTTACGGTGTAAGTGCCTCCTAATAAAACAGTTGGATTATTCCCACTAAGTCCCCCAGTCCAATTATAATTATATGTACCCGCTGGGGTTTCTGTTACTAAAATGCTACCATCTGCAGCTCCATTACAACTAATATCCGTGTGTGTAAGAGCAATAGTAAATGCATTTCCTTGAGATCCAATAACGAAATTTGCACTATCCGTACATCCGTTTGCATCTGTTACTGTTACAAAGTAAGTATTTGCGTTTAATCCAGTTTGATTTGGACTATTTGGTAGTACTGGAATCCAATTAAAACTATAATTTGGTGTTCCTCCTGTTGTTGTTAAAGTAATTGTTCCATCTCCACCTGGGGAGCACGTTTCGTCAACAGCAGTTCCAGTAACTAATAAAGGAGAAGGTTGCCCTATGATAATAGAGGTATCTCTAGTACATCCATTAGGGTCACTAACTGTAAGCTGGTATGTTCCAGCGGTTAATCCTGTTATATTTGGTTGATTTGGCTGAAATGGATTCCAAGTAAAAGTAAAGGGCCCCGTACCTCCATTAATAGTTGTAGCAATTGTTCCATCATTTCCGCCATTACAACTTACATTGGTATTTGAAAAAGCTAATGTAAAATCAGCAGCATCTTGGTTTATAGTAAAATTCTCTACAGCTGTACAGCCATTGTTATCAGTTACAGTTACGCTGTAATTTCCTGTGCTTAATGAGTTTACTGGATTTGCAGAAGAGCTAATAGGAGGCCCCCAATTGAAGGTGTATGGAGCCGTACCACCTGTTGGAGTAACTGAAGCTGTACCATCATTTGTTGAACTACAACTTACATCAGTTGTAATTAAATTAGCATTTAAGGTATCCGGTTGTCTTATTAAAACAGATTGCACATCTGTACAACCATTCGCATCAGTCGAAGTAACAGTATAAGTTCCTGCAGTTAGGCCAGTTCTAATTTGAGGACCAGTTCCAATATCATTCCAAATAAAAGAAAACCCTCCGGCTCCACCTAAGGCAATTACTGCTATCGCTCCATCATTTCCTCCATTGCAGCTAACATCTGTTCCACCCGCAACAACGGTTCTTGGATTTGCTATCCCAATAGTAGTGCTATTCGTAGCCGTACAACCATTACCATCAGTAATTGTAGCAGTATATAAACCTGGATTTAGATTACGAACTGTATCGGTTGAACCAACATTCGGAAACCAGCTAAAAGTGTAAGGAGCTGTTCCACCTGATCCTGTTGCAATAATTTCCCCATCTGCATCTCCAAAACATTGTTGGTCTGTTTTAGCTAAACTAACGGAAAGAGCAGTTGGTTGATTAATTCTAAAGGTTTGTGAGTTAAGACATCCGTTGTTATCTGCAACGGTAACTGTGTAATCCCCAGCTAGTAGATTTGCATTTATATCTGTTGTAATAGCATTATTCCATATATAGGTATACGGTAATACTCCTGAACTTGTAGTAATACCAATATAACCATCATTACCTCCGTTACAACTAACATCAGAAATAGTATCCAAAGTAATAGTTACACCAACTGATGTATTTAAAACTGCTTGGTCTGTAATTGAACATCCATTATTATCTGTGATAGTTACTGTAAAAGTACCTGCTCCCAGTCCAGTTGCAGTTGCTGTAGTTTGAATTGGGGAAGTAGCCCATGCATAAGTGTAATTTAAAGTGCCTCCACTTACCGTGGCAGTAGCTGTTCCATCGTTAACTCCTGTACATGTAGGATCTACCGAAGATATAATTGAGCTCAGAGCAGCAGGTTCTGTAACATTTATGGTTTCTTCGTCTGTACAACCATTATTATCTGTTACAGTAACTGTATAAGGTCCGGCAGCCAAGCCTGTTATTGAGGCCGTGTTACCTGAATTGTTCCAATTAAAGGTATAAGGAGGAGTTCCTCCTGTTCCTGAGGCAGTTAAACCACCATCAGCAATTCCGTTACAACTTGCCATGCTGTCTACAGTAATATTTGCAATTACTGCTAAAGGAGCTTGAATTACAACTGTTTGACTATCGGTGCAGCCATTTAAATCTGTTACAGTAACGGTATAACTTCCTGCTGAAAGGGAATTGATGGAAGAGGTAGTTTGACCATTGGGATCCCACAAAAATGTGTAAGGAAGTGATCCGCCACTTGCAATGGCAGTAGCTGTTCCATCATTAGCACCAGAGCAGGACTCATCGGTAGAATTAATAATTACACCGACGGATGCAGGATTATTTAAAGTTCCTTGGGCGGTTGTAGTACATCCATTATTATCCGTAACCGTAACTGTATATGTTGCAGCTGCTATATTGTTATTTTCTCTTAGAGTGACTGCGTTGTTCCATAAATAAGTATAAGCACCGGTGCCTCCAGCTGCTAAAACACTAATATAGCCATCAAGAGTTCCATTACAACTTGGGTCTCTAGTAGAATCAATAACTGCTGTAAGACTTATTGGGTTTATCAAAGTTGTATCAAAAATAGCTGTACAGTTATTATTATCTGTTACTGTAACAGTGTAGGTGCCTGCAGTTAAATTTGTCCTATCTTCTAAAATGGATATGTCATTCCATGCATAGGTGTAGTTTGAAATACCACCTGAGACGGTAATACTTATTGAACCATCATTTGAGCCGTTGCAAGTTGGATTCACAATTGCATCTCGAGAAATGATTAATGGAGACGGTTCGGTGATTGTAACCGAATCAATTTTGACACAATTAAATCTATCTGTAACGGTAATTGTATAAGTTCCTGCAGATAGATTGTTTAATGTTGAAGTATTTCCATTGCCACTGATACTCCCCGTCCAAACAAAACTGTACGGAGTTTGTCCTCCAGAAATATTTACAGTTGCCGACCCTGTTGCATCCCCCGCACAAAGCACATTGGTTTGATTAAATGCAAGGATTATTTCAGGCACTGATTGAACAACAGCAGTATCTATAACTGTGCAGCCCGCATTGTCAGTTACTGTTAACTCATAAGAACCTTCAAATAGATTATTCCTATTTCGAAAGTTTGAGGTTCCCGGAAGATCTGCCCAATCAAAAGTATAAGGAGGGACTCCTCCACTAACATTGGTTATTATAGATCCTGTATTATTCCCAAAACAAAAAATACTACCTATTATGAAACTAGTTGAAAATGCGGTTGGAGGTTGATTGATTGTAAAGGGCTCTGTTCCTGTACAACCGTTATTGTCTGTAACTGTAACTACGTAATTTCCTGCAGATAAATTTGTTTCTGTAAAAGTTGTATTTGCACTAGAGCTCCATGTATAGGTATAAGGTGGCGTTCCACCTGTTGGGTTTGCAGTAGCGGTTCCATCGTTGCCACCAAAACAAGTTACAAGTGTAGTTGTAACATTTGGTAAAATTGGAACAGGTGGATTTAATGTAATGGATTGAGTAGCAGTACAACTATTATCATCTGTAACTGTAACTATATAGGTGCCTGCTGCTAAATTTGTTATTGCAGCTGTAGTAGGATTACCAGGAGCGTTCCAAGCATAGGAGTAGTCTAGTGCAACTGTCCCCCCCGTAGCACTTATAGTGATAGTTCCATCGTTTCCTCCATTACAAGTGGGGTCGGTTTGTGTGACAACACTAATTGCTATGGCTGTTGGTTCAGTAACTTCAATCGAATCAATTTTGGTACAATTAAATCGGTCTGTAACAGTAATAGGGTAAAATCCGGCAGTTAAATTGCTAAAAGTTGTTGTATTTCCTGTGCCACTTGGGCCACCTCTCCAAGCAAAGGTGTACGGTGTAGCACCTCCGCTTATATTTGCAGAAACGGCACCAATTGCTCCTCCATTACAAACATTGTTTGCTAAAACACTAAGGTTTATATTAATGTCTGGACTCTCATTGATAGTCCTAGATGCAGATGCTGTACAGCCATTATTGTCAGTAACTGTAACTGTATAAGTTCCAGAAAAAAGATTATTCCTATTTTGTGTTGTAGGAGAATCATTCCAAGCAAAAGTGTAGGGTGGGGTTCCTCCTGAAGGACTTTGGATAAGTGTCCCAGTATTTGTCCCAAAACAAAATATATCCGTTTTGGCTAAAGAGGTAGTAAGTAGCGGAGGATTTCCAATAACAAAAGTTTGTGTGTTAGTACAGCCAGTATTATCTGTTACTGTTACTGTATAAGAGCCTGGACTTAGGCCTGTTTCAGTTGCAGTTGTATTGGCACTACTACTCCAAGTATAAGTTGGATAAACACCACTTCCTCCTGTAGGTGCAGCAGTGGCAGTTCCATTAGCATCTCCATTACATAATGGATCGCTTGTAGTTACATTAGGTTGGATTTGTGTAGGTTCTCCAACAGTAGTAGAATTCGTAGAGGTACACCCATTTGCATCCGATACTGTAACATTATATAAACCTGCACATAAATTAGTCGCAGTAGCAGTTGTTTGGCTTAATGGATCATCCCATAAATAGGTGTAAGGTGCTGTTCCACCAAGATTCGTCACTACAATTGCTGTTCCATCACAATTACCAAAACAGGAAGCAGGAATTTGAAAAGCAGATGTTGATAGTCCTATTCCTGTAAAATTTACATTATCAAAAGCTGGTGAATTATCTGTTAAATCTAAAATACTAATCGTGTAAATATTGGATCCTAAGTTTTTTATAGTGTCTCCAACGTTAAAAGATTGAGCAGGCGTAGTATTTATATTAATAATAAACCTAAAAGGCGGGGGAGGCCCTGTAGTTACAACTAAATCAGAGGTTAAAATAGAGTCTATTACAACATATCCATCATTGCCTCCTGGGCAAGTTGGGGCACTTTCAGACTTGAAAATTTGAACTATCAAAGCCTGAGAGTGGTATGAACTGGCAGTAAATACCAATAACAAAAGTAAAAGCCTTAAGATATTTTTCATTTAGTTAGTCAGTTTCTTAAGATAATTGGTTAGGCTTGTCGTCTAACAAATATACCGTATCTTCTTCAATTTTAGTCCAATTGTCGACAGAATATGACCATTAGACGAAAAAACAAGTAACAAGGTTGTGTTAATTAAAAAGAAATATTGCAAGAAAGTATTCTTAACTGATGTGATCCCCTGCATCAATAGTTTTGTCGGGGGCTATCAAAGAAAGAGTCCCATCTTCACTTTCTGCCATTAAAATCATCCCCTGAGACTCTATTCCCATTATTTTTCGTGGAGACAAGTTGATTACAACTTGAACTAATTTGCCAATAAGGTCTTCTGGATTATAATGTTTGGCAATACCTGAAAGGATGATTCTTTTTTCAAAACCTAAATCCACTTCAAGTTTTAATAATTTACTGCTTTTTTCTACTTTTTCGGCACTTAAAATTTTACCTATTCTTAAGTCAATTTTTTGAAAATCATCAAAGGTAATTTCTGATTTCATAGGAAGGTATTTTTTGTTTGTATTGGATTGACTGCTATTGCTATCCAATTTTAATTGTTGAGCTTCTACTTCAGTGTCCTCTATGTTTGAGAATAACAGTGTTGGCTCGTTTATTATGTGATGATCTTTTAATTGTTTAAAGTTTTTTAGGCTTGCCCAATTGCAATCTTCTATATTTAGTAGCTTCAATAGCTTTGCAGACGTCTCAGGAAGAAAAGGCAAGGATGCAATTGCAAGATTGGCTGCAATTTGTAAAGCCGTATTCATGATAGACTCCACTTCTTTTTCTGAAGTTTTTATTTTTTTCCAAGGTTCTTCATCTGCTAAAAACTTATTGCCAATTCTGGCAATATTCAGCATGGAAGCTTGAGCATCCCTAAATTGAAATTGATCTAGCTTTGCAGAACAGTCTTTTACAGATTGCAATACTTCATTTTTAATAGATAGATATTGAAAATCAGGATTTACTGTTGGAACTATACCTTTGTAATACTTTTGCGTTAATACAAGAACTCTATTTATAAAGTTACCATAGATTGCTACCAATTCATTGTTATTTCTTGCTTGAAAATCCTTCCAAGTAAACTCACTATCTTTGGTTTCTGGAGCTATAGAAGTTAGTACATACCTTAAAGTGTCTCCTCTTTCAGGGAAGGATTCAATGTATTCATGAAGCCAAACTGCCCAATTTCTTGAAGTGGATATTTTCTTTCCTTCTAAATTTAAAAATTCATTAGCAATAACATTCTCTGGTAAAATGAAATCACCATGAGTTTTAAGTAAAATGGGGAAAATTATACAGTGAAATACAATATTATCTTTTCCAATAAAGTGAAGAAGTCTTGTATTCTCGCTTTGCCAATAATCCTTCCACTCTTTATTATTTTCTTTACACCAAGCTTTCGTAGCAGAAATGTAGCCTATAGGTGCGTCTAACCAAACATAAAGCACTTTATTTTCATCTTCTTGATTAGGAACTTTTACTCCCCAATCTAAATCTCTAGTCATTGCTCTGCTTTTCAAGCCTCCATCAATCCAAGATTTACATTGACCAATAACTTGTTTTCTCCAGAATTTAGGATCGTGCAGTTTTTTATTATCAAGAATCCCATCTTCAATCCATCTTCTAAGCCAATTTTCATGCTTCTCCATGGGTAAATACCAATGCTCTGTTTCTTTTAAAATTGGAGATTTCCCACTTAATGTAGAAATTGGATTTATTAATTCATTTGGACTTAATGAACTTCCGCAGTTTTCGCATTGATCTCCATATGCTAATTCGTATTTACATTTTGGACAAGTACCTGTAATGTACCTATCTGCTAAAAACTGATTGTATTCTTCATCATAGAATTGCTCACTTCTTTTTATTTCAAACTCTCCTTTTTCATCTAAAGTGGTAAAGAAATCTTGCGCAGTTTTATGGTGTATAGGCTCCGAAGTTCGATGGAAAATATCGAAAGATATTCCAAAATCAGAGAAAGCTTTTTTATTGATATTATGATATAGATCTACTATTTCTTTTGGACTTTTTCCCTCTTTTTTTGCTCTTAATGTTATCGCTGCTCCATGTTCATCTGAGCCACAAATAAATAACACTTCTTCTCCTTTAAGTCTTAAGTATCTTGCATAAATATCTGAAGGTAAGTAAGCGCCAGCCAAATGTCCTATATGGATTGGACCATTTGCATATGGTAATGCGGCGGTTATTAAAGTTTTACCTTCCTTATTATTGCTCATAATTTTATTAATTCAGCATGCAAATATAAGCAGATGAAAAAGCCTAGTAACCTTATTATTTCTTTCTCTTTCTAAGTTTTTTAAAAAACATATTTAGACCAATAGAAAACAGAATCATAATCGCTCCAAAATAGAAACCTGTCGACATTTTTTCTTCTTCTCCAAAAAGAATATAAGCTAAAATAATGCCGTAAACAGGCTCTAGGTTTATACTTAAACTAACTGTAAATGGACTTAATTCTTTCATGACCTCAACACTAGCTACAAAAGCAAAGGCGGTGCATATTATTCCTAGAATCATTAAGTAAATAAAATCCGACAAGTTCATTTTAAAGCTACTGAGTAAAAGATTTTCACTGAAAATAAAGTAGATACTTATTGCTATAAAACCTCCAAATAACTCATAAAGAGAGATTAGGTTGGATGGATATTTTGTTATCATTTTCCCATTTAAAACGGTAAATAATGATGCAAGAAATGCTGATAATATTGCTAATGTTATACCAAGCCATTGTGCTGTCTCGAATCGGAAGATAAAATATAAACCAAGAGTTACCAAGGCCCCTAAAATCAATTCATAAAAATAAATTTTACGCTTAAAAAAAATTGGCTCTATTAATGCAGTAAACATAGATGCGGAAGACAAAGCCGCTAAAGTAATAGAAACGTTAGACTGCTTAATTGCTTCAAAAAAAAGTATCCAATGAGCCGCAATGATTACACCAATTCCTAAAGTCTTTAATAGACCTTGGAGGGAAATCTTGTAATTTATTTTTCTAATTATTAGGTATATAAATATGGAGATAGAAGCTATTAGCATTCTATACCAAACAATATTTTGAGAATCCAGTATTATAAGTTTGCCTAGAATAGCCGTGAAACCAAAAATTAGAACTACAAGATGCAGCAATAAAAAGTATTTATACTTTAGTAATTGTTTCATTTAGAATTATTTCTGCTACTTTAGTGCTCAGCCAAATTATATAAAGTGACTGCTTTTAAACAAAAGATTTTTGTCAATCTCTCTTTCTTAGCAATATTATTTCTTTTTTCGTTCCATATGTCATTTGGGCAATTGCGAATTAAAGGAGAGGTTTATTTCGATGAGATAGGCACTCCAACTGCTCAGGTAAAGTTATTCAAGGATAATAAAGTAGATCAGGAGTTTGAAACTAATAAGAAGGGAAAGTTTTCTGTGATGTTAGATGCTGGGCATGATTACCTTTTTGAGGTATCCAAAGATTATCACTACACCACAAGATTTATTGTCAGTACTAAGCTTCCATATGTTAAAGATCAAGAGGATTTTTATGCTTCTTTTGATGTTATTTTGGATTTAATTAGGGTTTACGAAGGATTAGATGCTTCAATTATGGACAATCCTATTATGATTTTAAGAAACTTGGAAGAAGGAGGCTTTGGCTTTGATGAAAAACATCTTGAAGCCGTGAGAAGTAGAGTGGAGAACTTGATGGATGAATCAGAGAAGCTAAAAAGTAAGGGTGCCAAACCATTGCTTAAGCCTGTTCCGGTTAAGCCTAAAAAAGTGATTGCTACTAAACCACCCGAGCCTGAACCAAAAGAAGAAGTTGTAGAAAAAGCTATGGAAGTAACGCCAACGCATGCGGAAGAAAAAGCGGAACTTACAGAAGTTCGAACAGAAAAGGAAGAAGCTATTGAGAAATCTGAAGTAAAAGAGGAGCCTCAAAATGAAACCTATGAAATGAAACTTCGAAGGGAGAGAATTGAGAAAGAAAGGCAGAGAAAAGAAAATCTGGCATTAAAACGAGGTTATGAAACTAGTTTAATAAGACAGGTTGCTGAAGAATCAAAAAGAATGAACAGTTCTGAGTATGAACAGAAGAAGAAAGTTAAAGAAGACTCTTCTTTATACCTTAGAGAAAATAAGGAACAAGAGTTAATGGCTTACAAAAGTCAACAAGCTAAAAAGAAGGAAGCAGAAGCGATAGTTAAATCTGAAAACCAGAAACAGAAACAGCAATTTGAAAAGAATTTGATAAAAGATGTAGCTGCTTCTAGAAGGTTCGCTATAACTGTAAAAGAGGGTTCAAAGGCCGTAGGAGAAGAAACTTCCGATGGAGAAAAATTTTATTTGAAACCTAAAATATATGAAACTACAAAAGAAGATCAATTTAAAACCATCAGGACTATACATATTGACTATCCTTCTAACTCAAAACAGTTTAGTGTAGAGAAGTATCAATTTGGAATGATTAACTATTATATCAATCAGTCTGTGGTTGAGAAAGAAACATTCTGCAAAACAATAAAAGAATTGGAATTAACTAAATACCAGCTACCATGCGATTAAGCAAATATTACTATAAAATCTGCTTTCTCCTTTTTATATCTATAAACACAAATGCTCAGCAGTATAGCTTTATAAATCATGGAGTAGAAGAAGGTTTATCTCAATCAGTTGTGAATACAATTGTTCAAGACGATTATGGTTATTTATGGATAGGAACCATGTCAGGCTTAAATAGATATGATGGAAGAACTTTTGAATTATTTGATCAGAAAGATAGTTTAGCTGAGAATTGGGTTTCAACTTCTTTTAAAGATTCTAAAGGAAATTTGTGGTTTGGACATTGGGCAGGAGGGGTAAGTGTTTTTAATTGGGAAAGGCAAGAGATTAGTGATTGGGGTTTTGCGCAATATTCAGATTTTAAATCAATTACCGCTTTTTGTGAGGATAAGCAAGGTAATTTATATATAGCAACAGATGGAAATGGATTGCTCTATTTAAATACTTCAACCAAAGAGGTTTATAGCTTTAACAAGCAAGGCAGGCTTTCTAGTAACTATGTCTTAGATCTTGCAATAGATGATAAGGAGAAAGTTTGGATAGCAACTGATCGAGGAATAACTGTAAAAAATAATGACGAGCAAAATACTTTTAGAGTTTTAGATACAAAAGATGGGCTGAAAAGTTCTTTAATCAGCAAGCTAGAATTTTTAGGAAACGGATTAATGGCAGTTGGCTATTATAATAATGGCTTTAGCATTATTGATACAAAAAATAACCCGTATAAGATTGAACATTATACTACAGATATTGAAGGAATTGGGAATGATGAGGTTCAAGAGCTTTACTTTGATGGGGAGGAAAATTTATGGATAGGCACAGCAATGAATGGTGCTTTGGAATTTAATTTAACGAGCCGCTCATTTAAACACTTCGACACTGAGCAAGGGCTAAATTATTTTAGTGTAAAGTCTATTATTAAAGATAGAGAATCAAGCATTTGGATTGGTACAGAATTAGGTTTAAACCTATTCACAGGAGAATCTTTTCAATTGTATAATGAATCGCATGGGCTTAATAATAATATAGTTTGGTCTGTGGATGCTAGCAAAGATGGAGGAATTTGGGTAGGAACCAATGCAGGAATTAACTACTTAAAAAACGGACAATTTACATCGATAAGTGAATTAGATGACGAAATAATTATAACCGTGTACGAAGATTCAAGAGGAGTTTTATGGATGGGAACTCCTGGGAATGGACTTTATACCTATAATAAAAAAACCGAAGAATTAACTCATATATTGTCTGATGGCTTTTTACCAGATAATACCGTTTATAGTATCAATGAAGATAAAAATGGGAATATATGGATTGGTACAAAAAAGGGTGCAGTTCGATACAAGAATCAGGATAATTACAAGGTTTTTACAATAAGAGAAGGATTAGGGGGGAACAATATTTATAGAATTTTTACAGACTCTAAGAATAGGACTTGGTTTGCAGCTTTGGGGGGTGCGCTTACTTTATATGAAAATAATAAATTCAAACTTTTTGGTGAAGAAGATGGAATTAACCAGAGGTTTATAATTACAATATCTGAGGATAATTCTGGTAATATTTGGTTTGGAGCATACGGAGGAACTATTTATAGATACGATGGCAAGGATTTTAGGGCATTTCAAAATGGGGAAGAGAATACCTTAAATACCCCTTATTCGATAATTTCCGATAAGTCAAACCGACTTTGGATAGGAAACAGTCAGGGGGTAACTCTATTGGACCCTGAAATTGAAGAGTATAAAGTTTTTGGAAGAAGAGAAGGATTTATGGGGGTAGAATCTAACTCCAATGCATCTGCAAAAGATGCAAATGGCGTTATTTGGATTGGGACTATTATGGGCTTAGTAAAGTTCTCCCCCTCATTGGTTTCAGAAAATCAGGAAGAATCTATTACTTTAATTAATGGCTTAGAGCTAAAACACAAATCAGTTGCTTTTCCTGATTCGGCTATCTTTGAATACCAAGACAATAATTTCACTTTCGAGTTTACAGGAATAAGTCTAAAAAATCCAAGTAAGATACTGTATTCGTATATGTTAGATGGCTTTGATAAGGAATTTAGCCCTCCAACTAATATTTCTAGAGCTTCCTATTCCAATTTATTGCCTGGTGAATATACCTTAAAGGTAAAATCCAGTAATAATGATGGGATTTGGAATGAAAGCCCAACTACATATACTTTTAGAATAGACCCTCCATTTTATTTAACTACTTGGTTTTACATTTTGGTTGTTATCTCAATCGTTCTGTTATTCTTAATAATAATGAGAGTTAGAACTGCTAGCTTGAAAAAAGCAAAAGCTAAACTGGAAGAAACTGTGGAAGAAAGAACACTTCAACTAAAAGATAAAAATGATGAGTTAGCGCAAAAGAATAAAGACATTACAGATAGTATTCGCTATGCGAAAAGAATTCAAAATGCAATTCTTCCAGAACCAGCAGTTTTTAGCAGATTATTACCACAGTCCTTTGTTTATTTTAGACCAAAAGATATTGTTAGTGGAGATTTTTACTGGATAGATCAGGTTGGTAGTAAAACTATTGTAACCGCAGTAGACTGCACAGGTCATGGGGTTCCGGGGGCATTTATGAGCTTGGTAGGCTACAATGGCTTAAACAAAATTATATCAGAAAAGAAAATAACCGACGCCGGTGAGATTTTAACCTTATTGGATAAGAGTATTGCAGATGCACTAAAACAAACGGATAAAGAAGGGATAAAAGACGGAATGGACATGTCGCTTTGTGTAATTGATCCGGTAGCAAAACAGATTTCTTATGCAGGAGCAAACAATTCATTGTATGCCATTCAAAATGACGATTTAATTGAAACCAAGCCTACTAAGCAAGCTATTGGATCCTACAATAAAGATTTTACCCAAGCCTTTGTATCTAATACTATCCCTTATAAAACAGGAGATCAGTTCTATTTATTTTCAGATGGCTTTGCAGATCAGTTTGGAGGCGAACAAGGCAAGAAATTTAAAACTAGAGCTTTTAAAGATTTGCTTACCTCTATTAAAGATGAATCTATGGAGGTTCAAAAGGAAAGAATTGGAACTACCATAAGCAAGTGGAAAGGTGAATTAGAACAAGTAGATGATATTGTTGTGATTGGTTTTAAACTTTAACCAAAGAGAAAAGAATAGGCTTAGAGGGACTGGCATCGTTTTCTAAACTTGCAATTTGAAGATTTAAGAGGTAAAAGCCATCAGGAATCTTACTATCTGCATAGATAAATTCGGTTATCGTTCTATTCAAATTGGGATTTTTAGGATACTCCCAGAAAGCATGATGCGCAGCAAGCACTCCATTATCTAATTCTCTATCTACAGAAGGCAAGTCAATTAGTAAATGGTTTATACCTCTTTCTTTCAGTAATTCAACTACTGCAGATTCTAAATAAGGAGGATTTGTATCCGAATATTGCCTTTTGGTTTTATTCTGATCATTAGGCAATGTTCTAATTACTATCGCCTTGCAGTCTTCTTTGCTTTGTAATAGTTTTTCAATTTGTTTTCTTGTAATAATTCTGTCATCTCCCTTTATTGTGGGGGTTACAGAGACTAGCTGACAACTAAAGAAAAACTCTTTCAAGCATTGATTAATGCTGTAAAATTCTTTTGAGATATGTCCAACACACTCGGTATGTGTGCCATTACCGTGTGGGTTAAAGGTAATATCATTAAAGTTTACTGACCCTCCTTCTATAACAGAGCCTGTAAATTGCTCCGTTCTTACTGGTTCTATTTTTACAGGAGCAACGTACCAAGCACTTGCGGTGTCTGGATTAGAGCTAAGCGCTATAGAAATATCATGGCCTTTACTAGAGTCCCATTCATAATTTCTGCCGTTTATCTGTGTTGTATTCTTCATTTAAATATGTCAATTTGTATCATGTTCTACTAAGGTTAGGTAGGACTAAAATACTAGTTCAATTTTATATTACTTATTTTAAGTCATATTCTTAATTCATCTGTTTAGATTTGTTAGGAATTGATAGATGAAAATTTAGATGCCAAAAAGATCCAATAAGAATATAAAACAGAATTCACTTCAGCAAAATATCTTAGAGGTTTTTCAGTCAAACCCTACCCAGGCATTTAACTACAAACAGATATCTAAGCGATTGAGAATACAGAAAGTTTCTCAAAAAAAAATAGTTGAGAATATCTTACACAGTTTTTTAGATCAAAAAGTATTGGTCGAGCAAAGTCCAGGAAAGTTTAAACTGGTGTCATCATCTAGTAATTTAAAAATCATTATTGGAAAAGTAGATATGACTTCTACTGGCACTGCATATATTGTTGTAGATGGAATGCCGGATGATATTTATATTAATGAAAGAGGTCTTTCCAATGCTTTGCATGGAGATTTGGTTGAGGTTGCTATTATTAAGGTGAAGCGAAATGGCAAACCTATTGGAGAAATTAAAAAAGTACTAGAAAGAGCTCAAACAGAGTTTGTTGGAACTATAGAAAAGTCTTTGAAGTATGCCTTTTTAGTGCCTGATAGTAAGAGAATGCCTGTAGATATTTTTATTCCACTTTCTAAGTTAAATGGAGCAGAAAATGGAGAAAAGGCAATTGCTAAAATGACCGATTGGCCTAAAGAAGCTGATAGTCCATTTGGAGAAATTATAAAAGTCTTAGGTAAGCCAGGGGAAAATGAAACAGAGATGCATGCTATTTTGGCTGAGTATGGATTGCCTTCAGAATTTCCAAAAAGAGTAGAAGAAGATGCTAAAAAGCTTAGCGTTGAAATATCAAAAGAAGAAATTAAAAAGAGAAGAGATCTAAGAGAAGTTTTAACCTTTACTATTGACCCTGCAGATGCCAAAGATTTTGATGATGCTTTATCTATTCAAAAACTTAAGAATGGGAATTGGGAAGTAGGCGTTCATATTGCAGATGTTAGTCATTATTTAAAAGAAGGGACAGAATTAGATGAAGAAGCTTATGCTAGAGGTACTTCTGTTTATTTGGTTGATCGAGTAGTTCCAATGCTCCCCGAAGTGCTTTCCAATTTTGCTTGCTCTTTAAGACCAAATGAAGATAAGCTATGTTTTTCTGCAATATTTGAACTAGATGAACAAGCTAAAATTCAAAATGAATGGTTTGGAAGAACGGTAATTCATTCCGACCGAAGATTTGCATATGAACAAGCTCAAGAGATTATTGAAGGTAAAAAAGATGATTATTCCGAGCCAATTTTAACCTTAGATTCCTTGTCTAAAAAGCTTAGAGAAGAACGTTTTAAAAAAGGCTCTATAAATTTTCATTCTCTAGAAGTAAAATTTGAATTAGATGATAAAGGAGACCCTTTAGGTGTTTTCTTGAAAGAACAAAAAGACGCCAATAAGCTAATAGAAGATTTCATGCTTTTAGCCAATAAGAGAGTTGGAGAGTTTATTGGAAAAAAAGGGAAGCCTTTTGTTTATCGAATTCATGACAATCCAGACCCAGAAAAGCTACAAACTTTTAGTCAGTTCATTAAGAAATTTGGCTACCGAATTGATACCACTTCTCCAAAAGGAATTTCGAGCACATTAAATCGATTGATGAATGACATTACTGGCAAAGCGGAAGAAGGCCTGATTTCTCAACTTGCTATTAGAACGATGGCTAAAGCAGTTTACAGTACAGATAATGTCGGTCATTATGGGCTTAGCTTTAAATATTATTCTCACTTTACTTCCCCAATTAGAAGATATCCAGATGTAATGGCACATCGTTTATTGCAGCATTATTTAGATGGGGGCAAAGATGCAAATAAGGAAGAACTAGAAGAAAAGTGTAAACATTGTTCCGACCAAGAAAAGTTAGCAACCGATGCTGAAAGAGCCTCCATAAAATTTATGCAGGTTAAATTTATGCAAGGGAAAGAAGGAGAAATTTTTGGAGGTGTTATTTCCGGAGTTAGTGAATGGGGAATTTTTGTTGAATTAGAAGAAAGTAAATGTGAAGGTCTTATTAGAATGAAATCCTTAACGGATGATTTTTACAACTTTGATCCAGACAATTATGCCATTCAAGGAAAAAGGACAGGTAAAATATATAGAATTGGGAATGAGTTGACTGTAAAAGTTCTTAAAGCCGATCTTTCTAAAAAGCAACTAGACTTCCAGCTCATGGAAGATTATAACTTTTAATTCATTTCATTGTTAACTTTATAGGTTAGCAATGAGGACATTAAAGAAATATCTATTCTTATTCTTTTCGCTTATTCTTATTGGAGCTTCTGCCCAAGAAATTCAATTGAAGAAAGGAGATTTTTTATATGGCCTAGGTGCAGGGGTAAACTACAGCAACTTATTTAGAAATAATGAGGTCAACAATAGAGGTTTACCAAGACCTTTTATAGGACTTTCATCTACCTACATCTTTTCTAAAAAACTTGGCTTAAATGGGGATTTTCTCTTTTCTCCAAAAGCTTCACAACTAGATAATGGTTATGTATATAACCAACAAGGTTTTGATATTCAGTTGGCTTTAAGATATAGTATTGATGATATTCATTTTAACTTTGGCTTGAGTAATTCTTTTGGATTTAATCGAAGTTTGAGAAAAAAGTCTGGTTCCGCTAATGAAGAAGGCATAGAAATAGAAGATTTGGGTATTCCTAGCTTTTATCTTAATCCATCATTTGGTATGGAATTTAAGCTTATGGATAATTGGACCATGAAAGCAAATTATATTGCTCCCATTATTGACGAGGATATTGCGAATTTACAGATTGGCCTTACCTATAGGATTAATAAAAAGTACCCAAGGAAAGAATCGGATAGAAGAAAGAAAAGAAGGATAGCAGAAAACCAAATTAGAGAACTAAGGGATGGTGCATTATTGGTAAGGCTTAAAACCTCAAAGCCAAAAATTGAAGCACTAAGAAAGTTAGGCTATTTTCAAGAGGCTCAAGAAGTAGAGAAAGAACAAAGAATTGAAAATCTAATGCTGATGAAGTCATTCAATAATTACTATGATTTTAGTGAAGTAAAATTCTTTTATAGCGAGGATTCTAGAAAAATCCGAGAAAGAAATTACGCTGGGGTATTTTTAAATGATAGTTTGAAAAAGGATCGTTCTATTCAATTGTATAACTCCCAAAATATATTCATTGCTGAGTTGGCAAATCTTGAGAAAGATACCACAAAGTATTTTTCGCATTACGAATTAGTATCCACAGGAGACTTTGCGCAAGTTCAAGTTCCAAGATATTATGGAGGCTCTGATATTTCTTTTTATGCTATTGTAATTAAAGATGAAAACTTTTATCAATTAAGTAAGCCTTTTCCATACTATTCTAGAGCGCTATTTAAAGGGATGAAAGAAAATGAAGGACATGGGATTTTCTATTTACCGCTTAGATTTTTCTTTCATTCAACTCCAAAAGAAACCTTCCAAAACCTCAACGAAAAGCTGCATCGTTTTTATCAAAAAACAGTGTATTAAAATTCTTTTTTTATTAACAGAATTTTAAAGTTTACAGCCATTTAATCTTCCTACTTTTGCCGGCTCAAAATTTTTAGGAGTATGTCAATTGGTTTTAATTTTAAGGAGATTTTTACAGCAGGGATGGTGCTTTTTGCAGTAATTGATATTGTAGGTTCGGTGCCAATTATAATTGATCTAAGACAAAAAGTAGGACATATAAAATCTGAGAAGGCTTCTATTGTTGCTTTAGTCTTAATGATACTATTTCTTTTTCTAGGAGAGTCTATTTTAGATTTGATTGGAATAGATGTTAGTTCTTTTGCAATAGCCGGTTCTTTTATAATTTTCTTTCTGGCCTTAGAAATGATTTTAGGAATAAAACTCTATAAAGATGATATACCGGAAACTGCCTCTATTGTTCCAATTGCATTTCCTTTAATTGCAGGAGCTGGAACATTAACTTCTTTATTAGCACTTAGATCTGAGTATGAAGTTCAAAATATTATCATTGCTATTATTGGAAATATTATTGTGGTTTACGGCGTTTTAAAATCTTCTTCTAAGATTGAGCAATTTCTAGGTTCTGGAGGTATAGCAATTCTAAGAAAGGTATTTGGAATAGTTTTATTAGCCATTGCTGTGAAACTCTTTAGAACTAACTTGGGCATTTAGCAACCATTTCTAGCTATTTTTGTTATGGATAAAAAAACAGAATATTGCCTAATCTATTTAAGAATAAAGAAGATCAAGAAGTAAAAATTGGAAAACCTGCATGGTTAAAAACCAAAATTTCTTCAGGAAAGGAATACCGTGAAGTAAAGAAAACGGTAAAAGACCATAAGCTGCATACCATTTGTGAATCAGGGAAATGTCCCAACCAGTCAGAATGCTGGAGTGCTGGTACAGCCACATTTATGATTTTAGGAAATACTTGTACTAGGTCTTGTCAGTTTTGCAATGTTGATACAGGAAAACCTGAAGATGTCGATCCATTCGAAGCTTTAAGAGTAGCAAAGTCAATTAAGCTGATGAATTTAAAGCATGCCGTAATTACCTCTGTAGATAGAGACGATTTAGAGGATGGGGGAGCCGATGCTTGGAAGAGAACTGTTGAATTAATTAGAAAGCACAATCCCGGGATTACCATTGAAACCTTAATTCCAGATTTTAAAGGGGAGTGGGAAAATCTTCAATGTATCATCGATGTTGCTCCGGAAATAGTTTCTCATAATATGGAAACTATAAGAAGAATTACGAAGAAAGTAAGAGTTCAGGCAAAGTACGACAGAAGTCTAGAGGTGCTTAAAAGGCTAAAAGATGGTGGCATAAAGAGAACCAAATCAGGAATCATGGTAGGCTTAGGAGAGTTTAAGGATGAGGTTCTTGAAACCATGGATGACTTACGAAATGTTGGAGTGGATATCTTAACAATAGGACAATACATGCAGCCTTCAAAAAAGCATCTTTCAATTGCTGAGTTTGTACACCCAGATGTATTCCAATACTATAAAGAAGAAGGAATGAAACGAGGGTTTACTCATGTAGAAAGTGGACCTTTAGTAAGGTCTTCTTATCATGCAGAGAGGCATATTTAATTAAAGTGCTTATTAAAATATTTGATAAGTCGTTCCATCAAATCAAACATATCTACTTCTTTTCCAACTTCCTTTTTTAAAGAAGTTACTCCTTTATCTTCTAAACCACATGGAACTATATTTTCAAAGAAACTCAGGTTGGGGTCTATATTTAAAGCAAAGCCATGCATGGTAATTCCTCTGCTTACTTTAATTCCTAAAGCACATATTTTTCTGGGAACTTTGGTGTCTGCACCAACCCAAACCCCACTTACGCCATCTATTCTCTCACACTTAATTCCATAAGAAGCAACAGTTTCAATAACGCATTCTTCTAGCGTGTAAACAAATTCTCTAACACCTAAATTAAAATCGGCTAAGTTAAAAATTGGATATCCTACTAATTGATCAGGGCCATGGTAAGTAATGTCTCCGCCTCGGTTTGTTTCATAATATTCTGCTCCAGTTTCTTCAATAGGTACTTTCAGATTCTTAATATCGCCTGACTTACCTAAGGTATACACATGCTCGTGTTCTAAAAGAATTAGTGTATTAGCAGTCTTTTCTCCTTTTTCTAATTTTTCTAATTGAGCATTAAATACAAATTCTTGAAATTCAAGAGCATCTTTATAATTTGTTAATCCAAGATAAAGATGGTTTATTTGGTTTGCCATAAAATAGGATTTAAGGGTATATTGCAAAGGCCTTAAAACAAGATTGTTAAACTACGAAAAAATGTCAAAGATTACTATTTATACCGATGGGGCTGCAAAAGGAAACCCTGGGAATGGAGGTTATGGAGTAGTTATGCAATCTGGCAAGTATGAAAAAGAGCTTTCAGAGGGGTTTAAATTAACTACCAATAATAGGATGGAACTATTAAGCGTAATTGTGGCATTAGAAAGCATAAAAAAAGTCCCTTCTGAAGTAGAAATATTTAGCGACTCTAAATATGTAGTAGATGCGGTTGAAAAGGGTTGGGTTTTTAATTGGGAGAAAAAGTCTTTTGCGAAGAAGAAAAATGAAGATTTATGGCGCCGATTTTTAATTATTTATAGAAAGCATAATGTGAAATTTAACTGGGTAAAGGGTCATGCGGGTAATGAGCTTAATGAAAGGTGCGATCAATTAGCAGTTGCCGCCGCTGAATCAAATGATTTGCGAATAGATGAAGGTTATGAAAACAAGAATCAAGAAGAACTATTCTAATTCTTTATCTATTAGTTTGATGAGATTGCTATTGCTTTCTTTTTCTTTTATTTCAATTAAATAAGAGTTTATCATTTCTACCAAATCAGAATTACTGCTTTTAATCATTTCCCCGCTCTCCGTATATGAATCAAATTTTTCTTTCAATTCTATCAGAGAATTTACTGCAGCCATTCTAATAAACCAGCGATCTGATTCCTTTGCAATCTGCGCAATATTTTTCACTGGATTATGGATATCCTCTGAATTTTGTTTGCTTAAGAATTCGGTGTAACTAATCAAGAAGGCATACTTATCAAATTCATCTAGCGTGTTTAATTTTTCATCAAAGAAGCTGGCATACTTTTTTTGACCACTTTCTGCATAGATAAAAGCAATCGTTTGAATTATGGCGATATCATCTAATTTCTCTATGGCTTGTGCTTCTTTAAGAGCTTCTTCGGGATTTAAATTATAAAATATTTCTAAGGCTTGAGCTACCACTATATAAGACGAATCTTTTAGGTGCTTTCTTAGGCTTTCAGAGTTTAAGCTATCTGGATAATACTTTTCAAGAGCAATTAATGCATCTCGACGAAGTATAGATTTCTCGTCTTCATCTGCAATTTCCTTTATTCTTTTGAAAGTTATTTCTTTTTCTATCTCTGTGAGATGCTTAACTGATTTTAAGGCAGCTTTTTTAATGACCCAAAACTCATCTTCTAAAGCAGCTGCAATTATTTTCAAAGATGCTTCTTCTTCAGAATCTTTCAGCTTGCTTAAGGCGTTCTCTTTATCTAAATAATGCTCAGCATTTAAATAAATTTGTCTCGCTTCTGCTTCTTCATAATTATAGTCAACAGTTCCAAGAATATCTTTATCTGTATCCAAGATTATTGCAATAGCCTCCTCTTCCATCTCATAAGTAAAGACTTGATTTCGCTTATTTAAGTAAATTTTTTTGTGGTATACCTCCCCATTCTTATCAATAATTTTTAAGTCAGTATTGATTAAAAAGACATAGGGAATATTTTCTCCTTCTTGCAGCTGATTAATCCAAACAGTTAATGTTTTTAAAGAATCGTTATATTCTTTAGCTACTTCAATTTCTGGGTTGCCAGCACTTAAGAACCATTGATTAAAAAACCAGTTTAAATCTCTTCCAGTTATCTCTTCAAATACCAAGCGTAAGTGATGTATTTCTACAGCCTGAAATTCATAATCATGCAAATATTTTTTTAATGCCGCGAAGAAAGCTTCCTCCCCAACTTCTTTTCGAAGCATATGTAGTACTCTTCCTCCTTTCTGATAACTATGGGTATCAAACATTTCCATTTCATTCTCATAATCAAAACGAATAAGGGTCTTTTTATCCATTCTGGAAGATTGTAGATAAACATTTAAGTCTCTTTGTCCTCCATAATTAGCTTCATCAATACCGTATTTATATTCTGCCCATAAATACTCTCCATAAGTAGCAAAAGATTCATTTAGGGGTAGGTTTGCCCAAGATTCTGTGGTAACTAAATCTCCAAACCAATGATGAAAAAGTTCATGTGCTACTACGTCTTCGCCTGAGTTATCTATCAGATATCTGTGATTGCCTTGAACAAAATCACCAAAAATAACAGCTCCAGTATTTTCCATTGCTCCTGAAACATAGTCTCTTACAACTACTTGATGGTATTTATCCCAAGGGTAATCATAACCTAGTTTATTAGAAAAGAATTCAAGCATTTCTGGGGTATTTGGAAAAATTTCTTTCGCAAACCTTTCATATTCAGGTTCTACATAATAATTAACTGGAATATCACGCCATTTATCTTCTACAATGGCAAAGTCTCCTACAGCCATCATAAATAAATATGGAGCATGCTTTAGTTCTTGTTTCCAGTAATCTGTTCTAGTTCCATCGCCGTTTATGGTTTGAAAAAGCAGCTTTCCGTTCGATAAGGTTTTAAAAATGGTATCAACAGTAATGTAAATTTCTTGCGAGGTTTTTTCATTAGGAGAATCGATTGTTGGAAACCATCTAGAGCTAGATTCTGTTTCTCCTTGCGTCCATATTTGTCGTGGTTTATCTTTTTCCTTTCCTAAAGGATTTATAAAGTATAGTCCTTTTTCCGAGGTAATTGCAGCACTTCCGCCACTTTCAAATCGATCAGGCATAGCAATGTAATCTATAAAAAGTTGGAAAGTATCTTGCTTGCTGTAGCTTTTATTTAAATCGATATAAAGCTTAGTGGTATCATAGGTGTAATTCAATGGGAATTTTTCACCTATTTCATTCAGCAAACTAACTTCTTTTATCTGAAAACCTTTTGCATCAAGAGTTAGGCTGTCTGTTGGGTAGAAATAAGGAGTAAGCGTAAGTTCTGCTTTTCCAAACAAAAAACTGCTATCCCAATCAAAAGAAACCTCCAATTTAGTATGCAATAAGTCATTTATTATTTCATTACTTGCTTGATATGTTGGTACATCTGCTTCTGGATAAACTGAAACGGTGTCTATAAATTCTTCTCGGTCAATTTGAATAATTTCTTTAGAGCTGTTGCAAGCAATAAAAATAAGAGCGATGATTAGGAATTGGAAAATGGATGGTGAAAATCTCATAAATTATAAATAAGATGACAAAGGTCATAAAAATCTGTTCTCAATTGGGTTCACATTTCATTAATAAACGCATATAATGTATATTTGAGCACATGGAAGGATATAAGGTAAAACACGGAGAAGGAAAGGAAATCCTAATTCAGGAAGTAGAGGATAACCTTTTTAAAGTAAATGAGGAGCAGCTTAGTTTAGATATTGCTGATTTAGGCAAAGGAAGATTTCATATCCTAAAAAATAATAAATCGTTTAATGCCGAATTAGTTGAAATTGATAGGGTTAAAAAGCAATTTACCATTAAAGTCAATAATACTACTTACGAGCTAGAGCTGGAAGATAAATACGATATGTTGCTTCAAAAGCTAGGTATGGACGCCATTGGAGCTTCTGCTGTTAGCGATTTATTAGCGCCAATGCCAGGTCTTGTATTGAGTACTGCAGTCTCAGCTGGCGATACCGTAAAAAAAGATGATCCTTTAGTGGTTTTAGAAGCCATGAAAATGGAGAACGTTTTAAAATCTCCAATAGATGGAGTTATTAAAGAGGTATCAGTAAATAGTGGCGATACCGTAGAAAAAAATCAAACACTAATAATTTTTGAATCCTAAAAACAGATACAATGAAAAAAGTAAATTTAATTATCGGAATAGTAAGTCTATTTGGTATAGTAGCTTGTGGAAATCCTGCTGCTAAAGAAGGAGAACAGACAAGTGAAGAAAATATGATGGAAGAAGGGGATCCTATGGATCATTCCGCAATGACCGATGAAGGTCAGGAGTTGTTGCCAATTCCTGAAGGAGCAAGAGTGTATTTTAAGAATTTACAAGATGGAGATGCAGTTAAAAACCCGGTTAAAATAGAGTTTGGCGTTGAGGGAATGGAAGTAGAGCCTGCAGGAGCATTAAATGCTGAAAAGGGACACCACCATTTAATTATTGATGGCAATTATGTGAAAAGAGGTGGAGTAGTTCCTGCTGATTCTATGAATATTCATTACGGGGGCGGTCAAACAGAAACTGAAATTAATTTATCTCCAGGAGAACATTATTTAACCATGCAGTTTGCAGATGGATTTCACCAGAGTTATGGCGAGCAAATGAGCGCTGTAGTGCTTATTGTGGTAGAAGAGTAAAATTTACTACCAATAAAAAAGGCCTCGTAAAGAGGCCTTTTTTATTGTATAATTTATAGACTAAATTGTATTTTCTAATACGATATCAAACTGCACCAAATCAACAAATTGTTGTAGTCTCTCTTCAATCTCTTTATCAGTTAAATTCACTAATCTCTCTGTTCCAAATTTTTCAACAGAAAAAGAGGCTAAAGCACTACCGTGAATTAATGCTCTTTTCATATTCTCGAAACTAATGTCTTTCGTTTGCGCTAAATAACCAATAAAGCCACCTGCAAAAGTATCTCCTGCTCCAGTAGGATCAAATACTTCTTCTAGAGGTAATGCCGGAGCAAAGAAAACATCATTTTTATGGAATAATAAAGCGCCATGCTCCCCTTTTTTAATCACTAAGTATTTAGGTCCCATCGCCATTATTTTTTGAGCAGCTTTAACCAAAGAATATTCTTCAGAAAGTTGACGAGCTTCTTCATCATTTATGGAAAGAACATCTACTAGTTTTAAAGTTTCTTTTAGTTCGTCCATGGCAATGTCCATCCAAAAGTTCATGGTATCCATTACAATTAATTTTGGACGCTTATGTAACCTTTCGATAACCATTTTTTGAATAGCAGGAGCTAAATTTCCTAACATCAAAAATTCACAATCTTGGTATTCTTCTGGAATCACTGGATCAAAATTTTCTAATACGTTAAGCTGTGTATCTAAGGTGTCTCTTGTATTCATATCGTTATGATATTTTCCAGACCAAAAGAAAGTTTTCTCTCCCTTTTTAATTTGAATACCATTGGTGTTTACACCATGACTGGCCATCATATCTAAATGTGCCTGTGGAAAATCTTCGCCAACTACAGAAACGATATTGGTTTTTTTCGTGTAATTAGAAGCCGCAAGGCCAATAAAAGTAGCTGCTCCACCTAATATTTTGTCTGTTTTTCCAAAAGGGGTTTCAATGGCATCAAAGGCAACGGTGCCTATTGCAAGTAAACTCATGTAAAAAAGGGATTTAAATTTTGTGCAAAGATATTGTTTAATTCAAAACTTTAAGCTAATATTGCTGCCCCATTTGGGAAATTAATTTTCCTCCTTAGCTCTTTGGTTAGAGCATCTGATCCCGTTCAAACGGGAAGGGTCCTACAAAGAAGAAAAGGAGGAGGGTTAATTGACATACAGGAATAATAAAATATTCCTCCTTAGCTCTTTGGTTAGAGCATCTGATCCCGTTTAAACGGGAAGGGTCCTACAAAGAAGAAAAGGAGGAGGGTTAATTGACATACAGGAATAATAAAATATTCCTCCTTAGCTCAGTTGGTTAGAGCATCTGACTGTTAATCAGAGGGTCCTTGGTTCGAGCCCAAGAGGAGGAGCAAAAGCCACGCAAACGCGTGGCTTTTTTCATTTATAACTAATACTAGTAGTGAGTTTCTTTGTTTATATTCTTTATTCTCATAGCATTGACAAGTATTATGTTGGAAAAACTCAGCATCTAGAAAGAAGAATTGAGTTTCACAATTCAGAATCTAATAGGATCTGGACAAGAAGAGGCAGACCTTGGGAACTAAGGGCTGTGATTAATTGTGAAACTGCTGAGCAGTCCGCAAAAACAGAACTATTCATTAAAAAGCAAAAAAGTAGAAGATTTATTGAGAAAATTATTGCTCATGGCTTTAAAGAGCGCATCTGATCCCGTTGGAACGGAAAGGGTCCTTGGTTCTTTTAAAGAAAGAAGTTTACACTGAGCCTGCCGAAGTGAGCCCAAGTTAGACCCGAGAATTCGGGGAGGAGGAACTAAAATTTGAAAGGCTTCACCTTAGTGCGGCCTTTTTAATTGTATATTTCTTGAGGCGAGAAGCGCTTTGCTGAGTTTGGCGAAGTATTTATTTCGACTGAGGTACGAATCGAGGGGAGCTCATAATTAATCACAAATCTGGGAATTAAGAATTACGAATGTGAAAATTAAAATTCATTCGTAATTCTCCAATTCGAAATTTGATATTCATACCTTATTGTTTTATGATCTTCTTGCTAATCCTTTCCTTACCTGCTATAATCTCTAAAAAATAAAGCCCTTTTGGCAAATGTGCCACTGAAAGCAGCATTTCATTTGTCACTGAGCTGGCAGACTGAGCTTGTCGAAGTCCAAGCGAAGTTCTTTTTAATGAAACCTCCTTACCCATCAAATCAAAAAGGCGAAATACTAACTTCTCATTACCCCCATACTTAACAAATAGTTGTTCTTTAACAGGATTTGGATAAACACTAATCTGTTTTTCCAAAACATTCTCCACCAAACCAATTGGTGTATCCAAGGGCAGGCTATCGCAATTTCCTAGGTAAAAATTATCTAAATAATAATAAGAAGATTCCATCCAAAACTGGTTGCCACCACCAACGAACATGGTATCCAAGCTATTGGTATCATTAAAATTACCTACCGTCATATACCTTTCTCCGCCAGTGGCTGTGTATTGAAAATTATACTCTGTCCAATTTTCTTTATCGGTATTAAAACTATCAGGAGAGATTATGATTTGAGGGGTATAAGGCAGAGGTAATCTATTATTTGCACTTACGGCAGTGGCAGAAAAATAAATGCCCAATTGATTTTTAGATGCAAAAATCATGGAATCCGCCATACTCATATATAGTCGCAAGCAATATGCAGAATCTTTTTCTAATGCTTTAGAAAGGGTATTTTGAGCATACTCTCGTTGAAGGTTTCTTTGGTTTCCGTAATGTTTGTAAACTTCTATTCCAATATAGGTTTCTCCATCTTTTGGATATTGAAAGCCAGTAAAATTGATTGGAACCCCCTGAGGATAAAATAGATTAAAAGTATCATTAAGAGGTGTAAAATAATTATAACCTTCAAGTGTTGGTGCATGCCATGAGATTGGCAAAAATAAAGGCGTTGTTCTTCTAATAGTATCTTCAAAGGAAGGGTTTTGAACTAAATTTTGTCCAAGCCCTACCATTGAAATACTAAGGATTAATAAAACTATAAAGATCCTAATCATTAATTGTTTTTAATTAGCTTACCCCTTTCAATTACATGCTCCTCATTCACTAATTGATAAAAGTATATTCCTGCTTTTGAGGTAGAAATATCGAAGTTATGAAGTTCCCCTTCTATCAATCGCTTTCTTAGCACTAATTTACCATTTATATCAAAAACCATAAACTCTATGCTTTCATTGGCTCCTAAAGTATACAAAACACTAAAGTTTCCAGTATTTGGATTAGGAAATATGGAAACAACAGACTCCACAGAATCTCTTTTTCCTATGTTTTGATGTGTCTTATTCTTCGTATTTTTTCTTATTGAAGTACTAACTTCACAACTATTTATGATTAAGGAATACCCATTTTCGTAAAGTATGTTTCTAGCTAAATATACTGCTGCTCCATCATTGTATGGGCATAAATAAGCTACTGTTTCTAAAACAGATAAATCTGTAGAATCTATATTAAGCCCTAAGTTGTACTTTCTTAGTATGGTATTTATAGAGCTAAATCTACTATCCATAGTAGTTATTGATCTGATGTTAGAACGAGTATTTTTATTTAACCCAAAGCCAATAATTGTATTCTTCATGCTATCTGAAAAGTGTTTCCACCTTTTACTATTATAGGTTAAGGAATCTTTTAGCATGGCTAAATAAATAAGTTGATGATTTAAGTTTACTGCCTTGGTTGAACCTAAATTTCTTTTATATAGGGGACCTAAACCTCTACTTCCAGATTTATTAAAAGTATAATTAGTTTTTGGTTTTCCTCCAGATACTACAAATAACGGAACGCTACATTCAAAATTATTTGGTAGCGAAGATTGTTGAGGAACCATTGCAACATAACCAGCACTCGCATCTGAAGGAGCAATTGCTGGTAATTGACCTGAAACATCATAATAAGTTGGATTAACTAAATAGGAATAATTGTAGGTCATACTTTTATTAGTGCTATTGTAATTTCCAAACCAGGTATTCCCTGCACCATAAACAGCATCTCCAATGGCGCCAACATTGGCTTCATTATCTAATGCCAAACCTCTAGTGTGGTCTTCCATGCGGTTACTTCTTATTTCTGTTCCATCACAATTGCCACTAAAACGAAGTCCAACACCAGTATTAATGGTGTTATTGCAAGTAACATTACTAGTATATTGAAAAGGAGTTGCACTATTTTCAACAGAAATGGCTGTTACATATTCATATTCTGAGGGTGGAGATGGGTAAAGAGAACTATTATTCTCTACTTTATTCTGATTGATAGTAAAAAGTGAGTTTAAGGATCTTATTCCAATAGGATATAAACAAGAATTAAAAAAGCCATCACAGCCACTAGTTAATGAAATATTCATATCTAAAATGTCATTATCTAAAATTGTACCTGAACTCCATTCTGCTTCTATTCCAATTTTTGTGTGTTTTATGGTGTTATTAATAATATTAACAAAATCTGGCATGTCAAGAAATAGATTATTAACATAAACCCCAACACTCTTTTTATTAAAGAAAGTTTGTGAACCACCAGAATTCGTTTCTGCATCTATTGTGTTATTATTTATTAGGGCAAATGGCACATTTACCAAATCAATACCTCTTTGTGCATTATTAATTGTATTGCTATATACATTAGGAGGAGATAAATTATCCTTGATCAATAAAAACCTTGAACCTTCAATCCCAGAATTTGAAGTATTAGAATTTATTATACATTCATAGCTTTTTTCAATTTCTATAGAACTTTCATTAAATATGAAATCATTATCATCAATTAAAATCTTAGATAATGGGTTTATTATTTCAGTACCTTCAACTTTTATGGCAACATCAGATTTATTTACTCCAAATGTTAAAAGGTTAGAAAATCCTGTAAAATTATTTTCTACTATTTCAACATCAGAATTCTTTGTATAAAACTGTCCTGCACTTCCATCAAAAGAATTTTTATAAAAACTTGTTATATATGGGTCAAAAGGATGAGAAGGGTTTTGGTTTTCGTTATTTTCTACAATTATAGCTTTTGTGGGATAAAAGTCTCCAAGCCCAGGACTGTTCAAAGGACTTGAACATTTAAATTCACTCCAAACTATATCAATTGGCAAAGATGAAGGGCCTAAAACTTGAATCGATTTTTCATTTAAATCAAAAATAGTATAGCCTATATATGATCCTGGACCATCTTCAATAACTACTCCATTTTCTGAATTCATTATATCCAATTGATTTCCATTAAATGGGAATGGATTTCTGCCATCAATTCTTATCGTAGCACCTGCGCTTCCATTAACATATATACCATCCCACATTAATTCTGAAGCACAAGACTTCATTTGAAAAGTATTTGACCCAGCTACATTCCAAATCAAATCCTTATTTACAACTATTTTAGAATTCTCTGACATATAGAAATTGCAATTCTTAAAATGAATGTCAGTATCGATAGTTAAAGTACCACTTATTTGAAAATCTAAATTTGAAACTTGAGGAATTTGGAAGTTGCCACTTTGATTAGGATAATTATTTATAATATAGGAAGCAGTCTTGTTTGACAAAACATTAGTGCCTGCAATATTAACGTTAACATCATCTGTAGAAGTGCATCCACTGGGAAAAGTCACGGTAACAGTAAATGTTTGATTAGTCCCAGTATTTACTATTGGGTTAGCTACAAATGCAGAATTCAATGGGGCAGCTGGGGCCCAAGCATAACTAGCTCCTGGAAATGGAGGATTAGGTCCAATTTGAACAGAACAAAAACCTGTAACATCATCCCCTCCATCAGCCGCAAGTTCAAGGGAAACATTATTCAGTCTTACAGCTGCATTTATAATGTTAGTAGGGTCTAAAGTAGGGTAAAATAATATCCTATCGAAATTATCCTCTGCCTCAAAAGTAATAGAATTTGAAGAATAAGTTGATGTACAAAATGTTATATTTGAAATCGTTGCTAAATTTTGACGTGGTGTTATAGAATATACAGGACCTGTCCTCATGTTAGGATTAGAAGGTTGAATAGGAGGAACATCAGAACTATTAATTAATGCGATATTAAAATCATCCGGACAACCAACACCTGCTGACTGTACCCCTGTTTTATGGTCTGATGTTTCAAAGCTTAATGTATATTTTTGACCTTTAGTTATTTGAGCTTCTTTTAGAAGAGACTCTAGATAATTAGGAATAGTTGACCTTGAAATGTACATAACTCCAACTTTATCTATTGTATTTGATAAAGATCCGTCACTCGATAAATAAGATGGGGAGTTATCTCCAGCCTCCCAATAACAAATAACATTATTATTAAAAGCAACATTAGGTACTATGAATCCTGATGTAGTCTGTAAGTCTCCATTATCAAGTAAATCACATTGTAAATTTGAAGGAGTACAACTAGAAATTAAACTTGGCAAATACATAACATTTATTTTTGTAAATGGCAGTCCTGGGCTGTTTCTAACTATTTCAATTATGTAATTCTGAGAAGTGTCCCCTTCAAAAACTACCCCATATTTAAAGTATTCAGACCAAGTTGGAAAATTTAAGCTGTTATCGTATGACATCTCTAAATTGCTACAATTATTATCATATATATTTAAAGACTCAATTGAAGGATAAACAAACCCTAGTTCTTCAGTTATGGTAATCCGTTCTCGAATAGAATTAGAATTAAAGTTCAAATAAACCCTATTGACACCTTGCGGAAAGTCAATAAGATTATTTTGATTTTCAACTATTGAAATTGAGTTTGTGCATGTTAACCCATTATTTGAATACAGATTTGAATTAGAAAATATATATAGTAATGCTACTAGAGCTAAATTGAATGTTTTCATAATATAAAGTAGTTAGTAATTAATCTGCTATAAATAGTCAATCAATTATTGATTAGTAATAAAGAGATATTTTAAGAAATCGAAGTCAAAAACAGTTATGGTGAGGAGGGCGTTTTGACATTCAAGTGAGAATAGAAAATAATTAAATTCTTAGCCTAATTGATAGATTTTGAACTTAATAAGTCAAAGCTATGAAAACAGAAAGAGAGAAAAAATACTTAATTCTGGGGATTTTTAAATGGGTAAAAATTTTTAATTTTGCACCTTCTTAAATTTTGCCTGAAAGCTTTATTTTTCTGCCTATGTAATTCACTTTAGTAAGGGTTGTATACCATTTTAAGAATAAGCTAAAAATCAAGAATAATAGATTTTAGTGAGATTTTGCTTACAGATAAAAAATTAAGCTCCTTCTTTCTGGCTAGGAATGTATTAAAAAAGTAGTATTCTTATTAAATTCCCAAAATAGGTTTACCCTTAAATTGTAAATTTCCTATTCTCAAAATTATTTTTAATTCTAATTTGCTGATTTATAATAATCCAATATATATTTTAGCGTATATTCATTTTGTTCTCTATATTTGAAATAGCTAACGTAATACTAATTTTATGGATAATACATATAGAGTTCTAGTTCCTCATGATTTTTCGGAAGTTGCTGATACCGCAATTTCTCATGCAGCTATGGTTGCAAAAAGTTTTGATGGACAAGTAATGTTATTACATGTTGTCTCTAGCGATAAGGCGAAAGAGATGGCTGAAGAAAAGTTAAAGGCAATTTCCTCAGAAGCTTCTAATACCTATGGTGTTGATGTAAGTTATGAAATAAGAAAAGGAAGTATCTTCGATAGGATTCCAGAAGTTGCGGAAGAGATGAATGCAATGCTTATTGTTATGGGTACGCATGGTCTAAAAGGAATCCAACATTTAACAGGTAGTTATGCGCTTAAAGTAATAGGCCAATCTAAAGTTCCTTTTATTGTAGTACAAAGTAAAAAGTCGAGTGGCAAAGTTTCTGACCTAGTTCTACCTATTAAGTTCTCACAAGAAACAAAGTCGAAGCTTGCTATTACCTCTAGTATAGCAAAACACTTTGGCGCAATAGTGCATATTTTTATCTCTAATGAGTCAGATGAGTTTATTAGAACCAAAGTAAGTAGAGAGCTTACCTTCGCTAAGCATTACTTTGATGAAAGAGGGGTTAAGTATGAAACAGAAATGGCTCCAGAGAAAGGCAACTATATCCCACAAATGCTAGATTATGCCAATGATGTGGAAGCAGATATGATCGCCATCGTAAATTCTTCAGGAGATGGAGGATTTTTACCTGATTTATTTAAAGGTTCAGGAGAAGTAGATGTAATTTCTAATGCGTATCAAATACCAGTAATTGTGATGAACCCATCCCAAATATTTGTACCAGAACATTTCGGATAAAAAACGAATACATAGATAAAAAGAAAACCCTGCTTTAAGCAGGGTTTTTCATTTTTAAGCTTTTTGCGGAATTAACCATACTCTTCAGAGCAAACTTTTTAAAGCTCATCTCAGAGATAGATTTTATCTCATAAACTTCGCCGTTCAACTCTTTATTCATAAAGAACTGATACTCCTCTTCAACATCGCTTTCTTTTATGGTTCTCTTGTATTCTATTAAATTTGGATTCTCTGTTAAGTACTCCACATTGTAAACCAAATCTCCTGCCAATTCCTCTTTTTTCTCATCAATACTTAAGCCAAAAGGAACTATTTCAATTCCATAGTTCTTGCCAACTACAATTTGAATACTTCCAAAGCTGGTCTCTGTAATTTCCGCTTTACCTTTACTTTCATCAGGAATTTGAATGGTTGCTTCTAGACCAAACTCAGATAGACTAATTTCTGTCATTCCCTCATAACTCTCTGCAGAAAGCTCTTCTGTGCTATTTGATTCTTCTTTTGTTTCCGCAGTTCCTCCACAGCTAAAGAGAAACAAGGATGCGATTAATACAAATACGACTTTACTTTTATTCATAATATATAGTATTGATTAGAAGACAAATATAAAATCGTATAGCTACGATAACAATTTAATTCTCTTTTATTATTAACAGTTTAGAGGGAACAGTGCTTATAATATCTGCCGAATACTGAGATTGCACGCTGCATTTACCACTTCCATACTCTCCACTTTGATTAATTAGATAAGCTGTTTCAAGGATGTAAGTCCCCTTTCCTATCTCATTAAAGAAATAATTGGTTCTACTTAACTCTACTTCCTTATAAAAGGATAAGTTGTCTTGAAAATAATTTCCCGAAAGCATATCTACAGGAAGACTTGCGGCGGCATTCTCTACCTTTAAGTGCACATAGCTTTGGGTAGTGTTTACAATCAGTTTCACTCTTACTATTAGCTTATCTCCGATGGCAAGCGCTGAACTGTCTATTGGAATCAATTGTATGATTCCATTTTTAGAAATTGCTTTATAAAACGCTCTTTCTAATATTATTTGACTGTTTTGTGATTCTTCAAAATCTGGTTCCTGTAAAGACTGCCAATATGCCGCACCAAAGGATACCTCCTTCTTATTGCTAGATAACTTGATATATGCAAGGTCCTCCGAAATATCTTCATTACTCCAATTTACTTTCAGGTATTCCTCTTTGTATAAAGTAGTATCTAGTCGATCACTTAGACTTATTCTTGAGTAGCTGTCTGTTTTTGTGTCCTCTATATATTGGATTAAAATACTTATGGCATTTAAAGTAGTGCTATTGGTCTCCCCCCAACTAGCATTCTTTTTTTGAAAGTAAAGCCACTTTTTTAAGTCGTTTAGGATTGGGTCGTTAGGAACAACCTTACTGATAAAACACATTGCAATACAGTGCTGCTTTACCTCATCATCGAAGCCAGTGAAATAGGTCTTATTTGTTTTCCAATATGCCCCTTTTTCACTATCCAGAATTATGGCATCTTTTATGGAAGAATAAATTAGAGAGATAGTTTCTTCTTCTAAACCAGTATTTATTAAAAGTTGCCCTAGTTTGGCTTTATGAGAAATATTAAGCCCTTGCCAATTTGATAATGCTTTGGTTAAATAAAAGCTAAAAAAATCTGATTTTAAATCTTTTTCAAAATAACTTCTAGCATGTAAGTATGCTAAATGAGAGTCCCTAATCGTAGCGGTGTTTATGGCACTGCTATCTTGAAGAAGTTTTCTATATTCCTCTTCCATTTCTTTATCTAAGTAATGGATGGTTTTTGAAAGTGATTTTTTGAGTTTTGCACTAAGCTCTATTTCCTCAAATTTGGCTGTTTGAGCAAATAGGTTAAGAATAGATTCTGATATGAATCTACTTTTTTTCATTCCTTCAAACCAAGGCCAAGAACCATCAGAGAATTGTAATGCAAGCAATTTATTTTCGCTCTCCTTTTTTATGGAATCTAAGTAAGAGGGAATTAATAGCTTTTTTAAATGTTGGTTTTGAATAGTAGAACTTGCCGCAATAAGTGCCCAGGGAGTTTGATTGATTAAAATGCTTTTCAACTCTGGGTTAGACTCTAAAACGGAGACCCGAGATTTAGAGTTTTCTATACTCCCTCTCAAGTTTGGTTTTTTCTTTAAGCAGAATTGGAAAAGATCAATGGCGATTAACTTCTCTGCAATTTGAACCGTATTGGTGGCATTTTGAAGAATGATACTATTTAATGATTCTATAATTCTATTCCATTGTGTAGAAGAATATTCGAAGGTATAATTTAATGGAGTATGCTGATTTAAGCTATTCTTTATATCGTTTTGAAATTCTTCAAATATCCATGTCTTATTTTCACCTTCAGATATAGAAAAGGGGAAACTTTTTGTAACTACTTCCTCCCTTGGAATTACAACTATTTGGTTTTTTTCCCCATCCTGATGAGTCTTCGAGCTTGCAGAAGCTTGATATTCTAAATAGGAGACCCCACTAGGCACTAGGAAACTGAGGTAGATAGTTTCACTTGAATTAGCGGAAATATTTAGCCCCTTCTTTCTATTGTTTGAAAGCTCTTTATTGTCTGAATTGAAAATGGAAAAATCACTTGTAACAGATAAATCTTTATTAGTCAAATTGATTAATTCTGCTTTGATTACTGCCTTATCCCCTGATCTTAAGAATTTTGGAGCATTAACTTTAACCATTAACTCTTTCTGGCTAATTACTCTTTTCTCCAAGTAGGTATTATCTAATGTCTTAGTATGAGCCAATATCATCAATTTCCATTCTGTAAGAGACTCTGGAACCTCAAACTCAAATTGTACTTCTCCCTTTCTATTTGTTTTTAAGTTGGGATAGAAGAAAGCAGTTTCTCTAAAATCTGTTCTTAAGGGAAAAGTTTTTACCTCTTTAATTTCTTCTTCCATTTTCGTATTTGCAATTGCTGAACCTTCTATTTCAACTGCATCTGTCATTACTTCAGCTGTAGAAGAGGATTTTTGTTCACTTATTAATAAAGTCCTTTCATCGTATAATAAATACGATTGAAACCTAAGCTTAAACCAATTGAGATCATAAAAGCCATAAGAAGGAATTGGGCGTTTACCACTTATATAAAATGGATTTGGGTAACTATCAAAAAACGATGCATCTGAATTTCTAATTTGAGGGATATAGTATCTGTCTATTGGATGGAAATTCCATCTATGATTTACAAATTGATCTAGAGAGGCATCGTACATGCTCGCAAGAACTTCTGCTTCAACGGCTTTCCCATTTTTTATTACTTGTAAAGCCAATTTTTCTCTTTCCCCAGGCTTTGTTTTATCTCTAAAGCTGTTTAATTGAATTTGTAATTCGTCTTGTTTTGCAGATTTTACTTCAATTGTTTTACGCTCCAAATGGTTAGAATGAACAAGATAAAAGTGAATTCGAAAGTCATTATCTATAGCGATTGTAGGAGAATAGCTAAAAATTTCTTTAGAGTTGGAAACTTCAATTTTTCCGCTCTCAATAATTTCTCCCCTATAATCTATGTCGTAATTTATTATAGCTTTGTCTAAAGAACTTCCAAGAAAGATCTCTACTTCTGGATACTTGGTTAAATCTGTTTTTAGCTCAGAAGTCCAAAGAAAAGAGGCTTTATCAAAAGCTTTTTTAGTTCTATCCAACAAATAGAAACTTCTTTCTAAATTAAAAACAGTGTCTGAAGGGTCTCTTAAAACTACTTGATAGACACCTTCATCTAGTGGTTGAAAAAGCGACAATACTTCATTTGTTTTTATTACAGATTCACTAATTAACTGCACTTTTTTGTAAAAGCTTTCTATGCTACTTTGCCTTTCAATAAACGAGTCTACTTTAAAATAATACTCCCCTGGAGACCAAGTTTTTGTAAAATCTATCTCCTCCAATGGCTTGAGTTTCCAAAGCTGTAATTTTAGTTTCTTGTCTTGTTCTCTTCCATTCTGATCTTCGGACTTAACAACTAATTGTTCTAATTCTTCCCACTCAATAGCTTCATCCTTGCTTAAAGACTCGTCTATACTCAGACTAACTTTACTTTTTCTATTTGGATTTATTTGGAAAGTCTTTTCTAAACTCTCTCCTCTTTGGTTCGTAGCAATAATCTCAATTGTATAGTTATAAAAAGAGTTTTTTGCAACAGCTGAAGTTTCAAATTCTAATTGGTATTCTCCTTTTGAGTTTGTGCTTGTTTTACCATCGGATAATAATATTTTCTCAGAATTAAATGGGAAGTAGCTATCTATATAGTATGGTCTAGGAATACTATTAGAAAAGAAAACTTTATAATTTATAGTGGCATTTTGCTCTGCTTCTCCACTATAAGCTTTTACCGTTCCATTTAGCTGCACCGAGCTCCCTATATTCTCTAAGGTATCCTTTAATAGAATTTGAAAGGAAGGTCTTTTATAATCTGTTAGTTGAAAATAGGTTTGACCGCTTTTAGATGCTATTCTATAATATCCATTCAAAGATTGTTGAGGTAGTTTAAAGCTACCATAAAATGAACCAAAATTGCTTGTAACTAACGATAGGGTGTCTAAATATTTGCCATTTGGGTCTATTAGAAATACTTGGTTTTTTGCATTGGAAATTAGGCTAGATTTCCTATTCGATTGTATGCTTTGAATTGCTTTAAAGTAGACTCTTTGGTCTTCCTTGTAAATGGCTCTATCTGTAAAGAAGATAGTTTGTGTTTTATCTTCTTTAATTCTTGGAGAACTATAATAGAGATATCTTTTTTTAAAGTCAATGTTATCTTCTCCATACGTTACGGAGTAAGTATAGGATGAATTGGTTTTTAGATCTGGAAATACTGCTAGACCATTTTTATCTGTTAGCCCGCCAAAGGTGTTAATAGAATTAGAAATAGGTTGGTTTCTATAATTTTCTTTTAGTTTGATTTTGGCATTTTCTATTGCCATTCCGTTTTCTCTATTCTTCACATAAAAGGTTAAACCTTTTTCATTTTTATCGTGAGTAAATATGGCAAGATTACTCACAGTAAATTCTGCTAAATAAAAATCACTTTCCGCCAGTTCACTTTTGTCTTTAGCTAATAAAATATAATCACCAAAGGCTAATTTAAAAAGAGGGAATTCTGCCGAGTGAAAATTAAAATCATCATGCTTGGGGAGCTTAATGGAGATTGTCTTTATGATTTTCTGCTTTTCTATCCAATTTAAAACAGAGCTTCGATTGCCTCGCCTAGAGAGTTTTTCAAATTCATTGTCAGAGCTGAATACATAAAACTCTATTTCATTAAGATTTCTAAATTCAGCTTTTATCTCTATTGGGTATTCCAGTAGATAGGTGTTCTTTAGAAATATTCTAAATTCAGCTTTGTGAATATTAGTTTTGAATGCCTTTATAACGCTATCTTGAAAAGGTGTTTTGTCATAATTTTCTAGCCTTTCAAGGATTTTATTTGCTTTTTGGTATGCTAATCTGGATGAATCATTTTGCGAACTATATAGCATATCGTTTCCTTGAGCATAATAGGAATTTAATAATTCAATTCTAACTTCATTTTTTAGTTTCTCTTCTTTAACTTCATGTATCAATGAGTATAAAGAATCCCTATAGGTAAAATTGAAGGAACGAGATTTTAGGTAGTTAAGCTCATTCAACTTTGCATGAACATATCCCCAAGGAGTTTTATTTTTCGTATGAAATTCTAAAAGGCTTCCGTAAATTGAGCTAACTATCTCCTCATTAGATTTATCTATTAAGGCTTCACTTTTACTTGCTTTTATATCCAAAGCGACTGGAATGGTGGATCCGTTAGATTGAAAATAATTTAGCGCTCTGTAGCATAAGAAATCATAAAATGTTGGTCTTAGTTTATGGTCAATTTTCTCTTGATTTCCTTGCAATATAGTCTCAAACTCTTGTATCGATTTTGACTTGAAGGGCTCGTTAATCTTTAAAGAATTTAGATAGTGGGTTTTAATAAGCTCTTCTATTTTATGTTTATCCCAGGTATTTATCTCCTTATCATTTTCAGAATAGGTTCTTTGGTTAATCTTCCATTGGTTTTGAAGATAATATTGATAGTAAAGCTCAGCTAATGCAGATTGAAGTAATTGTTTTGTTGGAGGATTAGATTTTTGCACATTTTCTTCAAAATCGGAAAGAACTTTTTCTTCTGCACTTTCTTCAATCCATAAAATATTTTTTGACCGATATGCCAAAGCTTTAAATATTTCTGAAGTGTTCTCATCTTTAAAAGCCTTTTGAAGAATTAAATTACTTTGCTCTATGGCTTGCTTATTTAAGCCTATCTTTTCTAAGCTATCAAGCTCTTTCCACTTTACTTCATAGTCGGATTTAGCTTTTTTTGATATGCTAGCGGTCTTTGAAACTTTTGGGGTGCTGCATGAATAGAGCACGATAGCTATAGGTGCTATCCGATAAAAAAAATGAAAAATTTTTCTCATATCCATTCCATTAATCAATTTTAATGCCGCTCCTTATTCATTCCTAATAATTTTAGGTAAACCAATTTTAAACTTGATCGCTAAAATTCGGATTGCAATTATTATAGATATCGTAATAATCGCATTTATTTCAAATCCAACACCCATATTATCTAAAACAATAAATAGTGCTCCTCCTGCAATACAAGCTAAGGCGTATATTTCTGCTCTAAAAATCAAGGGTATTTCATTGATTAAAATATCTCTAATTACACCTCCAAGAATAGCAGAAAACATCCCCATCATTACGGCAATCATTGGGTCTATATTGATTAATAAAGCCTTTTGAAGACCTAAAACAGTAAAAACAGCGATTCCAATGGTGTCAAACAAGAACAAGGTTTTTCTAAGTTTTCGGATGTGCTCATAAAAAATAAAGGTTACTCCAACGGCAATAAGAATGACAGTTAAATAGGTAATATCTTCCATCCATCCAACCGGTGTGCTTCCAATCAATAGGTCTCTTACTGTTCCTCCGCCAAGTGCTGTTACAAAAGCTATGAATGTTGCCCCAAAAAGGTCTAATTTTTTTGTGGAGGCTGCTAGGGCACCACTAATTGCAAACACAAATGTCCCTATCAAATCAAAGAGACTTAATATTTCATTTATCTTAAGTTCGTTAAACCATTCCATTGCAATTGAGACTTAAAGTATTCAGCGAAAATAAAGCTATTGTATTAACCTTCAATAATTTTATCTACTCCATTATAATTTCGATATTTGTAAGCTATTGTTTTTCAAAGAAAATCAATACGTAAATCGACTATATGTGGGAATCCTTTTCCAGCTTTATTCTTAGACGCAGAATACCAATTATCTTTTTTTTGGTAGTTGTAACTGCTTTTCTTGGCTACCATTCTAGAAGCTTAAAACTAAGCTATGAAATGGCACAAGTCTTGCCTGAAACAGATTCTACCATCTTAACTTTCAATCGATTTACAGAACAGTTTGGTCAAGATGGTAGCATAATGGTTATTGGAGTTAAAGACTCTACCTTGCTTGAGTTAGATAACTTTAATGCATGGATTGCTCTTTCAAAAAGGCTAAAAGAAGTTGAGGGAGTTGATAAAGTTTTGTCCTTATCGAATATATTTTATTTAGAAAAAGATACGGAAGAGAAGACCTTAGTCCCTTCACTAGTTTTTAAAGACACTCCAAAAACACAAGCAGAATTAGATAGTCTTTTAGAAAAAGTCTATGATCTTCCATTTTTTAGAGGCTTCGTTTATAGTGAGGATGAGACTGCCAATTTAATGGCATTGACTTTAGATCGAAAATTTCTTGATTCAAAAGATAGAGCCATTCTAATGAATGATATCATGGCTGAGATTGAGGTTTTTCAATCAACTACAGACTTTGATTTAAAATTTTCAGGCTTGCCATACATACGATCGAATAACACAACTAAAATTAGCAAAGAAATAGAGCTCTTTATTCTCCTTGCGGTCTTAGTAACAGCTGCTATTTTATTGCTCTTCTTCCGCTCATTTAAGGCAATGTTGTTTTCTATGGTGATTGTTTTAATTGGGGTTATATGGGTCACTGGTATTCAATCTTTATTGGGCTATGAAATAACTATTTTAACTGGTTTGATTCCGCCATTGATGATTGTAATAGGAATCCCTAATTGCATTTTTATCATTAATAAATACCATCAAGAGATAAAAAATCATGGCAACCAGGCTTTATCTTTAAAGCGAACCATAAAGAAAATTGGCAATGCTATTTTCTTAACAAATACTACAACTTCTTTAGGATTTGGAACTTTCATCTTTACAGATAGTATCATTTTAGTTGAGTTTGGTATAGTTGCTACCTTTGGAATAGCTGCAGTATTTCTTGTTTCTATAACTCTATTGCCAATTATTCTTAGCTACTTTAAACCACCAAGAGCACGCCATACAAAACACTTAGAAAGAAGATGGGTACATACGGTAGTTAACCAGTTAGTAATTATAGTTACTAATCATAGAAAGGCCGTATACATAGTAACCGGTGCAATTATCATTGTTGCTGTTTATGGAATTACCTTAATGCGCACAACAGGTAATATAGCAGATGATCTCCCAAAACATGATAAAGTGTATCTCGATCTTAAATTCTTCGAAAAGAACTTTAAAGGGGTTTTACCATTTGAAGTCACTGTAGATGCAAAAAAGAAGGGTGGAGCAACCAAACTATCAACATTAAAAAGAATAGATGAATTTCAAGATGTTATTAAGCAATACCCAGAATTTTCAAAGCCTTTGTCAATTGTTGAAGGTATAAAGTTTGCTAAGCAGGCTTATTATGGAGGTAACCCTAATAAATACAGTTTATTTAATTCTCAAGAAAAGAGTTTTCTAGCCCCCTACCTAATTTCAAAAGAGGATTCAAGTTCCAACCAACTTCTAGGTTCTTATTTAGATTCTAATAGACAAATAACTCGCTTAACAGCCCAAATGGCAGATGTAGGGTCTAATAGAATGGATACTATTTTAAATGAGTTGAGAGCAGAAGTAGACTCTATTTTCCCTATAGATAAATATCTAGTTGAGTTTACAGGAACTAGCGTAGTTTGGTTGAAAGGAACAAGTTATTTAGTTAAGAACCTATTTCTTAGCTTGGGGATAGCTATCGTTCTAATTGCCTTTATCATGGCATTCTTATTTTCCTCTTTAAGGATGGTTTTTGTAAGCCTTATCCCCAACTTTTTGCCCTTAATCACTACAGCAGCAATTATGGGATTTTTTGAGATTTC
The DNA here is from genome assembly GCA_030433355.1 of Bacteroidia bacterium. Classification (GTDB taxonomy): domain Bacteria; phylum Bacteroidota; class Bacteroidia; order Flavobacteriales_E; family Vicingaceae; genus JAUIMG01. The sequence goes on along the minus strand of JAUIMG010000001.1, from coordinate 402,106 downwards.
CATCAAGCCTTCAACTATTTTAGTTTTTAGTATTGCATTCGGGATTTCAGTAGACGATACGATACATTATCTGGCAAAATATCGTCAAGAACTTCATCGACACTCCATCAATCTTAGAGAGGCTGCTCTTTTAGCTCTAAAAGAAACCGGCGTTAGTATGATTTACACTTCCATCGTTTTGTTTTTTGGCTTTGGGGTATTTACAGCCTCAGATTTTGGCGGAACTATTGCTCTAGGTCTTTTAGTTTCTATTACTCTTCTAATCGCCATGGCTTCTAACTTAATTTTATTGCCATCCTTAATATTGTCGTTTGATAAATGGCTTACAACAAAGGCTTTTCAGGAAGAAGCTTATGTGGAGTTTCTAGATGAAGATCAGGATTTAGAGTTAGAAGATTTAGAAGTTAAAACTATTAATTCTCCAAACGATAAAGAAGAATGAAAGGAATTGTATTAGCAGGAGGTTCTGGCACAAGACTACACCCTTTAACATTGGCAGTTAGTAAACAATTAATGCCTGTTTACGATAAGCCCATGATTTATTATCCATTATCTATTCTTATGCAGGCTGGCATCAAAGAAATATTGATAATAACTACCCCTCATGATAATGAAAGTTTTAGGAAATTATTAGGAGATGGCAGTCAGTTTGGTTGTGAATTTACCTATGCTATTCAGGAGGTTCCTAATGGTTTAGCACAAGCTTTTGTAATAGGAGAGGAATTTATTAATGGAGATAAAGTAGCTTTAATTTTAGGAGATAATATCTTTTATGGAACAGGTTTAGAGGCGATTCTTCAATCAAATAATAATCCTGAAGGAGGTGTAGTTTTCGCTTATCATGTATCAGATCCAAAAAGATATGGAGTGGTTGATTTTGACGAAAATAATATTGCAATTTCCATAGAAGAGAAGCCCGAGAATCCTAAGTCAAACTTTGCAGTTCCTGGACTTTACTTTTATGATGCGGAGGTTGTTGAAATTGCTAAAAAATTGAAACCAAGTAAAAGAGGAGAATACGAAATAACAGATATAAATAAAGAATATCTAGAAAGGGGAAAGCTACAAGTTGCTATAATGGACAGAGGAACTGCATGGTTAGACACAGGCACCTTCGAGTCTTTAATGCAGGCTAGTCAGTTTGTTCAAGTCATTGAGCATAGGCAAGGGCTTAAAGTGGGATGTTTAGAAGAAATAGCATATAAAATGGGCTTTATAGATAAGACTCAATTGTTAAAGCTAGCTGAGCCACTCGTAAAAAGTGGTTATGGAGAGTATTTACTAAAGTTGAATTGAGAGTAGATGAATAAGATACTAATAACAGGAGGCGCTGGTTTTGTAGGAGGTTCTTTGGCAAATAGTTTGTCAAAAGATAAAGACAATTTGGTAGTTGTTGTTGATAATCTTCTTACAGGAGATCAAGAGAGACTAGAGAAAAGAGAAAACCTAAAATTTATTAGAGCCGACGTTAATAATCATAAAGAGATAGCTAGTATTTTTTATAATTTCTCATTTGATTATGTTTTTCATTATGCTGCTGTTGTTGGAGTAAAAAGAACTCTTGAAAACCCAATCATGGTTTTAGATGATTTAAAGGGTATGAGGAATGTATTGGATTTATGTAAAAATACTGCTGTAAAAAGGATTTTCTTTTCCTCTTCTTCTGAGGTATATGGAGAACCGGTTGAACTTCCTCAAAACGAACAAACCACTCCCTTAAATTCAAGACTTCCCTATGCAATTGTAAAGAATGTTGGAGAGGCTTTTCTTAAATCATATAAGCAAGAGTATAATTTAGATTATACCATTTTTAGGTTTTTTAATACGTATGGTTCTCTTCAAAGTAAAGACTTCGTTATAAGCAAGTTTATTTCTTCTGCATTGAAGAATGAAGATATTACTATTTATGGAGATGGCTCTCAAACTAGAACATTTTGCTATATCGATGATAATATTGATGCTTGTGTAAATGCATTCAAGAATGATAAGTTTGTTAATGATGTCATCAATATTGGATCTGATAAGGTATACTCTGTTTTAGAATTAGCAAAGTTGATAATAGAAGAAAGCAACTCGAAATCTAAAATCGTTTTCTTAGATCCTTTAGAAGAGGGAGATATGACCAGAAGACAGCCGGATATTTCAAATATGAAAAGTCTTTTAGATCATGAGCCAATCTCCTTAAGAGAAGGCTTGAAGAAAGTTATACAGAATCCAAATTTCTTTTTAAAATGATTCTCTCTTGGAAAGAAATCTCCCAAATGGTTGAAAAGGAGATTCATAATACAAACTTTAAAGGGCAACCATCTGAACTGTATGATCCTATCTCTTATATATTACAATTAGGTGGTAAGAGAATAAGACCAACCCTATGTTTGTTGTCTGCGCAAATGTTTAAAGGCGACTTTAAGGGAGCAATGGATTTAGCAATGGGCATTGAAATATTTCACAACTTCTCTTTAGTTCATGACGATATCATGGATGAGGCTCCCTTAAGACGCGGAGAAAAAACAATTCATGAAAAGTGGAATAGAGATATTGCAATCTTATCTGGAGATGTAATGTTTGTAAAGGCCTATCAGCAATTATGTAAGGTAGATACACCTTACCTGAAAGAGATTTTAGATTTATTTAATACCACCGCAATTGAAGTTTGTGAGGGGCAACAATTTGATATGAATTATGAGTCGGAAGACGAAATTAATTTAAGTCAGTATGAAAGAATGATTGAATTGAAAACTGCAGTTTTACTTGCCTGCAGTTTAAAGCTCGGAGCAATTTATTCTGGGGCCTCTAAAGAAGACTCTGAAGCTATTTATGAGTTTGGCAGATGCATAGGAATCGCTTTCCAAATTCAAGATGATTATTTAGACGCATATGCAAACCCCAAAGAGTTTGGTAAAAAAGTAGGGGGAGATATTTTAAATAATAAAAAAACTTTTTTGATGATTTCTGCGCTAGAAAAAGCAAATTCAATACAAAAGCAGAACTTAGAAAACTTAAAAAATACAGCAATAAATGCTGATCAAAAAATAAAGGATACTCTGGCAATTTTTAATGAATTAAATATTGCGGACTCAACAAAAAAAAGAATGGAGTATTATTTTGATAAAGCCCTCAACGAAATGAACTCCATCAATATTCCTGATCAGCGGAAAGAGCCTCTATTGAGTTTAGCAAAAAGTTTGATGCATCGTAAAACTTAGTTGCCGTAAATTTGACTTAGGGCATTCTCTAAAGATGGATATTTAAAAACGAATCCGTCTTTTAAAACTTTAGAAACATCAACTTTACTTCCCTCTAAAACTAATTGAGCCCTATCTCCCATAATTAACTTTATAAGAGCTCCTGGCACTGCTGGCAGCCAAATAGGCTTTTTAAAAACTTTAGCTAGTATTTTTGTAAATTCTAAGTTATTCAGCTGATAAGGTGAAGCAGCATTATATACCTCATTTTTTTTGTTTTCCATAGCAAAAATGAAAAGCTCACACAGGTCGTCGATATGAATCCAAGGGATATATTGTTTACCACTGCCTAATGCAGAACCAAAACCTAACTTTACGGGCTTTGCCATCTCCTTTAAAGCGCCACCATTTTTATCCAATACTATTCCTATCCTAATTTTAGAGCTAGGAATATGTAGCTTAGAAACCTTATTTGCTTCTTTTTCCCACGCTATGCATGTTTCTGCTAAAAAGTCAATTCCTGCAGGATCACTTTCTTTATAAGCTTTTTCTTGGGTATTTAAACCATAATAGCCAACTGCAGAAGCAGTAACAAAGCTGATAGGTTTATTATCTATTTGGCTTAAGCATTTTGCTAGCAATGCAATACTATTGGTTCGGCTATTTTTAATTAACTCTTTTCTCTCTTTAGTCCACTTTTTATCTGCAATTCCTGCCCCCGCAAGATTGATAATATGAGACATTCCATCAATTTCTTCTGGATTTAAGATTCCTTTTTCAGGATTCCAATGAATAATCCCTTTGGAGCTGTCACTTTCCTTTCTAGAAAGAAGAAAGACCTTATAGCCTCTTTTCGTAAGAATTGTTTTTAATCTGCTCCCAACTAGACCAGTTCCTCCTGATATTAGTACTTTTCTCATGCCTTTGAAACCTTATAAAAGATTAATAGTTCGAGGATGAAAGATACAGGAATTCAACTTTTTAATTCTGATTTAGTATTTAAAGCAGAAAAAATCCATTGGTATTGGGTGCAAACGATTAAACAAATCGCGAAAGATTTCGATAGAGAAGACTTAGCTGGCATAGAAATAGAAGAAGTTAATAATCAGAAAGAGTATATAGTAGGTTTATTAAAACCTTTAGTTTTAGAATTATTAGAAACTAGAATTGAATATTTTTTTGCTCTTTTATACAGAATTGACATTCCTGAAAAAAAGGTGAAAAATCTTTTGCCATTAGATAAAACTGAAAATGCTTTGGATGATTTAACGATGCTAATTATTGAAAGAGAATTTTTAAAAGTGCTTATTAAGGACTATATAAAAAATCAAAAACTAAGGTCGGATGTTTAATATACTAGTGTATTAGAATTAGTTAAATTTGTCGAGTGATTATTCACATTTAAATTTTATATGGATAAATTTTCCTTTCTGAGCAATGCTGATGTTACTGCAGTTGAAAAGCTCTACAATGATTTTTTAGAAGACCCATCGTCTGTTGAGGAGGGATGGGCTCGTTTTTTTGAAGGTTTCGAATTTGCTAGAAGCAATTATGAAGAAGTTGACACTCCTTCGGTACAAAGCAAGAAAGCAGTTTTTGAATCTTCTATTGATTTCGATAAAGAATTTAAAGTAATCAACTTAATTGATGGTTATAGAAGCAGAGGGCATCTGTTTACGAAGACAAACCCAGTTAGAGATAGAAGACAGTACAAGCCAAGCCTAGATATTGAAAATTTTGGATTAAGTGAAGCAGATTTAGATCAAAAATTTAAGGCAGGCCAAGAAATTGGTTTGGGCGAGGTTACTCTAAAAGAAATAGTAGAGCATTTAAAAGCTACTTATTGCAGTTCAATTGGAGTGGAATATAGATACATTCGAAAGCCAGAAAAGGTTAAATGGTTGCAAGATAAATTAGAAACCAATCGCAATCAACCTGAGTTTTCAGTGGATGAAAAAAAGTATATGTTAAGAAAGCTTGGTCAGGCCGTCATGTTTGAGCAGTTTTTACATAAAAAGTTTGTTGGTCAAAAACGATTTTCATTAGAAGGAGGAGAATCTCTAATCCCTGCATTAGATGCTGTCATTGAAATGGGAGCAAAGATGGGGATAGACGAGTTTGTCTTTGGCATGGCTCATAGAGGAAGGTTAAATGTTCTAGCCAATATTTTTAATAAAACGTACGATGCTATTTTTAGTGAATTTGAGGGCAAAGAGTATGAAGATAATTTATTCGATGGGGATGTTAAATATCATTTGGGTTTTACCTCAGATGTAAAAACAAATGAAGGAAAAGATGTAAAGTTGACTTTATGCCCTAACCCATCTCATTTGGAGGCAGTAGATCCTGTTGTTGAAGGGATTGTAAGGGCAAAGGTGGATAATTATTTAGGGTCTTACAAAAAAATCGCTCCTATTTTAATTCATGGAGATGCATCAATCGCAGGTCAAGGTTTAGTATATGAATTGGTTCAAATGGCAAATTTGGATGCGTATAAAACAGGAGGTACAATTCATATAGTCATTAACAATCAAATTGGATTTACAACCAACTACTTAGATGCAAGGTCAAGTACTTATTGTACGGATGTAGGAAAGGTAACTTTAAGTCCTGTTTTTCATGTTAACGGAGACGATATTGAGGCAGTGGTGCATACCATCAAGTTAGCTCTTGAATATAGAAATGAATTTAAAAAGGATGTATTTTTAGACTTATTATGCTATAGGAAATATGGTCATAATGAAGGGGATGAACCTAGATTTACACAACCTATTTTATACAAGGCGATATCGAAACATAAAAACCCAAGAGAAATATACCTAGAGCAGTTAATTCAAAAAGGAGTTATTTCTAAAGAACAAGCTGCAGAAATGCAAAAAGAGTTTAACTCTATATTGCAAGAGAGACTTCAGGAGTCAAAGGAAATTAAGAAGGCTTCTATTACTCATTTCCTTCAAGATACTTGGCAAGGTTTAAGAGGATCTAAGCCTGAAGATTTTATTAGTTCACCAGAAACGGCTGTCTCCGAGAAAAAATTAAAAGAAATTGGTTTAAAAGTTTCTACCATATCAGAAGAAAAGCCTTTTTTCAAGAAGTCAAGACGATTAATGGATGATCGTAAGAAGATGATTGAAAGTGGTACGAATTTAGATTGGGGAATGGCAGAAACATTAGCTTATGGTTCTCTTTTAGAGGAAGGCTTTCCAATAAGAATTTCTGGACAAGACGTAGAAAGAGGGACCTTCTCTCATAGGCATGCGGTATTGAAGGTTGAGGACTCAGAAGAGGAGTATGTCCCACTTAGTAACATATCTCCTAAACAAGCAAGATTTCAAATATATAATTCATTGTTATCGGAGTATGCTGTGCTTGGTTACGAATATGGTTATGCTATGGCAACTCCAAATGGTCTAACCATATGGGAAGCCCAGTTTGGTGATTTTAATAATGGTGCACAGATAATCATAGATCAGTTCTTAAGCAGTGCAGAAGATAAATGGAGAAGTAAAAGCGGACTAGTATTGTATCTTCCTCATGGATATGAAGGTCAAGGAGCTGAGCACTCTAGTGCTAGGTTAGAGCGTTACTTAACACTCTGTGCAGATTATAATATGCAAGTGGCTAATTGTACTACTCCTGCAAACTTCTTTCATATCTTAAGAAGACAACTAAAAAGAGAGTTTAGAACACCATTAGTAATCATGACTCCAAAGAGCCTTCTTAGACATCCTGAGGCAGTATCAGATTTGAAAGAATTAAGTAGTGGTGGATTTAAAGAAATCATCGATGACGATATAGTAAAAAAGAAAATAGTTAAGACAGTTGTTTGTTGTTCAGGTAAGCTTTACTATGAGCTAAGAGATGCAGTCAGAGAAAATAAAATAGAAGATATTGCACTAGTTAGACTTGAACAATTATATCCTTTCCCACAAGAGCAATTTGATAAATTGCTAAAAAGCTACACGAATTACGAAAGATTGGTATGGGCTCAAGAAGAGCCTGAAAATATGGGAGCATGGCGATATATTAAAACCACAACTAAGCAAGCCAAAGATTGGGAGTTTATAGGCAGACATGCAAGTGCTAGCCCGGCTTCTGGTTCAAGTAAAGTATTCTCAAATAGACAGAAATCTATAATAGATAAAGTATTAAGTTATTCACTAGTTGAATCATAATTTAAAGAAAAATGGAAGAAGTTAAAGTGCCAAGTCCCGGGGAATCAATATCTGAAGTAGATATTGCAAGTTGGACTGTTTCTGATGGAGATTATGTAAACATTGATGATGTAATAGCAGAGATAGACTCTGATAAGGCTACTTTAGAATTAACTGCAACTGCAAGTGGAACTATAAGCCTAAAGGCAGAGGAGGGAGATACTGTGGCCGTTGGAGATGTAGTTGCTGAAATAGATACTTCAGCGAAGGCACCCGCAGGACAAGATAAGCCAAAAGAGGTAAAAACCGAACAAAAGCAGGAGGAAGCAACTAAAAAAGCAGAAGAAAGATCAGAAGTTCCAAAAGTAGATGCAAATGCCTCCCCTGTTGCTAAGAAAATGATGTCAGAAAATGGACTTTCTGTTAATCAAGTTAAAGGAAGTGGTAATAATGGAAGAATTTTAAAAAGTGATGTTATTGCTTACATGACTTCAGGTGTTTCATCTGATTCTACTTTAGGTTGGGGTGGCTCTAGGAACCAAAGCCGAGAGAAAATGTCATCTTTAAGAAGAAAGGTTGCAGAACGCTTAGTTTCAGTAAAAAATGAAACTGCAATGCTTACTACTTTTAATGAGATAGATATGAGTGCAGTAATGGACTTAAGATCGCGAATGAAGGATAAGTTTAGAGAACAGCATGATGTGAACTTAGGCTTTATGTCATTCTTTACTAAAGCAGTTACTGAAGCTTTAAATCATTTTCCTGCTGTAAACGCAATGATTGATGGTAATGAAGTTGTATTTCATGATTATGCCGATATTGGAATAGCTGTTAGTAGCCCTAAAGGACTGATGGTGCCTGTAGTTAGAAACGCTGAGCAAATGAGTTTGGCCGAAATAGAAGCAGATATAAAAAGGCTAGCTATAAAAGCAAGAGATGGTAAGATTTCTATTGATGAGATGACCGGAGGTACATTTACTATTACAAATGGGGGTGTTTTTGGGTCAATGATGTCTACACCAATAATTAATCCACCTCAATCAGCAATTCTTGGTATGCACAATATTGTGGAAAGACCAATTGCAGTGAATGGAGAAGTTGTAATAAGACCTATAATGTATGTAGCTCTTTCTTATGACCATAGAATTATAGATGGGAAAGAATCAGTTAGCTTTTTAGTTAAAGTTAAAGAGATGATTGAGAATCCAACAAAGATTATATTTGGTGGGAAAAATCCTGAAGAAGTTTTATTAGGACTTTGACGTAACCTTTTTACTATCAGAGTAGTATAAGGCAAAAACACCAATAATTATGAGATTTTTATTCAGCATATTTTTTATGCTATCCTTAGGAGTATTGACTGCTCAGACAGATGTACTAATACTTCATGGTAAAATTTTAAACCTTGAAAAAACAGTTCCGCTAGTCAATTATGAAGTAATTCAAAATAATGAGACCGTAGAGGAAGGGGTTACACTACAAAACGGTAGTTTTCAATTAAAACTTGAACTAGGCAGTGTTTATGATATTACTTTTTCCAAGGATGGGTATGTAACAAAACAAGTTGGAGTAATTGCAAAGTACCCCGATGTAGATATCACAGGAAGGTACTTTTTTCAAATGGATCTTGAATTTTTTAAGGTAGATGAAGATCGACTTGATGAAACCATGTTGCCTCCTGTGGCTAAACTTTACATCAAGGAACCCAACAAAGGCTTTACTTACGATAAAGATTATGTAAAATGGGTTTCAAATCAATTTGAAGATTTAGACTAATTTCTTTTTCACATTAAGTCGAATTAGTTTATTTGCAAAAAAATCAGATGAATGTATTAGTTTTAGGTTCTGGTGGTAGAGAGCATGCATTAGCATGGAAAATAGCACAAAGCCCTCTTTTAAATAAGCTGTTTATAGCTCCAGGAAATGCCGGTACTAACTCTGTTGGCGAGAATATTAAATTAAACCTTTCTGATTTTTCAGAAATTAAAGAATTTGTTTTAGATCAATCTATTGACCTACTTTTGGTTGGTCCTGAAGGACCACTTGTTGAAGGGATTAAAGATTTCTTTACAAAAGAATTGCCAAGTTTAGCTGTTATCGGCCCAGATTCAAATGGAGCTATGCTAGAGGGGAGCAAAGATTTTGCAAAAGAGTTTATGCACAAGTATAAAGTTCCAACAGCGGCTTACGAGACTTTTACAAAAGACACATTAGAGCAAGGGTACAAATTCTTATCCACTTTAAAACCACCTTATGTGCTTAAGGCTGATGGCTTGGCAGCAGGTAAAGGGGTAGTAATTTTAAATGATTTTGAGAAGGCAAAGATTGAGCTCAAATCAATGTTAGTGGATGCTAAATTTGGTGAAGCTTCGACTCAAGTAGTAATCGAAGAGTTTTTGGATGGTATTGAAATGTCTGTTTTTGTTCTTACAGATGGGAAGGACTATAAAATACTTCCTGAAGCAAAGGATTACAAAAGGATTGGAGAAGGAGATACTGGCTTAAATACAGGAGGAATGGGAGCTATTTCTCCAGTGCCTTTTATGAACGAAAAGTTGCTTGGATCTATTGAAAACGATATTGTAAAACCAACAATTCATGGAATTCAAAAGGAAGGTTTTGATTATGTAGGCTTTGTTTTTATTGGGTTAATGATAGTTGGTGATAAGCCTTATGTAATTGAGTATAATGTAAGAATGGGTGATCCGGAAACAGAAGTTGTAATTCCCAGAATAAAGTCAGACCTATTGCAACATCTAAATGCAGCCACAAATAAATGTTTAGCAGCAGAAGAAATTATAGTCGATAAAAATGCAGCTGCAACAGTTATCTTAGTTTCAAAAGGATACCCAGAAGCATATGAAAAAGGAAAGACTATCAAAGGTTTAGAAAACATTAATAGTGAAACTATCTTTCATGCTGGCACCTCTATTTCCGAAAATAAATCTGTCGTCACAAATGGAGGTAGGGTAATTGCTGTAACCTCAATTTCTAATAATTATGAATCTGCATTGGAGAATTCATACAATATAATTGATAGAATAGAATTCGAAGGAAAAAACTATAGAAAGGATATAGGGTTTGATTTAGAATAAAACTGTTTATTCCATTCCGCCGGACTCTTTGGCCTCTTTCTTATATTTTCTTAACTCATTCATCCAATAAACAAGTCCACCTGCAATTATAAGAGTAAACAGAATGTTAGGTAAATTTCCTGCAATAGGTAGAATAGTAAAAGTAGCCTCTAAAAGGTCACCTAATCCGTAAACAAAATCGTTCCAAGTCATTTTAAAAAATTCTAATAGGCCTCAAAGATAAATAATTATACTTTTATTTACTTCGCAAAAACCAACAGAATGGCAATAAATATTAACTACAATTCCAAGCTTAGCTATTTATTATCATTGGTGACCTTAGTTGTAGTCTCTTTTTGGTTTTTTCTAAATGATAAGATTATAGTATTTAAACCAAATGGATTATTTGATTTTAGTCAAGAAGGCTACCATTTACCTTTATTATTAAGGTTTGTTCTAGGGGTAATCTTAAGCTTTTTTATAAGCTCAATTTCATACCTTATTTTAAGAGAAAACAAATTATTCGAAGGGGATAAGAGCGTTTTATTTTTGTCTTTAAGTATTGTAGTAGCTGCATTTCCTGAGATATTATTACAAACAGAATGGCTTTTTATTTCTATCCTTATATTAGTTTCTTTAAGGATTTTGAGCAGTGTACACAATCAAATAGATATTAAAAAGGAAGCCTCTATTCTTGGTTTTTTTAATGGGTTATTAGTATTTTTTGAACCTTCACTTGTTCTTTTAGTAATTCCTAATTTGATTGGAATGGCTCTTTTGCGATCATTCCAGTTAAGAGAGTCATTGTTCTTTTTAGTTAGTTTATTACTCTTATTCTTTTGGCTCTTCTCTGTGTTTCATTTGGTAGAAATTGACTATAAAATTCACTACAAGTATGTTTTCTTTCATGAGCAATTAAATAATTTGACTATACTGTCATTGTTTTTACCTCTTCAAGCTTTTGTTATTTTCAGAGCATATATAAATAGCAGTAAAATGGTTATAAGAAAGAAAAATCAAGTAAAACTATTTTTAGGGTTTCTTTTTTCTATAACAGTTCTTTCTATTTTTCTTCCCATTCAAGTAATATTAACTTTGTTAGTTTTCCCTCTAATATTATTGTTTGCTATTTTTTTTCAAGGACAAAAAAAACAAGGCCTAACTTCTATTTTCATATTTATTATATCTCTAGCTTTTATAATAATAAATTTAGTTTTAGATTAGTTTTTTAAGCTAATAATCTATCTGCAATAGCTAAATTTGTAAAAAATATATTTCATGAAATTTGGTGTAATTACGTTTCCAGGGTCCAACTGCGATCAAGATATGATATATGTATTAAGAGATCTTCTAGGGAACGAAGTAGTTGAACTCTGGCATAAAGACCATGACTTACATGGAGCAGAATTCATTGTTTTACCGGGTGGTTTTTCTTATGGGGATTACCTGAGGTCAGGTGCTATTGCAAATTATTCCCCAATAATGAAAGAAGTTATAGAGCATGCTAATAATGGAGGCTACGTAATGGGCATATGTAATGGATTTCAGATTTTATGCGAATCAAAACTACTACCCGGAACACTTTTACATAATGATCACCAAAAGTTTTTGTGTAGAAATGCGTTTATTAAAGCGGATAATAATGAGAGCATAATTAATAGGTCTGTTTCAACTAAAGAGGTCTTAAATATCCCAATTGCACATGCAGAAGGTAGATTCTTTGCTCCGGAAGAAATGCTAAAGGAAATTGAAGCAAATCATCAAGTTATATATAGATATTGTAATGAGTCGGGTGAAGTAACAAAAGAATCAAATCCGAATGGATCTATGAATAACATTGCAGGTGTTTGCAATAAAAATAGAAACGTTTTTGGAATGATGCCGCACCCTGAAAGAGCTGCTGATATTGAATTGGGTAATGTAGATGGATTAAAAATATTTGAATCCATATTACAAACTGTTGAGGCTTAACTATCGGTATAGATTCATTTCCTCTACATACTTGGCCACATTAGTAGGCATGTAATAGTTTACATTTTTACCTTCTGTTAAAGCTTTTCTTATAAAAGAAGAAGAAACTTTCATTACAGGAGCGTCTACATAATTCACTTTATAGTGTTTTCTGAATTCTCCTCCTTCATTGGCATCCAGCCTTGGATAAACATATAAATCATGATTTTCTAAAATAATTTCATGATTCTTCCACTTGTGAAAATGATTTAAGTTGTCTGCACCCATGATTAATGCAAAATCGTTTTCAGGATATTTTTCCTTTAAGTAAGCTAATGTAGTTGAAGTATAGTTAGGTTGAGGTAAGCCAAATTCTGCATCAGAACCCTTAATTCGATTGTCATCACCTATAGCTAATCTCACTAGGTGTAAACGGTCGTAATCTTTTAACATAGATTCCTTTTGCTTAAATGGATTTTGGGGTGTGACAACCATCCAAATTTGTTCCAAATCGGTGTATTCTACCATATAGTTTGCTATAACCATATGGCCAATATGAACAGGGTTAAAAGTTCCAAAAAACAAACCTATTTTCATCCGTTTATAAACTTTTGAGCGATAAAATGAACTGCTTTTTTTGCCTTCTGTAAATCATCATTCAAAATGACATAGTCAAAAAGATCTGCTTTAATCAATTCTTCCTTTGCTTTATTTAATCTTATCGAGATTCTTTCCTCTGTATCAGTTCCTCTTCCTCTTAATCTTTTTTCTAAAACCTTAAGACTTGGTGGCATAACAAAAATAGAAAGAGCCTGTTCACCAAAATATTGTTTTAGGTTTAAGCCACCTACAACATCAACATCAAAAATCACAGTTTTTCCCTCCTCCCATATTCGTTGAACTTCTTTTTTCAGTGTGCCATAAAAATGATCTTTATACACCTCTTCCCATTCAACAAATTCCTCTTTCTTAATCTTGTCTTTAAAGTCATTTATGCTTAAAAAGTAATAGTCTTTCCCATCTATTTCTTCACCTCTTTTTTCTCTTGTACAGGCAGAAATGGAGAACTCTATTCCTAATTCTTGCTCTAATAAATGGTGAACTAAAGTAGTTTTACCTGCTCCTGAAGGTGCCGAAAATATGATGCATTTCCCTTTTACCATACGTTTAGAACTTGTTCTTTAATCTTTTCTAATTCATCTTTCATTTGAACAACTAGTTTTTGCATTTCTCCATGATTAGCTTTAGAACCTAGTGTATTTATTTCTCTGCCTATTTCTTGACCAATAAAACCCAACTTTCTTCCTTGCCCTGCAGGCATATTCATGCATTCTAAAAAGTAATCACAGTGTCCTTTGAGTCTGACTTTCTCTTCCGAGATATCAAATTTTTCCATATAGTAAATAAGCTCTTGTTCAAATCTGTCTTTATCTAATTTGGAGGAATCAATTGTTTCATCAATATTCTTTTTTAAACGCTCTTTCACAGTTTGTGTTCTTTCTTCTTCAAACCTTAATGCGTCATTTAGCAGAGAAAGTATATTATCAATATGAGATTTCAGATCTAAGTAAAGTTTTTCCCCTTCTGCTTCTCTAAATTGTATTAAATTGGATGCACATTTTTGAATTAGATCTTCAATTTTTTCCCACTCTTCATCCTCTAATTCTTCTTCTTCATTGATAACTATTTCGGGGAATCGGCTAACTATCAGGCTTATATCATCTGCAGAATCACCCAAGTCTTCTTTAATGGCTTTTAACTGCTTATAGTAACTTTTAAAAGCATCTTCGTTTACTTTAAAATTGGAGTTTTCAGATTGCGACTCATATTGAATGTATAATTCAATTTTACCTCTACCCAATAGATTACTTAACAATTTTCGATATTCTAGCTCTTTCTCCCTAAAGCTATTTGGAATTTTAACATGTATATCAGATTGTTTGCTGTTGAGCGACTTTAATTGGACACTTATTTTATTGTTTGAAAGCAAACCTTCTGATTTGCCATAACCTGTCATTGATTGAATCATAGGATGGAATTATAGAGCAGTAAATTTAAGAATTTACAGAAGCCTTTCTATTTCTAATACTTACGAGATAAACACCCATAAAAATGAATACAGCTGAAACTACTTTTATGATAGTGAGTTCATCTTTTTGCATTGCTAAAGCTACTACACTAGCTATTAAAGGTTGAGAATAAATATAGCTACTTACAACAGATGGGTTCAACTGTTTCAATGCAAATATGTTAAATAGATAAGCCAAAAAGGTTGTTCCAATAATAACAAAAGCAAATGCTCCCCAAACTTTGGAATCAAAGCTTTCCCAATTTATTACAGTGAATTCATTAAATCCAAATGGAAAAACGAATAAAAACCCGAAAAGGAAAACCCATTTAATGACAGTGGTTGCTTCATATCTATTCATTAAGGGTTTAACAGTTACTAAATAAATTGCATAAGAAGTTGCATTGAGAAAGATAAAAAGGTCGCCAAGAAAGTTGTCTGAACTTATAGCTAATTCTTTTCCGTTTAAGATAATTCCTGCTGCTCCTGCTAAACCTATAAATATGCCCAATACCTTAACAGGTGTTATTCTTTCGCCTATTAAGGCTGCAGAAATAATCAAAACTAGAATTGGGTTGCAAGTCATAATTATGGCCGCATTTATTGGTGTAGTAATATTTAATCCATAAAAAAACATTAATTGGTTGGCTGCGACTCCAAACATTCCACAAAGCACTAATCGGCCAAAATCCCTTCTACTAATTTTCTCTCTTTTCTGACTCAATCCAAAGAGCCAAAAAAGAAGTAGAGCTCCAATTACTCTGCAGAATATAAATCCAAATGGTTGGATATAATTGGGCATTAATTCTTTGGCAACAGAATAGTTGATTCCATAGATAAGATTAGCACCTAAGAGTGCTAAATGAGCTAAAACCCCAATATTTATTCTTTTCAAGAGGCCAAATACTGTTTAAGTAATTCAACATTCTTTTTTGTAGATCCTATAAATATGGCATCGTCAAAAACGAAAACAGGTCTCTTTAAAAAAGTATATTCCTCAAGTATTAACTTCCTATAATCTTCTTCTTTTAAATCTTTATTATTGAGCCCCATACTTCTATATTTCATGGCTTTTCTGCTAAAAAGGTTTTCATAGCTACCTGCTAGCATTTTCATTTGGTCTAATTCTTCACTACTAATTTTGTTAGTTTTGATATCTTGCAATTCAAAGCTTGAATCAAAATTTATTTCTTTTAGAATTCTTTTGCAAGTTGAACAAGTGGAGAGGTAAAAGCCCTTTTTCATTTTTAGAAATTTAGAATGTCAAAAGTAGCATAGATTAAGATTATATGACACAAAAGCCTAATGCATTAAAGCTTTTTTCTCCCGGCAGAATTTGGTTAACCATTCTTATTGGTTTAGCAGTAGCTAGTTATTTGTTATATCGTAGTTATGACCCTGCTGCTTTTGAAAACACAAGTTGGAGTTGGGGGTCTACTTTTTGGATATTTGTTGCATTGATTATGATGGCAACTAGAGATTTTGCCTATATGATTCGTATTCGTATACTAACAGACTACAAATTGAATTGGAAACAGAGTTTTCAAACCATAATGCTTTGGGAATTTGCATCAGCAATTACCCCATCAGTTGTTGGTGGATCGGGAGTAGCAATTTATCTTGTAAATAAAGAAGGAGTTTCTGTAGGAAGGAGCACAGCTGTAGTAATGACAACTGCATTTTTAGATGAACTGTTCTATATAATAATGGTCCCATTAATTATTCTTCTGGTGGGTTATAATGATTTATTCCCTGTTGCTCTAGAGAAGACAATATTTGGAGTTACTTTAGGTACACAAGGTATATTTTTGGTCGGCTATTTCTTTATAGTATTTCTTACAACAGCTATTTTATATGCAGTATTTTTTCGTCCAAGAGGGTTTAAATGGGTTTTGCTCCAAGTGTTTAGATTACCATTTTTAAGAAGGTGGAGAGTAGCAGCAGCAGAAGTAGGTGATGATATTATGGTTACTTCTAAAGAATTAAGAATGAAGCCCTTTAAGTTTTGGTTAAAAGCTTTTGCCGCAACCTTTTTTTCTTGGACAGCAAGATATTGGGTTGTGAACTTTATTATTCTTGCTTTTATATTAGTAGATGATCATCTTTTGATTTATGCTCGTCAGTTGGTGATGTGGGTAATCATGTTGATTAGTCCCACACCGGGCAGTACAGGAGTTGCAGAAATAGCATTTTCAGGCTTTTTAAAAGATTTTATTCCTTATGGATTGGCAGCTGCTTTGGCATTTCTTTGGAGATTAATAAGTTACTACCCATACCTTTTTATAGGCGCAATTATATTACCTCGTTGGATAAAGCGAACCCATTAGTAGACTCTAACAATAGCAAGCCTTAAATTCGCATAAATCAATTTGAAGATGAAAAATTCAGAAATGAAATTTGCTACCAAGGCTATACATGCCGGAGTAGAACCAGACCCAACAACTGGAGCCGTTATGACTCCAATTTATCAAACTACAACTTATTATCAGGAAAGTCCTGGGGCTCATAAAGGCTTCGAGTATTCTAGAACAGGAAATCCAACTAGAAAAGCATTAGAAGATAATTTGGCAGCTTTAGAAAATGGGAAATATGGGGTGTGTTTCGGAAGCGGATTAGCAGCAATTGATGCTGTTTTGAAAACGCTGAAATCAGGAGATGAGGTTATTTCTACAAATGATTTATATGGCGGTTCTTACCGTTTATTTACTAGGATTTTTCAAAATTTCGGAATAGAGTTTAAGTTTATTCCAATGGAAAATCTTTCTGAAGTAGAAAAATCTATTAGTGATAAAACGAAATTAGTTTGGGCCGAAACACCTACCAATCCTATGATGAATATCATCGATATAAAAGGATTAGCAAAAATTTGTAAGAAGAAAGGGAAGACTTTGGTCGTGGATAACACATTTGCGACTCCTTTTCTACAAAATCCTTTAGATTTAGGGGCTGACATTGTAATGCATTCCATAACAAAATATATTGCAGGTCATTCAGATGTGGTGATGGGAGCATTAATATGCAAAGACGAAGAACTTGCTAAGCAACTTTATTTTATCCAAAATAGTAGCGGAGCAATTTGTAGCCCAATGGATAGTTTTTTAACTCTTCGAGGAATAAAAACCTTGCATTTAAGAATGGAAAGGCATTGCTTGAATGGAAGAGTAATAGCGGAGTATTTAAGAAATCACCCTAAAGTAGAACAGGTTTATTGGCCTGGTTTTGAAGACCACCCAAATCATAGCATTGCAAAAAGTCAGATGAGAGATTTTGGAGGAATGATATCTTTCAAATTAAGAGAAGATAGCAAAGAAGCTGCCTTTAGAGTGATGTCTTCCTTCAGACTTTTTACTTTGGCTGAGTCTTTAGGGGGAGTTGAATCTTTGTGCTGTCATCCTGCAACAATGACCCATGCAGCAATTCCTTTGGAAGAAAGGATTAAAACTGGAGTTGTAGATTCACTAATTAGGCTAAGTGTAGGAGTTGAAGATGTTGATGATCTGATCAAGGATTTAAAGCAAGCACTTAATTGATTAAAATGCATCAGATGAATCCTAAAACAACCAAAGTATTTATTACAGGAACTAGTCGAGGGCTTGGGAAAGCAATAGCACAAGAGTTTTTGGATGGTGGTTTCTCAATTGTAGGAATAAGTAGAAGTTGTTCTATTGAGCATCCAAATTACAGCCATAAGTATCTTGATTTATCTGATATAGAAAAATTAAGGCAGTTTGAATTTGAAATAGAGGATAGGCAGGAAAGTATTGTTTTGATCAATAATGCAGGTACTCTTGGTGAAGTAAAACCGTTTTTCTCTTTAAAAGAAGAGACAATTATTCATAGTATTCAATTAAACTATACTGCACCACTGATTTTAATAAGTAAGTTGTATAATGCTACATGCAACCAAAGGGCAAAAAAATTCGTTTTAAATATAGGAACTGGAGCTGCTAATAGAGCCATGGATGGTTGGAGTTTATATTGCTCTTCAAAGGCAGCTCTTCAAATGTTTGATGAAGTTATTAGTAAAGAGAATAAAATGCATGCTAAACAATTGTGGAATAGAAATTTGAAGCCAGGAGTTATTGACACAGAAATGCAAAGTCAAATTAGAGAATCAGAGGAAAGGAACTTTTCTTCTAAGCAAGTGTTTTTAGATTACTTTAAAAACAACGATTTGCAAACTGCACAACAAACTGCTAGATTAATATTGCTTAATTTTAACTTGCTTTTTGCGAAAATGGAAACGATTGTTTCCATTAATGATATTAAAAATTAAAAAATGAAGCTACTTAGATTATTTATATCACTTGTAATTATTTCCTCTACATTTTTAGTAAATGCACAAGGAGAATGGTGTGCATCTGACCAGATGCTGGAAAGTTATTTTGATGCAAATCCTGAAATGAGAGCAGCAGCTATTAATGAAAGAGTTGAACAATTAAAAAATCAAGGGAGACTTAGCATTAATAAAATGAACGGAAAAATAATTATCCCAACGGTTGTTCATGTAATACATTATAATGGTATCGGAAATATTTCCAAAGCTCAGATTGACGATGGGATAAGAATTATAAATGAAGATTTTAGCAAGTTAAATGCGGATACATCTGCTGTAAGAACAGTTTTTAAGCCATATATAGCTAATGCTGGAATTGAATTCAGATTAGCTAAATTGGACGAGAATGGCAATTGTACGGAAGGGATAACAAGAACCAATAGCTACATTACATTTAATAAGAGAAATGAGCCGAAAAGTTTGGTTTCTTGGAATACTAGTTCACTAAGATATTACATGAATGTATGGATTGTAAATTCAATTTCGGGTGGAGGAACTGGCACTATTTTAGGTTTTGCCCAATTTCCAGGCTTTACTCAAGGAATTAGATCAACCTATGGAGTAGTTGTTAGAGCAGACGAATGGGGTTCCATAGAAGCAGCCCAAGGTACGGATGGCAGAACAGTAACTCATGAAATGGGTCATGCTATTAATCTATTACACACATTCCAAGGCTCGTGTGGGAGTAGTTGTCAGAATACGGGAGATTTTGTTTGTGATACACCACCTCAATTTGATGATAATAACAACTCTTGTAGTTTTAGTCTAAATACATGTACTAATGATGCTTCAGGTGGAATAGCTTCAAATCCTAACCCCTATAGTTCTAACGTTCCCGATCAATTAGAAAACTATATGGGCTATGGTTTAAGTTGTTTAGGAATGTTTACTGATGGTCAGAAAAGAAGAATGCTAGCTGCTATTAATGGAGCGACAAGAATTGCTCCAATTGCAGATACAGCTAATGCAAGATTAACAGGAACTAATGATGGATATACTGCTGCTCCTTGTATTCCAATTCCTGAGATTTTGGCCTTTGATAGATTCGTATGCCAAGGAGGCTCTATTACTTTTGCTGAAGAAAGTTATGGTGGGCCAATTACATCCTACAGCTGGTCATTCCCTGGAGGAACCCCTTCAACTTCAACGCAAGCTTCTCCAACAATTACTTATAATACAGGTGGTAATTACAGTGTAACTCTTAGAGTTTCAAATTCTACAGGAACAGATAGTTTAGTGCTTTCTAATTATGTACATGTAACTGATTCAAATTCTAGATACTCTGCCTTTAACTACGTAGAGGGTTTTGAAAATGCAACATCATTTGCAAACGATTGGGTAGTGATTAATGAGCAAGTTACTACAGGAGACCCTGCTTGGCAAAGAGCAACTTTTGCATCTAAGAATGGTTCTTCAAGCTTGTGGATTAATAACTTAAGTGGTTCCTATGTTAGCGGGAAAGACAAAGTGATTTCTCCAACTTTAAAAATGACAGATGTATTGAATCCAAGTATTGTTTTTGATGTAGCTTATAGAAGAAGAACATCAAATAGCAATGATAAGTTAAACCTCTTATACTCATTAAATTGCGGGGCAACATGGACAGTTATCTTATCTACAACTCCAGCATTTTTTGCTTATGATAATAACAGTCAAACTTCAAACTTCTTTCCTACACAAGGAAACCAATGGAGAACAGTTACAATACCATCTCAGTTTATTCCTGGTCTTGTTAAAAATTCAGATGCTGTTAAATTTATGATTGAGTTAGAGCATGGAGATGGTAATAATATGTTTATAGATGATTTTAGAATCCTTGGTCAAACTGTAGGAATTGAAGAAGATAGAAGTTTAGAAGAATATTTAACTGTTTATCCTAATCCAGCTGAAGACATTGTTAATCTGACCTTCTTGCCAAAAGAAAGTGGCCAAGTAGAAATTAACATCCAAGACATGTTAGGAAAGAGAATTAAATCTGTTTTTAATGGTAGAATGAATTCTACAGAGTATAGGTTTCAAATTAACCTAGATGAGTTGCCTAAAGGGGTTTACTTTATTAGTGTTGAAACTGCGGGAGAAGTAGCTACTAAAAAACTTATAGTTCAATAAGCTTTAATCCTTATATCCCATCATAATTGTAACACAACCGCTTCTTTTGATACCGGTTGTGTTATTTTTTTGGGGTATGTTAATTTTCATTTTAAGGTTCTGTGACTGAGTAACTTTAATATCCTTAACTGAAGAATAATTTTTTAATGTGTCAGAAAATACCTCAAATTCATTCTGATCATAAAGTTTATAGGTTAGATTTTCTAAATAAGGGTCTGCACATACCAAAATTCGATAAGAAAGTCCTTTGTTTAAATTTAGTAGTATTTCAGCATTTTCCTCAGGGAATAGGAGTGCAGAGTTTAATTGACCATTAGAGCTATAAGGAGCTAACTCAGGCAAACAGTTTCTTTTAGTAAAACCTTTGCACTGAGCATTTGAATTCACCGCGTTTAAAACTAGTGAAATAAAAAGAGTAGTTGTTATGGCAAATGTGGTCTTCATTCAATTATACTTTTACGGATACTGCTAACTTTTTCTTTTATTCCTTCAAATGTTTCTTTTGATATTTTTATTTCGCCAGAAGAATTATTTAATACTTGAACTCCATCTGAATCAATAGAATCTATTGGCTCTTTATAGCTTGGATATTCAATTTCTTGAAACATTACCAAAAGCTCGTTTAATTGTTGATTAATGTTGCCAAAATCTCCCTTATCATCAATATTGTCTAACATTAGAATAAGATTTTCAAGAGAATACTTTTGACTAGCGATGATGCCTCTTAGGCCTTCTGCATTTGTTTTATCATTCACCATCATTGTCCCTAAATAAAGACCTTCAATCCACCCGCCAGTTAGTACATAAGCAGAAATGTTTTGTAAATCTTGATCTTTCAAATAAGTGTCATTATTCAAGAAGAAATCACTGATTACTTGCAATAAGGTGTCTCTATTATTAGAATTCCTTTCTAAACGGCTAATAAAGTCTTTTTCGAAGCTATTAGAAATACCAACTTCTTCAGAAATTGACTGACAGATAGCAAAATACTCTAGAGCGTCTTCATGTTTCGAAAAAAGTCCAGCATAACTTAAATCAGCTCCGTAAATCCCAAGGTTTAGTGCTTTTTTTCTACTTACTAAGTAACTATCTGCCTTCTTTTTTTGATGAAGCTGTTCTGGATAATATGCGATGCCTTCCTTCTTAAATAATAAAGAAAGTTCTAGAGGAGAAGGCAATGTAAAAAATATTCGCTTTACTTGATTGGCCTTTTCAGCGGCTGTTTCTTTTTTAACCTTAACTTCTTTAGAAGCTGTCTCTGCTTCTCTTTTTGAACTTTCTGACTCTTTACTGACGCAGGCTGTTTGTAGTATAAATAAGCCAGATAGGAAAATATAAATGGGATTGTTTAGTTTCATTAGTTTCAAATATAGTTTATAATTTTTTAATGCGCATCTAACCAATTACTTGCAACTTCCATTTCTACAGTAAGAGGCACTTTCAGATGAATTGCCTGTTCCATTTTCTCTTTAATAATTGGCTTAATTGTTTCTATTTCCTCCTTATAAACATCAAAAACCAGTTCATCGTGAACTTGGAGCAATAACTTGGATTTCATCTTCTTTTTGTTAAGTTCTTTTGCAATATCAATCATTGCTTTTTTTATAATATCTGCGGCAGAACCCTGTATTGGAGCATTAATTGCATTTCTTTCAGCGAAACCTCTCATAACAGCATTTCTGCCATTTATATCATTTAAATATCTGCGTCTTTTAAGAATAGTTTCAACATAACCATGCTCTTTTGCAAAAGCAATACTTTCATCCATATATTCCTTAATACGTGGATATTTTTCAAAGTAGCTATCAATTATTTCTTTTGCTTCACCTCTCGGAATAGAAAGTCTTTGAGAGAGTCCGAAAGCTGAAATTCCATAAATAATACCAAAATTTACCATCTTGGCTTTACTTCTCATCTCTCGACTAACATCCTCAAGCCTTACTTCAAAGACTTTAGATGCTGTTGACGCATGAATATCTTGACCAGAGTTGAAAGCTTCAATCATTCCTTGGTCTTCACTTAATGCTGCAATTATTCTTAATTCAATTTGAGAATAATCCGCCGCTAGTAATTGATATTCATCTCCTCTAGCAACAAAAGCTTTTCTTATTTCTCTTCCTTTTTCTGTTCGAATTGGAATATTTTGGAGATTGGGGTTATTCGAACTAAGTCGACCTGTAGCTGCAACAGTTTGCATATAGTTAGTGTGGATTCTACCTGTTTTACTATTTACAAGTTCAGGTAGCGCATCCACATAAGTCGATTTTAGTTTCTTAAGAGACCTGTATTCTAATACTTTTTTTATGATTGGGTGTTTATCTGAAATTTTACTTAAAGTATCTTCTGAAGTTGAATATTGACCAGTCTTTGTCTTTTTTGCTTTTACATCTATTTTTAATACATCAAAAAGTATTTCGCCCAATTGTTTAGGAGAATCTATATTAAAAGTAGTTCCGGCCATTTCTATAACTTCTTTTTCAAGCCTTTGAAGATCATCTTCTAATTCTTTAGAAAATATATGAAGGGCTTCAACATCTAAATTTATCCCTTCCCTTTCCATATTTGCTAAGACTTTTATTAAAGGCATTTCAATAGTTTGAAACAACTCTATTAATTCAATCTCTCTTAGTTGCTTTTCAAAAAGTGTCTTTAGCTGAAAAGTAATATCAGCGTCTTCGCAAGCATAATCGCTTATATCTTCAGCTTTTAGGTCTTTCATACTGCCTTGGTTCTTTCCCTTCTTCCCAATTAAAGTTTCTATGGAAATAGGCTTATAATTAAGATAGGTTTCTGCCAAATAATCCATGTTGTGTTTTAGGTCTGGCTGTAATAGGTAATGCGCAACCATTGTATCAAAGGGAGTTCCATTAATTTCAATACCGTAATTTTTTAATACTTGGTAGTCGTATTTGAAATTATGTGCGATAACAAGTTTGTCTTCCTGCGTAAATACTTTTTCAAGAATTTCTAAAGTTGAATTAGCCGTTTTTTCTTCAATTGGAACGTAGAAAGCTTCACCTTTATTCAGCGAGAAGGAAAGACCAACCAATTGTGCTTCAAGTGGATTGAGACTGGTAGTTTCAGTGTCAAAACAATATTCTTTCGACTTCAATAGAATTTCAACAAGATTTTTTATCCCTTTCTCGGTATTAACTAATTGGTAATTTTTTGGTACATCTTCAATTGTCTTTAATTCGGTAACTAGTTCCTCCTCCTCTTTCTCTTCTTGGGTTTGAGCGGAATTAAATAGATCCATCTGCCCTTGTGTGCTTGAGGTTAGGGCGGGTTCATTTCCGATGATACGTTTACTTAATGTTCTAAACTCTAGTTCCGCAAAAACTTCTTCCAGAGCTTTTTTATCTAAGGGGTCTTTTATCAATTTATTTTCCTCAAAATCGATTGGTACATTAACATTGATAGTTGCTAATTTTTTAGAAAGCAAGGCCAATTCTTTGTTGGCTTCTACTTTCTCTTTCATTTTACCCTTTAGTTCATTACTATGTTCTAGTAGACCTTCAATACTGCCATATTCTTTTAGAAACTTCTTTGCAGTTTTATCTCCCACTCCAGGTATCCCAGGTATATTATCAACTGCATCGCCACACATCCCTAAATAATCAATAACTTGAAGAGGATTAGTAATCTCAAACTTCTCACATACTTCCTTAATTCCCCACACCTCTGCCTTATTACCCATTCTAGCGGGTTTATACATAAATATGTTGTCACTCACTAATTGGCCAAAATCCTTATCAGGTGTCATCATATAGGTGGTGTAACCATTTTCTTCAGCCTTTTTAGCTAGAGTGCCAATAATATCATCTGCTTCATAGCCATCAGAAAGTAGTATAGGAATATGAAACCCCTCAATAATTCTTTTTATATAAGGTATGGCTATTCTTATATCATCTGGCATTTCGTCTCTGTTTGCCTTGTATTCTGGATATTCAATATGCCTTTCGGTTGGAGCACTTGTATCAAAAACAACTGCTATATGACTAGGGTTATTATTGCTTAAAACATCAAAAAGTGTTGATGTAAAGCCATAGATAGCTGAAGTGTTTAGCCCCTTTGAATTAATCATTTGATTTTGACTAAATGCAAAATATGCTCTATAAATTAAGGCATAGGCATCTAGAAGCCATAATTCTTTCTTGTTTTCAGACATAAAAACGATTTAAATTGATTGCTTGAAATTAGTAAAAACTCAAGGAAATCTAGAATGAATTTTACTGATTTACTTCATTTAATACAGTTGCGAGTATCGTTTCGCCTACGGCTTGAAGAGTGCGTTTGTCTATAATAGCCATATTATCCTCATGAGTATGCCAATGAGGGGCAAAGTTGCCTGTAGTAGGGTCATATTGGATAATATCTATACTCGGTATTCCTGCAATCTTATTAATGTAAACATGATCATCTTCCCCAACATGATTTGTTTGTTGATAGTTGAAATGATTCCCATAACCTAAAGCGTTTGCAATTCCCCATACTTTATTAACAATTTGTGGGGCATACCCCATAGACCAAGCCTCTCTTGTAAAAATTGCATTTTTAGCTCCAACCATATCCAAAAGAATACCAAAGTCTGCATTGTAATTTGTAATATGTGGATTGTTAGCCCAATATTGACTTCCTAAACACCAGGTGCCAGCTTTTCTTTTGCGCATATCATCTGATGGCTGCCCATAATCTTCAGCATCAAAAAAGAAAATATCTACTCCAATATCAGGCTTTTTTAACTGTAATTGTCTTGCAACTTCTAATAATACTCCAACTCCGCTACCACCATCGTTAGCTCCATCTATTGCTTTTCCTCTGTCTTTTGTGTCTTGATCTGCAAATGGTCTTGTATCCCAATGAGCAAAAAGCATAATCCTCTTTTTTGAATCAGGGTTATAGCTTCCAATAATATTTATGATTTTAAGAACTGTATTATCAAAAGCAACAACTTCGGCTTTTTGAAGACTAACTTCTAGTCCATAACTATTTAGTTTGTTTTCTAAATAAAAAGCCGTTTTAAGATGAGCCTCAGAATTAGGCACTCTAGGGCCGAAAGAAACTTGGGTCTCAATAAAATGATATGCTGAGTCAGAACTAAAAGTTGGTCTTTTAATTGCTTTTCTCTCGCTTTTTTTTGCAGTAGGCTTTTTAGGTGTTTTTTTCTCTTCAGAACTACATGAGAAAAGAAAGATTAATCCTATAATCCCAATGCATTTAACTCCCAATTTCCCAATCTGTGCCATCCTTACTATCCTTTATACTAATGTTTAATGCTGCCAACTCTTCTCTGATTTGGTCTGCAGTTTTATAATCTTTGGCCTCTTTTGCAGACTTTCTAATCTTTAAAACAAGGTTCATTAATTCATTGGTAACTCCACTATTATTTTCTTCTTTTATCTCTATTTCTAATCCCAGAATCTCATAAAAAAAAGTATGGAATAAATTTTTAAATTCGTTTAGATCTTCTTCAGTTAAAGACTCTTTTTGGATTTTAATAGCCGAAATCCACTTTAGCCCTTCAAACAATTCGGCTATAGCCCTTGGAGAATTAAAGTCATCGTCCATGGCATTATAGAGGTTCTCTTTGAATTGATTTAGAGGAAGAGAACTTTTAGAGGAAAACTTTAGCGTATTTAGCTCAACCAAACCATTCTGAAGTCTTAAGAATCCCTTAGAAGCAGCTTCAAGAGCTGAATTTGAAAAATCTAAAGTACTTCTATAGTGAGATTGAAGTATGAAAAACCTAATTGTCATCGGAGAATAAGCTCTGTCGAGCTGTTTATTATCGCCACTGAATAACTCATGACAAAAAATGCCATTCCCTAAAGACTTGCCCATTTTCTGACCATTAATAGTTACCATATTATTATGCAACCAATAGTTTGCAAATGGTTTATCTGTGTTTGCTTCGGCTTGAGCAATTTCACATTCATGGTGGGGGAATGAGTTCTCTAATCCTCCACCGTGAATATCAAAGTTTTCTCCTAAATATTTTTGACTCATTACCGTACATTCAATATGCCAACCAGGATAACCAATCCCCCAAGGAGAATTCCATTTCATTAAATGGCTTTCATCTGCTTTTTTCCAAAGTGCAAAATCTATAGAGTTTCTTTTCTCTGATTGAGCATTTAACGTTCTACTTGCAGCACCTTCTAATAGCTCTTCTATAGATCTACCTGAGAGCTTCCCATAATCGTGGTTTTCATCGTATTTAGCAACATCAAAATATACAGAGCCGTTTACTTCGTATGCGAATCCTTTTTTAATTAATTGTTCTATGGCTTCTATTTGCTCTGGAATATGGCCTGAAGGTCTTGGGTAAATATCTGCTCTTAATACATTTAGTTGATCCATATCTCTAAAGTAGTTAAACATATATTTTTCAACCACTGCCATTGGGTCTACTTTTTCTAAGCGAGATTGCTTAGTGATTTTATCATCTCCTTCATCGGCATCATCAGTTAAGTGACCAACATCTGTGATATTTTGAACATACTTTACTTTAGGAAAAATATGAGTAAGGTACCGGTAGATAAGGTCAAAAGAAACATAAGACTTTGCATGTCCAAGATGGGCATCGCCATATACAGTTGGACCACAAACGTACATTCCTATTGCTTTTTCATCAATCGGTTTGAAGACTTCTTTTTGTCTACTTAAGGTATTATAAAGCTGTAATTTGTGATTCATTGCTGCAATTTCTTTGAAAAGACAAAGAAAAGCATTTGTTGCTAAAGAGATTTGATTTAGGACTCTTCAATTACACCATCCCCGATGTATTTCCCATTTTTAAATATCATGATTTGTATCAATAGGCCATTGTCATCATATTTAAACTGTTTGCCATCCATTAAGCGAAAGTTTCTAAAAGTGCCATCCTTAGAAATTTGCCTATTTCTGTTGTATAGTTTCCGGTATCCATTTCCATCAAAAGCACCTTGGTTAGGTTTTTCATCTTTTGCAGCGGTAACTTTCATTTCCTTTCCTTCATCCATTTGCTTTTCAAGTGGGTCTTTTTGTGGTGTTTTTGGCGCATAAGATTGGTAACTATCTTTATCTAAAACTCCTGCATTGAAGTTTTTAATCGACATTAGATCACCGTTTTCGTAGTATTCTTTCATTTCGCCGGTTTCTTGACCTTCTTCCCAGTTTCCAACTAATCTTAACTGCCCATTTTCATAGTAATATTTCTGTTCTCCCGAGCGCTTACCTGATTCTGTAAATGTAAATTCTTGAGATACTTTACCATTTTCATGATACCTTTTGAAATCACCTGTGTTTTTTGTGCGCTCCCAAATCCCTTTTTCTTCTACATTTCCATTAGCATAATACAGCGTGTAAGCGCCTCTAGGCCTGCTCCTTTCGTAGGTAATTTCACTTTTTAACTTCCCATTAGGGAAATAGGTCTTCCAAAGTCCTTCTTTGCGGCTATCTTTATAAATACCTTCCTCCAATATTGAAGTTTTTGAATAACCTGGATTGCTAGTAGGATTAGCTCTAATTATCCATCTGCCCTGTCTTTTGTTATTGATATCTTTTTTATTGATAGTATCTCCTTCTAAAAGCTCATAAGACTGAGCAAAAGAGCTGTAGCAAATTAAAAATGAAAAAACTAGAAGGATAATTCTTCTCATATTGATTGAATTAAGATTTAAAAATAACTAAAAATTAGAATAAAGCTAGTCTATTTTAAATGTTTAATCATGTCTTTAGTCATGGATTGCAAATTGTATTTACATTTCCATCCCCAATCATTTTGAGCAGATGAATCGTCAATACTTTTTGGCCAACTATCTGCAATGTTTTGCCTAGAATCTGGATGGTAAGTGATTTTAAAGTCAGGAATAATTTCTTTTATGCTTGCTGCAATCTCTTTTGGGGAGAATGATATACCGGCTAAATTATAGCTAGACCTTATTTTAATGGATTTTTTATCAGCTTGCATTAATTCTATTGTAGCTCTAATAGCATCCTCCATGTACATCATAGGCAAATAAGTGTCTTCTTTTAAAAAGCAACTATATTCTCTTTTTTCTAATGCCTGATGATAGATATCAACTGCATAATCCGTAGTGCCACCTCCAGGTAAAGTTTTATAGCCTATTAAACCGGGGTATCTAATACTTCTTACATCCACATCAAATTTTTCTGCATAATATTCGCACCATCTTTCTCCGGCTAACTTACTTATGCCATAAACCGTATTTGGATCTGTAATGGTATGCTGAGGAGTATTTTCTCTAGGGGTGTTTGGTCCAAACACAGCGATAGAACTTGGCCAAAATATCTTATCAATTACTTTTTCTTTAGCCAAATCTAGAATATAGAACAAACTTTGCATATTCAATTTCCATGCAAAATCTATTTGTTTCTCGGCGGTAGCTGATAGTAAAGCAGCTAGATGATAGACTTCTTTTATTTTGTGCTTTTCTACTACCTTTTTAATCGCTTCTTCATCCAAGGCATTTAGTTTTTCAAAAGGAGCTTCTAACTCTTTTACTTCTCTAATGTCGCTTGCAACTACCTTTTCCTTCCCATACAGTTGTCTTAAATTGTGTACTAATTCTTGTCCTACTTGACCGCCTGCTCCTATTACTAAAATCATATATATCAGTTTCCGTCAAAAATAGTAATTAAGAAGAATAATAAACGATTATTGGATAGTTGATAATTGTCATTTTCTGAAGGGAAGTAGAATATTTAACTTTGCACTTTATTTTAGTAATGGAACTTTATAATAAATACGATAAGAGAATCTTGAAGGAGAAATTGATGCAAGAATCCTTTAAAAGGATTACTGTCTCTTTCTATCGTTATGTGATTTTAGATAATCCCCATGAACTCAGGGATGAGTTATATTTAGAATGGTCTGGGCTAAATGCCTTTGGTAGAACTTATTTAGCCAAAGAGGGAATAAACGCTCAAATGAGTGTTCCTGAGCATAATTGGGAAGAATTCAAACATAAGGTTTATGCTAGAAAAGAATTTAAAAATATACCTTTCAAGATAGCCGTTGAAGATGACGGAAAATCATTTTATAAGCTAAAAGTGAAAGTCCGCAATAAAATAGTTGCTGATGGCTTAGATGATGGAACTTTTGATGTTACCAATGTCGGAAAGCATTTAAGTGCCAAAGAGTTTAATGAGGCTTTAGATCGAGATGATGTAGTGGTAGTAGATATGAGAAACCATTATGAAAGTGAAGTAGGACATTTTGTAAAAGCAATTTGTCCAGATGCAGATACTTTTAGAGAAGAACTTCCACAAGTAGAAAAAATATTAAAAGGGAAGGAAGATAAAAAAGTGCTGTTGTATTGCACAGGAGGGATTCGATGTGAAAAAGCAAGTGCTTATTTGAAAGATAAAGGCTTTAATGATGTAAATCAATTGCATGGTGGCATTATTGATTATGTTAGACAGATTAAAAATGAAAATTTAGAAAATAAATTTGTTGGCAAGAATTTTGTCTTTGACGAAAGACTAGGAGAGAGAATATCTGAAGAAATAATTAGTGAATGTCACCAGTGTGGTAAGCTATGCGATAACCATACAAATTGTTCTAATGATGATTGCCATTTACTGTTTATACAATGTGATGAATGTAAAGAGAAATATGATGGAGCTTGTACTCCGGACTGTCAAGAAATTTCTAACTTGCCTATAGAAGAACAAAAGAAATTAAGAAAAGAACGAGAGAGAGGTCCAAAAGCCTCTATATTTAAAAGTCGTCTTAGACCAAATTTAAAAGAAGTTTTAAAAAAATAGATTATGCCGTTTTATAAGAAATTAGGTAAGATTCCCCATAAGAGACATACCACCTTTAAAAAGAAGGATGGCTCTTTACATTATGAGCAACTGTTTGGAACAGTTGGATTTGATGGGATGTCAACATTAATGTACCACCTTCATCGACCAACTATGGTAAAGGAATATTTAGGTAGTAAGGATGTTTCACCTCAAGTTGAAATAGCGAAGAATTTTAAATCTAGAAGATTAATTGGTTTTGATGTTAAGCCTGCTGATGATTTTTTAGATGGAAGGGAATCTATGCTTTGTAATAGCGATCTTATTATTTCCTTGGGAGCGCCAAGGAAGTCAATGAAGGACTATTTTTATAAAAATACGGATGCTGACGAGGTAATATTTATACATAAAGGGAGTGGTAAGCTAAGAACCTTTTTAGGAAACATAGATTTTAAATATGGTGACTATTTGGTAATTCCAAGAGGAATGATTTATCAGATTGAATTTGATTCTGAAGACAATAGACACTTTATTGTTGAATCTTTTAGTCCTATTTATACCCCTAAGAGATATAGAAATTGGTTTGGTCAATTATTAGAACACTCTCCATTTTGTGAAAGAGATTTTAGAACTCCAGAAGATTTAGAAACGCATGACGAAATGGGAGATTTCCTAATAAAAATTAAGAAAGAAGGAGTTATTCATGATTATGTTTATGCCTCGCATCCTTTTGATGTAGTTGGTTGGGATGGGTTCAATTATCCTTATGCATTTTCAATTCATGATTTTGAGCCCATTACTGGAAGAGTACATCAGCCACCACCAGTGCATCAAACTTTTGAAGCAGCTGGGTTTGTAATTTGTTCTTTTGTACCAAGACTTTATGATTACCATCCGGAATCAATCCCTGCACCATACAATCACAGTAATATAGATTCAGATGAAGTATTGTATTATGTAGATGGAGACTTTATGAGCAGAAATGATATCGCGCAAGGACAGATTACTTTGCATCAGGCAGGCATCCCTCATGGACCTCACCCAGGTGCTTATGAAAGAAGTGTTGGGCAAACAGAAACCGAAGAATTAGCAGTGATGGTGGATACATTTAAACCATTAAAAGTTACTTCTAATGCTTTAAAAATAGACGACGGGAAGTATTTTAAAAGCTGGATAGAGGAATAATGAAGATATTCCTTTTAATTCTTTCTTTGAATAGCTTACTTTGTTTCGGACAAAGTGGAGTTGAGGTTTTTATTTTGGATTGTACCAATATGGTTTCAAAGGAAGATAAAAAGGAATGTACCGATGAAATTATACTAAGAGAAGTAAGTGCTAAATGGGAGAGCATTAACCAAAAAGTAAAAGATGGAGTCTATTTTATTGAATATACAGTCTATTCTAATGGCAAGGTTAAAACAAATAGTATAAAAAGAGTTCCTGATCTCGTAGATTCATCCAATGAGATGGAAGTTTTAGAAGACTTAGTAGATCAAATTTTAAAAAAGCACAAGTGGCAAACGCCAGTTAAGGTGGAAGGAGTTATTACCGGAGCATCACAATATTTAAAAATAAATACAGCACAACTATAAGTTGATGATAAATTAAATTAAACCAACGATGGAAAAGAAAACAATTGAATCAGTTAATTACGGCCTAGAGAAGATTTTTGAGGGAGCTCAAGATTTCCTTCCTTTGTTAGGTACTGATTATGTAGAATTTTATGTAGGTAATGCCAAACAAGCAGCTCACTTTTACAAGACAGCTTTTGGCTTTCAATCCTTTGCCTACAAGGGATTAGAAACAGGAAGCAAGGATCAAGTTTCGTATGTTTTGAAGCAAGATAAAATTAAGCTAGTGCTCACTACCCCATTAAATTCTAAAAATCCAATAAATGAGCACATTGTTAAACATGGTGATGGCGTAAAAGTAATAGCACTTTGGGTAGAGGATGCAAAAAAATCTTGGGAAGAAACTACGAAAAGGGGAGCGAAATCTTATATGGAGCCTACTGTAGAAAAAGATGAACATGGGGAAGTTGTAAGGGCGGGGATCTATACTTATGGAGAAACTGTGCACATGTTTGTAGAGAGAAAAAATTATAGTGGGGATTTTCTGCCTGGTTTTATAAAGTGGGACTCCGACTACAACCCTAAACCAACAGGTTTGAAATTTATCGATCATATGGTGGGTAATGTTGGTTGGAATCAAATGAACGAATGGGTGAAGTTCTATGAAGACGTAATGGGCTTTGTAAACTTCCTGTCTTTCGACGATAAGCAAATTCATACCGAATACTCTGCTTTGATGAGTAAGGTGATGAGCAATGGAAATGGTAGAATCAAATTCCCAATAAACGAGCCTGCAGAAGGGAAGAAAAAATCTCAGATTGAAGAGTACTTAGATTTTTATGAAGGTTCTGGAGTGCAACATATTGCAGTAGCTACAGACGATATTATTTCTACTGTAAGTGACTTAAGAAGCCGAGGAGTAGAGTTTTTATCTACACCACCGGATGAATACTATCGAGCGGTTCCAGGAAGGTTGGAAGAGCATAGCCACGAATTAAGAGAAGATATTGAAACATTAAAGGGCTTAGGTATTATGATTGATGCCGATGAGGAAGGTTATTTGCTTCAGATTTTTACCAAGCCTGTAGAAGATAGACCTACCTTATTTTTTGAAATAATTCAAAGAATGGGAGCAAGAGGTTTTGGAGCAGGAAACTTTAAAGCGCTTTTTGAATCTATAGAAAGGGAGCAAAGTAAGAGAGGTACTCTATAGTATATAGCAATTGAAAAATGAAAGGGACGCCGAGGCGTCCCTTTTTTATTTATTAGCTTTTAAAGCTATCCCCAATTCTTTCAACTGCTCATCATCAATTTGAGAAGGAGCATCAATCATTACATCTCTTCCTGCATTGTTTTTAGGAAAAGCAATATAGTCTCTAATAGAATCAGAGCCTCCAAACAGAGCACACATTCTGTCGAAGCCCAATGCAATACCACCATGAGGAGGGGTACCATATTCAAAGGCATCCATTAAAAATCCAAATTGCGCTTTTGCTTCTTCCTCACTAAAGCCTAAAAGAGATAGCATTTTTTCTTGTTCTGCTCTGTTGTGAATTCGAATGGAACCACCACCTATTTCTACTCCATTAATTACCATATCATAGGCGTTGGCTCTTACTTTTCCTGGTTCTGTAGCTAAAAGTTTTTTATCTTCTTCTTTTGCTGAGGTAAATGGATGGTGCATGGCATGAAATCTTTCGGTCTCTTCATCCCATTCTAACAAAGGAAAATCGGTTACCCATAATGGAGCAAAGGTGTTTTTCTTTCTTAAACCTAACTCACTGCCTAAATGCAAACGCAGTTCATTCAATGCAGACCTGCTTTGGTTTTCATCGCCAGAGATAATCAATAATAAGTCTCCTTTTTCTGCATCCATTCTTTCTCCCCAAGCTTTGATATCTTCTTGGCTATAAAACTTATCTACCGAGGATTTGATGGTGCCATCTTCATTGAATTTGGCATAAACTAGACCCTTGGCCCCAATTTGCGGTCGCTTTACAAATTCGGTAAGAGCGTCTAGCTGTTTTCTGCTATAAGCTGCGCATCCTTTTGCACAAATTCCAACCACTAATTCTGCATCATCAAAAACTTTAAAGCCTTTGTTTTGAGTTAAGTCATTTATTTCATGAAATTCCATTCCGTAACGGATATCTGGTTTATCGCTGCCGTATTTTTTCATGGCATCAGCAAAACTCATTCTTGGAAAATCATTTAATTCTATTCCTTTTACTTTTTTGAAAAGGTGTTTCATCATTCCTTCGAACACATTTAATATGTCTTCTTGCTCAACAAAAGTTAGTTCGCAATCAATTTGCGTAAATTCAGGTTGTCTATCTGCTCTTAAATCCTCGTCTCTAAAACACTTTACGATTTGAAAATATCGATCAAAGCCTGACACCATTAATAACTGCTTAAAGGTTTGAGGAGATTGGGGCAAAGCGTAAAATTCACCTTGGTTCATTCGAGATGGAACCACAAAATCTCTAGCTCCCTCAGGGGTTGATTTTATAAGAACTGGTGTTTCTACTTCAATAAAGGAGGCGTCATTTAAATAACCCCTAACTTCTTTAGATAATTGGTGACGAAGAAATAGCTTTTCTTGAATTGGCTTTCTTCTTAAATCCAAATAGCGGTATTTCATTCTCAACTCTTCTCCACCATCTGTTTCATTTTCTATGGTAAAAGGAGGGGTTTTTGAAGCGTTTAAAATATCTAAAGAAGTCACTTTTACTTCTACCTCACCTGTTGGTAATTCTAAGTTTTTATTACTTCTTTCTATAACTGTTCCTTGAGCTTTAATTACAAATTCTCTACCTAATTTTCTAGCCATTTCACAAATAGCCTGATCTTCTTCCATGTTAAAAGTCAACTGACTAATGCCGTAACGATCTCTTAAATCTAAGAAGGTAAGTCCACCTAAATCTCTAGATTTTTGTACCCAACCGCATAGGGTAATGGTTTTGCCAATATGTTCTTTGCGAATCTCGCCGCAATGATGTGTTCGAAGCATGCTATAATTTTGCTGCGAAATTAGGAAAGCTTAAGAAAAGAATGGAGTTGAATAACACATCTATGGCTTTACTATTATTTTTGAATCATGGAAATTGACCCATTTGATGATGCCTATTTTATGAGGCAAGCACTAAAAGAGGCGAACGATGCTTTTGATAAAGATGAGGTGCCAATTGGTGCTGTTATTGTTTTGAATCAACAAATAATTGCAAGAGCTCATAATTTAACGGAAACTTTAAATGATGTTACTGCACATGCAGAAATGCAAGCATTTACCGCAGCAGCAGATTTTATTGGAGGTAAATATTTAAATGAATGCACTCTATATGTAACTCTAGAGCCTTGTAATATGTGCACTGGCGCATCTTATTGGACGCAAATAGGTAAAATAGTTTATGGTGCTTCAGATAAAGACCGAAAGAAAGTGGAACTAAAAGATTTATTACATCCCAAAACAAAGATTGTAGGTGGAGTAATGGAAGACGACTGCAAAGACTTGCTTCAATTATTTTTTGAAGAGAAAAGACAATAAGCAATAAACCCTTTTCTGTGTTTTCTGTTAATCGTTAGTACTTTTGTAAAAAATTAAAGATATGTATCCAGCAGAATTAGTAGCACCTATGAAAGAAGAATTGACTTCTGTAGGTTTTGACGAATTAACAACACCTGATCAAGTAGATCAAGTTTTAGGAAATAAGGAAGGAACGGTTTTGGTAATGGTTAACTCTGTTTGTGGTTGTGCCGCAGCCAATGCAAGGCCTGCAGTTACAATTGCATCAAAGCATGTAAAAACCCCAAATAAAATGACAACTGTCTTTGCAGGAGTTGATGCTGAAGCAGTAGCTCAAGCAAGAAAATATATGCTGCCTTATCCTCCATCTTCACCTTCAATTGCTTTGTTCAAAGATGGTAAGTTGGTTCATTTTATAGAAAGACATCATATAGAAGGCCGTCCTGCAGATTTAATCGCAGAAAATTTAGTGAGTGCTTTTGATGAGTATTGCTAAGATTTAGTCAAGAATTTAGAAGAGGTGCAACAAAAATGCACCTTTTTTTATCTCCTTGCTTTTTTTATCTTTCAACCTATTGTCTACATTAAAAATTAGTGCTAACTTCGCAGCCCCTTTTTTAGGGGATATATTGGATATTAATAAATTTATTAGGAAATATCGTGGATACTTTAAGTTATAAAACCGTTTCAGCTAATAGAGCTACCGTTCAAAAAGAGTGGGTTTTAGTGGATGCTGAAGACGAAATTTTAGGTCGTTTAGCATCAAAAGTTGCTAAAATGATTAGAGGAAAGCACAAATCAAATTATACTCCTCATGTGGATTGTGGAGATAATGTAATTGTGATTAATGCAGATAAGATTAGATTGAGTGGGAACAAAATGGATGAGAAGACCTATATTTCTTACTCAGAGTATCCAGGTGGACAAAAATCTATTACTGCAGCTGAATTAATGAAGAAAAAGCCAACGGCTTTAGTAGAGAAAGCAGTAAGAGGAATGCTTCCTAAGAATAGATTAGGAAGAGCATTATTCAATAACCTTCACGCAGTGGAAGGAACTGAGCACAAGTTTGAGGCACAAAAGCCAAAAGTTATAAAGTTAGATTCAATTAAATAATATGGACGTAGTTAACACCATAGGAAGAAGAAAAAAATCGGTTGCGAGGATTTACCTTTCCAAAGGAAAAGGGAATTTTACAGTTAACGGAAAAGATTACAAAGAATATTTTCCAACTGTTGCATTGCAATACAGAATTAACCAAGCATTTATCTTAACAGATACGGAAGGTAAATACGATGTTAAAGCTAATATCAGCGGTGGCGGAGTTACAGGACAAGCAGAAGCAATGCGCTTAGCTATGTCTAGAGCTTTAGTTGAAATTGATGCTGAATCTAAGCCCGCTTTAAAGAAAGAAGGATTAATGACAAGAGATCCTAGAATGGTAGAAAGAAAGAAGCCAGGTCAGAAGAAAGCTAGAAAGAAATTCCAGTTTAGTAAACGTTAATTAATTATAGTCATCACCCCATTGGGTGTGTTTAGTATCAAAACCCTTAAGACTGAATTTATATTCACTACTTAAGGGTTGCGTATTAATCGAATGTAAACACAAATAAAATGGCAAAAACAGATTACAAAGACCTATTGCAGGCAGGTGTTCATTTTGGACATTTAAAAAGAAAGTGGCATCCAAGAATGGCTCCATATATTTTCATGGAGAAGAATGGAATCCACATTATCGACCTTAACAAAACAGTGGTTAAGTTAGAGGAAGCTGCAAATGCTGTTCAGCAAATTGCAAAATCAGGTAAAAAAGTGCTTTTCGTAGCAACAAAGAAACAAGCGAAAGAAGCAATGGAAACAAGAGTAAGTGCTATTAATATGCCTTACGTTACTGAAAGATGGCCAGGTGGTATGTTAACCAACTTTGCTACGATCAGAAAAGCTGTTAGAAAAATGTCTTCTATCGATAATATGATGAAAGATGGTACTTTCGATGTGCTTTCAAAAAGAGAAAGGTTACAAATTACTCGTCAGAGAGCTAAATTGGAAAGAGATTTAGGTTCCATTGCTGACTTGAATAGATTGCCTTCTGCATTATTTGTGGTAGATATCAAAAAAGAACACATTGCTGTAGCTGAGGCTAAAAAGTTAAATATTCCAACTTTTGCAATTGTTGATACCAATTCAGATCCAACACAAGTTGATTTCCCTATTCCTGCAAATGATGATGCTGCAAAATCTATCGATAAGATTTTAGAGGTTATTACAGAGTCAATTAAAGTAGGTTTAGAAGAAAGAAAAGGAGAGAAAGAAAAGAACAAAGCGGCAGTAGAAAAAGCTAAAGCTGCTAAAGAAGAGGCTGCTCCTGCACAAGAAAAGAAGGAAGAGAAAAAAGAAGAAGCAACAAAATAATTTTAAAAAATAATATCATGGCTAATATCACAGCTAGCGAAGTAAATAAATTAAGAAAGCACACGGGTGCTGGAATGATGGATTGCAAAAAAGCTTTAGTTGAAGCAGATGGCGATTTTGATAAAGCAATTGAAATCTTAAGAAAGAAAGGACAAAAAGTTGCTGAAAAAAGAAGCGATAGAGATGCAAACGAAGGCGTTGTTATTGCAGGGACAACTGCAGATAACAAATTTGGAGCAGTTATTACATTAAATTGCGAAACAGATTTCGTTGCTAAAAATGAAGAATTTGTTGGCACTGCAAAGAATATTTTACAAATTGCATTAGATAACAAAATAAATGCGCTTGATGCTTTATTATCTTCTAATTATACTGACGGACAGAGCATAACAGATAAGATTACGGAAGAAGTAGGAAAGATAGGTGAGAAAATTGAGCTTTCTGATTTAGCAGTAATTGAAGCAAATCAAGTTATAGCATACAATCATCCAGGTTTTAAAACTGCAACTGCAGTTGGCTTAAATAAAGAGGGAGAAGAAAGTGCTCAAGCAGGTAAGAATGTTGCTATGCAAATTGCTGCAATGAACCCTGTAGCATTAGACGCTGATCAAGTAAGTGATGAAATTAAGGCTAGAGAACTAGAGATCGGAAGAGAGCAGGCGAAGAAAGAAGGCAAGCCTGAGCAAATTATTGAAAAAATTGCTGAAGGAAAATTGCATAAGTATTATAAAGAGAATACTTTATTGAATCAGCAATATTTTGTCGATAACAAAGAAACTGTTAAAAGTTATTTAAAGTCAGTAGACAAAGACTTGACAGTTACAGACTTCAAACGAAGCTCACTAGTTTAAATATAATAAAGAGAGAATTTTAATTCTCTCTTTTTTTTGACCCATATCGTAATAGCAACATAATTAGTAAACTTGAGATATTAATATTTTAACCATGGCCTACAAAAGAATCCTTTTAAAACTAAGCGGTGAAGCCCTAATGGGGGAGAAAGAATTTGGAATTGATCATAAGAGATTGAACCAATATGCTAAAGAAATTAAAGAAGTAGTAGATTCAGGAGTGGAGGTTGCAATTGTTATAGGTGGGGGTAATATTTTTAGAGGAATTCAAGCAGAAGAAGGTGGTATTGAAAGAGTTCAAGGAGATTATATGGGTATGCTAGCAACTGTTATTAACAGCATGGCTTTGCAATCTGCTTTAGAAGAGTTGAACGTGTATACAAGATTGCAAACTGCTATTAAGATGGAACAAATAGCAGAACCTTATATTAGAAGGAAAGCCGTTAGGCATCTAGAAAAGGGCAGAGTGGTTATTTTTGGAGCTGGTACCGGTAATCCATATTTCACAACAGATACAGCAGCTAGTTTAAGAGCAATTGAAGTAGAAGCAGATGTGATTTTAAAAGGAACTCGAGTAGATGGTATTTATGATTCTGACCCTGAGAAAAATGCAGATGCCGTGAAGTACGATACAATTTCATTTAGCGAAGTTTATGAGAAAGGGTTAAACGTAATGGACCTGACTGCATTTACCTTATGCAATGAAAACAAACTGCCTATAGTTGTTTTCGATATGAATACCCCAGGTAATTTAATTCAAGTAGTAAAAGGAAAAGAAGAAATAGGAACTTTAGTTGAGTTTTAAAAGCTATATTCTAAAGTTAGTTCATAGGCTACTAGTCCACCCGTATCTACAGTAATTTTTTCAGGAAACCCATTGGTATCATTATATGGGGTAAATAAAACTCCTGCCATAAACTTATCAACCAAGCTCCCATCATCATCGTATAAACTTATAGTGTGTTGTTCCTCTACATTTACTATTTGGGCGCTATCTATAGGAATAAAAAGGCTTTGATTCAACCCCCCATCAACAATTACATTGGGTAATAACCAAATGGGGTCGATTGATTGATATATTGTTATATAAAGATCTGGAGGGCTATTGGTGTCCCAATTACTTCCATCAATTCTTTTTGATGGGTATTTCAGTACTTCAATACTTTTTAAGGAGATTGACTTAGGTTCTTTCTGCAATTCACAATTATTGCCAACAAACCTACTATCAGAGCAAACGCATAAGTTGTTTTCACAAACTCTACCTGAACTGCATCCAATGTCTTCACATATTTTTTTTTGCTCATCATCTTTACATGAGGAGAATATGGTAATAGTGATTAATAGAATAAGGTAGAGAAGATGCTTCACGTCATTTAATAATTATAACAAGTATAAAAATTTTCTCATTAAAGCGTAATCTTTTATTTAATTTGCAGTGCAAAACTAAATCTCATGGAAGAAGAAATTGATTTTATTTTAGCCTCAGCAGAAGAAGCTATGCAAGGTGCCATTGTGCACTTTGAAAAGGAATTAACGAAAATTAGAGCGGGTAAGGCAAACCCATCTATGGTGTCTAGTGTTATGGTAGATTATTATGGTTCTCAAACACCTTTAGCTCAAGTTGCCAATGTTGGCACTTTAGATGCTCGTACATTAACTATTCAACCATGGGAAAAAGCAATGCTTGAGCCTATTGAAAGAGCAATTATCAATTCTAATTTGGGATTAAACCCACAGAATAATGGAGAAATGATCTTAATTAACATTCCTCAATTAACTGAAGAAAGGAGAAAAGATTTGGCAAAACAAGCTAAAGCAGAGTCAGAAGACGCTAAAGTGAGTATTCGAAATGCTCGTAGAGACGCTAATGATGAGATTAAAAAGTTAGAAAAAGACGGCTTAGCAGAAGACCAAGCAAAAGGCTTGGTGGAGGAGATACAAGAGTTGACTAATAAATATGGAGCTAAAGTAGATAGCGTTTATGCTGCAAAAGAAGCAGATATTATGAAGGTATAACTAAGCCCAAACCTGCGTTCCTTCAGAACAGTTTTTACAAATCTCAATGTGCTTTCTTCCTTTCAATAAGGTAGCTCTAAAATTTTTATAGTTTTCTCCTTTCCATATTTCTTGGAAACTGTTGTGCTCCAAAGAGCCTTGACTAAAATTAGCATCTTTATCAAAACAGCACGGAATTACTTTACCATCCCAAGTAATTACACAAGAATGCCACATTTTCCAACAAGCATTTTCTAGGCTATTCTTTATAGAGTAGCTACCATTTGTTTCCTTTTTGTAACGAGAATACTTTTCTATGGTGGGAATCAAATCGTTTCCATTTTCATAATCGTAAATCTGGGCTGTTTTTAACTTTAATTCATCCACTCCTAATTCGTCTGCCATCGCTCTGACTTCCTCAATTTGATGCTCATTGGGTTTTACTACTAAGAACTGAAAAATAACATAAGGGGTTCTAGATTTTAACTCTTTTTTCCACTTCATTATATTTTTAGTTCCTTCAATTACTTTAGCCAATTCTCCTTCTTTTCGATACGATTCATAAACTTCTTGGGTACTGCCGTCTATAGAAATAATTAAACGGTCGAGCCCTGATTCAACTGTTCTTTTTGCATTTGCATCATTAAGAAAATGTGCATTGGTAGAAGTGGCTGTGTAGATGCGTTTTGTGTTTGCATATTCCACCATCGACAAGAAATCTTTATTGATATAGGGCTCCCCTTGGAAATAAAAGGTAAGATAAAAGGAATCTTTGGCCACTTGATTGATTACTTCTTTGTAAAATTCTTCTTTTAAATTTCCAGTTGGTCTGCTAAATTGTTTCAGCCCACTTGGGCATTCAGGACAGCCTAAATTACAAGCCGTAGTTGGCTCAATGGCAATAGCCATGGGGTTTCCCCAATGCCAATTGATTTTGAAAAGGCGAGAGATGTAAAAACTAAAAATAACTTGAAAGGAATTAACTGCTCTTTGAAAAGAAAATTTTCTCAACAATTGTAACTTATCATATACCTTAGCAGTCATAGTGTAAAAATACCTTTCGTCATTTAATGATTCAGATAAAAGCCCAATTCTTTTCTTTTGTAGGATGAAAATTTATTTAAGTATTCTTCTTTTTGCCTTTGTTTTTTTGAGTTTGGATGCACAAACAACTTATGAAGGAGTTGTAAAAGACTCTGTCACCAAGGCGCCCCTTGCCTTTGTTAATATTGTTATTAATGAAAGTTTTCTTGGTACCACCACAGATATAGATGGGAAATTTAAAATTAGAACAGATAAAGAGTTAACAACACTAAAGTTTAGCTATTTGGGCTATAAGCTCAAAGAATTAAAAGCTTCTAATTTTAAGAATGGTTCTACCGTCTTTATGAGTCCTATTTCGGTAAAACTTAAAGAGGTGGAAATTTTACCAGGAATTAATCCGGCACATCGTTTAATAAATCTAGCTATAGAGAACAGAAATGTAAATAATCCAGAAAAGGCTACAGAGTTTTACTACGAATCTTACAACAAACTAATCTTTACCGGAGATTTAGACAGTACTATTTTAGCCAATCAAGACTCTATTCAGAAACTAGATACTACAGATCAAAAGACCTATGAACTTTTTAGCAAGCAGCATCTTTTTATGATGGAATCGATTACCGAGAGAAGTCATATTCCACCGGACAATACGAAAGAGGTGGTGGTAGCTTCCAGAATTTCTGGCTTAAAAAACCCGATATTTTCTTTGATTGGAACTCAGTTGCAATCCTTTTCGCTATACAACAATTACATTAGTCTTTTTGGTAATGATTATCTAAGCCCCATAAGCAAAGGAAGTACTTCTAAGTATTTATTTATTCTTTCAGATACTCTAATAGAAAATAGCGATACCATTTACACCATAAGGTTTCAGGCTAGAAAAGGGAAAAATTTTGATGCATTGAAAGGAGTTATTTACTTAAATACCAATGGCTATGCTATACAGAATTTAATTGCAGAGCCCGAAGAACAGGACGATATTGAAATTAAAATACAACAGAAGTATGAATTGGTAGACAACAAGCAATGGTTTCCTGTTCAGCTAAATACCAATATAGTGTTTAATAATATCGAGTTTGATGAGGCAAAGGCGAAGGGAATCGGCAGGTCTTATTTGAAAAATATCCGATTAGAGTCTGCCTTGGAAAAGAAAGAAATTGGAAATACGATATTGAGTCTTGATCCAAAGGCAGGAAAGCAGAGTGAAGACTTTTGGAATAATTATCGTATTGATAGTTTGGATGAAAAAGAAAAACTGACATATCAATATATGGATAGCATTGGAGATGAAGCCAATTTAGATGAGAAGATTTTACTTTTTAAAACCTTCGCTACAGGATCAGTTCCATGGGGTCCGATTGATTTCCCCATAAAATATGTCATGGATTTTAATGATTACGAAGGCTTTCGATTGGGTTTAGGAGCAGAAACGAATGATAAGTTTATAAAAGGCTTTAGAATTGGAGGCTACGGTGCTTATGGGCTGAAAGATCAAGCAGGGAAGTATGGAGCCTATACCAAATGGACGCCAAAGTCGAATAGAGAAATAGAGTTAAAATTATCTTATAGTAATGATGTAGTAGAAAGCGGCGGTACTCAATTTGCCAATTATAGGATCTCTACATTTTCCAATGAAGGTTTAAAAAAGTTGTATATCAATCGAATGGATGGAATGGAAAAGTATGAAGCTCAATTAGGATTGAGAGCGTTTAGAGATTTTAAATTCAACTTTTTTGGAAACAAACAATTTAGGACTATCAACTCGGACTATACTTTTTCTGAATTAAATGATGCTAATGAAATAATAGAATACTCTGAATTCAATCTGGTTGAGACCGGTGTAGACCTTAGATATAGTTATAAAGAGAAGTTTGCTGAAATGTTTGGAATGAAGTTTCCTGTTTCTACTAAATATCCTGTAGTACATTTAAGATTTACACAAGGATTTGATAATTTTTTGGATGGTGATTTCGAATATCAAAGGGTAGATTTGAAAATAGACCAAAGTATTTTATGGAAAGGTATTGGAGTGAGTTCTTTTAGAATTGCAGGAGGTTTTATTGCAGGAGAAATTCCATTAACTACACAGTTTAGAACACAAGGAACTTTTAGCAGTGGACTGCTTCTTGCTACTGAATATAGCTTTGAAACAGTTAGACCAAATGAATTCTATTCGGATCGCTATTTCAATTTCTTTTTCAGACATAATTTTAAAAACCTATTGTACAAGGGCGAAAATTTTAAACCTGAATTGAGTCTTATTGCATCCTATGCTATTGGGGAGTTGAAGCAAACAAGTGGGCAACACCAAAATATAACCTACCAAACTTTAGACAAGGGTTTGTGGGAAACAGGTTTAGCAGTTAACAACTTACTAAACCTTGGTTTAAGCTCTTTTGGAGTTTCTGCTTTTTACAGAATGGGGGAATATTCTTACGAAAAGTGGGAAGATAATTTTGTGGCTAAACTATCTACAACGATTAATTTCTAATTGCAGAATTCTGCAATTTTTGCATCAGCTGGAGGATAGTTTCTCTGAGATGCTTCTTCCCAGAACTCGCATGCTTTTTCGCTTTCTTCCAATTCTTTATAATAATTGGCTATCTCAAAAAAGAACTTAGGGTTTGGTACATTTTCTAATATGGCAAATAAGTCGTCTATAGCATTTTGGTAGTCTTTTAATTGAGCAAAAGCTTGAGACCTTTGATAAAGACTTTTATCTCTAAT
The DNA here is from genome assembly GCA_030433355.1 of Bacteroidia bacterium. GTDB lineage: Bacteria > Bacteroidota > Bacteroidia > Flavobacteriales_E > Vicingaceae > JAUIMG01. The sequence continues at coordinate 357,357 of JAUIMG010000001.1, read as the reverse complement.
CTGAGGATCTCCAATGGCAATATTAAAGAACGGAATACTCTCTTTTACATAACCTTCTGCTAATAATTGCTGTGCTATATTGCTCGCGAATAATTGATTCCCTGCATACTTATTTAAAACATTTAGCCCTTTTTCATTTTCTTCTAATTCAAAATAGACTTTTGCCAATAAGTAGTTGTTTCTATAAATTTTTTGATTTTTGGAATACACCTTTTCCAAATCCTTCCTAGCTAAGTTAAAACTGTCTAACTGAAAGTATAAATTGGCTCTATTGATATAATTTTCCTCTACATCTTGTCCTAATTGAATTGATTTATTGAAATCACTTAGGGCTTCTTCCGTTTGTTCATTTAAGGAATAAACAATACCTCTATTGATGTATAAATCATAACGCTCACTATTTAAATTAATGGCTTTGTTTAAGTCATCTAGAGCTGCAGTATAGTTTCCTTTTTTACCATGAATCATACCTCTCAGTCTCAAGGCATCTACATTATCTTCATTGTCTTCCAAAACTTGGTTTAAGTCAAGTAATGCATTATCCAATTGATTAGCTTGATCGTAAATAACAGAGCGATTCATTAACGCTCTTTTTAGACTTGGCTCTATATCTAAGGACTCATTAATATCAGAAAGAGCCCCTTTTCTATCGCCACTTTTAAGTTTTACCTGACCCCTTTCATTTAAGGCCATTGCTTTTCCCCAATCATTATTTTCATGGCTATTTATAACTGCAGTCCAAACCTCAATACTGCTTTTAAAAACGCTTTGGTATTGATATGTTTTAATGGAAAAGATGGCCGTTATTCCTAGCAAAAGAATTACTCCAATATTTTTTTTAGTGAGTAGGAATGGTATAATAGCATAAAAGCCAACATAAGTCATATATGCATATCTATTAGAAACAATATCATTCCCGGTAGGAATAATTTTTATAATTGGAAGTATGCTAATTAAGAAAAATAAGAATGCAAATAAGAGGAGTGGCCTTAGCTTTTTAAAGTAATAGAGCATAAAAACAACCGCCAAGTTTAAAAGCACACTTAGGTAATAGACTATAGGCAGTAAGCCATCTTCTTTTACAGGATATAAATTCTTGGGACTTAAATCTGTAGGAACGAAAAATTTAATAAGGTAATATTGAATGCCATAAGAGAGCATAAAAACTCTATCCATAATGGAGTACTCTAGCTCCTCTCTAATATAACCTGCGTCCGACTGTATTTGAATATTCCACAATCCAAAAAGAAATGCAATTACGAAGAATGGAATTAGAGAAATAACATTAGCCTTTAATAAGCTGCTTTCCTTATACCAGCTGATAAGTAAGAATAAAAGTGGAAGTACAACTGCTGCAGCTTTACTTAATAAAGCTAGAAGAAAAAATAAGCTTAATATGAGAAAACGAGTAACACTACGCTTTTCAAAATACCTGATGTAACTAATCAGAGATAAAAGAAAGAAAACCCCTAAAAGCAAATCTTTTCTTGAAGAAATCCAAGCAACATTTTCAACTGCCATCGGGTGAATAAGAAACAAAAGCGCACCAAGGTTGGCAGAAAGACGATTGAATCCAAGTTTTATAATTAGGAAATACAGAAGAACTCCATTTATAAGATGAAGAATTATGTTTTGTAGGTGGAAATAAAAGGGATCTAAACCAAAAAAATGAGCATCTACCATCCAACTTAAAGAAGTTAAAGGGTGGTAAAGTCCTTCAAGAGGCTCCAATATAATTCTTTTTAAGTTTTCTAAACTAAATTGATGTAACTCAGGATGATTGAGAATTATTAAGTCATCATCAAAGTTGATAAGGAACTCAAAATATAAGCTTTGAAAGTAAAGTGCAAAAGCTCCTATTATTGAGAAGAGAAGGATTATTAAGGATTGTTTTTTTAAAATTCTATCGACCACTGTGATTTGTCCTATCTTAGACAAACAATTTTACGAGTTTATATTTACTTTGAACTCCCATGCAAGAAGATAAAAGAATAGTAATTATAGGAAATGGCATTTCAGGAGTTACTGCTGCCCGCCATATTCGAAAAAGGTCAAACTACAAAATCACTATAATTTCTGCAGAAACTAAGTATTTCTTTTCAAGAACAGCCTTGATGTATGTATATATGGGGCATATGAAGCCTGAACACATAAAGCCCTATGAAGACGATTTTTGGGAAAAGAACAGAATTGACTTAGTTTTTGATTTTGTAGAAAGAGTAGATGTAGAGAAAAATCAATTGCATTTATCTTCTAATGCTACAATTAATTACAATGAGCTAATTATTGCAACTGGATCAAAACCAAATAAATTTGGATGGAAGGGTCAAGATTTAGAAGGTGTGCAGGGCTTATATAGCTGGCAGGATTTGGAAAGCATGGAAAAGAATACCAAAGGGATTGAAAAGGCTGTAATTGTTGGTGGAGGATTAATTGGAGTGGAGATGGCTGAAATGCTCTTAGTAAGAGGTATTGAAGTTACTTTTTTGGTGAGAGAAAGCAGATTTTGGGGTAATATTCTTCCAAAAGAAGAAGGAGACTTAATATCTAAACACATCCAATATCATGGAGTAGATTTAAGATTCAACACAGAATTAGAAGAGGTTATTGCCGATGCGAATGGAAGAGCAAAAGCTATAAAAACAAAGAGCGGAGAATTGATAGAATGTCAGTTTGTTGGATTAACCGCAGGAGTTAGCCCTAATATTTCTTTTTTGAAAGACAGTAAAATTGAATGGAATAGAGGGGTTTTGGTAGACGCTTTTTTAAGAACTAATATTTCTAATGTTTACGCTATTGGCGATTGCGCTGAATTTAAAGTTCATCCAACAGGAAGAAAAAATATAGAGCAAGTTTGGTATACCGGTAAAATGATGGGAGAAACCTTAGCGAAAACCATATGCGAGCAAGATACCTCTTACCAACCAGGGCATTGGTTTAACTCTGCTAAGTTTTTTGAAATTGAATACCAAACCTATGGACTGGTAAACGCCAATTTAAAAGAAAATGAAGCCTGCCTTTATTGGGAAAGTGAAAAGAACGATCGCTGCTTGAAATTGGTTTATGAGAAAGGGAGCAATACTTTTTTGGGAGTGAATGTTTTTGGAATTCGAATGCGCCATGTAGTATTTGATCATTGGTTGAATAAGGGGGCAAACATAGAAGAAGTGATTGAAAATTTGACACAAGCTAATTTTGATCCGGAAACCTTTAAAACACCATTTAAAGAAATTCAAAAGGAATTAAGGACTCAATTTTCTAAATCAGCAGTAAGTGCATAATTATGAATGAATTATCTAAAGACATGAGTTTGGTCAGTGGACCGCCTTCTAACTTAAATAGCTTCCAAAGAGTTGGGCTTTTTTTTGGCTGGTCTGGGATGATTATATTGATTCTAGCTTCCCTAAACCAAATTAGTTCTTCCTTTGGCTACTTTTTATCGATTTCATTAGGCGGTATTTCTTTTGGAATTGTTTCCTATTCTTATGGATTATATGCTAACCATTCGGAGGGAATTAAAAACCATCAATTGTGGTTTAATAGTATTGCCAATAGAGGGGTCTTGGCCTGGCTAGCTGGAGTATCCTTAACTTCTTTTTATATCATTCTTTATTTCTATCCAGAATTATTGGGTCTGAGAGTGGGGAATAATGCTGGACTCATAGCTCTCTTTGATCCTTTAAGTAAGTTGTTAAGTGGTAATTCAGCAAGTCAATGGTTTGTTTATGGAACCTTATACACGCTTGCGATTTTAGCCTTTGGACTTAAATTTATTTGGAAGTATCGTCACAACAGATATCAAAAAATTAGAACGGCAAGTGTTATGTTTTTTCAAACGGCATTTGCTTTCATTATTCCTGAAGTTATGGCTCGCTTGAATGGCGATAATTTACAATTGCCCTATTATGATTTAAAAAATGTTTGGCCATTGAACTACTACAATTTTGAGCAATACAGAGTAGATGCTTTTATTAATTCTGGAAATGTTGGACTGGCCTTATTGATTTTCGGAGTTATTTCTATTTTGGTGATTACTCCTTTGTTAACTTATTTCTATGGTAAGCGCTGGTATTGCTCTTGGGTTTGTGGTTGTGGTGGTTTGGCTGAAACTGCAGGTGATTCCTTTCGTCATCTTTCAGATAAGAGCAGCAAGGCTTGGAAAATTGAACGATGGTTAATCCATCTCGTTCTCGTTTTTGTAGTAGTGATGACAACTGCTGTGGTTTCTACCTATCTAGGATATGATGACACTAAGTATTGGCTAACAAAAGACAGCTTTTTGATTTTTGTTGGAGCCCTAGTTTTGACTGTATTCTCTTTGATCTGGTTTTTTAAAAGAGAGGAATTAGCAAAAGATGCTCGTTATGGAATGATCGGAACCACTGTAATTTTACTTGCACTTTTTGGAATTCACCTTTCTTCAGCTAGCAATCAAATCTTTTTTATTGAAGCAGAGAGTTTAAGAAGCTCTTATGGATTTTTAATCGGCTCTATCTTTTCTGGAGTAATAGGAACTGGCTTTTATCCCATTATGGGAAATAGAGTTTGGTGCAGATTTGGTTGTCCAATGGCGGCAATTTTAGGCTTACAACAAAGACTTTTTTCAAGATTTAGAATTACCACCAATGGCGGTCAATGTATTTCTTGTGGTAATTGTTCTACCTATTGCGAAATGGGAATAGATGTGAAAGCCTACGCACAAAAAGGACAAAACATCGTTCGTTCTTCTTGTGTGGGTTGCGGTATTTGTTCGGCTGTATGTCCAAGGGGAGTTTTGAAGTTAGAGAACGGCAAAGACACAGGAGCAAGCAGATATGAAGATAAGCCAATTACTTTTGGCAACAATGGACCAAAGTTGAATTTCTAAGTGATAAAAAGTAAGATAGATGTACTGATTCCTGCATTCAATGAGGAGAACGCAGTAGGAAAAGTGATAGCAGACATACCTAAAGATTTGGTTAGAGAGATTATAGTAGTGAACAACAACTCAACAGATGAAACCTCTAAAAATGCCAGAGCTGCCGGAGCAACGGTTTTGTTTGAGCCACAAAAAGGTTATGGAAAGGCTTGTTTAACTGGAATTGAATATCTAAAACAGAAAGAAAGTAAGGCCGATATCGTCGTTTTTATCGATGCAGATTATTCAGATTACCCAAACCAAATGCATGAGCTAGTAAAGCCTATTCTTGAAAATAATATGGATATGGTTATAGGTTCCAGAGCTTTGGGAAAGAGAGAGAAAGGCTCCATGACAATACCACAAATTTTTGGGAACGCATTAGCTACGTTTTTATTAAAAGTGTTTTATGGTGCTAGATTTAGTGATTTAGGTCCTTTTAGAGCAATGAAGTTTCAAAAGCTATTAGACCTAGATATGCAGGATACTACCTATGGATGGACAGTAGAAATGCAGTTAAAAGCGGTAAAGCAAAAAATGAACTATTGCGAAGTGGCTGTAGATTATAAAAATAGAATTGGCTTTTCGAAAATTAGCGGAACGATTAAAGGGACATTTTTAGCGGGATATAAAATTATATCTACAATTTTGAAATATGCATAAAAAATAAATCAATATTTGGAAGTCATCGCAATCATAATTTATGGACTTGCTCTGCTATTTGTATTCATTTACAGTTTGGTGCAATTGCAATTGGTATTTAACTATAAAACATACAAGCGTAATCTTGAGGAGAGGATAAATTCAGTTACCAAGGAAAAGAGTTTTCCCATGGTGACTTTGCAATTACCTTTGTTTAATGAAAGGTATGTAGCAGAACGTTTAATTGATGCAGTTTTGGCTTTAGATTATCCTAAGGATAAATTAGAGATTCAAATTTTAGATGATTCCACCGATGATACTACAGCTATTATTCAGAAAAAACTAAATGCTCTAGAGGGAGGTTCGAATATAAAATTAATTAGGAGGCCTAACAGAGAAGGCTTTAAAGCGGGAGCTTTAGCCTATGGCTTAGATATAGCAGAAGGGGAATTTATAGCCATTTTCGATGCTGACTTTATTCCAAAAGCTGACTTTTTAAAAAAAATGATTCCAAATCTTCAAAACGCCGAGATTGGAATGGTGCAAAGCAGATGGGAGCATTTAAATGAAAACCACTCCGTCCTTACCAAAATGCAAGCTTTTGCCTTAGATGCCCACTTCTCTATAGAGCAAGGGGGTAGAAATGCAGGTAATCACTTCATTAATTTTAATGGAACAGCTGGAGTGTGGCGCAAGCAAGCAATAATAGATGGTGGAGGTTGGCAGTCAGATACTTTGACGGAAGATCTTGATTTGAGCTATAGAGCGCAATTGAAAGGCTGGAAGTTTCTATTTGTTGAAGAAGTAGGAGCTCCGGCAGAATTGCCTGCAGAAATGAATGCTCTTAAGAATCAGCAATTTAGATGGAATAAAGGAGCGGCGGAGTGCACGCGAAAGAACCTTAAGAAAGTATTGAAAGATGCTACAATTTCTTTTCCCACAAAAGTGAATGCTGTCTTTCATTTAATGAATTCGGCCGTTTTTATTTGCATAGTCATCTTGGCAGTTTTGAGTTTGCCAATGCTAATTATAAAGCATGAATACGTGCAATATAATTTGTTGTTTAAAGTAGCTAGTGTATTCTTAATTACTCTCCCAATTTTAGCTCTTTTTTATTGGTATTCTGAAAGCAGAAAAGAAGATCGTTTTTGGAAACGTTTAGGTACTTTTCTATATCAATTTCCTACATTCTTATCTATTTCTATGGGAATGTCGCTGCATAATGCGGTTGCTGTCTTAGAAGGTTATTTTGGGAAGAAGAGTGCTTTTATAAGAACTCCAAAGTTTAATTTATTGGATTCGAAAAAGAGTAGTTGGACAAACAATAGCTATTTAAAAAGAAAGATTTCTTGGACTAGTATTGCTGAGGTGCTTTTGGTTTTTTACTTCTTTGGAGCCATTTTATTAGCATTTAAGTACCAAGATTTTGCCCTTCTTCCTTTTCATCTTATGTTGTTCTTGGGATTCTTTACTGTTTCATACTACACCATAAGCCATTCGCTTAAAATAAGAGCTTAAAATGGAGGGCAGCCAAATAAAAAGAGTCGGTGTTCTTCTTTTAATGCTTGCACTCTATTTCTACCTTGGCAACTTTTTAGAAAGAAGCAATTTCCCTTTTTTAATCGCAGGGATTTCGGCCTTGTTTGTCGGCTATATATTCCTTTTTCAGCAAAGCAAAGCTTGGCACTGGAAACAAATTCTTTTAATAGGCGTACTTTTTCGGCTTGCATTTTTGGTAGCTATTCCAAATTTGTCTGATGATTATTTTCGATTTATCTGGGATGGTCATTTGGTAATGAATGGAGTCAACCCTTATGATTTTTTGCCTACTGAAGTTGCTATAGAGTTCCCCAATAAGGAGGATTTGTTAGCTGGAATGAATAGTCCAAATTATTATTCGGTTTACCCTCCTATTACCCAAGGTATTTATGCCTTTTCTGTTTGGCTTAGCCCAAACTCTATTCTAGGAAACATCCTTGTTTTACGTCTTCTCATTATTCTCTCAGAGGTATTAACCTTTCTTTTGATAAGAGCTATTTTGAAAAATAATAGTTTACAAGAAAAAAACGCAACCCTTTACTTTTTTAACCCACTTTGCATCATTGAGTTTGTTGGGGGGTTGCATTTTGAAGCATTTGTCATATTATTTTTGTCATTATCTATATGGTTAATGCAAAAGAACAGAATCATTTTCTCTGCAATTTCTTGGGCTATTGCCATTGGAATAAAATTAGTTCCATTACTGTTAATCGCAGCTTTTATTAGAAAACTCCAACTAAAGAAAGCACTTCTATTTTATTTCACAATTGCTGCAAGTAGCTTATTGTTATTTTTCCCTTTATTGAATTTGGAAAGCTGGTTTAACTTTAAAAGTTCTGTAGACCTATACTTTAAAATCTTTGAGTTTAATGCAAGTGTTTATTATTTAATTAGAGAGATTGGGGAGGCTATAATAGGCTATAATCCAATACAAACTGTTGGCCCAATACTTTCTAAAATTGCCATTGGAATTATGCTATTTCTTCAACTAAGAAAGAAGAAATTGCTTGGGCAATCCTTTTTTGAAGTTATGTTGTTCAGCCTACTTGCCTATTATTTATTGGCAAGCACAGTGCATCCCTGGTATGTTGGAATGCTAGTTTTCTTTTGTGTGTTTACTTCGTATCGTTTTGCTATACTTTGGTCCTTTTTGGCTTTTCTTTCTTATTTTGCCTATTCCAATGCCGATTATCAAGAAAGCCACACTCTTATAGCAATAGAATATATTTCACTATTGGGCTTTTTGATTTATGAGCTCGTTCAGAAAAAGCAATCATTTGCAATTTTGAAAAATAGAGAATAGCTTAGTAAAAAATAAAGAATATGCCTTTATCTAGATTATTATATCTTCTTGGAATTATTGCTATTATTTGGGCTATTGTAAGCGGGATACATTTTGAGTACAATTTCGTAAATGATATCTCTTACTATGAGAGTAGTTATAGTTTTAAAATTGGGCTTTTTGTTATAGGTATATTATTGCTGTATTTAGGAAGAAGGTCTAAAAAGAAGACTATTTAATTATATCTCGCAGTCGATTTGGATAATCCGTAATAATACCATCCACTCCCATATTAACATACTTCTCTAAATTTTTAGATTCATTTACCGTCCAAATATTAATCTTCTTTCCCATTTGGTGTATTTTTCTTACCACCCTTGGATTTACATATTTGTAATTCACATTTACCTCATTGGCAAACTCATAGCGCTTTAATCTTTTGTAAGAAAAACGGCTTCCTCCATAAAATGGTGCAACGGGAATAAATGCAGCAAAAAGCTTCTGGATGTCGGTATCAAACTCAGGCAAGCCTCTAAAGTTTTTTAGAACACCATCATTAAAAGATTGTACGATACACCAATCGTTTGCTTTGTATTCATTCACTAATTTGATAATGTTTTTTTCAATACCATGGTGGTAAGGACTGCCTTCTTTTATCTCTAGCAGTAAAGTAGTTTGGCCGTTTACCAACTCTAACACTTCTCTAAAAGTGGGCACTTTTTCTTGAGAAAATTCATGGTGAAACCAAGAACCTGCGCTATATCTTTTAAGTTTTTTTAAACTCGTTTTCCGAATACTTCCCCAACCGTTGGTCGTGCGCATCATGGTTTTGTCGTGGATTACTACTACCTCTCCATCAATGGTTTGGCGCAAATCCATTTCAATTCGATCTACACCAATATCAATAGCTTTTTGAAAAGCAGCCAAAGTATTTTCAGGAGCTAAACCAGAGGCGCCGCGGTGCGCAATAACTAAAGGGGCCTTATTCATTTGGTGGTAAAGATAAATGAAAAATAAATCTCTGCCTTCAATTATGAATCCATGCTCTATTGTTAGTAATTGCTCTAGATATTTGTTAGATTACAAATAGCTTTCTTTTAACTTTGAATCTATGAATAAAAAAATGCTACAAACTTTCTTTTTACTCACAGCCATTATTTCTTCATCGCTTTTAATAGCTCAAGAGAATACACAGTATATGTGGACCAATGGTAAGGTTAAAGCGGAAGGTGTTCTCATCCAAGGAGGAGTAGAAGATGGATTATGGAAATTCTATAATCAAGAAGGTACTTTAGTGGAAGAGGTTAATTATGTTTTTGGTGAATTGAATGGGCCTTATCGACGTTATTTTGAGAATGGAGAAAAAAGTGAGGTAGGAAATTTTACCAATGCAAAACGAGATAGTGCCTTTACTACTTATTATAGAAATGGTCAACCTGAATTAATTGGTTTGTACAAAAAAGGCTATAAAAATGGGGAATGGACTTTCTATTACGACAACGGAAGAATTAAGCAATATGGCAATTACAATAATGATAGAAAGGAAGGTGTTTGGGAGTCTTTTTACTCTGATGGCACATCAAAGCTGAAAGAAGAGTACGATAGTCTTGGTGTAAAGGTGATTGCTTTTAATGACAAGTTTGGGAAACCATTATTGGAAAATGGGAAAGGCAAAATCATAGAATACCATGAAAACCAAAATTTGAAATTAGAGGGATTTTATGAGAACTATGTTAAAGAAGGAGTGTGGAATACTTACACAGAAACGGGAAGACTTCTTTCTAAAAAAACCTTTAAAAATGGCTTGGCAAATGGTAAATGGGAATCTTATTTTGAAAATGGGAAACTAGAATACACGGGCAATTTTGTAGAGGATCAAAAAGATGGATTATGGGAGTATTACTTTTCTAATGGCAAGAAAAAGAAAGAAGAGACCTATAAAAATGGCAAGAAAACTGGTGCGTTTAAAGCATGGAATGAAAGAGGAACCTTGCTAGAGGAAGGCCAATATGCAGGAGGGGAGAAAACAGGAGATTGGAAATGGTATAGAGAAAGTGGATTACTAGATATGGAAGGTAGCTTTTTATCTGGAGAGCAAAATGGCAAATGGGCCTATTATTATAAAGATACCTTGCAGCTTTTGTCTGCAGGTGAATTTTGGGAAGGTAAAAAACAAGGGCCATGGGATTATTATTACCTAGGAGGTGAGAAATGGAAAAGCGGCTTTTTTGATGCGGATAAAAAAGACAGTACTTGGAGAACATGGCATGAAAACGGCACTTTAATTATTGAAGGAAAATATAAAAACGGCTTAGAAGACGGCAGGTGGTTTACCTATTATTCGGATGGAAACCAACAAGATGAAGGATCTTACGAAGCTGGTCAAATGGTTGGACAATGGAATGGTTGGTATCCAACAGGCGAAATGCGCTATCAAGGAAATTATTTGGATGGTGAGAAATCTGGGAATTGGAAGTATTGGAATGAAAGAGGAGCGCAAGAATTAGAAGAAAATTATAAAGAAGGACTATTAGATGGCTTAAGAAAGAGTTGGTATGCCAATGGTAAATTAAGGGATGAGGGTAATTATGTAGAAGGGAAACAAGATGGACTTTGGCTTTATTATTACGATAATGGCAATAAAATGATGGAAGCCAATTATACTAAGGGTAGAATAAATGGAAAGACTACTACCTATTACGAAGAAGGAATGCTAGAAAGTGAAAAGTTTTATAAAGAAGGGATGCCAGATGGAGTGTTTAAATTCTATGAGAAAAATGGAGGTGCTTTAAAAAGAGAAGTGAAGTTTAAAAAGGGTGAGAAAATAGAAAGCAAGGAGAACTAATATATCTAGAAAAATTATTACATTTGCACGCAAATAGAGAGTGATTAGAGGGGACAACAGTCCCCTCTTTTTATAGAATAGATTATGATCTCAGAATCTTACATAAGGACATTAGTAGAAGAGAAGCTACAAGAAATGGATTATTTCATAGTAGATGTAAAAGTATCTTCTTCAAATACCATTCGCGTAGAAATTGATGGCGATAAGGGCGTAAATATTAAAGATTGCGTTGCAATAAGCCGCCATATAGAAGGAAGTTTAGATAGAGAAGAACATGATTTTGAACTTACAGTAAGTTCTGCGGGGATGGATCAGCCTTTTAAAATCTTACGTCAATACCAAAGGTATTATGGCAGAGAAGTGGAGGTGAAGCTGAGAGAAGGAAAAAAGCTGAAAGGGAAGCTTCTCCAAGCAGATGAAGATAAAGTAAGTCTTGAAACTTCAGAAATGAAGAAGATAGAAGGGAAAAAGAAAAAACAATTAATAACAGAAACAATAGATGTTCCTATGGAGCAAGTAAACGAAACCAAAGTGGTAATCTCTTTTAAATAATTGAAATGGACAAAATAAATTTAACAGAATCTTTCGCAGAGTTTAAAGAGTTTAAGGACATAGATCGTCCTACTATGATGAATATTTTAGAAAGTGTTTTTAGAAACATGATTATAAAAAGATATGGCTCAGATGAGAATTTCGATATCATCTTAAATATTGATAAGGGTGACTTAGAGGTATGGAGAAATAGAGAAATTGTTGCAGACGGAGATGTAGAGGATGAAAATAGCCAAATTGCACTTTCAGATGCAATTAAAATTGAGCCTGACTTTGAAGTTGGAGAAGAAGTTTCAGAAGAAGTGAAATTGAATGATTTTGGTAGAAGAGCAGTTTTAGCACTTCGTCAAAACTTAATCTCTAAAGTTTTAGAGCTTGAGAAAGACAACATCTTCAAAAAATATGAAGATAGAGTAGGTGATATCATTACAGGAGAGGTTTATCAAGTATGGAAAAGAGAGCTACTAATTTTGGATGATGAGAGCAATGAACTTATCCTTCCTAAAACAGAGCAGATTCCTAATGACTATTTCAAAAAGGGGGATAGCATAAGAGCTGTTGTGAAGCAAGTAGAAATGAGAAACAACAAGCCATTGATTACTCTTTCTAGAACTTCTCCAGTTTTCTTAGAAAGACTATTTGAAATGGAAGTTCCTGAAATCTTTGATGGGTTAATTACTATCAAAACTATTGTTAGAGAGCCAGGAGAGAGAGCTAAAGTTGCTGTTGAATCTTACGATGATAGAATCGATCCTGTGGGTGCTTGTGTTGGTATGAAGGGTTCAAGAATTCATGGAATAGTAAGAGAGTTAAGAAACGAAAATATTGACGTAATTAACTACACAACCAATACTCAATTATACATTACAAGAGCATTAAGCCCTGCAAAAGTATCTTCTATCAAATTGAATGAAGAAGATAATAAGGCTGAGGTTTTCTTAGCACCTGATCAGGTGTCATTAGCAATCGGTAGAGGTGGACATAACATTAAGCTAGCTGGTAAATTAACCGGCTATGAAATTGATGTTTATAGAGAAGATGTTGCTCAAGAAGTATCTGATGATGTGGCATTGGATGAGTTTTCAGATGAAATAGATGAGTGGATTATTGATGAATTAAAGTCTATTGGTTGCGATACTGCAAGAAATGTTTTAGACTTATCTGAAGAAGAATTATTAAAAAGAACAGAATTAGAAGAAGAAACGATAAAAGAAGTTAGAAAAATTTTCCTTGCAGAATTTGAATAATTAGGTCGTTATATATACATTAGAAACTAGAGAAATAATTTATGTCTGTAAAAAGATTAAGTAAAGTAGCCCGCGAATTAAATGTTGGGATTAGTACAATTGTAGATTTCCTCGGTACAAAGGGAATTGAAATTGATACCAATCCTAATACGAAGATTGATCAAGAAGTTTATGCTGTTTTAAGTAGTGAATTTCAATCTGAAAAAAGCGCTAAGGAGGAATCCAAGAATGTGAGTATGCCTAGCACTGAACGCGAAAGTGTTTCTCTAGAAAGTCCATCAACTACTAGTTCTGCAAAATCAGCCGCTCAAGATGAAGAGAGTATTTTGATTAAGAATGTACCTGCAGATAATAAAGTTGCTCCTGTTGAAAAGGAAGTAGCTAAAGAAGATGTTAAAGAAGAGCCAAAAGTAGAGACGCCTAAGGAAACTCTTAAAGTAGAAGAAGTAAAAGAAGAAGACGGGAAACTGAAAGTAGTTGGGAAAATTGATTTAGATTCAATGAATCTAAAAACAAGACCAGATAAAGCTAAAAAGAAAGAAGAGCCAAAGGCAAAAGAAAAAGCACCAAAAGCAGAAGAGGTTAAGGAAGAGGTTAAAGAAGAACCAAAACCAAAAGCAAAAGAAGAAGAGAAGCCTAAAGAAGAACCAAAAGTGGTTAAATCTGAGCCTCAAGAGCACAAAACTGATTTTGAGAAGCTTGAAGGAGTTAAAGTTTTAGGTAAAATTGAATTACCAACCGAAAGAGAACGTAAACCAAAGCCGGTTGCATCTTCTTCTGAAGATAAAGAAACTCAAAGACCAAAAAGAAAGAGAAAAAGAATCAGTCCTTCTAAACCTGAAAGAAGTAAAAAACCTGCAGCTAAGAAGAAAGATGATCCAGAGTTAACAGATAAGCAAATTCAAGAACAGATTAAGGAAACACTTGCTAGGTTGACTGGTGGTGGCGGAAAATCTAAAGGTTCTAAATACAGAAGACAAAAGAGAGATGCTGCTAGTGAACAGGCTGCTAAAGAACTTGAAGAGGCAGAAGCACAAAAAAGCATCCTTAAAGTAACTGAATTCGTTACTGCGAATGAATTAGCTTCCTTAATGGATGTTAATGTGAATGAAGTTATTTCCGCATGTATGACTCTAGGATTGTTTGTTTCTATCAACCAAAGGTTAGATGCTGAAACATTGACTATAGTTGCTGAAGAATTTGGTTTTGAGGTGGAGTTCATAAAAGCTGATTCTCAAGATGAAATAGCAGAGGAAGAAGATAAAGAAGAAGATTTAAAAGATAGAGATCCAATTGTCACAGTAATGGGTCATGTGGATCATGGTAAAACATCACTTCTAGATTATATAAGAGAAGCGAATGTAATTGCCGGAGAAGCAGGTGGAATTACACAGCATATTGGAGCGTATAATGTGGAGGTTAATAAGGACAAGCACATAACATTCTTAGATACACCTGGTCACGAAGCCTTTACTGCCATGAGAGCAAGGGGTGCACAAGTTACGGATGTTGTAATTGTAGTAATTGCCGCTGACGATAATGTGATGCCTCAAACGAAAGAGGCCATAAACCATGCTCAAGCAGCAGGAGTTCCTATAGTATTTGCCTTTAATAAAGTGGATAGAGAAAACGCCAATCCAGATAAGTTAAGAGAAGAGCTTTCTCAAATGGATATTCTTGTAGAAGATTGGGGAGGAAAATTCCAAAGTCAAGAGGTTTCTGCAAAAACTGGACAAGGTGTTCCTGAACTTTTAGAGAAAGTATTGCTTGAAGCAGAACTGCTTGAATTGAAAGCAAATCCAAATAAAAATGCTGTAGGAACAGTTATAGAGTCCGAATTAGACAAAGGAAGAGGTTATGTAACTACCATGCTTGTTCAAGCAGGAACAATGAGAGTTGGAGATGTTATTTTAGCAGGTCCTCATAGTGGTAAAATAAAGGCCATGTTTAACGAGAGAGGAAATGAAGTGCTAGAAGCTGGTCCAGCAATTCCGGTTTCCGTTCTTGGTCTTAGTGGAGCTCCGAATGCAGGAGACAGATTCCACATTATGGACGATGAAAGGGAGGCTAGAAATATAGCCACTAAAAGACTGCAGCTACAAAGAGAACAAGGTACTAGAACTAAGAAACATATTACTTTAGATGAGATTGGAAGAAGAATTGCTATTGGCGATTTCCAAGAACTGAATGTTATTGTTAAAGGGGATGTGGATGGATCTATTGAAGCACTTTCAGATTCTTTATTGAAATTATCTACCGAGCAAATTCAAGTGAATATTATTCATAAGTCCGTAGGTCAAATTACAGAGTCTGATATTATGCTTGCTGCAGCTTCAGATGCGATAGTGATTGGTTTCCAAGTTAGACCTTCTGTAAATGCCAGAAAAATTGCAGAGAATGAGGAGATTGATATACGACTATATTCAATTATCTATGATGCTATTGAAGAGTTAAAATCTGCAATGGAAGGAATGCTTAAGCCTAAAGTAGAAGAGCAAGTTACTGCATCTATTGAAATCAGAGAAACCTTTAAGATTTCTAAGGTTGGAACTATCGCCGGTTGTATGGTGTTAGATGGTAAGGTGAACCGTAAAAATAAGGTTCGATTAATTAGAGATGGTGTAGTTGTTTTTGCCGGAGAATTAGGTTCCTTGAAGAGATTTAAAGACGATGTTAAAGAGGTTGCAAAAGGTTATGAATGTGGACTTAACATTGCAAACTATAATGATATTAAAGTAGGTGATATAGTTGAGGCCTACGAAGAAGTAGAAGTGAAGCAGAAATTATAAAAATTTCTGTTTCTCTATTTAATTACTCATTTGAGTTTCGCTCTCATTTAACCAGCCACCCCCAAGGGCTTTGTATAGCCTAATATAAGAACTTAGAAGTCTTGCTCTGATTCCTGCTAATAGCAACTCAGCATCAAGAGCTTGTCTTTGTTGTTCTAAGAATTCTAAATAGCTGGTTACTCCTTTATCATATCTTTCACGGGATAGGTCTTGTGCTTGGATTGCAGCGGCCTTTCTTTGCTCAGCTATCTCTAATTCTTGCTTAGTAGTTTTTATTTCCACAAGAACATCTTCAACCTCTTGAATTGCTTTGAAGACGGTATTTTCATATTGATACAGACTTTGGTAGCTTTTACTTTTCTGGATATCAACTTGTCTTTTCAATTGGCCCCAGTAAAAGATAGGGCCTAATACCTGTGCTCCTAAGTTCCACAATGGATTACTAAAGTCTATATCTCCAAAGTCATTACCATAAACCCCTAATAATCCGGATGCACTTATTGTAGGAAGTCTATTAGCTTGAGCAACTCCAACTTTAGCATTTTCGGCTATTAAAATATTTTCAGCAGCAATTATATCGGGCCTTCTGGAAAGTAAATCTAAAGGAGTAGCAGTTGGAATTTCAATGGTTAATGCTTGCTCTTCTAGCTTTTTGCCGATAGAAATTTCATGAGGATTCATACCTACCAAAACACTTAATGCATTTTCTAACTGAACTACTCTTCTAATGTATTGGGGAACTCTACCTGCAGCAATGGTATACTGTATAGTAGCTTGGTTTACATCAATAATTGGTACTATGCCTTCATCAAACCTAGCTTGAATAATCAATAGCATACTATCTCTTGAATTCGCATTTCTTTTAGAAATTTCCAATTGAGAATGAGCTTCTAGAAGACTAAAGTAAGTGGATGCTACATCAGAGATTAAGCTTATCATTATGCCTCTGTAGCCATATTCGCTTGCCATCAATTCAGCTCTTGCTGCTTCTGTTTGTCTTCTTATTTTCCCCCAAAGGTCTAGTTCCCAATAAACGCTAGCTTGTCCTTGAATCAAGGTATTTGCTTCCCCTATGTTATTTAATAAGAAATTACCTCTACTAATAGAACCCCCGGCATCAACTTTAGGAAGAAAATTAGCTTTTTGGATTCCTAAAAAATACCTAGCTTGTAATACATTTTCTGCAGCAATTAAGGCACTTCTATTGTTTTGCATCGCAACCTTAATCAAGCTGTCTAGAATTTCATCTTGGTATATTTCCCACCATTTAATATCTGCATATTTAAGCTCAAGACTATCCGTATTTATAGTGTCAGTCTGATAGGCAATTGAAGTATCAGATCGAGAATAATTAGTTGGCTGAATAAGTTCCGTGCCTTCATAATTCTTGCCAATTTTACAGGCTTGAATAGTAGTAAGGAGTATTATTATGATGAGAACCTTTCTCATTATTCAGTTGTATTTTCTTGAGTTATTAATGCTAAATCTCTTTTTTTCTCATAACCTGCTATTTTTCCTATTAACAAAAACAGCATGGGATAAAAGAATACGCCAAGTAAGGTTGCAATTGACATCCCTCCTAGTAAAGCGACTCCCATAACTTTTCTAGCTTCTGCTCCTGTGCCACTTGCTATAACTAATGGGAACACACCTAGAATAAATGAAAAAGCAGTCATTAAAATAGGACGGAATCTTGATTTTGCAGCTTTTATTGCCGCATCAAATAGAGATAGTCCTTTTTTAAACTCGTCATTAGCAAATTCTACAATCAAAATGGCATTTTTTGCAGCCATTCCAATCAGCATTACAAAAGATACTTGAGCAAAAATGTTGTTTTCAAAACTTAAGCTAAAAAATCTAGATACCCATAAGAAGAGAAGTGCGCCAAATATTGCAAAGGGTGTTCCTAACAATATGGAAAGAGGAAGACTCCAACTTTCATATTGGGCAGCTAGAATTAAGAAAACAAAAACCAATGAAAAGGTTAAAATTATCCCTAAGGACCCAGAAGCTTTATCTTCTTGAAACGACATAGCATTCCAAGAGGTAGTCATGTTTTTTGGTAGCACTTCCTCTGCTACTTCTTTTAAAGCATCCATTGCTTGGGTTGAGGTATAGCCTGGCGCAGGCCCTCCGGTTACTTCAACAGACCTAAATAAATTGAAGCGTGTAGTGTAATCTGGCCCTGATATTGATTTTACTTCTGCTAAAGTAGATAGAGGAACCATCTCTCCCTTATTGTTTTTAATAAAAAAGTTTTCAATCTGTGATTCATCTACTCGGTATTCACTTTCTGCTTGAACATAAGTTTTATATAGCCTACCAAAGCGAGTAAAATCATTGACATAGGCACCACCCATAAATGCCCCAATAGTGGTATACAAATCATTTAAAGACACACCAAGTTTTAAGGCTTTCTCCTTATCAATGTCCATAAATCTTTGCGGAACAGAACTTTGAAAAGTGGTGAATGCCTTGCCAATTTCTGGTCTTGCATTTGCTGCTTTAATAAACTTTCTCGTGTTTTCAGCTAAATATTCAGGAGTATTCCCTGCCTTATCTTGTAACATTATGCTAAAACCTGAACCATTACCTAAACCAGGAATAGCAGGAGGACCAAACGCAAAGGCTTGAGCACCTTTAATATTTTGAGCCAATTGAATGTTAAGTTCATCAATAATTTCTTTAACCGTTTTATCTCGAGAGCCCCAGTCGGTTAGGGTTACAAACATAAATCCATTATTAGTAGCCATAGAACCTGAAAGCATGCTAAATCCCGTTGCATTGGTAACATATTCTACTTCAGGATAATTCAGTAATATTTCTTCAACCTTACTAGCTATCTCATCTGTTCTTTGCAAAGAGGCCGCATTAGGAAGCTGAATGTTTACAAAAAAGTAACCCATGTCCTCTTCAGGAATAAATCCTCCTGGTACTAATTTTCCAACAATCCCTGCTCCAATAGTTAATACAATAATGAAGATAACTCCTCTTTTTAATTTTCTAGTAATCACATTGGTCATGCTCATATAGCTCTCAGTAGATCTATCTAACCAACTATTGAAAGCTCCAAAAAATTTACCCAAAGCTCCACCATAGGGTTTAGGTTCTTTTAATAAAATAGAACATAAAGCCGGGCTAAGAGTAAGCGCATTTACAGAAGAAACGATTACAGAAACTACAATGGTAATTGCAAATTGTTGATATAAAAGGCCTGTAATTCCTGCCATTCCGGCTACTGGAATAAATACGGCAATGAGGACTAAGGTAGTAGCAATAACAGGTGCAGTTACCTTACGCATGGCATCAATTGTGGCCTCTTTAGGCTTCATTCCAGAAGCAATATTTACTTGAACTGCTTCTACTACAACAATGGCGTCATCTACCACAATACCTATTGCTAATACTAAACCAAGAAGAGATAATACATTGATGGTAAATCCAAGAGCAGGGAAGAACATAAAGGCTCCAACTAAAGAAACTGGTATGGCAAGAGTAGGGATAAGTGTTGCTCTCCAATCTTGGATAAAGATAAATACAACCAGAATCACTAAAATTAATGCTACAATAAGAGTAATAATTATATCTCGAATTCCAGCAGTAATTGGGAGAGTAGAGTCTAGTGAAACATCGTACCGCATTCCGCTAGGAAACCCTTTAGACATCTCTTGCATCTCGCTCTTAATATTGGCGGCTAATTCAACTGCATTGGAACCGGGTGCTTGATATAGGGCAACAATTGCCGCAGATTTAGGAATAGAATCTCTACCTTCCAGATTTACCCCAAGCCTTGGGATCATACTATAAGACTCTACTTCTAGATTAACCCTAGCTATATCGCCTATTTTAACTTGCGAGCCATCTGGCATTGTTCTAACTACAATTTCTTCAAAAGATTCGGCAGAATTAAATCGTTCTGGTAAACGCACCGTATAAGTAAATTCAGTTCCTGGAGGAGCAGGTTCTGCTCCAAATTTTCCACCAGGAACAATTACGTTTTGCTGGTTAATTGCATCTAAAATCTCTGGGACAGTTATCCCTAAAATTGCTAATCGGTCTGGCTTTACCCAAATTCTCATGGAATAGTTGGCCGAACCCATAATATCTACCCTGCCAATTCCGGGAACCCTTGCTAATCTATCTTTTATATTTATCAAACCATAATTCCCAAGAAACTCTTGATTGTTATGACTTGGATTATCTGTAGTTAGAGAAATAAGCATTAGAATATTGGGGAGAGATTTCTTTGTAGTTACCCCATACTTAGTAACCGCCTGAGGAAGTTTAGCAGTAGCTGCAGAAACTCTATTTTGTGCTAAAACCGTATTCATGTCAGGATCAGTGCCAACATCAAATGAAACTTGCACTACCATTGTACCATCATTGGAGTTAGTAGACTTCATATAGATCATATTGTCTACTCCATTCATTTCTTGTTCAATTGGGGTAGCAACCGACTCTTCAACGTTAAGTGCATTCGCACCTGTATAAGTTCCTCTTACTTCAACAATTGGTGGCGTAAGATTTGGATATTGCTCAATAGCTAAACCTATAACAGAAACAGAACCCACAATAACTATAATGATTGCAATGACCATTGCAACAATAGGGCGATGTACGAAAAAGTTGCCTTTATTGTCAGCCATTATTCAGATTCTGAAGTTTTACTTTGGAATTCGATTACTTCTGCTTTTACTTCAATACCTGCGGCAACTTGTTGTAATGCATCTATGACAACCTTGTCTTTAGCTTCTATTCCTTCTGAAATAATTGCTAAGTCACCAATTTTAGAAGCTACTTCTACTGCTCTTTGTTCAACTTTATTTGAGTCATTAACTATGAAAACGGAGTATTTCCCTTGCAACTCAATTAAACTTCTTTGTGGGATTACTTTGGCATTTTCTTCTACTCCTAATTGTAATCGGATTTTAGCATACAATCCCGGTCTTAATAGTCTATTTGGATTAGGGAAACTAGCCTGTATAAGCAATGAGCCAGTTGTAGAATTTATTTGATTATTGACAAAGTCAATAGCCCCCTTGAAACCGTAAACGCTTCCATCTGCTAGTATAAGTTCAATATTAGGATTTAACTTACCTTCTTCTATTTGTTTTCTAGCCTGTTCAGAAGTCTTATTTTCTTGGTAGGCTTTTGCTAACTGTAAATATTTATTTTCTGAAATCGAGAATTGTACTCTTACGGTATCAATTCTTGATATCGTATTCAGGATAACTGGATTGGGTTCTTTACCAACATACTCTCCTACTCTGGCTTCTGTTTTTCCTATTAATCCATCAATTGGTGCTTTAATGGAACAATAGCTTAACTTAATTTTCGCTTGTCTTAGGTTCGCTTCAGCTGCCTCTACACTTGATTTTGATGCATCATACTTGGCTTGAGCAGCATCTAAATCACTCTCACTTACCGCTTTTTTTTCTGCAAGTGGCTTGTAACGGTTAAGCTCATTTAGAGCATTAATCATTTTAGTTTTTGCTTCGGCTACATTACTCTCCTTAGCTGCAACTTCTGCTAAAAATGGATCTGGATCTATTTCGTAAAGCAGTGCTCCTTTTTTTACTCTTGTTCCTTCTTCAAAGTCAATCTTTTCAATATAACCGTCAACTCTAGCTCGAATAGGAATATCTTTTAATCCATAGGTTTGTCCAACAAATTCATTATAAATCGGAACGTCATCTACTTTTACAAGAACAACAGGTATTGTATTGATGATTTTTTGCTTTGGAGCATCTTTGCTTTGGCAAGCTATTAAGATGCTTATTAGGCTAAGCCAATAAATAAACTTCATAGATAGAGTTTGAATCATATCAAAAATATAACTTAAAACCTTAAAAATCAGGAATATCAAAAAAAATAAAGCGAGAGTTATCTCGCTTTATTTTTTTGTACCCAGGGCCGGGCTCGAACCGGCACGCCCGAAGGCATTGGTGTTTGAGACCAACGCGTCTACCAATTCCGCCACCTGGGCAATTGGATTGGAAGGCGAAATTATTCATTTTTTTAGTCACCATAATTATGATTGCTATAATTTGATTTGAAAGGCTTATTTATATTTGTCTGAGACAGGATAAATTGATACATTTGCACCCCTTAAAAATTCAAGGAAACCGCTATGACTAACGAAGTCAAAATATTTTCAGGTTCAAGCAGCCATAATTTGGCGGAAAGAATTGCAAAAAGCTTTGGTAAAGAGCTAGGAAAGACTGCAGTGAGTCATTTCTCAGATGGAGAGTTCCAACCATCATTTGAAGAATCAGTTAGAGGGTGTGATGTCTTTATTGTACAATCTACAAATCCTCCAACGGAGAATCTTTTTGAAATGCTTTTAATGATTGATGCAGCTAAAAGGGCATCAGCGAAAAGGATTGTTGCGGTAATTCCATATTTTGGATTTGCTCGTCAAGATAGAAAAGATCAGCCAAGAGTTCCAATAGGTTCAAAATTGATTGCGAATATGCTAACAGCAGCAGGGGCAACAAGAATTATGACTATGGATTTGCATGCGGATCAAATTCAAGGGTTTTTTGAGGTTCCTGTAGACCATTTATATGCTTCAGCAGTTTTTTCAGAGGCAATAAGAGAGTTGAACTTACCAGATTTAGTCATGGCATCTCCGGATATGGGTGGTTCTAAAAGAGCTTATGCTTATGCTAAGCATTTGGAAACAGAAGTTGTAATTTGCTACAAGCAAAGAAAGAAGGCAAATAAGATTGAGAAAATGTTCTTAATTGGAGAGGTAGAAGGGAAGGATGTACTTCTAATTGATGATATGGTAGATACTGCAGGTACCTTAACGAAAGCGGCTGATATCATGAAAGAGAAAGGAGCTAATTCAGTTAGAGCGATCTGTACGCATGCAATTCTTTCAGGAGAAGCTTACGAAAGAATTGAAAAGTCAAGCTTGACTGAATTATTAGTTACCGATACCATTCCATTGAAAAGAGAGTCAGATAAAATTAGAGTAATATCTGTAGCTGATTTATTTGCAAAGGTTATCTACAAGGTTCATAATTATGAATCTATTAGTTCCTATTTTATATTTTAAACAAACAATAACTATAAATTAAATGAAGTCTGTTGAATTAGAAGCTATCGCTAGGGATGGCGCCGGAAAAAAAGGAGCATTAAATGCCCTTAGAAAAGAAGGTAGAGTACCTGGAATTATTTATGGTGGCGAAAACAACATCAACTTTCACGTGGATGCTGTTAAATTTTCAAAATTGATTCATACATCAGATGTATACCTGGTGAATCTAAAATTTGAAGATAAAACCATAAGAACCGTAATCAAAGATGTACAGTTTCACCCGGTATCGGATGCTGCTATACATATTGACCTTATGGAGGTATTCGACGATAAACCAATTTCAATTGGAGTGCCAGTAGTATTTACAGGTAAATCTATTGGAGTGTTAAATGGTGGTAAAAGAAGAGAGAAACTAAGAAAATTAGTTCTTAAAGCGCTGCATAAAGATATTCCTGAAGAGATAAGCATAGATATAACTAATGTTAGAATTGGTCAGTCTATCAAAGTAGGAGATTTAAATCTTGAGAATGTTGAGATTTTAGATCATCCAAATGCTGTAATTATCGCAGTTAAAACTTCTAGAGTTGCTGTTGAGGAAGACCTTGAGGAAGAAGAAGGTGAAGAAGGAGAAGAAGCAACCGAAGGAGCGGAGACAGAAGCAGCTACAGCTGAATAAATGTAATGAAGTACTTGATTGTTGGGCTTGGTAACATTGGTTCCAAGTACGAAAATACAAGACATAATATTGGTTTTAAAACATTGGATGCCTTTGCAAAGGCATCCAATGTTTTTTTTGAACCAAACCGTTTAGCAGATACAGCTACTGTTAAATTTAAAGGTAGATCCCTCTTACTAGTTAAGCCAACTACTTTTATGAATTTGAGTGGTAAGGCTGTAAATTACTGGCTACAAGCAGAAAAAATACCTATTGAGAGATTATTAATTATTACGGATGACATTGCATTGCCATTTGGTGCGCTGCGACTAAAGGGGAAAGGAAGTGATGGAGGCCATAATGGATTAAAAAATATTCAAGATGTATTGGGTACCCAAAACTACGCTAGGCTTCGTTTTGGGGTAGGGAATGAGTTTTCTAAAGGAAAACAAGTAGACTATGTACTTGGAGAATGGTCTCCTGAAGAAACACAAATATTAGGAGAAAGAATAGATAAGGTCCAACAAATCATCCAAGCTTTTAGCGTAAATACTTTAGCTAGAGTGATGTCAGACTTTAATGGTAAATAGCTACTCGCTTAAATTGAACAGATCTGCGTCTTTAAGAACAGGAAATTTATTTCTAAAATCTATTAAAGAGGTATAATTCAAGTCCATTTCTATTATGCTTTCATTACAATGAAATTGGCCATTCAATAATTCTCCTTTCATGTCTATTATTGCAGAGCTTCCTGCATATTCTAGTTGGTTGCCATCTTTGCCAATTCCATTGACACCGATGACATACGCTTGATTTTCAATAGCTCTTGCATATAGTAGTTTTTCCCATGCATCTTTTCTACTTTTTGGCCAATTAGCTACATATACCAAGATATCATAATCATGATTATTTCCATTAAATCGATTTCTACTCCAAATAGGGAATCTAAGGTCATAGCAAATTAGTGGTCTAATCTTCCAACCTTTGTAGTTTATCGTTATATTTTCATTTCCTGGAGTATAATGCTCATTTTCTTGGGCCATAGAAAATAAATGCCTCTTGTCATACTGTTCTAGTTCACCATCAGGTGTTACCCAAATAAAGCGATTATAGTACTTCCCGTGCTCTTTAATTATTAAGCTGCCGCATATAGCTGATTGTTTTTTCTTCGCAGTATTTATCATCCAGTTTATAGCCTCCCCATCCATAGCTTGGGCAAGTTCCTTTTGATTCATGCTAAATCCAGTATTGAACATTTCTGCCAAAACAATAATGTCTGTTTTAGCAATTTGACTTATTTTTTTTGAAAGTGATGCAAGATTGGCTTTAGAGTTTTCCCAAAGAATATGGGTTTGGATAAGGCTAATTTTTAATGATTCCATTGAGCAAAAATAAGCCTCTATACTTAAATCTATATTGTTTGGAGGATTTCAGCAGCTCTATCTAAGGTTTCATCACTTTTTGCAAAGCAAAAGCGCAATACTTTATGGTCAATCGGCCGGTTATAAAAAACTGAAGTTGGTATCGATGCTACTTTTTTTTCTATGGTTAAGCGTTGTGCAAAAGTTAGGTCGGACTCTTCGCTTATATTTTCATAACCTAGTAATTGAAAGTAACTTCCTGCTGTAGGCTTCAAGGTAAAACGACTACCCTTTAAATTCTCTCTAAAACGATCTCTTTTATATTGGTAGAATGCCCCTAATTCTAAATAGGCTTCTTTTTTTTCTAAATAGCTAGCCATAGCTACTTGAATAGGAGTGTTTACTGAAAATACATTGTATTGATGAGTTTTCCTAAATTCCTTCATTAACTGTTTTGGAGCTAAACAATAACCCATTTTCCATCCGGTAGTGTGATATGTTTTGCCAAAGGAGGAAATAATGAAACTCCGATTTGCTAAAGATGGAAACCTTGCTACACTTTGGTGTTCATAGCCATCAAATAAGATATGCTCATATACCTCATCACTTAAAACTAGGATATCCGAATTGCTAATTAGTTTATCTAACTTTTGTAAATCTTGCCCACTTAAAATACTCCCTGTTGGATTGTGTGGGGTATTTATAATGATCATTTTGGTTCTCTGATTGATTACTTTTTTTACTTCTTCCCAGTTTACTCGATACTCATTTTCAGACAATTGTACATAAACAGGTTTTCCACCTACTAATTCGATAGCAGGCTCGTAACAATCATAAGCTGGTGTAAATATGATGACTTCATCTCCTTCATTAACTGTAGCAGCAATTGCGGTAAAAATAGCTTGAGTGGCTCCTGCAGTTATGGTTATTTCACTTTCAGGGTCATAGTCTCCACTGTATAAAAAGTTAGTTTTCTCTGCAATCTTTTCTCTAAGTTCTATTAAACCAGCCATAGGGGCATATTGATTATGTCCTGCTTTCATTGCTTGATGAACCAGCTCAATCAATTCTGGTGAGCAATTAAAATCAGGAAAGCCTTGAGAAAGATTTATTGCATTTTCTTTCCTCGCCAAGGAAGACATAGTCGAAAATATTGTATTTCCAACCTTGGGTAGCTTGGAATGAATAGACGCCGAAAAATTAGGCATATGCTATTAGGGCTTATTATGATATGGAAGCTGCTAGGAACTCACGGTTCATTCTAGCAATGTTCTCTAAAGAAATTCCTTTTGGACATTCTACTTCGCAAGCTCCAGTGTTTGAGCAAGGACCAAAGCCTTCCTTCTCAGCTTGTTTTACCATATTCAATACTCTATCTTTTGCTTCTACCTGTCCTTGAGGTAATAGTGCGTATTGAGAAATTTTTGCTGAAACAAATAAAGAAGCTGAAGCATTTTTACAAGCCGCTACACAAGCTCCACAACCAATGCATGTTGCAGAATTAAATGCTTCATCTGCATCATGTTTATCAATGGGGGTTGCATTAGCATCTACAGTATTACCAGAAGTGTTCACTGATATATAGCCACCAGCATGTTGTATTCTATCAAAAGCACTTCTGTCAACAATTAAATCCTTCACAATAGGGAAGGCTGCTGCTCTCCATGGTTCAATATAAATAGTGTCTCCATCTTTGAATGAGCGCATATGAAGCTGGCAAGTAGTTATTCTTTTTCCCGGTCCATGAGGCTCTCCATTGATATATAAAGAACATGATCCACAAATTCCTTCTCTACAATCATGATCAAATTCTACAGGAATCTCTCCTTTGTCAATCAATTCTGTATTTAATATATCTAGCATCTCCAAAAATGAACTATCTGGCGATATATTCTCAATCTGGTATGTTTCTATTTTCCCTTTAGATTTAGCATTTTGTTGACGCCAAATTTTTAATGTTAGGTTTAATCCTTTCGCTTGTGACATACTTAATATATTATTTGTAAGAACGTGTTTTTAATTCAACATTCTCAAAATTCAAATTTTCTTTGTGTAAAATAGCTTCTGATGGCTTTCCTGTATATTCCCATGCAGAAACATAAGCAAACTCATCATCTCTTCTCAACGCTTCGCCTTCCTCTGTTTTGTATTCTTCTCTAAAGTGGCCGCCGCAAGATTCTTCTCTTTCTAAGGCATCTCTAGCAAATAATTCTCCTAATTCAAGAAAATCTGCTACTCTTCCTGCCTTCTCTAATTCACTATTTTTATCATCTGCACTACCAGGCACTCTTACTTCTTTCCAGAATTGCTCTCTTAGTTCGGAAATTTCTTGAATGGCCTCTTTTAACCCCTCTGTGGTTCTCGACATTCCAACTTTATTCCACATAATGAGTCCGAGTTTCTTGTGAAAATAATCAACAGACTTTGTGCCTTTATTATTTACTAACTTATTAATTTCATCTACAACCTTCTTTTCAGCTGCATCAAACTCAGGTGTATTTGTTGGAATAGCGCCAGTCCTAATATCATTGGCTAAGTAATCCCCAATCGTATACGGTAAAACAAAATAACCGTCTGCTAAACCTTGCATTAATGCAGAAGCTCCTAATCTATTAGCTCCATGATCTGAGAAATTTGCTTCTCCGGTTGCATATAGCCCTGGAACAGTAGTCATTAAGTTATAATCTACCCAAATTCCACCCATCGTATAATGAACGGCAGGATAGATTTTCATTGGAGTTTTATATGGATTTTCATCGGTGATTTGCATGTACATCTCAAAGAGGTTACCATACTTATTTTCAATCACTTTCTCCCCAAGTTTTCTTATTTCTTCGTTAGAAGGGTTTTCTATTCCTTTAATATGAGCTTCTTCTTTACCATATCTCATAATAGCTGAAGCAAAATCTAAGAAAACTCCTTCATTGGTATCATTAGCAACAACGCCATAGCCTGCATCACATCTTTCTTTTGCGGCTCTCGAAGCAACGTCCCTTGGTACTAAGTTGCCGAAAGAAGGGTATCTTCGTTCTAAGTAATAGTCCCTATCTTCTTCTTTAATGTCAACTGCTTTTAGTTTTCCTTCTCTTACTGCCTTGGCATCTTCTAAATTCTTTGGCACCCAAATTCTTCCGTCGTTTCTTAAGGATTCTGACATTAGAGTCAGTTTAGATTGCTGTGTACCATGAACAGGTATGCAAGTTGGGTGAATTTGCGTGTAACAAGGATTTGCAAAAACGGCTCCCTTTTTATGGGCTTTCCAAGCTGCAGTTACATTAGACCCCATCGCGTTTGTGGATAGGAAAAATACATTTCCATAACCACCAGATGCTAAAACTACAGCATGTGCTGAATGTCTTTCTATTTCCCCTGTAACTAAGTTTCTTGCAATAATACCTCTGGCCTTTCCATCAACAATGACAACATCTAACATTTCATGTCTGTTGTACATTTTGATTTTGCCTTTTGCAATTTGTCTATTCATTGCAGAATATGCACCAAGGAGTAATTGCTGACCTGTTTGACCTTTTGCATAAAAGGTTCTAGAAACTAAAACTCCACCAAAAGAACGGTTGTCTAAAAGTCCACCATAATCTCTTGCAAAAGGAACCCCTTGAGCAACACATTGATCAATAATACTGGCAGAAACTTCTGCTAATCGATAAACATTTGCTTCTCTTGACCTGTAATCTCCACCTTTTATTGTGTCGTAAAACAACCTATATGTTGAATCTCCATCTCCCTGATAATTTTTCGCTGCATTAATGCCTCCTTGCGCAGCAATTGAATGCGCTCTTCTTGGGGAGTCTTGATAGCAAAAAGACTTAACATTATATCCTAACTCTGCTAAAGTAGCTGAGGCAGAACCTCCTGCTAATCCTGTTCCTACAACTATGATGTCAATATTTCTTTTATTGGCAGGGTTAACTAGATTAATGTTGTTCTTATGGTTGGTCCACTTATCTTTTAGTGGGCCTTCAGGTATTTTTGAATCTAAAATCATCTATACTATTTTTTTATCTCAATTAAGCTGCTATGAACATATATATAGGAATTAGAGCAAACAGCAGAGGGACTATTACTGCAAATGCATAACCTAATTTTGAGACTATTGGGGTGTATTTTTTGTTTCTTAGTCCTAAAGATTGAAAACCACTTTGAAATCCATGAACTAAATGAAATCCAATAGCAATCATGCCTAAAACATAAAATGCTACAATTATTGGGTTTTGAAAACTTTCAAGAACAATTGTGTATAAGTCTCCCATTACTGCTCCCATGTTCTCTCCGTTAAGCATCACTTCTCCATTTTCAACAATACCACCTTTAACAGCAGTTCCGTCTTGCAATAATGGAGAAACGCCGTCTTCAGCAGTCATGTGTGGAGGAGTTCCAAATTTAAATTTATACCAGAAATTTTGCATGTGGATAACAATGTATACAAGAATAACCGTTCCAAGTATTCCCATATTTCTAGAGGACCATATAGAATTATTTCCCGGCTTACTATATGCATATTTTTCGGGTCTCGCTTTTTTATTGGCGATAGAAATTACCAAACCATCCACAGCGTGAAATAGAATACTAAAATAGGTCACATATGACATTATTTTTATAAGAGGGTTGGTGGTCATAAAGACTGCATATTCGTTGAATTGCAACTGACCTGAATAACCTGGAATAAATAATTGAAGGTTACCTGCTAGATGACCAACTAAGAATAAACATAGAAAAAGCCCAGTAAAGGCCATCCAATATTTCTTAACAAGGTGGGATTTAATTAACCCTTTTGACTCACTCATCTCTGTAAATTAATTTCTTTTTAGTTATGCAAATTTAATTCTTGTAACCTTAGCTTCATAGGCCTTTTTAATTCATTTCTTATTTAGATAGATTCTTAATAAGAATTTCTTAGTAACAGCTTCATTTAATAACAATTATTAAACTTCAATGTTTAATAATCTTTTCAATATAAAGCATGCTATTTTTTTTGAATCTCTCTTTCAAGGCTTACTTTTAGGCCTCATTTAAAAATATAGTATGAAGTATCATCAAATAAATTCGAATCTTTTTATAAAAAACAGGCTTAAATTATCAAAGAATATGAAGGCTAATTCTCTAGCAGTCTTTAATTCTAATGATATAATGCCAACAAATGCAGATGGTACTATGCCCTTTAGGCAGAATAATAATATCTTCTATTTATCGGGCGTAGACCAAGAAGAATCTATTTTAGTTTTATTCCCAGATGCTGCCAATGAAGCTCATAAAGAAGTTCTTTTTCTGAAGGAGACTAATGAAGATATTGCGATTTGGGAGGGGGAAAAATTGACGAAAGAAGCTGCTTATGCAACATCGGGTATAAAAACAGTTTATTGGCTTCAAGATTTTGAAAAGATATTTAGAACAATGGCTTTTGAAGCAGGTGTAATATACCTGCCTGATAATGAACATTTGAGAGCTTCAAATCAGGTGGAAACAAGAGAAGATAGGTTTAGAGATTGGTGTAAAAAGAATTATCCATTACATACTTACGAAAGAGTTTCGCCTTTAGTTAATTATTTAAGATCTGTAAAGGAGCCAGAGGAAATAGAACTGATGCAAAATGCATGTAACATAACTGCAAAAGCAGTAGATAGAGCTTTAAAATTTATTAAACCGGGCGTAATGGAATACGAAATTGAAGCAGAGTTAATGCATGAGTTTTTAAGAAATAGATCTAGAGGATTTGCTTACACACCAATTATTGCTTCAGGATTTAATGCTTGCGTTTTACATTATATTGAGAACAATCAAGAATGTAAAGATGGAGATGTAATTTTAATGGATATTGGTGCAGAGTATGCAAATTATGCATCCGACTTAACAAGAAGTATACCTGTTAATGGAAAGTTTACTGATCGTCAAAAGGAAATATATAGCGCAGTTTTAAGAGTTATGAAATCTGCTAATAAGATACTTCAACCTGGAATTACTTTAGCAAATTATCATAAAAAAGTAGGTGATTTTATGACCCAAGAATTATTGCAACTTGGACTAATAAGTCAATCTGACGTAGATAAGGAAGACCCTTCTTGGCCTGCTTATAAAAAGTATTTTATGCATGGAACGTCCCACTATATTGGGCTTGATGTGCATGATGTTGGAAGCTGGACAAAACCTATTGAAGAAGGAATGGTGTTTACCATTGAGCCAGGCATTTATATAAGAGAAGAAAGCCTTGGTATGCGTTTAGAAAATGATTATGTGGTGAAAAAAGGGGGAAACATTGACTTAATGAGTCATATCCCAATTGAAATAGAGGAGATAGAAGCTGCTATGAATTCTTAGTATAATGCCATTCTTTAGGTTTAAAGGAGAACAAGTTTATTTCTTAGATAAAGGAAAAGGTAAGCCTGTAATATTAATCCATGGCTTCTTAGGCTCTCATAAAGTTTGGCAAAAGGTTGCTCCAGATCTTACAAAAAGATTTAGGGTAGTATCCATTGATTTACCAGGTCATGGTTTTTCTAATGCTTTAGGATATGTTCACTCCATGGAGATGTATGCAGATTGTATCAATACATTGATTAAGCACTTACAATTAAGAAAAGTGAATATAGTTGGTCATTCCTTAGGAGGTTATGTAGCTATGGCATTTGCAGAATACTTTCCAGATAGAGTTAAATCTTTGATTCTTGTAAATTCAACGGCGAAAGGAGATTCAGAAAAAAGAAAAAAGGAAAGGGAAAAAATCATCGTACAACTGCAAAAAAAGAGAAAGTTAGTTCTCGCTTTTCTTGTGAATAGCTTTTTTGTAGTTCCAAGTAGACTAAAGAGGTACTGGATAAAAAATTACTTAAACCAGGCTTTAGTCTGCTCAAATCAAGGAATAGCTGCTACAATAAGAGGAATGAAAGAGAGGAAGGAAAGGGAAATTGTATTAAAATTTGCTCCCTATCCAGTTTTAATTTTGGCTGGAATCGATGATCCTTTAATTTCTGTGAAGCAATCTAAAGAAGAGTCTAGCTTAGCAAAAAATGGACATTTTATTATATTAGAAAATTCGGGACATATGTCTTTGTATGAAGAGACATATCGTTTAAGCAAAATCTTAGCAAAGTTTATTAAGAATCTTAAATTGTGATAATTTTCTTGTAAACTTCTCCTTGATCAATGATAAACAACATGTAATTACCCGCTCTCAAATCATTTAAATTGATACTAGTAGAAGTGTTTTTTAAAAGCTTACCACTTTTTCTTATACTCCCATCTGAATCACAGATGTCATAAATCACATCATCACGGTCTACGATGTAATTTAGCTCCAGTATTTTTGGAGAATTTTCAGTTATGGTAAAAGTAGCGATGGTGTTGAATTTTGGTTGAATAATATTAAGACTCTTTGCTTTTTGCACAAAATATTTAAACATAAAATAGACCAAACTATACTTTTAGACTATGAAAATGGTTAAAAGAAATATTAACGAGAAACATTCTTTATATCATTTAAACAAAAAGTAAAAAAAATTGCTTTCTAAACTTAAGTTTGTATAAAAAAAGAGATGCTTTATTGCAATAGCTTAGTTAAATATCAAAGAAAAGTTACCAAAGAGGTTAAGGTTGGAATTACTGCAATCGGGGGAGAAAACCCCATTCGTATTCAGTCTATGACTACCACAGATACAATGGATGTGGAGGCTACCGTTGCACAATCAATTAGAATGATTGAAGCAGGCAGTGAACTAGTAAGAATAACAGCACCCAGTAAAAAGGAAGCTGAGGAGTTGCAAAAAATAAAAGATGCTCTTGCCAATCAAGGATATAACACCCCGCTTGTGGCAGATATCCACTTTACTCCCAACGCGGCTGAAATTGCGGCAAGAATTGTAGAGAAGGTTAGGGTAAACCCAGGGAATTATGCCGACAAAAAGAAGTTTGAAGAGATAGTTTATACTGACGAAACCTATAATGAGGAACTAAGAAGAATTGAAGAAAAGTTTACTCCTTTGGTGTTAATATGTAAGGAGGAGGGAGCGGCAATGCGTATTGGAACTAACCACGGCTCACTTTCTGATAGAATAATGAGCAGATATGGAGATACTCCTTTGGGAATGGTAGAGTCTGCATTGGAGTTTTTAAGAATTTGTAGAAAACACGATTATCATGAGATTGTGCTTTCTATGAAAGCTAGTAATACACTTATAATGGTGCAAGCTTATAGACTACTAGTTTCAAAAATGGAAGAGGAAGGAATGAATTACCCCTTACATCTTGGTGTTACAGAAGCCGGGGATGGAGAGGACGGTAGGATTAAATCTGCTGTTGGAATTGGCTCTTTACTAGAAGACGGATTAGGAGATACGATTAGGGTTTCTTTAACAGAAGAGCCT
This sequence comes from Bacteroidia bacterium, assembly GCA_030433355.1. Taxonomy (GTDB): domain Bacteria; phylum Bacteroidota; class Bacteroidia; order Flavobacteriales_E; family Vicingaceae; genus JAUIMG01. Next base: position 324,131 of record JAUIMG010000001.1, on the reverse strand, counting down.
GAATATGAGTTGCCTGTGGCAAAAAAACTTGCCGAAAGATATAAGCAAAGAATAGGTCATAGAGAGATACCTACCGTTGATAATTACCCTATAGATCCTTTCAATTTCAAAAGGAGACAAAGTATGCAGGTAGGCAACATAGGGGATCATCATGTGCCTGTCGTTTTTGGCGACTTATCTCATTTAGACCAAATAAGTCCTGCTTCTTTTTTCGGTTGTGGTTATTCCTATTCGATTCCATTAGATAAATGGAATTTAAGAGACCAGGCAGTGGATTATATTTATGTTGGAGATCATCAATTGGATTTTGAAATTCCAGGTACTCTTGGCATTATTCAGAAGATGGATAAATGGAAGAAGAATCCTGCTAAAGAAAGACATTATCCTATAGCTGACTGGCCGCAAAGGGAAGAGCTGTTTGAATGTAAAAGTCAAATGCAGTTTCTCTACTTTTCCTTAGATCATCAAAATATAGATGAAATTCAGGCTATCAAAGGGATAGAGAAACCGTTGGTGTTAGTATTGTCTACTTCAAATGCGCATGCAATGCCTGAAATTAGAAGAGTTTTTGTAGAACTATTGAATAACGAAATAGATGTACCAGTTATCGTAAAATTCAACTATAATTCATTGGATAGTGAAAGTTTTCAGTTATATGCTGCAACCGACTTTGGAGGTTTATTGGTTGATGGTTTAGGAGACGGGGTTTGGGTGGATGCACATACCTCTGCTAGTTTACAAATGATTACTTCTACTGCTTTTGGAATTTTACAAGCAAGTAGAAGTAGAATCTCAAAAACAGAATATATTTCTTGTCCTTCCTGCGGTAGAACACTTTTTGATTTACAAGAAACAACAGCAAAAATCAGAGCGGTAACTTCTCATTTAAAAGGAGTTAAAATTGGGATTATGGGATGTATAGTTAATGGTCCTGGTGAAATGGCAGATGCTCACTATGGTTATGTTGGAACGGGTCCGGGGAAAATAACGCTTTATAAAGAAAAAGAAGTAGTTAAAAGGAATGTTCCAGAAGCCGAAGCTGTAGAAGAACTAATTAATCTAATTAAAGAAAACGGAGATTGGGTAGAAGTAGTAGAGTCTACTTATTAGAATTTTCCTTTTCAAGTAAATGGTCTACTTCTATTAATTGTTGGTACCAATCCTTGCCATACTTATTAATCAAAGGTTCTTTTAAGAATTGATAAACTTTCACTTTTAACTTAGAGCCGCATTCGCATGCAGGCTTGCAAATTGGCCACTTATGATAATTAAGTGCTTCAAACTCATGTAATTTTTGAACCCTAATAGGGTAAAGATGACAGGAGGAAGGTTTCTTAAAATTCGTCTTACCTGCTCTAAAGGCATCTTCTATACCGCATTTTGCGATCCCGTTCTTATCGAAGGTGGTATAAGCGCATTCTTTTCCTTTTACTAGTGGAGTAACATATTCTCCATCAGTGTCCACTACAAAAGCACCATTTTCTTTTAAACTTTTAAGCCCTTCTTTCCTTAAAAAAGGTATAATAGATTCTAGTTCATTTTCTAAAATGTCTATTTCTTCTATTTCTAGTGGCGCTCCAGCATCTCCCTCAACACAGCAGGCTCCTTTGCAAGCGCTTAAATCACAAACAAAATAACTTTCAAATAAATCTTCTGAAAGTATGGTGTTTTCTACTTGAATCATGCAGCAAAGCTAATTTTTTTCATAAAAAGAATAAGTTGAATCAACTTCTTTTAGTCTTGTTGCTTATTGATTTATTAACAAAAGTGCTGTTTAAAAAAACATATTACGCTCGACGAATAGTCAATTTTACCCGATAAAAATCTATGAAAGCACCTTTGTTATTAATAAAATTTAAAGTCTAGAATAGTTCTAAATTAGCTAAATAACGCAATTAATTAGCTTGTTTTTAGTCTTTTGTCATAGGTGCTTGCGTTTTTTTTCACTATGTTTGGCTCAGTTTAATTTAAAAACGTAACCAAAAATTAAAAAAATGAAAAAGAGAATTTTATTCGTTGCAGCTATTGCTGCTGCAGTTTTCACTACAGAAAATGTTAACGCTCAGGATATGAAGCCTGATGCAGGTGCTAAAAACATCGAAGTTAATTTTACTCCACTTGGAGGTTCACCAATTAGCATCAACAACCTAAGACTTCGTTATTTTAAATCTAGCGATATGGCCTTTAGAGTTGGTTTGAATGTTTCTTCTAGTTCAACTACTGACGTAAATTTAGGTGGTGGTACTGACGGAACAGGAGAATTAGAAGATAAGTCTTCTGAATTTGGATTCGGTATTAACCTAGGTTTTGAAAAGCACTGGGAAGGTACGGACAGATTGTCTCCATACTGGGGTGCTGAAGTTGGATTTTCTTCTTTGAGTACTACCGAAACAGCACAAGTTAATGATGGTACAGGTGCTACAGTAGAAGGAGAAACTACAGGTGGATCTACTACTTTTGGACTTAATTTACTTTTAGGAGCAGATTTTTATTTCTCTCCAAAAATTTATTTAGGTACTGAAGTTGGATTCGGATTTGCTTCTACATCTGAAGGAGATACTGAAACTTCGAATGGTGGTGCTGCCAATCCTACTGATGGTGCTGCAGGTACAACTGCTCCAGGTGGATCATCTTTTAACTTAGGACCTAACTTTAATAGCGCTATTCGTTTAGGTTTTATATTTTAATTAAGTAGAGCTTATAAATAGTTCGCTTATTTTAATAACTAAACAAATAGAATTATGAAAACATTGAAATACAGATCGGCTTTTGTTGGCATATTTGCTGCAACGCTATCTGTATTTCTTTTCACAGCTTGTGAAAAGGATACAGATAATTACGGTGTGCAAAATGAGAATCGATTAGAAAAATTTAAAAGGTTAACTTTTAGTTCAGGAAGCACTTCTTCTTCAACTTCAAGTACTTCTTCTGGTACTTTTACAGGTAGTGGTGGAAATATTTCATACACACCACCTAGTGGCGGAGGTAATACTTTTGCGCCTTCCTCTGGTGGAGGTAATGGATTTACTGATCCAATGTCTAATTCTAATTCTTTCTCTATTGGTTCTGCTTTAACCTTAGGTGGTGGAACTGTTACACTAGATGGAAAGTCTTATGAAATAGACTTCGGTTTATGTGTTGACTCTGATATTTTTGGAGTAGCAGAAGGACCTTCTGGGGAAAATCTTGAGCTAGATGCATTTATTGGAGTTGCAGGAGACTTCGATATTTCTATGGTTGGAGAAGACGAGCCAGATGACCTTGGAATTGATTTACTTTTCTATGCTTTTTCTTACAATGGAGGAAGTAAGATAGGAGATTTTGATTCTTTTGAAGGAAATGGTGAAATAGGTAAAGTAGCTTTTGTTATCGCAGTAAAGTTTGCACCTGGACAAGATGAAGATGGAACTCTTTATTTTGCTACAGAAGGTTCTATAAACTTCTCAGGAAGTAATGTAGTAGCTAGCAGCTTGAAGATGGCTAAAGTAAACGAAGACCAAATGGGTAATTCTTTAGGCAAATTAGTTAGAGCATCTGCATTTTTAGAGTGTGGTTCTTTAACCTTTGACGATGAAGGAGATAGTGGTGAAATTTAACCCTTAAATAATTTATTAAAACCACGCCTTTTGGCGTGGTTTTTTTTTGCCCAAAAATGGATAGGCCATTCCAAAAAACTATTTTTGCGGCATGGCAAACCAAGAAGACTTATTAAAACAAATTATTTCCCATGCTAAAGAGTATGGTTTTGTTTTTCCTTCCTCAGAAATTTATGATGGATTAAGTGCAGTATATGATTACGGCCCTTTAGGAGCTGAGCTTAAAAATCACTTAAAATCCTATTGGTGGAAATCTATGGTGCAAATGCATGAGAATGTTGTTGGCTTGGATACAGCCATTTTCATGCATCCAACTACTTGGAAGGCTTCAGGGCATACAGATGCGTTTAACGACCCTTTAATAGATAACAAGGACTCTAAGAAGCGCTATCGCGCAGATGTCCTTATTGAAGAATGGGTAAATAAAATTCAAGCGAAGATTGACAAAGAAGTTGCTAAAGCAGAGAATCGTTTTGGAGAATCATTTGATAAGGAGCAGTTTTTAGCTACAAATCCTAGAGTTCTTGCAAATAAAGAAAAGATTGATGAGGCAGAAAATCGCTTTAAGAATGCCATGGATAATGAGGATTTGGCCGATGTAAGACAATTAATAATTGATTTAGACATAGCAGATCCGGTTAGTGGATCAAAAAATTGGACAGATGTACGTCAGTTTAATCTAATGTTTAGCACAGAAATAGGTGCTACTGCAGAAGGTGCTACAACTGTTTATTTGAGGCCCGAAACTGCACAAGGAATATTCGTGAACTTCTTAAATGTGCAGAAAACTACTAGGATGAAGATTCCTTTTGGAATTGCACAAATTGGAAAAGCATTTAGAAATGAAATAATTGCTAGACAATTTATCTTCAGAATGAGAGAATTCGAACAGATGGAAATGCAATTCTTTGTTCGTCCTGGAGAAGAAATGAAATGGTATGAATTCTGGAAAACGGAAAGACTCAAGTGGCACGAAAGAATTGGTATAGCTAAAGAGAACTATCGCTTTCACGATCACCTAAAGTTAGCACACTATGCCAATGCTGCAGCGGATATAGAATTTAATTTTCCTTTTGGTTTCAAAGAATTAGAAGGGATACATTCAAGAACAGATTTTGATTTAAAACAGCATGAAGAGCATTCTGGTAAAAAGCTACAATATTTCGACCCTGAAATAAATAAGAACTATGTGCCTTTTGTTGTTGAAACTTCGATTGGATTAGATAGACTGTTTTTAGCAGTTTTATCTTCTTCTTTTAAAAATGAAGAATTAGAAGATGGTTCTTCTAGAGTAGTTTTAAAATTACCTGCATTCTTAGCTCCTTATAAAGCTGCAGTTCTTCCTTTAACTAAGAAAGACGGCTTGCCAGAAAAAGCAAGACAAATAATGACAAGCTTAAAAGCCAAATTCAATATTCAGTATGATGAGAAAGACTCTATCGGAAAGAGATATAGAAGGCAAGATGCAATAGGGACTCCATTTTCTATTACGGTAGATCATGATAGTTTAAATGATAATACGGTAACTATTAGAGATAGAGATAGCTTAGAACAGACTAGAGTTAAAATAGCAGATTTAGTAACTATTATACAAGAGAAAACAGAAGCTCCTTTATAGTTTAGTTTGTTTCTAAAATCTCAAATAATTCATCCAGCTTAGGCGTAAGAATAATTTCGGTTCTTCTATTTTTTTTGCGTCCTTCAGCAGTATCGTTAGAGGCAATAGGAACTAAATCTCCTCTTCCCGCTGCTGTCAATCTATCTGGATTCATTTTAGAGCTGCCCGTTATAATTTTGACTACAGAGGTAGCTCTCATAACACTTAAATCCCAATTGTCCTTTAAGGTTCCGCTGCCATTTAGTGGCACATTATCTGTGTGTCCTTCAACCAAAACATTAACATCCTCATTCTTTTCTAGTAGCTTTCCAAGCTTATTCAAGACAGTTTGTCCTTTTGCATCTACTTGATAAGAACCGGATTTAAATAGTAAACTTTCGTCTAGAGAGACATATACTTTTCCATTTTTCTGCTCAATGGTTAAACCATTATTTTCAAAACCAAGAAGTGCATTTTGTACTTTTTGTTTTAAAGCATTAACAGCAGAGTCCTTTTTACTCAATATAGCCTCTAACTCATCCACTTTCTTAGATCGAGCCATTAGCTCGCTTTCTAGTTTGTCAAGCTTCTGTTGTTTTTCATCAAGAATCCTCTTTGCTCTTATTAAAGAGTCTGTTTGCAATTGCAGCTGAGATTGAGATAGTTGTAAGTTTTTAAATAATGCTTCGGTTTCAGCTTGACTTCCTTGCAATAGCTGCTTGTTTTTCTCTAATAATAACTCATAACTTTCATTTATTTTATCATAGTTACGCTTAAGAAGTCTGTAACCTCTCCCCATCATTACAGTGTCTTCAACAATTCTTTGGTACTTTCTATCTAGGTCGTCAAACCACTCTTTAAGCTCTGTAAAGTCTTCGGTTAGTTTTCTATTTTCATCTTTTATACCTGCTAGTTGTTCTTCACAAATTTCTTTTTTGCTTTTAACAGCTTCGTATTTTTTTGCGGGCACACAAGCAATGAACAAAGAGATTGCAAATGCGCTAATAAAGAGTTTTGTTTTCATATGGTATAATAACTACCACAATGGTAACATTATTATACATGCTTAAAATCCTAGATGCAGATACTTTTGAACAGCTAAGTATTAATTCTATTCGTTAATTTCTACCAGTACAGGACAATGGTCAGAATGTTTGGCTTCTGATAGAATGCTTGCTCGTTTTAACTTATCCTCTAAAGTGCTACTAACCATGTTGTAATCGATTCTCCAACCTAGGTTTTTTGCTCTTGCATTTGCTCTATAGCTCCACCAACTGTATTGGTGAGGTTCTTCATTAAAATACCTAAACGAATCTATAAATCCTGATTCTATGAATTTACTTACCCATTCCCTTTCTTCAGGCTTAAAGCCAGAAGTGTCTGCATTTCTAATTGGATTGTGAATATCAATTGGCTTATGACAAATGTTATAATCTCCGGAAAGAATAAGGTTCGGAATTTCTTTTTTTAAATTATCAATATAATTTTTAAAGTCTTCTAGCCACTCCATTTTAAACTCTTGACGTAGATCGCCACTTGAGCCTGATGGCATATAGACACTCATTACCGAAAAGTTTTCAAAATCTACTCTAATAACTCTTCCTTCTTGATCGTATTTTTCTATTCCACATCCATATTCAACATGATTAGGCTTGTCTTTTGTCCAAATAGAGACTCCACTATACCCTTTTTTCTCTGCTGAAAACCAATAGTTGTGGTAATTAAGATTTTCTAAAAATTCAGGTTCTAATTGTTCTTTGTTTGCTTTTGTCTCTTGTAAACACAAGATATCTGGATTTGCTGCGTTTAGCCATTTTAAGAAATCTTTTTTTAGTGCGGCTCTAATTCCATTTACGTTGTAGGATATAATTCTCTTCATTTTTAAACTTTATGAACTTTGGGAATAACTATCTTAGCTTAATTATAGTACCAATATAGCAAAGAAATTGTCTAGGAGTTACTAAAATCAAGATATTCACAATTATAAAGATCAATTAGAGATTTAACTTGCGCTTTTTATACCTCATTTTTAGTATTCTCATTTTTTTAAGCCATAAAGTAGGAGCTCAAGAGTTATCTAACCTTCAACAGAAAAGTCTCAAAGTAGTAGATGATACCTTATTGCTAGATACTTTGAGTTTGGTTCCAAATTCAGCAATTATTAAAAATTCTGAAGGACTTTTTATAGCGGATTCTTTGTATGCAATTGATTATGCAAATGCAAAAATTATCTTTAATCCAAGCCTGAAAAATCAAACAATAGCTATTTCTTATAGAACACTTCCCATCTTATTTACAAAGCCTTATTATCATAAAAGTATGGAGCAATTAGAAGAAAGTGATCCAGGAAAGTATGATTACTTCACTATAAAAAAGAGCAATCAGAACACGGAGATATTCTCAATCAATGGTCTCAATAAAAATGGCAGTATTTCAAGAGGGGTAAATTTTGGCAACAACCAAGACCTTTCTGTAAATTCTAATTTAGATCTCCAATTATCAGGTAAGGTTACCGATGAAATAAGTATTCAGGCAGCAATAAGTGATAATAATCTTCCTATTCAGCCTGATGGAAATACCCAGCAACTTCAAGAATTTGATAGAGTATACATTCAGCTTTATACGGATAAGACTAGTTTAATAGCAGGAGATTTTTTAATTCAAAGGCCTAACAGTTACTTTATGAATTTCAATAAGAAAGTTCAAGGTGGGGGGTTTAATACCGAAATAATCACCAAGGAAGAATTGTTTGAAGAGAATAATGGCGTGTTTAAAACAAGTATTAATGCGGCCATTTCAAGAGGAAAGTTTAGTAGGAATGTAATTGATGGCGTTGAAGGTATTCAAGGTCCTTATCAGTTAATTGGAGATGAAGGAGAGACTTTTATTATCGTTTTATCTGGTACGGAAAGAGTATATGTGAATGGGAGGTTAATGAAGCGAGGGCAAGAGAATGATTATGTGATAGATTATAATACTGCAGAGTTAACATTTACACCAAACCAAATAATAAATAAGGACTTAAGAATAGTTGTTGAGTTTCAGTATTCCGATCAGAATTTTGGAAGGTCAGTTATTTTTTCTGAGAACCAATACACCAAAGAAAAACTCAGTTTAAATTTGAGTGTATACTCTGAACAAGATAATAAAAACCAACCTCTACAACAGGACTTGTCTCCTGAAGATAGAGCGCTGATGGAAGAGGTAGGAGATAATTTAGATCAAGCAATCATTAGCGGCTTGGATACCACCGGTTTTGATAATGATCAGGTAAGGTATAAGCTGGTAGATTCTCTTGGTTTTACAGATATTCTAGTTTATTCAATTAATCCAGATAGCGCTATTTATGGTGCTAGGTTTTCTTTTGTTGGAGCAAACAACGGAGACTATATACAGACACCCAGTGGTGCAAATGGGAGAGTATTTAAGTGGGTAGCTCCAATTAATGGAGTACAACAAGGTAATTACGAACCGATCATTCAATTAATTACACCAAAGCAAAGGCAGATGGTAACATTTGCTGCCAGATATGACTTTAAGAAAACAACCTACCTTTCTGTAGAAGGGGCCTACACTAAAAATGATATCAATACATTTTCAGATAAAGATAGCGGGGATGATAACTCTTATGGCTTAAAAGTAGACTTTACTACCAAAGAAAGAATTGGAGGAGATACCATAAAAACCTTTTGGAATTCAAAACTTTTCTATGAACAAAGAGGTAAGAATTTTCAATTTGTTGAAAGATATAGAAATGTAGAATTTGAAAGGGATTGGAATATCTCCAATTTAGCCCTTAAAGGGAATGAGTACTTGATAAGTGCCATTAATGGAATAGAGAAAAATAGCAACTTTTTAGATTACGAATTTGGCTCTTTTGTAAAGGGGAATGACTACACTGGGATAAAGAATGGATATAAAGGAAGATTTGTAAAGGGCAAGTTTGAAGCGAGATCTAGAGGTAGTTTCCTAAATACAGAATCGATAAATAATAGTCAGTTTTTAAGACATTACACCGATTTGAGTCAAAAGTTTTATAGCTTTAAAGTTGGAACTTATTTGGAGCAGGAGAGGATTCTTTTTTATCAAGGGAAATCAGATAGTTTACAAGCAAACAGTTTTGATAGAATAATTTGGAAGGCATATATTGAAAAAGGAGATAGCACAACAAGAAATTTCTATAGAGCAGGGTATAGTGAAGTTTATGATTATCTCCCAAATGCAAATCAAGAGAAACTGAATTATGCTCAAAAGAGTGAAAACTTCGATTTGGATTTTAATTTGGCCAAAAATCCAAATTCTAGACTGGGCGGCAAAATAACTTACAGAAGATTACTTATTAAGGATGATGAAATTTCAGTAAGAGAACCAGAAAATACTTTACTTGGACGATTAAACTATGATTTAAGAGCATTAAAGGGTTTTGTTAATTCTAACACTTTCTATCAGGTAGGTAGTGGATTAGAGAATAGAAGAGAGTTTTCATTTTTAGAAGTAAATGATGGACAAGGAACTCATGTTTGGATAGACTTTAATGATAATGGAGTAAAAGAATTGAATGAATTTGAAGTAGCAGGAGCCAATAATCAGTTTCAGGCAAACTATATAAAAGTATTTACTCCAACGAATCAATTTATTAGAGTATTTAGTAATCAATTTAGTGAAGTGCTTTTTTTAAAGCCGGCTGCAATATTAAGTGGCAAGGAAACATGGAAAAAATGGCTCTCTAAATTTTCTAATAAGACTGCCTATCGAGTAGATCGGAAAACCCAAGAGGAATCAGATATTTATAATCCTTTTAGCACAGATGTTGAAGACAGTAGCCTAATTAGTATTAACTCTTCTTTGGGAAATACGTTTTATTTCAATCGATTAAATCCAAAGTTTGGGATAGAGTTTTTTGTTTTTGAAAGTAAAGGAAAGAGTCTTCTAACCAATGGTTTTGAAAGTAGGGTTGTTTCCAATCAAGAAATTAGATTACGATATAATATTAACCGCCTCTATTCTTTTGAAGGAAAATTAACCACTAGCGAAAATGGAATCAAATCAGAATTTTTTGAGAATAGAAACTTTACTATAGTCTCTAACGAAGTGCAGCCTAAAATTATTTATCAACCATCAGTGAAATTTAGGCTTTCCTTATCTGCTACCTATAAAGAAAAGGAGAATATCTTAGGCCCTGAAAAATCCTTCAATAGGTCTTTATCATCAGAATTGAACTGGAACCAAGCAGGAAAAGGTAGCTTTTTGCTTTTAATTGACTACACAGCGATAGACTATAACGCTACTGCTAACAATTCATTGGGCTTTGAAATGCTAGAGGGTTTGAGCCCTGGAAATAATATAAGTTGGTCTATCCAATGGCAAAGAAATCTTTCTAGCTACCTACAACTCAATTTAAATTATTCGGGTAGAAAGTCAGATGATTTTAGAGTAATTCATACAGGAGGAATGCAAGTAAGAGCTTTCTTCTAATTATTTGAAATCAAAAGTTGTTGAAGCCATTTCATAATCTTCTGCGTAAAGAAATAGGGTATACTTCCCAGGCAAAATTTCATATTCAGGAGATGGCTTTTCCCAATCCATGCAATATTGTTTTTCGCTTCTATCATAATCTATTTCTAATTTATCAGAATAATATCCTCTTACTCCATTAAATTTAAATTTAAAAGCATCTGTTTCTCCTGCAGTTAAAATGTTGCCATCTGGAGAGAGAATTCTAAGGTACAAACTTTTTTTCTCTTGCTTAGCAACCCTATTTTCGGCTAGATTAAAGCAAATTCTAATTTTATCAGTTCTTTTTGCTCGGTCAGTTTCCTTGCCTGTCATATCTCTTTTGACTTTTACTCCAAATACGCTAACATCAGAAACATCTAACCTACTTGCTAATTCTACCTTACTCTCCAAATTTTCGTTTGATTTTTGTAGCTCTTGGCTTTTTAATCGCTCTTGATTTAAGGTAGTTCTAACCTGTTCGTTTTCATTTCTAAGTCCTACATTCAAAGTATTTAAAGAATCGATGGTAACTACATAGCCTCGCATGATAGTTCGAAGTGTTTTTGTTTCTTTTTTAAGCTTATAAATTGCAAAATCTTTGTCTTTTACCTTAGCCAACAAATCTTCAATTTCGTTTTTTCTATTGGATAGCTCTACTTTCATAGAGTCATTATCTGTTTCCATACTGTCTAACTCTGACAGCATTTCTTCTAGTTCAGATTGTAGTTCTCCTCTTTCATCATTCAACACTTCTATTTCTGTTCCTTTTTGTGATACGGTTTTTCTCAACTCAAAATATTGCCATAGGGTGATTCCTAAGCCTAAGGATAAGAATATTACTAAAAATACTAAGAAGCGATTGGTGTTATTTTTCTTTTCTTCTATTTGGGTAGGCTCTGACATATGAATATCTTTTTGCAAATATAACTTATTCAAAAAACCAAGAGTTCTTTATTTATCTAATTCGCATTTAAAATATCTTTCTATTTTTGACGAACCGTTTAAGGGGTTATTATATGGACAACATTGTTCTAGAAAGGATTCCACAGAAAAAAATCCGAAAGTATATTCAACAACAAAAACTTAAGATTAAATCTTTTGAGGAGTTAAAGCCATCCTTTAGATTTTGGGAAGGTTTAGATGAGCTCTATGAGCATGATGAATCCTTTATTTGCCCTTTTGATATGGAGAAAACTTGGGAATTTTATCTTAAATCTAATCCTAAGGATGTTTGGAATGGCAAGTTAGTTTCCTTTGGTTTGATGCTTTGTAAGAGTAGTAATATTGTTATTTATTGTAATGATACGTTTGAAAAAGCTGAGATTGGTCAAGTCTATTATATCAATCTTAAATTGTTAGGAGGCCTATATAACCTAGCGGTGTCTCATGAAATTGTAAATATCAATGCAATAGATAAGTATATCGAGATATCTTATGTAGAAGGTGGCAAATCTATTGGAATTCAAAGAATTTCTCTTCATGCAGACACAAAGGGGAATACGATAATTCATCATAAAACATTTTATAAAAGCAAATCATTGATTAGGGATAAGTTTATTTACCCTTATTTTCATACAAAGGTTTTAAAAGAATACCACAACAGTATGATTAATCACATTTCAAAGTCAATGCTATAATTGAAATATGTTAGCCTCTATTTTAGACCTTATTTACCCCAATTTATGCTTAGGGTGTGGTAAAGATTTGCCTAAAAATATAGAGCATATTTGTCTTCATTGTAGAGCAAGTCTTCCTATTTCAGATTGTGTTGACATTAAAGATAATCCTTTTGAAAAGCTTTTCTGGGGAAGAGTAGAAATAGTTGCAGGATGTTACTTTTTAGTGTTCGATAAAAATAACATTACGCAAAGGTTGATGCATCAACTCAAATATAGGGGGCAGAAAGAATTAGGAATTACACTTGGTAAAATCTGTGCTTTACATTGGAGAGAAAAGAGTATTTTCGAAAATATTGATGTAATTGTTCCAGTTCCAATTCATAAAAAGAAGAAAGAAATCAGGGGCTATAATCAAAGTGAATACATTGCTAAAGGGGTATCGGACATTTTAAATATCCAATTAGATTCAACTTCCTTGGTTAAGGAACTACATACTACTTCTCAAACCAGAAAAAAAAGGTGGGAAAGGTGGCAAAATGTTCATTCTACATTTCGACTGAAAGATAAATCTGCTCTCATCAATAAAAACATTTTGTTGATAGATGATGTAGTTACAACTGGGTCAACTATAGAGGCAAGTGTAAATGCTCTACAAAAGGAGAATATTTCCTCTGTTAAAATAATAACTTTGGCGGCATCGCTTTGATTAAATTTGCTTTCTATGGCTGAAGAATTAACTATTTCAACAAATCTTACTAAAACTGAAAAGTACAAGCAACTAATGCCTCAATTAGAAGCATTGATTTATTCCGAGCCAGATGTGATAGCAAATATGGCAAACCTTTCTGCTGCTTTAAAAGAGACTTTTAACTTTCTATGGGTTGGATTTTATATTTTAAAAGAAAACCAATTAGTTTTGGGCCCATTTCAAGGACCTATAGCTTGTACTAGAATTTCATTAGATAAAGGAGTTTGTGGAGCTTCATTTTCAAAAAAAGAAACTTTGATTGTTGATGATGTTAATCAGTTTCCTGGGCATATTGCATGCAGTTCATTATCTAAATCAGAAATAGTTATTCCTTTTCAGTTTAAAAATATAGAAGGAGTTTTAGATATAGACAGTTCTGATTACTCTTCTTTTACTAAAGAAGATGCAGACTATCTTCAGAAAATGGTCAAACTGCTTGATAAATGAGAGTATTTGCTAAGTCTCTTCTTCTCTTAGTTTTAGCTTTTCTGTTTAGAAGTTGCGCAATTCAGGTGCCACCAACAGGTGGCCCGAGAGATATTGAAGGGCCTAAAATTTTATCCATGGAACCAAGTTCCTCAGCAACGGGATTTAATCAAGAAAGAATTGAAATCGAATTTGATGAGTATGTGAAACTCAATAGTATTCGAGATAAATTTTTGGCATCGCCACCGCTAAAATACGATCCCATAATTTCCGTTAAAGGTAAAAGGCTAGTTATTGAAATAAAAGACACCTTAATTCAGAATACAACTTATCTTTTCAATTTTGGTGACGCCATAGTAGACATTAGAGAGAATAATCCATTAACTAACTTTCAGTATGTATTTTCTACCGGAGAGAGTATTGATAGTTTATCAATCAGGGGATCCATCAAGGATGCCTTTAGTAGGGAACCTATGGAAGAAATGACTGTGGGACTTTACAAGCAAATAGACGAAGATTCAATTCCTTACAAGTACAAGCCAACATTTATTGCAAGAACAGATAAGTATGGAGAATTTAACCTACAATATTTGGCGAGAGGGAGGTATTCTCTTTTTGCATTAAAGGATGAAAATAGTAATTACTTATTTGATAGACCGGATGAGCAGATTGCATTTTTGGCGAATCAAATTGATTTACAAACAAATATTGATACTATAATTTTAGAGGCTTTTGTGGAGAATCATGAATCCCAATATTTGAAAAAACAGGAAGAAAAAGGCCCTTATTCCAGATTGATTTTTAATCTGCCGGTTGATTCCTTATCCTATAGCTTGATTGAAGGAAGTTTAAAGGAAGAGTTGCTCCTAGCAAAAATAAATCCTAGTAAAGATACAATAGATTTATGGTGGAGAGAACAAGATGGAAAGAGATGGGAAATTGCCTATGTAGCTGATACACTTTCAGACACTATAAAGCTTAAAGTAGATTCTATTAGAAGACCAGAAGATAAAAGTTACTTAAAAGCAATAATGAGTTCGCAGTTGGACTTTTTTTCCAAGTTGAAACTTAGTTTTCCTTATCCGATTAGGGCTATTGACACTTCATTAATAAGTATTTACAATAAGGATTCTATTAAGATTAGTTTTACAGCTACTGTTTTGACTAATCCGTTAGATGTTGAATTGGCTTTCGATGTTGAGCAAGCTTCTAACTACAAAGTAGAGATATTACCTAACGCTTTTGAGGATATCTATAGAACAAAAAGTGACTCTATCCAAAAGAAAATAAATTCAAATCAATTGAGCGATTTTGGTAATTTGAGTGTAGTAGTGGAAACCTCAGACAATTCAAGCAAAATACTGCAATTATTAAATTCTTCAGATAAGCTAATTAGAGAGATTAGTTTAACAGATAGCATAGCTAAATTTAATTATTTGAAAAGCGGGAGTTATAGTCTTCGTCTTATCTATGATTCCAATAAGGATGCAATTTGGACAACTGGAAATTATTTGGAAGGTCTTCAAGCAGAGAAGATTGTTCTTTTTGAAGAGAAAATCACAATGCGTTCAAATTGGGATAAAGAGATAAAATGGGTGCTAATTGATTAGAAAACAAAAGCCTCAAGAATTCTTGAGGCTTTTGTGGTGGTGCCAGCTGGAATCGAACCAGCGACACAAGGATTTTCAGTCCTTTGCTCTACCAACTGAGCTATGGCACCTTTTTGTGGTCGGCAAATGTAAAAAAATTAATATTCCCCTAGTATATTTTAATAAGATTTTTAAGCATTTCTTAGCTTTGGCTTTATGTATAACTCTTTAGCGGTTGATATTGGGAACACTAGAACTAAATTTGGATACTTTCAAAATAGAGAGATTCAGTTTGTAGATTCTGTTGATAATGAATTAGTTGAAGAGAAATCTAAGAGCTTAAGGGACTTGAATTTAGATGGGATTATAGTTTCTTCTGTTAACCCTTCAGTAAAATCTAAAATTAATTTTCATGATTTAGATGTTCCTGTATTAGAATTAAATTATAAAGTCCCTCTTCCAATAAAAATAAATTATCAAACTCCAGATACCTTAGGTAAAGACCGAATTGCAATAGCGGTGGGAGCATACATGGCATTTCCAGAGGAAGCAAGTCTTGCTATAGACGTGGGTACTTGTATTACCTATGATTTTATTTCTGACAAAGGCGAATATTTAGGAGGGGCAATTTCTCCAGGGATACAATTGCGTTTAAATGCCATGAATCATGGCACAGGAAGCTTGCCATTAATTAACTGGAATAAAAATGACAAGATAAAATCTATCGGAGATACTACCATTTCATCTATGCTTTCTGGCGTAGTAAATGGGATAATTGGTGAAATAAATGGCTTTATTCAGAGTTATAAGTCTGAAACACTAAAGCTTAATGTTTTAATTACGGGAGGTGACTCTTCTTTTTTTGATAAAGAGTTAAAAAATGGCATCTTTGCAGACCCAAATTTAGTGCTAAAAGGCTTGAATGAAATACTACTATATAACAAACCATAAATTCTTAGCCTTTCTTCTGTTTGCCTTTTTTATTTCCTTTGAAATAGAGGCTCAGCTTAATACACTTTCTCCTTACTCTAGTTATGGTGTTGGTTTGGTTAAGCAATCAGCTTTTAATGGGAATATGGGTATGAGTAAGTTTGGAATTGCTTGGAGGCCTTCTAATTATAGACCTGTGGTTTATGACTCATTGGCTAAAAGTGGGGCAACTATAAATGATAGAAGTACCAACTATATTAACCCTTCCAACCCAGCTTCTTTTTCAAATTTTAGTTTAACAACCTATGAAGTAGGTTTATTTTCTCAAAGTGTAACCTACAGCGATGCCAATTCTAGTTCAGTTGAGAATTTCGCTCAATTTAGTCATTTGGCAATTGGGTTTCCTATAGGAAATAGGTGGGGTATGGCTTTTGGTATAAAGCCTTTAAGCGTTGTAGGTTATGATTATTCTGTTTCAGAAACAGTAAATTCACAGCAAGTTAGTAATACCTATAAAGGCTCTGGTGGGATTAATGAAATTTTTGTAGGAACAGGTGTGGAGTTAAATAATAAATTATCCTTGGGGGTTAACTTTAGGTATTTATTTGGGTCTATAGATGACGAAAGAAGGGTTGTTTATCCAAACGCTATAGCTAATGGGTTTTTTAATAGTTTGGATAGAAGACAAACCCAAATTAGTGATATAAAAGTTGATTTAGGACTTCAATACCAAAAGGATATTGGATATAAAAGTCAAATAGTAGCCGGCTTATTTGTTTCTCCGTTTGATAATATAGATGGAGAGGTTTCAAGAATAGTAAGGAACTATCAGGGGCTTTCTGGTATAGAACAATTTAAAGATACTATTGTATCTACTGTCGGAGAAAAAGTAGAAGTGCCAATTTTTTCTACCTATGGAGCTGGTTTTGCATATGAGAAGAAAGGTAAGTGGCTAGTTGGAGTTGATTTTAGTCTAAGAAATTGGAATGATGTTGGAAATGAAGATATAAGTCAACTAAAGAACGGATATTTAGTAAATGTTGGGTTTGAAAAATTTACCAACCAAAGATCATTTGGCTCTTATTTAAAGCAGTTAGGTTATAGAGCAGGGTTTAACTACAATTCATCTCTTGTAAACATTGATGGAGTAGATATCGAACAGTTTGGCATAAGCTTTGGTCTAGCTATGCCATTAAGTAAGTCTTTTTCAACTCTAAACTTTGGAATTGAGCTTGGTCAAAGAGGAACAACAACAAATAATTTAACCAAAGAAGAATATATAAATTTCCAATTCGGAGTTACTATAAATGATAAGTGGTTTATAAAAAGAAAATTTGATTAATAATTAAACAAAATGATGACAAGAAGAATTTTATTTACAATTTTATTCCTAGGTGGAACATTAGTCTACGGGCAAGAAAAGTATGGTGCTGATAGTATAAAATGTATTACTAATTTATCTCTATACAGAGATTATTATAAGCAAAAAGCCTATGATGATGCTTATAAATATTGGAAAGTAGCATATACTATTTGTCCTGCCTCTTCAGAAAGAATGTATTCTGATGGAATCAACATAGTGAAGAATAAAATTACTACTGCTGCTACAAAAGAAACACAGAAGGCTTATGTGGATACTTTATTAATGGTATATGACCAAAGAATTGTAAATTTTGGTAAAGAAGGTTACAACCTAGGTAGGAAGGGAACAGACATGCTGCGTTATGCCCCAGATAGAAGAGAAGAAACTTACCAGGTTTTAAAGAAGTCAATAGAGTTGCAAGGTGACTTATCAGGAGCAGCTGCTATAGTTTCTTACTTAAGCGTTATGGTTGAGATGGAAGAGAATGAAGAGAATGCTAGTGTAACAGAAGATGATGTAGTAGAAGCTTTTACTCGCTCTAGTGCCTATATAGCTAAGAATATTGCAAAGTATGAAGGCCAAAAGTCGCAAGAGTATTATATAAAAGCGCAAGAGAGTATTGAAAATATAGCAAGCCCATATTTAAACTGCGATATATTAGTGAAAATGGCGAATGATAATTTCGAAAGCAAGAAAGAAGATGCTGGATGGTTAGAAAGAACTGCTGACCTATTAGATAAAAAGAAATGTTCTGATGCCCCAATATTCTTTAAAATAGCAAAGAAAATGCATGCTGATAACCCATCTGCAGTATCTGCAGAAAAAATGGGAATCATGTCATTAAGAAATAAGCAATATTCTGAGGCTGTTGACTTTTTTAAGCAAGCTATTGAAATGGCAGATGGGGGAGATAAATTAGCTGACTATTACGTGGAACTGGCACAAGCTCAAATAAGTAGTGGGTCTTACTCAGCTGCTAGATCAAGTGCAAGAAAAGCAGCAGAACTTAGAAGCGGATTTGGTTTGCCCTACATTTTAATTGGAGATATGATTGCAAGTAGTTCTTCTTCTTGTTCCTCAGACGATCAGTGTAAGAATAAAGCAATTTATTGGTTAGCAACAGACTATTACTTAAAAGCAAAATCTATAGATGGTAGTATGTCTGAAACTGCAAATCAAAAGATTGCTACTTATAAAAAGTACTATCCTACAAAAGAAGATTGCTTCTTTGGAGGAACAAAAGAAGGAGATTCTGTTGAGATAGGTTGTTGGATAGGAGAATCAACTAAAGCCAGATTTAATTAAAACTAGCCTGAAAATATCTATGAAAAAAGCTACTCTAATTAGCATCATGCTAATTGGAATAGCTTTTTTTAATTCTTGCTCAGGAAATGATGAGAAAGCTGAATTATTGGTAGATGAAAATATTTATCCGGATCAAATTTTAAAAGATGTTGAGATATTATATAGTACAAAAGGAGAGGTTCAGTTTAAATTAATAGCACCAATATTAAAACAGTATTCCGGCAAAGAGGCATATAATGAGATGCCAGAAGGGGTAGATATAGAAATTTTTGATTCGGCATTGCAAGTAACTACCAAGCTTACCTCCAATTATGCAATAGACCTGTCTTATGCAGATAAAATGGAAGCAAAATATGATGTAGTTGTTGTAAATGATAAGGGAGAACAGCTAAATACGGAACATTTAGTTTGGAATAAAAAAACTTCAGAAATAACTTCTGATGTTTTTGTAAAGATTACAACTGAAACCCAAGTATTAATGGGCGATGGGTTGATTGCTAATCAAGATTTTACAAATTATAGAATTTTAAAACCAAGAGGTATAATAAATATAGAGAATGATAAAAGTGATTAAATTTATGGAGAAAATGTGGCTAATGCTTTCAATAGTTACATTTATCATTGCAGTAGTTAGGAGTATTCAATACTCTATTTTTGATGCCTTGTATTTCTACGGTTTCTCAGTCATAGCAATATTTTTATTTCTTTTAAGAAGAAGACAGCGTAAATTCCATGAAAGGAATAATCAAGGATAAATATTATATTTGAATAGACTGAATACTTTTCATGGACAGTTATAGTTGGAGTATCATCCTTTTTACACTAGTGTTTTCTGCCTTTTTTTCTGGTATGGAAATAGCCTTTGTGTCTGCTAATAAGTTAAAAATTGAATTAGACGGTAAACAAGGCAATTTTTTAGCTAAGATTATTTCAGGCTTTATTAGAAAGCCATCCAAATTTATTGCAACAATGCTTGTTGGAAACAACATAGCCCTAGTGATTTATGGAATATTTATGGCTCAAGTATTAGAAGTTAAAATTCTACAATACACGAATAATAGCTTTCTGGTATTATTTATTCAGACCTTAATTTCTACATTAATAATTCTTATTTCAGCGGAGTTTTTGCCTAAGACCCTCTTTAGGATTAACCCAAATTATATGTTAAGACTTTTTGCTTTTCCATTGTGGATATTTTATTGGGTTTTATCTATTCCAATGCTAATGGTTTTCTTTCTATCTGAGTTACTTATTAAGCTTATTTCTCCTAAGATGGACTCAAATGCTGAAATGAACTTTGGTAGAATTGATTTAGAACACTATTTGCGAGAAGGCACCGAGAATTCAGTGGATGAAGACGAAGTAGACCATGAAATTCAAATTTTTCAAAATGCTTTAGATTTTTCAAAAGTAAAGGCTAGAGAGTGTATGATTCCAAGAACAGAAATAATTGCCTTAGAAATTGAAGATGGAATTGAAAAATTAAGAGATACATTTATAGAGACAGGTCTTTCTAAGATTCTGATTTATAGAGATAATATTGATAATATTATAGGATATACGCATTCCTTCGAATTATTCAAGCAACCTGAAAGTATCAAGTCTATTTTACTACCTGTGCCCATTATTGCTATGTCTACACCTGCAAGTGAGATATTGAAAAACCTTTTGGATAAACATAGAAGTATTGCTGTTGTGGTTGATGAATTTGGAGGTACCGCAGGAATGTTAACTATAGAGGATGTAATTGAAGAGATTTTTGGAGAGATAGAAGATGAACATGATAAAGAAGCATTGATAGAGTCAAGAATAAATGACAGTGAGTTCCTTTTCGCAGCTCGATTAGAAGTAGATTATTTAAATAATGAATATAATTTAAACCTACCCGAATCTGACACTTATGAAACTATTGCAGGATTAATTATATCTACCTCAGAAAGTATTCCAAGTCTAGGGGAAGAGATATCTTTCGATCAATTTATTTTTACCGTAAAAGAGGTTAGCGATAATAGGATTGAGTTAGTTCATCTACGCATTTTAGATGATGAAAATTGAGATTGTTAAATCAAAATATTATATTCTTTAGTAGCCTATAAATAGGCCTTTCTTTTTTAAGCAGACAATCGTATATTCGCAAGCCAAAATTTTAAAATATTTCAATGGCAATAATTGGAAAAATTAGACAGAGATCAACTCTAGTATTGATCATTATTGGAGGAGCCATAATGGCTTTTGTTTTAACTGATTTATTTAGCGCAAAGGCTGGAGGTGCTCAGCAAGGTCCTATATACCTTGCAGAAGTAGAGGGTGAAAAAATTTCACCAGTTGAATTTGATACTAAACTACAGCAAGCGTTTGAAAACTATGAGGCTCAAGCCCAACAACCATTAGATGAATCCACAAGATCTCGAATTAGAGAAAATGTGTTTAATCAAATGCTATCTGAGGTAATTATAGGCAATGAAATGGAAGAATTAGGCCTAACAGTTACTTCAAAAGAACTATTTGATATGGTTCAAGGGAATGACCCTCACCCTCAAGTGAGACAAGTATTTACTAATCCAGAAACGGGTCAATTTAGTTCAACTGCTGTTGTACAATTCTTACAGAATTTAGATAATGATCCAAAAACTAAAGAGCAGTGGGTTTCTTTTGAAAGAGCTTTAAAAGCAAATCATAAGGTAGATAAGTTTAATACTCTTGTGAAAAGTGGCTTGTATTTACCAAGTGCTTTAGCAGAAAAACAATACAAAGACAATAACTCTTCTATTAGTTTTAAATACGTATACAAAGCCTTTAATTCATTAAACGATAGCACCGTTACATTAACAGAAGAAGAAACAAAAGCTTATTATGAAAAGAATAAAGACCAATTTGAGCAACCATCAAGCCTAAGAGTTTTTTATGCTTATTTGCCAATTGTGCCTTCAGCTCTAGATATCGAAAGAGCTAGAACATGGTCTGAAGATGCATTTAAAAGAATGGAAGAAACAAAGAATGATTCCATTTTTGTTAATGCTAATTCTGATTTGCCATTTGATCCTAATTATTATTCAATGGAAAATATGCCTCTTGGCACTGACTCCTCTTTATGGTCTAAGGAAATTGGATATATGAAGGGACCTTATATGATTGAAAATACCTATTACATTCAAAAGGTTAAGGATATTAAATTTGCTCCAGATTCAGTAAAAGCAAGACATATATTAATAAATGCACAAGATAGAACTGCTGAAAGAGCAGAAACTATAGCAGATAGTATTATTACTCTTTTAAAAGCTGGTGCAGACTTTGAAACATTATCTTCAGAAAATTCTGATGACGTTACAGCTGCGCAAAAAGGAGGAGATTTAGGTTGGTTTACAGAGGGCACTATGGTAAGACCTTTTAATGATGCAGCTTTTTCTTCTAGTATAGGAGATCTTAAAAAAGTTCAGACACAATTTGGTTTTCATATCATTGAAGTAACGGATAAAACTGCAGACAAAAAGAAAATTCAAATTGCTACAATTCAAAGAACTTCTCAAGCAGGCAAAGAAACTTATGCTGACCTATTTAACAAGGCAAATAGTTTTTCAATTGATGCAGTTGACTTGGAGTCTTTTAATGCTTTAGTAAGAGAAAGAAACTTACAAAGGAAATTAGCTGTTCTTTCAGATGGGGATATTAGTTTTCCAAATGAAGAAAATTCGAGAGATATTGTAAAGTGGGCAAGAGGAGCTAAAGAAGGAGACGTTTCAGAGCCTTTTGATCTTGGAAATGGTTTCGCAGTTGGGATTGTAGAATCTATAAATGAAAAAGGTCCTGCTCCATTAGATAAAGTAATTAATAGAGTAGAGTTCTTAGCAAGACAAGATAAAAAAGCAGAGATTTTCATTGAAGAAATGAAAGGTTTTCCATCTATTGGTGAGCTAGCATCTAAAACTGGTTTATCTATTGAGAATGCAACCAATATTCTTTTTTCAAGTCCTGCAATTCCAAATGTTGGTATTGAGCCAAAAGTAGTTGGTAAAGCTTTAAGTTTAGAGAAAGGACAAATGAGCATACCTATTCAAGGCTCTAATGGAGTATTCGTTGTTGCAATTGATAATAAAGTAGTTCCTGCAAATGCTAATATTGTAGAAATAAGAGACTCAGAAAAGAGAGGTCTTGCTGCTAGAATTGATAATGGAGCAATCTTTAATGCGCTTAAAGAAGAAAGAGACATTGTAGACAATAGAGCTAAGTATTATTAATAAATAATATCTAGACTTAAGCCACAATAAAAAAGCCACCACGCCAAAGCGTGGTGGCTTTTTTATTGTATTTATTTTCGAAAAAATAATTAACAATTTGATAATGTTATAAAAATTGAATCATTCAAAATAGAAACTAGATTTATACTAACCAATGCGAAATTTCTTTTCGTAACCGATTTTCTCAGTTTTTGATTTCTGTATCAAACTAAAACACCGCTTTCTAAATATTCTCTTAATTAGCTGGAGTCTCCTACCACACTTACTTGCTTAAATAAATTCAATTATTAATTAAATCTACTGATATGAAAACAATTCATAAATTCTACAAAACTATTCTATTATTAATTCTAGCCTTTAACTTTTTAGAGGTTTATTCGCAAACTCCCAATGGTCCTAAACCAGATTGGATCAGAGTTGATCATGCCCCAATTCAATGGGATTATGATATAAATATGAATAGGATTATACCACCATTACTTCAAACACAAGATGGAAGTAGCGATTAATGGTGGTATAACCACACAAAGTTATATGAAAGTGTAAATGGAAATGTAGAACATACAGGATATATAGCAGTTGGCTATGCCAAATGGGATGAAGCAATTATTCCAGCAAATTCGCAAAATAATTGTTTTTCCTATTCTCAAAGCTACCCTACGTCGATTTTTTCTTGCCTTGCTTTTGAAACAACTAATGAAAAAAGAGGCATGGATTTTCAAACAATTGCTATTTATGATTTAGATGGTACTATGAGATGGTGTAAAAAGTATAATCAAGGGGTATTTTTTAATGTTATTCAAGATAGTAATTTAGATATTGTTGCTATTGGGCAAACCAACTTTGTAAAAGATTTGGACGGCAATATAATTAAAGCAAATCCTACAACAGCAAATCCTTCAGGTACTCAAGTTATATGTACAAGCCAAACTAACGATAGGAAGATGAGTATAGTGAAAGTTGACCTTTCAGGAACTATATTGTTTAATCATGCTTATAGTGATGCTGCGCCTAATACGGTTAATTGGTTAACTACAAGAGCCGAAGGTTTATCAATTGCGGAGTTTGGAAGCGGATATAGTGCTGTAGGTTATAATAGACCAGCTTCCTCAAACTTTGAAGGTTTTATGGTTCAAATAAATATCAATGGCTTAATAGATGGTACCCCAGGAAAGCAGACCTATAGCTTAGGAGCTTATGACTGGATAGGTTTTTCGGATATCGCAGTAAGTGGATCCCATATAGTTGTTTCAGGAACAGCCACCAACTTATCGCCTTTTGGAGCAAACGCATTTATGCTTTCATTTGATAATTTATCTTCATTTACTGTTGCTAGTACTAACACTTTTCAGACATCTTCTTTCTCTAAAACTTTTTTTGTTGAGTATTTATCGGGGCCAAATTTATTTATTGTACCGGTTTTTTATAATATGATAAATTATAGTGGTAACAATGCTCATGGCGATGTTGAACTTCACTTCTTTGATGGAGATTTTGATGCACAAGCACAACCTCAACCACCTGCTGTTTTTCAATTTCAGGGAATGCAATTTGGTGCATACGATTTAAAAATGGGAGTTGCAGAAACCTCCAATGGATTTGCTGTTGTTTCTTCTTGGCAACCTGGTGGAATTCCAACTGCTTATTCGTTAGATATGTTATCGGTATTAGATGATAGATTTCCAAATTATGACTGTGTTAGTTATTATGGAAATCCCAATTCCAATAATCCTAATTATCCTTACGACGATTTAAAATTGGATGGCATTAAATTTTGGGATTCTGATGCTTACGTATCTAAATTTAGCTTAACAAGTACTATAAGTCAATGGCAAGTGAACCAATTATGGGAAAGTACCTTTGATGCAGACAATCAACCTAGAGATAACTTTCCAGGAGATATTAAACGGCAAGAATGTCTTTATGGAATTTCTACTGATGATGCTTCTGGTGCTCTTGTAATTTCTGGAAACACTTCTGATAATTATGACGATAATTATTTTGTAAAAATGCACAACGATTGTGTGGGCTTTACCTATGACTATACCAACCACGATATAATAACGAATACCACTTGGAATACCAATACATCTGTTTTAGGCTTATTGACAATAAAAGCTCCTGCAACCTTAACTATTAGTGGAAATATTGATGTTTCTTTCTCAGACCCAAACAAAACTGGAGTTAACTCTAGAATAATAATTGAAAAAGGTGCTAGATTAATTGTTGATGGCGCAACTTTAACCAACGATAGCAGATGCCCAAATTCAGAATGGTCTGGTATTAACGTATTAGGAGATAATTCTTTAAGTCAGTTACCAAGATCTAATCAGGGAGTATTAATTATGAGAAATGGAGCAGTTTTAGATAATGCTGTTTACGCCATAACATTTGGCCAAGGCAATTGGAACGATTTTGGCGGATTGGTAAGGGCTACAGACGCTACTTTTAGGGTAAAAAGAAGAGCGATTGAGTTTATGAGTTACCCTCATACCAATAGAAGCACTTTTACTCGTTGTACGTTTGAATACATGACATCTACCGATGAATTGCCACTGCCATTAATTACCGCTTGGGACAATCATGGAGCTACTTTTAGAGGATGTACCTTTAGAGACAATACAGGTATAAATGAATACGATCCTGTTGATGGAAATGCTTTCTTCTCTATTGATGCTACCTATACCATTATGGATGGCTGCAGCACAACAGTGAGCCCTTGTCCTGCAACAGATGTAATACGCTCTCGTTTTGAAAACTTTAACCAAGGGGTATATGCCACAGGCTCTGCAGGGCCCAGCCAAACGGTAAGTATTGAGAACACAGATTTTATTGACAATAGCATAGCTGTTAGAGTAGAAGGCTTAGACAATGTGCGTTTGATCAAAAATAATGTTGAAAATGGAGGATTGGTAAAAACTGGCTATTTAAGTCCAACAATTGATAATCAATTTGGGGCCTATATCAAAGACGCAACGGGTTATGAAATTGAGCAGAACGAATTTGAAAAGACAGGAAGCTTAGAGCCGACTACAGGTTTAAGAATCGAAAATAGTGGCCTACAAGCAAATGAAGTGTATAATAATACCTTTAAAGGGAATGATTATGGACAACGATTTGAGGGTCGAAATCGTTCTTTTGCTAATAATTTCCAAGGACTGCAAACACTTTGTAATACGAATCCGGTATCAAACTCTTTTGATATAGAAGTAGATGGAGGCTTTTTTGATGGAATTAGGGTTAACCAAGGAGCTGTTGGTAGCTCGGCAGCCAATCAATTTTCTTCTGCTGCGAATTTTAGACTAAGGAACACCTCTGGTAGTAATATTAATTACCATTATAATGGCACTACTGAAGATCCTGCACCCTTTTTTGGTCCAGTGGTTGCAATAGCTACTACTACTTCAAACGTTTGCAATAGCAATTATTTAATTAGAAACAATACAGGAGGCTTGCAACTAAAGCCCAATATGGTAGCAGATTACTATACGCAAAGATCCAATTATGATAATTTACTCTATACCTACTATCAAAATATAGATAATGGTAATACAGATTCTCTTTTGCAAGTCATTCAGCTCACCTTTCCATCTCAAGCACAGCAATTGAGAGATGAATTAATTGCAGAATCGCCTTATTTATCGCAAGCTGCTTTGATGGATGCTGCTGCCACAGGCATTTTAACCGATGCCTTGCTATTAGAGATTTGTTTGGCGAATCCGGAAGCTACTTATGGCGAGGCTTTCTTAAACTTTGTGGAATTTGAAATTCCAAATCCACTTCCTGCTAATATGGTTCAATTGATTTATCAAAGCTGGGGTGGCAGCAACCCAAGGACTATTTTAGAAAATCAATTGGCCGAATTGAACGGAGATTTGGGAAGAATGTCGAACCAAATTATTCACTACTACGCAGAAGATACTTTGGATTGGAAGGATAGCATAAAAAGCATGATTGCTAGCAGAAAAGATATCACTAGCAAATACCAATTGGTTGAAATTGCTGTAGAAGAAGAGCAATTTACCCTTGCCTTGCAAAAACTAGTAGTAATTGCTAACAATAACGATTTGACGCAAGAGCAAATGGATGAACATACTAATTTAGAGACCTATGTTGCTTTTCGTCAAGCAATTACTGCTGTGGAAAAAAGCTATATGCAATTAAATGAAGGTGAATTAGTTCAGTTAAGAACAATTGCAAATGCAGTGAAAGGAAGAACAGCTACATTAGCTAGGAATATACTATGTTTTGGCTATGGTGAATGTGAAAGTGAAAATGAAACAGAAGGAGAACCTCTGTTAAGATTAAAGGCCCCTCGAGTATATGATTTCAATACTCCTGTAGCTGCTATTAGTCAGTTAAATGAAAAATTAAAGGTGTTTCCAAATCCTGCAAAAGAAGCAGTTACCATAAATATTGGAGATTATGATGAGGGTTTACAGTACAGAATTCAACTCTTGACAATGGAAGGGAAATTGATGTTGGAGAAAAGAGCTAGTAGCGAAACCATTCAAATCAATGTTGCTAACTTCAATAAGGGCACTTATCTAATTGTTTTGATAGAAGGAGATAAAAGATTAGAAAGCGTAACTTTAGTGAAAGAATGAAACACTTTTGTTTAATAATTATATCAATGTATATAGGATTGGGCGTATTCGCTCAATCCTATACTTTGGATAGCAGCTTTCAGCCTTATTTTGATATTAGAAATCAACGAAATGTACAAGTAGAAGATTTATTGGAACTACCTTCTTCCAATATCATAGTATCAGGAAATTTCAGAATAGCTATTGGACCAAACCAGACTAGAGATGGACTTTTGTCTGCAAGAAGAACAGGAAGTTTGAATACTTCCTACACAGGTAGTTCAAATGGAGGAGGAGAATTGTTTTTTTTATGGGATGATGTATTTATATCTACCCCAAGCTCTACATCAGGACAAGTAGATACTAATGGGAATGAGTTTAATAGGCCTTGGTTCTTGAACTATATAAGAACCGTATCCTGCAGAAATGGCATTCCTTACTTTTTTTCTGATGGTTCTTCTTTATTTGCCAATGGCAGAGATAATGCAGGTTTGCCTTGTAAAATTATTAATGCCCCAGACACCTTTCCAGGCAGGCTAATTGTAAAAGTAGATTCCTTGGGTTTGTATGATAGTACGTTTACTCATGATGCAGATTCAGGTGCTCCAAGAGGATTTTTTCCTTATGATAGCAGTCGTATTTTGGTTTATGGCTTTCAAGATAGTTTTTCTCATTACGATGGAGTTCCTATTAACGCACTCTGCCGTATTTTTTTAGATGGCAGCTTAGATACTACTTTTACCTCTCCTCTTAAAGACACTTCAGAAGCTACTCTTCGTCATATCGCTTACCCAGCCTTAGTACATAATGATGGCAGGTTTATGTTAAAAGGGCGTTTTTTTATAAAAGGTAGTAATCAATTGCACACTTTAGCTCGCTTTCATCCGGATGGGAGCCTAGATAGCAGCTTTGATTTTAGAAATCAAGCCATAGATACAACGTCTTTGAATTTAGCTGTAGTATTAACAACAGTAATGACAGAAGATAGGGGCTATTTAGTAGGAGGAAACTTTAATAAGTTTCAAGGTTACGTAAAGCGTTCCATTGCCAAATTAGATTCTAATGGTAGAGTAGAACCGCAGTATTTTACCAGTTTAGGTCCGGATAGTTCCTATTTTTTTGGCAATCTATTAGCTCCTATAAATATTATAAAGAAATCAAAGTTTGGAGGTTATTATGTAGGGGGAGAGTTTTTGAAATGGGATGGGCAGCCTTCACAGCCTATCATTAGAATACATGGTTTACAAAATGGGGTTGGCTTAGATGAAGAAGGCTCTTCAAGAACCTCAGAGCTTAGTATAAGATTGTATCCTAATCCTACTAAAGGAGAATTGAACATTAAAAGTGAGACAGAAATTGTGACTTTGTTAATATACAATGCATTGGGTCAGTTGCAAATAGAATCAGAGCCAAACGCTAAAAATATTCAGCTAGAATTACCGAATAGAAAAGGCTTGTTTTACCTACAAATGCAAGATAGTAAAGGCAATAGAATAACTAAGAAAGTAATTAAAGAATAAATAGAAAGCCTAAATTAGTGAAAGAATGAAGATAGTTTGCACTTTTATTTTATTTGTACTAATAGGATTGGGCGTATTCGCCCAATCCTTTACTTTAGATTCTACATTTCAGCCTTATTTTGATATTCGTAATAGCGTGATAGGAGCAGAT
Organism: Bacteroidia bacterium; assembly: GCA_030433355.1. Classification (GTDB taxonomy): domain Bacteria; phylum Bacteroidota; class Bacteroidia; order Flavobacteriales_E; family Vicingaceae; genus JAUIMG01. The sequence goes on along the minus strand of JAUIMG010000001.1, from coordinate 294,970 downwards.
GTAGAAGATATTTTAGAATTGCCTTCATCCAATATTATTGTTTCAGGAAATTTTAGAATTTCTATTGGTCCGAATCAAACAAGAGATGGACTTTTATCTGTAAGAAGATCAGGAGCATTAAATACAACATTTACAGGTTCTGCTAATGGCGGTGGCAGTCTTTTTTTTATAAAAGAGGATGTTTTTTTAGTTTCAGATGGCGGTCACTTACAAATCGATACCAATTGTAATAGATTTAATACGACATGGCGACAAAACTACATTAGAACCGTATCCTGCAGAAATGGCATTCCCTACTTTTATTCCGATGGTTCTTCTTTGTTTTCTAATCGTAAAGACAATAGTGGTAAACCCTGCATTATAGTCAATGCACCAGATACTTTTCCGGGCAAGCACATCATAAAAGTAGATTCTTTGGGTTTATACGATAGTACATTCACCCACGATGCAGATTCAGGCAGCCCAAGAGGGTTTTTCCCGTACGATAGTAATCGTATTTTCATTTACGGTTTTCCAGATAATTTTTCGCATTATGATGGTGTAAATGTAAATGGTATGTGTCGCATTTTTTTAGATGGTACACTAGATACTACCTTTACTTCTCCTTTTAAGGATACTGTTGTTCGGCAAACAGGCACTCCTGATTTGGTAGAAGAGAATGGAAGCTTTTTTTTAAGAGGTCGTTTTTTTATTAAAGGCAGTAATCAATTACATACTCTGGTTCGCTTTCATAGCGATGGCAGCTTAGATACTAATTTTGATTATCGGAACCAAACCTTGGATACCACTAGTCTCAATTTTCCTTTGGTGAATACAGTAGCTCCAACAGAGGATAAGGGCTATTTGGTGGGAGGCTTTTTTAATAAATTTCAAGGCCATGTGAAACGTTCCATTGCCAAATTAGATTCTAATGGTAGAGTGGAGCCTCAATATTTTACAGGCATTGGTCCGGATAGTTCTGCACAGTTTGGCACTCAACTTAGCCAAGTAATCATCATAAAGAAATCTAATTTTGGAGGTTATTATGTAGGAGGAGATTTCTTAAAATGGGATGGGCAGCCAAGTCAGCCTATTATTAGAATACATGGTTTGCAAGGTGGAGTAGGATTGAATGAAAATAATAGAGAAAAATCAAGCATACTTATCTATCCTAACCCAAGTAATGGAATATTGAATATAAAAAGTGAGACAGAAATAGTCTTTCTGACAGTATATAGCGTTTTAGGACAATTAGAAATAGAATTGGAGCCAAACGCTAAAAATATTCAGCTAGAATTACCGAATAGAAAAGGCTTGTTTTACCTACAAATGCAAGATAGTAAAGGCAATAGAATAAGTAAGAAAGTAATTAGAGAATAGATTAACAGTAGTTTTAGAATAGTCTAAAATAGCCACGCATTGCGTGGCTATTTTTTATGGCTTTTATATTAAATAACTTTTAGTTGTTTTCCTATTTTGGTGAAAGCTGCTATCGCTTTATCTAAATGTTCCTTAGTATGAGCAGCAGATAATTGAACTCGAATTCTTGCTTGCTCCTTTGGAACAACAGGATAGAAGAAGCCAATAACGTAAATACCTTCTTTTAATAATAAGTCGGCAAATTGTTGAGAAAGCTTTGCATCGTATAACATAATTGGAACAATAGCCGAAGCTCCATCTTTATAATCAAAGCCTGCTTCAGCAATACCTTTTTTAAAGTAGTCTACATTATCCATTAATTTATCTCTTAAAGCAGTAGAGTCAGATAACATATCTAACACTGCTATAGATGCGCCAACAATGGATGGAGCTAATGAATTAGAGAATAAATAAGGTCTAGACCTTTGGCGAAGCATCTCAATGATTTCTTTCTTTCCTGTGGTAAACCCTCCCATTGCTCCACCAAGAGCTTTACCTAAAGTACCTGTTATAATATCTACTCTGCCCATTACATTGCAGTATTCAGGAGTTCCTCTTCCTGTTTTGCCAATAAATCCATGGGCATGGCAGTCATCAACCATTACCATGGCATCATATTTATCAGCCAAATCACAAATTTTATCTAATTGAGCTACATAACCATCCATAGAGAAAACTCCATCGGTTACAATTAAACGAAATCTATTTTCTTGCGCTTTTTTTAACTGCTCCTCTAAATCAGCCATATTGTTATTTTCATAACGATATCTAGCGGCTTTACAAAGTCTTACCCCATCAATAATAGAAGCGTGGTTTAAACTGTCTGAGATAATTGCATCTTCAACACTTAAAAGAGGCTCAAAAACACCGCCATTGGCATCAAAGGCTGCGGCATAAAGAATAGTGTCTTCTGTTCCACAAAACTTAGCAATTTTAGTCTCCAATTCTTTATGAATTGTTTGTGTACCACAAATGAACCTAACAGATGACATGCCGAAACCATATTCACTAGTCGCCTTATTTGCTGCTTCAATAACTTTTGGGTGAGAAGAGAGACCAAGATAGTTGTTTGCGCAAAAATTAATCACTTCACTACCATCCGATAATTGAATCTCTGCATCTTGTTTTGAGGATATGATTCTCTCTTTTTTGAAAAGACCTGCTTCTTCTATTTCTTTTAATTCGGTGTTTAAGTACTCTTTAATTTTTCCGTACATATTAATTACTTTTTGAGTTAATCTAAAAAGCCACGCTTTGCGTGGCCTTTTTGTTCAATTTTTTTTATTTTAATTACACAATGCCTTGTGCAATCATTGCATCTGCAACTTTTACAAAGCCTGCAATATTAGCTCCTCTCACATAGTCAACATGACCATCATCAGAACCGTATTTTACACATGCTTGATGAATAGACTTCATAATGTCATGAAGTTTTTGGTCAACTTCTTCTCTAGTCCAAGAAAGTCTTAGAGAGTTTTGTGACATTTCTAAGCCCGAAGTAGCAACACCTCCTGCATTAGAAGCTTTTCCTGGAGAGAATAAAATTTTAGCATTATGAAACTCTTCGATAGCTTCAGGAGTAGATGGCATATTTGCACCTTCAGCAACTAATTTTAACCCTTTGCTAATTAAAACTTTTGCATCATCTCCATTAAGCTCATTCTGAGTTGCACAAGGTAAAGCAACATGAACATCACAATCAACATTCCATGGCTTTTCTCCTTCAAAAAACTGCACATCTTCATAATGATCTGCCATTTCCTTAATTCTTCCTCTTCGGTTGTTTTTTAAATCTTTTAAGTAGTCTAATTTGTCCGAATGGATTCCATCTTTTACATAAATATATCCTGTAGAATCTGAGGCAGTAACTACTTTACCTCCTAAATGAAGTACTTTTTCAATAGCAAATTGAGCAACATTTCCTGAGCCTGATACTGCTACAGTTTTTCCTCTCATAGAATCGTTAACATGCTTAAACATTTCTTCAGCAAAGTAAACTGTTCCATAACCAGTGGCTTCTGGACGTATTAAACTACCACCGTAAGAAATACCCTTACCAGTTAATACACCTGTAAACTCATTTCTTAGTCTTTTGTATTGGCCAAACATGTATCCAATTTCTCTTCCACCTACCCCAATATCTCCTGCAGGAACATCCGTATCTGGTCCTATATGTCTTTGAAGTTCTGTCATAAAACTTTGGCAAAAACGCATTACTTCATTGTCCGATTTTCCTTTAGGATCAAAATCAGAGCCTCCTTTTCCACCACCCATTGGTAAGGTAGTTAAGCTGTTCTTGAAAACTTGTTCAAATGCTAAGAATTTCAATACACTTAAATTTACACTTGGGTGAAATCTTAAACCTCCTTTGTATGGACCTATGGCTGAGTTCATTTCAATTCTAAATCCTCTGTTTACGTGAGCCTTTCCTTGATCGTCTTGCCATGGAACTCTAAACATAATTACCCTTTCAGGTTCCACCATTCTCTCTAACAGACTATGCACTTGATATTCTGGATTTTCTTCGATGAATGGAATAACTGTTTCAGCTACTTCTTCAACAGCTTGAAGAAATTCAGCTTCATTAGGATTCCTATCAATTACTTTTTGCATGAAATCCTGAATTTTCTCTTGGTATTTAGTTGACATCTTTAAATGGTTAAATAAATAGCCCAATAAGGGGCAGCTATAGTTTTGAGGGGCAAATGTATAAAATAAAATGCAGCGTGAAATGTCTTAGGTACTCAAATTAATCGATACATCTTTCCAGGTAATGATTGAATGACTCCTTTGAATTCAAGATTTAGTAGGATAGGACTGGTTTTGCTCATAGGAATCCCACTTTCAATGCTAATGATATCAATGGATTTTGTTTCAGATTTTTTTAATGCATGTAATATTTTCTGCTCTTCCGCTGTGAAGTCATCTAGCAATAATTCTTGTTGAATAGAATGCTTTTTTTCATCCTTTTCCCAGCCTAATATATATTCAATATCTGCTGCAGACTCTATTAATGCAGCCTTATGACTTTTAATTAGTTTGTTGCAACCTATAGACTGGCTGTCCTCAGGTCTTCCAGGAATAGCAAAAACATCTCTATTATATCCATTGGCTAAATCGGCAGTAATTAAGGAACCACCCTTTTCGGCAGACTCAATTACAACAGTGGCATCTGATATTCCTGCAACTATTCTATTTCTTTCTGCAAAATGGACAGGTAGCATTTTTGTTTTACTAATGTAATCGCTTATAATAGCCCCATTTTCTTCCATCTTTTTTGCAGTATTGAAATGACTTTTAGGGTAGATATTATCTAAACTACTGCCAACAACTCCAATCGTAGGAAGCTTGTATTTCAAAGCTGCTTTGTGGGCAGTGATATCAATTCCATAAGCTAACCCACTTATTATGGTAACATCATGCTGACTCAGCTCTTCTATAATTTTTTCGCACCTAATCTTTCCTTTAACCGTAGCATTCCTTGTGCCAACAAAACTGATATGCTTCTGGCGGTTTAAATCTATATTTCCTTTTACATAGATCAATATAGGACTGTCTTCGCAATGCAATAGCCTTTTAGGGTAATCCTTATCTAAGTAAAATAGAGCTTTCACCTTGTTGTCTTCAATAAATCTGAGCTCTTCTTCGGCTCTATCTAAAACTTTCGCACTAGCAATACTTTTTGCTCCTTTTAAACCAATACCTGGAATTTTGATAAGAATGTTTTCTTTTTCTTTAAAAATTGCTTCTGCTCCACCGCAATAGGCAATTAGTTTTTTTGCAGCAATATCTCCTATTCCAGGGATTAGACTTAAAGCAATTTGATATTGAAGTTCTTTCAAAAGGTAGTTTACATTAACTTTATCCAAACCAAAAATAATTATTAGTGCGTTCAATAGGTATTATTCCTGCAAGATATAATTCAAGTCGATTCCCTGGTAAGCCTCTAGCAGATATTAATGGAAAGTCAATGATTCAAAGAGTTTATGAACAGGCTTTGAAAGCTAAGACATTGTCCAATGTTGTTGTGGCTACTGATGATCAGCGTATTTTAGATGAGGTTAGCAGATTTGGTGGAACTGCGATTGTGACCAAAAAAGATCATCAAAGTGGAACGGATCGAGTTTTTGAATGTTATAAAAAGGCCCATTTTGAAGGAGATGTTATTGTCAATATTCAAGGAGATGAGCCATATATTTCTCCTTCACAAATAGATTTTTTAGTCAGCTGTTTTGAAGATTCATCAATACAGATAGCGACTCTTGCTAAGCAAATAGAAGACGCTGAAACTTTATTTGATTCTAATAAGGTGAAGGTAATCATGGATAAAAATGCAAATGCCATCTATTTTAGCAGGCAGGCAATTCCATACCTAAAAGGAGTAAGTAAAGAGTTGTGGCATATAGAACAAGATTATTTTAAGCATATTGGAATGTACGCCTATAGAGCAAATATTCTTAAGAATTTAGTGGAGCTAGAACAATCAAACTTAGAATTATCGGAGAGTTTAGAGCAACTTAGATGGATTGAAAATGGCTACAAAATAAAGGTGTTAAAAACTGAAGAAGAGGCCTTTGCTGTTGATACTCCCGAAGATTTAATAAAATTGATAGATTTAAAAAAATAGATTTCGCTATTTTCGCAAAACATGGAGGCAGTTAAAATTGATATATATATTTCGGACTTACTATATCAGTATGATTGTGTAATAGTGCCCGATTTAGGAGGTTTTGTGGGCAATTATAGTCCTGCTAAAATCAACGATATTCATCATAAATTCAATCCGCCGTCCAAAAAAATATCTTTCAATAAGAACCTAAAAATCAACGATGGTCTATTGATTAGCCATCTATCTCAAAGAGAAACAATTTCTTACCAAGAAGCTACTGAACTTGTTCAATCCTTTGTAAATAGAAGTTGGGATGGTTTAAGAAAAGGAGATAAGATAAAAATTGAAAAAGTTGGCACTTTATTTCTTGATGGAGAGAGTAATATTCAGTTTCATGCTGTTGAAGAAAATAATTACCTAGCAGAATCTTTTGGCTTGAATGCTTTTCGAGCAATGCCTATTAAAAGAGAAGAGAAAACAGATTTAGAAATTGTTAAGGAAGTAGCGAAAGAGACAAAAACTCCCAAAGTAGTCTCTATTAGAAGGCCACTTTATTGGAGCGCTGCAGCAGTTTTAATTATTGCTTTAGTTTCCACCTTTATGGTAAAAAATGGAAATATTGATTACCAAGAAATAGCAAGCTCTATGCCCTCTTTTAAATCGAATGAAGTAAGTATTTATTCTAGCAGAGAGAGTGCAATGGAACCTAATCTATTAGAACCTAATTTTTCTTTAGAATTAGAAGAAGACTTTAAACTAGATAGTGAAGGAAAGCTAAAGTTAGAGGAAGATTTGGAAACTAACTTATTTTCAAAAGAGGCTGTAGAGGCAAAAAAGAAAATAGATAACACAAAAGTTACTGTAAATAGTTTCAATAAAGAACTTAGATTTCATGTTATGGCAGGTTGCTTTTCTAGTATAGTCAATGCAAAGAAACTCACTGCCAAACTTCAAAAAGAAGGTTTCAACTCTATTCTTTTAGGGAAATATAAAAACCTTAATGCGGTAAGTTATCAAAGCTTTGCAACAAGAGAAGAGGCGATAGAGCTATTAGCAGAAGTAAGAAACCACCATAATGGATCTGCTTGGTTATTGGAAAGTACTTTTTAAAAACAAAGACCGATTTAAAGCTTAATTTTGCTGCCCTTTTTAATTAGAATGAAAGCAAAAACAGCGAAAGAAACTTTAGCACAAACTTCTAAAATTGTATTGCCCAACGATACGAATGTGTTGGGTAATCTAATGGGAGGTCAATTGTTAAATTGGATGGATATTACAGCCGGTATAGCTGCGCAACGTCACTCCAGACGTGTGGTAGTTACCGCTTCTGTAAATAATGTTTCCTTTAGTAAGCCGGTCAAGTTAGGCGATGTGATAACTATTGAAGCAAAAGTTTCAAGAGCATTTACCTCTTCTATGGAGGTGTATTTAGATGTTCATGTTGATTTAAATAATGGCAAGACTGAGAAAGTTAATGAGGCCATTTACACTTTTGTTGCAGTTGACCAAAATGGCAGCGCAATTGAAGTGCCTGATTTAATTCCAGAAACGGATGTTGAAAAGGAGAGATTTGACGGAGCTTTAAGAAGAAGGCAGTTAAGTTTAATATTAGCTGGCAAGATGAAACCCAAAGACGCTACGGAACTAAAGGCAATCTTTGACTTAGAGCCTAATTAATTTATAGCATTTACACTGTCTGTAATTTCTTTTGTATCAATTGCTTTCATGCAGTTGAAGTGACCTTTAGGGCATTTTTTAAACCCTATTTTAGAGCAAGGTCTGCATTTTAGATCTTTAGTTTCATAAATATGAGACTCCCCTTCTGAATTATCGCCAAAGTATGGAGTCATTCCAAACTCTGGAATAGTGTTTCCCCAAAGAGAATATATTTTCTTGTTGAAGGCTGCTGCCACATGCATCATGCCTGTATCTGGACTAATTATAGCTTTAGCATTTTTAATAATAAATGCAGACTCGTTTAAACTCATTTTGCCACAAGCATTAAATATTCTATCTGTAGCTACTTTTTCAAGATTATTGCCAATTTCGTAATCTTCTTTGCCCCCAATGAGTACAATATTGCCTTTGCTTTCCTCAACAAGTTTTATATACTGATCAAAGGTTGGCTTTTTTGTAGCATGATTTGCTCCTAATACAATAGCAATGTAGTCTTCTTTGAGTTTCTTTGGTAGGAGTGCATCTAATTTTAATTCTTCAGAAAAGAAGTAATCCAAACCCCCATTATCATTTTCTACTCCCAAGGCTTTACAGGCATTTAAGTATCGGTCTACAATATGAATGAGAGGGAGCTTGTTTATTTTAAAATTTACGATTAACCATTTTTGCCAATTCAATTTCTCAAAGCTAAAATTCAAAGCTTGTAAAGCTTTTTTAACTCTATGAGATCTTAGGTTTCGGTGCAAGTCTATTACATAGTCAAACCCTTCATTTTTTAGGTCTTCTATAATCTCATTGGTAGATTTTTTGATTGTGTGAATCTTAGTAAGGTAAGGATTTCCCTCCAAAATGGGTTTGAATTGTTCTTTGGTTACATAATGCAATTCAACTTCTCCTTCTAATTGCTTCTTTAAGCAACGAATGACAGGTGTTGTTAGTACTATGTCACCTATAGAACTAAATCTTATGATGAGGACTTTTACCTTCATGTTCATGAATCGACAAAATAAGTCAATTTGTATACATTCTGAATAGAAAGAAGTCTTAAATCCTATTTTTGTGTTCATGCATTTAATAGATTCTCACACTCACCTTTATTCCAAAGAGTTTGATTCTGATAGGAAGGAATCCATTGAAAGGGCAATTCAATTTGGAATAAAAGATTTTTTATTGCCTAATGTAGATTTAGAATCTATAGTGCCCATGCATGAATTGGTAGATTTATTTCCGAATAATTGTAAACCTATGATGGGTTTGCACCCATGCTCGGTAGATGAGAGTGTTGATGAAGTTTTGGGTGAAATTATCAAGCAGTTCCGCAGCAGAAAGAATGAATATATTGCAATTGGTGAAATCGGAATTGATTTATATTGGGATAGAAGCTTTCTTAAGCAACAACAAGATGCTTTTTCAAGACAAATAGATTTAGCTAAAGAGGAAAATTTGCCTATAGTAATTCATTGCAGAGAAAGCTTTGATGAGATTTTTGAAATTCTTGATGAGAAGAATAGTGATAGATTAAGAGGAATTTTTCATTGCTTTACAGGGACAGAGGAACAGGGTAGAAGAATTTTAAACTATGGTGATTTTAAGTTAGGTATAGGAGGGGTAGTAACTTTTAAGAATTCTGGTTTGGATAAGGTAGTTTCAAAGTTTAAACTAGAAGATTTAGTGTTAGAAACAGATTCGCCATATTTAGCTCCGGTGCCTTACAGAGGAAAGAGGAATGAAAGCGGATACTTAATGGAAGTGGCTAAAAAATTAGCAGATATTTTTGAAAAAGAAATAAAGGAAGTGGCCAGAATAACAACGATGAATTGCAAAGACATATTTAGATTATGATGAAAGATAACACCAAGGTTCTTTTGATTTATACTGGTGGAACAATTGGTATGATGGAGGATTTAGAAACGACCAACTTAAGACCATTTGATTTTAAGCATTTATTGGATGAGGTGCCTGAATTAAAAAAATTAGAGCTAGAAGTAGAAGTTAAAGAGACCAAAAGTATTATTGACTCATCTAATACAAATCCTGAGGTATGGTTAGAGCTGTTAGCACTGATAAAAGCTAATTATGAAGCTTACGATGGTTTTGTGGTTTTACATGGATCTGATACAATGGCTTATACCGCTTCTGCAATTAGTTTTCTTATAGAAAATTCGAATAAACCAATAATTTTTACAGGAAGCCAGCTTCCGATAGGTAAGCTAAGAACAGATGGAAAAGAAAACCTTATTACTGCAATTGAAATAGCAGGAGCGAAAGAAAATAGTAGACCAATTATCAGTGAAGTTGCGATCTATTTTGAATACAATTTATATAGAGCAAATAGAACATCTAAGGTAAGTGCGGAAAACTTCGAAGCATTCCAAAGTCCCAATTATCCTGTTTTAGCTGAAGCAGGTGTAAGTATCAAATACAATCGCTTTGCATTAAAGAAAGCTAATGAGGAGAGGGTTCAATTTAGAAATAAGATTAGTGAAGATGTGGCTTCTATAAAATTATTCCCTGGAATTAGGAAGGAGGTTTTTTGGGCAATAAGCAGAATTAAAGATTTGAAGGGATTAATTATAGAAACATATGGAAGTGGCAACGCTCCTATGATAAGTTGGCTGGATGATGAGTTAAAACTTTTAAATGAAAAAGGAGTTCTTGTTTTAAATGTTAGTCAGTGTTTAACAGGTTCTGTTTCGCAAGCTAAATATGAAACTGGACAACATTTGCAGAATAATAATGTAATAGGGGGATATGACATAACTTTTGAGGCTGCAATTACAAAGATGATGTATCTGCTAGCTTGCGATGATCTAAGTCATGAAGAGAAAAGAAACTACCTTCAAACCAATATAAGAGGAGAAATAACGTTATGAGATTTAACGTAAAGCTAATATTGGGCATTTAAATTTTAGTAATTTGGCCATCCAAATGGGCTGAAAGCCTTGATTTAGTTAACAGGAGAGGTGGCCGAGTGGCTGAAGGCGCACGCTTGGAAAGCGTGTATACGGGTGACCGTATCGAGGGTTCGAATCCCTTCCTCTCCGCAAAAGTTTAAGAAACACTTAGAAGATTTAAAATATTGCCTTAAATTCGCAACCATTAATTAATTTTAGAAACCAAAAATCAAATTAGGATAATTAATATTAAAACTATGAAAAGGTCATTTACTTTATTAGCAGTTCTTTCGTTCTTAACGTTCGGAATCGCGCAATTTAGCTTTGCTCAGGAAGGAACAGATAGTACTGAAGCTCAAACTGAAATGGTAGATTCTACTGCAGCTGAAGAAGCAATGGAAGAAGAAGCTACAATGGAAGAAACTACAGATACAGCAGTTGAAGAAACTGAAGTTGTTGAAGAGAACAAATCATTCCACCAAGTTTTAAAAGAAAAATTTATTGAAGGTGGACCTGAGTTTATGGGGATCGTTCTTTTATGTTTAATCCTTGGATTAGCAATTGTTATTGAAAGAATTATTTATTTAAATATGTCAACTACCAATACAAAGAAACTTTTATCTAATGTAGAAGATGCTTTGAATTCAGGTGGAGTTGATGCAGCGAAAGAAGTTTGTAGAAATACAAGTGGCCCTGTAGCTAGTATTTTTTATCAAGGATTAGATAGAAGCCATGAAGGAATTGAGATGGTTGAAAAATCAGTTATTTCTTACGGAAGTGTTCAAATGGGATTATTAGAGAAAGGAGTTTCTTGGATTTCATTATTTATCGCCCTTGCTCCAATGCTTGGTTTCATGGGAACAGTAATTGGGATGATTGGCGCATTTGATGCTATTGAAGCAGCAGGAGACATTTCCCCTTCCTTAGTTGCTGGTGGTATTAAAGTGGCACTTTTAACTACAGTATTTGGTTTGATCGTTGCGATTATTCTACAAATCTTCTATAATTATATTGTAGCAAAAGTAGATAGTATTGTAAACGATATGGAGAATGCTTCAATCAGCTTAGTTGATATTTTAGTGAAGCATGAAATTGCAAACAAATAAAATTTAGAAATTATGTCTGAAGGACTTTCAAAGATTTTAAATATAGTTCTCTACGCATTAATGGGTGTAAGTGCTCTCTTAGGAGTGTTGTTTTACGCAGAAGTTATTGATTCAGAATTGCTTATCTATTGGTGCTATGCACTATTTGGTTTAGGCACTTTAGCTGCAGTAGTTTTCCCAATTATGCATATGATTCAAAATCCTAAAGGAGCAAAATCTGCTTTGATTGGTGTAGTAGCCTTATTGGTAGTATTTGGTATTTCTTATGCGCTTGCAGGAGATGAAATGACTGCAAAATATGCAAACTTCATTTCTGGACCAGAAGCCTCCAAAAGGGTTAGTATGGGATTAATAGCATTCTATATATTAGCTATAGGAGCTATTGGAGTAACCGTATTTTCTGGAGTATCTAAATTATTTAAGTAATAAAAAATGGCAAGAAGAGAAGCACCAGAAATTAATGCAGGCTCGATGGCAGACATTGCCTTCTTGCTTCTGATATTCTTTTTGGTAACTACTACCATGGATGTAGATAGTGGTTTAACTAGAAAGTTGCCACCTCCAATTGAAGAAGAACAAGAAGATCCACCTGAAGTTAAGCAAAGAAATGTTTTTCAGGTTTTGGTAAATGCTAATGATGACTTATTGGTAGAAGGAGAGCCAATGTTAGTAAGTAATCTTAGGGAAGAGGCAATGAAGTTCATTATAGGCGACCCGAACGATGAGTCGATGCCAGAATTTAAAATGACTGAAGTTCCAGTTTTTGGTACTATTCCTGTTTCCAAGCAAATTGTTTCGCTGCAAAATGATAGAGGAACATCTTATGAGATGTATATCAAAGTACAAAACGAATTAGTTGGCGCATATAATGATGTAAGGGATGATTATGCTATGGAGAAATTTGGTAAAACCTTATCCCAATTAGAAAAAGAAGCAGAAAATTCTGAAAAAGCTAAACAGCAGGCTGCAGCAGTAAAAAAAGTTTATCCGCAAAGAATTTCAGAAGCTGAGCCTAAAAATATAGGAGATCAATAAATGTCAAAGTTTAAAAAGAAAAAAAGTGGTGGACAACCAGCGATTTCTACGGCTTCATTGCCCGATATCGTTTTTATGCTTTTGTTTTTCTTCATGGTTACCACAGTAATGCGTGAAGTAACTTTAAAAGTAAAAGTGCTTACGCCACAAGCTACGGAAATTAATAAATTGGAAAGAAAGTCTCTAGTTAGCTATATCTACATTGGAGAACCTATTCCTGCTTTGCAGAGTCAGTTTGGTACTGCAGATAGAATTCAATTGAATGATGCATTCGCAACTAAAAATGATATCATTCAATTTGTAGAAGCTGAAAGAGAGCAAACGGACCCAGCCGAGGTACCTTTGATGACTTTTTCGATGAAGGTAGATTTAGAGTCGGAAATGGGTATTGTAACGGATGTTAAACAAGAGTTGCGTAAAGCAAATGCTTTAAAGATAAACTACTCTACTAGGAAGACAGACGCTATTATTGACTAAAAACCTTTCCTTTAAAAGATTATTCAACCACCTCAATCGAGGTGGTTTTTTTATGTCCTTTTCTAAAATAGTTGAGAAGGTAAGAGAAAATGATAGCACTAATTAAGAGACTAATCCATCCATTTTCCTCTAAGCCTATTTCATCTATTTTAGTGCTATTTATTCCATAATAATAGCTTATCAATACTGCAGAAGTATTATTAATGAAATGCGCTATAATCGGAGCCCATATGCTTCTTGTCCAAAGAAATAAGTATCCGAAGAAAGCACCTAAAAGCATTCTTGGTAGAAAACCATAAAACTGCATATGTAGGGCGCTAAATAAAATAGCTGCAACCCAAATTCCAATATGCCGGTTTTTTAAATTTTCATTAATTGTTTTTTGAATAATACCTCTAAAGATTAACTCTTCTCCTATTGCAGGTAAAACACCAATTAGAAAAATATTTATAAGTAAGTCTGAGATGGAATCCATTTGAAGAAAAGCCTCTGTTAATACCTTCGCTTTATCCTCTGCATTTCTCATCCACTCTTCAATGGAATAGAAGATATCTGGTAAGCTTAGTGATTCATTAAATTCAACTACCCAATTTATTATTGGTAAGTAAGTTAAATACAGCAAGGGAATTAAAAGAAGAAATTTCCACTGCAAGGAGGTTTTGAGACCAATAAATTGAATTGGATTTTTAATAAATAATAGAGGATAAACAATAGCTGGTACAATAAAGATTCCAAGAGTATTAAACAGTTGCAAGAATTTTAAAATACTAACGTTTTCAGGCTTTGAAACATCAGACATTACAGCACCTAGTTCTAATATAGGGATGTTGTAAAGTACACCCACCAATGCCATTCCTAGGACGGCAAAAAGCCCTCCAGAAAAAAGGCAAAGTCCAACAAGGACTAAAAGTTTAGGAAATGTGCCGGCTATCTTAATCAAATGTGCTCCTAGATTAATTACTAATTTTGTGCAAAAATAGGATTGGCAAAAATAGGTAATATAGAGTTGGGAGACTTCCCTTTATTGTTAGCTCCCATGGAGGACGTCAGTGACCCGCCATTCCGCGCATTATGTAAGGAGCAGGGAGCCGATTTGATGTATACGGAGTTTATTTCATCAGAAGGTCTAATTAGAGATGCAGCTAAGAGTGTTCAAAAGCTTGACATATTTGAATATGAGAGGCCAATAGGTATACAAATCTTTGGTAATGATATAGAATCCATGAAGAGAGCTACTGAAGTTACTCAAGCAGCTAATCCTGATATCATTGATATCAATTATGGTTGTCCCGTAAAGAAAGTAGCATGTAAGGGAGCTGGGGCAGGTATTCTTCAAGATATTCCTAAGATGGTCAAGATGACCGCAGAAATTGTAAAGTCGACAAACTTGCCTGTTACGGTTAAAACAAGGCTAGGTTGGGACGAGAATACCAAATATATAGTAGAAGTTGCAGAGAGACTACAAGATGTGGGTATTCAGGCAATCTCTATTCATGGCAGAACAAGAAAACAGATGTATAAGGGCGAAGCTGATTGGTCATTGATTGCCGAGGTTAAGAATAACTCAAGAATGCACATTCCCGTTTTCGGAAATGGAGATGTTTCAACGCCAGAGATAGCTCTTGAAAAAAGAAATAAATACGGTGTTGATGGAGTGATGATTGGTAGAGCTAGCATTGGCTATCCATGGATATTTAGAGAAATAAAGCATTTCATGGAGCACGGTACTCATATCGCTCCTCCTACCTTCGATGAAAGGATAGAAGCCGCCGAAAGACACCTAGAAATGTCTATTAAATGGAAGGGAGAAAAACTGGGTATTGTTGAAATGAGAAGGCATTACACCAATTATTTTAAAGGAATTCCTCATTTTAAAGAACATCGCATGAAATTAGTAACGCAAGATAATTATGCGGCTTTACAGGAGACATTTCAAGAAATTAGAAGTCACTTTATTGAATTAGAGGTTTAGATAGTTTTCCTACTAAGTCTCTGAATGGGTATCCATGAGCTAATAAATCCAATAATTAGAACAGTAGCAAGAATGTATATTATTTCTACAGGATTTATTTTAACTGGGTAGAATTCTACAATACCACCTTCTAGCCTAAGCAGCCCAAATTGTTGTTGCAATAAGCAAATTATTATTCCCAATATAATACCACTAAGTCCACCTATAAGGTTAATTAGCATTCCTTCAAAAAAGAATATTCTTTTAATTTGATTGAAATCAAGGCCTATATTATAAAGAGTTTTGACATTGGATTTTTTCTCCAAAATTAACATGGTTAAAGAACCAAGGATGTTAAAGGCCGCTATAATAAGAATAAACAATAGTATTAAGAAGGTAACCCACTTCTCAGTTTTATTAGTCTTGTAGATAATATCATTAAACTCATATCTGCTTTTTACAGAGTACTTATTTCCTAAATAGTTTTCAATTCTAATCTTTAATTTTTCTAGACTTACCTCTTCATTAGCCTTAATTTCTATAGAAGATATTTCATCTTCATATCTTAATAGTTCTTTCGCAAAAGACAAGGGAACTACAATATACTTGGTGTCGTATTCTGGACTTATATAAAAAATGCCTCCAACTTCTATTGCTTTTTGGTAAACAGAATTCATCGGCATAATAGGGTTTATCTTGCCTCTTTTTGGAGAATAGATACTGATGCTTTCATTAGGTTTTCTTAAGTAAATACCTAATTCAGAAGCAATCCCATACCCAAAAACTCCGTAATTAATTTCTCCCTCGTTTAACATTGCTTTACCTTCAATAATGGTTGAATCTAATTCGCTCATTGATAAGAAGGCTTCTTCCACACCTTTAATTGAAGCGATAGTATGCTTGTCTTGAAATCTTACACCACATACTTCTTCTAAAATTTTAGAGTAATTAGCAACTCCTTCTAATTTTTTTAGGGAATCAAAATCTATATCTGAGGCACTAAATACTTTTTGGGATTTAGCTTCTATTCTAATATCAGACTCAAAGGATTCAAAAAGAGATTCTACCAAGTTTTCTAAGCCATTGAAGGCAGACAGTACAACCACAAGAGCAAAGGAGCCAATGGCGATACTTAAGATAGAAATCCAAGAAATAATATTAACGGCATTATGTGATTTTTTCGCTACTAAGTAGCGCTTTGCCATATAGAATGGGAAATTCAAGGTTCTACTTTAATAGATTGTTAATTTTTTCAGCATAGTCGAAAGAATCGTCTAAATAAAAATGCAATTCAGGAACATGTCTAAGCTGCTTTCCAACTCTTTTTCCTAGTTGGTATCTAATTTCTGAGCTCGAAGATTTTATTTTGTCTATGCCTTCGCTGTGATCTTGAGAAGGAAAAATGCTTAAATAAATTTTGGCAAGACCTAAGTCTGGGCTCATTCTTACAAGAGTAACAGAAATCATCATTCCAGAACTAATGCTTACTAAACCTTGATTGAATATTTCTCCAATTTCTTTTTGAAGAAGTCTACCTACTTTTTGTTGTCTTATAGATTCCATAAATCAAAATTAAGCTTTATCATTCGAAGCCCTTTTAACTAATTTTGAACCAATGCTAATTAATTCACTAAATTCGCACTAACACAAGCAATTTCTATGAAAATAAGCGGATTCTCCTTTGGAAGAAACGTATCAAAGCTTTATTACCCAATAAAGGAATCAATTCTATCAATTCTACCAATTTGTGATGAATTTATTTTTGTTTTAGGGGAAGGGGATGAAGATGATAACACTAGGGAGATTTTAGAAAGCATAAATTCTCCCAAGCTAAAAATTATTGATACAAAGTGGGACACCAATAAATTCCCAAATGGGATGGAAAATGCACATCAAACAGATATTGCTATTAGTCATTGTACCGGCGATTGGCTTTTTTATGTACAAGCAGATGAAGTAGTTCATGAGAAATATTTGCCAATAATCAAATCTAGATGTGAGGAACTTAAAGATAATGACGCTATTGAAGGCTTATTATTTAAGTACCGCCATTTTTATGCAGATTATAATCACTATATAGATTACCATGGCTGGTATCAAAATGAAATTAGGATTGTAAAAAATAAGCCAGACATTCATTCATTTGAATCTGCGCAATCTTTTAGAAGGATACCAAATTTTGATGGCAGAAGTTATAGGAAAATGGAAGGGACTCACAAGCTTAAAGTTGCTGAAGTAGATGCGTATATCTATCATTATGGGTGGGTTAGGCCCCCCAAATACATGCAAAGTAAAAAGAAAGCTTTGGATAGTATACATAAGGGAGATGAAAAGGCAGAAAGTTTATATAAAAATCAAGTTGAAGAATTTGATTATGGACCATTAAAAAAGCTGCCAAAATTTAAAGGAACTCACCCAAAAGTGATGCAAGAGAAAATGGAAGACTTTAGCTGGGGAGATAAGTTAAATTATACCACCTATAAGCGTCCCAGTAGACCAAAATTCAAGCATGAAAAGACTAAATATAGATTAGTTTCATTTCTGGAAAGAAATATAAATGGAGGTAAGCACTTTTTCCCTTTTAAAAACTGGGAGTTAATTAAGGTGTAATTATGAGGAGTATAATTAAAGTTCTTAAGTACGTAGCACCATATAAAATGTATGCTTTTTTAAGCGTAGGGAGTAATGTTATACAAGTTGTGTTTCATTTATTATCCATTTTAACTTTCTTACCTCTACTAAATGTGCTTTTTAATGATGTAAAGCCCGTACTAGTAGAGCCTCAGTTTGATCTTTCGATGGATTATTTTGAAGCATTTTTTGCTTACAAAATGGGACCTTATGTAGAGGCTAACGGAAAAGAAGGGGCCCTTTTGTTTATATGCATTGTAGTATCGGTGTTATTTTTTCTTAAGAACCTATTTAGGTATTTAGCTAAGTTTTTTATTGCTGATATACGAAGTGGAGTAGTAAGAGATATTCGAAGGGATGTCTATAAAAAGATTTTGATTCTTCCACTTTCATTTTATTCAGAAGAAAAAAAGGGAGATATCATCAGCAGAATTACAGGTGATGTTCAAGAGATTGAATGGTCAATAATGAACTCTCTGGAGATGCTTTTTAGAGATCCAATTTCAATTATTATTTCTCTTGGAATAATGGTTGGAATGAATATCAAATTAACCATATTTTCATTTATCCTTCTTCCAATTTCTGGATTCATAATTGGCCAGGTTGGTAAGAGTTTAAAAAGAACTTCTGCTAAACTCCAATCGAGGATGGGTGAGCTTCTTTCTAATATTGAGGAAACTTTAGGGGGTTTAAGAATAATAAAGTCTTTTAATGCAGAAGATTCAAGCAATAGAAAGTTTAAAGGCTTAAATGAGATTTATAGAAATACCATGCTACGAATGTTTCGAAAAAGAGACCTTGCTTCTCCTATTAGTGAAACTTTAGGAGCTGCTGTAATGATGCTTTTAGTTTGGTTTGGCGGCAATATGGTTATTGATCCAGAAGTAAGCTTTACTGGTACACAGTTTTTAGCATATATAGCGGTTTTTTATAATCTATTAACTCCGGCAAAGTCATTATCTACGGCATACTATAATGTACAAAAAGGTGCTGCATCTACGGAAAGAATTGATATGATTTTGGACGCAGAAAACTCAATTAAAGAGCCTAGTAAACCTGTTATTATTGAAAAATTTACAAAATCTATAGAATTTAAAAAGGTAAATTTTTCCTATGCAAAAGATCCAATCTTAATAGATATTAATCTTCAAATCGATAAAGGGAAGACTATTGCCCTAGTAGGTCAATCTGGAGGAGGAAAGTCAACGCTGGTAGATTTGATTCCCAGATTTTATGATGTTAGTAGTGGTGGAATTTTTATAGATGGTCAAAACGTTAAAGAGATTGGATTAAAGAACCTGAGATCATTAATGGGTATTGTTTCTCAAAGCTCTATTCTTTTTAATGATACTGTATTTAATAATATCACTTTGGGGGTTCCAAATGCCACTATGGATGATGTTATTCAGGCTGCAAAGATTGCAAATGCACATGATTTTATCGTAAATCTTAGCGAAGGTTACAATACAAATATTGGAGACGCAGGGGGTAAATTATCAGGTGGGCAAAAACAAAGACTAAGTATAGCAAGAGCGGTGCTAAAAAACCCCCCTATTTTGATATTGGATGAAGCTACTTCTGCATTGGATACTGAATCAGAAAAACTAGTGCAAGATGCATTAGTTAAATTGATGGAGAATAGAACATCCATAGTAATAGCTCACAGACTTTCAACTATTCAACATGCAGACGAAATAGTAGTTATTAATGAGGGTAAAATAGCTGAAAGAGGAACCCATGATTCTTTGATATCTCAAAACGGGGTATACAAGAAATTAACAGAATTACAGACCTTTAGTTAGTACAGTAAACGATGTGGATAAATACTAAGGTGCAAATTTTTTATCTCCTTGTAAAGTAAATCTCTGAGTTCTTCAATATTAATCTTCTTGTAGGCAGAAATAAAAATACAGGGATAATTTTCTTTGGCTAAGTAAGTTCTCTTTAAATCATCTAAGCTTAAGTTTTCTTTAGTAAGAGGAGTTAAATCATCTTCTTCCTTAGGTATAAATGTGTAAGCATCTATCTTATTAAAGATCATAAGAGTTGGCTTGTCTTTGGCACCTAAGGATTGTAACGTTTCATTTACTGTTTGAATCTGCTCTTCAAAATTTTCATGAGAGATGTCTACTACATGAAGAAGAATATCTGCTTCTCGTACTTCATCTAAAGTAGACTTAAATGAATCAACTAAGTGATGAGGAAGTTTTCTTATAAAACCTACCGTATCCGTTAGAAGAAAAGGTAAGTTTCCGACAACAATCTTTCTAACAGTGGTATCTAAAGTAGCGAAGAGCTTATTTTCAGCAAATACATCCGACTTAGAAAGCAAATTCATTAAGGTAGATTTACCAACATTTGTATAACCTACTAATGCGGCTCTTATCATTTGTTCTCGGCCTTTTCTTTGTGTAGCCTTTTGCTTGTCTATTTTGTCAAGCTTAGTTTTTAAAAGGGCTATTTTATCTCTTATAATCCTTCTATCCGTTTCAATTTCTGTCTCCCCCGGGCCTCTCATTCCAATACCACCCTTTTGTCTAGATAGGTGAGTCCACATTCTTGTTAATCTTGGTAGTAGATATTCGTATTGAGCTAGTTCAACTTGGGTTTTGGCAGCTGCGGTTCTTGCTCTTTTGGCAAAGATGTCAAGAATTAAATTACTTCGATCTAAAACTTTAATATCCTTAAATGAAGTTTCTATGTTTCTTGTTTGTGAAGGACTTAATTCATCATCAAAGATGATAATTTGAATATCATTGGCTTTCACATAGTCCAGAATTTCCTTCAACTTTCCTGTCCCAACAAAAGTTTTAGGGTGAGGAGAGGCTAATTTTTGCGTAAATCTTCTTTGGGTAATAGCTCCGGCAGTTTCTGCCAAGAATTCTAGTTCGTCTAGATATTCATTTACTTTATTACTATCCTGTTCTTGGGTTACTACACCAACAAGAACAGCTTTCTCAGGAAGTATTTCTGGTATATTTTTATGATGCATTCAGTAGTTTTCTAAAACCAAGGTCTAGCAACTGCAGACCAAGGCCATGGAATTGCAGAGAATATTAGTAAGGCAGCAAGTATAAAATAGATGCTCTGTCTCCTGAATTTGATTTTGTCAACATCCGTCTTTTTCGCCATAATTCTTCCAAGAGTGATAATGGCAATTCCTAAAATCATCGCAGTAATATGCTCAACAGCCCAAAATCTTAATTCTTCAGATTTCATTACTTCAGCCATTCCAAATTCAGAAATCAATTTATACTTATCACCAATAAAATATAATGCTAGTCCAATTACTAATTGCAAATGAGCACTAATAAATAGGAATAGGCTGACTTTGTTATCGCTTTCTTGATAAGTTCCATTGCCAAACCAACCTTTTAAAGATTTAAAAATGGCTAGAAGTAAAAGAATGACAATTGCGTATCTTAATAAATTATGGGTGTGAAGTAAACCTGTATACATGCTTTAATTTTTAACAAAGATATAGAATTCAACAAGCCTTAAAACCAATTGTTGTTTTATTAAATTTGACTTTTCGAAAATTCCGATGTATAAATTTCTTTTTGCTCTTTTCTTCTTACTTTCTTCTTTAGTTATTGCGCAAGACTGGAAACCTCAAAATGGTTCTTTCCAAAGTGATGATCATTATACCGCTTTTATAAATGCCAATATTTATAAAGAAAATGGATTTATTAAAAAAGGTACTTTACTAATAAGGCAAGATAATATCATTGCGGTTGGAAAGGATGTAAGTATTCCAGAGAATTCAATTGTAATAGATTTAGATGGGAAGTTTATTTATCCTTCTTTTATTGAGATTTATTCTGACTATGGAATAGTTAAAGAGGGTAATGATAAAAAATCAAACTCTCCACAATTAGAAAGCAATAAGAAAGGACCTTATTATTGGAATGAGTCTGTAAAAGCAGAAGTTAAAGCTCTTCCTCTCTTTAAATACGATGATAAGACTGCCAAGAAATATAGAGAGATGGGTTTTGGAGTGGTATCCTCTCATTTAGATGACGGAGTAATACGAGGAACATCTGCTCTAATTGATTTAAATGAAGAAGATAAATTAGAGGTTATTAAAGAAAATGCGGCTTTTTATTATTCCTTTCAAAAAGGAAGTTCCAAGCAAACCTACCCCTCTTCATTAATGGGAATGATTGCTTTAACAAGGCAATTTAACTATGATGCTTTATGGTATGAAAAGAATAAAGAGTATGTAGATTTTAATGCTAGCTTGGAGGCTATGATTGAGTCTCAAGCGTTGCCAAAAGTGTTTAATGCAGGTAATACTGCCTCTGAGTTAAGAGCAAAAAAGATTGCCGAAGAATTCAAGCAGGAATTTCTTTTATTAGGTAATGGAACTGAATATGAGAGATTAAAAGAAATCAAGGCGACTAACTCTACCATTATTTCACCCATTAATTTCCCATTACCTTATGATGTAAAAGACCCATATGAAAGCATGCAGCTTTCGCTCTCAAAAATGAAAGAATGGGAGTTGGCTCCATACAATCTTTTATTTCTTCAAAAGGAAGGAATTCCATTTATAGTTACTTCAGAAGGAATTAAGAACTCTACTGCATTCTTAGAAAACTTATCTAAGGTTAGTGAGGTTGGAGTTAATCATAATCAACTAGTTGCTTCTTTAACTAGTGAGGTTGCGAGAAAGTTAGGTGTGTTTGATAAAGTTGGATCATTAGATAAAGGGAAGAGAGCAAATTTCTTAGTTACGAATGATACTTTATTCAAAACGAAGACTAAAATTTTAAGTAATTGGGTGTCTGGCGATAAATTTCTTCTATCTGATGAGATAGAAAACTCTGTGGTAGGAACCTATCATTTAAAAATTGAAAAGGAAGAGGAGCTAAGATTATTGGTTGAATCAAAGGAGGATAATTATTCCGCTAAGATTGCCTTAAAGGGAGAGAAAGACTTTTCTCCTGCACAAATAGAAAAGGAACTTCAGAGAATTAAACTCTCATTCACTCATAATTCTGTTGATTATAGATTAAGCGGAACTATTAGTGACTCAAGTTCAAGAATATGGTCGGGAAAGGCTTTATTGAATGGGCAATGGCTAAGTTGGGCAGCACTAAAGCAAGTAAATAGAGAAAGTTTAGATAGCTCTAATGAAAGTAAAATTGTAGAGAAAATTAAACCAATGCCACAAACTTGGTATCCAAATATGGCATATGGTTGGGATAGTTTGCCAAATGAAGCTTCACCAATACTCTTCAGAAATGCTACTGTTTGGACCAATGAGGAAGAAGGTATTCTAAAAAATCATGATGT
Source organism: Bacteroidia bacterium (assembly GCA_030433355.1). Lineage (GTDB taxonomy): Bacteria > Bacteroidota > Bacteroidia > Flavobacteriales_E > Vicingaceae > JAUIMG01. The sequence goes on along the minus strand of JAUIMG010000001.1, from coordinate 271,894 downwards.
ATTTATTGAAGGAGGTAAAATTAGAATGGTGGGCTATAAAATTAACATGGCGATTATGTTCCCAGAATTCGAAAAGAAAGCAATCGAAATTGATTTAAAAGGGAAACACTTAACATCAGGTATAATTGACGAACATTCCCATATAGCTATTGAAGGAGGGGTTAATGAATCCGGTCAATCCATCACTTCCGAAGTAAGAATTGGAGATGTGGTTAGAGCAGATGATATTAATATTTATAGACAGCTCTCTGGAGGAGTTACCGCTGCTCAACTATTACACGGTTCAGCTAATCCTATAGGAGGGCAATCTGCTTTGATAAAGTTGCGTTGGGGAAAAATAGGCGAAGAAATGAAGATTCAAGGAGCGGATGGGTTTATAAAGTTTGCTTTAGGAGAAAATGTAAAACAGTCCAATTGGGGAGACCGAAATACAGTTCGTTTCCCACAAACTAGGATGGGCGTTGAGCAAGTTTTTTATGATGGCTTTACAAGAGCCAAAGAATATGCTGATGCTCAGAAAATTCATCAAAGTAAAAAGAAAAGAGATTTAAGAGATTCTTCTGGACCAAGGGTGGACTTGGAACTAGAAGCATTAGCTGAAATTTTAGATTCTCAGCGTTTTATTACCTGCCATTCCTATATACAGTCAGAAATAAATATGCTAATGCATGTTGCAGACTCCATGAATTTTCAAATAAATACTTTCACGCATATATTGGAAGGCTATAAAGTAGCAGATAAGCTTAAAGCTCATGGTGCTTCAGCTTCAACTTTTTCAGATTGGTGGGCATACAAATTTGAGGTAAATGACGCTATTCCATACAATGGGGTTATACTTCATGAACAAGGAGTAAATACAGGATTTAATTCAGATGATGCTGAAATGGGCAGAAGATTAAACCAAGAAGCTGCAAAAGCAATTAAATATGGAGGCTTAAGTGAAGAAGATGCTTGGAAGTTTGTTACCTTAAATCCAGCTAAAATGTTGCATTTAGATGATAGGATGGGAAGTGTAAAAGAAGGGAAGGATGCTGATATTGTTATATGGTCAGATAATCCCCTGTCTGTATATTCAAAAGCAGAGCAAACCTACATTGATGGAATTAAATACTTTGATATTAAGAGAAATGATGAATTAAAAGAAAAGAATACTACAGAAAGAGAAAGGCTGATTTCTGCAATGTTAAACAGTAACAAGAAAAAAGAAAAAACACAAAAGATTGTTCCTAATAATAAAAAATTATATGAGTGTGATACCTTGGAGCCTTAGGTTAATAGTATTTGTCTTGAGTGTTACTCTTATGGAGGTAAACGCCCAAATTCCTTTACCTGCAAAAAAGTATAGCAAATCTGTATTGTTAATTGGAGGGACCTCTCATTTAGGCAATGGAGAGATTTTAAAAAACTCTGCTATTGGTATTCGAAATGGAAAGATTGATCTTGTTTTAACTTCTATAGATATAAGACTCGATACTAGTAAATATGACACAATAATCCATTTTGAAGGCAAGCATTTGTACCCTTCATTTATTGCTCCAAACTCAAGACTTGGTTTAGTAGAGATTGATGCTGTTAGAGCTAGCAGAGATTTTGACGATGTTGGAAATTTTAATCCTCATGTTAGAAGTTTAACGGCATTTAATACGGAATCAAGAATTACTTCAACTATTAGATCAAATGGTGTTCTTCTTGCTCAAGTTAGCCCCAAGGGAGGTATTATAAGCGGAGCTTCTTCTGTATTTGAGTTAGAAGGCTGGAACTGGGAAGATGCTGTATTAAAAATAGATGATGGTATCCACCTTAATTGGCCTTCTAGGTATTTGAAATCTAATTTGAATGATAAAAAGAAAGCGGATAAATCGGATACTGAATATTTAGAAAAGGTAGAGTTAATAAGAGACTTTTTCTTCAAAAGTAGGGCATACCAAAAGGCTAGTTTTCATTTAGAATCTAATTTGAGGTATGAAGCGATGAAGCAAATTTTTAGAAAAGAAGCGAAAGTTTACGTCCATGCAAATAGAATTCAAGAGATTTTGGATGCAATTTATTTCTTTGACCAATTTGATTTGAATATAGTACTTGTTGGGGCAAATGATGCTTGGTTGGCAGCTGATCTACTGAAGGATAGAGATATTCCGATTATTTTAAGAAGAGTTCACTCATTACCTATGCATGAAGACGATGATATTGATCTTCCTTTTAAATTACCAAAGATTTTAAGTGAAAAAGGTTTACTAGTGGCTTTAGAGAACTCTGGAAGTATGGAAGCTATGGGGACAAGAAATTTGCCTTTTTATGCAGGTACAGCTTGCCAATATGGTGTTAAGAAGGAAGATGCTCTTTCCATGATTACTTTAAATACGGCTAAAATATTGGGAGTTGAAAGCCAAGTTGGTAGTATAGAAGTAGGTAAGGACGCAACTCTTTTTATTTCTGAAGGAGATGCTTTAGATATGAAAACCAATAAGATTTTAGTCGCTTTTGTTGCCGGGAAGTCAATCGATTTGGATAATCCTCAAAAGGCTTTATACAGGAAATATAGAGCAAAGTATAAAGAAGATGTTCATTAATTTTCTTCTTCCAATAAGAAGGTAAAGGTTTGACGAGCAGTATCCACTCTGTAAATACTAATGGAATAAAAACCTTCTTTCATCAAATCGTCTGTTTTGTCAGGTACATATTCAAAAAGGTAGTTAGATACTATAAATTGTACTCCAAAATAGGTGTCAGCTTTAGAAAAGGATTTATAATCAGATTCTTTATTTTTTAAAATGTTACCATAGTTTTTTACAAGATTGCGATTAGTGATTTTAATGTTATTCAATACGAAACCGCTTTCATTTTTGATTCTTAGCTCTACATCTACAGGATTTGTGTCCGTAAATGTTGGACCAATAGTAGATTCATCAGAACAAGAACATAATAGAAGGAAGAATAGTGGGCTGAAGTATTTTAGTTTCATACATTAAACCCTAATTTCTCCCTAACTCTCTTTAAAACAGGTTTAGCTATTGCTTTTGCTTTTTCTGCGCCAATACTTAAAAGTTGATCAATCTGCTCCTTATTCTCCATTAACTCCCAATACTTCTTTCTTTGTAAGGAATACTTTTTAACTATCAATTCAAATAAGGCTTGCTTAGCATGGCCATAGCCATAATTTCCTCCTAAGTAGTTCTTTCTCATCGATTCTACTTCTGTTTCATTTGCTAGCAATTGATATAATGCAAAAACATTGCAGCTATCTGGATTTTTAGGTTCTTCTAATGGAGTGCTATCGGTTTCTATTTTCATTACTTGCTTACGCAAGGCTTTGTCAGGTAGAAAAATATTGATGTAGTTGTCGTAGGACTTACTCATTTTTCTTCCATCTGTCCCTGGGACAAGCATTACGTTTTCATCAATCAAGGCTTCAGGCACAACAAAAGTTTCTCCATATCTATGGTTGAATGAACTAGCAATATCTCTAGTCATTTCAAGATGTTGCTTTTGATCTTTTCCTACTGGTACAAAGTCAGCATCATAAAGTATAATGTCGCACGCCATTAATACAGGGTAATCAAAAAGGCCTGCATTTATATCTGCTAAATTGTCTGATTTATCCTTAAAAGAATGTGCATTAGCTAGCATTGGGAAAGGAGTAAAACAGTTTAAATGCCAAGTTAATTCGCACACTTCAGGGACGTCTGATTGTCTGTAAAAGACATTTTTTTCTGTATCGAAACCAAATGCTAACCAGGCTGCTGCTACTGCATAAACATTTTCTTTTCTTATACCAGCATCTTTAACGGTTGTCAAAGAATGTAGGTCCGCTATAAAGAAAAATGCTTCATTTTCAGCTTTCTTTGAAAGAGCAATGCCTGGCTCAATCGCGCCAAGTATATTGCCTAAATGAACTTCACCATTTTGTCCCGAACTTTGTATTCCTGTGAGGATTCTTGCCATAGCTCAAAAATACAAATTTGTCCTATTTTTGAGCTCATGAAGTGGATAAAAGGGATACTCGGAATTATTTGGAAAATACACGTCTTTCTTGTGGTTCTATTTAGTCTTCTTTTATTGTATCCTATTTACTTGGTTGTATTATTAAACGACAAATATCTTCCTATAGGATTCAAGTTTACTAGGTTTCAGGCAAGGTTAATTTTGTTTTTTATTGGAGTAAGGTGGAAAAAGCATGGTCAAATCCCTAGAGACAAGGAGGTGAGTTATATTATTTGTCCAAATCATAGTTCTTATTTGGATATTTTAATTTTATATGCAGTCTTTCCTAATTATTTTATTTTTTTAGGTAAGCAAGAGCTTGGAAAGGTGCCTTTATTTAATATCTTTTTTAAGAAGTTAAATATTCTAATTAATAGAACAAATCCAATTTCTGCTCATCAATCTATATTGAAGGCGGTGGAAAGAATGAAATCGGGAATTAATGTGGTTATTTTTCCTGAAGGAACAATTCCTAAAACAGTTCCCGAGATGAAACCATTTAAAAATGGTGCTTTTAAGGTAGCTATTGAGGGTGAGATTCCTATTGTTCCTGTGACCTTTAAAGGGAATCATAAATTATTAGAAGATGCATGGAACTTTTCAGCGAATAGCAGACCTGGGGTATCTGAAATTTTTATTCATGAGCCTATTCATGTAAATAAGCAAGATGATTTAATAACTTTGCGTGAGAAGACAAAAGACATTATTGCTTCAAAATTATAATATATGGGCGTAGATAAAAGTACTGTAGATAGAATTGCTCACTTAGCTAAATTAGAGTTTAGCGACAGCGAAAAAGAAGGTATTTTAAAGGATATGAATAAAATGCTTGATTTTGTTGAGCAATTGAATGAGGTAGATACAGAAGGGGTTGAGCCGTTAATTTATATGGTTCAAGAAGAGGGAGACTTAAGAGAGGATGTTGTTAAACTAGAGATAAGCCAAGAAGAAGCATTGAAAAATGCGCCGGATAAGGATACAGATTTTATTAAGGTTCCTAAAGTTCTTAAAAAATAAAAAACCCCGCATCTGCGGGGTTTTTTAATATAAAGTTTCTACTCTTATTGTGATACTTCAATTGCAGGGTAAGCTGCAACATCTACCTGAGGGATGTTTGCGGCATACTTAGCATTTATGGCTTTGATAAAGTCATTAGCTATAATTGCATATCCTCTTGTTGAAGGGTGTACACCATCTAAAGAGAATGCTCCGCCTGATACAAAAGTAGAGGTGAAATTAATTCCGCTTATATTAATCCCATCTTTAGATGCTAATTGCTTTAATCTAGCGTTAGCATCAAACATAGCTAATCCTCTTGCATTCGCTTCAGATTTAATGGTTGCATTATATGCGTCGACTGCGTCATTTATTTTGGTCAACTCGCTAGTATTTATATGAAAATTACCTGGGATTGGTTTAGCAGTCCCCCATTGTGCACATGTTAGAGAGTCTGTTAAGCCAGGTGCTAAAATTAATAGTTCTCCTGGTTTCGATTGTCTCATGTTTATTAGTGCAGGATTAATTGACGTAATGTCTGTTAAGGTTGGGTCAATAACCACAAACGGATTAATTTGACCTCCAGTAAAAGTAATTTTTCTACTATCTGCTTCAGCTTGAGTAAGTGGAGATCCAGGAGCTGCAACTACCTGATCTAAACCTGCATTGTAAGCCCCATATGCAGCATTTAAAAGTGCTGCAGTAGCATCATCTATTGCATCTGTTCCTGTTGGAATGGTTGTGAAATAAGGAATTGACGTAACATTTGGAATATTTGCTACAACTCCTTTAGCACCATTTTTAGTTAAAGAGTCTAAAACTCTTGCATATTCAGTTGAAAATTGAGCTGAACTTGTAATAGGTGCCATTCCTTCGTCTCCTCCTCTTGTGGAGTATCCTAAAACGTCATTATTCCCAATCCATAATAAGAAGAAAGTTGCATTATTCTTCATTGCTGATTCAATAACTGTTTCTGTTGGTGATGCAGCCAATCTTCCAAAGTGTGGGTTTGCTGTAGCATAACCTGGAGTATTTAAGTCTACTAACCTTGCACCTGATATCCCCATATTATTATATGGTCCATCAATAGCTACATTTGCCAAGAATTCTGTTGCAGGGTAAGCTGCATTAGGAACTGGTCCTGTAAAGCCCGCAGGCAATATTGCAGGCCCTAAAGAAGTAACATTTGCACAATTTGTAACATAAGTTAAGCTAAGTTCAGGAACTAAAAGACCTCCTTGAATTAATCCATTTACAACACCAGCGCCTTTTTCACCTGGCTCCCCAGGTATAATTGGTTGTTTAAATTCTCCCCCACCAACAATTTTTAGTTGTTGGGCAATAATGTTTGAAATAGAATTTATTTGTCCATCAGCACTTAGGGCATTACTTTGAACACCTGCTGTAAGCGAGTTTCCTACCGTTACAAAAGTGCTAAAGTCTGCAGAACCGCCATTGAAGTCTACATCATCAAACTCAGGCTCACAAGCTACTAAGCCTAAGGCTATTGGCAGTATATATAAAAGTTTATTTGTCTTCATAATTCTTAATCTTAAAATTTATAGTTCAATCCAATTCCAGGAATGATTACAGTTCCTTTGTATTTCCCGCCAAAACCTGAAGGTTGGTATTCAGATTCTCTTTCTAAACCGGCTATGTATAAGAAAGAGGCATCAATGCCAAAGTTATCATTGATATTATAGGATAAACCTGCAGTAAAGCCAAGATTATCTGAGTTTGGTGTTTCGGGATTAAAAAATTCATCCGTAACAGGAGATTGGTCATAGTAGAAACCTGCTCTCAAAGCAAAAGCATCGTTGACCATATATTGTCCACCTACCCTCACAATAATCGCATCCTCATAATTTCTGGGATTTTTGGAATCTTCTAATGAACTCGTATTGGTTTCAAAATCAAAATCTAGTGATTCATAAGTGCTCCACCCTACGAAACTTCCTTCAACAGAAAGTAATAATTTCTCACTAGCTTGATAAGCAATACCCAAAGTTGTGGTTGCAGGAAGCGGAAGTGTTGCTGCAAATTTTCCATCAGGAAATGCTGCTTGAAGTGCAGGGTCTACAGTAAAATCGATATCTCCATCTTCTAACTCAATATCTACTTGAGAACGGTAAGTTAAGCCAATGGATAACTTTTCCGTAGGCTGTAGATAAATCCCAGCATTAAATCCAATGCCTGTTTCACTTCCTTGCAAGTTTGAAGAGTTGTTATTACCTATTGGCGCAGGAACCGCTCTATTAATTTCAAAAGATCCAAGCACATAAGTCATACCAGCTCCTAGGCTAATTTTATCATTGATATTATAAGACAATGTAGGTTGAATGTAAATTGCTCTCAGGCTTATATCTTGAATTAGATTTTTGCCAGACCAATCATCTCCCCATTTTACAGAGTTTCCAAAAGGAGTATATACTCCAATACCTGCTGCAAGCTTTTCATTTATCTTGTAAGTTCCATAAAAATAAAATGGAGTACCTACAGGGTTATCTGTAGATTCAGAAATTCCTGTTTCTTGATTTTGGTAGGTTACGGAACCCAAAATCGCAGATCCACCTACTTCGAAACTAAACTTGTTTGAATCTAATCCCATCATTGCAGGATTGAAATATGTACTAGAGGCACCTAAGTAAAAACTTGTTCCAAGGTGGCCCATACCGGTCTGCTTATTGCCTTGGAGGTTAACCTGGTAACCACCGGCTAAAGCAAGCATGGGAATAAGTCCCATAACTGTCATTAAAATTTTTTTCATATAAATATTAATTAAAAAATAATTCAGCATTAAAAGTATGTAAAATTTATTAAGAGAACTCTAAACTTTTTACGTTATCAAGGGGAACCAAATCTGAGTATTTTTGTCTGATATTATTAAAAGCATAGAATGTCAAAAGTAGTAGAAGAAAAGAAGGAAGTTACTATTGTGTTTGCAGGTGATTCTGGAGATGGAATTCAGTTAACCGGAACTCAATTTACCAATACAAATGCTTTGTTTGGGAACGATGTTAGTACGTTCCCTAATTTCCCTGCTGAGATAAGAGCTCCGCAAGGAACTCTTGCAGGAGTTTCAGGCTTTCAATTACATTTTGGCAGTGTAGAAATATCTACACCTGGAGACAATTGTGATGTTTTAGTAGCCATGAATGCAGCCGCATTCAAAGTTAATTTTCCGAGATTAAAAAAGAATGGAACTGTAATTCTTAATACAGATGGTTTTAATGCAAGAAACTTAAAACTTGCAGATTATGATGTAAGTCCAATTGAGGATGGATCTCTGAATGATTTTAGATGCATTCAAATAGATGTAAGTAAGATGACTAGGATTACCCTAGTTGATAGTGGGCTTGGGAAGAAAGAAGTTGATCGATCTAGAAATATGTTTGTTTTAGGGTTTTTGTACTACATGTACAATAGAAATTTAACAGCAACAGAAGAGTTTATAAAGGAAAAATTTTCAAAACAACCTGATTTAAGAGATGCTAATATCAAAGTGCTTAAGGCAGGTTACAACTTTGCGGATACAAGTGAAACTTTCACATCCAGATATAATGTAAAAGCAGCTCAATTAAAAAAAGGTAAGTACAGAAATATCATGGGAAATCAGGCAACTGCCTTAGGTATTATAGCAGCTTCACAAAAATCTGGATTAGATTTGTTCTATGGTTCATATCCTATAACACCTGCATCAGACATTTTACACGAATTAGCAAAGCACAAGAATTTTGGAGTTAAAACCTTTCAAGCTGAAGATGAAATAGCAGCTATCTGTTCAGTTATTGGTGCTTCATTTGGAGGGAAACTTGGAGTTACTGCTTCCTCAGGACCAGGAATTGCACTAAAAGGAGAAGCTTTAGGCTTAGGGACTATTCTAGAGCTTCCAATGCTTATCTGTAATGTGCAGAGGGGAGGGCCATCAACGGGTTTACCAACAAAAACTGAACAATCAGATTTGTTGCAAGCTATGTACGGAAGAAACGGAGAAGCACCTATTCCTATAGTGTCAGCATCTTCGCCTTCTGACTGCTTCAACGCTGTTTATGAAGCTTGTAGAATTGCTGTGGAGCATATGACACCTGTTATTTTTCTTTCTGATGGATACATTGCAAATGGATCTGAACCTTGGAACTTTCCAACAAAAGATAAGCTTAAGCCAATTATTCCAAAAATTAAAAAGGAAAAAGGACAAGAAGCTTATTTACCATACAAAAGAGATGAGAAATTAGTAAGAGAATGGGCTCTGCCCGGAACTTCCGGCTTAGAGCATAGAATTGGTGGATTGGAAAAAGAAAATGAAACTGGAAATGTTTCTTACGATCCCGATAATCATCAATTAATGGTAGAAATTAGGGAAGAAAAAGTAAAGAAGATTGCAGATAGTATTCCTTTACAGCCTATCAATAATGGAGTAGAAGATGGAGATGTCTTAGTTCTTTCTTGGGGATCAACTTATGGGGTTGTTAAAACAGCAGTAAAGCAATGTGTAGAAGATGGATTGAAAGTTGGTCATGCTCATGTTCGTTATTTAAATCCATTTCCAAATAATTTGGGCGATATTCTAAAAGACTTTAAAACGGTTATTATTCCAGAAATGAATAGAGGTCAGCTTTTAAAGATAGTTAGAGATAAGTATTTGGTTGATGCTAAAGGTATAAATAAGGTAAAAGGAATACCTTTTACAACAGATGAAATTATTGACGCAATTAAATTGCATTTGAAAGATTAATTATGGCAGAGCAATTAGTTTATACAGCAAAAGATTTCGCTACTGATCAGGATGTTAGATGGTGTCCTGGATGTGGAGATTATTCTATATTAAAGCAGGTTCAATCTATAATGCCTGAATTGGGTAGAAGTAAAGAGGATATCGTTTTTATTTCTGGAATTGGATGTTCTTCTAGGTTTCCATATTATATGGATACTTATGGAATGCACAGTATACATGGAAGAGCAACAGCTATCGCAAGTGGATTAAAAATAAGTAGGCCTGAATTAAGTGTTTGGGTAATAACAGGAGATGGGGATGCTTTATCGATTGGGGGTAATCACCTGATTCATATGATTAGAAGAAATTTTGATTTAAATGTTCTTCTCTTTAATAATGAAATCTATGGATTAACCAAAGGACAATATTCTCCAACATCTCCAGAAGGTAAGATAACAAAATCAACTCCTGTAGGCTCTATTGATCATCCATTCAATCCTTTAAAATTATGTTTAGGTGCTGATTCTACATTCATTGCTCGAACAATGGATAGAGATCCAAAACACCAAAGAGAAATACTTTTAAAAGGAAGTAAACATATAGGAACTTCTATTATTGAGATTTATCAGAATTGTAATGTGTTTAATGATGGTGCTTTTGAAGTGTATACAGATAAGGCCACGAAAGATGATGAGGTATTAATGCTAGAACATGGTCAGCCTCTTGTATTTGGTAAAGAAGATGATAAAGGAATAAGACTTGTAGGTTCTGAGCCAACGGTTGTTTCACTTAATGAGGTAAGCAAAAACGATCTGTGGATACATAATGAGCACGATAAATTCAAAGCACAATTATTGACTTCATTTTTTGATGACCCATCGGTTGAAGGACATCTTCCAAGACCTTTTGGCGTATTTTATTCTGAGGATAGGTTCAGATATGAAGAATTAATGGAATCCCAAATTAAAGAAGCTGTTGAGAAAAAAGGGGTAGGGAATTTAGATTTACTTCTAAGTGGAAGTAATGTTTGGGAAGTAGCTTAGGATAGATATTTGCCAACAATTGGCATTCTTCTTCCCATTCCAAAAGCTTTTTCCGATACTCTTAGAATTGGAGCCGTTTGATGTCTTTTATACTCATTAATATTTACCATTTTAAGAGTTTTAAGCACCAATTCTTTATCCAAGCCTAATTTAATAATACCAGAAGGGCTCATTCTATTTTCTATGTATTCGAAAAGGATTCTATCCAAATCTTCATAATTAGGAAGTGAATCAGAATCTTTTTGGTCTGGTCTAAGTTCTGCTGATGGTTCCTTGATTAAAATATGCTCAGGTATAATTATTCTGTTTCTATTAATAAACTTAGAAAGTTCATAAACTTCCGTTTTATAAAGGTCTCCAATAACGGAAATACCACCTGCCATATCACCATATAAGGTGCCGTAGCCTACTGCTATTTCACTTTTATTAGAAGTGTTTAATAAAATTGCACCAAATTTGTTGGAATATGCCATTAATAAAGTACCTCTTATTCTAGATTGAATATTTTCTTCCGTTAAATCGAAATCTGTCCCTTTAAATAAAGGACCTAGTTGATTTAAAAATTGATCAAAAATGCTCTCTATTTCTATCTGATGAAAGTTGCAATTAAGGTTTTTACATAGTTCTATCGAATCTGTAATAGAATGAGAAGAAGAAAATTGAGAGGGCAATAAAATTGGGATAAGATTTTCAGGGCCTAAAGCATCTGCAGCTAATGCTAAAGTTAATGCTGAATCTATTCCTCCACTTAATCCTAGAGTTGCTTTTTGAAATCCAAGTTTTTTAAAGTAATCGTGCAAACCAGTAATAATTGCAGCGTATATTCTCTCGTATTTAGAGGGAAGTAGAACTTCTTTAGTGCTTGTTTCACCTAATTGATGATAGTCAATGCCTTCTTCAAAGTAATTTAAATTAGAATATGCTTTTGCTTCTTTATCAATAAAACAGCTTCCTCCATCAAAAATTAATTCTGTTTGCGCACCTATGTGATTTACATAAGCTATTGGAGTTTTGTATTTGTTGATATTATAGTCAAATACTTTCTTTCTCCTTTCAATTTGCTTGTAGGAAAATGGAGATGCCGCAATATTGATAATTAAATCAAGATTATTCTTGCTTAATTCATCTAAAGGAGATGAGCTATATAGATAGCTCCCTTCTACGTTCCAAATGTCTTCGCAAATAGTTATGCCTAGCTTTTTTCCTTTGAATTCAACAAATTGGTTATGTTTTCCAGATTCGAAGTATCTGTATTCATCAAAAATATCATAGTTTGGTAACAGACTTTTATGGTGAACAGATTCAATTTTGCCATTATTCAAGAAAAATGCAGAGTTGTACAAAGGTTTCCCTTTTTTGTTAGGATTTCTGCTAGGAGCTCCTATAATTATCGCAATTTCATTGCTTAAATTGGATATCTTCTTTAAATAATCCTCAACCTTAAGAATGAAATCATCAAATTCTAGAAAGTCTCTAGGTGGATATCCGCAAATTGCTAATTCCGAAAAAATGATTAAATCACTTTTTTCTTTTATAGCAGCCTTACAAGCTTTAGAAATCTTTTGAAAATTAGATTCAAAATTTCCAATATGATAGTTTAATTGAGCTAAAGCAATTTTCATTGATGCAGCCCTAAAACATTACTCCAATCTCGAAAGTTAGAAAGTTGTTTTGACCTTTAAGGTCTTGAGACTCATTTAAAATAGCATTGCCATCACTATCAACTCTTGAAATCTTTTCATCAAAAATGTTCGTAAAACCATTATTGTAGTGAATTCCAAAAACCAAAGCAGTATTTCCAGAAACATTGTATTCTAAACCTAACCCAACAAGCAGACCAGCTCGGAACAAGTTGATATTGTCACTAAAATCTGAGTTGTCCTCTGAGAAATTTCGACCTCCGTTTTCGGAGGTATAACTCAAGTCGGCTTTTGCATCATAGTTAATGGCTAAACTAGTTCCAAAAAGACCGTAATAAGTAATGTAACCTATTTCATTAGTTTTCAATTTTAAGGCTAATGGAATTTCAACGTAATTCGCACTAAAATTTGCTTCAGTCTTTCCTAAATTGGTAGACCCATTAACATCAAATACTTCCGCTGAACTTGGGTATTTAATTTGACCACCAAAAGTTGTTAGGTACAATGCAGTATGAAAAGCATAATTATCGGCAAAATGAAAATCTCCAAATAAGCCAAAGCTATAACCTAGCTTGCTGCCTAAACTTTCAGCACCATTGCTGCTTGGGTTTGACCATCCTATATTAGGAGAAACTCTTAAACCTAATTTAAAATTTGATTGACACCAAGCTGTGAAAATGAAGGAGCTTAGAATAATAGTTAGAAGTATCTTTTTCATAATTTTGAACGCATTCTTTACTACAAATCTATTTGTTTTTTAGCTAAGTGAGAGTCTATTCGATAATTGTATTTATTCTTTTTTTGATTTTAGTTTCTTGTAATGACCATAAATGGGAAGTAGGAGAGGATTTTCAGCTTTTAGAAATAGATTTTAAAAGGTTTGATCAAAGCCTCGTAAAACTTAGTGAGGGTGAAGTTAGTGAAGAGGAATTAAATCAATTGGAAAAAGAATTCCCCAACCTATATCCGCTTTATGTAAAAGCAATAATGAGATTTGATGAGATAGGTCCAAAAAGCAATAAAGAGACTTTCATTGATTTTTTAAAGGATAAAAACATAAAGGATTTATTGGATACAGTTTCTATTGTTTATCCGATGGGTAGTTTGGAAAAAGAAATAGAGATCTTAAACCTTGGTTTAAGTAGGTTTCATTACTTCTTTCCTCAAAATCAATTACCTAGAATAAGGACTATGATTTCTGCATTTACATACTCAACTGCTACGGATGATAGTCTTTTGGTAATAGGTTTAGATAATTATCTAGGGAATGACTTTAGTTTGTATCCTCAAGTAGGAATACCTAAATATTTATTTCAAAAATTTAGCAAGGAGTACATGGTTTCTGATGCTCTAAAAGCTTGGTTAACTTCGGAGTTTGAAGGCAGTGAGGGTTCTAAATTACTAGATCAGATGATTTTTAATGGTAAAATACTTTATTTAACAAAGAGTCTATTGCCAGAAGTCCCCACTCACCTCATTTTTAATTATAAGGAAGAGGAATTACTTTGGTGTGAAAAAAATGAAAAGGAAATATGGGCTCATTTTATTGATATGGAGCTACTTTTTAGCGACAAAAATTTTCAAATTAGAAAATACATGGGAGATGCACCATTTATACCAGGTTTCCCTGAAGGTAGCCCTGGAAGAGTTGGTCAGTGGGTGGGATATCAAATAGTAAATGCTTTTATGGAAAAGCATTCAAAAGTATCTCTAGAGCAATTAATGCAAATAGAAAATTCAAATAAAATCCTTCAAGATTCAAGATATAAACCAAAGTTATGAAAGAGAATAAATCAAGTATTCATTTCGATATAAGCATGGATGAAAATATGGTTCCTAACAAGATAAGTTGGAAAGCTGAAGATTCAGACAAAAGTGGAGAGAACAATTCAAAAGCTGCAATGCTTGCAATTTGGGATGAAGAAGAGAATAATACCTTAAGAATAGATTTGTGGACAAAATCTATGATGGTAGATGAAATGAAAAAATTTACTTGTCAGAATATTATTACCTTGGCAGATAGCTTTGAGAGAGCAACTGGAGAGCATTCGATAGCAAACGAAATTAGAGAGTTTGGACAAGATATTGCTCAAAGGTTGGGAGTGTTGAGAGCTAAATAAAAACAGGCTTAATTATTTTAAAATAGGTTCATGGTTAAGAGTGAAAAGAAACCTTTCAAGGGAAAAGTAAAAACTTCTTATTTATCTACTATTATTAGTATTTCATTAGTGCTATTTATGCTTGGAATGTTGGGCTTAATACTTTTAAATGCTAAAAGAGTTTCTAATTATGTAAAAGAAAATATTGGTTTATCTCTTTATTTAAAAGAGAATGTTATGCAATCTCAAATAAATGAACTCCAATCATCTTTAGAGTCTAAAGAATATGTGAAAAGAACCGTTTTTGTAAGTTCTGAAGAGGCTGCTGATTTGATGAAAAAAGATTTAGGAGAAGATTTTGTAGACTTTCTTGGGTTTAATCCTCTAACAGCAAGTATTGATGTGTTTTTGAATGCAGATTTTGCAGAATCTGAAAATATTTCAAAAATTGAAAAAGAATTATCAAAGTCTCCATTGGTTAAAGAGGTGGTTATACAGAAAGACTTGCTGTCTGAAGTGAACAGGAATATTAGAAAAATTGGAGTGGTTTTATTAGGCTTTAGTTTATTATTATTAATTATAGTAATCGCCCTTATAAATAACACCATCAGATTAGCCATTTACAGTAAAAGGTTTTTAATAAAGACAATGCAATTAGTAGGAGCAACAGGAGGATTTATTAAAAGGCCATTTATTTTAAGAAGTATTTTAAATGGATTTTTGAGTGGGGTTATTTCTCTTTTATTGCTCTTAGGAGTTATCTATTCTGTTCAGAATAATATACCAGAATTCATAGAATTACAAAACTTTAACGATTATATCATTCTATTCCTTAGTGTAATTGTGCTAGGAATAGTAATTTCGTGGTTCTCCACATCAATGGCTGTATCTAAATTTCTAAAGATGCAGAGTGGTGATTTATACTAAAGGTTATGAGTGAAAAGAAAGAAGAACAATTTGCTTTTGCGAGAATAAACTATATTTTATTTGGAATCTCGGCAGCAATCATAGTTATTGGTTATTTGTTAATGTTAGGAGGAGGTTCAGATGATCCTACCGTTTTTAACTATGATGAATTATTTTCTTTTAGAAGAATTACTCTTGCTCCAATAGTAGTTTTAATTGGTTTTGCTTTGGCTATTTATGCCATCCTAAAAAAGTCAGACCAGCGATCTAATTCATAATTCCTATTGGAAATAGATAATGAATACGTTCATGGAAAGATTATCTTAATTGATAAACCTCTAAGGTGGACCTCTTTTGACGTAGTTAAAAAAATTAGATACAACTTAACCAAGTTAATTGGACTGAAAAAGTTAAAGGTAGGTCATGCAGGTACTTTAGATCCTTTAGCATCAGGATTGCTTATTATATGTACAGGAAGGAAAACAAAATCAATAAGCGAAATACAAAATCAAAGCAAGCAATATGAAGGGGTAATCTGTTTAGGTTCAACAACTCCTTCCTTTGATCTAGAAACAGAAATCGAATTTCAAAGTTCAACAGACCATTTAAATAAAGAATTGCTAAATAGTGCAGTTGAGAATTTTATAGGAGAAATAAAACAAGTTCCTCCTCTTTTTTCTGCTAAGAAGATAAATGGTAAAAGAGCCTATTTACATGCAAGAAAAGGAGATGATATAGAGTTGAAAGAAAATCTAGTTCAAATCTATTCTTTTAAAATTACCAAAATAGAATTGCCTGATGTGCATTTTCATATTCATTGTTCTAAAGGAACTTATATACGTTCAATTGCTAGTGACTATGGTAAATATCTAGGTGTTGGTGGCTATTTAAAGGAGTTAAGAAGAACTGCAATAGGGGATTTTTCTGTTCAAAATGCCGACACTATTGCAGAATGGGAGGCTAAGATTTAAGCAGAAAAATGGAAGTAGAGATGTAAGGCAGTTTTTATTAAATTTGCCCCTCATTTTTTTTGAGTCCTAATAAAGTAGTATAAACTATGAAATTATCTAAATTTAAATTTGACCTTCCTGCTGAATTATTAGCGGAGTACCCTAGTGAAAACCGTGATGAGTCAAGGTTAATGGTGGTAAATAGAAAGGAAGGAACCATTGAGCACAGAACTTTTAAAGATGTTCAAGATTATTTAGATGAGGGAGATGTGCTTGTAATGAACGATACCAAAGTATTTCCTGCAAGATTATATGGAAACAAAGAAAAAACAGGCGCTAAAATTGAAGTTTTCCTATTAAGGGAACTTAACAGTGAGAATCTATTATGGGATGTTTTAGTAGATCCAGCTAGAAAGATTAGGATAGGAAATAAACTTTATTTTGGAGATGATGATTTAGTAGCTGAAGTAATAGACAATACAACCTCTAGAGGCAGAACTCTTAGGTTTTTATTCGATGGAACCCATGACGAATTCAAAAAGATTATAGAATCTTTAGGGGAGACTCCAATTCCTAAATATATAAAGAGAGAAGTTGAACCAGAAGATGAAGATAGGTATCAGACTGTTTATGCAGATAAGGAGGGAGCAGTTGCAGCGCCAACAGCTGGTTTGCATTTTAGCAAAAACCTTTTAAAGAGATTAGAAATAAAAGGAGTTGAGTTTGCGAAACTTACTCTTCATGTTGGCTTGGGAACTTTTAGACCAGTTGAGGTTGAAGATTTAACCAAACATAAGATGGATTCAGAAGAAGTTAATATTCCTGAATCAACCGTTGACATGATCAACAATGCTAAAAAGAGAAAGAATAAAATTTGTGTAGTTGGAACCACCTCTATGAGGTCTGTTGAAACTTCTGTTTCAACAGATGGATTTCTAAAGCCTTATAAAGGATGGACCAACAAGTTTATTTTCCCACCATATGATTTTAGTATCGCAGATATGATGATTACTAATTTTCATATGCCAGAATCTACTTTATTAATGATGACCGCAGCATTTGGAGGCTATGATTTAGTGATGAAAGCCTACAAAGAAGCTATAAAAGAGAAATATCGTTTTTATAGCTATGGTGATGCAATGCTAATTATCTAAAATTGGAAAAATTTGTCATTCTTGTTGCCGGAGGTAAGGGAGAAAGAATGGACAGTAACTTGCCGAAACAATTTATAAAGATTGCAGGTAAAGAAATAATTTTTCATTCCATTGATGTTTTTCTCTCATCATTAGATGCTTCAAAACTAGTAGTTGTATTACCAAAGAATCAGTTAAATTATTGGAAAGATATTACTGCAAAAACAATTTATTCAAAATTGATTGTAGCCATTGGTGGAGATAGTAGATTTGAATCAGTTAAGTCTGGATTAGAATTCATTCCGGATAATGCTTTGGTCGCAATTCATGACTCTGTTAGACCATTAGTTTCTCAGAATACAATTAAAAATGTATTTCTACTGGCTGAAGAGGAAGGGAGTGCTATACCGGTAATTGATTGCTCTGATTCTTTAAGGAAGCTAGAACATCACTCTTCAGTTTCCGTAGATAGGACTCAGTTTAAGTTAGTTCAAACTCCTCAATGTTTTCAATCAAGCCTTATAAAGGAAGCTTATCTTAAAGAATTTCGAACTGAGTTTACAGATGACGCTTCTGTTTTTGAAGCGAATGGAGGAGTAGTTAATCTATGTAGTGGAAATCAAGAAAATATTAAAATTACCTACCCTCACGAATTAAAAATTGCAGAATCTATTCTTGGCTTGAGAAAAAACTAGTAAACCCTTTTCACAGTAGTCTCTTTTTTAAGATTTCCATCCTTAGTGAGGTTTTTTAAATGGACGATTCCAGGTTTTTTACCCTTCTCAAAGATTCCTAATTCTTCTAATTGCAACGCATCTGCACCATTTTTACAAGCCCATTCTATTAATTTAGGAAGAGGGATAAGTGGGAATTTATTATGAATAGTTTTTAGTTCATCCAAGATAGATAACTTGTTGTTTGAAGCCAAACTATCTGTTCCGATAGTACATTTTAAATTTTCATTGTAAAAGAGATCAATCTGAGGTAGTCTGTTTTCTATGTAGAGATTAGCTTTAGGACAAAGGCCCCAAAAAATATTAGGATGCTTTTGAGAGGCCACTTTTATATCATTTTCAGAACTAAAAGTATTATGAATTAAAAGAAGAGGAGTTTCCTTAGGGATTAAATTCAAATAACTTAAAAGAGAGCTTTTGCCATTAGATTTAAAATTAGAAGTATCTATATTAAATTCATTTAGCATTTCCATAAGCTTCCCTTTAGCTTTTATATACATTTCATTTTCTGAGGAAGTTTCTTGATTATGAATACTAACTGTTGCTCCATTTGAGGAATGGAAAATCAATTCTAACAGTTTTCTAGAAACAGAATAAGGACTATGAGGAACTATATTGGCTTTCAAGCCTAATTCTTTTGCCTTGGTATATAATTGTGATCCTTTCTCAAATAGTTGCTTTGCTTTCTTATCATCGAAGCCAAATAGTTCTATAAAAGTAACATAGTTAAGTTTTGAGTGAGCTTTTGTTTCGAAGCTTATTTCACTATTAGAAATATCTCCAACAGCTGCTATGCCTTCTTCCCACATGGCAATATCAGAATCTTGCATAGAATTTGCCACATTATCAAGATTTGTATCTCTTATAGATTGAAGTTTTTTGATAAAGCCTACAAGGCCTGTTTTTCTTTCGACTTTATCCTTTAAATGAGATAGTTCTAAGTGGCAATGAGTATTAATGAATGCAGGAGAAATTCCGCCTTCTAAGTATTTTCCTTTGGTCTTTATGGAATCATTTGTAATTCCCAATTCCTTAATTGTTCCATTCTCATCAATGCCAATAAACCCATTTTTTATTACACTCCCATCTCCTGTAAAAAGGTAATCTGTATGTAGGTAGTCTATTTTCACAGGGGCAAAAATAAAGATTAACTTTGCCTAGCATGAAGATTAATTCCAAGCTAAATATTCGTCATCAATCTTTAGAAGAACTAAAAGAGTTTTTTATTGAGAATGGTGATAAACCTTTTCGAGCTAAACAACTTTATGAATGGTTATGGATTAAGTCTGCTAGGTCATTTCAAGAAATGACTAACCTTTCAATAAAAACTAGAGAATTATTAGAAAATAATTTTACTCTTCCTGCAGTTTCAGTTGCTGAGGAGCAAATTAGTGATGATACTACCATTAAAAATGCATTCAAGCTTGCGGATGGAAGAATTACAGAAGGAGTTCTTATACCTTCAAATAAACGCATGACAGCATGTATTTCCTCCCAAGTTGGTTGTAGTTTAAATTGTGCCTTTTGTGCAACAGGTAAGTTGAAACTAATGCGAAATATACATTTTGATGAGATATATGATCAAGTTGCTATAATAAAAGAGCAAGCAGAAAAACATTACCAAAGACCTCTCTCAAATGTTGTATATATGGGAATGGGAGAGCCTTTGTTAAATTACAGTCAAGTATTAAAATCTATTGAAAAAATAACCTCAAAAGATGGCTTAGGAATGTCTCCAAAGAGGATTACAGTATCTACAGCCGGAATCGCTAAAATGATTAGGAAACTAGGAGATGATGAAGTTAAGTTTAACCTTGCTTTATCGCTACATGCTGCAAATGACCTGAAGCGGAATAGAATAATGCCTATAAATGAGCAAAATAATTTAGAGGTTTTAAAGGAGGCTTTAATATATTTCTATGAGAAAACACAGACTAGAGTTACTTATGAATATATAATTTTTAAGGATTTTAATGACCAAATTGAAGATGCTCAAGAGCTTGCTGAGTTTTGTAAAGCGGTTCCATGCAAAATAAATATAATAGAATACAATCCAATTGATGATGGAGAGTTTCAGCAAGCTGAACCACAGAATGTGGATGCTTTTGCTGCATATTTAGAAAGTAAAAACTTAATTGTCAATATAAGAAGAAGTCGAGGGAAAGATATTGATGCTGCTTGCGGACAATTGGCCAACAAGAACAAGGCTGTAATGTTGTAATAGAGTATTTTTACTGTTCTATGTCGATAAGCATAAAAAAGATAAAAAGTCCAATAGAAAAAGAAATGCAAGCTTTCGAAAAGCACTTTCGATCTAGCATGAAAAGTACTGTGCCTTTATTGGATAAAATCACCCACTACATTGTTAAACGCAAGGGCAAGCAAATGCGACCTATGTTTGTCTTTCTGAGTGCCAAGTTATTCGGTGAGACCAATGAATCTACTTATACCGCGGCCTCTTTAATAGAGTTGTTGCATACTGCAACTTTGGTTCATGATGATGTAGTAGATGAATCGTACAAAAGAAGAGGGTTTTTTAGTATCAACGCATTATGGAAAAATAAAATAGCCGTTTTAGTAGGGGATTATCTTTTATCTAGAGGTCTATTACTTTCTGTAGAGAAGAATGAATTTGAATTGCTCAGAATAGTTAGTCATTCCGTTAGACTAATGAGTGAAGGAGAACTTTTGCAGATTGAAAAAGCAAGAAAGCTGGATATAAAGGAAGAGGTCTACTTTGATATTATTAGAAAAAAGACTGCCACATTAATTGCTTCTTGTTGTGCTACAGGTGCTGAGTCTGCCAAGCAAAATGCAGAAGTTGTTGAGAAGATGAGGCAATTTGGAGAATATGTAGGTATATGTTTTCAAATAAAAGATGATTTATTCGATTATGGGTCTTCAGATAAAATTGGGAAGCCACTTGGCATTGACATTAAAGAAAAGAAAATGACTTTGCCATTGATCCATGCCCTGAGTAAAGCAAATAAATCCGAAGCCAAAAGGGTGATTTCAATTGTAAAAAACAATAACAATGATAATAAGAAAGTTGCCAAGGTAATTCAATTTGTTTTTGATAATGGAGGAATTGAGTATGCTACAGAAAAGATGATTGAGTTTAAAGATAAAGCTTTAAAAATTTTAAAAGAGTTTCCAGAAAATGAAGCAAGAAATTCGTTGGAGGGTTTAGTTTTGTATACTGTAAATAGAGAACACTAATGAGAATTTATTTTTTACCTTTATTAATAGCGCTAAATTTTGCCTGCGGTAGCAATTCAAAAGAGAATAAAGTAGTTGAGCCAAAAGTTGAAAAAAACTATGTTGAGTATTATGATGATGGGGTAAAAAAGATAGAAGGGATATTGCTAAATGGAGAAAGACATGGCGTTTGGAATTTTTATTACAAATCTGGAATAAAGTGGAGCGAAGGAAGATATAAAAGAGGTAAAAGAGACGGGTATTCTATCGTGTACTATGAAAATGGCAAGAAAAAACTACAAGGAGATTATAAAAATCATAAGAGAATTGGTGTTTGGAAGATTTGGAATGAAGATGGTACCTTTAAAGACGAAATTGATTTCGATAAGCCTCTTACTAGGAAGGATTCTGTATTAATTTACAGTCTTCCTTAAAGTTAATAAATACAATTTGATACCTAAGGATAAAGTAGATGAGATAATTGAAACTGCTGCCATTGATGAAGTGGTGGGGGAGTATGTTCAGCTCAAAAAAAGAGGAGCTAACCTTCTAGGTCTTTGTCCATTTCATAATGAGAAAACACCTTCTTTTACTGTGTCTCCGGCAAAAGGTATTTACAAATGCTTTGGTTGTGGCAAAGGTGGGGGTTCCGTTAATTTTATTATGGATCATGAACAATATAGCTACCCTGAAGCGCTTCGTTTCCTTGCTAATAAGTATAATATTGAAATTGAAGAGGAGGAGTTAAGTCCAGAACAGCTGCAAGCAGGAAACGAAAAGGAGAGCTTGTTTCTAGTCTCCCAGTTTGCAGAGAATTATTTCATAGATCAGCTCCATAAGTCTGAAGAAGGCAAGCAAATTGGATTAAGTTATTTTAAAGAGAGGGGCTTCCGTGAAGAGATTATAGAAAAATTTAATTTAGGTTATGCTCTTGATCAATGGGAGGCTTTTACAAACTCAGCCATTGAAAGTGGTTATAAATTAGAATACCTAGAAAAAACAGGCTTAACGATAGTTAAAAGAAATGAGAAAGAGGAAGTAGTTAAGAAGATTGATAGATTTAAGGGTAGGGTGATATTTCCAATTAAGAATATATCCGGGAGGGTTATAGCTTTTGGAGGAAGAACTTTAAAATCCGATAAAAAAGAAGCTAAGTATTTAAACTCGCCGGAATCAGATATATATTCAAAAAGTAAAGTTCTCTATGGTTTAAATTATGCTAAGAAAAGCATCATAGAAAATGACAATTGCTATTTGGTAGAAGGTTACACAGATGTTATTTCCTTCCATCAATGTGGAATAGAAAATGTGGTTTCATCTTCCGGTACCTCTTTAACAGCGGAGCAGATTAGACTGATAAAGCGCTACAGTCAAAATATTACTATACTATTTGATGGTGATGCGGCAGGTATAAAGGCTTCTTTTAGAGGGATTGATATGATTCTTTCAGAAGGGCTAAATGTAAAAGTTGTAAGATTTCCTGAAGGACAAGACCCAGATTCATTTGCTAAAGCGCATAGTACAGAAGATCTAAATAAATTTCTATCAAATGAATCTAAAAATTTCATCAGCTTTAAAACAGATTTACTTCTTCAAGAAACGGAAGGCGACCCAATTAAGAAGGCAGCGTTAATTAAAGATATTGTGGCTTCTATTAGTGTTATTCCAGAGCCCATAAATAGAGCCTTATTTGTTCAAGAATGCAGCAGGTTATTAGAAATAGATGAACAAACATTGCTCTTTGAACTAAATAGAGCAAGAAAAAGAAATTTATCTCAACCATACAAGCAAGATGACTATCAGCCACCAGAAGAGGAGTTTTCCTTGCAACCAAAGCAAGAGAAGGAAGTAGAGAACGGTATGGATCATCAAGAGAAGGATATTATTATCACTCTATTGAAATATGCAACCAACGAAATAACCGTAAAGGATGATGATGAAAAGGATATTTCTGTGACAGTTAAAGATTTTATTTTCGATGAGATAGAATTAGATGCTTTGAGCTTTAATAATGTAACCTATCAAAAGATATATAACTACATCAAAGAGAACAATCATAGGCCTTACGAAAAAGTAGAGCAGTCATTAGTTTCTTCAGAGGAAAAGGATATTAGCAGTTTTGTTATTGAAAGTCTTTTGGAAAAATACACCTTAAGTGTTAATTGGAGGGATAAACATAATATACTGACAATAACAGAAGATGAGGTTTTGCCTAAGAAGATTCACAAAGGGATATGTTCTTGGCGTTTAGGGAAAGTTATAGAGTTAATACAGTTAAAGCAAGAAGAACTTAAAGACAAAGAGTCAAACCACGAAAGTTTATTAAGAGATATCCAAAAATTAAATGTGGCTAAAATAAAACTTGCTGAAGAACTTGGTAGAATCGTTTTAAGATAAAGATGCTAAATGGAAAAGCTTAAAGAAATATTAGAAACTATAAGACAAGCCTTAGAGTTTAAATTGATTGAGCTTGGAGGGCATAGTATTTCTATTTACAATATTGTTAGCCTAGCTGTAATCCTAATAGTTGTTCATTTAACTATAAAAGCGCTTGAAAGATTAGTTTCAAAACGATTTGCTAACAAGAATTGGATTTCAATGGGAAAGCAAGTTGCTTTAGTTCAAATTGGCAAATATATTTTATATGTAATTGGTTTTGTATTGGCACTAGAAAGTATAGGAATAAATACTACCGCCTTGCTAATTGGTTCTTCAGCATTATTTGTGGGTTTAGGTTTTGGTTTACAAGAAGCCTTTAGGGATTTTATTTCAGGTATTATTTTACTTTTTGAAGGAGATGTAGTTATAGGAGATGTTATCGAGTTTGACGATGGGACTATTGCAGTAGTAAAACAGATAAACCTTAGAACTTCAAAAGTTAGAACTAGAGATGGAATAGTGTTGATTGTTCCCAATTCGCAACTTATTAATGATCGAGTTATAAATTGGAGTAATAGTAATAAACTAACAAGATTTCATGTTGGGGTAGGAGTGGCATATGGCTCTGATGTTGAAAAAGTTCGTGATATTCTTATTAAGTGTGGAAACGATCATGAATCGATATCCAATAGGGTAAAACCAATTGTAATGTTCAAAGAATTTGATGATTCTTCCTTGAATTTTGATTTGATATTTTGGTCAGACGAAGTTTGGAAAATTGAAGTAGTAAAAAGTGATCTTAGGTTCGCGATAGATAAGGCATTTAGAGAAAGTGAGGTTACGATACCATTCCCACAAAGAGATGTGCATTTTAAAAACCCTTTAAATACCAATAGCTGAGATGATAAGTTTAAGCTTTGAAAAGCTTTCGCATTTTAGGGCTAAAATGTCATATAAGATTGACTTATACATAAAAGTTTTTCTTTTTTGGAAACATAAATATTTAAGTGAACGCCAGTTTATTTTACTCCTAAGTATTCTAGTTGGCTTATCTTCAGGTATTGCGGCTGTTCTTTTGAAGAATATGGTTCATCTGATTAAGGTTTGGGTTACCGGAATTTCAGAAAATGACATTACTAACATCGCTTATTTCATTTTCCCTGGAATTGGCATTCTCATAACTGGCTTAATAGTTAAATATGCGTTAAAAGGAAAGATAGCAGTTGGAATCCCATCAACTCTGTATGCCATTTCTAAATTAAAGTCGAGGATGCCAAGGCGTGCAACATATGCTTCTTTGGTAACAAGTATGATAACCGTTGGTTTTGGTGGTTCAGTTGGATTAGAGGGTCCGACTGTTGGAGCAAGTAGTGCTATAGGATCTAATCTGGCTAGAAAAGGAAGAGTAAATTATAAGAATACCACATTATTATTGGGTTGTGGAGCTGCTGCAGCAATGTCGGGAATTTTTAACGCACCAATTGCTGCAATTGTATTTGCCTTAGAAGTTATCATGCTTGACTTAACAGCTGGTTCATTAATACCTCTGCTAATGGCATCGGTGTCTGCTGCCTTAACTTCTAGTTTTATTTTAGGAGAAGAAGTTCTTTTTAATATAGAAGTAATTGAAAGGTTTACTATTGGAGATTTGCCCTTCTATATTCTATTGGGTGCTTTTTCAGGTTTGGTTTCTGTTTACTTCTGTAAATCTTTCTGGTATATAGAAACCGCGTTTGAAAAAATGAAGGGTACTTACCGTAAAATGTTATTTGGATCTATCATTCTAGGTATCTTGATTTTTATTTTCCCGCCACTTTATGGCGAGGGTTTTGGAGCAATTAAGAGCATGCTAAATGGCAATGTTGCATCATTAACCGAAGATAGTTTCTTTAGTCAGTATTCAGATAAAATTTGGGTAGTAATAGGCTTTCTATTTCTACTTGCTTTTTTTAAGGCAATAGCAACTTCGGTAACGCTTGGTGCCGGTGGGATTGGTGGCGTATTTGCTCCTTCATTATTTATAGGGTCTGTCGTGGGATTTGCTTTTGCTAAACTGGTTAATTTATTAGGGTGGTTTAACCTTTCTGAAAGGAACTTTACCCTTGTAGGTATGGGAGGAGTAATAGCAGGAATTATTCATGCACCTTTAACTGCTCTCTTCTTAATTGCTGAAATAACAGGTGGATATGAATTAGTCATTCCTTTGATGCTTACTGCTGCCATTTCATTTATGACATCAAAGTATTTCAATCAACATTCTTTATACACCTTGCAGCTTGCAAAAAGAGGGGAGTTAATTACTCATAATAAGGATAAGGCCGTTTTAACATTAATGCAGCTCAAAACAGAAGTAGAAACAGATTTTCATTGTGTTTATGAAACCGATTCTTTGAGACAATTAGTTAAAGTAGTCTCTCATTCTAGAAGAAATATATTTCCTGTAATTTCTAAAGAGAATGGACATTTGGCTGGAATCATTTTATTAGACGATATTCGACAAATGATGTTCCGACCAGAATTGTACGATCAAGTTCTTGCAGCTCAAATTATGTCTGATTATGAAGAATTTGTGGCACCTAATGATTCTATGGATAAGGTGATGGATAAGTTTAATCGAAGTGGGGCTTGGAATCTTCCTGTAATTGAAGACAGCCGTTATGTTGGCTTCGTATCAAAATCAAAATTATTTAATGCATACCGAAAGGTATTAAAACAATTTTCAGATGAATAAATTCTTTAAAGGACTAGTAATAGCTATCTTCTTATCCCCTTTGTTAATTAGCGCACAAGTTGAAATTATTAAAGGTATTCCTGAAGATATTGAGACCTCTAAAATCATCTTCTTAGAGCATGAAAAAATTGAGATTGGCACCGATGAAGAGAATGAAGCAGCAAAAGAATATGTTCTTCTGAGGCAGAAAACACATAATGAGGTGATTATAGAGTATAATAAACAGCTTGAGTTTGCAGCTAAACAATACCCTTATGACTATACTATTTCAACTCCTTCTGAGTATCTATCTTTAAAAGATAAAGGGTATAAATACGTTTTAGACAGTGAGCTTTTTAAATACAAGCACTTAAAGAATCAACCTGAAGAAGATGCCCTAATAGTTTTTGAATATTACTTAAGGGATCTAAGTTCAGATAAATTGTACTCCATTTTTGAACTCGATGAAATGAAGGTTTATGATCCAAAGCTAATAGTCAAAAAACTAAACAAGGCTTTAGATAAATCTCAAAAATCTAAGTAAGAATCATTCCTGCAGCCACAGTTTCATTGGTAGTTTCGTCAATCAATATAATACTACCTGTATTCCTGTTTCTTTTGTAATTATCAAAGAAAAGAGGCTTAGTTGTTCTGATTGTAACTCTACCGATATCATTCATATCCAAACTTTGCTCTTCTTCCATGCGATGCAAAGTATTAATATCTACTTTATATTTAACATCTTTAATAACACATCTTACATCATTTGAGGTGTGTTTTAGTGCATATTTTCCCCCTAATTGAATAGGTCTCTCATTCATCCAGCATAGCATAACATCTAAGTCTTGTGAAACTCGAGGTTGATTGTTTTCTCTAACAATCATATCCCCTCTACTGATATCAATTTCATCATTAAGGGTTATGGTAACAGACATAGGAGCAAAAGCTTCCTCTATAGGACCATCCATGGTGTCAATGGATTTAATTGTTGAGCTAAAACCTGATGGAAGTGCTACTACACTGTCTCCTGGTTTAAATATTCCACCAGCTATTCTTCCTGCATATCCTCTATAATCATGGAACTCATCTGTCTGAGGTCTGATAACATATTGCACAGGAAAGCGGCAATCTATATGATTGTGGTCGCTACCAATATGTATATTTTCTAATAAATATAAAAGGGTGCTTCCTTGATACCAATCCATGTTTTCAGACTTATTCACTATGTTGTCTCCTTTTAAAGCAGAAATCGGAATAAAATGAATGTCTTTTACATCTAGCTTTGAAGCAAAGGCCTCTGTATCTTTTTTTATTTTCTGAAAAACAGCTTCATCATAATCCACTAAGTCCATCTTGTTTATACAGAATACGATATGTGGGATTCCAAGTAATGAAGCTATGAAAGTATGTCTATAGGTTTGCTCAATGATACCTTTTCTAGCATCAATTAGAATAATAGATAGGTTAGAAGTGGAGGCACCAGTAACCATATTCCTTGTATATTGAATATGCCCGGGGGTATCTGCGATGATAAATTTTCTTTTAGGGGTAGCAAAGTATCTATAAGCTACGTCAATCGTAATGCCTTGCTCTCTTTCGGATCTTAAGCCATCAGTTAATAGTGCCAGGTTTACTTGTCCTTCTCCTTTTTTCTTACTGCTGGCTTCAATTGCTTCATATTGGTCTTCAAAAATTGACTTTGAATCATATAATAATCTACCAATTAATGTGCTCTTGCCGTCATCAACGCTTCCTGCTGTTGAAAAGCGCAATAATTCCATATCTAAATATCCTTCTTCCATCTTTTCCTATTCTTAAAAATATCCTTGTTTTTTTCTATCCTCCATTGCTGCTTCAGATCTTTTATCGTCTGAACGAGTTCCTCTTTCTGTAGTTCTTGTAGAAGCAACTTCTTCAATTATTTTTTCCAATGAATCAGCATTTGATTCTACAGCACCTGTGCAGGTCATATCGCCAATAGTTCTGAATCGTATTTGCATTCTTTCAATTGTTTCAGAGTCTTTTCGTTCAATAACATCAGTAGCATACATTATTACACCATCTCTGATAAAGCAATTTCGTTCATGAGAAAAATATAAAGAAGGCAATTCAATTCTTTCATGTAAAATGTATTGCCATACGTCCATTTCTGTCCAATTGCTTATCGGGAATACTCTAAAGTTTTCACCAAAGTGCTTCATTCCATTGAAAATATTCCAAAGTTCAGGCCTTTGATTTTTGGGGTCCCATTGTCCAAATTCATCTCTATGTGAAAAGAATCTTTCCTTTGCTCTTGCCTTTTCTTCATCTCTCCTTGCGCCACCAATAGCAGCATCAAACTTATTATTCTCTATAGCTTCCAGAAGAGTTACGGTTTGCAATGCATTTCTACTAGCATTAAATCCTTTTTCTTCTCTTACCTTACCTTGGTCTATGCTATCTTGTACAGAAGCCACAATCAGTTGAGCACCGATTTTATCGATAAATTGATCTCTAAATTCGATCGTTTCAGGAAAGTTATGACCAGTATCTACATGCATCAGAGGAAAAGGAACTTTAGCAGGAAAAAATGCTTTTCTTGCAAGATGTGCGCAAACGATAGAGTCTTTACCTCCTGAGAAAAGTAAAACTGGATTATCAAATTGAGAAGCCACTTCTCTTAAGACAAAAATAGCTTCAGATTCTAATTCTTTTAGATGAGTTAGATTATATGCTTTCATTCACTTAGTATTGAATAATTGGGAGTAGTCTTTTTAGAACTTGCTCGGCAGATTCTTCGGCTGTAATGCCTATTGTATTTATTTTTATAAATGGATTAACAGGGTTTTCAAAAGGAGAACTAATTCCTGTAAAATCTGATATTAAACCTTTTCTAGCTTTTTTGTATAAACCTTTCGTATCTCTTTTTTCACATTCTTCCAGAGGAGTATCTATAAATACCTCTAAAAAGTCTTCTTCGCCAACTATTACTTTTGCTAATTCTCTTATCTCTATTGTTGGACTAACAAAACAATTGATGGTGATAATTCCACAATTCAAAAATAGCTTTGACACTTCTGCTATCCGACGTATATTTTCTTTTCTGTCTTCTTCTGAAAAACCAAGATTGCTATTTATTCCTGCTCTAATGTTATCTCCGTCTAAAATTTGACTTAAAAAGCCTTTTTCTTGAAGTTTCCTTTCAATTATTTTGGCAATCGTAGTTTTTCCAGAGCCACTTAATCCCGTCATCCAAACTACCTTTGATCTTTGATTTAATTTTTCCTCTTTTTCTTTTCTTGGAATGATTTCATCAAATACTGAAAATATATTGTTGCCTTCGTTTTTCATAGAAAGCGCAAAAGTAATAAAAGCATGAAGCGACTTAAAGGTTTCTTTAAATAATTAAGTCCTTTAGCACTCAATTTCAATATCTTTGAGCTTAAATAATTTTAAGAATTGACTAATCCTTTCGATTTCGTTTCTCCTCCAATAGATCAGATAGGTCTGATTGAGAGGACACAAAAGTTTTCTACTAGAAGTATAAAGAATGACTCAAAGGTACAGGCTTTAAAGTTAGCCTTAAGTATGATTGACCTCACTACATTAGAAGGGAAGGATACGATTGGCAAGGTGCAGCAGCTTTGTGCAAAAGCAAAAAAACCTCACGATTTTATGGATGTTCCAACTGTGGCAGCAGTTTGTGTTTATCCCAATATGGTAAGAGTAGCAAAGCAAGCCCTTTCAAAAAGTAATATCAAAGTTGCTTCTGTAGCTACAGCCTTTCCTTCAGGGATGAGTAGTTTAAAGGTGAAGAAAGAAGATGTGAGGTATGCAATTGAAGAAGGGGCCGATGAGATAGATATGGTGATTTCCAGAGGTAAGTTTCTTCAGGGAGAGTATAGCTATGTATTTGAAGAAATAGCCACCATAAAAGAGCTTTGTAAGGAGGTAAGCTTAAAAGTGATATTAGAAACCGGGGAACTAGGCTCTTTAGATAATATAAGATTAGCAAGTGATATCGCTCTTCATGCAGGAGCTGACTTTATAAAAACTTCCACAGGTAAAATTTCCTCTGCTGCTACAATGCCGATTACGTTATGTATGCTTGAGGCTATTAGAGATTACTATAAAAAAACAGGTTTGAAAATAGGAATGAAACCTGCTGGGGGGATTTCGGAGGCAAAATTGGCTATCCATTATTTAGTTATGGTAAAAGAAACCTTAGGCCAAGACTGGTTAAACAATTCTAAATTTAGATTTGGTGCTAGTAGGCTTGCAAATGATTTGCTGATGCAGTTGAGAAAACAAGAAACAGGCTTTTATCAATCTTCTAATTATTTTTCAAACGATTAAGTATGAGTAAAACAAATAGTTTTTCACTCCATTTTGAAACAGATTGGAAATATGCAGATGCTCCTGAGAGTCGAGATCATATTGATTTAAAAGAGCAGTATGAATTATTTATAAATGGACAGTTTCAAAAATGTAGTTCGGCTAAGTATTTTGATTCTATCAATCCTGCCAATGAGACTTTTCTTGCTAAGATTGCAGAAGCAAATAGAGAAGATATTGATCAGGCAGTAAAATCTGCAAAATCTGCTCTAGCTCAATGGCAAAAGCTACAAGCAAAAGAAAGAGCAAAGTATATCTTTAGAATTGCTAGACTAATCCAAGAAAGGGCGAGGGAATTCTCTGTTATTGAAACCCTTGATGGAGGAAAGCCCATTAAGGAGTCTAGAGATATTGATATTCCTTTAGCAGCTGCACATTTTTTCTATTATGCTGGATGGGCAGATAAATTAGAATATGCATTTCCTGGAAAAAGCGTTAAACCAATTGGGGTTGTAGCCCAAATAATTCCTTGGAATTTTCCTTTGTTAATGGCAGCTTGGAAAATTGCTCCAGCTATTGCTTGTGGGAATACAGTGGTATTAAAACCTGCGGAAACTACATCTTTGACTGCATTAAAATTAGCAGAGTTAATTCAAGATGCCGGATTGCCTCCTGGTGTAGTAAATATTGTAACTGGTGCAGGAGAAACAGGTGCAGAATTAGTTAATCATCCAGATATTGATAAGATTGCCTTTACAGGTTCTACTGAGGTTGGTAAGCTAATTCAAAAAAGTGTAGCTGGTCGAAATGTAAAAACTACTCTGGAGCTGGGCGGGAAGGCAGCAAATATTATTTTTAAAGATGCGCCAATTGAACAGGCAGTTGAAGGGATTATTAATGGAATTTTCTTTAATCAAGGCCATGTCTGCTGTGCAGGCTCGCGACTATTTATAGAAGAATCCATAGAGAAGGAGGTTCTTGAAAAATTGAAATGGAGATTAGAAACACTAAGTGTAGGAGATCCAATGGATAAGAATACGGATATAGGTGCTATCAATTCTAAGCAGCAATTAGACACAATAAAAAAGTATATAAAAATAGCTAAAGAAGAGGGTTTAAAGGGCTTTGAGTCCAATCAGAGTATTCCTAAAAAAGGGTTCTATTGTAAGCCAACAATATTTACGGGAGTAAGTCAATCTAGCAGATTAGCTCAAGAGGAAATTTTTGGACCTGTGCTTGTTGTACAGACTTTCCGAACTATTGATGAGGTAATAGAAAAAGCTAATAACACTCCTTATGGATTGTCTGCAGGGGTTTGGACAGATAAAGGTTCAAAAGCTTTCAATTTAAGCTCTAGACTAAAGGCTGGAGTTGTTTGGGCAAATACCTTTAATAAATTTGATCCCACTTCACCATTTGGTGGATTTAAAGAAAGTGGTTTTGGTAGAGAAGGAGGATTGCAAGGTTTGGATGCTTATCTTAAAATGGATTAAAAATGGCTAGAGTAGAAGTTTTAAAAACATATAAGTTATTTATCGATGGGAAATTTCCAAGAACAGAATCTGGTAGATATTTTAAAGCCAAAGATGCTGTTGGTGAATTTATTGGTAATATGTGCTTAGCATCAAGAAAAGATTTTAGGAACGCAATAAAAGCGGCTAGGAAGTCTCAATCTTCTTGGCAAGATAGGTCAGCATACAATAGGGGGCAGATTCTATATCGGATAGCTGAAAATATTGAAGCTAGGAAAAAGGAGTTTTCAGACTTAATAGCAAAGGAGCAAGGTTTAAGTCAAAAAGAAGCTATGAGTCAAGTAGAGTCAGCAATTGATAGGGTAATTTATTTTAGCGGATGGACAGATAAACTCCAGCAAGTCTTTAGCTCTGTAAATCCAGTTGCTAGCAACCATTTTAACTTTTCGATTCTTGAGCCCATGGGAGTTATCTCTATTCTTTCAGATTCATTTACAAGTTTTTTCGAATTTATTAGTGTTGTTTCTGCTTCTATATTGAGTGGTAATTCTATAGTTATTCTTGCAGGAGAAAATGCATCTCTTTCTGCTTTAACTTTTGCTGAGGTTTTAGCGCATTCCGATGTTCCGAACGGAGTGGTTAATATTCTTAGTGGAAAAGCAGAAGAGCTCTCTAGTCACTTTGCCTCTCATATGGACTCTAATGCATTGATTTTAGTAGGTAAGCATACTAATAGAGCTGAATTGGAAACTTTAGCTACAGAAAATGTTAAACGAGTATTTTGTTGGAGTCATGAAGAAATAAAAGCATCTAAGTTTGAGAACCCATATTATATCAAAGCACTAAATGAGGTGAAAACTACCTGGCATCCAATAGAAAATATTAGTTCTTCAAGTTCAACTTATTAGCCCTTTATGCAAGAAACACCAATGATAAAGAGGCATCTTGCCAAAACCATGACATGGCGTATAGTAGGTACCTTGGATACTATGATTATTGGTTGGTTCGTATCTGGTAATCTTTTAATTGGCTTGTCAATTGGAGGAACAGAGGTAATCACTAAGATGATACTGTATTTTATTCATGAAAGAATTTGGTTTCGATATGGATATGTAAAGGATACAAAAGGAGGAGTGTTTATTTCAGTAAGAAGGCATTTAGCCAAAACGATTACTTGGCGTGTAATAGGCACTCTAGATACAACACTTTTAGCATGGTTAATTACAGGGGACCCAGAGATAGGATTGCAAGTTGGAGGGATCGAGATTGTTACAAAAATGATTCTTTATTATCTTCATGAAAGAGTATGGTATAAATTTAAGTTTGGAGTAGATAATAATGAATAAAGAAGAATTAGCAGAGTATTTAGAAGTTGCAATTAAAGCATCTTTAGATGCTTCAGAAGAAATAATGAAGGTTTATGACTCTTCATTTTCAGTAAAGGAGAAAGAAGATAAATCACCTTTAACAGAGGCCGATTTAAGGTCGCATAAGGCAATTGTAAGCTATTTAAATAAAACACCAATACCAGTTTTAAGTGAAGAGGGAAGAGGTATAGAATTCGATGAGAGATCAAATTGGGATTATTTGTGGATAGTAGACCCATTGGATGGAACTAAAGAGTTTATTAAAAGAAATGGCGAGTTTACTGTAAATATAGCTTTAGTAAACAATGGCGAAGCTATTTTAGGAGTGATACATGTGCCAGTTTCAGATGAGTTATATGTGGGCATAAAGGGAGAAGGGGCATGTAAAATTCAAGGAAAGGATTATAAAGGATTGGAGAACCTATTTCAAATCGAAAATAAAATTCCAATTCGGGAAGAAAGAAAGTATACGGTTGTGGGCAGTAGATCACATATGTCGGCTGAAACTGAAGAATTTATAAATAAGAAAAAAGTAGAAAAAGGAGAGGTGGAGATTCTCTCTAAAGGGAGTTCTTTAAAGCTTTGTATGCTTGCAGAAGGAAAAGCAGATGATTATCCCCGATTTGCCCCAACAATGGAATGGGATACTGCAGCAGGACATGCCATATTATCTGCCGCAGGAGGTAAAGTGATAAATTGGAGAACTAAAGAGGATTTAAAATACAATAAAGAAAACTTGTTGAATGAATGGTTTCTTGCCACCATTTGAAAAGTCTAATTTTACATTTAAATAAAAACAGTATGAGTAAGGTAGCATTAGTAACAGGAATAACCGGGCAAGACGGAGCTTATTTAGCAGAGTTATTACTAAATAAGGGTTATGAAGTCCATGGGATTAAAAGAAGGAGTTCTCTTTTTAATACAGATAGGATAGATCACTTATATCAAGATAGGCATGAGAAAGATGTAAAACTAAAATTACATTATGGCGATTTAACTGATTCTTCAAATTTGACAAGAATAATTCAGGAAGTACAGCCAGATGAAATATACAATTTAGCTGCTCAGTCGCATGTAAAAGTTTCCTTTGAAACGCCTGAATATACTGCTAATTCAGATGCTGTTGGAACATTGAGAATTTTAGAAGCAATACGACTTTTAGGATTAGAGAAAAAAACAAAATTCTACCAAGCTTCTACTTCAGAATTATATGGAAAGGTGCAAGAAGTTCCCCAAACGGAAACAACGCCTTTTTACCCTAGAAGTCCTTATGGAGTGGCAAAGTTATATGCTTTTTGGATTGTAAAAAATTATAGAGAAGCTTATGATATGTTTGCTTGTAATGGAATATTATTCAATCATGAAAGTCCACTTAGAGGAGAGACTTTTGTTACAAGAAAGATTACAAGAGCAGTTGCGAAAATTAAATTAGGTATGCAAGAAAGCATTTATCTTGGGAATCTAGACGCAAAGAGAGATTGGGGCCATGCAAAAGATTATGTAGAAGGAATGTGGAGAATGTTGCAGCAAGATAAACCTGAGGATTATGTTTTAGCAACAGGAGTTACTATAGAAGTAAGAGAATTTGTAACTAAGGCATTCAAAGAAGTTGGAATAGGAATTGTTTGGAAAGGAAGTGGAGTGGATGAGCTAGGGATAGATGAATCTACAGGGAAAACTTTAGTGAAAGTAGATCCTGAATACTTTAGGCCTACTGAAGTTGATTTATTAGTAGGTGATTCTACCAAGGCGAGAAAAGAATTAGGATGGAAGCCAAACTATTCTGTAGATCAATTGATTAAAGACATGGTGCAAGCCGACTTAGCTTTATTTAAGAGAGACAAATACCTTATGGAAGGAGGGCATAAAGTGTATACTTTCAATGAATAAAGAAGATAAAATATACATTGCGGGACATAGAGGAATGGTTGGTTCTTCTATAAGGAGGAAACTGGAATCTCAAGGGTTTAAGAATTTAGTTCTAAGAACTTCCGCTGAACTTGATTTAAGAAATCAAGAGGCGGTAAATGATTTTTTTTCTAGTGAAAAACCTAATTATGTTTTTCTTGCCGCAGCT
Organism: Bacteroidia bacterium; assembly: GCA_030433355.1. Lineage (GTDB taxonomy): Bacteria > Bacteroidota > Bacteroidia > Flavobacteriales_E > Vicingaceae > JAUIMG01. The sequence continues at coordinate 236,181 of JAUIMG010000001.1, read as the reverse complement.
AAAGTTGGGGGAATTCAAGCAAATAATACCTATAGAGCAGACTTTTTGTATGATAATTTAATGATAGAGGCAAATATTATCCATGCATCTTATTTAAATGGAGTGGATAAATTACTTTTTTTAGGGTCTTCTTGTATTTATCCAAAGCATGCGAGCCAACCATTAAAAGAAGAATACCTTCTGACTGATACATTGGAGTATACAAATGAGCCATATGCTATCGCTAAGATTGCAGGTATAAAGCTTTGTGAGAATTATAGAAAACAATATGGTTGTAATTTTATTTCCGCCATGCCAACCAATTTATACGGGCCAAATGATAATTATGACTTAAATAATTCTCATGTACTACCTGCCTTGTTAAGAAAATTCCATACTGCAAAAATCAATAAATACAAAGAAGTAGAGATTTGGGGCAGTGGAACACCTAGAAGAGAATTTCTTCATGTAGATGACTTAGCCGATGCTTCATTATTTTTAATGAATAACTATGAAGGAGAGGAGTGGTTCAATGTAGGAACAGGAGAAGATATTTCTATTAAGGATTTAGCACTATTAATAAAAGAAATTGTTGGCTTTGAAGGAGAGTTGAAGTTTAATGCTTCTAAACCTGATGGTACTCCAAGAAAACTAATGGATGTAGCTAAATTAGCTTCTAAAGGTTGGAAATATAGTATAGGCTTAAGAGAAGGAATTGAGCGGGTTTATGAAGAGGTTAAAGAAATGAATCTTGAAAAAGTATAACTCCATATTTAGACACTACTCTTGTTTAAGTTTTCTATTAATAGTTCTATTTTCTAACCTTAAATCTCAAAACTTTAATGCTTCCTTAAATCAAAGGTTTAGTCAATCCTTAGAGAGAGAACTTGCCATAACTGATACTTTAGTGCACAGCTCTTTTAAGCCAATACTTCAAAGAGATATTAAAAAATTATCTAACCAAACTGCTTTAACTCCTAATTTGGAGATTAAGAAAGTGGATAGTAGATCCTTTCTAGCACGAAAACTTTTCTTCGAACATTTGGTGCAGCTAGAGTCTGATGATATTTATTTGACCATCGATCCAATTTTTTACTTTGAGTATGGAAAAGAAGAGGAGTCAGACAGGTCTAATTACTTTAAAAATACTAGAGGGTTTGCTGCAAACTTATCCATTGGAGAAAAGGTTTCTATTTACACTTCATTTAGAGAGAATCAGGCTACTCTGCCTTCTTATTTAGATGAAAGAACAAGAAATAGCGGAGTTGCCTATGGGCAAGGAAGATATAAGGCATTCAAAGAAGATGGCTTTGATTTTGCGATGTCCTCCGCATATATAAGTTACTCGCCAACAAAAAATATTAATTTACAGTTTGGGCATGGAAAGCATTTTATTGGCCAAGGTCACCGGTCCTTACTATTGTCTGATTTGAGTTTTAACAGCCCTTATTTAAGAATAAATACCGAATGGTTTAAGTCTAAATTAAGTTACCAAAATCTATACACAAGTTTTCAAAGTTTAGAGAGATTGGATAGTGATGCAGCTAGTGAAGAGCTATTCCAAAGACAAAGAGGCGTTTTCCATTTTCTAGAGTTTAAACCTAATGCTAAGTTTTCAATAGGATTATTTGAATCAGCAATTTCAATTGCCAAGGATAGCACTGGAAATATTAAAACACCTGGAGCTTATTGGGTACCCATTATTTTCCTAAATAGTTTGACAAATAAAGCTGATGAAGCTTATGGCTTATTGGGTGTGAATACTGAAATTAGAGTAATCAAAAAATGGCTCGTTTATGGACAATTAGCAATCAATCAAAGTTTTGAAGGAGATTTAGCTTTTCAAATCGGTTCAAAATTTTTCCCATCAAAGCACTGGATGGTACAATTAGAATATAACTCTCAATCTAACTTTTCTAATTTAAACTACACCCACTACAATGAGTCGCTTTCATCTCCATTAGTTTTTGGAACTGACGAGTATATAGCAAAGGCACAATTTAGCAAAGGAAGGTGGATTCCTTCGGCTTCCTTTCATTACCAATCTGATGTTGAAATACTTTTTTCTAATGCAGTCCTATCCTTTTTAATCAATCCCTCCTATAACTTTACTTTTGATGCGGGAGTGCAGATAAGAAATAGTAATATTGATAACAATGGAATTAATTCGACTTTCTTTTTTATTGGATTAAGAACAAATTTGCAAAACTTATATTTTGACTACTAAAACTATATTTGTATTCCATAAAGAATGATGACAATAGCTTTTGCAATACTCTGTGCTTTTTTTATAGTTTTACTTTCTACTCCTTCATTTATTAAGGTTGCAGAATTAAAGAACCTCTTTGATGAGCCTGGAGAAAGTAGAAAACTACACCGCCATAAAGTCCCTTCTATGGGAGGTGTTATGATTTTTGCGGGCACTCTATTCTCTTTTTTAATTTGCTACCCCTCTGAAGATATAGGATATGTTAAGTATTTAATCCCAAGTATATTGGTGCTTTTTTTCATTGGGATTAAAGATGATATTATAGGGACTGCAGCAGTAAAGAAATTAATTGGTCATTTGTTAGTAGCCTTTATTATGGTATTAATGGCTGAAATAAAAATTACAAGTTTATATGGAATATTCGAGATTCGGGAAATCCCAGAATGGGCTAGTATTTCATTATCCATTTTTACATACGTAGTTATTATTAATGCATTTAATATAATAGATGGAGTAGATGGGTTGGCAGGAGGTGTAGGTTGTATCGCTTCTATTGCCTTTGGTGTTTGGTTTTTAATGACAGGAAGCATGGTTGATGCAGTCATCTCTTTTTCATTAGCAGGAGCATTATTTGGCTTTTTGAGGTTTAACTTTTATCCTGCAAATATTTTTATGGGAGATTCTGGTTCTTTAACTGTTGGTTTAATTGTATGTGTTTTAGCAATTCGATTAATAGAATTTGACCCTCAAAATATTCCATCTGAAATGATAGGCATTTCTAAGCCAATTTTTGCGATGGCAGTACTATCTTATCCATTATTAGATACACTAAGGATTTTTATTTACAGAATGCTTAAAGGTACTTCTCCATTTCTTGCCGACAATAACCATATACACCATAGGTTGATTAAGCTTGGGTTTAACCACGCTAAAACAGTACTAATTATTTATGCTTTTAATATTCTTTTGATTCTTTATGCTGTTTTATGGACGGATGTAAATGCTAACATCAAATTTATATTGCTAGTTGTAATAGTTATGTCTTTAATGGGAAGCCTGTTTCTTTTCCCAACAACCAAAGCTAAAAAAGTGGAATGAGACTTTTTGTTTTATTCCTTATTCTATTTCAAAGCTTTAGCTTATTTACACAATCCTCTTTTCAACTAAGTCCTTTAAACTTTAAGAATATAGAGGAGCACACAGCTCTAAGAAAAAACCACTTCAATAGAACAGATAGTTCAGATTTGAATCATCTTATAGAAATAAAGAAAGAAAAATGGAAGTTAAGTTTCAATCCTGCTTTTGAATTCCAAATGGCTATAGAAGATCAAGAAGATTTTTTAAATCGATTTGGTTTGGGAGGGCAATTAAACTGGTCGACGAAGAAGCTTTCCTTTAAGGCTGTTTATTTATATAATTCTGGTCAATATATGGCCTATAGAAAAGAAAGAATCAATAGCTTAGGCCAAGTGCCTTCTATGCATGGCAAGAAAGGTTTGAATAAGATTGATGCTTATTATTTGGAATCTAGTATTAATTATAAGCCATCTGATCATTTCAATTTTGAGTTAGGATATGGTAGAAATTTCATTGGAGATGGTTATAGATCTTTACTTCATTCCGACTTTGCTAATAGTATGCCCTATTTTAAAATGAATACGAGCTTTTGGAAATTCGAATACAGTAATATATTCACAACGAATCAACAAACGTATAACGTTGAAGGAAATAGTAACTTTTACTCTAGAAAGTATACGGCATCCCATTTTTTAGATTTTAATGTCACAGATTGGCTTTCCATAGGTTTGTTTGAAACTGTTATTTGGCAGCATAAAGAGAATAACTACACAAGAGGTTTTGATGTAAATTATGTTAATCCCGTCATTTTTTATAGACCTGTGGAATTCTCTTTAGGTTCTTCTGATAATGTTATGATTGGTGCTAATCTTAAAATAAAGCTATTCAAAAAAGGAGTTTTTTATAGTCAGTTGTTGTTTGATGAATTGCTAGTTTCAGAGTTAAGAGCTGATTTTCGTCAGCTATTTTCTTCAGAAGATATTCAATCAGGTTGGTGGGGAAATAAGTATGGTTTGCAGTTTGGATATAAGCATTCTGATGTATTTAATTTAGAAGGATTGTACGCTCAATTCGAGTATAATTTAGTACGACCATTTACTTATGCGCATAGCAGTCCTGCGCAAGCCTATTCTCACTACAATATGCCACTAGCTCACCCTTTGGGGGCAAACTTTAAAGAGTTTATAGCAATTATTAACTATCAGAAGAATAAATGGACCTTAAGAGGAACCTATGTTAATACTTTTCAAGGTATTTCTCCTATTGGGTTTAATTATGGAGAAAATGTAGAACAAAGTAATCAAAGTAGAGAAAAAGAATATGAGAATTACATAGGGCAAGGAATAACTACTACAGTCAATTATTTTGATGTTTATCTTTCTTATAGATTTCAAGAGGCATGGAATGCTAACATAGCAATTGGAACCGTTTTTAGAGACCAATTACAAGAAGGCCAGTATTCCAAAAATAAAATGGTGTATTTGTCCATAAGAACAAACCTCTTTAATCAGTACTTTGATTATTGATGTTATGCTTAATTTTGTGCAACATTATAGAAAATGCAACTAAGTACAAAAACAGAACTAACTATTTCATCCTTGATATCACAAAAGCTCTCAGCTTATGCAGCCTTTTTTAAGTTGCGATTATCTTTTCTGGTTGTATTTTCAGCAATTCTAGGATTTTTAATAGCTTCTTCAACCATAGTTTGGATTGACTTATTTATATTAATTATTGGCGGCTTTTTAGTTACAGCTTCTTCAAACGGATTTAACCAAATTATTGAGAGAGAGCTTGATGCTAAAATGGATCGAACAAAGAATAGACCTTTAGTCACTGGTTCAATGAATGTAAAAGAAGCATTGTTTATCGCTTCAATAACAGGATTTATAGGCGTAGTTATGCTATGGGTTGGACTAAACCCACTTTCGGGAGTGTTGGGTCTATTATCCTTGTTTGTTTACGTAGCAATTTATACGCCTTTAAAAAGAATCACTCCATGGGCGGTATTTGTAGGAGCTTTTCCAGGTGCAATTCCGCCAATGTTAGGATGGGTAGCTGTTAATGGTTACTTTGGATTGGAGCCCGGTCTGCTGTTTGCAGTTCAATTTATGTGGCAATTTCCACATTTTTGGGCTATAGCTTGGAAGGCGCATGACGACTATGGGAAAGCCGGCTTTCATCTTTTACCTTCTTCAGGAGGTAAAGACTTAACCTCTGCTTTTATGATTTTACTATATTCTCTATTCTTGCTGTTAGTAAGCATGTTACCTTTCCTTTTTAAATTAACAGGAGTGGTTTCAGCCATCATCTTTATTATAGCAGGTTTAGCGATGATATATCCTTCCATAAAATTATTTAAAGAAAAATCAGACAAAGCGGCAACAAAAGTGATGTTAACTTCCTTTATATATGTGCCAATAATTTTGTTGGCTTGGTATTTTGATAAAATATAAATGATGGAGACAGATTTATCCCTTTCGGAAAAAGATTTTCAGAAAGAAAAACGAAAAAAAGTAGCAAAACCTTTACTTTGGGTTGGCATGATAAGTATAGTTATGCTTTTTGCAGGGCTTACTTCAGCAGTAATAGTTAGAAAAGGAGATGGCAATTGGTTAAACTTTGAAATCCCTGAATCCTTTCTATGGAGCACAATAGTAATAGTTCTTAGTAGTGCAACTTTTTTGTTGGCTTCTTTGGCAGCAAAAAAAGATAATACACCTCAATTGAAAATATTTTTAAGTCTTACCATGTTTCTTGGTTTGACTTTCGTTTTTCTGCAATTTCAAGGCTATACTAAGCTAGTAGAAGAGCAGGTCTTCTTCACTGGAGCAGAGCATAATGCATCGGGCTCATTTTTGTACATAATATCAGGTTTACATCTTGCCCATTTATTTGGGGGGATGATTGCATTAATAATCGTGTTATTTAATGCTTTTAAAGAGAAATATTCCTCAAAAAATTTATTAGGTTTGCAATTGTGTTCTACATACTGGCATTTTATGGGTGGTATGTGGCTGTATTTATACTTTTTCTTTAGATTAATAATTTAAACTATGGCAGGACATTCGCCAACAATAGACTCGAAAAAGCTCTGGGGAGGAGGATTCTCTCCATTCAATGTAAGCTACGGTAAAATCATGATGTGGTTTTTCCTAGTTTCAGATGCTTTTAGCTTTTCAGCACTTTTAATTTCTTATGGCTTTATGCGTCATCATTTTGAAGATTCATGGCCTGTTGCTGAAGAAGTATTTACTCACTTCCCATTTTTGCACGGAGATCATCCTTTGCTTTACGTGGCACTGATGACATTTATCTTAATTATGAGTTCTGTAACTATGGTTTTAGCCGTTGAAGCAGGACACAGAATGGATAAAAAGGGAGTTGTTAAATGGATGGCTTGGACAATTGTTGGAGGTTTAGTATTTGTTGGCTCACAAGCTTGGGAGTGGTATCATTTTATTCACGGAACAGAACTTGGCGCATTGCAATTAGCTGATGGTACTGTTGTTCAATGGTTAAGTGATGCGAAAAATGCCTTCGTTTATCCAAATGGAATTGAGGTTACAGGTGCAGATGCCGCAGCTATGATTCAATCTGGTACTGAAGTTTATGGAGCTAACCTAACAGTCAATGAATATGGTCTTCCCACTTTTGGAGATTTCTTTTTCTTCATTACAGGATTTCACGGTACTCACGTTTTTAGTGGGGTTGTCCTGAATTTTGTCATTTTTGTAAATGTTCTTAAGGGTACTTACGAGAAAAGAGGGCATTATGAAATGGTGGAAAAGGTTGGTCTTTATTGGCACTTTGTAGATCTTGTTTGGGTATTTGTATTTACATTCTTCTACTTAATATAATTTATAGCTATGGATTTTGATAGAACAGCAGAATATGTTTCTCACCATTCTGAAGAAGAAGGTAAGAAAATGCGTAAAACAATTTGGGTAATATTTTGGGTATTACTTGGTGTAACAACAGTAGAAGTTTCTTTAGGTCTGGTTTGGAAAGATTTAGGACTGATGTGGGAGTTTGTAAAATGGACATTCATCATTCTTACGCTTGTGAAGGCATATTATATCGTAGCGTATTATATGCACTTGAAACATGAGTATAAGAATTTTATTTATATGGTTGCGCTTCCTTATATAGTTCTCGCATTATACCTGATTGTTATGATTTTAACAGAAGCGGTTTACGTTAAGAATATTGAGGGCATTATGTAAATGAAGGCTAAGACCTTAAAAAAAGGAGCGATTCTAGTCGCTATTTTGATTCTTCCAACAATATTTTTCTTCATTCTTCACTCAGGAACTAATAATTTTAAGAGATTACCAATATTAGGTCCTAAGACTATTGCTGAAGGTACTCTAGATACAATATACCATACCATACCTTCCTTCAGATTTAAGAATCACCTCGGTCAAGAGGTGACAGAGAAGGACTATGAAGGAAAAATTTATGTAGCAGACTTTTTCTTTGCTACTTGTCCTACTATTTGTCCTAAAATGGCAGTTAATATGCTTGAATTGCAAAAGCATTTTTATGACCGTAGCGATTTTCGACTGCTGTCTCATACTGTAAATCCTGAGCATGATAGTGTGGAAGTACTTTATGATTACTCAAGAAAGGTATATGCCATAGATTCTATATGGAATTTTGTAACAGGTGCCAAAGACTCAATTTATGAGCTTGCTTTTAAAGGCTATTTTGCAAATGCTATGGAGGATGAAGTTGCTCCAGGTGGATTTCTTCATTCTTCCAATCTGTTTTTAATAGATAGAGAAGGAAGAATTAGAGGAGTATTTGATGGAACTAGTCCTTCTGAAGTGAACAGTCTTATGGATGCGATTGTTATTTTGTATCGAGAAGAATACGCGCCATTAAAGAATAAATAATCAATGAACACAAATCTCTTATTCAATAAAAGAGTTCTCTTAGTAGTTTCTGTCTTAATTCCACTTGTTGTAGCAATACTTTACTTGATTCCAAAAAACTTTGAAGTTGGAGAAAGTATACTAATTCTTCCAAAGCTTAATGCAGTAATCAATGGAATAACTTTTCTTGTCTTAATTGGCGCTTTTATCTCCATTTTGAGAAGGAATGTGGTCTTGCACAAAAGGTTAATGCTATCAGCACTTATTTTATCGGTTCTATTCTTATTAAGTTATGTTACTTACCATTCATTAACTGAGTCTACTCCATATGGAGGAATTGGAGTATTAAGGATAGTATATTTTATTATTTTAATAACACATATTTTATTGGCAATAGCAATTGTTCCCTTGGTGCTAATTACATTTAGCAGGGCGTTATCTGAAAAATTTGATAAGCATAAAAGAATTGCTAGGATAACACTCCCAATATGGCTTTATGTTACTTTAACTGGAGTTGTAGTTTATCTTATGATTTCACCCTACTATTGAGGTTTAATAAAGTATTGATGCTTAATTTTATAAAGATAAAAATGAAAAATATTTTAGCATATATATCAATTTTTATTCTGTCAGTAACGGATAAACTTTACAGCCAATGTGCTATGTGCAAAGCTGTTCTAGAATCAAACATGCAAAGTGGCGAAGATGCAGTGGGGCAGGGAATCAACGGGGGTATTATGTATATCATGTTTATCCCATACATTCTAATAGCGGTAGTTGGATATTTTTTATATAAACATTACAAAAAACAAATAGCCGAGTAGGCTTAAGTTCTTTAAATAATCTTATCAAGAAAGGCGGAGGGACAGGCCCTTTGATGCCTTGGCAACCTTTTCATACGAAAGCGGTGCCAAATCCTGTTTCCAGTTTATTGGAAAATAGATAAGTTAAAAGTTACAGCCCTTTTGACATAGTCTTAAGGGCTTTTTTAATAGTAAGAAAGTCATGAAGGTAGATATAAGAGAAATATTAAAATCAAGAATTCTAGTATTAGATGGTGCTATGGGTACTATGATTCAACGACATAAATTGGAGGAAGAGGATTTTAGAGGTGCTGATTTTGAGAACCATCATATGCCACTGAAAGGTAATAATGATGTACTTTCTATTACTCAACCAGATATTATAAAAGAAATTCATGCAGCTTATTTCAAAGCTGGTTCAGATATAGTTGAAACTAATACTTTTTCATCCACTTCTATAGCACAGGCTGACTATGGATTAGAAGAAAGTGTTTATGAGTTAAACTTTCAATCTGCTAAAATTGCCAAAGAAGTTGCCGATGAGTTTACTTCTAAAAATCCATTGAAACCTCGTTTCGTAGCTGGTTCTATCGGACCAACTAATAGGACTCTATCACTATCTCCGGATGTAAACAAACCTGAGTTTAGAAATATAACTTTTGATGAACTTAAAGATGCATATTATGAGCAAATAGGTGGGTTAATAAAAGGTGGTTCAGATATTTTACTAGTGGAGACTGTCTTTGATACCCTAAATTGTAAGGCAGCACTATTCGCTATATCTGAATACTTTGAGAATAACAACTGTGAGTTACCTATAATGGTTTCAGGAACTATTACCGATGCCAGTGGTAGAACTCTTTCAGGTCAAACAGCTGAATCATTCCTAATTTCAATAAGTCATTTACCACTTTTAAGTGTTGGGTTTAATTGTGCTTTAGGAGCAAAAGAACTTAGACCATACCTAGAAGTAATCTCAAATAGTACGGATTTTTTCATTAGTGCCCACCCTAATGCAGGACTGCCAAATGCGTTTGGAGAGTATGATCAAAGTGCTGAGCAAATGGGTGGCTTTATAGAAGACTTTATTCAAAGTGGTTTTGTAAATATTATAGGAGGCTGCTGCGGAACAACACCTGAGCATATTCAGAGAATAGCGGAAATTGCAATTAAGTACCCTCCAAGAATTCTGCCTAAGATAGATAAACTTCCTAGGTATAGTGGATTAGAACCTTTAACTATTAGAAAGGAATCTAATTTTGTAAATGTTGGGGAAAGAACAAATGTTACAGGATCACTTAAATTTAAAAGATTAATAAAAGAAGGTGACTTTGAAGAGGCTTTATCAGTTGCCTTACAACAAGTAGAAGGAGGTGCTCAAATCATAGATGTTAATATGGATGAGGGCATGCTTGATTCCGAAGAAGCTATGGTGACTTTCTTAAATATGATTGCCTCTGAGCCTGATATTTCTAGAGTGCCTATCATGATAGATTCTTCCAAATGGACTGTTATAGAAGCTGGGCTAAAATGTGTACAAGGAAAAAGTATAGTAAACTCAATAAGTCTAAAAGAAGGAGAAGAAAAGTTTAAGGAACAAGCTAGACTAATTAGAAGGTATGGCGCTGCCGTAATCGTTATGGCTTTTGATGAAAAAGGTCAGGCCGATAATTATGAGAGGAGAATAGAGATTTGTGAGAGAGCATATAGAATACTAACTGAAGAAATTAAATTTCCTGCAGAGGATATCATTTTTGATCCTAATATTCTAACAGTAGGAACCGGAATAGAAGAGCACAATAACTATGCTGTAGATTTTATAAAGGCTACCAAATGGATTAAGAAAAACCTTGAAGGCGCTCTCGTAAGCGGAGGCGTTAGTAATGTTTCTTTTTCTTTTAGAGGAAATAATGTTGTGCGAGAGGCTATGAATTCTGCTTTCTTATACCATGCAATTAAGAACGGCTTAGATATGGGCATTGTAAATGCCGGTATGATTGAAGTTTATGATGATATTCCAAAAGATCTTTTGGAGCGTATAGAAGACGTATTATTAAATAGAAGAGATGATGCTACGGAGAGGTTAACTGATTTTGCAGAAACTGTCAAGAATGATGGAAAGGTTGCCGTAAAAGATGAAAGCTGGAGAAAGAATAATGTTAAAGAAAGATTATCACATGCTTTGGTTAAAGGTATTGTGGAATATATAGTAGAAGATACTGAAGAGGCAAGGCTACAATATTCGAAACCTTTGCAAGTAATAGAAGGTCCACTAATGGATGGGATGAATGTAGTTGGTGATCTTTTTGGTTCAGGAAAAATGTTTTTACCTCAGGTAGTAAAAAGTGCTAGGGTAATGAAAAAGGCGGTAGCTCATTTGCTTCCATATATAGAGGAAGAAAAGTTACGGTCAGGAGATACAGCTAAAAACGCAGGTAAAATTTTAATGGCAACTGTTAAGGGCGACGTGCATGATATAGGGAAAAATATCGTTTCTGTAGTCTTAGCTTGCAATAACTATGAAGTTATAGATTTAGGAGTAATGGTTCCTGCAGAAAAGATATTGGAAGAAGCTAAGAAGAATGAGGTGGATATGATTGGCTTAAGTGGTTTAATAACTCCTTCTTTGGATGAAATGGTTCATGTTGCTAAAGAGATGAAACGTTTAGATTTTAATGTTCCTTTATTGATAGGTGGGGCAACCACTTCTAAAGCACATACTGCGGTGAAGATTGCACCTCAATATGAGTTTCCTGTAGTTCATGTATTGGATGCTTCGAGAAGTGTTCCTGTAGCTGGAAACCTATTGACAAAAGATAAAGCTGTAAAAGAAAATTATTTTAACACGATTAAAAAAGAATATCAAAATGTTAGAGAACAACACGAAGCTAAAAAGGGATTTAAGAAATTAATTAGTATTGAAGAGGCAAGGAAAAATGCCTTTCAAATAGACTGGAATAATCACTCCCCAATTAAAAAACCATCCTTTTTAGGAACCAAACAATTATTAGATTTTCCGATTACAGAACTTAGAGAATATATAGATTGGACTCCATTCTTTAGCACTTGGGAATTGGCAGGTAAGTATCCCTCAATTTTGAAGGATAAAGTAGTAGGAGATGAAGCAAAGAAGTTATATGCAGATGCTCAAATTATGCTAGATAAAATAATTGAGGAGAAGTGGTTGCAAGCTAATGGTGTACTTGGGTTTTGGCCTGCCAATAGCGATCAGGATGATATTATACTCTATGAAAATGAAAAAAGGAATACCGTTCTTGACACATTCTATCAATTAAGGCAGCAAGGGAAAAAAGCAAAAGGTGTTGCTAACTTCTGTCTTGCAGATTTTATTGCTCCTAAAGGTAGTATTAAAGACTATATAGGAGGTTTTGCTGTAACAGCAGGTATAGGTATTGAGAAACAAATAGATCGTTTTGAAAAAGACCATGATGATTATAATAGTATCATGTTGAAAGCCTTGGCAGATAGACTGGCAGAGGCTTTTGCAGAGAAATTACATGAAATGGTGCGCAAAGAATTATGGGCTTATGCTGAAGAAGAAAGTTGGAGTAACGAAGATTTGATAAAAGAGAAATATCAAGGAATAAGACCCGCTCCGGGTTATCCTGCATGTCCTGATCATACAGAGAAAGATACTTTGTTTGCTGTTTTGGGCGCAAGAGAAATTGGAATTGCGCTTACAGAGAGTTTTGCTATGTACCCTACAGCAGCTGTTAGTGGAATGTATTTTTCTAATCCTAAGTCCAAGTATTTTGGATTAGGAACGATTGATAGGGATCAACTAGAGGATTATGCGAATAGAAAAGGTGAAGAAATACAGATAATGGAAAGGTGGCTAAGCCCCAATTTAAGAGACTAACGGTTTAGTGTTATTACACCTTTTCGTGGAACCTGAATATCTCCTTTTTTCAAAATAATTTGATATAGATATAAACCTTTAGGAGCAGCCGTACCATCAGCTAAATTCCCATCCCATTTGTCGAAAGGATTATTCCATTGCTTGATTAAATTGCCAGTTCTATCAAAAATGGCCACTTCAATGCCATCAATGCTAGATTCTTGAATATTTATCTCAAAGAAATCATTTTTCCCATCTTGGTTTGGAGTAAATACATTTGGAAGTGGATAAGCATTAAGCTGCTCCATAATCACTTCCTCTTCACTTTTATCTTCTTCAGCCATGTCTGAGTTTTCAGAAACTTTGTTGTTTGACTTTGACGAAGTATTGCTTTGGTTTTCTTTGGGCGTTTCTTTAGAGTTTGTTAACCTCTCGGAATTCTTGTTCATATCACTCTGCTCGCTATTCTGATTTTGAATAGCAGAAGAATTACTCACTTCTTCTATATTAGAGCTGTTCTGAATCTCTTCTATTTCAGACTGAGATGACAATTCACTAGTTTTCTCATCTTGTATAGTCTCAGTTTCACTTTTTGAAGAAGCTATTTCTCCTTTAGAAGTTGTTTTCACTTTTATGTTCTCGGAAGCAACTTTATTGATTGATTTTTCTTCCTTAAGTACTTTTTCTTTGGTATTCGCAGAATATGTATTTTCTAACTCTTTGTCTTCAGCAACTTCAATTTGTTTCGCTACTGCATTGTCCTTTTCAACTTGACTTGCTTTCGTCTCAATTTTCTTGGATTCTGTTTTCTTTTCAAAGAATAAGTAACTCCCTACAATTGTGCCAGTAATTATTGCTCCTATTATAATTGTTGACATCCAGCTACTAGATGCAGAAATTACTTTACTTCCAACCGAAGTCGCATCAGGATTTACATTTGCATTTGGACTAATTTCTGACTTGATTTTAGACCAAACATCTTTACCCGGATCAACCTCAAAATTTTCGAAATGATCTTTAAATAATTTTTCTATGTCTTTTTTGTTATCCAAAATTTATGTCGTAGCCTATTTTTTCTAATTTTTTTTGGAGTAATGACCTTGCTCTGGAATACTGAGATTTTGATGTATTTTCTGAGATGTCTAATTTTTCTCCTATTTCTTTATGGGTATACCCCTCTATAGCATATAGATTAAATACTGTTTTGTAACCAATGGGTAATTCATTTATTAATTCCAATAAGAAATCCGCTTGCAGCTGAGATTCCGTATGTTCTTTTTTTTCTAATTTATAATCAACTTCTTCAACTTGTAGATTAAATCTATAATTTTTATTGCTTCTCAAATAATCTAAAGCAGTATTTACCATTATTTTTCTAATCCATCCTTCTAAAGAACCTGTTCCACTGAAAGTGTTTATTTTTTTAAACACTTTAATAAAACCATTTTGAACCATATCTTGCGCCTCCTCATATCTGTCTGCATATCTCATGCAAACCCCAGTCATTACTCTTGAATAACGATCAAATAAATGCTTTTGAGCTCTTTCCTCATTAGCCATGCATCCTTTAAGCATTTCTTCATCATTCATGAATTTTTGATCTGACTTAGTCAAGCTGATTCGTTTCACAGATGCATATAACTTTAAATTGGTTGCATCCTTTTGGTTAAAAAATCAAAAATAACCTTAAAGCTTTATCTTAGGCTTTTTTTAGAGTAAAAGAAAATACAGAACCTTCCCCATATTTACTCCGCACATTTATAGTTTGCTTATGTGCTTCAATGATGTGCTTTACTATGGATAATCCTAAACCAGAACCTCCTTCAGCTCTTGATCTTCCTTTATCAACTCTGTAAAAACGTTCAAAAAGTCTAGGTAAATGCTCTTCTTCTATTCCCCTACCGTCATCCGCTACTTCCACTAAATAGTTTTCATCTAAATCGTAGAATTTAATTTTAGTTTTCCCACCTTCCTTACCATAATTGATCGAATTTACAATTAAATTGGTAAGTACTTGGGTAATCCTTCCTTCATCTGCTTTAACAAACAAAGGCTTTGGATGCATAAGAACCGAAAGTCTTATTTTTTTCTTTTGAGCTTTATATTCTAATGACTCAACAACTTCATTTGCTAAATTCTGAATATCAAACCTTTTAAGGTTCAACTCCATACGGTTAGATTCTAGTTTAGCGATTTCATCTAAATCGTCAACCATCTCTATCATTCTATTGATGCCTTTTTCTGCTTTTAAAAGAAAGTTTCTGTTAATTTTTTTATCTTCTAAACCTCCTTCCAAAAGAGTTAAAATATAACCTTGTATGCTAAAAATTGGCGTTTTTAATTCATGAGAAACATTACCCAAAAATTCTCGTCTATATTTTTCTTGATCTGTAAGTCTTTCTATTTCTCTTCTGTTAATAATGTCCCACTCAATAACTTCTTTTCGAATTTTACCGAAAATATCTTCTTTTAAGTCTAATTTAATTGGCTCTCGTTTCAATCCAACTTTTAAATTGTGAATTGTTTTATAAATTAGTCTAAATCTTCTATCTATAAATTGTTTTATGCCCCAAGAAAAAATGTAATAACACCCTAAAAGGCAAGTGATAAAAAGTAGAAATAGAAAAAGTGGTTGAAAGGAGTTAAGAAGAAATAGAGTGATTCCACTAAAACCTGTTACTAGGATAGTAATCAAAAAAGATAGCCTTATAGCTAAATCTTGAGGGGTTAAATTTCGCACCCTTAAAGCTAACGGTTTTCTGCCTGAAAATAAAGTATTAGGCCTCAAACTTATATCCAACTCCCTTAACCGTCTTAATATATTTGTCTCCTAACTTTTCTCTTAGTTTTCTTATATGCACATCAATGGTTCTATCGCCTACAACAACTTCGCCACCCCATATAGTATTCATAATAACTTCTCTAGTGTATACTCTGCCAGGTTTACTCATTAATAATGAAAGCAACTCGAATTCCTTTTTTGGTAAATTGATTTCTTTACCTTTCTTTTTGATGATATATCGTTCTCTATCAATAGCAATTTCTCCTACTTCAACATCTTTTTCTTCACTTGTAGTTCCACCTTTACGTCTTAAAATTGCTTTAACCTTACTGACTAATACTCTTGGTTTAACTGGTTTTGTTATGTAATCGTCAGCACCTGCATCAAATCCAGCAATTTGAGAATAATCTTCTCCTCTGGCAGATAGAAAAGCTATGAGAGTATCTTTTAAGGAGGAGATGTTCCTCATTTGATAACAAGTTTCCATGCCATCCATTTCTGGCATCATAACATCTAAAATAATTAAATCAGGATTTTCTTTTTTCGCAATTTTGATAGACTCTTTACCATTATTAGCAGTAAATACAGTATATCCTTCTTTTTTTAGATTATAACCAACTATTTCTAATATGTCTGGTTCGTCATCTACTATAAGTATCTTTTCTTTTTTCATGATTTATATAAAATCTTCTGCGAAGATAGAAAGGAAGTGTGATTAGCTATGTTAATTCAAGATTAACAATTAATTAATAAAGGCTTTTATCTCAAGTTTTCAAAGAATCAATAGGGCCTTAACATTGAGTTAATGTTTCAATAAATTATTAATAACCTCAAAACAAGATAGAGATAAAGAAGAGGGGCCACATTTGCAGGAGTTAAACAAAAACAAAAACTGAAACTAATTTTTATTGAAATGAAAAATTTTAGATTATCTAAAAAATTATTAATGGGAGCAGCTCTAGCTTGTGCTGTAACTGTTTCATTTACTTCTTGTGAAGATGATGATAAAAAAGATCCTGTTACACCTGTTCGTCCTACTACTGGAGCTCCAGAAAAATTAATCGGATTGGATATTAGCTCTAACACAACTTGGAGTAAGGATACTATTTATGTGCTAACAGGAAGAATTAAAGTAAGACCACCTGCAACATTAACTATCCAGCCTGGTACGATTGTTAAGGGTGCAGAAGGACAAGAGTCAAACGCAAAAGTTTTGATGGTAATGAGAGATGCAAAAATCATTGCTGAAGGAACTGCTTCTGAGCCAATTATTTTTACTTCTGTTTTAGATAGAATTCAACCAGGAGAGGTTATTTCACCAAACTTACCTTCAAATCTTCAAGGTCAATGGGGTGGTTTAGCAATTTTAGGAAATGCTAGGATATCTAAAGGAACTTTAGATCCAACTTCAACATTTGATGAAGCGCAAATTGAAGGTGTACCTGCTACAGATTTAGATGGTAGATATGGAGGGACTGATGATGCTGATAATTCAGGAATTTTAAGATACGTTTCTGTAAGACATGGCGGAACAAGTATAGGTTCTGGAAATGAATTAAACGGAATATCGTTTGGTGGTGTTGGTAATGGAACTGTTGTAGATCATGTTGAAATTGTTGCTAATGCAGATGATGGATTAGAATTTTACGGAGGAACTGTGAATGCTACTAACATTATAGTTTGGAATAATGGAGATGATGCTTTAGATACTGACAATGCATATAATGGTACCATTGATAATTTCGTTTTAGTAGGAATGGAAGGGTCTCCATTTGAATTAGATGGTCCAGAAGGTTCATACATCAATGGGAATCACACTATTACTAATGGCACCGTTGTAACTACAAGACCAGATATGACACCTGCTGGAGATTTGATTAATTATGATGTAAATACAAATGCTGATTTATCAAATATATTCTTTACGAATGTTTCAAGTGGTCAGAAAGTAAACTCTCAAGGAAGAGCTTCAAGAGATTATTTAACATTAGCAAACATTACTATTGACGTTGCTGCGGCAGATGTTATCAATTATGTTGATCAAACGGAAACTGCAATAAATGCTTTTGTTTCAGCAGGAACAACAGGATTTGCTGATATGACAGAATTTGGATCATGGTCTTGGGCAGGTGCAAGTGGAGCACTTTCAGGATTATAGTATTAAAAAGTAATTTTAAATTTTCTATTTAAATAATAGACCCTCAAATTTTGAGGGTCTATTAATGTTTAAAAAAAACCGAAACAACAAAACCATCTATTAATGAAAAATCTATTTTTTGGCTTATTTCTAATATTTTCATTTTCAACTTATGCCCAAAATGGAACTATACGTGGAACAGTTATAGAAGACGAAACGGGGGAAACTGTCATAGGAGCAAATGTTGCTATACTTAATCCTTTAACTGGAACTTCAACTGATTTAGATGGTAAGTTTTCAATTAGTATCCCTTCTGGCAACTATACCTTACAAGTTTCCTATATATCTTTTCAAAAGACTACAATAGAGAATATTGAAGTAAAAGCAGGAGAAGTAACTAATATTGGTAACATTAGGATGAAGTCTAGTGCTCTAGCGCTAGATGAAGTAGTTGTTACTGCTACGGCAACCAGAAAGTCTGAGGCTGCTCTAAACACGATGAAGAAGAAATCAGCTACCATGATGGATGGTATCTCTGCTCAAAAAATGGCATTAACAGGTGATGGTTCTGCAATTGAAGCTGCACAAAGAGTAACAGGAGTTTCTATTGAAGGTGGAAAATATATCTATGTTAGAGGATTAGGAGATAGGTATTCAAAAGTTACATTAAATGGGATGGATATACCAGGTCTAGATCCTGATAAAAATAGCTTGCAGATGGATATATTTCCAACAAACTTAATAGATAACATTATAGTTTCTAAAAACTTTACTCCTGATTTACCTGCTGATTTTGCAGGAGGTCTAGTAAACATTGAAACCAAGGCATTTCCAGATGAAAAAATTATGTCTGCCTCAGTTGGGATTTCTTATAACCCTTCTATGCACTTTAATTCCGATTATTTAAGTTATGATGGAGGAGGAACTGATTGGCTTGGTTTTGATGATGGCACAAGAGAATTACCAAATCAAGCACGAGAAGAGTTTTTGCCTATTCCTTTTCGTGATACAGATGAAGATGTAATTACATTTAACGATAAATTCAATAAACAATTAGGAGCTGATAGAACAACAAGTCTATTAGATTATAGTGCCAGCTTTACAATTGGAGACCAAATAGACTTGAACAAGAAGAAAGAAAACACAAAACGAAGCCCCAAATTGGGTTACATATTCTCCTTGTCCTATAAAAACGACTATAGGTATTACGATGAGGTAGTTTATTCAGAATATCAACGAGAAATTGACAAAGACGAAAATGAATTGGTTTATTCTGATAGACAAATTGGAGAGGTAAGTACTAGAAATAATCTTGTAGGACTATTAGGAGGATTAGCTTATAAGACCAAATTATCAAAAATCAGATTTACTGCAATGCGATTACAAAATGGTGAAAGCAAGTCTGCAAGATTTGATTTGGACCAAAATTCTAGTGCCGTTGGAAGATCTGGATATATAGGTGGTTCCCATAATTTAGAGTACACAGAAAGGAGTTTAACAAACTTCTTGCTAAATGGGACTCATGTGTTAAAAGCAGATGGCTGGGAAGTGGATTGGAGAGTATCTCCAACTTTTTCAACAGCCAATGATCCTGACTTAAGAAGAACAGCTTTTACTTATTCTACAGTGGATACTTCCTTTCAGGTTGGTAATGCAGGTGTTCCAACTAGAACTTGGAGAGAGCTTTCTGAATTTAATATTGTGTCTAAACTAAACCTAAAGAAAGATCATAAATTGTTTGATGAGGATGCGATATTGAAATTTGGATTTAGTCATTCTTATAAATCCAGAGATTATGAAATATTAAATTATAGGATACAGTTTATTGGAAGGCAAGAATGGCCAGGTGCAGATCCAAATGATGTTCTTTTGCCTGCTAATTCATTTCCAAACACGCCAAATGCTCATCACGTTTCTGCTAATCAAACCCCTAATCCGAATGAGTATCAAGCAAATTCTCAAAATATTGGTGTTTTTATTTCAGAGGAATTTAATATTACTAGTTCTTTAAAATCAATAATTGGTGTGAGAATGGAGAATTTTGTCCAAAATCACACTGGAAGAGATCAAAGATTCGCTTCTGGGAATCCTGATGGGAATAATCTAGATAATGAAGAGGTTTTGAGCGAAACCAACTTTTTCCCATCAATAAATTTAATTTATAGTCTAGCCGAGGAGCAAAATCTAAGATTTAGCTTTACGCAAACTATTGCAAGGCCTTCATTTAAAGAGCTATCCTTTGCTCAAATTATAGATCCTGTAACTAATAGAACATTTAATGGTAGTTTAAATCCAGTAGAACCTGTTTGGGATGGAAATTTGGTTTCTACCAACATTAATAATATAGATTTACGATGGGAGCAGTTTATGGAAAGAGGTCAAATTTATTCGGTAAGTGTTTTTTATAAAAGCTTTGAAAACCCAATTGAACTAGTAAGGTTGCCTATCAATAATACAGGATTTGAATATCAACCAAGAAATGTTGGAAATGCGTCTTTATTTGGATTAGAATTAGAGGCAACTAAAAGCATGGATTTTATAAGTTCCAAATTAGATAAGTTTAGTTTAAGTGGAAACTTAACAATTGTTCAATCTTCTGTTGAAATGACAGAAAGTGAGTATAATGCAAGATTGGAAAATGCAAGAAATGGAGAAAAAATAGAAGATACAAGAGAAATGGCAGGTCAAGCTCCTTATGTTGTCAACTTTGGAATTACTTACAGTAACCTTGAAAAGGGGATTAATTCAGGTTTGTTTTATAATGTTAAAGGAAAAACTCTTCTTATAGTAGGTACTGGTTTTGTGCCTGATATCTATCAAGTTCCTTTTCATAGTTTAAACTGGGGGTTTTCTAAAAAAATCGGTGAAGAGAAGAATACTTCTATCGATTTAAAAGTGGAAAATATTTTGGGGGATAAAAGAGAGGAGATTTTTGAATCTTTCCGTGCAGAAGATCAATTTTTCACTTCATTTAATCCAGGTACAGCCTTTAGTATAGGGATTAGTCACAAGTTTTAAAACAAAAAAATCCCTCATGTCTGCACATGAGGGATAAAACAAAAAGGGGAGTGCTAACTAATGTTAGTACTCCTTCTCTGAAACTAATTTTCCATTTTCATCCCACATTTTCCAAAGGCCTATTTTTTGACCTTTGTTGTAATGCATTTCATATCTTTTATTACCTTGATCGTCAAACAGAATCCATTTTCCGTCTTTTTCTCCTAAATAATATTGTACTTTACCGGTAATCTCTCCTTCTTTATTCCATCGCGTCCATTCACCATGCTTTTCTCCATTTTGATAGAATCCTAATTCTTGAGTTTTTCCATTATTAAAAAAGAATTCAGCTTTTCCATTAAGGATTCCATTTTCTAATGTATACGTAGCTTCCTTGTTGCCATTCTCAAAAAAGGTAGAATAACTTCCTTTATATAGTTCATCACTTTTTGTAAAGTACTGACCTTCGTTATAAACTAAATCTTGTGAAAACGCAGTCGTGGTAAGTAAAAGGCTTAATCCTAAAGCAGCAAAAATATTTCTTCTCATAACCTTAAGTATTTGTATTGTTAAGACAAAGGTAAGGAAAAATTAACATTAAGGTAACATTGGAGATACAAAATGTTAATACTCAGGAGAGGAGTTTAGCTTAACTAGCTGAAAAAGAAATAGATATTACTTAGAGTAGAGTTGAAAAAGCAATTCAGAACTATTCAAATCTTCTGAATTTAGAACAAGATTTTGCTCTTCATAGGAAATGTAAGAAATTTTGATTTCCTTTTCATCTGTTTTATTTGTTTGAAAAGAAAACTCTCCATCAAAATCAGTATAGACAATTTGATTGGAGTTAGAAACTTCAATCTTAGCTCCAATGACTGGATTTCCTTGATTATCTACTACTTTTCCTTTAAGTTGAACAGTTTTATTGTTTCCACCAGCGAAAACAGAACCGCCAATAAATAGAAAGGCTAGTGAAAGGACTATATATTTCTTTGCTATTTGCATTAACACAAAGGTATGTCTGATAAGGTTAAGACCTTTTTACTAATATGTTAATCTAATATTAATTATTTCAACTATTAAGCACAATTAAAAAGAAGGTATGCTTTGCTTAAATTCGTATCCTAAATTTTATAAAAATGTTGAAATTTAAAAGCCTTGCGCTAATAATAATGGTCTTTATGGCTTGTGGTACTCCTGAGCTAGATAATAAGTCAAAATCAAATAGTGATTCAAAAAAAGAAATAAAAATGGATTATACAGATCATCATAGCTTCGCTAAGCCTGCTGAAGCAGTTGTAAAACATTTAGACTGGAAGGCTAAGGTTGATTTTGAAAAGAAGGTTATTTCTGCTTTGGCTACTTATAGCATAGAAAATTTAAAGGGAGTTGATACCATACATTTAGATAGTAGAAATCTAATTATTAAAGAAGTTAGAAGAGACGATAAGGAAGGAGCACTCGGTTTTAAAATTGAAAATACCAACTCTTTTTTAGGAAGTAAATTGAGTATTCCAATATCGAAGGAAACCAAGACGATTTCTATAGACTATGAAACAACGGAGGGTGCAGATGCACTTCAATTTTTAGACCCGGTTCAAACCGCAGGAAAGAAGCATCCTTTCCTATTTACGCAGTCTCAGGCAATCTTGGCTAGAACTTGGTTGCCATCTCAAGATGGGCCTGGAGTTCGCTTTACCTACGATGCTGAGGTTACGGTGCCCAAAGGTATGTTGGCTTTAATGAGTGCAACAAATCCAACGAGTAAGAATGAGAGTGGTGTTTATACTTTCAAGATGGAGCAAGCTATACCGTCCTATCTATTTGCTTTAGCAGTGGGTAATATAGAATATCAATCTTTAGGAGATGTAGCGGGAGTATATGCAGAGCCGGAACTTTTAGAAGCCTCTGCATATGAATTTGCAAATATGCAAGATATGGTGGATACAGCGGAATCACTTTATGGAGACTATAGATGGGGAAAATATGACGTTATTGTATTACCGCCCTCTTTTCCATTTGGTGGCATGGAGAATCCTAGACTGACATTTGCTACTCCTACGATTATTGCCGGAGATCGTTCTTTAACAGCATTAATTGCTCATGAATTAGCACACTCATGGTCAGGTAATTTAGTAACCAATGCCAATTGGGAAGATATTTGGTTGAATGAAGGTTTTACAGTCTATTTTGAAAATAGAATTATGGAAGAAATATACGGTAAAGACTTCGCTAACATGCTAGCCATTTTATCCTTTCAAGATTTGAATGATGAAATAAATAGAATGAAGTCTGAAGATAGGATGGAAGACACGAGGTTGAAGGTTAATTTAAAAGGAAGGAATCCAGATGATGGTTTAACTGCGATACCTTATGATAAAGGTTATTTCTTACTTCGTTTAATTGAAGAAACTGTTGGGAGAGAAAATTGGGATGCTTTTTTAAATGAATACTTTAATGAATATGCTTTTCAAGTGATGACTACAGAGGTTTTCTTAAATGTAATTGATGAGAAGCTTTTAAGTAAAGATAGTAGCTGGGCTAATACCATTAAGATTAATGAATGGGTTTATGAAGGTGGACTTCCTGCTAATTGTCCAAAAGTTACTTCAACAAAGTTTGAGATAGTAGATGAAGAGTTGTTAGCATTTAAAGAAGGTTCACTAGATTTAGAAACAGAAGGATGGGTTACTCAACAATGGATGTATTTCATAAGAGAGCTTCCTAAGGAGTTGAGTAAAGAGCAAATGAAAGGATTAGATCAAAACTTTGGATTTACAGAAAGTGGTAACTCAGAGATAAAATCTGCTTGGTTTGAGAAAGTAATCCCTAACAATTATGCTTATGCAGATGAAGCAGTGCAAGAGTTTCTCGTAAATGTGGGAAGAAGAAAGTTCTTGGTCCCAATTTATAAGTCCATATTAGAGTCTAATGCCGGTATAGAAAGAGCAAAAGCTATCTATGAGATTGCAAGGCCAAACTATCATGCGGTGTCTACAGAGACATTAGATAAAATGTTAGACTATAAAAAGAGATAGCGGAAAATGGCTGGAAAAAGGAAGTTAGAGCACTTCGATGAAATGAAGACATTTCCGCATGTTTTCGAACCTAGTCTAGAGGAAGTTTTTCGAAAGGACTACAAGCAGAAAGGGAAATGGAATTCCTTTTTCGATAAGAATCTACCTTTGGTTCTTGAATTAGGCTGTGGGAAAGGGGAGTATACCCTTGGTATGGCAAAGTTATTTCCTAATAAAAATTTTATTGGGATAGATATTAAAGGTGCTAGAATGTGGAGAGGTGCTAAAACATCCTTGGAGGAGGGGATTAAGAATGTTGCATTTTTAAGAACTAGAATTGAGTTTATAGAGTCTTGTTTCGCCAATAATGAAGTAGACGAAATCTGGATAACTTTTCCAGATCCGCAGCCAAAAGATAGACAGGAAAAGAAACGACTCACAAATAAACTATTTATTGATAGATATAAAAAGTTTCTAAAGAAAGAGGGAGTTATCCATTTAAAAACAGATAGCCTGTTTTTCTTCGACTATACCTTGGAAGAAATCAAAAAGCAGAATTATAATTTAATTGAATCTACACATGATTTATATGCCGACGGCTTTCAGATGAAGGAACCTTTAGATCAAAAAATCTTGAATATAAAAACGCATTATGAGAAGATTTTCACTGAAAAAGGACATAAAATAAACTATTTAAAGTTTCATTTATGAGTGTATCTCTTAAACCAAGTGAAAAAAATAAGGACTTTTTCTTATCGGTTTATGAAGTTGTAAGATTGATACCTAAGGGAAGGGTAACTTCATATGGAGCTATTGCGAACTATATAGGAGCTAAGAATGGTGCTAGAATGGTAGGTTGGGCGATGAATAATTCTCATTCTCAAGAAAAATATGTTCCCGCCCATAGGGTAGTTAATAGAATTGGGATGTTAAGTGGAAAAGGTCATTTCCAAAATCCGACCGCAATGCAAGAAGCATTGGAAGAAGAGGGACACTTTATAAAAAAGGATCAAATAATGAATTTTGAAGAAGTTTTTTGGGATCCTTCTAAAGAGCTAGAATTGTAGAACTTTTCCACTAGCATATTGGTTATTTTTGCAGCCCATGAGTTTAAATAAAGAAAAAGTATTAGAGGCCTTATCCTTTGTTATAGAGCCTGATTTAAAGAAAGATATTGTTACTCTTCAATTGATTTCTAACTTGGAGTTATCTGAGAACAAGGTGAGGTTTGATTTACAAATTTCAAATCCTGCCATGCATAATAGAAAGCGGATGGAAGAGGCTTGTGAGCATCAAATTAAGCGGTTTTTGGGAGCTGAGGTTGAGGTTGAAGCAAGCATCACAGCGATGGGGAAAGCGCAAGAGCGTAAACCAGAACATAGAACTGTTTTGCCAGGTGTAAAGCATATTATAGCAGTTGCATCTGGAAAGGGTGGAGTAGGAAAATCTACAGTTGCTGCCAATTTAGCGGCTGGTTTGGCTTCAAAAGGCTTTAAAGTGGGTATGGTGGATGCAGATATTTATGGTCCATCAGTTCCTGCTATGTTTGATGTTAGTAATGAGAAACCTGAGACAATTGTAGTTGATCAGAAAGAATATATTAAACCTGTGGAAAGTCATGGGGTTAAATTATTGTCTATCGGTTTTTTCTCAACTCCAGATCAAGCAGTGGTATGGAGAGGCCCAATGGCAACAAAAGCCTTAACCCAATTATTTAATGATGCATATTGGGGAGAATTGGATTTTATGATTGTTGATTTACCACCGGGAACAGGAGATGTGCATTTAACCTTAGTTCAACAAATACCATTGACGGGTGCTGTTGTGGTTAGCACACCGCAAGAGATAGCATTAGTTGATGTAAGAAAAGCATTAGGCATGTTTAGTTTGCCTCAAATTAATGTCCCAGTTTTAGGTTTGGTGGAGAATATGGCCTATTTTACTCCAGAGGAACTACCTGAAAACAAGTATTACATCTTTGGTAAAAGTGGTGCAAAAGACTTAGCAGCAAGAATGAATATACCTTACCTAGCGGAGATTCCAATAGTGCAAAGTATTAGAGAAGCAGGAGATGCAGGTAGACCTGCTGTATTGCAAAAAGAGACCATGCAGGCTAAAGCATTTTTAACTCTTGTAGATAAAGTTATTTCTATAGTGGATGAGAAGGTAATTGCTTAATATTGTTCTAGAATGAATACAGAAATCAATCAAGAGTTAATTGCAAAAATTGAAGAGGCTATTCAAACCTTAAGGCCATTTCTAGAAGCAGACGGTGGCGATATAAAACTACTTAGAGTAGAGAATAATGTTGCTAAAGTAAAATTAATGGGAGCCTGCGAAAGTTGTGAAATGTCGGCTATGACATTAAAAGCAGGAGTTGAAGATGCAGTTAAAAAGGCTGTTCCTCAAATTACGTCTGTGGAGGCTGTTGAGATGTAGATTCAACTATTTCTCTTTTCTAATATAAATTTCATTTTTCTTTTTGCAATATCTTCCTTCTTTCTTTTTAAATTGTTTGGAATTTTCAATAACTAATTTTTGCTTTAATCCGAGAATAATTATTTATTAAAAGTCAATTAAAGTATTTTCGCAGATGTCTTATAGTTAGTGATTCAAATGAAAAATTTTTCAGCCTTTAATCTTAGAATAGGAGTTTTATTTTTATTCTTTTCTCTTATATCAATTCAAGCTTTTTCGCAATTTAGTTATGCAGGGGTTAGGCTATCCTACTATAATGTTAGGTTTGACAAAGGAGGGAGTTTTGATCCAGCTACTAGAATGAACGACTTAGCAGTTAATCTAGATTTTATAAGTAGACCAGTTAGGAATTTTGGAATCGGTATTAGTGCTAGGATTCCTGTTATTCATGGATTTAAATATGTATTTGCAAGAAATGACAACTTTGCAGACTTCGTAGAGGGTAGTGGGAAAATTGAAAATCAAGAAACTATTTTTGCTGAAGGAGACTTAGGGTATTTTATAAAAAATACCTTTAGTATAACACTTTTAGGAAGAATATACTTTACTACAGAATCTCCAATATACCTAGATCTAAGGTATACGTTTGAAACGTATAATGAGGAGTTTACTTATAACCGTTCTGCAAGTTCTAGCCTCCCTCAAGAAAATATAGACTTTTCAGAAAATACTTTAGTTCGAGGTGTAGGCTTTACTTTTGGCTATGCTCCCGAGATTGCAGATAATTTCTTTTTTAATTATGCATTTACTGTAGATTTCTTGGGAACAGATGAAATTAGTTTCAATTATCTAATTGCTGAGAATGAATTTAATGGGACAACTTCTATTCGAAAATTTACCAGCAAAATAGATGATACACAAACAGCTTATGAAATATCTATGGGCTTGTTATACCGCTTTTAAAATTTATTCATGAAAGTATTATTATTATTTCTCTCTCTTTTCTTTTGTTTAGAGAATTTTGGTCAGTTTCAACACACTTTTACTTCCTTTCCTGACTCTGCTATTGTTTATATGAATGGTGAGGAAAAATGCGTTACCCCCTGTCGAGTAAAATACTATTGGAAGGATAGAGTTAATGAAAAGATTGAGTTTAAAATTGAAAAATCTGGCTACAAGGATTTTGTTGAAACCTTGACTGAAAAACCTAATAGATTTGATTATTACGAAAGAATTAATCTTAATAAGGATTTTGATGTTTTTGATTTAGAAGGTACGCCATTAATAGCATTCGATAAATTATTGGTTGACTTTGATAATGGACAAAAAATTGGTGAACGTAAATTTTTAAGAGGGCCTACAGAAGAAATTACCTGGTCTGGTTCAATTAAGGTTGGAGATAATTCTTTTGAAAAAAAGTTTTATAGGATTGCTACAGATATGGGCTTCAATACTTTAGTATCCAAAGGTTCGCAATTATTTTCAGAAGAGGATTACTCCGATAACAAACTTCCAAAGTATATTATTGGAGTAGAAGTTGTTGACTATAATATAAGTTATAGAGAGTCTGCAGCAAAGGATTATAATGATGGAGAGTTTGTTGGAGTTACCACAATCTCATTCAATTGGAAGGTTCTTAATAAAAAATCCAATAATATCATTTTAGAAAAGCAGAATACTGCAAGTTTTAGATTTAGGCAAAACCGCTATGAGAGTGCTCAAAATAACTTAGAAGTTTTTGAATTGGCTTTGATAGATTTTTTGAAAAGCGAGGAGCTTATTCGTTTAGTGCGAGAAGATAAGTCAGATTTTGAGGCCTATAAAGTAGATGTTGATGTTAAGGAAACTAAATTGCCTTCTATCGATTTACCTGAGTTTGCCTCTTCTTCTGAAATGATTCAACACGTCAACCCTTCCTGCGTTACTGTTATTACTGATGGAGGTCATGGTAGTGGTGTTATAATTAGCGAAAAAGGTCTCATGCTAAGTGCGTATCATGTGGTAGAAGGAGTAAATAAAATTGATGTTAAATTTTCATCAGGTTTAACCCTTTCTGCAGATATCGTTAGCTATGATAAATTTAATGACATTGTTTTGCTTGATATTCAAGGGGAGGGGTTTAAAGCTTTGCCTTTATATTCTTTAGCTGATTACCCTCTGGGGATGGATGTTTTAACTATTGGTACACCTGCTGATTTAGATTTAGGTCAAAGTATATCAAAAGGAATTATAAGTGGAAAGAGGAAGAATGAAGGACATACCTATTTGCAAGTAGATATGTCTATAAGTCCCGGCAATAGTGGAGGGCCACTATTAAATAAAGATGGACAGATTGTTGGCATTGTACAACGAAAAATTATTGGTACAGGGATAGAAGGAATAGGTTTTGCAATACCAATTGAACTTGTAAAAGAGAGCTTAAGTATTTCTATTAAATAAAATAGCTTATTCTATTTTACCTAGCTTGAAATTCTCTATTGTTTTAAAATAGTGATTCTCTGGAATTGAATTCTTTTCTTCCAGGTTATTTAAAATATTTAGTAATTTTTGATTGCCCTCCATTTGACTGATAGAGTCTATCAGAACTATTTTCGAATATTCAAAAAAGTCAAGGTCGTTAGCTTCAGTTTCTCTGAACGTTTCAAATGACTTATAAATTAAATCATTAGGGAAGTCTTCTACTTTAGCGATTGCTTGAATTTTTATTGGGTTGGCAGATTTTGGAAAGTCTACCCACATGATTTTTAGCAGTTTATCAGCTTGTTTAGCAGCAGATACTTGCAATGTAAGTTGGTATCCATTTAATCCATTAACTATTATCTTTTGTTTCTCAATTACTTTGCTATTTCTATATTTCTTTAGCTCTTTCTCTAAGGCAGACTTAATGGTTGTTGATTCATCAACAGAAACTAGAATTATTGACTTTTTATCATCTGAAAGGGCAGAAATAGACTCAGGTGAATTGTTAACACTCCATTTGGAGGGGAATTCGCAATATAACTCTATAGAAGGGTGTATAAAAGCTGAATCTTTAATGATTCCACCTTTAGGATTTTGACCATAGATTAACTGATCTAACTCTTTGATAGCTGTTCCCGGTGAAATAGATTGCCTTTCAAACCCTTTCTTCTCATTAATTGCATTTAATTTTTGAACTCTTTTTGGAGTCATTGGGTGATCATTGAAAATTGATTTTTCCATTTCATGATTCACTAAAAACTCAGCATAATCATTGAGTCTTAGCAGAGCATCTCCTAGCGCGTATGGATAATATCCTGCTTTAGTTGCTATTTCAAGTCCTAATTTGTCTGCATTACTCTCCATATCTCTGCTAAAACCAGAAAGAGCAGCTTCGGAAGTCAACTCTATTGGGAAATTTAGAATATTTCCTATTTCTGGAAGAGTTATTAATCCAATAATATTTCCTGGTAATTTTAAGAGAGTTGGCAGAATATTGCCGTAGGTCTTTTTAGAGCCATGCTTTAAAATTACATGCGAAAGTTCATGACCAAGAATGCCTGCCAATTCATCTTTTGTATTAATTAGAGCTAGTAAACCCCTTGTTACATATACATAACCTCCAGATGTAGCAAATGCATTTGGCTCTTCAATATCTAGAAGATGGTATTGAAGCTTGTAATCTAGGTCTAATTGCTTTTCTAAATTGTGTCCAATTTCTTCAACAACTGCTAATAATTCAGCATTGTCATAAAACCCATAAGTAAGTTCTAATAATTTGTATTGATTCTCTCCCATCTTTGCATCAGACTTAGTCTGGCTGAATGAGATTTGAAAAGCAAGAAGTAAGGTAATCCAAGTTAAAAATTTCATCTATTTTATATTATAAAACTTCTAATCTATCAGCATCCATTTTTATAAAAACAAACAAAAGTATTGTAAAAGCCCATAATGAAGAACCTCCATAACTAAAAAATGGCAATGGTATTCCAATCACAGGAGCTAGTCCAATAGTCATGCCTATATTGATTGTAAAGTGAAAGAATAGTATAGAGGCAACACCATAACCATAAATTCTGGCAAAGTTAGACCGCTGTCTTGCGCAGAGGTACAAAATTCTAAGAAGTAATGCTAGAAAGAGAATAACAACAAAAAAGCTTCCAACAAAACCCCATTCTTCTCCAATTGTACAAAAAATGAAGTCGGTACTTTGTTCTGGAACAAAATCATATTTTGTTTGCGTTCCTTTTAAATATCCTTTACCTGTAAGGCCTCCTGAACCAATAGCAATAAGAGATTGGTTAACGTTGTAACCCGCACCTTTGGGGTCTGATTCAATTCCAAGCATCACATTTATTCTCTTCGATTGATGAGGTTCTAAAACAGTAGTAAAAACATAATCAACACTCTTTATTACGCCAACTGCTCCAATTAAAATTGCTAGAATAGGAATTATTAATTGTTTTTTCTTCCGATTAAGAAGAATGAGAACTAGGGAGAATGAAGAGAGAACTATAATTAAAAGTGCGGCTCCACCAATTTTTAAGTCAAAAGGTAAATGGTAAATTTCGTTTTGAAATATTAGTGTCATCACAAATAAAAATGCTGCTGCAACTCCTACAATTAAGATATTACCGGATAAACCTTCACGATATAATACTAAAATGAATGCTCCGTATACCAATGCTGAGCCCGTGTCGTTTTGCAGCAGAATTAAGATTGCTGGCAAACCGATAATAGCTATGGCTATTAGCTTTGTTTTGATGTCTTTAAGCTTATTGTTTATCGTACTTAAGTATTTGGCTAAAGCTAAATTTGTTGCAAACTTTGAAAACTCGGAAGGCTGTATTTTAAAGCCACCTATGGAGAACCAAGAAGTTGCACCTTTCGTTTCGTCACCAACAAAAATGACTACAACAAGAAGAAATAGCACCAAACCATAGATCAGGTAGCCAAAGGTGGAAAAAAACCTTTCATCAATCAACAAAATGACTGTTGCAATGCCAATAGCAGTAAATATCCACAATAACTGTTTGCCATACCTTTGAGAAGTATCAAATATGCTCTGAAAGTCTTCATTGTATACTGCCGCATAAATATTTAGCCATCCGGCAAGTACCAGTATAAAAAAAAGACCAACTAAAAGCCAGTCAACATGATCTATTAAGCCACTATTCCTGCGCATTAGTAATCAGTACTTTTTGGGGATGAATTAGGTCGCCTTCTAACATTTGTTTTTCAATATATGGTCTGCTTATGCTATCTCTGAGGTATTCTTCTATCATTAAGCCTGCAATTGGGGCTGCCCACCTTGAGCCCCAATAACCGTTTTCTACATAAACTGAAATAGCTATTTGTGGATCATCTTTGGGAGCAAATGCTATAAAGGTAGAGTGATCATCGCCATGTGGATTTTGAACCGTACCTGTTTTTCCGCACACTTCAATGCCCTCAATTTTTGCTTTGGTTCCTGTACCTTTTTCTACCACTTGAAACATGGCTTCCACCACTTTGTCAAAATGTATAGAATCAATTCCACTTTGAATTTGTTGAATATCACTATTGTTTATATCGATTTGTAATCCATCTACTTCCTTAACAATATGTGGTGTAATATGATAACCTCTATTGGCAATAGTTGCTGTCATGTTTGCCATTTGCATTGGAGTAAATCCTAGCTCTCCTTGTCCAATGGCAAGAGATACAATAGTAAGAGAATTCCAACTTCCTTTTCTATAATATCTATCATAATATTCTGTTTCTGGAACAAAACCTGAGAGTTCATTGGGTAAATCAATATTCGTTTTTTTACCTAATCCAAAATTTAATACATAGTTTCTCCAAACATCATAACCTTCTTCTGCAGTAGGGTATTTGTCAATTATACTTCTGAATACATTGCTGTAATAGGAGTTACAAGATGTTTGAATTGAGAACTCTAAATTAACTGGAGATTTATGCGAATGGCAGCCCATGTGGAAGCGTCCCGAATAATAACCGTTTCTGCAACTGTAGAGCGTATTTGGTGTCAAAACTTCTTCTTGTAGCCCTATTAATGCGTTGATACTTTTAAAAGTTGAACCTGGTGGGTACTTTGCCATTAAAGCTCTATTAAAGAGTGGTTTAAGTGTGTCATTAGACAGTTCTTGGTAGTTTTTAGATCTGGCTCTTCCAACTAATAAATTTGGATCATAAGTTGGCATACTTACTAAAGCGAGTATTTCACCTGTTTTGGGGTCAATGGCTACTATACTTCCCTTTTTATTTTGCATTAACTTTTCTCCGTATTTCTGTAGTTTAGCATCTATAGTAAGTTTTAAATCTTTTCCTGAAACGGCAGTTGAATCATACGATCCATTTAGGAACTTGCCCTTTTCGCGATTAAAAACATCAACCATTACAATTTTCACTCCTCTTTTTCCTCTTAATTCTGCCTCATATTCCCTTTCAATGCCGCTAATTCCAATATAATCGCCTGATTTGTAATAGCTATTTTGTTCAATTACTTTAGGGCTTGCTTCACCTACATAACCTAAAAGGTGAGAAGCAGTTTTGTCTGGGTACGTTCTAAGCGTTCTTGTTTGAACAAAAAAGCCTGGATAGTTAAATAGCTGTTCTTGTATTTTAGCATAGGATTTGGTAGAAATTTCCTTTTCAAAAATCGAAGACTTGTAAAGAGAATATCCTTTTGCTTTTTTGATCTTATCAATAAATTGGTCTTTGCTAATTTCTAGTAAATTGCAAAATGATAAAGTGTCGAATTCATCTTTTATCAGTTTAGGCGTTATCATAAGATCGTAGGCTGCTTCATTATATACAAGAAGCTTTCCATTTCTGTCGTAAATTAAACCCCTTGCAGGGTATTTAATTATATGCCTTTTAACATTATTGTTAGCGTCTAATTTATAATGACTGTCAATTACCTGTACATAAAATAAGCGAATTAAGAATATAACCGCTATCAAAACAAAAATGAAAGCAATTACTATTCTCCTATTTTCAAGATTGCTCATTAGTTATTATTAGACTTATATCTAAATAGCTGACTGATTAAAATTAGGATTAATGTAACTATAGCGCTCAAAATTGCTCTTCCAAAAGTGCTAAAGAAGTCGCTGAAACGGAAAACTTCAACAAAGAACAGAAAAAGATGATGAGCAAGTGTGAGAATGCTTGAGAATGCTAGAAACCAAAGTATTCCAAAGTCATTTATTCCTATGTTTTGGTTGCTTTCGTATCCATCTCTAGGGGCCATTATATTAAGGAGGTATGGTCTTAAAAATGCTAAAAAGACTGAAGCAGAAGCATGCATTCCGTAAGTATTGCTAAAGAGATCTATGCTTAACCCCAAAGCGAAGGAAACTAACATCACTAGTCCTTTAGGCATGTCAATAGGAAGCCAAATAATGAATAAAATATATAAGTATGGGTTAATAAAGCCCGATAGCTGAATATTATTTAAGATTAGAACCTGTAGAAGAACTAAAAAGATAAATAAAGAAGGGTAAAATAGAAATCTATTGATCATCTTCTTGAAGATTTTGTTTTTCTAACTCAATTTGTTCTTCCTTAAAAATATTTTTTACCACATAAACCCAACTAATATTTTTATAATCTACTAAGAAGTTTACTCTTATGTCGTAGAAGAATTCTCCTTCTAGTTTTTCAAAGTCTTTTATCGTAGCGATATCTATTCCTGCAGGGAATATGGATGAAAACCCACTGGTAACAATGGTGTCTCCGTTGCGTAATTCAACATGATTTGGGATATCAGCAAGAATTCCTTCTTTATAATTTTTACCATCCCATTGCAAGGATCCAAAATAATTAGAGTTTTTAAGCTTTGCACTAGTTTTGGAGTTTATGTTCAGAACAGCTAGAACTGTAGAATAATGCTTGGAGGTAGAGTTTACAACTCCTATAACTCCACTTGGTCCAATAACTCCCATTCCTTTTTTTATCCCATTTAGTTCGCCAATACTTAGGGTGATGAAGTTTTGCTGTTTATTCGTTGAGTTATTTATAATTTTTGCTTTTGTATACAGGTATTTCTTATGATATATAGTATCTCTAACTAAGATGTTCTCTCCAAATAACTTTTCATAGTTTTTAAATTGAAATTTTTGCAAGCTTTCATTTTCTATTGCCAACTTTTCATTTACTTCTTTTAGGTTAATGTAGTCCGTAATGCTTGAATACTTTGAATATATAGAACCAACTAAGTTGTTGGTGGCAGTATAGAAAATGCTATTGTGAAAGCTATTATTTTTAACAATAATGTAGAAAGAGACAACTTCAAATAAAAGGAATAAGAAGAAAAAGGAATAACGTATGAAAAACTGGACTAGATTTCGCATTTAGTCATATCCTAAGGTTTATCGTATTAAAAATGGCAACTTCGCTGAGTTCTTTAGAGCAATACCTGTTCCTCTTGCCACTGCTCTAAGCGGGTCTTCTGCAACATGCACTGGCAGTTTTGTTTTTTGAGAAATTCTTTTATCCAACCCTCTTAATAAGGAACCACCACCTGCTAAATATAAACCAGTTCTGTAAATATCTGCCGATAATTCAGGAGGAGTCATTTCTAAAGCATTTAAGATAGCCGCTTCAATTTTTGTAATAGACTTGTCTAAAGCATGAGCAATTTCTGTGTAAGAAACTTTTATCTCCTTAGGGGTGCCGGTCATTAAATCTCTACCCTGAATAGCGTAATCATCTGGTGGGTTGTCTAATTCTGGTAGAGCAGATCCTACTTCAATTTTGATTTTTTCAGCCGATCTTTCACCAATAAGCAGGTTATGTTGTCTTCTCATATAATCCACAATATCATTGGTGAAGTCATCTCCTGCAACGCGTATTGATTTATCACACACTATTCCTCCTAAGGCTATTACGGCAATTTCTGAAGTTCCTCCACCTATATCAATAATCATATTACCCATGGGCTCTAAAACATCAATTCCAATTCCGATTGCAGCAGCCATTGGTTCATGAATTAGGTATACTTCTTTGCCTCCGGCATGCTCAGCCGAATCTTTTACAGCTCTCTTTTCTACTTCAGTAATACCTGATGGAATACAAATTACCATTTTTAAAGAAGGGGCAAAATATCTTTTCTTTTGATTAATCATTTTAATCATTCCCCTGATCATGTACTCTGCAGCTTGGAAATCTGCAATTACTCCATCCTTTAAGGGCCTAACGGTTTTTATATTCTCATGGGTTTTTCCATGCATTTGCATAGCCTTTTTGCCTACCGCTATAACCTTTCCGGTAGTTCTATCTATAGCTACAATACTAGGCTCATCAACTACCACTTTGTCTTGGTGAATTACTAAGGTATTTGCCGTACCTAAGTCAATTGCTATCTCTTGCGTAAAAAAATCGAATATTCCCATTATTAGTGTTTAAAGTGGCGTATGCCTGTAAATACCATTTTCATTTTGTTGTCATCACAATACTTTATTGAAAGTTCGTCTTTTATTGATCCTCCCGGCTGAATAACAGATTTAATTCCTTCCTTATTTGCTATCTCTACACAATCTGGAAAAGGGAAAAAGGCATCTGATGCCATAACCGCTCCATCTAAATCAAATCCAAAATGTTTTGCTTTAACAATTGCTTGTTGTAAAGCATCAACTCTAGAAGTTTGACCAGTTCCACTAGCTAATAACTGTTTGTTTTTTACAAGCACAATTGCGTTTGATTTTGTATGTTTAACTAGTTTAGAAGCAAATATTAAGTCCTCCACTTCACTTTCAGATGGACTTAACTTGGTTACTGTAGTTAAAGCATCTTTCTTTTCAACTGCTAAGTCCTTTTCTTGAACTAAATAGCCATTTAAAGTTGTTCTAACTGTATATTTTTCTAAAGAAGTATTATGTTGCTTTAGTACGATTCTATTTTTCTTTTGTTTCAATACTTCCAATGCGCTTTCTTCATAATTAGGGGCAATTACTACTTCGCAAAAAAGTTGATTGATTTCTTCTGCAGTTTCAAGGTCTATCGTCTTGTTGCTAATAAGAATACCTCCAAAGGCAGAAATAGGATCTCCTGCCAATGCATCTTTGTAGGCATCTACTAATTTTTCTCTTGTTGCAAATCCACAAGCATTGTTGTGTTTAAGTATAGCGAATGTAGAAGACTCATTTTGATAATCAAGCATTAAATTAACTGCTGCATCAACATCAAGTAAGTTGTTGTAGGATAACTCTTTGCCATGAAGCTTGGTGAAGATATCATCCATCTTTCCATAAAAAATACCTCTTTGATGAGGATTTTCTCCATATCTTAAAACCTTAGATTCTTCTTCACTTATTTTCAAGTTGGGCTCAAAAGCATTTTGGTTAAAATAGTTGTGTATGGAAGTGTCGTAATGAGAAGAAATTTGAAACGCCTTAATTGCTAATGACTTTCTATCATCCAAATTAGACTTGCCTTTCTTTTCTTGCAATAACTTTAATAATTCTGGATACTGATTTCTTGAAGATACAGTTAAAACATCTTTGTGGTTTTTAGCCGCCGCTCGAATTAGAGAAATTCCCCCAATATCTATTTTTTCAATGATATCAGATTCGCTGCCGCCATTTGCTACTGTTTCTTCAAATGGATACAAATCAACAATAACCAAATCAAATTCAGGAATTTCAAATTCTTCTAAATGTGCTTGGTCTTCTTTTTTCTCTCTTCTACTTAAGATTCCACCAAATACTTTAGGATGCAAGGTTTTAACTCTACCACCCAATATTGATGGGTAGGATGTGAGGTTTTCAACAGCTTTTACCTCTATTCCTTTTTCTTCGAGAAAACTTAATGTTCCGCCAGTTGAATAAATAGTAACTCCTAAATTATTTAGTTCTTTTGCAATATCCTCTAGTCCATCTTTGTAAAAGACTGATATTAAGGCATTTTTGATGCTTCTTTCTTGATTCATTAATTGGGTAGATTAATATACAATTTTACTAATATTCAAGGCGGTTAACAATGGCTTTGCTAGTAGTTTTCAACGGTCAATCATGAATAGGATAAATGGACAAATTGAATGTTTATCGGTTTGTTTTGTGCCACTTAACAGCCTAATTTTAAACAATAATTTAAAGGATGCTAATTCTACGACTTATTAAGGAGAGTTTTCTTTTTGCAATTGATTCATTAATTGTCAATAAGCTCCGCACCATACTTTCTCTTTTAGGTGTTACTATAGGAATTTTTGCTATGGTTTCCGTTTTTACCATGGTTGACTCCTTAGAAAATAATGTGCGTAGTAGCATACAAAGTTTAGGCGATAATGTCATATACATTCAGAAAATGCCTTGGCAGTTTGATGCAAATACTCCTTGGTGGGATTATATCCGCAGGCCTCAACCGAATATGCAAGATTTTAAAATGGTGAGCAAGCTAACTAAAAGTAGTGATGCAATAGCAATGCTTGCAGGGACTATGGGAACCGTAAAATACAAAAGTACTTCTATAGACAATATTACCATGAATGGTGTGACCTATGAGTACAATAGAATTTGGGATTTAAAAATTGAAAAGGGGAGATATCTTACAAATTTAGAAAGCAGAACTGGAAGACCGGTAGCTATTTTAGGAGCTGAAATTGCGGAAAACTTATTTCCCGACTCTGAACCTATTGGCAAGCAAATAAAGTATAAAGGAAGAAAACTAGATGTAATTGGAGTTCTAGAAAAGGAGGGAGAAGCAATGTTTGGAAACTCAAACGATAAAAATATATTCGTTCCACTAATGTTTGTTAGAAATTTCATCAATTTAAATAGCAGGAATAGTGGTTCAATTATTATGGTGAAAGCAAAGGAAGGAGTCAGTAATCGTGAATTAATTGACGAGCTTACCGGAGTGATGAGATCTATTAGAAAGTTAAAACCAAAGGCCAAAGACAATTTTGCATTAAATCAATTGAGCATGCTTTCGCAAGCCTTTGATGGTATTTTCTCCGTTATAAATATTGCCGGTTTTGCTATTGGAATCTTTTCCATTATTGTCGGCGGATTTAGTATCGCGAATATCATGTTTGTTTCTGTGAAGGAGAGAACTTCATTAATAGGTATTCAGAAATCTTTGGGAGCAAAAAATTATTTTATTCTTTTAGAGTTTTTATTTGAGTCTATTTTTCTTTGCTTAATTGGTGGGTCTGTTGGCTTATTATTAATATTTCTTGGGACACTTTTTGTTCAATATGGACTTGATTTTGATGTGACTCTTGGTCTAAATAATATTGCCCTTGGTTTAGGTATTTCAGTAGCTATTGGATTGATATCTGGAATTATACCTTCTTGGTCTGCAAGTCAGCTTGACCCTGTTGAGGCAATTAGGTCTTGACGGCTCGGCTAAGAAACGTGTCCCGAAGGGCATGTTTTATAGCGATTGTTGGCGGTTCGTGTTTTCATTCATTCCTTGTATTTGTTGTGAATCTCAATGAGAAATTCATGTCCTTGCTTTGCCATCTTGTTGCAGAATTCATCAGCAATTTGTTTTTGACCATTCTCATAAAGAAATTCTACTAAGCTAATAATGTGTTTGTTATTAATGGAGGAAAAGTAAGGAGCAAACTGTATTGAGTTCAAAATAACTCCTATATGTTTAGAAGACTGACTTGGATTACCTCGGTCTTTAAGTTTGATAAGATTCTCAATAAGATAATGGGAGTGAAAATGCTTATCGGTAATGCCGCTTGACTTCAAAACCAAATCTGTATAAGTGTCGTTTAGCTCAGGAACAAAAACAAGAAGATTTGAAAGTGCTGCTAAAATCTTTTGTTCCTCTTCATCATTTACAATGTCGTACTTCTTAGCAAGGCAGTTCCACAGATTGAGAATTATTTCCTCAAAGTTTTTTGCCTCTCCGTGATTCAAACTTTTCAAGTATCCTTCTTGTCTCCAAACAAAATTTACAACTTCAAGGATACTTGTGCTATTGCCTTTGTTGAAAAGCATTTTAAGCAAACCATCTTTTTGTAAATCTTCAAAACCCCAAAAGTAAAAAGAAACTATATGCCTAATAATTCCATGGTCTGAAATGCTTTTTATCTTAATGTCATTCTTAATAGCTCTTTCATAATGAGGGTAAAATAACTGGTAAATGTCTTTGTTGAATGGTGGATTTCCGAAGGAAAATCCACTCACAAAAGCAAGCCAGTATTTATCTTCAAGTCCATAATACTCTTTTACTTTACTAGTTATCCAATCTTTGTCTAAGAAATAGAATTGTTGGAAATACCATCCAATAAGAATATAACCGTCAATTATTCCTTTCTTAAAAGTTTCTTCCAACAAATCTTTAATCTCTTTTTCCCACTTGGGTAGATTATCTTCTGCTTTTAAGTTTCTTGCTCTCCTAAGTGAATATTCAAGCAGAGTTCTGAGCGTTTTACCGGCAGTAGAATTCAGCGAATAGGTTGGATAGTCCATATTCGTTTGCTTAAAATCTTCTACTGGCTTTAATCTTGGAACAATGATTTCAAGAATGTTCTTTGCAACTGGTAGAAGCGATAAATCAAATGCGTTGCTGTCTAATTGCATTCCATCAGTCAAAAGGTTTCCCACCGAACCTGTAACCCAATCCGCAGTTGCTCCCCAACCATCATTCTCCAAACTAAATTGTCCTGTTGTAAATTTTTCGTTTGTGATATACTCCTTGTAAAAATTCAAAACCTTTTCCCAATTGAATGACTTTTTATTTTTCCATGCTTCTCTAAGACCGTTGGAAATATGGTAAGCATATATGTAGGGAACATCCTTGTAAAGTTCAATCTCGTCAGAAAACTTTTGTGGCTCGTTTTGAACGGCTGCACTTAATGAGTTCGATAGTCCGTCAATAGTTGGTTCTTCCCAGCGGTCTTTTGGTTTGAAGCTATGAATGAACTTGACAATTTCTTGATTGCTTTTTTGAAGTATTTCTTCTGAACTAAAAGGAGAAATCGAACCAATTCTTGCTTTTATCTTACCCAAATTTTCATAGTGTTCATTAGTCAAGTTTTCTGCCTGTGAAAGTTTTTTGTAACTGTTTTTGAATGGAGCAATATTTCTCAAAGCAGAATACCAGCGCAACTGCCAATAGTCCTTATAATTCGGGTCTCTATCTTCTCTATTGTCCTGAGGACCTAAATCAATTATTTTTTGAAGTGTTGTGATTTCTTCCTTGCTCAACAAGATTTGATTTTTATTGAGCAATTCATAAAGGTCTTTGTCAAAACTGTGATTTGAAAAAAGTTGCATTGGGTCATCGTCCTTTACAATCTCCCAAAACAATTTTTTACATGCTTCCCAATTCTCCCCAATGATAAACAGAACTACTCTGCGGAAAAATGGTAATCGGTATTTGCTTTCAAAAGCAAAATTCCTTAAAAGTTCAATTCCTGTCTTTGCACTCTGTTTTATTTTATCGTTTAGAAGGTCCCTGAAAATTAACGAGAACACTTCAACAAGTTTGTCTCCATGGTGGTAGCGATCATTTAACTTGCTTATTGTGTCATCCGAGAAAGTATAGTATGAGCCATTCGATAAAGCGTTTGTGAGTATTTCAATATCAAACTCATTGTCTTTATGTCCTTCATATTCTAACCCTAACTCTTTTAGAAAAGCAATGAAGAAATTTTTTACTTGCTCGTCAGTTAGATTTTCAAACTTCTCAATTGTATTAGTTCCAATGGATTTTTGACCATCCTCCTTTTCTGAAATTTGAATATTCAAGTTTTCGTTTTCAATCTCAGCTTTACAATGGTAGGACTTGTCTTTGATTTTGAGTGAAAAGTTAATTCCTTTTGGGAAATCAAATCTCAGCGTTTTGATTTTTTCTGCCAAGTCAATAATGATATTGTCTGAGCAATAAGCAACGATTTTTGAGGTGAGTTTTTTATCAATCAAAGCATCCGTTAAATAGTGCATATAAATTCTTGAACGGTAGCTTTCGGCATCAACACCTAACATGCCTTCTTTAGCAACTTCAATTTTTTCAATTGAGAAAAGATATTTTAAAATCAGTTCTGCCTTTTGAATATCATCTGCTGTTGGGTTTTCAGAAAGAAATTTAGGAAGTAGTTTCTCACATAGTTCTGAACTCTGAATCATTGTATCAAAACCTCCTTTGAGCCAAGTAGGAATGAAGTTCAATGTCTCTAAAGGAATTTTTTCTTTTGGAAGGTTGGTCAATATCTTTATGAACAAATACCAAGTTCTGTAATTGTCAACTGGGTTTTGAGAAGCGTTGTTGATGATTGATATTATTTCATCAATGAGTTCAAGAGATTGACCATTCTTGATTTGAAGTGAAAGTTTTTCAAGGTAAATAAGGGGCTCCCAAAAAGGAATTTGAAATCTTTCCTTCACTTGTATTGGTGTAGGATTATTTGTTGGATTGAAAACTTTTTTCCGTTTGAGTATCTCAAACCAACTTGCATTGTCAAGTCGTTTATAAAAATCACGCTCATAGGAAATATCAGAATCCACAAGTGCCAAAACATAAATTACTTGCTCTTTTGTTGGTCGTGTTTCCTTTAGGATAAACTCAATCGTGTTTATATTTTGGATATATGAGCTGTCGCCACTTTCTGTTAGTTTGTCATATTCTGGATTGTAAACTTTTTCCTTGACCTTATTTCTAATTCTCTCTTTTCTTTTTTGGCCAATATTCTCATCTATCTTTAAGCTATGAGCGGTTTGAAGGAAATAAATCAAATGATTGAGAGTAGTAAATGCCTGAATATTGTTTTTATCAAAATCTGGTTTCAAATCCTGATGAATTTCTTTTTTACCATTTGATTTTTGGTAAAAGTCTTCTGTATTGCTGGAAATAAAAAAGTAGTGATTCCCTTGATTCAAATTTGAAAAGTGAATCAATGAATAGACAATGA
The DNA here is from genome assembly GCA_030433355.1 of Bacteroidia bacterium. GTDB lineage: Bacteria > Bacteroidota > Bacteroidia > Flavobacteriales_E > Vicingaceae > JAUIMG01. Next base: position 194,197 of record JAUIMG010000001.1, on the reverse strand, counting down.
TTGCATCTGCAACACTGCTTTTTTTATGCATCGGTGCTTTTTTGGCGATGCCTTCAGAAATGATTCTATCCTTTACTTCTGAATATTCGGGAATGATTTCACTTTGAAGAATTAAATTTTTAGCCCTGTTGAGTTGGTCGTCAATAATTTTTCTTTGCATAGCTGGCTCCTTGTATTCTGCAAAAAATGCGGAAGGCAGAATCTCTTCTGCCATGCTAAAAAACTCACGGAGCTTTTTCTCTCTTTCTCCTACTTGCTTTTCTTCGTGCTTAGTCCATTCGTCAATTATCATTTTAGGCAAAAGAAGTTTCACTTCTCCTTTCTGAATCCATGGTTCAAGATAATCAAGTTGATTTTCAATTTGCCAAGATTCATCTAATGAGTAAATCCAAATGTTGCTATCAAAAGTCAGATAAATCATTAATTCTATTTCTCGGTTATTTTTTTAGCATGACCGCCAACGTTCCGGCTAAGAAACGTAGGGGATTTCGAGCTGCGTTCTTGTCGACCGAGACAAGAACAAAGTAAGGAAATCCACCGTTTCGGGCTGCACCGCAGCCCCTATGTTTTCTTAGCCATTGTTGGCAAACGTTTTTATTTTTTTTCATCAGTCAATTCAGGATTAGAAACTTTATAGCTGTTCTGTTTCCGAGATAAAATTTGCTGATATTTATTTCCATCAATATCGGAGAAGGTTAACTCTAACTCAAATGGTACTTGGTTCGAATTAAAGTAAGTCTTCTCAGGGTTTGCATTCCCATTAATTTCAAGCTTTTCATTTTTGTCAAACTCCTTTGTAGGGTCTATTTGCCTAAAGGAAATAAATTCATTACCAATTAGCTTAAGAGAGATTTCTTTGGCAGTATTTCCTTTGTTTAGCAGTCGTACAGTAAATCCTGAAGGGTTGGAACTACCACCTGAAAATGTAAAATGAGGTTTAATTGCTGAGAGTCTTTCAATCTTTTGAAGTTCAAGTTTCTGAGCTTCTGTTTCTGCACTCTTTAAGTAGTTCTTATTTTGAATTTCTAGGCTTAACCTCGTTATCTCATTAGCCTCCTTCATTAACTCCGTCTGATATTGAAACTCTGAAGTTTGTCTTGATAGTTCTTCTATTTGTTCGCCCATTTTTAAGACTACTTCGTTCTGAGCAGTCGCTAATGATTCCAAGGAGTTAAGTTTTCTTTCTTGCTCCTTATTTTTTCTGAAAAGTTTGATAATTCCCCAAGCAGCGGTTGGAATTCCAATCAATGTTCCGATACTACTAATCCAATCTGTTATACTTGGTTCCGCCATCTATTTTCTAATGTTTGCCAACGTACCGATATGTTACACTAGTGTACTATATCGGCATTATACATTTTGAGTTTATTTTTGTTAAAATACTTATTTCCAATACTTTATCCGTTTTAAGCATTTATAAACGTTTAAAATCGGATAGTAATGTAAAGGCATAAAAAGATTTATTTTATCCCTTAAAAATACAAAAGCTAATTTATAGAGAATCTCTATAATTTATGGAATGGCTTTCTCTTTCAATACCAACTCATTCAATAACTCTAAAGCTCCGTTTATAGAATTTATGTTTTCGTAAACTAGGCTTAGTTTTTCCTTTCGCTCTTTTAGTTTGCCCTTATTTGGGTTTTGCTGTATGTACTGTAGTACATTAGTAAAAATAGGCGATTGATAATAAGGGGAATCCTGATTAGAAACAAAGTAGCAAATCAATTTATTTTGCTTTAGTACCACTTTTTCCAATCCAATATCTTTTGCTACCCATCTCAACTGAACCGCTCTAATCATTTCTTGAACAGCAGGCGGGATTGGTCCAAAACGGTCTATGAGTTCTTCTTCAAACTTTCTCAGACTTTCTTCCTTATCTATACTATCTAATTCTTTATATAGATTAATTCTTTCAGCTACACTGCTCACATATTCATCGGGAATCAATATCTCTAAGTCTGTTTCTATTTGACAGTCTTCTACAAATTCTACTTCTTCATCCTTGTACAAATCTTTAAATTCTGTTTCCTTTAGTTCTTGAATAGCTTCATTTAAAATCTTCTGATAAGTTTCAAATCCTATTTCAGAAATAAAACCACTTTGTTCTGCTCCTAATAAATTTCCTGCTCCTCTGATATCCAAATCTTTCATTGCAATCTGAAAACCACTTCCTAAGTCAGAGAATTGCTCAAGAGCTTGCAGCCTTTTTCTTGCTTCAGGAGTTAATGAAACCATTGGAGGAGCAAGCAGATAGCAGAACGCTTTCTTATTAGACCTACCAACCCTCCCTCTCATTTGATGTAAATCACTTAAACCAAAATTGTTGGCGTTGTTAATGATTATGGTGTTGGCATTTGGAATGTCAAGCCCACTTTCAATAATGGTTGTTGCAACCAATACATCAAAATCTCCATTGATAAATGACATCATCTTCTCTTCTAATTCATCGCCTTTCATTTGTCCATGTCCAATTAAAACTCTTGAATCAGGAACTAAACGTTGAATCATTCCGGCTACTTCTTTTATATTTTGAACTCTATTGTGGATAAAGAATACTTGCCCACCTCTGCTAATTTCATATTGAATAGCATCTCGAATAAGCGGTTCACTAAAAGTGTGGACTTCGGTTAATATAGGTTGTCTATTTGGAGGAGGGGTATTTATAATAGAAAGATCTCGAGCTTGCATTAATGAGAACTGAAGCGTTCTTGGAATTGGTGTTGCAGTTAAAGTCAAAGTATCTACATTAACCTTCATTGTCTTCAATTTATCCTTTACACCTACTCCAAATTTTTGCTCTTCGTCTACTATCATTAAGCCCAAATCTTTGAATTTCACATCCTTGCCCACAATGCGGTGCGTTCCAATTAAAATGTCAATTTCCCCAGTCTCTAATTTTTTAAGCGTTTCTTTTTGCTGTTTCGCTGTTTTAAATCGATTGATATAATCGACCTTGGCAGGGAAGTCTTTTAATCTATTTTTAAAAGTCTGATAATGTTGCCAAGCTAGAATGGTGGTTGGAACTAAGATGGCAACTTGTTTACTATCTGTTACCGCTTTGAAGGCAGCTCTTACTGCTATTTCCGTTTTTCCAAATCCTACATCGCCACAAACCAATCTATCCATTGGGGTTTCTGATTCCAAATCGGCTTTTACATCTTGCGTTGCTTTGTACTGATCTGGGGTATCTTCATACAAAAAGGAAGCCTCCAATTCATTTTGTAAATAGGTGTCAGGAGCAAATTGAAATCCTTTTTTTGATTTCCTCTCAGCATAGAGCTTAATTAAATCATAGGCTATTGCTTTTACATTTTTCTTTGTCTTCTGCTTTAGCTTTTTCCAACTATCTGAGCCTAATTTATCTATAGATGGAGGGGTTCCATCTTTACTTACAAATTTGGATATACGATGCAAAGAATGTATACTGATGTATAAAATATCTTGGTTCTTATACAAGATTCTTATTGCTTCTTGTTCTTTGCCATCTACTTTTATTTTTTCTAAACCTGAAAACTTTCCAACTCCATGATCAATATGGGTAATAAAATCACCAGGAACTAAATTGTGAAGTTCTTTTAAAGTGATTGCTTGGTCTTTTTGTTTAAAGCTTTCTTTTAGTCTAAATCTATGGTATCTGTTAAAAATCTGATGGTCCGTATATACAGCAAGTTTTTGATCTAAATCACTAAAGCCTTCGTGGATAGATAAGAGCATGGTTTCTACATGCAGTTCTTTTTCAATATCCTCAAAAATGGAATACAATCTTTCAATTTGCTTGGTATTGTTAGCAACAATAATATTCTCAATACCATTGGATTTGTTCTTGTTTAGTTGCTGACTTAATAAGTCGAAATTTTTATTGAAACTTGGCTGCGCCTTACTATTGATTTTTAACTCATAGTCTATCTTGAAATAGGCTTGCTTATTCGTTTCAATTGTATTTAGTCGTAAAGATTTAGAAATGAATTCGTCTTTAGACAAATAGAGTTCTTCAGGACTAGAATGTTTTGTTGCAGTCTTTAAATTATCATATTTCTCTTTCGCTATTTGGAATGATTTGTCAATTTTATCTCTGCAAGCTACAAAGTTTTTAAACCAAAATAGAGTATTTGCAGGCAGATAATCAAAGATAGAAACCCTAGCTTCTTCCGATATTTTTTCTTGCACATTGGGTAGTATTGCAATCTGCTCTAAGGTTTTTACAGACAACTGTGAGCCTGGGTCAAATAGTCTAATCGACTCAATATCATCTCCGAAAAGTTCTAATCTGTAAGGCCTGCTATTTGCAAAAGAATAAATATCTACAATTCCTCCTCTAACGGAAAACTCTCCTGGTTCTCCTACAAAATCTACTCTTTCAAAGCCAAAAGCATTTAGTGTTTCAATCAGAAAATCAATGCCTAATTCATCACCAACATTTATTTCAAGCGTATTCTTTTGAAGATTTTTTTCTGATAGAACGAATTCAGTGATGGCTTCAGGATAGGTTACTATAAAATATTGTTGCTCTCTAGCGCTTACTTTATTTAGAACTTCTGCTCTTAATTGAATATTTGCATTATCTGTCTCTTCCAGTTCATAGGCTCTTTTATAGGAAGGGGGGAAAAAAAGAGCTCTTTCTCCAACAAGAGCTTCTAAATCATTTAGAAAATATGCAGCTTCTTCTTTATCGTTCAGAATGATAAACTGATGTATAGGAATGTTTTTAGATAAACCATAAGCTAAAAAAGCATTTAAGCTCCCTGATCCTCCGTGCATATGAACATGAGAGATTTGAGCATCTTTAAACCTTTTACTTAACTCTACAAGTCTATCGTCATTTTTATAACGCTCTTTTAATTCAGGTATCTTCATAAATCATTTCAAAATTACCTTTATTAAAGCAGTGTATATCTCTAATTGTTTTGACAAAATTTACTTATCGCTTCCTTAGCTTGTTTGTTTCCTAATTCTGAAGCTTTGGATAAGTTTTGGCAAGCTTCTATCTTCTTCTTTTTCTTAATGAATAACATTCCACGCAGATAGTAAGCTGAAGAAAATTTTGGATACTGTTGTATGGTAAAATTTAAATCTTGCAGTGCATTCCTTTCATTATTTAGCTGCAAATAACAAAATGCTCTGTTGGTAAATGCATCTGGACTAGCTTTTAATTTAATGCTCTGCGAATAGTCATTTACTGCTTTATTAAATTGAGCAGTTTGCGTGTAAAGGTTGCCTCTGTTAAAATATGCATCCGCATGTGGCTTTAATTGAATAGCTTTTTCAAAATCTTTAAAAGCTAAATCATTTTGCCCTATTTGACTATAAATATTTCCTCTATTTGCAATAGCATCCGCATAATTTGGCTTTAGTATTATTGCCTTATTTACATTTAATAAAGCCTTTTCCAAGTTGTTTTCCTCTAGCTCAAAAGAGGCAAGGTTGTTATATGCTTGTGGAACATCTGCATTTTTATTGATAACATCTGTCCATAAAGTTTTATCATTTTCCCAAACTTTAGTTCTATGGTGACTTTTGAAAGCAAGAAAGGCTGGCACTAAAAGAAGGATATAGCTTAATTTATTATTTATCAACTTGAGTAAAGGAATAAAGGCTAATAATATCCCAATCATTGGGAAATAAATGTATCTATCTGTGGTAATTTGACTACCCACAGGAATTATTTGGAGAACAAGAAGCAGAGATAAAGTATACAATGCAAAGCCAATAATTATTTCTTTTTTCTCTCTAAGCTTCCAAATAGCATATAAAAGAAAAGCTATTGCAATGGGACTCAAGTAATAAAGTATTGGTAGAGTTGGCTCTGCATCTGGGAAAGAATAGAATGCAGATAGATCAAAAGGCAATATAAATTTTGTGCAGTAAAAAAGATAAGAATGCGAAACAAGAAAAACTCTTTCAAAAAGACTAAAACTTTGAGAAATATCACTCAAGTGACCTGCTGATTCTCTGCTTAGAATGGTAATAATTCCAAAGGCAAAAGAGATTAAGAAAAAGGGAACCATTAGAGCAACTTCCTTTTTCTTGATATGAAAAGGATTAGTATGCAATAGGAATAGTAGAAATACTGGTAGAAAAACCGCTGCAGACTTACTGAGGCATGCTAAAAGAAAGAAGGTGAGGGAAAGCCAATATTTGGAATTACTACCTTTTTTATGAATAAAAAATAAAATACTCGTTAAGCTAAAAAAAGTAAAAGTCAAAGTGCTAAAAGCCGATACCCAAGCAACACTTTCAACCTGCATTGGATGAAAGGCAAAAAGAGTTGCCGCTATAGTAGTAGGAATAAAATCTAGTTTGAAAAATCGTAATAATTGAATAAGTAGAATACAGTTAAGCCAATGAAATACTAAGGATGCCAAGTGAAAGTTAAATGCGTCTGAACCTGCAATTTTGTAGATAATCGCATAAATAAATGTTGTAATAGGCTGGTACATGCCAACTGTAGTAGAACTAAATATTTCTGCAGTCTTTGAGAAACTAAGGTTATGGATGTTTAAGTTTTCAACTACTTGCTCATAGTCGTCCCAATGGGTAAAATCATAGTTTAAACTATGCTTATAAATAAATACTAAACCTAGTAATATAAGGAGGTAAAGAAGTAAATTTTTAAGATTCATTTTAGCTTAATAGCTTATCTGAATGAAACCTCCATCGGATAGTGTAAGATAATCCTGTTTCATTCTTAACAGTCATTTTTGCACCTAACTGTTTGATAAGCGAATTAATTAATAAAAACCCAAAAGAGTCATGTTCTTCGGGGATGATTGTTTTATCTAATCCAACACCATTATCTGAAATATACAATTCGATATAACTTGCGTTTTTTGTCATTTTAAGAATTATTTCTCCTTTTGACATTTCTTTGAATGCATGTTTTAATGAATTGCTTATAATTTCATTAATAAGAAGACCACAAGGAACCGAGTCGTCCAAAGAGAGTTCAAATTCGTCAACTTCAAGATTTAGCTTTATATTGTTTTCATCAACCTGATAGGTTTCTACTAATTGAGGAATTAACTCTTTAATGTATTGACTAAATATCGATTTTTCATCACTTTCTCTTTTGTAAAGACTTTCGTGAATTAAAGACATGGAAACTATTCTAGTCCTGCATTCGCGAATTATTTTGTCAAATCGTTCATCTTTGATGTATTGAGATTGTATGCTGAGCATACTAGAAATAATTTGTAGATTATTTTTTACTCGATGATGAATTTCACTTAACAATGACCTCTTCATCTCAAGTTCACTGCTAATTAGATCTTTTTGTGTTTTTAGCTCCTTTGTTAATACTCTATTCCTGTAAAGTATGTAAAGACTCAGTATTAGTAGAATTATGGATATTGCTGCAATGATAGCAGCTCTATTGTATCTTTCTTGTTTTCGTTTATTTTCAAATTCCTGTATTCTCTTTTTCTCTTTTAAAAGCTTTAATTCATATTTTGCTTTTTCAAGATTTGCATTTTCTGTCTGAATAAGTTCATTTATCTTTTTGTTTTCTTCTCTTAAAGTTTTATCAATCTGCTTGTTTTTCTCATAAAACAAGATGCTTTGAGCGTAATTTTTTTGATTCTTATACTCTTCAGCTAATTGAAGAGTCAGCTTATTTAGAATATCGTACTCACTTTCTTTTTCTAAAATCTCATATGCTTTCAATCCATAAAATATAGCAGAATCGTTGTTATTCCTTTTTAAGAAGATGTTTGATTTAAGATAATAGTCCATTCCTAATCCATAAGTATACCCCAATGTCTTATTTAATTTACTTGCTTTATCCAGATAAAAAGCTGCGCTATCGACTTGATTTAGCTCTAAAAAAACTTCTGAAATGGATTGGAAAGCATAAGAAATGGTAGAATGTCTATCACTAGCAACTATTTCATCTAATGATCCTTTTAGCAGCACGATAGCTTTGGTGTAGTTTTCTCTTTCAATCTCAACTAAAGCCATATTAGAACGACTAATAGCTGCCCCAAGGGTATCATTTAAGTCATTGAAATAGTTTTCTGCTAATCTGTAATAGTTTTCTGCCTTATCAAGAAAGTTAATATATAAATAACTAGAGCCTAGCTGTAAATAAGAGAAAGCCAGTTGTTTTTTATTGATATTTCCTTCTTCAAATTTATCTATTGCTTTAAATACACTTTCAATGGACTTGAAATAATCTCCATTTGCATCGTGGATGGCCGCCTTTAAAAGATATAATTCACCCCATTTATCATAATCTTCGTAAAGATTTAATAGACTGTCTCCAAGATTTATATAATAAAAAGCGGAATCGTATTGAGAGGATTCAAATTCTAAATTTGCTAAGAATTCTATAATGGATTTAGCAGTATAATATTGAGAGGATTCAAAAGAAATTTGTAACCAATCTTCCGCAACTTTTTTCGTAAATTCTTTAGAGTAATTATCTTCAACTTCATACAATAAAGAAAGTAGGTTTTTTTCTAATGTACTATCAGGAAAGCCAGAAATACTTTTTTCAAATACCCTTATTTCTTCTTTTGCTTTTGCTTTATTTGTTGCTATTGCCTTTTTTAATTTCTCTAAGTTAATAGCAGAACTATCTTGATTAAATTGAGCATAAGTAAGTGGAATAGAAGTAAAAAAGAGTACAACTAATAGGGAGTAAATTGGAATTTTAAGAAATCGATTTCCAATTTTTATCATAGTTTAGAAAGAAGTTTGTTGACCATATTTTTTGAGCCTAAAATAGTTGGAACTCTTTGATGTAATCCAGTGCTATCAACTTCCATTATTCTTTTTTTGCCTGTAGTAGCCACTCCGCCTGCTTGCTCCATAATAAAAGCCATTGGGTTGCATTCATACAAAAGTCTAAGTTTACCTTCTTTTGCCTTAGAGGTAGCAGGATATATAAATATTCCTCCTTTGATAAGATTTCTATGAATGTCTGCAACCATTGATCCAATGTATCTAGCAGAATATGGTCTTTTACTTTCTTTGTCTACTTCCTTGCAATAGGTAATATAATCTTTGATTCCGTCTTCACAAAATGCTAAGTTTCCTTCGTTCATAGAATAAATTTTGCCATCAACTGGTATTTTCATATCAGGATGAGAAAGACAAAATTCTCCTATGCTTGGATCTAAAGTGAAACCATTTACTCCTTTACCAGTAGTATAAACAAGCATGGTAGAAGAGCCGTAAATTATATAGCCTGCCGCTACTTGTTCTGTGCCTTTTTGAAGGAAATCTTCTTTTGTTGCTAAGGTGCCTAAGTCACTTTTTCTTCTATAAATACTAAATATAGTACCTATAGAAACATTTACATCAATATTGGAGGAACCATCTAATGGATCAAAAGCAACAACATATTTGCCTTGTTTTGAACGTTCATTATCGAAAGCCACAAAGTCATCATTCTCCTCTGAGGCTATAGCACAAGCCTCACCTCCATTCTTAAAAGCTGCTATAAAATGGTCATCTGCATAAACATCTAGTTTTTGTTGCGTTTCTCCCTGAATATTTTCATTCGTAGTTGCTCCTAGTATGTTTGCTAAACCTGCTTTATTTACTTCACGATTAACAATTTTAGAGGCTATTACGATATCATTCAATAGTCTACTAAGCTCACCTGTTGCAAAAGGGAAATCATCTTGTCTGTCGAGAATAAACTCATTTAGGGTTTTAATTCTTGCCATGAAAAAGCTTAAATGTGTGTTTGGCAAATATCGTAAACTGAAATGGATTGCCTTAGCTTAATTACTTTTGACAAATGAATAATTTTCTGTTAAGAAAGGGAGAAGAGAAAGATTGTCTCCAAGTTTGGAAGTTGATTAGAGAGTTGGCTATTTATGAGAAGGCGGAAGAGCAAATGGTTTTAACTCTAGAACAACTGAAGGAAGATGGTTTTGGTGATAAGGCCAAGTATGGTTTGTTTGTAGTTGAAGGTAAGGATGAAGAGGTATTTGGGATGGCTTTATTCTATGAAAAATACTCCACTTGGACGGGGAGTTGTATTTATTTAGAAGATTTAATTGTTACAGAAGATAAAAGAGGAATTGGTGCGGGAAAGGCATTATTTGAAGCAGTAATTAAAGAGGCAAAACGTCGAGAATCAGGAAGAATGGAATGGCAAGTATTGGATTGGAATGAGCCTTCAATAAACTTTTACAAGAAGTATAACTCAGAGCTCGATAATGGTTGGATAAATGGCAAACTTTATAAAGATCAAATCCAAAAAATGAATCTGGAATGATAGTTTACAAATTTGGAGGAGCATCGGTAAAAGATGCAAATGCAGTAAAAAATATAGCGTCTATAATTAAAAAGAGTGAAAATACCCCAATGGTGGTTGTTATTTCTGCCATGGCAAAAACTACAAACGCTTTAGAGTCATTATTAGATTCTTTTTTTTATAAGAAAGACGATGCTATTGAAAAGCTTAATTTGATTAAAGAGTTTCATTTTGAAATTGCAAAGGAGCTATTCGATAAAAACCATGCTATTTTTCAAGAACTCCATAATGTGTTTGTTGAGGTAGAATGGCAATTGGAAGATGACCCAATTGGAACTTATGATTTTGAGTACGACCAAATGGTTGGAATAGGGGAACAGCTTTCTACAAAATTAGTGAGTGCTTATTTAACACAAGAAGGTATTCACAACAAATGGCTGGATGCTAGAAGTTTAATTAGGACGGATAATAGCTATAGAAGAGCAATAGTAGACTGGGAGGTGACCGAAGATCAAATTAATGCGCTAATAGTAAAACCTCTGAAAGACTCTGATATTATCATTACACAAGGATTTGTTGGCTCTACATCAGAGAATTTCTCTTCTACATTGGGTAGAGAAGGTTCTGATTTTTCAGCTGCTATATTAGCAGCTTGCACTAATGCTAAAGAAGTTATCATTTGGAAAGATGTTGATGGAATGTTAAATGCCGATCCTAAGTACTTTGATAAAACGGTTAAGTTGAATAATATTTCCTATAGAGAGGCTATTGAATTAGCTTATTTTGGTGCTTCTGTTATTCATCCTAAAACAATAAAACCTCTACAGAATAAAGAGATTCCTTTGCGAGTCAAGTCTTTTATAAATCCAGACAATAAAGGAACTATTATTAATAGTGATTTTAGCTCAGACACTTTAATTCCTTCTTACATACATAAACCGGATCAACGCTTGATTTCTATTTCAGCAAAAGACTTTTCTTTTATTACAGAAGGGAATTTAAGTGAAATCTACGCCTGCTTTTCTAAACACGGCGTTGTGATTAGCTTAATGCAAAATTCGGCTATCAGCTTTTCTGTTTGCGTTGATGAGGATTCTAAGCTTGAGCAGCTAATAGATGAATTAAAAAATGATTTTAAAGTTGTATATAATAAAGACCTTACCCTTTTAACCATAAGACATTACAGTGAAGATCTTATTCATGAATTAATTGGTAAGAAAAAAGTTTTGTTGGAACAGAAGAGCAGGAGCACAGTAAGGTTAGTTCTTGGCGCTTAATATTTTATCTGCTAAAGAATTAGATAGTTTAAAGTAAGATTCCTTTGTCCATCCAGCTACATGTGGTGATAAAATTACTTTCTTGCTATTTATTAGTCTATTAAATGTATTAGGTAACTCACTATTAGAAAGCTTTTCGAAGGAAATGCTTTCATATTCTAGAACATCCAGACATGCGCCTAAAACTTTACCATTTTCCACGGCATTTATCAATTCTTCTGTTTTAATATTTTTCCCTCTTGCTGTATTGATAATGTATATCGGTTTAGAAAATTTGGAAATAAACTCTCTATTAACTATAAAGTGAGTTTCATCTGTTAGCGGCAAATGCACGCTTAAAATATCTGTTTCTCTGAAGAATTCATTTAGATTAACCTCCTTCACGAATTCGTTGGCATAGTCTTTTTTATACTTATCGTATGCAATACAATTAACGCCAAAACCAATTAATCTTTGAGAAAAAGCTTCACCCATAAAGCCATAGCCAAGTATTCCAACCGTTTTGCCTTTGAGCTCAATCCCTCTATTCTTTTCTCTATTCCATTCTCCTTTTCTAACTTCTTGGTCTCCTATTATAATGTTGTTAAACAAACTTAATAGCATTCCTATGGCGTGCTCGGCAACTGCATCTCTATTTCCTTCAGGCGAATTATAGCAAGTAATCTTTCTATTTTTTGCAGTTTCTAGATCTATATTTTCCATGCCTGCACCAGATCTAGCAATCCATTTTAATTGACTTGCGGCATCAAAGACCTTTTTGTCAAACTTAAATTTGCTCCTAATTACGGCACCTTCATAATCACCAATTATTTTGAGCACTGATTCTCTATCTAAGTCATTTTTCCAATGACATTCATAGCCTTCAAATTCTAATCTTTCGAATAAAATAGGATGAACCGAATCAATAAATATTACTTTGCCTTTTACAGCCATTATAAAACGTTATACATCACATGCCCAATTCCAAAATAGATAAATAAGCCAACAATATCATTCATGGTAGTTATAAATGGGCCTGTTGCTAGAGCTGGGTCAATTTTATATTTATCTAAAATTAATGGAACAAGTGTGCCAAAGAGGGCAGCAAAAACTATAACAATGACTAAAGCTATACTAACCGTTGCAGCAAGGTCGGTATTGTCTTTATAGAGTATAGCATAAACGAGTATTAAAGCACTACAAACTAATCCATTAATCATTGCTACTAAAAACTCTTTTCCAAGCCGGGTAAATAAACTGTCAAAACCAAGAGAGTTGTTTGCTAAACCTTGCACTATTATAGCAGAAGACTGTACGCCAACATTACCACCCATGGCAGCAATTAATGGTATAAATAATGCCATCTCGGGGTAGATTTGAAGTTGGTCTTCATACTGGTTAATTACCAAAGCACCAAAAATTCCTCCAAGCAAACCAACTAATAACCAAGGTAATCTAGCTCTAGTAATAAGGCCAATGCTGTCATCAGAGTCAATTTTTTCTGAAATACCAGATGCCATTTGGTAATCCTTATCAGCTTCTTCTTTAATTACGTCTACTACATCATCAATAGTAATTCTTCCTATAAGCCTATTTAACTCGTCCACTACGGGTAAAACTACCAAGTCGTATTTCTCCATTATTCCAGCTACTTCTTCACCATCTTGATTTGCCTTCACTGATCTAACTTCTTCCTTATATAAATCCTTAACTAAAGCCTTTGCTGGGGCTAATAAAAGTCTTTTTAAGGAAAGAGTTCCAATTAACTTTTCTCTCTCATCTACAACATATATCGTGTATACATTCTCAATGTCTTCAGCTTGCTTTCTCATTTCCCTAATACATTTCGGGATAGTCCAATCGATTTGAACTTTTATGAGCTCTTTTGCCATTAGTCCACCTGCAGAATCTTCAGGATAATTTAAAAGATCAACAATGTCACTTGCTTGCTCTGCGTCTTTAATAAAGGAAATTACATCTTCTTTCTTCTCATCATCCAATTCGGCTACCAGGTCGGCAGCGTCATCGGAGTCCATATTTTCAATTACATCTTCGGCAATTTCTTTTGCTCCTAACTTCTCAAGAAGAATTTCTCTTACATCTTCCTCTAGTTCAATTATTACTTCAGAGCTTATTTCTTTGTCGAGGAATCCGAAGAGGAGTGAAGCCTCTTCATTCGACAGATTGTCAAGAATTTCGGCAATATCTGCAGGGTGCAAATTATTTATATCACTTATAATAGCAGAATCAAGCTGTGTGCTTAACGCTTCTTTTAAGTCAGATAAATACTCTTTGGTTAATTCGAATTGCATCTTAAATTCTTGAGATTACGAATTTAAGGTTTTCATTAGTTCTTATTAAGCCTAGGGTAAAAAGCTTTTAAAGCATTTTTGTAATTCCTACAAATTCTTCTACCGATAGCTGTTCAGGTCTCTTGTCGAATAGTTTATCTGCTCTCTTTTCAGCATCAAGAATTGATTTTAGCGAGTTTCTAAGCGTCTTTCTTCTTTGGTTAAAAGCCACTTTGATAACCATTTTAAACTTTTTCTCATCACAGTCAATTTTTTTATCAAAATTTCTGACCAATCGAATTACTGCAGACTGTACTTTAGGTGGTGGGTCAAATACTTCTGGTGGCACCGTAAATAGATATTCTACATCATAAAGACTTTGCAAGAGCACACTCAAAATGCCATAAGCTTTAGAACCTGGCGGTGAAGTAACTCTTTCTGCTACTTCTTTCTGAAACATGCCTACCACTTCTAGAACTTGATCATTATTTTCATAGGCTTTAAAAAGAATTTGAGAGGAGATGTTATAAGGGAAGTTCCCTATTATTCCAATCGATTCTTTATCGAAAACTTCCATCAAGTCTAGTTGAAGAAAGTCACCATAAATAATTCTATCTTCTTCAATATCAAACTGTGTATGCAGGTATTCAATAGATTCTTGATCAATATCAATCACCTTTATTTCTAAATCCTCTTTTTCTAAGAGGTATTTAGTCAATACACCCATCCCCGGGCCTATCTCAAGCGCATGTTTAAAAGAATTATTCAAGCCAAAAGCTTCAACAGTTTTGATGGCAACATTCTCATCCAATAAGAAATGCTGACCTAAGTGTTTTTTAGCTCTGACTTTAGCCATTATACCTTTTCTAAAAGTGTTCTGAAAGCAGCAAATTTATCTTTATACCTTTCTGTATGTGCTTGCTGAAGTTTTGGTGCAAATTGAACTTGGTATTTATGTAGGTCTGCCATACTAGGACAATCGTATTGAATATTGTAAGATTGTCCATCTTCTTTGTTTGCACTAGTGATAACTTTAAGCATTCTATGTTCAGTAAATATTCCTGTGCTTAAAACATCCGGAATATGTTCTTCTTTCATCCATTTTAACCAATCTGCTTCAACGGATTCATCAATAGTAACTGTTACGCTATAAACTATCATTTTTATCTTTTACAATGGATTATCACCCCTTAAGTTCCGAAACCTTTTTCTACTCTCTACTACAAAAAGGCTAGATGGGTAAACACTTATTAATTTTTTATACTGTTCTTGAGCAATTTCTTTCTGATCCAAATATTCCTCATTTAAATTGGCTAAATAAAATAAAGCATCATCTCCTAAAATGTCTTCCGCATAATTAGCTATCAATTCTTCCAAATAGCTAGCTGCCTTTTTGTATTCTTTTTGATCAAAAGCAATTTGATACTTTTTCATTAATATCTCGTCCTTCAAACTAGATGCAGGAAAGAATTTGGGAATAGAATCTAAAGTTATTATGCAATCAGTATAAGATTTTTTTAATTGTAATAACTCTGCTCTTGCATACATTTCTAGTGGTTCTGCAACACTATCTAATCCGATGTTATCTGTGATTAAAAGAGATAGGTCCATGGCGTCATTAGAGATTAGTTTTGAGGTAGAACCTTTCAGAACATCCAATTGCGCTTGTGCCCAATAGAAGTCGCCAATGTAGAATGCTATTTTGGCATTTTTAAATTTTGCAGTCTCGCCTAATTGATCGTATTTAAAGTCTTTGTCTACTTGGGAGTAAAGAAGTGAAGCTTCCCACTTATCTCCGTCTATCAAAAGTAGGTCGCCTAATTCTAATTTGATTTCTGCTTTCTCAGCAATGCTCAAGCTATTTAAATCTAAAGCCTCGTACAGAATATTAATAGCGCTTTCTATGCTATCTAAATAATAGGCTTTTAGATTTGCTAAATCTCGAATTACATTTATCGTATAAGCGCTTTTTCCTAAATCCTCCAGTAATTTATTGTAGTTATTTTGAAGAGTTAATAATTCTTCCTTTGTGTAGTTATTATTCTTAAAAATTTCATCTTTTTCAACTCCTACTAATTCCATTTTTGATTTTAGAAAATACGGACTGTCTTCTCCTAAAGTGAGAATGTATTTATAGGATTCTTTAGCAACTTCAAAGTTTTTATTTTTTTTAGCCAATTGTGCTAGGCTAAATACCCTTTTCCCATTTTCATTTAATTTTTTATCTATTGCCTTAGCCTGAATTAATGCCCCCGTATAGTTTTCTTCTTGAAGGAATAGCCAAATTAGTAGCTCTACATGAGTATAAGAATTAGGATTGTCTTGAACTATTTTTAATACTTTCCTTTTCAAGAGTTCTTTCATTTCTCCTTCTGGGTCAGGATTTAATACCCTTGAAAAAATACTTTGGACATATTGCAAATAGCTAGGGTTCCTACCAATGATTAATAAGTACTCATCAATCATTTCTTCCGTCTTGCCTTGTTGCAAGTAATTAGCGGCCAAGTCTAATTGAAATAATTCTTCATTTCTATTAGCCTTTTGTGATTTTAAATAGATTTCTTCACTATAGCTAAATAGTTTATTTAGATTAAATTTTTGAGCAATTACTCTTCCTTGTTGAGGGTTGCCGTCAAACGCATTAACCGCTTCTTTGAAATAATTTTCAGCTTCTTTCTGATCTCCTGTTTGTTTAAAAAAAAGTCCATAGTCAATAAGAAACTCAGGGCTATCAGGATATTTCTTTATTCTCTTTTTAATAAGTTTTTCAGCTTCTTTAAAATTTTCTAGAATGTAATAAGCGTCTAAAAGTTCCGTATAATGGTAGGTTGAAAACGTTCTTCCATATAGGTCTTCATAATATCCAACTGCTTTTTCTATTTCCCCTCTATCTTTTGCTTGTTTAGCTAAGGCATTTAATGTTTGAATATCGCTCTGTGCAAATAGAGTGCTATTCAAAAGGAATAATGCCAAAAGAAATAGTATTCTCAAAGCTATTTATTGTTTTAGTTTAGCTTTTGAAGCTTCAATAAGGGAATCAATTTTTGGATTCATCTTCTCATACAAAGGAACAAGGTTTTTATTCACTTTAGCTATTGTTTTGCTTGATTCAAAAACTAATTCTATATTTTTCTTTTCTAATTCAAGATATTGGTCTAATTGGTTTGGCTCTACCAATCCATTGTTAATATCGTGTTTTAGATTTTCGATTTGTTCGTTGCTTATTTTAAATTCGGCCATCGTTCCCAAGTACTTTTCTCCTAGTTTTCTAAAGCCCTTTCTTAAGCCGTAGTATTTGTCTATAAAAAGCATAATATCATTATCAAGTGTATCAACCATATCGTTTTTTATATAGTTAACATTTGAATTAAAGTTATTTGTTGCTTCTATTGCGAAAATGCTATCAATGGAAGAAAGATAATATTCACTGGAGTCAATAAGCACTTCAATGTTATTTAATTCTTCTTTCTGCTTATCGCTCATGCTTGGTTTACAAGCAAACAATAGAATAATAGTTAGGTAAAATAGATTTTTCATCAAATTTTATATTTTTTCAAAACCAGTATAAGTTCTTAGTATTTCAGGAATAACAATTCCATTCTCTGTTTGGTTGTTCTCCAGGATGGCAGCAACAATCCTTGGTAAGGCCAAGGCACTTCCATTTAAAGTATGTGCTAACTCGCTTTTTCCTTCGCTATTTTTGAAACGCAGTTTTAATCGATTGGACTGAAAGCTCTCAAAGTTAGAAACAGAGCTAACTTCTAGCCACTTTTCTTGCGCTGCAGAGTAAACTTCAAAATCATAAGTAATGGCAGATGCAAAACCTAAGTCGCCACCACATAAAAGAAGTATTCTGTAAGGTAAGTTTAACTTTTCTAATAGTCCTTGAACATGCTTTATCATTCCCTCAAGTGCTTCATTAGATTTCGAAGGATGTGATATTTGCACAATCTCTACTTTGTCAAACTGATGAAGTCTATTTAATCCTCTAACATCTTTGCCATATGATCCAGCCTCTCTTCTAAAACAAGGGGTGTAACCACAGTTTTTAATAGGGAAGTCATCCTCTTTCAGAATAATATCTCTGTACATATTGGTAATAGGTACCTCAGCTGTAGGAATAAGATATAATTCGTCTTCATTTACATGATACATTTGAGCATCTTTATCTGGTAATTGACCGGTGCCAATTCCCGAAGCCTCATTAACCAATAAAGGAGTAATTACTTCTTCATAACCTGCTTTTTCCGCCTCATCTAGGAAGAAATTAATTAAAGCTCTTTGTATTTTAGCTCCCTTGCCTTTGTAAAATGGAAATCCCGCTCCACTAACTTTGACTCCTAATTCAAAGTCAATTAAATCTAATTCCTTTACTAAGTCCCAGTGTGGTTTCGGAGCAAAATTAAATGTTGGGATATTTCCATGTTTGCTAATTTCTATGTTCTCCAATTCACTATTTCCTTGAGGAACTTTTTCTTGAGGAACATTGGGTAAATGAAATAATAACTCTTTTAATTTCACTTCAATTGTTTGAAGTTTGTTTTTTAGCTCAGCAGAGCTTTCTTTCAGCTTTCCAGCCTTTTCCTTCAATTCATTTGCCTCTTTGCCATTGCCTTTTTTAAATAAGATTCCAATCTCCTTTGCAATAGAATTGGCCTCAGCTAATTCAGCATCCATTAGTTGCTGGGTATTTTTCCTTTCTGAATCTAACGTTAAGATATTATTTATTGATTCAGTTACGTCTAACTGTCTCTTCTGAAATCTTTTTATGATTTCTTCCTTGTTTTCTTCGATATAAGATACTGCAAGCATTCTCTAAAATATATGGTTAAAATTAAGCTAGAAAAAGTTCTAATAATAAAAAAACCCAGTTTGATTAAGCAAACTGGGTTTTGAGATTAAAAACAAAAAAACCTTATGCTTCTTGTTTAGGTCTTACGTGTACAAAGGATTTTTTATTTCCTTTTACTTGAAAAGTTACAACTCCATCTTTCAGTGCAAATAAAGTATGGTCTTTACCGATACCTACATTTTCACCTGGGTTATGTTTAGTTCCTCTTTGTCTTACAATGATATTACCAGCAATAGCATCCTGACCACCGAAGATTTTTACCCCTAGTCGTTTACTTTCTGAATCTCTACCGTTCTTAGAACTACCGGCTCCTTTTTTATGTGCCATGATCTATAATTTAATACGTTTATTTATCAGATTTTTTCTCATCACTCTTTGGTGATGCTTTTTTTGCAGCTGGTTTCTTTGCAGCTGCTTTTGGAGCTGCTTTTTTAGCTGGCTCCTTTTTAGCAGTGGTAGTTGCCTTTTTAGCAGCTGGCTTTTTTGCTTCCGCTTTAGGCGCAGCTTTAACTTCTGCTTTTGGGCTTTCTTCTTTTTTAGCAGCTTCTTTTTTAGGAGCAGCCTTAGAAGCACCAATGCTTTCAATTTCAATTTTACTAAGATACTGTCTGTGACCATTTTTCACTTTGTATCCTTTTCTTCTTTTCTTTTTAAAGACGATTACTTTATCGCCTTTAAGATGCTCTATAATCTTTGCAGATACTGAAACACCTTTGACAGCTGGGGCGCCAACCTCAATTTTATCACCATTAGCCGTGAGTAAAACGTTGTCAAAAGATACTTTTGACCCTTCTTTACCTTCTAATCGGTGAACAAATATTTGTTGATCTTTTTCTACTTTGTACTGTTGCCCTGCTATTTCTACAATTGCGTACATTTTAATAAAGTTTTGTTCATTCCCAAAAATGGGGTGGCAAATTTAGTAAAAGCCTTTCATTCAAACAAACAAAGATTGAAAACTATTCTTCTTGTTTTTTTTCGAGCTTATTATCTAAGTTAGTGATATAGATTCCGGTAAGTATAACCGCAATAAAAAGTACTTGTGAAACTAAGATGTTTTCACCATCAATAAAGCCCCAAAAAATTGCAAAAACGGGAATAATATAGGTAACTGAAGAGGCAAAAACTGCTGAGACCTTCTTAATTAGCATGTTGAAGAGTATTACAGCTATTGCTGTTCCAAAGATTGATAATAATGCGATATAAAAAAGATGAATTTTTGCAGATGGCTCTGTTTTTAATAAAACCGTAAAGTCGGTGCTGAATAAATACAAACCCGATATAGGCCCAATTAAAAGAAAACCGAAAGAAGTTATATTAAGTGAACTCACTTCGGCTAAGTATGTCTTTATAAAGTTAACATTTACTGCATAGCAAATTGTCGCAATTACAACTAAGCCTCCATAAAGTATGGTATTATTATTAACGCTCAAATCTCCTGCTGAACCTAATAGGCCTATTGCTCCTATTAATCCAATGCTTACTCCAATAGCTTTCAATCTTTTTAATTTAAGTCCAAAAAAACTAACCCCAATAATTACTGTAAAGAGAGGAACTAATGAGTTTAACATTCCACTTAAAGAGCTTGAAATTTGAGTTTGTGCTGTAGTAAACAAAAATGCAGGAATACCGCTGCCCAGAAGCCCTGCTAAAAATACTTTAAGCCATTGATTGGATTTTATTTTTTTAAAATTCTTGAAAATAATAGGAGAGAGAAAGAGGAATGAAATAAATATTCTTAAAGAAGCCACTTGATAATTGTCGTAGGTTTCTAAGCCTTTTTTCATCAAAATAAAGGAACTCCCCCAAATGAATGCAAGAAATATTAAAAATATCCATTGCCAATGGGTTTTATCAAGTTGAATCATATAGTATTAAATAAATGTTAAAAGTAGGTTTTTGGGCTGCTATTTAATTTCTAAGAGCTACCTTTTAATTAATTTTACGTCAATATTTTAGACTATGAAATCAAAGCATTTAATTCCAATATTGTTCTCAACTTTAATTACTATTACTGTTGCATGTAACAATACTACGCCTGAGGTAAAAGCTATACCAGTTGCTGAAAAAGAAGAAGCTAGTTCCCCAAAAGAGATTTTAGCAGAAAATAAAGTTGCTGTTGAAATGAAAGTTGAAGGAATGGTCTGTGCTATGGGATGTGCAAAATTTATTGAAGATAAAGTAGCTGAGGTTGATGGCATTGCTAGTAGTAAGGTAAATTTTGAAGAGGGTGTTGCATATTTTGAATACGATAAAACTATTTTGAAAGAAAGTGAAATAGTTTCTTTTATTAATGACATTCATGATGGTCAATATAAAGCAAAGATAATCGAAGAAAAAGAGATAACTGAAGAAGAGGTAGACACCTCTGAAGAAGAAAGTTTAACGTCTGTTGTTGAACAGTTCAACTTTTCCTTCCCTGAATTGTTAACCTACTTTATGAAGAGATTATAAACCAAACCAAGAGTTTATAATTTATTTTTCATGCAGAAAGCAAATAAAGCAATAGTCGTTTGGCTGTTTTTAGGCTGTTTACTAATTTTTTTCATGGTAGCCATAGGTGGACTAACAAGATTAACCCATTCGGGATTGTCTATGGTTGAGTGGAATTTGTTTATGGGAAGCATCCCTCCAACAAGTGATTCTGATTGGAATATTCTTTTCGAAAAGTACAAGCAGTATCCTGAATATCAGTTGGTTAATTTCAATATTACACTAGATGAGTTTAAAAGTATTTTCTATTGGGAATATGGTCATAGAATGTTTGGAAGGCTTATAGGCTTAGTATTTATAATACCATTTTTGTTTTTTTGGATAAAGGGTAAAATTTCTAAAGATCTAATGCCAAAACTCCTGCTAATTTTGTTTTTAGGAGGGTTTCAAGGATTTCTAGGATGGTATATGGTGAAAAGTGGTTTAATAAAAGATCCTGATGTTAGTCATTATAGACTCGCCATGCACCTCACTACTGCATTTATAACTTTCGCATATACTTTTTGGGTGGCACTTGAGGTCTGGTTCTCAAAGTCTAAACGCTTATCTCACTCTTTGAGAAAATATTTAGTTGTGCTGCTCCCTTTGCTAATCATTCAAATTATATGGGGTGCTTATGTAGCAGGCCTAAATGCTGGCAAAGTGTATAATACCTGGCCTAAAATGGGTAGTAGCTGGGTTGCAGATGGAGTAACAGCTATGAATCCATGGTGGTTGAATTTTGTAGAGGGCCTTGCAGGCGTGCAGTTCTTTCATCGGTATTTTGCATATATTTTGGTTTTTATAATTGCCGTATTTTACTATAAAGCAAGAAAAGTTTCATTGAATAGGAATCAAAAAATTGGCGCAAACTTATTAGTAGCTTTTGTTTCTCTGCAATTTATTTTAGGAATATTCACTTTATTATATGCAGTTCCAATTAGTCTTGGCTTAATGCATCAGCTTGGGGCATTTTTGCTTTTAGGAGCTACTGTATACTGCTTAAACAGATTTAGTTACTCTTAGAATTTTTCCACTCCATGCTTACAATCATTTCCTCAATATCTTGTTTAAGATAATTTAAAACAGGTTGTATGGAGTCATAATTAGGTTCTACATTAAAATATAAAGCTCCTCTTAGAAAATGGGTATTACTATCGGTTAAGAAAAACTGAGACCCTGTTGCTGCATTCCCATCTATCTCATAATATATTCCGTAGACTTTATGATTAGGATTTTCCACTCTATTCTCTCTTATGTCTTGAGCTTTTACAACGTGTTTGTATACTAAGCTTCTAGATTCTTCGATGATTGCAGATAAACTTGTGTCTACAGGAATATAGCTCATATGTATTCTTGCTCCAAATCTTGGAAAATCAACATTTAGGAAATTTTTATTTTCCTTAGTTCTATTCAAATTTACAGTAGCATATTGTGGAAGTTTAAATTCAAAAGGAAATGGGATACTATCAATAGTTTTATAAGTTTTATCTTCTAAGTCTATCCTAAAGTAAGCTTTAGGTTTTGGTATTGTATTTTCGCTACATGAAATGAAAAAGGAAACTATGAGGACAATGAAAATAAGCTGATTTCTCATTTGTTTTCTTCTTCTATAGAGGGTAAAACTACTTTTATTCTCTTAACTCTTCTTTTGTCGGCCGCTTCAATGATTAATTGATAATCATTGAATTTAGTTTTTTCATTTTTCTGAGGAATCTTACCAAAGAGTTCTAATACAAATCCTGCCAAAGTTTCCGAATCTCCTTTTTCTGATTCAAATTCTAATCCATCAATATTTAATATTCTATAAACATCATTTAATGGCGTTTTTCCTTCCAATACATAAGTAAAGTCATCTAATTTTGAATAAATTAAATCGTCATCATCAAATTCATCACTTATATCTCCTACAATTTCTTCTAAAATATCTTCCAAGCTTATAATTCCTGAACTTCCGCCATACTCATCTACTACAATGGCTAAATGTGTTTTCATGTTCTGGAATTCTTTTAAGAGGTCATCTATTTTCTTGTTCTCAGGAACAAAGTATGGCTTTCTAATAAGTTTTTGCCAGGGATAATTATCCTTGTGAAGGTGAGCTAAGAGGTCTTTAATATATAGTACACCTACAATTTGGTCAAATGACTCTTGTTGAACAGGGATTCTTGAAAATCCAGACTCTAAAATAATCTTAATTACTTCTTGAAAATCTTCCGTTTCATCTATACTAATAACATCAACTCGGGCTGTCATTACTTGTTTAACTTCTGTATTTCCAAATTTGACTATACCTTCTAGAATCTTATGGTCTTCTTCAGTTTTGTCTTCATTACTAGTTAATTCTAAGGCCTGTGAGAGTTCGTCAACAGAAATGTTATGTCCTTTTTTCTTTATCCTTTTATCAATAAAATTTGTTGATTTTACTAAAATACTGCTAAATGGTTTAAGAATTATTCGCAAGTAAAAAATAGGGTAAGTCATAAAAGAGGCCAACTTTAAAGGCATTCTATTGGCATAAATTTTTGGAATCACTTCTCCTAACAATAGAAGTAAAAAAGTAACAACCACAACTTGAATGGTGAACTGAATCCTATAGTCTAAATGAGGTGGCATTAAGTAAGTTGTTAGATAGGTAGATAGAATTACTATACCAACATTTACAAAATTATTAGTAATTAATATGGTGGCTAGCAGCCTTTTTGGTTGATCAATTAAACTTTTTAATAATTCGTATCCACTACCTTCTTTATTAATCTCTTCCTTATCAGTAGGACTTAAAGAAAAGAAGGCGACCTCTGAGCCTGAAATCAATGCAGAAGCTACAAGCAGTAGGAGAATAGCAATTACCGAGATTGTTGCTCCTAGTCCATTGGAGCTAGCTATTTCAATTTGTTGACTGTTGAGAATAAGAAAATGAACCTGTTCAAAGGGGTCTTCCAACGCCTAAAAATTTGATGAATAATAAAAGAAAAGGAATACTTTTTGTCTCATTCTTGCTTAAAAAGGTAAATCGTCGTTTTCGTCCTCATTTGAGGTAATTGGAGTTTCTTCGCTAACTTTTTCCGCTTTAGATTCTTGAGAAGAACTATTTCCTTCAGATCTACCACCTAGCATAGTCATGCTATCTCCAACAACTTCTGTTATATATCTTGTATTACCTTCTTTGTCTTCCCAAGATCTACTCCTTAACTTTCCTTCAATATATACTTGGCTACCTTTTTTAAGATATTTTTCTGCTATTTCTGCTAATCCTCTCCAAAGAACTATATTGTGCCATTCAGTTTGGTCTTGTCTGTTGCCATTTTTATCCTTGTAGGATTCGGTTGTGGCAATTGGAAAATTGGCTACACTTGCTCCGCTTTCTAAATGTCTTACTTCAGGGTCTCTACCTAAATTTCCTATCAATATCACTTTGTTAACACCTGCCATCTTAAGATAATTATACTGTTTGCAATCAATACAAATGTAACAAATTGGTTTCTTCTCTTAAATAGTTTTCAATTAATTTAGGAATTGGATAATCCTTTAATTTTTTTAATGAAATGGATTTGTAACTAGGATTTACTTCTTCGATTAAACTTGTTGAATCAATGTGAATAAAGCAAGCAATTATTTTTCGATGACTTAATAAGTGTTTTCTAGGTTCAGATATACTAGTAAATTGTCCTTCCCATTGACTTTTATACTTCGCTTTAAATCGTTCCTCTATTTTTTTCTTGTCTTTAATTTCACTACTAGTTTCTATCAGAGGAAAGTCGTACAAATTTTGCCAAATTCCCTTTTCGGTTCTTTTTTTCATTAGAACTTTTTGATTAGCCTGAATTATAAAGTAATAGAAGTATACTGGTTTGACAGTAATTTTACTCTTCTTTACAGGAAGAAAATCGATTTGTTTGTTTTCTAGCGCAAAGCAATTGTCAGAGAATGGACAATTAGAGCAATCTGGCTTTTTAGGAGTGCACTGAATTGCACCAAATTCCATTATTGCTTGATTAAATATCCCCGGCTCATCATTAGGAATGATACTTTGAGCTAATTTTTTAAACTCCTTTATTCCTTTACTGCTATCAATTGGGATACGTAAACCAAAAAATCGGGATAAAACTCTATATACATTGCCATCAACTACAGCATTCTTTTCATTGAAAACAAAAGAACTAATCGCTGAAGCAGTATAATCGCCAACTCCTTTTAGTTTTATTATTTCATTATAGGTATTTGGAAATTCCCCTTTCAGTTCTTGGTTTATATACTTTGCACTAGCATGTAGATTTCTAGCTCTTGAGTAATAACCTAAACCTTGCCAATCTTTTAATACAGACTCTTCATCAGCGTTTGCTAGGTCTTCTACAGTTGGATAATTTTTTACAAATTTTAAATAATATTCAAGACCTTGTGATACTTTGGTTTGTTGAAGAATTATTTCTGAGAGCCAAATTTTGTATGGATTATTGGTATTTCGCCAAGGCAAATCTCTTTTATTTACTTCGTACCAATCTATTAGCTTAGAGGTGAAATATTGAAACTGGTCTATGAAATTTGTCAAATCGTCTAAATATATTATAACTGTGTGATATCAAAGGCTTTGAAGCTCAAATAATTGCTAGTTTTGCAGTCCAATTAATTCAAGAGGCTGAAATTAACTAATGTTTAATCAGCTTTAATAAGAAAAACCAAAAAAACGAAATAACATGACTAAGGCAGATATTGTTGCTAAGATTTCAGATTCAACAGGGGTAGAAAAAATTGCTGTTCAGGCAACTGTTGAAGAGTTTATGAGTGCAATAAGAACCTCATTAGAAGAGGGCGAAAATGTTTATTTAAGAGGATTCGGAAGCTTTATTATTAAGAAAAGAGCTGAGAAAACAGGAAGGAATATTTCCAAAAACACAACGATGATTATTCCTGAGCATTTTATTCCATCTTTTAAGCCTGCAAAGAGTTTTGTAGAAAAGGTAAAAAACAACGTAAAGTCTTAAGTTTTTGAAAAAGGTTAAAAAAATACAACTCCTGCTAATATTAGTAGGAGTTGTTCTTGTTTTAGGAATCTATCTAGCTCCACGCCAGACCTCTTCTGAAGAAATTATCACTGAAGAAATAAGTATGGTAGCTAAAGGAGAACATGAACATGAGCATAAAGTTGAGAGCGGAAAGGAAGTTGACGAACAAGTAGAAAACATTCCTACGGAGATTCTTAATCAATTAAAGGAATTAGAAGAAAAGGCAAGTAAAATAGAAGATATTGAAAGTAGATTAGCCCTTTATGATTCACTTATAGCTATTAGTATAAAAAATAATATACCTCCTCGAGTAGCTCGATATTCTAAAGAAAAAGCCAAAACAGTACCTACAGAAATAAACTGGATGCTTGCCGGTGATAATTATTTTAAGGCTTTTCGATTATCTAAAAATACAGATCAATTAATGGTTAAAGGAGCTATTTCTTGCTACGAGAAAGTGTTAGAAATGAATTCTGATAACTTAGATGCTGAAACTGCAATAGGTGTTGCATATGTAGAAGGAGCAGGGGCTTTAGGGCAAATGCCTATGAAAGGTATAGGGATTTTAAAAGAAGTTTTAAATAAGGACCCAAAAAATATAAATGCTTTAACAAATTTGGGTTACTTTGCAATTCAATCAGGACAGTATGAAAAAGCTATTGAAAGATTCAATACTATTCTAACGATTGACCCAAACAATGCTGAAGCATATATTTACTTGACAGACATTTACCTAAGTCAAGATAATATAGAGAAAGGTATTGAGACATTAGAAACATATAAATCTTTGGTAGATGACCCAATTGCAAAACAGCAAGTTGACGATTATATTAAAGAATTAAAAAATAAATAATAAAATTAAATATTAAGTTATGCCAAGCGGTAAGAAAAGGAAAAGACATAAGATGGCAACTCATAAGCGTAAGAAAAGATTACGTAAGAACCGTCACAAGAAGAAAAAATAATTTAAAGCTCATAATCATGAGCTTTAAATTTCTATTTACTTTTTAACTACAATAGTCCCTGCATGTTCATGCTCTGGGATTGTTGTGTTTGGTATACTTTCATTGAAAGATGAGTGTAGATGTAGTTATTAACTCAAAGTCTTCTGAAGATGTTATTGCTTTAGTTGAAAATAAAAGACTTATAGAGTTACACAAAGAGAAGAGCAACAATAAGTATTCCGTAGGAGATATCTATTTAGGGCGAATTAAGAAGGTGATGCCTGGTTTAAATGCCGCCTTTGTAGATGTTGGCTATTCCAAAGATGCCTTCCTTCATTACTTAGATTTAGGGCCAAATTTTGGTTCCTTAAATAAG
Source organism: Bacteroidia bacterium (assembly GCA_030433355.1). Taxonomy (GTDB): domain Bacteria; phylum Bacteroidota; class Bacteroidia; order Flavobacteriales_E; family Vicingaceae; genus JAUIMG01. Next base: position 166,802 of record JAUIMG010000001.1, on the reverse strand, counting down.
TATGTTCAAGGGGTAATAAGCAATAAGCAAAAGACTTCTACTTTGAAGGGTTTTAAATTTGAGGAGGAGATCAATAAGGATGGCAAAATTGCAGAGCAACTAAAGTCAAATCAGCATGTATTAGTGCAAATTGCTAAAGAGCCTATTTCTACTAAAGGGCCAAGGCTAAGCAGTGAAATATCTTTAGCAGGAAGATATATGGTTCTTGTTCCATTTTCAAATCGAATTTCTGTTTCGCAGAAGATTCGTAATCAAGATGAAAAAGATAGGCTAAAGAGATTGATTAAAAGTATCAGACCTGAAGGTTTTGGGGTTATTGTTAGAACAGTAGCAGAGAATAAAAAGGTTGCAGATTTACATTCAGATTTAAATGATTTGGTAGAGAAATGGGAGCAATGTTTCAAGCAATTGAAAACAGCTAAGCCGCCATTTAAGGTTCTTGGTGAATTATCAAGAAGTTCTGCCATGCTAAGAGACCTATTGAACAAGGATTTTAATAATATATATGTTGACAATCCTGAAACCCAAGTAGAATTAAAAGAATACTTGGCATCTATTGCTCCAGGAAAGGAGAAGATGGTTAAGGGGTATAAAAGAAATATTCCAATTTTCGAACATTTCGGTTTAGAAAAGCAGATTAAAGCTCTTTTTGGGAAGAATGTTACCATGAAATCTGGAGCTTATTTGGTTATTGAACATACAGAGGCACTGCATGTTATTGATGTAAATAGTGGTCAAAGGAGTAAGTCTAAGGATGATCAAGAGCAGAATGCTATTGATGTGAATATGGAAGCTGCAGAAGAGATAGCTCGTCAATTGAGACTTAGAGATATGGGTGGTATCATAGTGGTAGACTTTATTGATCTAAAAGAGGGCTCCAACAGGGAGATGCTTTATGAAAAGATGAAGGAATTCATGAAGATTGATAGAGCTAAACATACTGTTCTTCCCCCTTCAAAGTTTGGCTTGATACAGATTACTAGACAGAGAGTTCGTCCGGAGATGGATATTAAGACTGCTGAAAAATGTCCATGTTGTAATGGAACAGGGGAAACGCAGGCTAGTGTTTTACTAATTGATGAAATACAGAATAACCTAAGATACATATACCAAAATCTGAACATCAAAAAGGTTTCTTTGGTGGTTCATCCATTTGTTGAAGCTCATCTTACAAAGGGACTACTTTCTATTCAAAAGAAATGGTATATGAAATATAAGCGTTGGTTGAATGTTAGAAAATCAAATGCTTATCAATTTCTTGAATATAAGTTTTTTGATGCCAAAGGCGAAGAAATTAACTTGCGTTAGTCTCCAATTCTCTTAAGGGCTTATAGTAAATTATTAAGGGTATAATAGATATTGCTATTGCTACAACCCCAATTGTTAATGCCCAAACAATGTTACTATCTCTGCTAAAGAAAGAATAAGAGAAAATCCATATAAAGATAGAGCGGAGTAATATGTTAATGCTTTGAAAAACGCTATTACTTCTGCCAATTATATTATTTGGAATATGATTGAATAAATAGGTCACTCTTTGTATACGGATTCCTGCATTAGATATCCCTAAAGCAAAAGCTAAGCTATAAAGTATGAATTCATTTTTTGTTAAGGCTAATACTCCAAATGCAATTAGTGCAATTATCATTAAGAAAATGATAGAAAACACCCTATTTGAGCTTCTAAAAAGTTTGCTTATAAAAAATCCTGCAAGCATAGCACCTATGGCGTAATTCACCTTAGTAATAGCATAAGATTCTCCTCCTAAATGCAAATGATCGTCAACATAAATGGGCCAAAATAGATGTGTCGCTATTAATACAAAAATGAAAACAGTATAGGATGCATTTCCAAAAACAAATAACAATGGATGTTTTTTAAGGTAGTTTATACCTTCTTTTAATCTTATAAGAATCGGCTCTTTAGATATTTTGTTAGTTGTAGTTGGGATATATTTTATTTGTTTTATTAAAATAGCTGCGATTACATAGGTGATGCCATCAACCATGAATATTTTTTGTATTGACCAGGGTTCAATAAAAATGGAGTAGCCAAATACTGAGGAATCAATACCTTCTATTAGCATTATTGCAGCTGCTCCTGATAAAACGTTGGTTGATTGACCAATAACTTCTAAAAGTGAATTAGTTCTGCTATAGTACTTTTTTTCTGTTATTTCTTGTCCAAATGCATATAAAGTAGGGTAGTGGATATTATAGTTAAATACTGTGAAGCAGAAAACAAAAGCTACTCCAATCATGGGGACATTTCCAAGATAAAAACCAAGTGAGGAAACACTTAATAATACTAAGGCGCTTGCAGCACAAATAAATAAGAATATATTTTTTCTTTTATACCTGTCTATTAAGGTGCCTGCATAAAGACCCCAAAAAAGAGTTAAGAAAGTTGCAATAGAATAAATACTTGCAAATGTAGATGCTTCTCCAAGGTATTTTGCAAAGTACCAGGGAATAGCTAGCATACTTATTCCCTGAGCAAAATGAGATATGGCATTTGCGCTTAATAAAAGGTATAGTGCTTTTTTATTTCTCAATACTTTTGCTAAAATTATTTAGCCCAAATTATAAATTCATTTGATGAGTGAAGAAAAGCAACAATATAGTTTTGAAGAAGTTTTGAATAAGCTAAAAAGCTATTGTGCTTATCAAGAAAGGTCTGTTTTAGAGGTAGAGACTAAGGCCTATGAACTTGGTGCATTTCAAAAAGATTTAGAGTCCTTTATCTCAGAATTGGAAAAGGAGAACTATTTAAATGAAGAACGATTTTCAAAAGTATATGCGAGAAGTAAGTTTAATTCTAATCACTGGGGTAAGTTTAAAATAATGGAAGGGTTAAGAAATAAAGGAATAAGCAATCAATTGATAAATGATGCATTAAAGGAAATAAGCGCCGATGAAGTTCAAGCTAAATTGAAGCATTTGATTTCAAAAAGAATAACAAGAAAAGATTCTAAAGAAAAGAGAATAAGATACTTGCTTTCTAAAGGATATTCTATGGAAGAGATTGCTAAAATTAAACTTTAGTGAACTCTCTTCTTTTCGATAATTCTTATTCCCCATAAACCATCGTAGAAAAAAATGGAGAAATTTTCGGTTCCAAATTTTTCAAACTCTTCGTTGTCTTTGATAGATCTTAAATACTCCTTTTCTTCATATTGATTATTTTCCAGGTAGAAAATAGTTTTACCTTTTACCCATTCGGAGCTTTCAATTTTATAGCTTTCATAGTAGATATCACTCTTAAAGTTTTCATTGGTGAAAATGATTAGAGCACATAATAATGGAGCTATTGTAATAAAATTCAATATGAGATATTCATAAATACTAATTGTAAGCCATTTTCTGTAAAATTTAATTGGAATAAGCAGCCCAAATCCTATTAAGAATGCAATAAGTTTTATTAAGCCTAGAAGGCTTAAGTCAAGATGGTTAAATTCCTCAATGATATATAAGTTCGATATGAAATATATGGCAACCATAGCAATATGAATCTTGCTCATATTGTCATTGCGTTGAGCTTTTTCCTCCATTTTTTGTTGCTCTCTAATTTTTCTAACTAGAGCAGCGTTGGGATTTCTTCTGAACTTTTTCGAAGTCAAAAGCTAAAGTTTTTTCATTAAATAATTATAAAGAGCAATCATAGATTCAATGTCTTTTAAATGTACAGTTTCATTGGGTTGATGCACGTTATCTTCAGCTGCCCCAATAAAACACCAATCTATTGGTAAAGGTGATTTTTGCAAGGCATTGCCATCGCTGCCACCTGCGCTTTCTACTTCAATTTGAAATGGCACTTTTGACTCTTTGGCTAAGGATAAAATCTTTTGGGTGTAACTTTTTCTTGGGATACCGGAATCTCTCATTGAAATTGCAACACCCTTGCCATGCACAACACCATTTGTAATCCAGGTTATATCAGATACTAACGATTGTCTAATACTAAAATTGTTGTATAAGTAGTTCGCAAGATAACCAACACTTCCTCCACCTACTTCTTCCCAAGCAGAAAATGCAATTGCTCCATTTTCTAATGTTTCCGCTACTTTTAATGCATTTAAGACTCCTAATCTATTATCTAAATAGGGTGAGCTAAGAAGATTGTCTTTAATGCTAAAGTTGGCTTTATAAGATAAATTCGTTCCTCGATCAATTTCTCGATGGAAGATAATGGAAGTAGTTATAACTTTGTTATCTTCTCCCTCATCCTCTATGCTATAGTTTAGCTTGCCTTCAATTTCTCCTTGAGAGTCTTTACCCACTAATATGCTTCCTTCTTTAGCTTTGGGACCTCCTATCTTGATTAGATTATTATCATAACCAACAGTGTAACCAACGGAGTCCATGTGAGCGTAAATAGCTGTTTTAGGCTCGCCAAAGATTAAAATGAGGCAATCTTGAAAGTCATCCCCATAGATTAATTGTGGTTGAACTTTCCAATTCGCTTTGTTAGAGTCTACATAATCAATTAAAAAATCTCTTAGACCTCTTTCATCTCCTGAACAAGCAGGGATCTTACATAGCGTTTCTAGTAAATCTAAATCTGATTTTTCCATACTACTAAAATACTTTTTAGTAGTAAAGTGTTTTAACTAGAAAGGAAAATTTAGCTAATAATTATGAATTTAGCATAACAGGCATAACCAGCATCAGAACTTTTTCTTCTGCATCATTTCCTGTGCTCGGTGTTAGAATTCCTGCTCTATTAGGTGCAGACATTTCAAGGAATACTTCATCTGTACTTAAATTGCTTAACATTTCAATTAAGAATCTTGAGTTAAAACCAATTTCGATATCGTCTCCATCATAGCTGCAAGTAAGTCTCTCGTTTGCATCATTATTGAAGTCATTATCTTCTGCAGAAATCTGTAATTCACTTCCGCTAATTTTTAATCTAACTTGATGCGTAGTTTTACTTGCAAATATGCTAACTCTCTTGATTGAGTTTAAAAAGCTAACTCTTTCAACTGTAAGTTTATTAGGGTTCTCTTTTGGAATAACTGCCTCATAATTTGGATACTTTCCATCAATTAACCTACAAATTAATTGGGTGTCATCAAATGAGAAAGATGCATTGGTGTCGTTAAATTCTATTTTTACATCATCATTAACGGAACCTAAAGTATTCTTTAATAAGTTTAATGGTTTTTTAGGCATAATGAAAGAAGCAGTTTTAGATGCTTTTGCGTCTGTTCTGCTGTATTTAACCAATTTATGAGCATCAGTAGCTACAAAAGTTAGATCTTCCTTGCTTAACTGAAAAAACACACCTGACATAACGGGTCTCAAGTCGTCATTACCACTAGCGAAAATTGTTTTCTCAATAGCATTAAAAAGTAAATCAGCGCTAACGTTTAAGTTGGAAGGCGATTCTACTTCCGGTGTTTTAGGAAATTCATTGCCATCTTGACCTGTGAGTCGGTATTTACCATAGTCTGAGCTAATTTCAATTCCAAAATTTTCGCCTTTTACAGTAAAAGTTAATGGTTGGTCTGGTAAAGATTTAAGTGTATCTAAAAGTAATTTGGCAGGTATAGCAATATTGCCTTTCTCTTTTGTATCGACTGCAATTTTTGTGATCATCGTAGTCTCTAAATCAGATGCAGTTACTGCGATCTCATTATCTCCTATTTCAAATAAGAAATGATCGAGTATAGGTAGCGAATTATTGCTATTTAATACTCCACTAATATTTTGTAATTGCTTTAGTAATGCAGATGAGGAAACTATAAAATTCATTCGAACAATTTTTCATTGATGATTTGAACAAATTTATCGTATTTGAGGTGGCTTTGAACTGACTCTGTTGAATTACTTTTCAACATTTGTTGATGACGCAAAAGCCTTAAAACCAGGGACTAATGGATCAAAAGTTAAGTTTTGTACTATAGGGTGATCTTCTCTAGCCATTGTAGTACTGTATGCGTACATTCTTTCTGGGTGGTAGTCTATAATCTGATCACCTACTTTTGAACCCGCTACTACAGGAATATTAAAGGTTTTAAGCTCCATCTTTTTCCCATTGGCTAACTCAATTTTAACTTGATGACGAGCATGGGAATTATAGATAGAGTCTAGTTCTGATATAGGAGTTTTTACATCTAAGTATTCATAATAAACACCATTAAATAATTTAAAGTACTCGATACCTTTATTCGTATTTAAATTAAAAACTTCAGAAGTTCTTAGATTTTGAATTGTAAAAGCAACAGTATCTAGCTTATTAATTCTAAAAGATGTTAGGCTATCATTTTTATGCAAAACTTCAATGCTCTTAATTTCCTTTGGATTAGTTTTTAATAGAACCCTATCTCTCCATAAACTTTGATCTGCAAAAAATCTTGTACCTAGGTATCCTCTTTCCATGAGCATATGAGTAACATAGGGCTTCGATGATTTTTTGCCATCTTTTTCAAGCAACATATAGGTGCCAACTCTACTGGCTGTTGGGTCTCCAATGTACCAAACTTTCTCTGCTTTATCTTTCCCCATATAAAACTCCACCTTTGTTCCTGAAGTGGCCATTCTTTTTAAAACCCTTGGAATTCCTTTTTGAGAAACATTTTGTTGGACTTTAATATCGTGTAATGTTTTTAGGATAAGATTTATAGCATCAGGTCTTGCTTCAATTTCTCCATTTACGAGCCACTTTTTTGAGTTTCTCCTAGTTAAAGTAACATTCTCTCCATTTAACTTAGAAATGAAAATCATATCTATTGCCGCAGTATCTTCTATTGCAAAGTCTTTCAGCTCTTCTTTTTTGTCTGAAAATAGTTCAATATCTGAGATCAGAAGATAACTAATAGCTGCCAATAGAATAAAGACTATAAATATGATAAGGTTTCTCATTTAGTTGCTATATTTTTTTCTACGATAAATAGTTAGAATTAAACCTAATAGTATAATTGAAAAGATTGGAACACCAATATTTATTACTTGTATTAAAAGCTTATTTTCCTGAATCTGTTCTTTGTCTAATAATCTAATTTTAAAACTTTTTGATTTAGCTAAAATCAAATCACTATCATTAAGCATATAATTTACAGCATTTAAAAAGAAGTCTTTATTTCCATAAACTTGCTTGGTGTAGGTATCCATGCCCATGGCAAAATATTCATTTGTTTCTTCTTTATACCTATTTTCAATCAAAGATCCATCTCCTATAAACAACTGCTTCGTATTAGAGCTCTTCGCCTTGAATTTAATTGTTCCTGCATTTTCAATATTTGGTGGCAGCCTGTTTTCAAACAATGAATTAAACTCTCCTTCTACAAGCACTGCAAGTGGGATATTTTTCTTCTTAAACTGAGCAATATCTGGATCAAACCTTAGCATATTTAAGCTAACTCTTGTAGGCGCCTTAACAAGTTTGGTTTTATCTGAGCTAGAAAGAATAACCGTTTTCTTTAGGTTGGAAGAACCAACTAAGTCAATACTACTGGTAAATTCTGCCTTAACTATATTTATATTCTTGTTAATGGGGTGGTTGTTTTTTGAAATAATTAATGGGAAATAGAGCCAAGGGAATAATTCTGTTTGCACTTGATTTCCATATTGACCACTTACTACTGGAATTGGCGCAGCTCTTAAGTCTTGTATTAAGTCATTATTAATTCTAACTCCATAATTAAAAAGTTGGTCCTCTAGATTTAAACTTAAAGGAGTGGCAAGAATGGTATTTGCTTTTTTAAGGCTATCCATATTTGCTTCCACCCCATCTAACATCCATATTACCTTACCACCATACATTACGTATTGGTCAATAATGAATTTATCCTTTTCGCTAAAGACGTTTTTAGGTTTAGCAATTATTATTAAGTCATATTTATTTTGAATTCTAGCGTTATTGCTATCTATTAGTGATCGTTCAGCTAGAGAATTTAAGTTTCCATTGATGCTAATACGATCTATTTCGTGAAATTCTCTTAGAGTTCTGACAGCATCCGCGGTAGCATATTTATTAAGCTCACCATGTCCTTCAATGAAAGCTATTTTATTAGACTCTGGTTTTACTAAACGTTTAATTCCTGCTGCTAGCTCATACTCTAAACTTTCAATAGATTGGTTAAGAACAACTTCAGGTGGAGCTCCAAACTGACTTTTTAATAATTGTACACTTACTTCTCTCTCTTGATAGTTAATAATTGCACCTGGCCAAACCACTTTTTTTGAAATTCCATCCTCATCCTTTATTTCAAGGTCTGTTGGCTGTAGTCCCTTTTGATAGAGGTTTTTATAAACTCTATCTCTTTCTTTAATGTCAGGGTTTTCTGATGGATTTACGAATGAAAACTCTAGCTTGCCGTCAGAGTAATTTTGAAATTCATCCAACATTTCGAATGTTTCGTTTCTTAGTCTTTTAAAAGAAGCAGGGAAATTTCCTTCAAGATATACCGTGATATAAACTTCATCTTCTAGGTTTTCTAAAAGAGATTTTGTTGGTTCTGAAATAGAATATCTGTTTTCAGAAGTTAGATCTATTCTAAAAAACAAGTAAGAGCCAATGATATTGATACAAATAATGATTCCTATTCCAAATAGAAAACCCAGAAGCTCTTTAGATTTTAAACTTCTTTTTACCATTTTCTGCTACTTAGTTTAATTTTTGTAAACATTAAAAAGATGGCTGTTAAGGATAAGAAGTAGAAGGCATCTCTGCTATCTATAACTCCTCTGCTCATAGAAGAGTAATGCTCATTAATTCCCAATTTCATGATGAGTAAATCAATGGAACCAAAAAGTTCCAGAGAACTAATAAAGTCGAAGCCTATAAATAGGATAAAACATAAAAACACAGAAATAATAAATGCAATAACTTGGTTATCAGAAAGGGAAGAGGCAAAAAGGCCAACTGCCACAAAACCACTTGCCAGAAATAGCAGCCCTAAATATGACCCCCAACTTCCTCCTACATCTATATTTCCTATTGGACTTCCTAAAAAATAAATGCTAAAATAAAATACAATAGTTGGAATTAAAACCAATAAGACTAAAACTACCCCTGCAAAATATTTAGCTAGAATAATTTGAAGGTCTGTAAGAGGTTTTGTTAGCAATAATTCTATTGTACCGCTTTTATTTTCATCGGCAAATAAGCGCATGGTTACCGAAGGTATTAGAAAAATGAAAATCCAAGGTGCCACTGTAAAAAGAGGAGATAAACTAGCGTACTCTGACTCAAGAATATTTAGGTCACCTGGGAATACCCACATAAGTAGACCCATAATAACTAAAAATACAATAATCACTAGATATCCGATAAGTGATCCTAGAAAAGACTGAATTTCTTTTTTTAATAGACTGTACATAGAATCTGTACTTAGTTTTAGGGGCACAAAAATAGGATTTTAAGCGCTTAAAATTTTGAATGATTACCAATACTTAGAGTAGAGTTTACTAAGATGTGCTGCTTCAGTTTCGCTTTATTAAATTTGCTCTCTTTTTTATAGAGATATGATAGTTTTAAAATTTGGAGGTACATCAGTTGGTTCAGCTGAAAGAATTAAGAAAGTAGCTGAGCTAATTAAGGGGAACGAAAAAAAGATAGTTGTTCTATCGGCAATGTCAGGCACCACTAATTCTTTGGTGGAGATTGCATCTAATTTATTTAAAAAGCAAAATGAAGTTGCTGCTAATTTGATTAATGGCTTAAAGCTTAATTATATAGAAACCGTTAATAAACTATATGCAACAGCTGAATACCAAGAAAAGGGAAAGGAATTAATAAATTCTCACTTTAATTTTTTGCTATCGTTTACTCAAGATTCATTTACAATTCACGAAGAAAAAGCTGTTCTAGCGCAAGGCGAGTTACTTTCAACAGCATTATTGCAATTTTATTTAGAAGAAATGAAGATTAAGTCTGCTTTAATTCCAGCATTGCAATTTATGCGCATTGACAAAGATTTAGAGCCAGATGATTTTTATATCCAAGAAAATCTGAGTAGAATAATTTCTGAGAATGACGATCAGCAAATTTTTATTACGCAAGGATTTATTTGTAGAAATAGATATGGCGAAATAGATAACTTAAAAAGAGGAGGAAGTGACTATTCGGCCTCTCTAATTGGTGCGGCAATTAATGCCAAGGAGGTGCAGATATGGACAGATATTGATGGAATGCATAATAATGATCCAAGAGTAGTAGATAATACTAGACCAATCAAGCATTTAACCTATGATGAAGCTGCTGAATTAGCTTATTTTGGAGCAAAAATATTGCACCCTTCGAGCATTACACCAACTAAGAACTCCAACATTCCAGTTCGCTTAAAAAGTACTTTAGATCCAGACTCTGATGGAACATTGATTACCTCAAAAACGGAATCCAAGGGATTGAAAGCAATTGCCGCAAAGGATAACATTATTGCGATCAAAATTAAATCCGGAAGAATGCTATTAGCTTATGGATTTCTAAGAAAAGTCTTTGAAATATTTGAGCTTTACCGAACTTCTATAGATATGATAACAACTTCGGAAGTGGCTGTTTCTGTTACCATTGATGATGATACTAATTTAAAAGAAATAGAGAAAGAGCTATTGAAGTATGGAACTGTAGAAATTGATAGAGATCAGACTATAGTCTCTGTTGTTGGAGAATTTTTGGAGCAGGATAAGGGAGTTGCGTCTAGAATTTTAGAATGTTTAAAAGGAGTATCTATTCGAATGATTTCTTACGGAGGTAGTAACCACAATATCTCATTTTTAATCAATACTGAGGATAAGAAGAAAGCCTTAGTTAAACTTAATGCCTTATTTAATTAAAAGAGGAATGTTTTCAACGCTACAAAAAGATAAGTTTAGAAATTGGGCAACCCCATTTTTCTTTTATAATCTAAATCTCTTAGAGGATACTTTAGAATCTATAAATAAAGAAATTGAAGGCTTTCCGTATAAAGTTCATTATGCCATTAAAGCAAATACAAATTCTGCTATTTTAAAAAAGATAAAGGAATATCAATTAGGAATAGATTGCGTATCAGGGAATGAAGTTAAGCATGCAATTAAGGAAGGCTTTGAACCAAAAAATATAGCGTTCGCTGGTGTTGGTAAAACAGATGAGGAGATAATTTACGGTATAGAAAACGAGATTTTCACTTTTAATGTAGAATCTATTGCTGAATTAAAAGTAATTAATGAAATAGCTGAGCGTTTAAATAAGAAAGCACCAATAGCAATTCGGTTTAATCCAAATGTAAATGCTAAAACACATAAATACATAACAACCGGACTTGAAGAGAATAAGTTTGGTTTAAATTATTGGGAGTTGGATACCCTATTTCAACTATTAGAAGGGTTGAAATTCATTGAAATTAAAGGCATTCACTTCCACATTGGTTCTCAAATAACTGATTTGAGCGTATATCAATCTTTATGTAATCGAGTAAATGAGCTACAAAAGATATTTTTAGATAGAGGATATACATTGGACCATATAAACGTAGGCGGAGGATTAGGTGTAGACTACAACCAACCGGATGAAAATCCAATTCCAAATTTTACGGAATTCTTCGCCATTTTTAAAAACTTTATAGAATTGCAAGAAGGGCAAAGTCTTCACTTTGAATTGGGCAGAGCCATAGTCGCACAATGTGGCTCCCTAATAAGTAAAGTTCTTTATGTGAAGGAAGGAATAAAAACAAACTTTTTGATAATTGATGCGGGAATGACAGAATTAATAAGACCTGCTCTATATCAATCTTACCATAAGATAGAGAATATTACTTCTGAAAGCACTCAAAAAGTAAAATACGATGTAGTTGGACCTATTTGTGAATCTTCCGATTGTTTTGGAAAGGAAGTCGAACTACCGTTGTCAGAAAGAGGAGACTTGATTGCTATAAGAACCACTGGTGCTTATGGAGAAGTTATGAGTTCTTCCTATAATTTAAGAGATAAAGCAAAAGCATATTACAATGAAGATATTTAAGAGAATTAGTCTATTAATTAGTATTCTATTTTCAATAACAGTTCAGTCTCAAGAAGCCGTTAGAACCTATTTAGCCGATGAAGGATTGGTTCCTAGAGAAAGGCAAGTAGATTATCAAAATTTGACTTTAAACATTGAATTTGATGCAGAAAAGGGCAAAGTATATGGAAAGGTTAAACATAGCTTTATTGTGCTAAGAGAAGAATTAGATTCTTTGCGCTTAGATGGGATTAAGATGACTTATAACAAGATTAGTTTAGATGGAAAAGAGGTGAAATACAAAGCCGATGACAAAGGTCTCTCTATTTATCCTGAAGATTTAATTTGGGATAGCAAACATAATCTAGAAATTGAATATGAAGCTTATCCAAAAAGAGGTATATACTTCATAGGTTGGAAGGATACCACAGGAAGAAGTAGAAAGCAAATTTGGACGCAAGGACAAGGTATTGATAATAGACATTGGATACCAATGTATGATGAAAAAAATGACAAAGTTATTTCTGAAATAATTGTTGCCTTTGACAATAAATACAAAGTGCTTTCAAATGGAAAACTTCTAAAGACAAAGGATATAGGGGAAAATAAAAAAGAGTGGCAGTATAAAATAGCTCATCCGCATGCCCCCTATTTAATTATGCTGGGAATTGGTGAATATGAGATTGCACGTACAAAATCCAAAAGTGGAGTTCCCTTGCAATTTTATTATTACCCAGATCAGCCAGAGCAGTATGAGCCAACCTATAAGTTTTCAGTAGAAATGTTCAATTTTTTTGAAAATGAAATTGGTGTAAAATACCCTTGGGAAACATACGCTCAGATTCCAGTTCAGGATTTTATGTATGGTGCTATGGAAAATACTACTGCTACTATATTCGGAGATTTTTACCTGATTGATGGTAGAGGTTATTTAGATAGAAATTATGTTAGAGTGAATGCGCATGAATTAGCGCATCAGTGGTTTGGAGATATGATAACTGCCAGAGATGGAGCAAGTCATTGGTTGCAAGAAAGTTTTGCCACGCATTATGATATGATGTATCAAAAAGAAGCTTTCGGTCAGGACTATTTTGATTGGGTTAGAAAAGGGTATAATGAGCAAGCCTTAGAAGCATCAAAATTGGATCTTAAACCAATTGCTCACAGTGGTGCAGGAACCGTTCGCCATTATCCGAAAGGAGCATTTGTTTTAGAAATGTTGAAGTATGTTGTGGGAAGAGAGCAATTTAATGCTGCTATTAAATATTATTTGGAAAAGCATGCATATGGAAGTGTTGATAGTAAAGACTTGTTAGTGGCCTTTCATGAAAGATTAGGCTACTCCTTAGACTGGTTTTGGGAAGAATGGGTTTACAAAGGAGGTGAGCCAAGCTATAAGGTAGAATTTGAAAGGCAAGCTAATGCAGCAAGCTTTCATGTAAAGCAAACTCAAGATTTGAAAGCCTTAACTAGCTTGTTTAAAATGCCAATAGTATTTGAAATTCACTTTAAAGATGGTACTACTTTAAGTAAAAAAGTGATGGTAGAAGAACAAAGTCAGAGGGTAGATTTTCAAATAGAAGAAGACAAAGAGATTGATTACTATTTATTCGACCCTGGATACCAAATCATGAAAGCAGTGGAGTTTGATAAGCCTACTTCAATTTTAAAAGAGCAGGCTAAAAAAGCTGAAAATGTATTAGATAGACATGCCGCTATCGAAGAATTGATCTCAAGAGAATTTGATAATAAAGACGAGTTTTTACTAGAGAGGTATAAGGAGGCTAACTTCCAAGCAATAAAAGCAGAAGTACTTGCCTATTTTGTTCCAAAACTTACAGCACAAAGCATAGAGCTTACCAAAGAAGCATTGAAGGATAAGGATGTTGAGGTAAGAAAGGCCGTATTGGCAAATACCTATAGAATTCCTGAAGAATTAGAGCCTGCCTATAGAAGTCTACTTCTTGATTCTTCTTACGTAGTCATAGAAGACGCCTTGCGAATGCTCTTTTTTTATTATCCTTTCCATGCCAAAGAATATTTAAAATTGACAGAAGGCTTGAATGGAAATAGATCGCACAACATTGCCATAGAATGGAATAGAGTTGCCTATTTGTCTACAAAACAAGATAAGTATATCCATCAAATTGTGGATTACTGTTCAAATAGCTATGAATTTCTTACTAGAGTAAAAGCTGCGGAGGTTTTAAAGGAGCTCAACTACCTTGATGAAGCTGCACTTGCAAATCTGTTAGATGCAAGCTTTAGTTTTAACTCTAGGTTGGTAAAACCAGTAAGAAATGTAATTGACCACTTTTACGAGCAAGAAGTGTATAAAAAGATGATAATTAATTATGTTGCTTCTAAAGATTGGGATGAAAGAGAATTTAGAAGAGTAAATAGCTACTTAATTCCTTAGCGAACAATAAACTTATTAATCATAGTTGAGCCTTTAGATTCGGTTACTCTTAAAAAGTAAATGCCTTTAGCTCCCGGGTTAAAGGAAAATTCTTGTCTTTTAGAATTATTTGTTCTTTTTCGCAATAGCTCTTGTCCTGTTATAGATAAAACTTGCAGTGTGCCATTTTGAATAGCTTGATCTAACTCAAATCTTATTCTACCCTCTGCAAAATATACCTTATTGATTTTGTTTTGAATTTCTTTTTCTCCAACTAATACACCTACACATGGACCGGGTTTTTTACTACTGTTTGTAGGGTATGCAATGGTTCCTTGTACACTTGCACAAACTTCATATCTATTGCTACCATAAAAAGCAAAACTATCCACAAGATCATACCTCACAGTTTCATCTACTCTAATTAATCTGCCTGCAAATACAGAAGTATCAATAAATGTGGTAGAGTCATTACTTCCAATTTTAATACGGAATAAAATTTTATCGTTACTATTAACAACGTTAGGCCCTTTATTAATAAGCACTATCGAAACATTTATTTTAGCATTTGTATCTAAAATTTGATTGGCAATAGGAGACAATATGCCAACTTCAAACTCATTAGATTGAGATTTTACTTGCAATCCAAATAGTAAAAGAAGGAGGATAGATGTTATAATTCTTTTCATAATATATACTAGACTACTTTTATGTCAATTTCGTTTGCTGATATGATATCTTTTTTCTTGACTTTGTATCGTTTTCTTAGCTCAATTTCGCCATTAACTCTTACTAATTCTTTCTCCACCATTTCTTTGGCTTCACTACCGCTATCTGCTACTCCCATTAGCTTTAGAAGCTTGATTAATTCAATGTATTCAGTTTTAAGTTCAAATTCCATAATTAGTTAAACGATAAATATCCTAATGTGTTAATTTGTAAATGATGTTTAAGTCAATAACCGCTTTAATTTTTTTTATTCTTCTTGCTACTTCAGGTGAAGCTCAAGATTGTGAAATCAAAAGTACAGCTTTCCAATATGGAGAAAGAGTAAACTATACAATTTATTATCACTTAGCCGGAATATGGGTTAGTGCAGGGGAGGTTTATTTTGAAGTAGATTCGGCAAATTTTGGAAATAAGGACTACTATTATTTCAATAGCTACGGACAAACATTTAAGAAATACGATTGGGTTTATAAAGTTAGAGATCAGTACGAAGCTTATGTAAGAAAAGACGATTTTACTCCTTTGAGGTTTAAAAGACAGGTAAATGAGGGTAGTACCCATATTAGAGAAGACTATATTTTCAATCCTAAAAAGAGCGCTGTTTATACATTAAGGCAAATGGAAAAGGATGCTCCTTTTGTAAAAGATACTATTGCTTTTGAAAGCTGCGCCTACGATGTTCTTAGTATGATTTATTTTGCTAGAAACATCGATTTTGGTAGTTATAAGGAAGGGGATAAGATTCCTATAAAAATACTGATCGATAATGAGATTCATGAAAGTTATATACGCTTTATTGGTAGGGAGGAACTAAAAGTAAAAGACCTTGGAAAGTTTAATACCATTAAATTTTCACCTCTTCTTATTGAAGGCACTATTTTCAATGCAGGAGAAGATATGACCGTGTGGGTAACCGACGATGAAAATAAAGTTCCACTTCTAATAGAGACTCCAATTTTGGTAGGCTCTATAAGGGCTAGACTATCTTCTACAGAAAATTTAAGACATACTGTAAAATCTAGAATTAAGGAAGATTAAAGCGCAATTACTCCTTCTATTTTACTAGCCTTCTCATAGCGATCAATGACTTTGTCGGCATTTAGCATTAATTCTTTAGCGCTTACACTTACATAATTTCCTTTGCTCGATTGCTTTATGCTAACTTGTGCTTCATCTCCAAATAGAGCTTCTACAAGTGCCAACTTCTTATTATCCGATGGGATTATGAATTTGAAGAAATAAACTCTTGGCCATTCTCCATCTTTTAACTTTTCTCTTAAACCATCAAAATTTATTTCTTTCATCTATTCTCCTTCAATGGGTAGGTTTCTTACTACATCAGCTAAGCTTTCTAAAAGCTTTTTCTTTTCTTCATTTTCTTCTTCTAAAACAGCCTCATTCAAGTCTGCTTCATATTCAATAAGCTCATCTTGGGTGAAAAAGTTATCAAAATTCTCTACTACGGTTAGAACTTCTAAGGCTGTCATGTAGTCGTTTTCTATTGCCTTTCTTATAAATAATTCAATATAATCACTGCCATCTAAGGAAGATTGCCAAAAGCTAGCAATCAAAAAACTATGGTAGTAGGAATATTCCTCATTTTCAATCGCTTCAATCAAAGGTGGAATAGAGCTTTCATCCTTTAAATCATGAAGAAATTGAATGATATTAGCTTCAACATCAGGGTCATCCGTGTCTTTTAAACAAAGAAGAACTGCTTTAAAAGTAGCTTGGTTTCCATCTTTTCTATTCCTCTTTAAAGCATCTAAAATCTTCGTAGTATCCTTGGATTGCAAATCACTTAAAATGCTTTTTATCTCCTTATTTTCTTCGCTCATTCTAATTTCATTTTGCAAGTGTTTAGAATTTCTAACACTCTAGGCTGCAATATATATTCTCTATAATTGGATTTCTAAAAATTTAATTGAAGTCCAGGGTTTAAGTTTTTAAGGGGGGTCACTGTAGGACTCTTTTTAAGACTATCTGGAATGCTTTCCCAATCATCGTAATAGGTCCCATTTACAAAATACTTCTGTTCGCTTACCTCTTCCCCATCTTCAAAGATTTCATAAATATTAGTTTTAGATGGTTTTGTTTCTCCAGCTGTTTGACCACTGTATACCAGCTCTTTAATACCGTCGCCATTAATATCTGTTTCTATCCAATTTACTCCTAAAATATCGTGGTAAGTTCCATCTAAAATCATTTTTTGGATTTCTTCATTAAATAATTGTACTATTTCTTCTGAATTTTCAATATGCTTGCTGAGGCCAAAGTATAAGTTTTTTGTATCTACAGGTTCAGACGCAATAGCAAGAAACTCTTCGATATTATTTACTTGATTTTTAATGAGGTAGTAGATTAAAATATTGTCTACTAGCATATAATCAATTTCTTTGCTAACTAGCTTTTCTAAATTTCTTTGGTCACTTTCAGATTTTACAAACTCTATTTCATTGCCTTTCATAACTCTTTCGCCATATGCATAGCCGTCAACGATGCCAACTTTTGTACTTCCAAGATCCTTCAAACTTTTTTCATCTACATCTGCTCCCCTAAGTCCTACCAAAATCAATTGATTTTGAAGGTATGGTTTTGAAAAGCTTATAAATTCTTCTCTAGTGGGCGTTTTCCAAAGTGCTGCACTACCACTGTATTCTCCTGTTTTTAAACTTCCTATTATTGTTTCGAAATCTTTTATTTCTACCGCAGAAGGTATTTCCATTCTTTTTAGTGCAGTCTGTACCATTTCAATGGCAATTGCTTTTTCTCCTTTTTCATTGGTGAAAGGAGGCCAAACATCAGAAACTAATTTTAAGTTTTGTGCGCTAAGACTGCCAACAAAAAGTAGGGCAGTAAGCGTGAATACAGCTAAAGTTTGATTGGTTTTCATTAGTTTAAATTTAAACATGCTAAATTAAAAATTCATTCCTTATAAAACATCTCAACGAATGATTAGCTTTTGCGTCTCTTGGCAGGAACGGCAATTAAATTTAAGTAGATAAACTCCAGAGTTCAAATGGCTTAAGTCCATTGTTTTTTCTGACTCATGAATAAAATAAGATTCGATTACTTTCCCATCTAAAGAATACACTTTGAGTTCATAGTCTTTTATTGAAGACGCAAGCTTTATAAAACCATTACTTGGATTGGGGCTTATTTTAAAAGATTGCTCCTCATTAGATGAGTATTGCAAAGAATTTATTCTGCCTATACACCATTCTGTGGCTTGACGTATGTGCTTTTGAAATAAAGTATCTGAGGTGTAATTGCTGTTGGCGTGTCCTAGAGAAGTATAAAATATTCGATTGTTGGCCGTTGTAAGGTTTTCTTTATACCAGCTAACAGCTCTTGCAGAATCATAACTGTTTACCTGATTGTTTGGTCCAATGGTTTCTTCTACTTCTAAAATTACTTGGATGGTGCTGTCTAAGTAACCGTTCTCCCAATAATAATACTCCTCATTTTTTGACCAAATCAAGGGAAGCCCTAAAGTGCTTGGGTGGTTAATTAAAGTTCTAATGTCATAATTAGGAGTTCCTGCAACATGATTTGGACTTTGTTGAACACTGCCACCAAGGGTGTTGGCATAAAAATCCCAAACACCTGTATTATTCCCATTTGCTGTTGAATGGCGGTAGGTATCACTAGCTGCATGTATTCCCATTAAATTACCTCCGTTCATCATGTAAATTTCAAAATGAGCTCTTTGGCTGCTGTCTAAGATATTACTGCCTGAAGTATTTGAAAAAACAATTAAATCATAATTAAGTAAACTGCTTAAGCTGTCAAAACTGCGCCCATTTAAATCATTTACCACATTTAAGTTTGGGAAGGAACGAAACATAGCCAGTGAGTTACTCCTGGTATTATGATCAAAACCAGAAGTTTCTGAATAGTGCAAAATCTTGGCATTTTGACAAAAGCCTGCAAAGGAAGTTAGTAGAATTAAGAGTAAGAACAGCGTTGATTTTATTTTCATTTTTATACTGAATAGAACTTAAATGTAAGCAATAGCTTTAAAACCAATCAATTAATAAGAGTCTTAGGTAAAGCCTAGTTTAAATAGCGGCTTGATTGGCTTTTTTACTGAAGACTAATGCGTAAAATTTGTTCATTACAAATACATGCGGCAGTGTAATGGATGAAATCACGATTAATAGGCAATATCCATAAGAAAGTGAAAGAAGTTCAAAATAGATCAATGCAAATAAAAAGGCAATTCCAAAGACGGAAAGCAAGGTAAAAGGAGCAACCATGGCAAGAAATTTTAGGAATGATTTTACTTCCTTTTCCGAAATCAAGAAAATATACTCTTCCTTAAGAACTTTATAAGAGTGTAGAATAATGAAATATAGAGAGAAGCCAATTAATAGAGGCAAAAGATAAAAGCAAATTAGAATTAAGGACACTACTACTAGTTCCATAAATATCGTTTCTACTTTTAGGTATTTTTTATAGCCTAGATATAGCATTAATGCAACGCTAATGAAGTTGGAACTAAGAAATAATAGGAGCATATCTTTTTCTTGGTGCAAGGGTCTAAAGGTGGCAAATTCCGGATGTTGGTTCATGATGTTATGCACCTCTTCTATATTGAGATATAGCAAAGCGGAAAGAATTCCTATGCCCCAAAAGAAATAGAGGGCTTGATGGCTGAGAGGTTGCTTATTAAAATAATGTGAAAATTGAGATTGTCCGAAATGATAGGCAGATAGCAGTAGAAAAAGGATATAGGCTATGCTTGGTAAAACTAACCATAGGGCCACATTTAAACCTACAAAAACTAAGTAAACTCCTATGAAATGAGAGTTTTTAATGGCATTGTTTCTTAGGTACAAAACATTGTCGATGGCTCCATGTGGAATGCCAAGGATTAAAAGAAAAGGGGTGGTAATAAGAAGTTGATTGGATAGAGAGATTTCACCCGCATTAAAAACAAAAGGCAGGGTAAGTAAAAGGCAGGCAATAAAAAAGAAGATGGCTTTGGTCATGAAAAAAATAAACCCTGTGCTAAGTAAGCACAGGGTTTAATAATTTATGCAGTTTTTGCCGACTCTGTTGAGGTTATAGCAATGTTATACACTACTAAACCAAAACCGATTTTATTGATTGCATCAGCAATGTTGTAGAATAGGTCAACATTTTCAGAACCCCATCCAAAAGCAGTGTTTAACCAACCACCTGGCATACACATGTAACCAATTGGATAGATTGCCCATCCAACAAGGACAAACCATGCTAAGGTTCTAACACCTCTTTTTACTACAGCACTGTTGCTTGCTTCTGCTAGTTGTGCAACTTCACCAAACCAAGCAGTGTAAAGGATGTAGATATAACCTAGTGTAGAGAGTACTCCCCACATTACAGAATGACCGGTATCTCCACCTTCTGGGTTAAAGGCTTCACCGATGTAACCTGCTACTAACATCCAAACAGATGCAATAATTAGCTTCCACAGTAGGCTGGCTTTTGCCCCTGCAGCTTTTGTAAGTAAATAAAATTCAACACACATCAATGGAACGGTAAGTGTCCAATCAATGTATCTTAATACAGTTGGATTTTCACCTGTTGCTAGGTAATAATCTCGCATGTAATAATAATGGACTGCAGCAATGAAAGTAATGAGTCCAGAAATAAGTAATGAAAGTTTCCATTTACCATCTACTCTGCCTCTTTCAAAAAAGAAAAAGATGGAGGCAGCCAGCATGGCCATGTAACCTGTAAAAAACGTAAACGCAATAGCGTCATCTTTTGGGATAGTGAGAACTTCTAGTAAATTCATGTTAATTAAGTTTAATGATTTCTATAGAAACAGTGCTCACCAAAAAATGTTTAACATTTAATTAAAATTGTTAAACAAAATTTGAATTTAAGAATCTAATAATCAGGATTTTTAGAGAAAAGGTGCTCAGGGATGGCTTTAATGCTAGGAAGTGGAGAAGTAGATTTGATTGGTTTAGTAGGTGTATATTTTTACATTTAGAAGCTTTGAGACTGCAAGTAAGCAGATAATCCTCCAATTATTAACTATAAGAAGGATTTAAAAACATAGCATGCATCATCTTATACCTCCTTATTGGGGTAATTAAATGCTGCATAGATTCCACAGTTATACCTCTTAGAGGTGCAAGGGCTATGAGAGCTATGTCTTCTTTTTTTCTTAACGCCCAAATATGGTGCGTAGTGAGGTTAGTAAAGATACAATTTGCTAAAAACTAAATAGTAAAAATCGCAGAGCGATTTTGTACATTTTCTTTTCTACAAAATTCGCTTGCGAATTTTACGGAGTATCAAAGTGTAAATAAAATTTCTTAACCTGCTGACACACTATGCACTATATTTATTGTTAGCATTAGTATGTTTTTTCAAAAAAGGTCAGATAATTCAATCAATGTTTTTATCCTCAACCGGATATGATTTAATAACATCATCTTCATTATATGCAAGAAGTTTTTTCCGTAACTCAGATTTGTCATTGAAATGCCTTGATAATGAAATGACGCTTTTAAAAAAGCTATTCTTATTCCCTCTGTGAAATAAGCGAATCAACGAACAGTTCTCATTTTCTAAAATTGTCTTTAAAAGTATTCTATCAGAAACTCCGAGTGAATGACCTATACAGAATACATCGTACTTACCATCAGAAATAAAATTTAAAATTTTTCTGTATTTGTTATTCAATGCATAATAGAAAGACTTAATATTAACTAGATATTCATTTATTTCAGAATTTTCTAGAATTTGATATTCTTGTTGGTTTTCATCTCCATAACCAAAAACTATTTCATCTTTTTCTTTTACACACCCATGTATATTTTCTACTCTATATTCATTTAATCCCCCATAAGATTCAGCAACCCATCTACCTGTCATTTCAAGCTGTTCCTTTAGTACAGATGTATAATTAAAGTTTATGAAAAGTACTTTATCAACCCCTACTGCCATATCATGCCTACTGTAGAAAGGTTCGTATACTTCTCCTGTTGTTAATTGAGTGCATCTAGATAATAGATTCCCTTTTTCTGAACCATTAAAATCTTTAATCTTATCATTCGACTCTTCTTCAACTTTCTTTATGTAGTCCCTTAGTTTTTTCTTTACGCAAGTGAACTCCTTATTCATTTGTTTCAATTGCTTTTGTCCACTAGCATCTTGCCTCAAATTTTTAATCAGTTTGAAGTATGAGGACTCAATATCTGTCCACTTGTAATCCTTCAATAACTCTCGGAATAAGTTTGAATTATAGGTAATATGAAACTTGTAATATGTTGGTCTTTCTTGATATTGCTTTGGTAGTCCTAGAAAGTCAGTGTCTGGTTCTTTTGGGGTTTCGTGAGGTTTTGGATTAAAGGAAATATCCTTTCTTTTAGATAAATCTTCAATCGTATTTAGCGAGTTAATCAACTCAATATCTTCTACAGGACCTACCCAATATCCTTTTTGAATTCTTATTAATTCATCAGAATAATCTTTTTTTTCTGAAACTACAAGAGTAAGTGCAGACTTAAAATAGTCAATAATGAAATTCTCATAACTTGCAGGCAACCCACAAGACAAATCATATCCATTTCCAACAAGAATAACTCTATTCATCTACGATTTTGATTTATATAACTCTATAAAGGATGTTTGTATATCGTACCTTATTAATGCTAACAACTGGCTAAAACACGTTAGTGTGTTTTATTTACCTTGTGTCTTTACCTTCAAATATAATTAAAAAGAAAAGGGAAAGGCTTTAAAATGAAATAGTTGAGAATATTAAACTGTGTTTTATCTATTTTTTAACATTTGGATAAAACACACTACTTCTACAAAAGAATCCTTCGAGAAGAAGAATAAGAAATGCTAGTCTTTTTGGTTGTTGACATACTTCTCTAAAAACTCTTTCTTATAGTCTTTATAAGAAGAAACACCGCCTATTTTGGATAAGAGGTAAATGTAAATCCAAGCGCCATCGATTTGGTATTTTAAGAAACCGGCCCTTGCGCTACTAGGATATAAATGGTGGTTGTTATGCCATTCTCCAGAAAATAAACCCGGTCTAGTTTGGTTAATCGATAAATTACTGCGATCGAAGTCTATGCCATCTTTATGCTCTACTTTGCCCTTGCCATGGCCTGTGTAATTAAAAGCTCTAACTAAAATGTACCAAAACATGGCCGCACTAAAAGCAGTGCAAACCAATGCCAAACCACCAATAAAATAAAAGGCAGTAATCCAAAAAGCCCAATTAAGAATCCAAATACCGTAAGTGTATAAAGGCGACATTAATGTGCCCCATTTTTGATAGGCTTTATAGTCGTTTAATTTTACCCCTGTATGCGATAAAAAGGACTTCAATTTATTGTATTCTGCTTCGCTTAAATCTCTTGCAATACTCTGGTGGTTAAAGTCTGAAAACATACAGTACATCAATCCTGCTTTTGAATTATAAGGATCTCCAGGTTCGTCTGATTTTAAATGATGCACATGGTGAGAAATAACATACACTTCTTCAGGCATGGTTCTAATCACCAGGTTTTGTGTAATAAATCTCCAAATAGGATTGCTAAATTCAAAAGCTCTATGGGTAGAATACCTGTGGTACCAAATGGTGCCATGGGTACTCATAATAATCATTGCAAATAATAGGAATACCAACAAGCTTACAACACTAAAATATTCGGTCAAGAAAAAATAGAAGAAAGGGACCATGCATGCAATCATCAAGAGAGAAGATGCTGGCATCCAATTTTTTCTGCTTTTAAAAACGTTTGCCTTATTTACGGCTTCTTTGAAAAGAGTTTTGGTAGAAGGAATTACTAATGAACCATTTGCATCACTCCACCCATAGGAAGGTTCGTGAAGAATTTTATCGATAAATGCCATAGATTAATTAGCCTTTTCTAGGCATTTTTGTTTTAAGTGATGCTATTTTCCAAAGATAACTATCTTTTTATGGCTTAACGAATGAAAGCAGGCTTTTGTTCTTTTAAATTCGGTGAACAATTCTATCAATGCTATTTCAAAGCCTAAGGTTGAATTCCGATATTTGGAAACTCTTGATTAATTTATATTCCTTATAATTTTCTAAATGACACAAGAACAAGCACTAGCAGTTTTAAAAAGCGGCAGGAATGTTTTTTTAACAGGATCTGCGGGTACCGGAAAAACCTTTGTGCTTAATCAATACATCAGCTATTTAAAGGAAAGAAAGGTTGCTGTGGCAGTTACAGCTTCTACTGGCATTGCTGCCACGCATATGAATGGTATGACTATACACTCATGGTCGGGAATAGGGGTGAAGGAGAAACTGACTAATTCTAATCTAAGAAGCCTAAAGACAAAAAAATACCTCGAGAAAAAGTTTGATAAAGTAAAAGTCTTAATCATTGATGAAATTTCTATGCTGCATCGTAATCAGCTAGAATTGGTAGATCAGGTGCTTCAATACTTTAAGGAGAACCAGCTCCCTTTTGGAGGAATTCAGCTTATTGTTTGTGGAGACTTTTTTCAATTGCCTCCCATTGGCAATGCAGAGGAAAAGAGCAAAGATAAATTTGCTTTTATGTCGCCAGTGTGGGTAAATGCAGCCTTTCATGTTTGCTACCTTACAGAACAATTCCGCCAAGAGAACAATGCCCTCAATCAGTTTTTAGGAGAAATGCGTTCGGCTAGAATTTCAGAATCTAGCTTTAAAAAACTCAAAGAAACTGCAAACAATACATTAGAGGATACTAAAGAGCCAACTAGACTATACACCCACAATTACGATGTAGATGCCATCAATCAAGAAGCGCTTCAAAAATTAGATGCTACATCGAATTACTATGGTGCTAAAGTAAAAGGCAATGAAAAATTAGTAGAAACCCTCAAAAAATCTGTTTTAGCTGCTGAAAATATGGAGCTAAAAGTTGGGGCCAAGGTGATGTTTGTTAAAAATATTCCAGAAAAGGGCGTGGTGAATGGTAGTTTAGGAAAAGTGATTGAATTTAATAAGGAAAAGATTCCATTGGTGAAGTTGAGCGATGGTAGAATAATAACCGCCCAAGCAGAAAATTGGAAAATACAAGACGAAGAAGGTAAAACCTTAGCGCAGTTTGATCAGATTCCGCTGCGTTTGGCCTGGGCAATTACCATACACAAAAGCCAAGGAATGACTTTGGATTATGCAGAGGTAGATCTTTCCAAGACTTTTGAAAAGGGGCAAGGCTATGTGGCCCTTTCACGGCTTAAAAATTTAGAAAGTTTGCGACTTCTAGGAATTAATGAAACTGCTTTAAAAGTAGACTCCTTGGCCTATAAAGCAGATGTTCGTTTTCAAGAGCTTTCTGCTAAAGTAGAAAA
The DNA here is from genome assembly GCA_030433355.1 of Bacteroidia bacterium. GTDB lineage: Bacteria > Bacteroidota > Bacteroidia > Flavobacteriales_E > Vicingaceae > JAUIMG01. The sequence goes on along the minus strand of JAUIMG010000001.1, from coordinate 141,418 downwards.
GGAAAACCCCATAGAGCAATTGCAAAAAGAGGCGGTTCCTTTTCTTAAAAAGTGTGGTGGAATAACCAACAATGATGAAATAAAAAAGCACAAGAGCAAACTAAAAGAAAAGTCGAAAGGAAAGACAGACAGTACCTATGAAGTCACTTATTCTTATCTTAAACAGAAACTTCCGTTAGAAAAAATAGCGGAAGAAAGAGGTATGGCAGTTGGTACTATAGCTGGGCATTTAATCAAGATAAAGAAAGACCATCCTGATGCTAACTTGAGCAGGTACAAGCCGAAAAAATCGGTGATTACTATAGTAGAGAAACTCTATAAAAAGCAAGCAAAAGGGGAGGCAGTAAGTTTAAAAGAAATTTATGAAGGCGCTAATGGGAAGATCAGTTATTTGGAAATTAAGCTAGCCTTAGCTTTTATTATATAGTTTCAATAATATAATTTCAAATAAATGCTTCCATATTGAAGTAATCCCAGGCTTGGTAGAACAGAATAGCCAAATTCTCGTTAATTGAGGGTCCTTAAAAGTAAGTGCTTTTGGTAATTTCGTCCCCCGTGAAAAAGCTATATGAAATATTTCTTATTGTGCTATTTACATTAGTTAGTACTAATACAAATGGGCAATACGTAGATACTAATTTGGTTTCACTTCCATCTGAAAGTATAAAAGCATCGCCTCTTAAAAGTAGCTTCGTATTTGATGGTAAGCTAGATGAGCCTGAGTGGCAAACTGCACAAAAAATTTCTGATTTTACTCAAAGAGAACTTGATCTAGGTCAACCTATTACCGAAAAAACCGAAGTTGCCATCCTTATTGATGATGAGTTTATGTATATCGGTGTGTGGTGTTACGATAGGGATCCAAGTAAAATTATCGCAAAAGAGATGCGCAGAGACTTTGATTTTGATTTAGAGGATAATTTCATGGTTATTATCGATACGTATTTGGATCGCAGAAATGGTTTCCAATTTGTCATCAATCCAAATGGTGCAAGAGCCGACCTGCAAACATTTAATAATGGAGGGTCTTCCAATCAATTTTGGAATGGGGTTTGGGATGTTAGAACTCAGAGAACTGCTGATGGTTGGTTTGCAGAAATAAAAATTCCCTTTTATACACTGAAATACAGACCAGGAGAAGAAGAGCAGTTGTGGGGGATAAATTTCGAGCGTAACATTCGTAGAAACCGTCAACAGGCTAGGTGGAAAGGGTGGCAGCGTAATTATGAAATTTCAGATGTAAGCCAAGCAGGTATTTTAAAGGGCCTGAAAAATTTAAGAGATAAACGTTTTATCGAGGTGAAACCATATGCCTTGGGAGGAGCACAGCACACTTCTGATGGAAACGAAGGAGTAGGCAACATAGGTGGAGATATCAATGCTCTTTTAGGTCCAACCTACCGATTGAATCTTACATTCAATACTGATTTTGCTCAGGTGGAAGCAGATAGGCAGCAAATTAATCTTACCCGTTTTCCACTGTTTTTTCCCGAATTAAGGGAGTTTTTCTTGGAAGGGGATGACTTTTTTGATTTTGGATTTGGAGGAAATAGAATTGTTCCATTCTATTCGAGAAGAATTGGTTTAAGTGAGACCAGAGAAACAGTTCCCATTTTAGCAGGTGCCAGAATATTAGGAAAAGAAGAAAATACAACCCTTGGTGCCATGAGTATTCAAACTGCTGAAGCAGGAGGAGATCCATCCACTAATTTTACTACACTTAGTTGGAGGCAAGATGTAGGAGATCAAAGTGTTATTGGCGCAATGACTACAAATAAAATTACAGAAGGTAGATGGCATACTACTACAGGAGTTAATGGAAGATACAGTACTGCAAACTTTATAGGTAAAAGCAATTTAGATGTTGGAGGTGCAATTATTCAGACATATAATACGGATGAAGGACTTCAGGATGATGCTTTTGCTTATCGAGCTTTTATAAATTTGCCGAACGACCGAATAAATGTATTTGCCTCCACTCAAAGGAGTGTCGATCAATTTAATCCTGAAGTTGGTCTGATGCGAAGAAGAAATTTTCAAGAAAACTTCGGTCAAGTTTTCTTTCAACCCAGACCAAAAAACAATTTTAAATGGGTTAGACAGTTTTTTTTCTCTCCTGTAGCATTAACCTATGTCCAATACGATGATACGAAGAACTTACAATCCTTTTCTTATAAAATCAGACCTCTAGGTTTTGAAAGTAGATCGGGGGAAGGCTTTTATTTTGATATAGAAAGAGTAGCAGAAGGCTTGAGGGAAGACTTTGAGATTTTTCCTGATGTGGTGATTGCTCAGGGAGAATATTGGTGGAATCGTTATACCATCTTCTTTGAGACTTTTGAGGCGAGAGAGTTTTCATTCAGCACAAGCAGCAGTTTTGGTGAGTTTTTTGAAGGAAGTAGTTTTTCTACTGAAGGAACTTTGCTTTGGCGTGCCACTAAAAATTTTAATATCAATCTGAATTATGAAAAGAACATTATTGAACTGCCTCAAGGAAGTTTTGATACAGATTTGATTGGTTCTAGAGTAGAATATGCCCTTCATCCGCAAGCATTTGGTTCTTTATTGGGACAGTGGAATTCAGCACAACAAGAGATGAATATTAACTTCAGATTGCAATTAATTCCAAAAATTGGTACAGATTTCTTCCTTATTTATAACCAGATTGTAGATACCAGAACAGGTGACTTTATCGCAGAACGAAGTACCCTATTGGCCAAATTAGTCTGGCGTTTTGTGCTTTAACAGAGTTTTACATAAGGCATAATAATTTTATTTTGTGTTCAAATTATACGTCTCAAAAGTGTAAAGGATGACCCTTTACCGTACCAAATGACGCGCAACGGTCTCGTATAACCGTCAGTTACGGGTTAATATGCGTTAATTTTCGGTTTGGCACAGACTTTAGCATTTCCGCGTGGATTCGGACGTAGTCGAATCCGCCGTAATTGCGGTTATATATTGTTGGCAAATGTTTTTTATTTCTTTAGTTTACTCCAAATTTCAATTTGTACTTTATCTCCCAAGTGAAGTTCCTCATATTTCTTTTTTACTTCATCGAATTCGTCCGAAATTAATTTACAAAGGTTAGAAGTCAAGATTGTGTTAATTGACAAAACAGTCATTGATTCCTCTAGTGTTGACTTTTTGTTTTTATAAATATAATTGTACTGTCTATCACTAATATGTTCTCCATGAGCATGGTTTGAATATAAATTCCACATGTCATTGATTCGGTTTGAGTCAATTCCACTTTTGATTAATATATCTTTAGTAGAATCGAGTTTAGCATGTCTTGGATTTAAGTATTCTTTTTTTTGTTTTTCAGTTGCATTTTGGAATACTTGATAGCTTTTTATCTTATCAATAAGAACTGAAATGTCACTTTGAATTTTTTTCTTTTTAACCTCGTTTTTTTTGAAAACGACCGGGAATTTATTTTGTTTTTGAAGACCATGTAATTTGTAAATTTCATATCGGAAATCCTTTTCTATTGTTTCTAAATTATCAAAGAATAGGTAGTACATGATAGAAAATGACTCTATTTGCATTCTGGTCAAAGCAAATACTGAAAACAAGTCTGTAATCTCTATTTGTTTATTAATTATAAAAAATCGATTACCCTCTAACAGTTTTTTAATACTGTGATTTGCCATGCCATAACGAAAAAATTTGTTTTCAATTTCTGCATGGTGATGTTCAATTTGTACTTTATTATCGAAAAGGCTTTGTGTCAGGGTAAAAAGAGAATTTGTTAGAATATCAAAATGCTTCAAACGAGATTTGATATCATCTGTTTTAAAAGCTTGAAAAATTTCTAATAAATATGATATTCTCTCTTTCATCAAATGTTTTACAACGGCTCGGCTAAACGGCGTAGCCAGCTTTTGCTGGCTATGAACGTTTTAGCCATTGTTGGCAGCTGCCTTTTTTTTATTTTTAATAATATTCGATGTAAGATTTTACAAAATTTAATTTTTCGAGATTGCTTCCATTTCTTTCACATTGGTAGAAAAATGACAAGTAACAATCTCCATTGTTATTTAAAAATCTGGACTCTATTTCTAAAAAGTACTTCGATATTCTAAATTTAATGCTTCTTCGACTTCCTTCCTCTCTAAATTCAAATTCGCAGAAATAACTTTCATCAGTTTCGTAAACCTCTGTAAATTTATTGCAGATTTGATTTAGGTTATCTATTAGTGCAATTTCAAAGTCTTTGATATCCGATTTACTTAAAATAGGCGTAATCAAATCAGATGTAAATAGCTTTTTATTTCGTTCAAAGCCTTCTTTGAAAATAAAACTTCCTTCATTATATCTGATGGTATCATATTTCCAACCTGTTCTAAAAAAATCAAACATCCCCTTTGTAGTGACGGTATCTAAATAAAACGTGTCAATTTGTTCTTCTTCAATTCTCGTTTTGGCTTTGTAATCGTAAATGACATAAAATTCATTCGCTCTATTTGGTTCATCTGCGTAAGGATATGAATAGAAATAATTCTTCATTAAGGTTCTTCCTTTTCCTTCCTCTCCACCGTAAAATCTGTGTTCAATTATTCTGTCCTTGTCATCATAATAATAGTGATGTTCCCAAGGTCCATTTATCGTCCAACATCTATCAGAGGGAAAATCGTATTCCTTGGTAACTTTTCCGTTTCTATTATATTCTTCCCAAAAGATTACACAACTATCTTTTGAGATGTTTTTATGAAAACCTTTTTTCTCTATTTTTTTATGCAGCCAATACTTCACTTGTCTTTCGGACTTGATTTGACCAAAAACCAAATTTGAAAGTCCAAATGTCAATAGTATTAGTATTCCTGCTTTCATATTTTTCTTTTTCTGGTTGCTGCCAACAACTAGCTAAAACACATTATGTGTTTTAGTTACCTTTTGTCTATACCTTCAAATATAATTAAAATGAAATGTGAAAACCTTTAAAATGAAATACTTAGGTTTTTTTATAGTGTGTGTTATCTATTTTTTAACATTTTGCTATCACACACTTATTCTTATCCCCTCGCTCCAAAAATAGAAGAACCTATGCGCAGCATATTACTGCCTTCAGTCAAGGCAATTTTATAATCTCCACTCATGCCCATACTTAGGCTTTTGAAGCTTTCGGAGTTTTTAAAATGAGTTTCTTTTAATTGTTCAAAAAAAGTTTTTAAAGACTTAAACTCTCTAGCTACCGTTTCTTTATTCGAAGTATTGGTGGCCATGCCCATAAGGCCTACAACTCTTATGTTATGCATCTCTTCGTAGTCGGAAGAGCGAAGCAATTGCTCTATTTCTTCCTCATCCAATCCAAACTTACTTTCTTCTTTGGCAATGTAAACTTGCAAAAGCACATCAATGGTTCTGTCTAATGCTTTGGCCCTTTTATTAATTTCTTTTAAGAGTCTTAAACTATCTACGGAGTGAATCAGATGAACAGAAGGCGCAATGTATTTTACTTTATTTCTTTGCAGGTGACCAATAAAATGCCACTGAATGTCTTTGGGTAAATCCTCAGCCTTCGCTTGCATTTCTTGGGCTTTATTTTCTCCAAAATCTCTATGTCCCGCTGCATAAGCTTCTTCAATCAAAGCATTTGGTTTGGTTTTGCTAACTGCAACCAAGCAAACGTCTTCTGGAAGTTCCCTTTTAATGCTCTTTAAATTTTCTGCAACACTCATTTTACTTTCTTATTCGTTTAAAGAATAAACCGTTAGGCCACTCCTTAGTTTTGGCTCTATCCATGTGCTCTTTGGAGGCATTATCGCATCAGCATCTGCAATTTTTTTCAGCTGCTCCATAGTTACAGGAAAATGTGCAAAGGCAATAGCAGCTTTTCCGGAGTCTACTTCTTTTTTAAGTTTTGCAATGCCATCTCTTCCACCCATAAAGTAAATTCTATCATCGGTACGCAAATCGGAAATACCTAAAAAGGGCTCTAGAATATGATTCGTAAGTATGGATACGTCTAAATTGTTAACCGGATCATTTTCCTTGAATAAACCTTCTTTGGGGTGCAAGGAATACCATTTCTTATTTAAGTACATGCCTATTTCATGTACTTTTTCAGGTTTAAAATAGTCGCCTTCAACATACGTTACTTCAAACTCATTGGTTAAATCTTCCAAAAGTTTTTCCGGCGTATATTCTCCCAAATCTTTTACCAAGCGATTAAATTCAAAAATCTTTAGCTGACTTTCTGGAATAAAAATCCCCATGAAGTAGTTGTAGTTTTCGTCACCTCTGTGATTTGGGTTCTTTGCCTTTAGTTCATTTCCCAAAAGGGCAGAGGAGGCAGAACGATGATGACCATCTGCTATATACAAGGAGTCAACTCCTTTAAAATGCTTGGAGATATTAGCAACATCTTCTGCTTTATCGATCAGCCAAAAACTATGTCTTACTCTATTGGTTGTAGTAAAATCATATTCCGGAAACTGCAATAGAATTCGATTGGTGATTTTATCTATCTCCTTGTGATTTGGATAGGTAAAGCATACTGGCTCCGCATTAATCTCAACTAAATTCAAGTAATTTTTAAAAATTTCTTCTCTAAAAGCGATGGTAGCTTCGTGCTTTTTAATGACTCTATTGTTGTAGTCTTCCACAGAAGCACATCCGATGATACCTACATAAGGGTGACCATCTTTAATTTGACGATATAGATAGAAGCTTTTCTCTTTATCTCTAACTAGATTTTGCTCTGCTACAAACTCTAAGAACTTCTCATTTACTCGTTTAAAATGGGAAACACTATTTGCCGCACTTTTCTTAGAATTTTTATAATCTGGATTTAAAACATGCAGAAAGGTAAAGGGATTTTCATCCAACTTACTTTTCAAATCCTTCTTAGAATAGGAAATGTAAGACCTAGAAGCAATCAAATGAACTTTGTCGCGACTTGGTCGGTAAGCTCTAAAAGGTTTAATATCAGCCAAAGCAAAATTTTATTGCGAAGATAGTATTTATCGCAATTCGCTTATAGGGAACTAGGCGTTTACTTTGCTATAATAAGCAATGATTTGATCTGCCAATTCTGTTCCTATTCTATCCTGTGCTTCTAAAGTAGCTGCACCAATATGAGGACTTAAAGAAACTTTAGGGTGCGCTAAAAGATCCTGTCTTGGATTTGGCTCATTAACAAAAACATCTAAACAAGCATGAGCAATTTTACCGCTATTTAGATTTTCAATTAATGCATCTTCATCAACTGCGCCACCTCTAGCTGCATTGATAATGATTGCACCATTTTTCATTTGAGCAAATTCTTTTTTGCCAATAATTGGCTTGTCCGTACTTGGAATATGAAGGCTTACAAAGTCTGCATTAGCTAAAAGATCTTCTTGACTTTTTCTTTCTAGCACCACTTCAATAGTTTGCCCATTTACTTGTAGGCTAGTACTAACGCTTCCTTCTTTCTTATCTGAAACTATGACGTTCATTCCACAGCCAATTGCATATTGCGCTAAAGCCTGTCCAATTCTTCCGAATCCAATGATTCCCATCGTTTTGCCTCTTAGCTCAATACCTTTAGCATATTTTTTCTTTAGTACTTTAAAATCGGTACTGCCATTAGTTGGCATTTCTTTGTAAGCATCGTAAAGAAAACGAACAGAAGAAAAAAGATGTGCCATAACTAGTTCAGCAACAGATTGAGAAGAAGCTGCAGGAGTATTGAATACTTCTTTTCCATTCGCTCTAGCGTATTCAACATCGATATTGTCCATCCCAACACCACCGCGGCCAATCATTTTAAGACCAGTGCAAGAATCGATGATATCTTTTCTAACTTGAGTAGCAGAGCGAACTAATAAAACTTCTATTCCTTGTTTATTAATCTCAGCGATTAATTCCTCTTGTGGAATATTAGTTGTGCTTACTTCAAAACCGGCTTTTTCAAGAACTTCAATTCCTGAATTTGCCATCCCATCATTTGCTAAAATTTTCATAATAAATAACTATCCAAATTTCTTTTCAAATTCTGCCATTACTTCTGTAAGGGCTTTTACACTTTCTAAAGGCAAAGCATTATACATAGAAGCTCTATAACCTCCAACAGATCTATGGCCTTTAATGCCGCTTATTCCTGCCTCGTTCCACATCTTGTCGAACTCTTCTTTTAAGTCTTCATTGGTTAAAACAAAAGTAGCGTTCATTGTAGATCTATCTTCTTTTGCAGTAACTCCCTTAAACAATCCATTTCTATCAATTTCTTGATACATGGTATCTGCTTTTTCTTGATTTACTCCTTCAATCCATTTTACCCCACCATTCTTTTTTAACCATTGTAAGGTTAGCATGCTAACGTAAATTGGAAATACAGGTGGTGTATTGAACATAGAGTCTTTCTTAATATGCGTTCTAAAATCTAGCATACTTGGAATATCATTTCCAGTTTTACCTAATGCACTTTCTTTAACTATATATAAGGTTGTTCCTGCAGGTCCCATATTTTTTTGAGCCCCAGCGTAAATCAGATCAAAGTCTGCAACATTTATTTTTTTACTAAAAATATCAGAAGACATATCACAGATAATTGGAATTCGGCTTATCGGAAAATTCTTAAACTGTGTTCCAAAAATGGTATTGTTAGAAGTAAAGTGTAGGTAATTAACATCGTTTGGAATTCCAAATCCTTTTGGAATGTAATTGAAGTTTTTGTCTTCGCTACTGGCAACTACATCTACTACTCCAATTTTTTGCGCCTCTTTAATGGCGTTTGAAGACCATGTTCCTGTATTGATATAGGCTGCTTTGCCGCCATTTGGAAGAAAATTGTAAGCTGCTTTAAGGAATCCTAAGCTAGCTCCACCTTGCAAAAATAATACCTGATAACCATCTGGAACTCCCAATAACTCTTTTACTAGGTTTCTTGCATTTTCCATCACTTCTACGAAGTCTTTACTTCGGTGAGAGATTTCTAGTAGAGATAAATCTAAATTATTAAAATTGATTACTGCCTCTGAAGCTTGTTGTAGTACTTCTTGTGGTAGTATGCATGGACCTGCACTAAAATTATGTACTTTGTTCATATTGGGTAGTTTTTGAAAGCGACAAAAGTCCGAATTTTATTGCAAACTTAATAGTGCTAATGCTGAAGACAGATTTATTGTAGGTTAAGTTATTGTTAGATAATTAAGAAAAAATAATTCTTTTAAAAAATTCTTCATTTAAAGAGCATTTTGTATATTTGCCCTCCCAAATTTTAAGGCAGGAATAATGAGAAAAGATATTCATCCAGAAACTTATAGAAAGGTAGTCTTTAAAGATATGTCTAATGACTACGCCTTTATGACTAAATCATCAGCTCCTAGTAAGGAAACTATCAAATGGGAAGATGGCGAAGAATATCCATTAGTAAAATTGGAGATTTCTCATACTTCTCACCCATTTTACACAGGTAAAATGAAGTTAGTAGATACTGCAGGTAGAATTGATAAATTCAAAAACAGATACAAGAAATTCGATAAGAAGACTGACGAAGGAAAGTCTGAAGAATAAGTTTTCAAAGTTTAACTCAAAAAAATCCGGCTTTTGGCCGGATTTTTTGGTTAAATAAGTTTGGAATGATTAGTCAATCAAAACTTTCCAAGCTTCTTCAATTTTCTCTTCAGCCAACAATTCTTTGGCTTTGGTAAGTTGGGAGCTCCAGTCGTTTTCTATGCCTAATTCATTTTTAAAGGCTTTTGCGTCTTCAGAACTTGGAATGGCCTCAATGTTTCCAAGCATTCCTAAGTCATTTCCACTAAAAATAGATTCGTTTTTTATTTTATCTGGTATTTGATCTACACCAATCCCTAAGTTTCTAATTGGCTTGGGTACAGTAAATAATGCATCTCCATTAGCTCTTACATAATAATCGCCACCCATTCTACCAACCAAGTCTATTTTGGTTTGATCAATAGTTTGATTTTCATCCAAAACAGATTCATCAATATGCATTAAAAGTATTTCACAAATGATGAGGTTTCCCGAGCCACCTTGGTCTCCCAATTCTATTACATCTCTTACTTTGCATTCTAATTGAATAGGAGATTCTTTTACTCGAAATGGTTTAACCAATTCTGAAGCAATTGGCGTTAAGCCAGATTTTGCAAATTCATCCACTCCTTTTGCATAGGCAGTGCTCGATAAGGACATTTGTTGCACAATATCATGGGTAACCACATTAATAACTACTTCTCTAGTTTCTTTTGCATTGTGGTAAGTGTCTTTTTGCGTTAGTGTCCTTCCACTTTTGGCAGGAGAGAATATAGCGATTGGTGGTTGTGTGCTAAAGACGTTGAAGTAACTAAAAGGACTCAAATTTTTATTTCCCTTAGCATCTATGGTAGATGCAAAGCAGATTGGTCTAGGGCCAATAGAGCTAAGTAAATAGTTATGCATTGCCCCTAAAGAAACTTCTTTTGGATTTACTTTCATAGATTGTAGTTTTAGAATACAATTTTACTGTTTTAATCGCTTTTTAGAGGAAAGCAGAGCTATTTAAAATTCTTCATAAGGAATAAGTGTTAATAGTTAAAAATTATTACTTTTGCGCTCCTATTTTTTAGGAATAGGAGTTCATAATTTCTTGAAGCGGATGTGGTGAAATTGGTAGACACGCTAGATTTAGGATCTAGTGCTTCACGGCGTGTGGGTTCGAGTCCCTCCATCCGCACAATCTAATGGCGTTGGCTCCTGGCTTTTACGCCATTTTTTTTAAATACTAGCACAAAATGGAAGTAGTAAAAAAAGACTTAGGCAAACTCAATGCAGAACTTGCAGTAAAAATCGAAGAAAAGGATTACAAAGAGCAAGTAGATAAGGCACTGAGAAATTACAGAAAGCAAGCAAATCTACCTGGATTTAGAAAGGGAATGGTTCCTATGGGAATGGTGAAGAAGATGGTTGGAACCAATATTCTTGCGGAAGAAATCAATAAAGTTTTATCGGATAGTTTATATAAGTATATCGGTGAGGAGAAGCTAGATATATTAGGGAATCCAATTCCTGTACAAGAAGATATAAATATTGATTGGGATACTCAAAAGTCTTTTGAATTTAAATACGAAATTGGTTTAGCACCTGAAATAAAAATAAGCCTTTCAGATAAAGATAAGTTCGAGCTTTATAAAATTAAAGTGAGCGATAAAATGGTGGAAGAGCAAGTGCAAGAAATTGCTAAACGCTATGGGAAAATGACGGACACGGAGAAGTCTGCAGAAGAAGATATGCTTTATGGTAAGTTCCAAGAGTTAGAAAGCGGTAAGATTAAAGAAGGTGGAATTGCCCATGGTACGGTTATTAATCTAAGAACAGTAGACAATAAGAAGGAATTAAAGAAGCTATTGGGCTTAAAAGTAGGAGATGTAGTTACCTTAAAACCTCAAGATATAGCTGAGCCCCAATATGTTGCTGCTTGGTTAGGTATTCAAAAGGAAGAGGTAGGAGCGATTACTTCAGAATTTCAGTATACGGTTGAGAAGGTGCAAAGAATGGAGGCAGCTGAGATTAATCAAGAGCTTTTAGATAAGCTTTATGGTAAAGATACGGTGAAGTCTAAAGAAGAAATGAAGAAAAAAATCGCTGAGGAAATGGAGAAAAGCCTAGAGCAAACTTCAGAGCAGTTTTTTGAAAGAGACATTCAAGATCATTTGATTAAAAAAGCAAAACTTGAATTACCAGATGAGTTCATGAAAAAATGGTTGCTCACTGCTAATGAAAAACCAATTACAAAAGAACAAGTAGAAGAAGAGTATGAGCAATATGCGCAAGGGCTGAAATGGCAATTAATTGAAAACAAGTTGTTGAAGGAGCATAATGTTGAGGTGAAAAGAGAAGAGATAGTGGATTACACTAAAAATTTAGTTAGTCAGCAATTAGCGGGAATGGGCCAAAACTTAATGGAGGATAAGGAACTAGAAGAAACTGCAAATAGAGTTTTACAGAACCAAGAAGAAGCTCGACGGTTATATGAGCAGTTATATCAAGTTAAATTGCGCAAATTATACAAAGACACTGTAAAGATTAAAGAGAAAGAAATTGGCTATGATGATTTTGTTAAATTAGCAGAGAAACGATCTAAAAAGTAGTTGATTTTTAAATTATAATTTGGAGAGTTCGATATGACCTTTGAAATATTAATTTAGTACCTATCAAAAACAACAAATAAGCATGGATTATAGCAGAGAATTTAAAAAATACGCTACCAAGCATAAAGGCTTGAATAGCATGCACGTAGATAGTTATTTAGATGCCTCTTTAACTTCAATGACACCTTATATTATTGAGGAGCGTCAGTTAAATGTAGCTCAAATGGATGTTTTCTCTAGATTGATGATGGACAGAATTATCTTTTTGGGAACAGGGATAGATGATCAAGTTGCTAACATCATACAAGCACAATTACTTTTCTTAGAATCTGCAGATGCAAAAAAGGACATTCAAATTTACTTGAACTCTCCGGGTGGAAGTGTATATGCAGGTCTAGGAATCTATGATACCATGCAATATATAGCGCCAGATGTAGCTACTATTTGTACAGGAATGGCTGCCTCTATGGGTGCAGTTTTATTATGTGCCGGTGCAGATGGTAAAAGAACTGCTCTTCCTCACGCTAGGGTTATGATTCACCAGCCAATGGCAGGAACTCAAGGACAAGCTTCTGATATGGAGATTGCAGTGAAAGAAGTTCTGAAAATGAAGAAAGAGCTTTATGACATCATTGCAACACATTCTAAACAGAAGTTTGAGAAGGTAGAAGAAGACTCAGATCGTGATTATTGGATGTCTGCTCAAGAGGCTAAAGATTACGGTATGATTGACGAAGTGCTTGCAAGAAAGTAATATTTACATAAATACTTAATTTTGAAGTCGATGTAAGTACATCGACTTCATTTGTTTATATGAAAGAAGATCAAAAAATACACTGTTCCTTTTGCGGACGAGATAAGAAAGATACCAATGTGTTAATAGCAGGTATTACAGGTCATATTTGCGATAACTGCATTGCTCAAGCTGGTGCAATTGTCAAAGAGGAGATAAATCCTGCAAAGCAAGATGATCTCAATTTTACCTTGCTAAAACCTAAGCAAATCAATCAACATTTGGATGAATATGTGATAGGTCAGGAGCAAGCAAAGAAGGTGCTTTCTGTTGCTGTATACAATCATTACAAGAGAATATCGCAAGTTCGGCACAACGACATAGATATTGAGAAATCAAATATTTTGTTGGTTGGAGAAACAGGAACAGGTAAAACTCTTTTGGCAAAATCAATTGCTCGTTTATTAGAAGTTCCTTTTTGTATTGCAGATGCTACTGTTTTAACAGAAGCTGGATATGTAGGTGAGGATGTAGAGAGTATTTTATCTCGTTTGTTACAGGCGGCAGATTATGATGTGGCCAAAGCAGAAAGAGGAATTGTTTTTATTGATGAAGTTGATAAAATTGCACGTAAGAGCGATAATCCATCCATTACTAGAGATGTTTCTGGAGAAGGGGTACAGCAAGCCTTATTAAAGCTATTGGAAGGAGCTACAGTTAGTGTTCCACCACAAGGAGGGCGAAAGCATCCAGAACAAAAGATGGTTTCTGTAAATACACAAAACATTCTTTTCATTTGTGGAGGTGCCTTTGACGGTATTAAAAGAGTTATTACGAAGCGATTGAATACCAATGCAATTGGTTACAAGAATAAAAATGATAATGAGGAAATTGATGATGAAAATATACTTCAATACGTAACTCCTCAAGATATAAAGTCTTTTGGATTGATTCCAGAGTTGATAGGAAGGATTCCTGTTTTATCTTATCTCAATCCATTGGATAAAGCTGCACTAAGGAGAATACTTACAGAGCCTAAGAATGCAATTATTAAACAATACATCAAGCTATTCGAAATGGATGATGTGGAGCTTAGCTTCGATAAAAAAGTATTAGACTTTATTGTGGATAAAGCAGAAGAATACAAATTGGGAGCAAGAGGATTGCGTTCTATTTGTGAAGCAATTATGCTAGATGCAATGTTTGAAGTGCCTTCTAAAACAGAGAAAGAAAAAGTGAAGATTGATTTAGAGTATGCAAAAAGAGCATTCAATAAATCATCTTTGAAGAAATTAAAAGTAGCAAGTTAATTATTGCAATTAAAGCTATTTCTAATTCCAAGACTGAATGGCAGATTGTTTCCTTCAGAAAATCTCGTTTCAATTGGATATCCATGAATATTTAAATCGTGTTGAAATCGATTTACTTGCAATTCTATATTGTTGTCTATTGAAACTACCTTATCGTAGACATTTCGATTGAAATAATTGAAAAGATTAAACTCTATAATTGGAAAATCTCTGTAGGGATTTTTTGCATTGGAATATTCAAATTCAAGGCGTTTCTGTTGACTAGAAACAGTGGTGTCGTTTCTTTCAATCATAACATAATCGATTATATTCCCATTTTCAATATTTATGGAGTATTTTTCTGATTCATTATTAAATACATCAATAAATTTATATTGAGATAGAATAGAGTTTTGATATTCTAATTGCTCAATTACAAAGACAGTAGTATTTGAAATTTTCTGAACCTCTTTCAAAAGTCCTTGGTTATTATAAAAATACTGCTCCACAGTATCTAAGGAATTAAAAGAGTTTAAGCTATTTAAGACATATTCAATTTTACCATCTAGATTATATAAGAATATTATCGAGTCAGAAGGCTGAAAAATCGGGCCTGGGTATATTTTTGAAACGAGCCCATTAGCATCATAAATCATTCGATAAGTTTCTTGAAGAGAACCATCCTCCAGATCATAGAATTTAACCTCAGTTAAATTGCATTTAGTTAAAGATGCAGGTTTGTTGTTATTATCTTTTTCGCAAGAAAATAATGCAAATACTATAAAAAAATAAAGAGATATTTGGTTCTGTTTTACCAGTTTTATTTTGCTCAAAAAATTGAAATTGAATGTATTTACCAATTTACGAATTTCCTATAATTCAATTCTAATCCACTTTTCAAAAGTAAAATCGAAAGCATGTTTTTCATCTTTGGGATGGTATTTCTCTTCTTTTAATTCCCAATATTCTTTATTTAAAGTAGGGAAATAAACATCACCTTTGATTTCTGTATGCACTCTAGTCAGATAAATGGTATTTGCTAGGTCCAAGGCTTGTCTATATATTTCGCCGCCACCAATAACCATCAATTCCTCTTCTCCATTATCTTTTGCGTGCTTTATAGCATCTTTAATATTGGTGAAGGTGATAGCGCCTTCCATTTTATAAGATGCATTTCTGCTAATGATCATATTGGTGCGATTCGGTAAGGCCTTTCCAAAGGATTCAAAGTTTTTTCTACCTCCTAAAATGTGATGCCCTTTGGTGGTTTGCACAAAGAACTTCATGTCATCTGGCAATTTCCAAGGTAAGTCGTTATCTACTCCAATAACATTATTCTCTGCAGCTGCAACTATAATAGATATTTTCATAATTAAATAGCTACTGCAGCTTTAATGTGTGGATGAGGATCGTAATTTAAAAGCTCGAAATCCTCGTATTTAAAATCAAAAATATCTTTTACATCTGGATTGATTTTCATCATAGGAAGAGGCCTAAAATCTCTACTCAACTGCAGTTCAGTTTGCTCTAGGTGATTTAAGTACAAATGAGCATCGCCAAAGGTATGTACAAAGTCGCCTAACTCTAAATTGCATACTTGAGCTACCATCATGGTTAATAAGGCATAAGAAGCAATGTTAAAAGGCACTCCTAAAAAGGTATCTGCACTTCTTTGGTACAATTGGCAAGATAGCTTTCCATCTGCAACATAAAATTGAAAGAAAGCATGGCAGGGTGGAAGTGCCATGTTTTCTATTTCGGAAACATTCCAAGCACTTACAATAATTCTTCTAGAGTCGGGAGTGTTTTTTATTTGATCTATAATTTTGGTAATCTGATCGATATGCTTGCCATCAGGAGTTGGCCAAGACCTCCATTGGGAACCATAAACAGGCCCTAGATTTCCTTCTTCATCTGCCCATTCGTCCCAAATGCTTACCCCATTTTCCTTTAGGTATTTGATGTTCGTATCGCCACTTAAAAACCATAAAAGTTCATGAATGATGGACCGAAGGTGTAATTTTTTGGTAGTAATAGCAGGGAATCCTTCATTTAAATCAAATCTCATTTGGTAACCAAAAACACTTTTTGTTCCTGTACCAGTGCGGTCAGACTTAGTAGTTCCGTTTTCTAAAATATGGCGAAGAAGGTCGTGATATTGTTGCATGAATCCAATGAATTATACTTCAAATTTAATGGCTTTAAAAGTGAATTAAAGCATCTTTAAATAAAGAAACTCACAAGATATTCACAGAACTATTTAATGGCCCCTTTTACAATATCTTCTACCACATCAGGATCTAATAAGGTGCTTGTATCTCCTAGTTTATCTGCCTCACCTTCTGCAATTTTTCTTAAAATTCTTCGCATTATTTTCCCCGATCTGGTTTTTGGTAAACCGCTAACGAACTGAATTTTCTCCGGTTTGGCAATTTTTCCAATTTGCTTAACAACAGATTCAACTATTTCTCCTCTGGCAAAGTCCTCGTCGGAAGGCATCTCTTCACAAACTACGTAAGCATATATTCCTTGACCTTTCACTTCATGAGGATAACCAACAACTGCCGATTCAACCGCCAGTCTATTCGAATTAATAGCATCTTCTATTTCGGCAGTGCCAAAACGATGGCCGCTAACATTAATTACATCGTCAACTCTTCCAATGATTCTGTACATTCCATTTGCAGCTCTTTTGGCTCCATCTCCTGTGAAATAGTAACCTTTATAGGTAGAGAAATAAGTAAGTCTACAGCGCTCATGATCTCCATAAGTAGTTCTTATTATGGATGGCCATGGATGCTTTATGCATAAGTACCCTTCTACTTCATTCTCTTCAATTTCATTGCCATCTTGATCTAGTAGAACAGCATTAATCCCGGGTAAAGGATAACCTGCATAGGTCTCTTTCATTGGACTATGACTTCCTAGTCCGGAGATCATTATTCCTCCAGTTTCTGTTTGCCACCAAGTATCTACAATAGGACATTTTTCTTTACCTACATGCAAATAATACCATTTCCAAGCTTCTTCGTTGATTGGCTCTCCTACAGTTCCTAGAACTTTTAAAGAATCTAAACTATAAGATAA
Organism: Bacteroidia bacterium; assembly: GCA_030433355.1. Lineage (GTDB taxonomy): Bacteria > Bacteroidota > Bacteroidia > Flavobacteriales_E > Vicingaceae > JAUIMG01. Next base: position 124,232 of record JAUIMG010000001.1, on the reverse strand, counting down.
TACATGTTCATCGCCGCAAGCCATGAGAGCTCTAATAGCAGTTGGTGCGGTATAGAACTGATTTACACTATGTTTATCACACACTTGCCAAAACCTTCCTGCATCTGGATAAGTAGGAACCCCCTCAAACATTAGGGTGGTTGCTCCACTTAAAAGTGGACCGTAAACAATGTAGCTATGACCTGTGATCCAACCTATATCTGCAGTGCACCAGTACACATCACTTTCTTCATATTGGAATACATTCTGAAAAGAATAGGCTGTATATACCATATAACCACCATGCGTATGTACTACCCCTTTTGGCTTGCCTGTTGAACCAGAAGTGTAGAGAATAAACAAGATGTCTTCACTGTCCATTTGTTCGGCAGGGCAATTTTTACTCATTCCATCTGTGGCATCTCTCCACCATAAATCTCTGCCCTCTTGCATATTTGGCTCCCAACCTAAGCAGTTGTAGACAATTACTTTTTCAACAGAATTGCAATTTTCTAATGCCTCGTCAACTACTCTTTTTAAAGGAACTTGTTTGCTTCCTCTGTTTAAGCCATCAGCGGTTATTACCATTTTAGCCTGTGCATCATTAATTCTGTCTGCCATTGCTACTGCACTAAAGCCGGCAAAAACTACGGAGTGAATTGCTCCAATTCTGGCACAGGCCAAACAAGCAATAGCTAACTCAGGAACCATGGGCATATAAAGTACTACACGGTCGCCTTTTTGAATACCTTGATTTTTTAAAGCGTTGGCAAACTCGCAAACTTTTTCATAAAGTTCTCTGTAGGTATACCTTTTAAATGGATCTTTTGGGTCGTTTGGCTCCCAAATCAGTGCAAGTTTATTCCCTCTCTTTTCTAAATGTCTATCTAAAACATTTTCAGTGATATTCAGTTTGCCGCCTAAAAACCACTTTACATTAGGTTCTTCAAAATTCCACTCGCATACTTTATCATAATCTTTTTGCCATTGAAAGCTTTTAGCAATCTTATCCCAAAAAGCATCAGGCTTTTCTATACTTTGTTTGTATTTACTTTGGTATTCCTCAAAGGAGTTTATTTTAAGTGACATATCTGGATTCTAATTTTCTTGTATTCTAAATTACTTTAAACCAAGCTTGTTTTGCATATTCCTTGTATTTCGAATTTTTCTCTCTACTCTTCATGATCCAGTACTTATCATCGAGGGTTTTATTTCTATAACCGAATAAATGAAACAATTGTTTGGTAAAGAACTTTGCAATATTCTTATTGACTAATAGAGCTTCTTTTTTTTCGTTTTGCCAATGAATACCCGGTAAAGCAGCCAAAAAGTTATCCATTTTTAATTTTCTAATGATGGAAGATAAGTTTAAAAATAGTTTAGGAATCAATCGGATGATAAAAAATCCATCTTCACCTTTACTTTGGTATAAAGGCATAAAAATTAAGTTGTTGGATTTTGATTCAATTGCTTGGTGATTGTGGATGGCAATCAATTCTCCTACTTCTAATTGCTGAAAGTTTTTAAAATTTTCTTGTATTCTAAATTCATCATTAGCTCGAATTTCATGCCTATAAATTATTTCATAAAAAGGAGAGTCTCCGAGGCCTTCATTCTTTAAATAGAAATAATTCTTATCATACTCAATAAGTTTCCTATCTCCAATTCCTGTAATTCCAATACTTAGCTTAATGAATGCTTCGTGGTTCATAAAAGCCTTTTCATCTTGATGCTGCCCTCCTTCAAAACCAAATGCTACATAACCTAATTCGTTGATATAACTAAGTAAAGGTCCATCAAGATATTCTTCAATTCCTAATATATTTGGAATAGGGTAGTTGGAAGTGAAATTTCTATTGAGGAGAGAATCATTAACTGTTAGAAAAGGGGAAGTTGGACTAGAAGTGGTATGTAAATCCATGAAGTAGAAAGGGCCTTCTTCTTTATCTAGGATTTCTTTTATTGTCAAATAGAGCTCTTCGAGCTCTTGGTATTCTTCATTTAAAGCTTCAAATTTATGCTCATTAATTTGTTCTATAACATGCTTATTCCATAGGCGGTTTAAGTCTGTTCTTACATAACGATGATTTAGTTCTAAAGCTCTTAAGTTTCCAGCTAAAGCATATATATTCCCATTGATCTTTTCCGCATGAGGACTTAATTCTTCCATCACTTTTTTTAGAGCAAATACACTAGATTGTTCATTGCCGTGTATACCTCCAATAAAAATTATAGTGGGGCCTTTGTTTTTCCCTCTAATACAATCAATAGTTCTGGAAATAGTAATGCTCTGATTTATAATTTTACTTTCTAACTTAATCTGCTTCATGCTCCAACAAGTCCTTCACGGTTAAAATTCCTACTAAAGTATTTTTTTCTACAATTGGTAGGCATCCAATTTCCTTTTCTTTCATGAGTTGAGAAGCTTCTTCTATAGAATGGTCAAATTCAACCTGATAAACTTCTTTAATCATTATGTCAGCTACTGTTAGGGTGTCTTTTTTATTTGGGTTTTTCTTAAACTCTTGGATGTGATTCCAAGTAAGTATACCACATAATTCCTTATGGTTATTTTCTACCGGCAAATGGTGAATATTCTTCCACATCATTACCCTTATTGCTAATTCTGCTAAGTCATTTTCATTGACAGTAAATAACTGGGTAGACATAATATCTCCAACTCGACTAGCGTGCCTTGGAAATTTTGCCAAATCACTATCTAGCATGGGCCAATTATGGACAGATAAACGCTTCGATTGATTTTCTAGCATTTTGGCTGTTAATTGCCTTAACGCCTGGTCTCTCTTCATTTGCTTTCGCAAACTTCTAAAGTTTTTTATTTGCCATTGTGCTCCTGTATTTCCCTTGCATCTAGCTGCAATTATTCCCAATAATCTCTGGATATCTTTTTCGTCTATTTGGGCTTTTCTTAAACCTTCAAAAGCAACTGGCAACAAGACATTTTCAATAAGTTCGGATAGTTTATAGGATTGATTTTCCCAAACTAAAACGGAATGTTTTCCTGTTCTAGAAGCTTTGTAAAAGTTAGCTTTGGCATCTCTAAAGTCCATCGTAGATGGCATATCATCAAACTTTTTAGGCCTTCCAATCATTAGTCCTACCCAAAAAGCAAAATTTGCCATTTCGTCTTCTACGCTAGGTCCTGAGGGGATGTATCTGTTCTCAATTCTAAGGTGGGCTTTGCCACCACCAACTCCATAGCATGGCCTATTCCATCTGTAAATGGTGCCATTGTGTAAATTTAATGCTGGAAGTTTGGGTGTTTCTCCCCTGGCTATTTGCTCCAAGGAGTTTGTTTCAATTTCTTTAGTTAAGATAATTTTATAATTGGCAATTTCATTTTTATAAACATCTACAATGCTGCCTTTCTCCCAATCACTTCCAAAAGAAACTCTCGCTTGCTGATCTACTAAAGCATAAGAAGAATTTCTAGTATCTATACTTTGTTGAAATAAAGCTATTCTTGTTTCATTCCACAATTCTCTTCCCAATAAAAGAGGAGAATTAGCAGAAACACCTAAGACAGGACCTGAGATTGCTTGCGACCAATTATATGCCGATATAAAATCGCTTGGCTCAATTTGTAGATGCATTTGAAAGCTAGTATTACAGGCTTCAAATAAAACAGAATCGTGCTTTACCGTTAGTTCATCAACTCCTTTTAAGTGAAGGCTAAAATCATTACCTCTTAGGCCTTTCATGCGCTCATTTAAAGCCCAATATCTTGGGTTAGGAGTCATGTAATCTAAACGGAGTTCTTGTTTACTTATAGTTGGTAAAATACCGCAGAGCAGAATTTTATTCTCTTCCTTTTCAGCAAAAGTCCTAGCCTTTTCTAAAAGACTATTTAATTGATTTTCTACAATGGAAAATGCCTTGTCTTTTAATTCTACAGGGTCTAGATTAATTTCTAGATTGTAGGTAGCCAACTCTGTGGTAAAATGCTCGTCTTGGATTGCCTCTAGTATAGAAACAGCCTTTTTAGAAGGCTTATAGGTGTTATCAATTAAACAAAATTCTTGCTCCGCTCCAATTCTTTGAATACCAGATTCAATTTTACCACTTTTCAATAGTTCTTCTAGTGCATCAATGTCATTGAGCAGTTGCTGAATAAACCTTAATCTTTCTTCTTGATTGGCTTTGGTATTTACGCTATGGTCTCCCAAAATAAAAAAACAGCAGCCATTGCTAGCTCCTGAATTATTGGTTTTTAGTATTGATCAATCAAATATTGGATTAAATCCGTTGAAGTAACAATCCCTTTTAATTTATCCCCTTCTAAAACAGGAAGTGCATGGAATTCATTTTTTGTCAAAATTTCCGCTACATCATGGATGGTATCACTTTCTTGAACGGTCTTTAAGTTTTTAGACATTACCTGTTCTATGGAAAGCACATCATACATGGAGGTTCCCAGATTACTGCCATCAATAGTATTAACAAAGCTTACTCTTTCTAAATCTGTCTTGCTTATTAGTCCAATTACCTTATCTCCTGAAACAACAGGCACGTGTCTTATATTATTTTCATCAATAATTGCTTCTACTTCTCTCAGTTTTTGTGTTGTATTTACACTAATCAATTGATCAGACATAATCTTTGAAACTGGCTCTCTCTTTTTCATATTACTTTTTCGGTTTAGTATTAATTCTTAGTGCAATTTAATACATACAGACCCTTGTAAATATGATATATATCATATCGCTAAAAATTAAACCTCAGCAGGAGCTTTTCTTTTCCACCTTTTATGCGACCAAAGCCAAAAGGCAGGAGATTCCAGTATTTGATCTTCTAAATTTTCTATCAGTTTTTTGGTTATTTCACCTTCGGCTGTTTTTTTTGGTTCGTCTGAAATAAGTTCTAAGCTAATCCTATAATATCCTTTTTTAGATTCAGTCATTTTGTATTGAACTACCGGGAAATTGTATTTCTTAGCCAAATTCTCTGCACCAAATAGAAAAGCCGTCTTTTGATTTAAGAAATTGTGCCAATAGGCATATTGCGAGCCACTTGGACTTTGATCAAATAAAACTAGAAGAGCTATTTTTTCGTTAGACCATTCTTCTAACTTCTCCTTAAAATTTTTCGAGTGAATTACACGCATGCCATAGCGCTCTCTAATCTTATTCATTTTTGTATTCCAAAAAGAAGAAGAGAGTGGTTTGCCAATTCCTACTGCTTGATGTTTAAATAGAAAGTTTTGAGCGGTAATTAGATATTCCCAATTTAAATAATGAGCTCCGGCAAGAATTACGCTTTTGCCTTCTTCGTATATCTTGTCAAGGACTTCTGGATTTTTTACTTGAACTCGTTTTGCAAGGTTTTCTTTAGAGATAGATAGGTTTTTTACCGATTCTATTATCATCTGACTTAAATAATGATAGTACCTCTTTTCTATAATCTTAATTTCAAACAACTCTAATTCAGGAAAGCTATTGATTAAGTTATTCCTTACCACCTCTCTTCTGTACCCAATGAATCTATAAAGAATAAAATATAGGAAGTGACCAATAAAGTATAGCAGTCCAATTGGAAGCTTAGAGAAGGGATATACAACAAAGTAATATAGGAATTTCACTTTTTAAAAGTATTAAATGAAGTGCAATATTCTTCTGCTTTTGGGATATCAATTAGAATATAGAAAATAGGAAACTGAAATGACAGCAAGTACAGTGATGCCTATAGCAACTATAGTGAATCTTTTCCTGGATACTTCTAGTATATTTATAACTTTAATTCCTTTGTTAGTTTTTACTGTAGTTACATCAACTTTATATTTACCATATTCTGATTCCGCGTATTTTTTAAGTAATTCTCTTTTTACTTCTTTCGGTATAGAATAATCTATAAAGTTTATTTTACCATAACTACTTATCTTAAATTGATATCTACTGGTTTTTTCTGAGTTTGCAAAAACAACTTCCTTTTCATTTAATTCAAGGATGGCTTCTCTTTTACTCGGAATAGTATCATCTGTCTGAGAGCAGAGGGAAAATGAATAATGAATGAGGCAAAGTAGAACTGTTATTCTTAAAAATGTCACCTTAATTCTCAATAGTTAGTTTGCAAATTAAATAAAAAACCCCATTTCTTATCTTAAGTCAATGCAAGCTCATTTCAGACTCCGCAAATTTGCAGTCTAAATAATACTAAATGAAAATGATGCAAGCAGTATACTGTAGCGCTTATGGAAAGCCAAATGTTCTAGAAGTTAGAAATGTTCCTGTACCTGAAATAGGAAATAATGAAATCTTAATTAAAAATATTGCTTCTAGTATTACTAGAGCAGATGCCTTAATGCGCTCTGGAAATCCAAAATTTGCTAGACTATTTTTGGGTTTAAGAAAATTGAAGAATCCAATTATGGGAACTGGTTTTTCAGGAGAAGTAATAAAGCTAGGCGAGCATGTAAAAGCATTTAAAGTAGGAGACCTAGTTTATGGAGAAACTACATTAAATTTTGGTACCAATGCTCCATATGTAAAGTTGAGTGAGGAAAAGGATATTGTCCGCAAACTACCCAAAATTATTGAGCCAATTGAAGCAGCTACTCTTTGCGATGGGGTACTCACCTCGTATAATTTTTTAAAGAGTGTAGGTGCTCTTAAAGCAGGTCAAGAAGTTCTTGTAATTGGAGCATCTGGGGCTTTAGGTACAGCAGCAATTCAACTAGGAAAAAGCTTTGGCGCTAAAGTTACCGGAGTTTGCAGCGCTAAGAATGAAGAAATGGTAAGGCAGTTAGGTGCTGATGTTGTGATTGTATACAATCAAGACAACTTTTTGGATAGCAATACAAAGTATGATTTGATTTACGACACTATTGGAGTGAGTTCTTTTGAGGCATGCAAGCCTAAATTAAAGGCGAAAGGAAGATACATTTCACCGGTTCTAAGTGGGAGCTTGTTGATGGATATGTTTACTACTTGTTTTTCGCAAAAAAAAGCAAAATTTGAGGCAACAGGCTTAAAAAGTAAAGAGAAGCTAAATAGCTATTTGGAAGATATTGAGCGATTACTTTTTCAAGGAGCTTTAAAAAATAAGGTATCTAAAACGTTTAGAATGGAGGAGATTGTGGAAGCTCATAAACTATTGGATAGCGGAAGAAAACAAGGTAATATTGCCCTTATTTTTTAAAAACCCTTTTTTTAATACGGCTTAAGGACTCCGGTGTTACTCCTAAATAGCTAGCAATTTGATGCTGAGGTACTCGATTCATAATGCCATTATTATTCTCTAATAATTTCTTGAAGCGTTCTTCAGGAGAAGAGATGATATACTCTGCCAAACGATCTTGTAACTCACCTGTAGATCTTTCTACTTCCGTTCTAATAAATTTTTCCATTCTTGGAATTAGTTTACAAATCCCTTCCACTAAACCCTCGTTGCCAACAGTAAGAATACAGTCTTCTGAGCATTCTAGAAAATGCTTAGAAGGCTTTTTATTGGTTGCGCTACTAAATGAATTTACTGCTTGTCCCTCTGTAAAGAAAGCTGTTGTTTTCTCTAATCCATCAATGATATAGTACTCTCTAACGCAGCCTTCAATAACTGCATAACATGCATTAGCTACTTCTCCTTCTTTTAGGAGTATTTGACCTTTTTTAAACTTTTTCAAAACAGTATAATCTACTACCGTTTCTATTTCTTTAGGCTCTAAAAAGTTAAAACTTTCTACAAACTTTTTTAGCTTTTCTTTCATTTAGTATTAAAAAGTTCATCCATTACTACTCCATTAGAATAAGGCAGATCAAACTCTAATAGTTCTGCTATGGTAGCACTTATATCAATTTGTTCTCTAGCAGTGTTAATAATCGTATTTGATTTAAAATCCGGACCAACAGCAAATAGATTAATGTGCGTACATCCCTCGCAGTTATCTCCATGAGATACAAAGCCATCCTTATGCCCATCTATATGTCTGCCATGGTCGTTGGTTGCTATTAGAGTAGTTTTGTTTGCGTAGATAGGGTCATTTTGTATTTGTTGCCAGATTTGATAAAGATATTCATCTGTATCTTCAATTCCTTTGAGATAGTTAGCCCAATTATTGGCATGTCCTGCATAGTCTGGCTCCCTAAAGTTGATCAACATTAAATTGGGATGATAGTTAGATAATACATATTGAACTGTATCGAAGGTTATACTATCATGTCTGTAGCCACTTCCTGCACCTAAACCACCTACACCACAGTTTGTAGATGGCATATATTCATTATTCCAATTGCTTATCATGCTATTGGCCAATATTGAAAGCTTGTCTTTACTAGTTATTATCCAGGCTTTGGTTGAATCCTCTTTGGTTTGTTCTAACCAATGTTGAAAGAGGGAAGGTAATTGAGGAAGCTCTGTTCCATTGTTCGCAATTGTTTGATAATTCCCGGTTGAAATTGCTACATGACCAGGTACTGTCCATGTTTCCCCATTATTTCTAAAGTTGGTATAAATAACCCCTTCACTTGCTAAGTCATTGGCTAATCTCGGCTGATATTGATGCATGGAGTCGCCCCAAGTTTCTGTGTATCTAGGGCCATCAATAACTACGATAATTACATTTTCTGTGAGGTATTTCTTACCAGGAGGGTTTGGAGTTCCTGAGTTATTGTTATTATCATCCTCTTCGCAAGAAGTGATAAAAATTACAAAGCTGAATAGCAATATGTATTTGTAAATAGGCATAAAACAAAATTATTTATTCGGGCTTATCATTATAAAGTTAGGACTTATAGATTAAATCTAGATACTTCTACTACTTCCCCTGGCTTCATTTGATTTAATTCTATTTTTCCTATTCGAACTCTTATTAGTCTTAATGTTGGAAATCCAACTGCAGCGGTCATTTTTCTAACTTGTCGGAACTTTCCTTCATTTAAAGTAATACTTATCCAGGAAGTTGGACCATGCCGATCACTTCGAATTGATTTGCTTGGAGGAGGTAAGTCAGGAGTTTCATTTAGCTTTTTGGCCTTGCAAGGCTTAGTCGTATACTTTTTATCGCGTATTCCTATTTCAACGCCATCTTTTAATTTCTCAATTGCCAATGAATTAATTTCTCCATCCAACTGAACGAAGTATTCCTTTTCTATTTTTTTACTCCGTACTATTTCACTCATTTGGCCGTCTGTAGTTAACAACAATAGACCTTCTGAATCCTTATCCAGTCGACCAATGGCCATGGTGCCATCCATGAAGTTATAAAGCTCTCCGAGTAATTTTTTATTCTTCCTTTTTTGTTCATTATTAACAAATTGAGAGAGGTATCCTTGGGGCTTATAAATAATGTAATGAATCAAATATTCTTGATTTAAATTTTGAAGAAGATCTATTTAAATTCACTTGCTAAAAGTAAATAGCTGCAGAAGGCCGTTATTTCTTGCAACAAGAAAGGCATCACCAACTCCTTTTACTTCAATTGCTTTTAGTGCCTTTACTTCTCCTTCTCCAAAAAATGCGGCTTGCTCGGCAGTAAGTGTTTTGTAGCTGCCATCTTTTTGATTGATTAAAATATGTCCGTAGCTAGCGTCATTTCTTGGAGTTTCCACCTCTGAACTATATAAATTGCCGGCCATTATTAAATCATTATAACCATCTTGATTAAGATCATACACCAGGATGGAATTGATAGAAGAAATCTGATTCATATTGCCAAAAGGTATGGATTGATATTTTCCATCTTTATTCAAATAAACCCCATTTGCAAAAGTGTGGGCATTTCTTTCATAAGAGTTTTCTGCCTCATCATGCCCAATAACATCATAAACGGAAGCCTGAGCAAACTCATTGTAATCAGGAAATTTTGCCTCTAACTCAGGGAGTTGTTCCGCAGAACATTGTCTACCTCTAAGCGGGTAATAAGTGCCTTTTTGCGAATAGCTGAGAATAATATCTACTTTCTGATTATTGTCAAAATCATTACTAAATACCTTAAATGGCTGCTCTTCTGAGGCTTGGTATTTATAGTTTTTACCAAGGTTTCCGGTTATCAAATCTTGATCGCCATCTTTGTCTATATCATCTAATGCTAATGCATACCACCAACCACCTGATTTATCAAGTCCTATTTCACTGTGATCTATTAAGCTAAACTTTTTTGAATTATTTTCAAGAATACTTAGCTTCATCCATTCCCCACTAATGATTAAATCCATATTGCCATCTTGGTTATGGTCGGTGCTTACTGCCGCAGTTATCATTCCAATGCCTTTTAAGTCAGGAGCTTTTTCTGAAGTTACATCGACATACTTCCCATCTCTGTTTTCCAATAAATAACTATTCGGAGGTAGGGGATAACGTTTTTGTTGCATTCTACTGCCAATAAAAAGATCTAAGTCATTGTCATTATCAAAATCAAAGGGAATAACTACCGATGTACTCGTTAGCATTGGAGGAAGTAGGTCTGCCTTTTTAAATTTTCCCTTTCCATCATTCAAGTAAATTGCATCCTGGAGTAGGGGAGAGTTATAGGCAAATTCATAGCTACCATAACCAATATATAGGTCTAAATCATTATCTCCATCAAAATCGAATAATTGAGCTTGCATCTCCTCTTTATGATTTTCTTGCTCAAAGGGCTGGTCGAATTTTTGTTTAAACTTTCCATTTTCATCTTGCAAGTATAGAGCAGGGTAGTAGCCTACTGCACTGCCAACAAAGAAATCTTCCAATCCATCTCCATTTACATCACCTACTGCTAATCCGGGCCCTAAATTGGATAATTGATGAGGTAGGAGTACTTGGTCTTTAAAATCGTCGTAATAATTTTCAAAATGATTATAGTCTATTCCATGCTCTTCTGAGATGTTTTTTATAACAGGCTCCACTTTTGCTGTTGACCATTCTTTTTTATTATCTTCTTCTTGCTTTATGGTAATAAGGGTATTAAAATCTTTGATTTTTTGTTGGCTGTGGCTACCATCTGGCCATATTATTTCTAGTTCAACATTTTCGTCCTTTTCATTTACTGCAAAATTAAGAGGACCTAATATACTCGATTGAAAACCTCTTGTAGGGTTTAACTCAAGCATCTGTTGATCTTGATTAGATTGTAAAATCAATTTAGCACCAATAGCAAATCTGTTTTTTTCTGTCCCCTTTAATTGAATAGAAACATATTTTTTATCCTCTGCAATGTTTTCATACACGAAGGAGGTGTCGTCTACATTATTAATGATGAGGTCCTGGTCGCCATCATTATCTAAGTCGGCATAAATAGCACCTGTAGAAAATGCAACATCTTTTAATCCCCAATTTTGAGTTTGTTCTTCAAAATTTAAATCTCCATTATTTTTAAATATGTAATTGGGTATTCTTGTGGAGGGCATTTTCTTCAATTGCTTCTTTATAAGCTCCGTAGAACTCAATCCTTTGTTTTCAGGCTTTTGTTCGGCATAAAGAATATGTTTTTTTACAAAGTCATTATTTCTAACATCTTTCCTAAGTCCATTAGAGATGAAAATGTCTTTATTTCCATCCAAGTCAAAATCTACAATTAATGGAGACCAGCTCCAATCTGTACTGGACACACCAATTAGTTTTGCTACATCGCTAAATTTTTCACCTCCCTGGTTCAGGTTAAGTGTATTGTACATGTATTGATAATGAAAACCAAAGGCAATAGTTTTCCAAAACTGCTCCGGGTTCATGCCAGACATATTTGTTTTTTGGCGGTAGTTGTCTTTGGCAACCATATCTACCACAATTATATCCGATAGGCCATCATTGTTAATGTCTGAGGCATCAACCCCCATTCCATAGTTAGCATTGTGTTTCGTAGATATTTTAATGGTTTCTTTAAATGTTCCATTTTTCTGATTGATGTACATATAGTCATTCTCAGAAAAGTCGTTAGATACATAAATATCAGGCCAGCTGTCATTGTTTAGATCACTTACTGCTACTCCTAACCCAAAGCCATAAGGATTTTGCTTAATCCCGGCCTGTTCGCTTATATCATTAAACTTATCGCCATCGTTTCGGTAAAGCTTATCACCAACATTTTTATTATAGCCCGTTTCTCTATCTTCTTTATTGAAGTTAAAAATATCTTCTATTTCATGATTTAAAAGAAATAAATCAAGGTCACCATCTTGATCAAAATCTAATACAGCAGCTTGGGTTGAGTAGGCAGCATCATCTAAACCGTATTTTTTTGCTTCTTCTTTAAAACTTAAATCTCCTTGATTAATTAGTAATCTATTTCTTCTTTTATCTTCGGTCAATCTTCCAGATTGAGAAAGATAAATATCTAATAAGCCATCTGAATTCAGGTCTGCAATTAGAACTCCAGTGCTCCATATTCCTACTTCTTTCTTTGGCAGTTTGTCGGTGATATCTTCAAATTGAAAATTCCCTTTATTTAGGTACAGCTTATCTTCCTGTTGGTTTGAAGTAAAATATAGATCTATAAGTCCATCATTATTGAGATCTCCAGCTGCCACACCACCGCCATTATAGAAATAGTGATAATTGATAATATTGAGTTCTGGGGTTTCTTTAAGTGAATTAATAAACTTAATTCCTGTTTTAGTTGTAGGAAGCCTTTTAAAAATTGCTTTCTCCTCTTCCTTTTCTTCTTGCTTTTTAGTTTCATCCGCCGATTTATCTGAAGAGCTATTGCAAGCCATAAGACTAAATACAAAAGCTACAATAAGGGGGACTATTAAGGGCTTCTTTTTCATTTTCAATGTATAGATACCTCTAAAATATGCTTAAGCAATGAATAAACAAAATGTGGAATAATAATTTCTAGATTGCTCTATTTTGTTTTTTTAGAGACTGCCATTCCAACGGGAGTTTCTACTTCAACTGTTACCAATTCTCCATTTTCATAAGTGTAGTAAGTGTCCTTGCTTCTGGGAGAACTCAATTTGTATTTATGGGGACTTATTTCTTCAATTTTCAAAAACTCAGCATACATGTCCGAAAAAACTTCTACTTGCTTACTTGGTTCTTCAAAATATAAATCTACAATGCAGTATGAGATTGTCTTTCCTTCAATTTTAAACTCTTCTCCATTTCTCTTCACCTGATAGCTTTTTGGACCAATTTTTTTAATCTCTGCCACTATAGATTCAGTTCCTCTGTTGGCATTTCTAAAGCACTCGCTGTAAACCAATACTCCATTTTCTTTTACCACTTTCACCTCAGATTCAACATAAACAGAGAAGGCAATTAAGTCTACTTTGGTGTTGGTTCTAAGGTCTTGAACTATAGTATTTCCGCTTATTTTCTTTATTGCGAATAAATTTCCGATACTTCTCTTTTTAAAGGTAACCTCAAAAATATGTTCTGTTGTTTGTGATGATGCAGAAGTAATGACAGAAGAAATAAAAAGGAATAGAGCTATTCTTTTCATTTCAGAAAATTAAGAAAATAAGACCCTTTAAAGAATTTAGATTTTATAGCAAACAGCATTAATGTTCATACCTGCTCCAACAGAAGCCAAAAGAATAATATCTCCCTTTTTTAAACTATGGCCTTCTAACTTCCCTTTCCAAACCCTATCCAATAAAGTAGGCACAGTAGCTACAGAACTGTTCCCTAATTCATGAACACTCATTGGCATAATGTTTTTTGGAACGTTTTTTATGCCATATAATCTGTAGAAGCGTTTAATTACTCCTTCGTCTAATTTTTCATTGGCTTGATGAATAAATATTTTGCTCACTTCATCAATTCCCACATTGGCTTTGTCTAAGCAATCTTTCATTGCTTGCGGAACATACCTTAGGGCAAACTCATAGACTTTTCTTCCATGCATCTTGATATATCTAATCCTTGGGTCAGACTCAGGAAAGTTAGATTTGCCAAGAAATAGATAATCAGATTCATGTAAGGTGTAAGAGGCTGCTTTGGTGGCTAAAATACCACTGTCTCCTTCTTCACTTTTTAAAATACAAGCACCCGCACCATCTGCGAAAATCATACTGTCTCTATCAAAGGCATCCAAAGCTCTTGATAAAGTTTCTCCGCTAATTACCAGAGCCACTTTAGCAGTGCCAGCTTTAAAAAAGGAGTCTATTTGAATTAGACCTTGCACCCAACCTGGACAGCCAAATAATAAATCATACGCTATGCAATTTGGATTGGCAATTTCTAATCGATGTTTTACTCTTGCTGCCAAAGAAGGCACAGCATCTGTTTGCATGGTGTGCTTTCTTATGTCGCCAAAATTGTGTGCAAAAATAATTTGGTCGATAGTCTCCGGGTCTATTCCTGAATCTTCTATGGCTGCTTTAGCAGCAAAGTAGCCTAAGTCTGAAGTATTGTATTCTTCTTTGGCATATCTTCTTGATTTAATACCTGTAATGGCTTGAAATTTACTGGTTACCTCTTCCGCTGGTTTATCTATTAGCTCTTGCTCTGCAGTATAAAATCTTTGCGAACTAAAGTTTTCATTTGGTTGGACAAGCTCAGGAATATAACTTCCTGTTCCTATTATTCTACTGCGTACCGTCATATAAAGTTGCTTAGCTATTGAAAGCCATTTGAAATTCGATGCCAAAGGTATCTCATTTTTAATGGAAAATGCTATAAAGGCCCCAATAACCAAAGGCTCCCATCAAAATAAAATAGAGGGTATTGTTGAGAAAGAGCGCGCTTTTTATCCATGTAGACTCTGTATTAAGTCTGATATAGAGGAAGTTGTATGCGCTTAGAGGTAGAATTATTAGCAGTAGTAAAAAAGGAAGATAGGAGGATAAACTAATCAAATCTGAATTGTGATGATGATAGGGAGCATCAAAATAATAAATACCAATGTTTGTAGCTAAAACGAATAAATAATACACCAATAATAGGTTAAGGATAGCAAACACAACTTTTATTGAGTTGAATTTAATGGCATTCCTGCTTTTGAAATAAGTCCATAGGAATAAGAAAGTGAGTAACAATAAAAAACCGGCAATTAAAACAAGAGATATTCGCAATTCGGCTACGTTAAAGGGTGTCTTATATTCAGCTAAGCGTTTAAATTCAGGATTCTCAGGAAATAGTGAAGTAATGTCTAGCATATGGTCTTCTTTGGCTAATTCTTCAGAAAGCACAAATTGAATACTAGTGTCGTAATTGTGATAAAAATAGAGATTCAAAAGGCCATTTTTTGTATCCCAAATGGAAGTCAATAAGGTGCCATCCCCATTCCTTTTTCTGCAAACATGCATGGTGTCTGAAACAGCCTTGCAAAAGCTAAGGGTGGTGTCGAGGGAGTGAAGACCAAGGAAGTCTTTCCCATTTTTATATCGCTCTAATTGTCTAGCTTTTTCATTGGTAGTTATGGAAGGACAAAAGTTAGATAAAACATAAGTAGAATCATTGCCTTCCAATAATTCATAAGGCTCTACGACTAGGTAATCTCCTGATTGATCTACATAAATAAAAACATCGTCAAAAAAGATACTGTGGTCGTGTTGCGAAATGTATTCTTTAACTTCTTTTACTGTGCTGAAGTTGTGCAGTATGCTGCTGAGGTAGCTAACTTCATCTTTTATCTGTTTCTTTCCCTCTTGTTTTACATAGCCATTTGGATGATAAGAGGCTAGTCTAGAAAATACAAGCCCTGCTTCATTCATGCCCGACTGCGGTGCTAAAACATCTTTTCGCACTACTCTTGAGCCCGTAAAGGCAGCGCCATAAATTCTGCTCTCGTTTTTAGATGCAAACCAAATTCTAGAGGTAGTTCTCCAATTGTCTTCATTGCAGCCAACCATGGTTTTACCATCTTTGGTTATTTTATACATGCTGCAAGCATTAGTATTTAAGTGCAGATAAATACTGCAGAAAGTAAAAAGTAATGCGGGAAGGAAAAAACTAGTTTTCATCGGTGTAAAACGTAATTGCTTCATTCAAATTGCGAAGGATTTAGGTAATAAAAGAATTTGCACTCTATTCATTGCCTCTTTTCCAGTTTAATTTATCAGGATATTCAACATAGTAGCTAAGCCAATTATCATAATCAAAAAAAGAGATATTCTTTTGAATTTAGATTGCGGAATATAATGCAGTAATTTTTTTCCGATAAAGGTTCCCACTAGGCCAATGACTAGGAGAAAAGGCAAATAAATTAAGTCATGTTTATGAATGTATCCATTTTTATAATAGACAAATGTTCTACTGAAGTCTATGAAAAAGTCGATGAATGCAGAGGTAGCTATAAAGGCATTCTTTTCTAAATTAAAAGCCGCCATCGTTAAACCTCTAATTGCACCTCCTGTGCCTAATAGCCCTGCCGAGAAACCAGATAGTGCGCCACCACTAATTGCGTTTCTTTTGTTTGCAGGGATAACTAACTCTTTCTTATATAGAAAAAGAGAGCTCAAAGCAATTAGAAAAAGGGCAAGTATAATTTCTAGTATAACACTATCAAGTATTTTGCTAAGGAAGCCACCTAAGATGACAAATACCACCGAAGGTATTCCAATTTGCAAAAGCAACTTCCTATTTAGGCCCTTTTTAAAAAGCATTATTTTGCTCAGATTGCTAGAAAGATGAAAAATGGCAGTTAGCCCTAAAACTGAATGAAAATCAAAGTAGAAGTTGCCAATAGGAACAAAAAATACAGAAGATCCAAAGCCACCCACCGTGCCTACAATTTCTGCAAGCAAAGCCAGAAGAAGGAAAATGTAGTTTACATTTTGCAAGTTTTCTTTTCTATTTGAAGCAATCTAAATAGTTGGAGATGTGAAAAAAACAAGCATTCGAAAATGCTTGTTTTTGTTAAAGATAGCAAATGTTAGGAAGTAATCGCAAGAAGTCTAGTAATTCGAGGCTAGTTCTTTTCACTCAATTCTTTCACTTTTTTAGCCCACTTTTTTAGGATGTCTTTTTGCGTTTCATAATCTTCGTAATAAGGACCACAAACAATATGTAAGCCTGTTAGATTACTGAGCTCATAATTGGTAAGAAGGAATTTTTCTACGTATTGATAATCGTCTTTTTGACAATCTATTTGTGCGTAGTAATTACCATACATTTCCCCTGCCCAGGCTGCTGTAATTTCACCTGATCTGGCATATTTAAAATTCAATTTAGAAGATTCTCTCCAATCTGCTTCCAGTGTATTTTTAGAATCGAAAATAGCTTGCAGTGTTTCTTTGTATTTTTTATTGGTTAGTATTTCCCAAATCTCCTTTTGACTAGCATCTATTTCCATAGAAAAAGAAACAAAATGGGAACTGGGAATTTTATCTATTTCCTCCTCTTCCAGGAATTTTACTTCATTAATTCTAGCACTACCATTTCCGCCATTTAAATATCTAAAACCAACAATGGAGTCCTCTTGAATTTTAATTGCTTGGATTACTATAATAAGTTCATTCTTTTGAGAGCTGTGGTTATAAAAGCGCGCTAATTTTGGCATAGTCATATCCAATGGCTTAGCATCTGGATACTTTTCTTGATCAACAAAAATGAGTGAAGTTCCATTTCTGGACTCTTCTTTATTAGGCAAACGACCATTGACCACAGGCACGCTTTCCCAATTGGTAATATCTACGGCAGGAAAACCTTTTAAATTATCTGGACAATACCAACCGCCATAGGAATGAGGTTCTTGTTTAATAGTGGTCTTCTTTACTGCAGACTTTTCTGTAGAACTACTTTCTGGGCTCGTATTGTTTTGCGAACAAGCTATAAAGGAAGAAAGACACAATAGCACTAATGTTTGTATGCTTTTATTTTTCATGGATTCATTTTTTTTGAATTACAGAATAAAAGTAGGAGGAGTGCATACTAGGCTTGTTTAATTAGTGTAAATTAATGTAAATGCTATGTTATTTAATTCTACAAGCCCAATTTATCTGTATTTCATTGGGATGCAAGCTTTGATTTGACGAATAGATTTTTTCAAATACTCTTCTTCCTCTTCATTTGGTTGGTAGCTTTCTATCGGATGAGCTCCTTTGGCACTTATCTCACTAAGCAGGCTAAGGTAAATTTCAGATTCTCCTAAAAGCTTGCCTAAATGCTGAGGAATAAAAGTGCTAACTGCTAATTTTTTTTTCTCTGCACCAAGCAAGCAATCAAAGATTTGTATAGCGCAAAAACCAACCCCATAAATGGTTGCTTTTTGGGTTTGCTTAATCTCTTCCGCCGAAGATTTTACTACGCTCATCAATTTCTCTAGCTGCTGTTTATTAAAAAACTTATAGAATGGTAATTTATTAACGGTAGATAATTGTTCACTCAGAAAGGCGGTTGCTCCATGCTCCCCTAGTAGAATGGCATTTACAGAAGAAATGTTGGCATGCATTTGCTTTACTTCATAATTCATCCGAATAGAATCCAATAAAGTTCCTGTTCCAAGGATATTTTCTTTAGGCAAAGCGGTGATTTTCTGTGTTACATAGCTTATGATTTCTACCGGATTGGCAACTACAATAATAAATGGCTTTTTATCTGGCTTATAGTTTAGGAATACCGCTTCGGTGATTTCAATACTTGCCTGGCAGGTAACTAATCTAGATTTGCCCTTTGGAACTGAGGCTCCTGCGCAGTGAAAAATAAAATCAGAATTATTTAGTAGTTCTTCATTATTAAAAGATACTTTATGCTTTTCTGTCAATTCTGCCGCATGCATAAAGTCTAAGATAGCGCCTTTTACGTTACTATCCGTATCGATGATATTGATTTGAAAACTATAGTTTTTATAGTGCAGTAGTAGTGGAGCAATTGTTTTTCCAATATTTCCAAAACCTATAATGCTTATTAGCAATTCCATGAGGAGTGGGTTTTAGTGAGTTCCTTAGCCAAAAGAATATTTAGCTATGCTTTCTCTAGCTTATTTTGTCGTTTTTCCACCCATTTCTGTAAACACACGATCTACTGGCTCCCAAAGTTCAATTTTATTGCCTTCTGCATCCATTATGTGGACAAACTTTCCATAGTCGTAGCTTATAATGCTATCAACTATGGTTACTCCATTTTTTTTAAGCTTTTCTACAAGTCCTTCTATATTCTGAACTCTGTAGTTTATCATAAACTCCTTTTTCGATGGCGCAAAGTATTCGCTTCCTTCTTCAAAAGGACTCCATTGCAGATAGTTTATTTCTTCAGGTCGATTTGCATTTCTAAATTCAAAGCTAGAGCCCCATTGGTTTACCTCTAAGCCTAAATTCTGTGCGTACCAATCTTTAGTCTTCTCTGGGTTTTCTGAGAAGAAGAATATTCCTCCAATTCCAGTAACTTTTGGGATATTTTCTTTTTCTTGTTTTTGCTCTTCCATAGGTTTTGGTTTTTTGCTACTTGTATTGCAGCTAGCTAATAGTGTTATTATTAAGATTAAGCCAAGTTGATTTTTCATGCTTTAATTTGATATCAAATTACAAAAAAATCGTTCAACTCCTGCATTATAAACCATGGGCCGTAGCTTTCATGGAAACATCATAGAGCAAGCTATTTTTCATAGTGATCCAAAGCATTCCAAATGCCCCACATGACCTCATTGCTATTCTGTTTTTTAGAGTCGCTGTTGGTAATAAATATTTTTCCAACCTTAGTTTCTGTATCAAAAAACATCAAGGTATTGGTGCCAGGGTCTCCACCACTATGACCAATCACCTGGTAAGCCAATTCCTTCTCTAAAAATATCCCAACATTAAAATTCTCTTTTCCCTCAAAAGTTTCTTCTGCCAATTGAGACTTAAACATCTCTTGGTAGCTATCCGGGCTCAGTAGACTACCATTTCCACTATATCCTTTTATTAATTCCGCTAAAAAAATACCCAAGTCTGTGCTTGAAGTAATTAGTCCCCCATCCGGATAAGAAAGAATTTTGTAATAAGGTAATTCCTCTTGATCGAAATACAGTTTAGAATATCTACTGCTATCTACCTCTTCAAAAAACCATGCTGTGGAAGACATTTTTAAGGGCTTAAAAATATGTTCTGCGGTAAATTCATGAAAAGATTTCTTGGTGGCAGATTCTATTACTAAAGCACATAAAGCTGCACCCACATTGCTGTATTCATGAACTTCTCCTGCTTTTCTATTCGCAAAAGTAGTGGGAGAGTAGAACTTCCCCTCTTCCTGTAAAAGATTGCTTAGATAATCTGCTAATGGCAGCCAGCTGTTAGAAGGGTTTTGATAATAGCTTCCATATTTTTCCTTTAGGTGTTCAGCAATAGGTATATTGTCTTTGTTGACATAGCAGCTTTCCATGTAAATGTCAGAATCTACAATAGCACTTGTGTGCGTTGCTAATTGTCTTATGCTAATTGTGTCCTTTGGAAAATTTGGATTAACCACTTCAAAGGGCAAGTACTTATTAATTGGGTCATCTAAATTCAAAAAATTTAATTCTTGCGCTTTCAATAGGGCTACACCAATAAATACTTTAGAAATGGAAGCAATATTGATCAGGGTATTCTCGGTGTATTTTTTCTTTGTATTTATATCTGCAAAGCCAAAACCTTGGTTGTAGATGGTTCCTGTGCTATCCACGATGGTGGCAGTATAGCCATTAAATACTCCGGTGGCATAAAGGCTGTCCATCTCTGCATGGAAAGCATCTTTAGTGTTATTTGTTGTTTCTTCAGTTCTTTCGGCTTGTTTATTTTGGCAAGAGAATAATGCTAGTGCAGTTAAGAGAAATAGTGTGTTTTTCATTTGTCCTTTATTGGAATCCAGATTTCTTCTTCAGAATTTGGGTCATTGTTTTTATAGTTTGCCCCTAAGACTTCAAAATGAGGCCTTTCGTCTACTTGGTAGGGAGATTTTGGTATCCATTCCCCAAAAATATATTCAAATATGGAAGAATCTGCGCTAGAGCCTTTGTAGTCAAATACAGCATACAATCCTACTTTTAAAGTTAATGAGCTCATTCCTTCGGGAATAGTATCAAAATCTTTAACTTCTACACAAGCCCATTTTTCGAACTCCTTGCTAGGGTTAAATTCTTGGAAGTAGTTAGTGGGGTAAATTTGTAATGAAATTTTATCTTGGGATGCTCTGTTTTGAATCTCCTTAATTCTTGGCGCAAACTGGCTCCACAACAGGCCTGTTTTATTGTCAGTAATACGCATCGAAATAGGCTTTCCAATAAGCTTCTTTTCAGCTAATTGTTCAATTCTATGGTTCATGAATTTGAATAGTTCTATCTACTTTTTTTCTCTTAATATCTTCTCCATTTTTCTGCCTTTAGCCAATTCATCAACTAGCTTATCCAAATATCTAGCTTGTTTTGTTAAAGGAGTTTCAATTTCTTCTATCCGATAACCACAAATAACGCCTTTAATTAAATCGGCATTTGGATTCAGCTTTGCGAGCTCATAAAAAGTTGCAAAGGTCACTTTCTTGTCGATTAATTCTTCTAGCTTTTTATCGTCAAATCCAGTCAGCCATTCTATTACTTGGTGCAACTCCTCTTTTGTTCTTCCTTTTTTTTCTATTCTATTCAAGTAATGTGGATAAACAGAGGCGAAAGTCATTTCTGCTATTCGAGCATCGTGTTCTGGAGTTGTTTTCATGATTTATTAATTAGTGTTTCTAATTAAGTTAAAAAGTAAAATGCTTTTAACTTATTGTTTATCAAATATATAAACATAATAATTGTTCCGCAATTTACTTCTTAGCCTTTTCTAAAAAGTTTAAGGTGATGGTGTAGACTGCTTTTTGGGTCATTTTAGATTTTAACCAAGCGTAGTAGCTAATAAAGAACAAATCTTCTTCTTCCGAAGGTTTCCAATCAAAGGTAGTCTCTACTTCTGCTTCAAAGCTTTTAGTTTTAACATGCTGCGGTTGCTTGTGGTAAGTCTCAATAAGTTTTAAGAAAGGAAGTGCAATAGCATTGGCGCCTTTAAAATAATCCCTTCTTTTTCTATATATACTAGCAATAAGAGAATCTACAACATCGGTGTCTCCTAATTCAATAGCGATTAAAATCTCAATAAACTTTTTGTTGATGAGCCATTCTAGTCCCAGGTTTTCCATGTAAAAGCTGTCTTGCTGCCACAGTTTGCTCATCATTTGTTTTGCCTGACTAAATTGTTCTTGCTGAAAATGGATGACCGAACGTATTAGTATGGCTTGCAGAATGCCTCTTTCTTGCGGTTTCGTTCTCGCAGTTTTAGCTAGTAAATCATCCAAAATATAGGCAGCTTTAGCCCATTCCCCAGAGAAATTATAATTTAAAGCCAATAGGGTGGTGTACCTTAGCTCATATAGCGCATAATACTTCGCCTCGTAGCGCTGCATTTGTGTATGCATCTTCTTTAGGTTTTCTATGCTCTTTTTAAACTGTTGCTTTCGAAAGTAAATGTGCGCAACCGTATACAAAAGTTTTATGTGATTGGTTAGTTGCTTCTCTGTATCTAATTTACTGCCTTCTAAGTTTTTAATATGCTTTTCGAAAAATAGATTGGTTTCAAAGTAATTTCGCTTGTAAGAGCCTGCTATATCGGCTATTTCTGCAATTTGGCTGAGAGTTTGAAAGTTATAACCCGCTGTATTAGAGATGCCGTAAAGTGCATAATTTTTACGGATTAAATCGTCTAAATCCAATGGTTTGTCCTCTTTTTCTTGGTTTTGAAAAGCCTTCCTCACCAGGGCGTACACCATGTTTAGCTTGGCATAGTTGGCATAAGCCACTTTATTTTTTTCATAAGCTGCAAAAATTTCAGATTGAGCGGGCGATAAGGCATGGTAAGAGTATTGAATATAGGTTTGGTAGATCTCATTCAATAAATGATAATCGGCTATGTCTATTGCTTTGGCCTCTGCCTTCTTCAATTGCTTATAGGCTGTTTTAAATTGTTTGAGCCTGAATAATTTCTGACTTAAGACTAGGGTTTTCATTATCTCTACCGCTCTAGTTTGCTCGCTTTCAATAATACTTCCTGCCGCAAAGTCTGCGAGGCGATCTGTTAAACGCTTTTTTAAAACGTGGTAAGCATTGCTGTTCATTTGCGACTTTAAGACGGCCTCCTCTCCTCGAAGTATTGCCTGAAATAAGGCAATGTTTTTAGCATCGCTTCTTTTATTGCGTTTCTGCAAATGGGTAACAAATGCAGCCTGTTCTGCCGGGCTTAAAAGAGAAATATAGGCCTGAATTTCATACATAAGTCGTAATAAAATGTGAATTTAAATATAAGTAAATCAATAAGATAAAATTATATTGAATTAATTAAGTAGTAATAAAAAGATAAAATTTACATTTCATAGCGATGGGGAAGGAGGAACATTTGCCCCATAATCAAAAACAAAAATTATGGAAATTCAAGATGTAATTGAAAAAGAAGAAAAGAGTAAAAAATCAAATCAAAACTTTATGGGCATTAGACCAACGGCCGCATTTATTGGCGCCTCTTGGGTGGCTTTGGGAATAGGTTTAATCTCTTATTGCATTGGCTTGTGGAATGCCGCCATGGAGTTGAATGAAAAAGGATACTACTTCGCCATTATCCTATTCGGACTATTTGCAGCCATTTCTGTCCAAAAAAGTGTGAGAGATAGAATAGAAGGGGTAGAAGTAACCGATATCTATTATGGCATCAGTTGGTTAATGACCATTACGGCGATTCTTCTACTGGTTATTGGACTCAGAAATGCAGATTTAGATTTGAGTGAAAAAGGTTTTTATGGCATGTCTTATACTTTGGCTCTCTTTGCTGCTATTGCAGTGCAAAAGAATACCAGAGACCTAAAGGTAATCAACAAACAAGAACTTACTTTTTAATAGCATTATAGATGCAAAAAGGGCTCAGAATTTCTCTGGGCCTTTTTTTATGCGTTTAAAGGAAATAGGAATACCTCTAATTTCCCAAACCTTTGCTTTACACTTTGGCTAACCAAGACATTAATTCTTGTGTGCTCTTGGGGTCGAAGCTTGTGGTTGGCTGCGCCCACATGCGCACCAAGCGATCTCCCAATACTTCCATGGCTGTTTTCTCTACTCTGGTATATAGCAAAGCTTTTGTAATCCCGCTCAAGTGGGTTAAATGTCTGCGCTTAGGAATGTCCTCATCCCAAAGCAAATCCACATGGTCTTCAATGGTATCAAACATAAGTAAGTGTTTCGTATTTAGAATTGCTGCTAGTTCTACTGCATCTTCTTCTTGTAGAGTTAGAAAAGATATGCTTACCATTTGTTTTAAGGAGTTAAATTTCTACTATGATTTCCTCAAAGATAAGGCAGCTTTTAAAGCCATTTGCCAAGCAAAAGTTAAACTTTGCTAAGGCTTTGTATTTGTTGGTTTGCAATTAGTTTATTTCTTTTTTTTCTTTGGTGGTTTTAAAGATGGGGTGTTGCCGGGCGTGTCTTTATTATCTCTAGTACCTTAATCTGCTTTTCCTGTTGATTTTGCAATTCTTTTTGGTCCTGGTTTAAGTGGCATAGCATGAAGTTAAATTAAAATATTCCTCTTAAGATAAGCCTAAATAGCTGCTTAGCAATAATAATATGGTTTAAATCTCTCTTAAGCATGCTATGGAGGGTCAGCTTGTAGCAGTCTCTCTTTTAGTTGGCAGACGGCCTCTAATTAATCAACCCAAGGCAAAAAGCTGTTATTCATAAATATCAAATTTGTTAGAGACAGATTTCATTAATTCTTTGTTGGAGAAATCCTCTTCAGACATTTTTGAAAGCGTTTCTAAGAAAATATCAAACTGCCCATTTTTAAATATGGTCAGCATTTTTCCACCATCCTTGCAAATGGCTTCATGCCATACGTTTGGTGGAACTGTGATAGTATCTCCTTCTCTCAGAATTATCTTCTCCTCATCAAAAATAAGCTCCATTTCGCCTGCCAACATATAGAATACTTCTGTCATCAATTTATGATGATGTCGCTTTAAATGAAACCCAGCTTTTAAGGTGTCCTCGATCAAGCATAATTCTCCATTCGTGTCTTTAGATGACAGCTTGACAAAGCAGTGGTCTTGGGAGTAATTGTAATTCTCGCCTTCACCATTTTTTACGTATTGTTTGGGTTTCATAGTTTTTTATAATTGTGTACAACGTTTACTGTATGGTGTCGTTGTGGTTTTGATAAAGATACTATTTCAGTTTAGCACAAAGCAAAAACCGCTTGACGGTTTTGTAAATTGATCACCAAAACAAAATCCGCTAGCGGATTTTGCAAGCATCAAATAGCTCAGAAGCTAAACAAACTACCTTATCCACAATGCACTATACAGCGTGTTGGTGGTAGTTATTTTTTTCTTTTAATCATTTGTGTTGGTGTCGATTTAGGAATATAAAGTATGCCATCAAATTCTTTAATCTTGTGATATTTGTAACGACTGTAGTTTGCTTTTGCTTTTTTACTGTAGACCTTTGGCGTATACTTTGCTCCAATCTCATTTATCAAAATGAATTGTCCTGAATTAACTGTTTGAATATTTTTTTTAGAATAAAACATTGGCAAACTATCAAGAGATAGACTTGCAACTAAAGATTTTTTGAAAAATCATTGAAACTGATAGTTCCAAAGGAATAACCGATATCATTTATTTTAATCTTTGATATTGGATCTGGTCGAAAAACATTAAAAGACCCAATTTTAAAGTCTTGACCAATAGCTAAATACTTATTTTTAAGTTTTGAATTTAGATATCCGCCTGCCCTACCTTCCTTTATTAAAAATCCTTTCCATTCTTTTTTAATATGTCCATTATGTGCCCAAAACATTCCTTTTGCATTCGGATAAAAATCTAAATAGTTAATAATATTTTGCCCCATTTTCATGTCTCGAAAATATTTTGGCCTTTTAGTTAGTTCTCCGTCATAAAATTGGTCTAATTGGGTAATTAGAAATTGAAGCTTAAAGTTTGTCTCAGAGTCAGAATTAGTTTGTTGAAAAGTTTTAATAGAGTCAATTTGAAGTCTCTTTTGAGATAATCCTATAGAGTCCCAATTTAGTACAGTATTTTTAAGGTTTGGGTTTAATTTGGTTAATTCTTCTATTGTGCTTTGATAGTTATATCGCATATCGATTCCAACAAATGATAATTCCGTATCTAGATTCATGGTATTGTATTCTCTCATCCACTCAATGAGAGTCATCATTTCTGATGTTTGCCAAGGCCATAGTTTCAAATTGACTATAATGTCATACAAATCATCTTCATTTCCTTTTATGTAATTGTCAACTCTTAAACAGCTAGAGTATGAAGCCTCTAAGAAAAGTGTATTGAAATCATGCTTTTGGACTAAGTGCTTAAAAATAGCAATTCTTATGACTGAAAATTCATGAGTCCCATGTGTTGACTCTCCAACCCCAATGACCTTAATATCTTGAAAACTAAAATTTAGACTGTCAAATTGAAATTTGGTTAACTCTTGATTAGAGATGACTGTTCCAATCTGTTTTTCTTGGGCTAAGGCTACCGTTGAATAAAAAAGCAGATATATAATTATGGTGTTAAAAAACGTTTTCAAATTAAATTTTTAGGGAATTACCACCAACGTAGGAATAAAGTGCATTAATGCCATTATGCCTATTATAGGCTTCCTATTTATTTTTCTATATGCCTGATAATCAAATATAAAAACGTTAAAGAAGGCTTATAAAGGTTTAAAAACGGTTTCATTCTTTATTCTATCTGTTCGCAATATCCGCAGCAAATGGCAGAATATCAATACTTAATTTCCGGTATATTTCAACAAATGTTGGTAAAGCCAAAAAGCGCTTCGGGCTTTAACCCAAAATCATGCCTGCTATGCTCGCAGAAATTAAAGAGGCCAAAGAGCCTCCCAAAAGGGCTTTTAGGCCAAATTTAGAAAGGGTTTTTCTTTGTCCAGGGGCCAAAGAGCCTATGCCCCCAATTTGTATGCCTATAGAGGCAAAGTTGGCAAAGCCACAAAGCATGTAGGTGGCCATAATAATAGATTTTTCATACTGCAAATGCGCTGCATTGCTCAGGTCTTTTAAACCCGCTAATTGGATATAGCCCACAAACTCACTTGCTGCTAATTTTATACCTAGCAATTGTCCCATTAGCATCATGTCTTCTGCTGCCACTCCAATTAGCCACATCAAGGGCGCAAATACAGTTCCCAATATAAATTCTAAAGAAAGGCCATCGTAAGAACTGTTGGCGGCAATTACTTCATTCAAAGAGGTAAAATGCCAATGTAGGTTGAGTGCTTCTATGCTAAAACCATCAAAAGCGGCCAAATAGCCCAAGCCGCCGTTTACCAAGGCAATAAAGGCTACAAAAACCAATAGCATGGCGCCTACATTTACGGCCAATTTTAAACCTTCGCTAGTGCCATTGGCAATGGCATCCAAAAGGTTAGAGCCTACTTTTTCAGAAGACACATGCACATCGGTATTGATCTCTTCTGTTTGTGGGTACAATATTTTAGAAATAACAATAGCCCCTGGAGCTGCCATTACCGAGGCTGCTAAAAGATGCTTGGCAAATACCAAACGCATTTCTGGATCATCGCCACCCAAAAAGCCAATATAGGCCGCTAAAACTGCACCGGCCACCGTGGCCATGCCACCAATCATTACCAAAAGAATTTCACTCTTGTTCATTTTCTCTAAATACACCTTAATCAAAAGAGGTGCTTCGGTTTGCCCTAAGAAAATATTGCCGGCCACACTCAAACTTTCTGCTCCAGAAATGTGCATCAATTTGGTCAATAACCAGCCAAAAGCTTTTACGGCTTTTTGAATAATGCCCAAGTAAAACAATACAGAGGTGAGTGCAGAAAAGAAAATAATGGTAGGCAGCACCTGAAAGGCAAAAATAAATCCAAAGGTGTCCATATCTACCACCAAGCCTTCAAACAAAAATTTGCTACCGGCTTGGGTGTATTCCAATATTTGCACAAATATTTTGCCTATAAAATCAAAAATTCCTTGGATCAAGGGCACTTTCAATACGCCTATAGCAATTACTATTTGAAAGGCTAGCCCAATGCCAACAGTTCGCCAATTAATGGCCTTGCGGTTGGCACTAAAAAGATAGGCAATAAAGAATAGGCTTAATAAACCTAAAAGGCCTCTCCACAAGGAAGTAAAACTAAATCCACCTAGTGGTTGAATGCTTTTTGGAGAAAGGGCTTCTGCCGTATTTGTAATGCTGGCTACTTGGCTGCTGTCGCTAATAATTTCTTGCCCAAGGCTATCTGCTTGAAAGGAGTAGGAGGCTGCACTAACGAAAAGAAAGCTTACAAAAAGTAAGCCTCTAATTGTTATTTTCTGAGCGCTTTTTGATTTCGTCTCTAATTCTTGAAGCAGCTTCATAGTTTTCTGAATCCAATGCATTTTGGAGCTTTTCTTTCAACTCTTTTAAGTTGAGCGAATCTATCCCTTTTTTTTCTTTTCCTTTTGGAGCAATTGCCTTTTTTGGCTTGCTTTGAATCGGTTCTTCCGTTTCTTCGTCAATCACAATGCCGGCACTCTCCATAATATTTTCGTAGGTAAAAATAGGGCATTTAAAGCGAACTGCTAAAGCAACTGCATCAGAGGTACGTGTATCTATCTCTACTTCTTCGCCTTCTTTCAAGCAAATTAATTTGGCGTAGAATATTCCTTCTACCAAATTGTAAATCAGCACTTCTTTTACTTTAACATCAAAAGCTTCTGCAAAACTTTTGAATAAATCATGGGTTAGCGGTCTACTAGGTGTCATATCTTCTAACTCTATGGCTATGGCTTGCGCCTCAAAGCCACCAATAATAATTGGTAGCCTTCTTTTGCCTTCTTGCTCTGCCAATACCAAGGCATAAGCACCCGATTGCGTTTGGCTGTAAGACAGACCTACAATATCTAATCCAATTTTTTTCATTGCTTGCTAGGAAGTCAATTAACTTGTAAAATCCATGCTTTTTGCTTTCTCAATCAGCTTTGGAACTACCTCAAAGGCATCTCCAACTATACCATAATCTGCAGATTTAAAGAAAGGTGCTTCCGGATCGTTGTTTATTACGACAATCACCTTACTTTGGTTTACTCCTGCTAAATGCTGGATCGCTCCAGATATTCCAATGGCAATGTATAAGTTAGGTCGAATAGCAACTCCAGTTTGACCAACATGCTCGTGATGAGGTCTCCAGTCCATGTCTGAAACCGGGCGAGAACAAGCAGTAGCTGCGCCTAATTCTTTGGCTAAATCTTCAATAATTCCCCAATTCTCTGGGCCTTTTAATCCTCTACCTGCACTAACTACTTTTATTGCTTCTGTTAAAGGAAGGTCTGCGCTTTCAATTTTTTGCTCTACAACTTTTAATCTAGAATCGCCAACTTCTACGGCAAAATCTGCAACAGCAGCAGTTTTGTTAAATTCTTTTTTATCGATAGAGTTAGGAGTAACGGTAATGATCTTTTTGGCGGTGTTTATTTTAACATTCGCATAAGCCTTTCCGGAGAAAACGCCTTTTTTAATGGTGCCTTCTGCTGTTGGTAATGCTACAGCGCCCGTAACTAAACCGGCATGCATTTTTGCACTTAAAATAGGGGCAACTGCCTTTCCAGATAAATCGTGAGAAAGTACAATAGTATCTGCTCCTTCTGCTTCTGCAGCTTTCATTAAAGCTTCTGCAATTAAGTTAGGTTGAAAATCGTTCAACTTGGCATTGCTCACTTTTAAGATTTTGTCTGCGCCAAATTTGCCTGCTTCCGCTTGATCGGCTGCTTCGCCAAATTGCACTGCGGTAACAGAATCGCCACATTGTGCTGCATAAGATATCGCTTCTAATGCAGATTTATTGATTTGGTTGTTGCTGGTACTTACGTATACTAAAATGCCCATCTTAGATAATTTTTGCTTCGTTTCTTAATAAATCTAATAACACTCCTGCGTTTTCTGCATCCACATATTTACAATCTCCTTTTGCAGCAGGTAATTCGTAGCTCACTACTTCTGTGCTGTTTTCACAAGCAACAGGCTCAACTACATTCAATGGCTTGGTTCTAGCAGCCATAATTCCTCTCATGTTCGGAATTCTTGCTTCAGCCATGCCTTTTGCAGCAGAAAGTACAAAGGGAGCATCTACTTCAACGATTTCTTTTCCGCCCTGTATATCTCTTTCAATGGTTGCTGTGTTGCCATTCATGTCTAGCTTACTTGCATAAGAAACATAAGGCAAATCCATTTGAGCAGCAATCATACCACCCAATTGAGAGCCATTGTAATCAATGGTTTCTTTACCCGTAAACACTAAATCAAAACCATTTTCTTTGGCATAAGTAGAAATCTGCGTTGCAGTAGCCAATGCATCCGTAGGATCCATATTTATTCGCACTGCATCATCAGCTCCAATAGCTAAAGCTTTACGAATGGTTGGGTCGTTTTCTGCGGTTCCCACATTTAATATGGTCACATTTCCACCATTGGCCTCTTTCAGCTCTAAAGCTCTCACCAAAGCGTACCATTCGTCGTAAGGATTAATAATAAATTGAACACCATTGGTGTCGAATTTGGTCTGATTATCGGTAAATGCAATCTTCGCGGTAGTATCCGGAACCTTGCTTATGCATACGAGTATTTTCATTGAATTGACTCTTAAATAACTGATTTACAAATATTTATACTTTAAAAAATAAGATTTTCAAAGGGAATACAAAAGTAACAATAACTTAAGGAAATCGCCTAAACTCCCAGTGAAATTCGTAAAGAAAACAGTAAATAAAACAGTTTGTTGCGCATTTGTTTATTTAATAATTTTGGCACCCTTGTAAATCAGATATCGAATGAAGACATTACAATTTAGAGAAGCCCTTAGGGAGGCGATGAGTGAAGAAATGAGAAGAGACGAAAACGTCTTTTTAATGGGGGAGGAAGTTGCGCAATACAATGGTGCTTATAAAGTTAGCCAGGGTATGTTAGATGAGTTTGGGGAGAAAAGAATTATCGATACGCCAATTGCAGAGCTTGGTTTTGCGGGTATTGGTGTTGGTGCTGCTATGCACGGCTTACGACCAATTATCGAGTTCATGACTTTCAACTTCTCTTTAGTTGCGATTGATCAAGTAATTAATTCAGCAGCGAAAATGTTGAGCATGTCTGGGGGTCATTTTGGTGCTCCTATGGTATTTAGAGGTCCTACAGGTTCTGCAGGTCAGTTAGGTGCACAACATTCACAAGCATTTGACAATTGGTACGCAAACACTCCAGGTTTAAAAGTTATTGTTCCTTCTAATCCTGCAGATGCAAAAGGTTTATTAAAGTCTGCCATCAGAGATGATGATCCAGTTATTTTTATGGAATCGGAGCAGATGTATGGCGACAAAGGAGAAGTTCCTGAAGGAGAATACCTCATTCCAATCGGTTCTGCAAAAGTGGTAAGAGAAGGAACCAATGTTACGATTGTTTCTTTTGGTAAAATAATGAAGGTAGCTTTGGCTGCTGCAGAAGAATTAGCAAAAGATGGTATCCATGCAGAAGTAATCGACTTAAGAACTATCCGTCCAATAGATTACGATACCGTTATTGAATCAGTTAAGAAAACAAATCGATTAGTAATTTTAGAAGAAGCATGGCCTTTGGGTAATATTTCTACAGAACTTACTTATATGGTACAAAGAAGAGCGTTTGACTTTTTAGATGCTCCTATAAGAAGAATAAATACAAAAGATACTCCACTTCCATACGCACCAACTTTGGTAGAAGCATGGCTTCCAAATACCAAAGATGTGATTGATGCAGTGAAAGATGTGATGTACGTTAAATAAACGAAAATCCCTTATTTTTCTAAGGTTCTGAGCGCTAGAGGTTTTATTTGCAATAAATTCTAAATAAATCTACTTTTGCGCCCTTCAAAAATTAATACACTTTAATTATATAATAAATGGATACTATTTTACTTTACGTTGTTCCTTTCTTAGGAATAATTGGATTATTAGTAATGGCAGTAAAATCTGCTTGGGTGACTAAACAAGATGTTGGAGATGAAAACATGGCAAAATTGGCAAAGTATATTGCGGATGGAGCAATGGCTTTCTTGAAGGCAGAATGGAAAGTGATGGCTTATTTCGTAGTTATTGCTGCTATCTTGTTAGGATGGTCAGGAACTTTAGTAGAAGAATCACATCCTGTGATTGCAATTACCTTCTTAATCGGTGCATTCTTATCTGCATTTGCAGGATATATAGGAATGAATATCGCAACAAAAGCGAATGTAAGAACTACACAAGCCGCTAGAACTTCTTTAGCAAAAGCCTTAAACGTTTCTTTTACAGGTGGTACGGTAATGGGATTAGGTGTTGCCGGTCTAGCTGTTTTAGGTTTAGGTGGAATTTTCATCGTTCTTTTAGGCCTTTTCGGACCAGAAGGCACCATGACAGATAAAGGAAGCTACATTTTAGCCATTGAAGTATTGGCAGGTTTCTCTTTAGGAGCCGAGTCTATTGCATTGTTTGCTAGAGTAGGTGGTGGTATTTATACGAAAGCTGCTGATGTTGGAGCTGATTTAGTTGGTAAAGTAGAAGCAGGTATTCCAGAAGATGATGTAAGAAACCCTGCAACCATTGCAGATAATGTTGGTGACAATGTTGGGGATGTTGCAGGTATGGGAGCAGATTTATTTGGTTCTTATGTAGCAACAATTCTTGCAACCATGGTATTAGGTGCTGAGGTAATTGCAGAAGATGCTTTTAATGGTCTTTCTCCAATTTTATTGCCTATGGTAATTGCAGGTTTGGGTTTAATCTTTTCTATCGTAGGAACCATGTTCGTTAAGGTAAAAGGAGAAGATGGTAGCGTGCAGGGAGCCTTAAACATGGGTAACTGGATGTCTATCGCATTAACCGCTGTTGCATCTTACTTCTTAGTAGACTACTTAATGCCAGAGCAAATGATCATTAGAGGAGAGGCTTTTACTTCTATTCAAGTATTCTTTGCTATCATGACTGGTTTGGTAGTTGGAGCAATCATGAGTATTGTTACAGAATACTACACGGCAATGGGTAAAGGGCCTGTTAACTCTATCGTTCAACAGTCTTCTACTGGTCATGCAACAAACATCATCGGTGGTTTAGCAGTAGGGATGAAATCTACCGTAATTCCGGTAATTGTATTAGCAGCAGGTATTTTTATTTCATTTGAATTTGCAGGTTTATATGGTGTGGCAATTGCTGCAGCAGGTATGATGGCTACTACAGCTATGCAATTAGCAATTGATGCTTTCGGACCTATTGCAGATAATGCAGGTGGTATTGCTGAAATGAGTGGATTGCCTGAAGAAGTTAGAGGAAGAACAGATAATTTAGATGCAGTTGGAAACACTACTGCAGCTGCAGGTAAAGGTTTTGCAATCGCTTCTGCTGCATTAACAGCCTTAGCATTATTTGCTGCTTTCGTTGGTGTTGCCGGAATCGATTCTATTGATATCTACAAAGCAGATGTTTTAGCAGGTCTTTTGGTTGGAGCAATGATTCCATTTATTTTCTCTGCCTTAGCTATTGCAGCAGTTGGTAGAGCAGCTATGGATATGGTTCAGGAAGTAAGAAGACAATTCAAAGAGATTCCTGGAATTATGGAATACAAAGCAACTCCAGAATATGAGAAATGTGTAGAAATTTCTACCAAAGCTTCTATTCGTGAAATGATGATGCCTGGAGCTATTGCTTTAGTAGTGCCAATTATTGTTGGATTTGCATTCGGACCAGAAGTTTTAGGTGGTCTTTTAGCAGGTGTTACGGTTTCTGGTGTATTGATGGGAATTTTCCAAAACAATGCAGGTGGTGCTTGGGACAATGCTAAGAAATCTTTTGAGAAAGGAGTTATGGTAGATGGTAAAATGGAATACAAAGGTTCTGAGCCTCACAAAGCTTCCGTTACTGGAGATACTGTTGGTGATCCATTTAAAGATACTTCTGGACCTTCTATGAATATCTTAATCAAATTGATGTCTATCGTTTCTTTGGTTATCGCTCCTCATATTTCTGAAGGCGGTCATGGCGAAATGGTAGAAGAAGTAATCATTTCAGAAGAAAAAACAGAAGTAATAGATTGGGATGGTAGCTATACAATTGATCCTGCAACTACTTTCAGATGGAAAGGAGAGAAAGTAGGCGGACAGCATTATGGTGATGTTTCTATGAAACAAGGAAACTTCAAAATAGAAGGCAATGCAATCAGAGGTGGCGAAATCATTTTAGATATGACTTCAATCAAGGTTTTAGATATTACAGATGCTGAAGAAAACGCCAAATTAACTGGACATCTTCACAGTGCAGATTTTTTTGCTACAGAAGAATTTCCTGAAGCTAAATTAGTTTTAACCAATGTTAGATATTCAGGACAAGAGCAAATGGTTTATGGTGAGCTTACCATGAAAGGAATTACCAAAGAAATAGTTTTCGATGTTTTTGTAACAGAAGACAATGGAGGATTAGTAGTTTCAACAGTTTTTAATATTGATAGAACAGATTTCGGTATAGAGTACAAGTCTAAAAAAGTAGATGCTTTACTAGATAATTTTATCTACGATGAGATTGAAATCAAAACGAAGTTTAGAGCAGCGAAATCATAAGCTAAAAATGGAAGTATAAAAAAAGGCCACGCATCGCGTGGCCTTTTTTTTTGAAGTATGCTTTGGTTTAAAATAGTCCGTGAATCTCGGCGTCTATTTTAGTTATTACTTTTCCTAAATCTTCTGAGTTTTCTATGAAATTGGTATTGTCTACATCGATAACCAATAGCTTACCATCTTCATAAGTGCTAATCCAAGCTTCGTAACGCTCGTTTAAGCGTTTCAGGTAGTCTAGGCGGATACTTTCTTCGTATTCTCTTCCTCTGCTGCTTATTTGTTCTACCAATACAGGGATAGAAGCTCTAAGGTAAATGAGCAAATCTGGTGGTTGAACAAAATTTTCCATCAATTTAAAAAGTGAAAAATAACTTTCAAAATCTCTAGAGGTCATCAGACCCATGGCATGCAAGTTAGGAGCAAAGATGTAAGCATCTTCATAAATGGTTCTATCTTGAATTACATTCTTTCCGCTTTTTCTGAACTCCTGCACCTGACTAAAACGATTGTTTAGGAAGTATACTTGAAGGTTAAATGACCATCTCTGCATGTCATTGTAAAAGTCATTCAAATAAGGATTTTCATCCGCATCTTCAAAATGCGCTTCCCATTTATAATGTTTTGAAAGTAATGAAGTTAAGGTGGTCTTTCCTGACCCTATATTTCCTGCTATAGCGATGTGCATTGGCTTAATTTTACGAGTCTACTAAAGTAATAAATTCATTTACCTTAACAAGTAAAATCTACTAATTTGCCTCGTAGATATCTATTTTTTTTGGATACTGTATGTAAAAGCGTTTTTTCTCTTTGCGCGCATTGATAATTTCTCCTTTTGGCAGAGAATCGCACTTGCTTTCAAAGTCTAAAAGGCTGTAGTTACAGTAATTGGTTCCTTCTAAATATCCAATTACCCCTTCAAGAACTTGCATGTCTTTTATGCCTAAGAGTGGTATCTTTTTTAAATAGGTTCCAAAGTGATCAAAAACATAAATACCACTTTCTGCCTCATTCAAGTACAATCTATTGTTGTATTGAATCATAAAGTTGGGGTTTAGCTGTCTGCCAAACCACTGGATAAAGCTTACCGTTTCATGCGTTACTTTATAGTTTTCGTCCAAACGCAATACCTTTTGCCTTATTTGGTCGAATACCCAAAAGCCATTTTCTCTAGAAAGGCAAACTAAGGTGGCTTGGTCGAAGCCCAATTGCTGAAAATCGATAAGTGGCCCATTCTCACTTAAAAAATTGTCTAAGAAAATGCCAACATTATAATCTTTGAAAAAGGCTAATAACTTGTATGGGTTGGTAGTGTCTAAATAACTAACGTCGCCAAATTGAGTGCTGTTGAATGCCCTTAAAGAATCTCCATCTTTATTATACATCCAAATAAAACTCTTCTTAATTGCATAAAGATTACCCAGCCTATCGGTAGTTATGAAATCTACTTGCTTGGGTAAACTTTTAATATTTCTTAAGCCCTCATAGCGATCTTGGATAGGATTTGTGAAATAAGATAGGTAAGAGAAAATAAGGATTTGAATAGCTAGCATTAATCTTCAATCATTTGGTTCTCATAACGCAATATGTCTTCTATATATTCTCTTTTGCTGCTTAATCGAGGTACTTTATTTTGACCGCCGAGTTTGTTTTTGCCTTTCAGCCAGCTGTAGAATAATCCTTTTCTTGCTTTTTTTATCTCAGGAAAGTCTAAAGCCATGGAGCCTTTTCTTTTGGCATCATAATCGGAGTTTATTTCTCTTAGGTGTTCATCTAAGGCATTGGCAAAAGTTGCCATATCATTAGGTTCTCTATTAAACTCGATCAACCATTGATGTTTTCCGGCTTCTCTATTGGTGAGAAAAATCGGTGCTGCGGTGTATTCTCTAATGACTGCATTTGTTTTATTAGAGGCGTAGGCCAAGGCTTTTTCTGCATTTTCTATAATTACTTCTTCTCCAAAAGCATTGATAAAATGTTTGGTTCTTCCGGTAACCTTAAAACGAAAAGGAAAGGTAGAAGTAAAGCTAATGGTATCTCCAATTTTATATCTCCATAAACCGGCATTTGTACTAATAATTACCGCATAGTTTACAGCGAGTTCTACTTCCGATAGGTTAACCGTTTTGGGGTTTTCACTTTCCCACTCTTCCATGGGTATAAACTCATAGAAGATGCCGTAATCTAGCATTAAGATCATTTCTGTAGGGTGATCAGGGTCTTCAATACCAAAGAAGCCTTCGGAAGCATTGTAGGTTTCTAAGTAATTCATCTTAGAAGAAGAAATAAGTTCTTTAAATTGAGATCTGTATGGAGTAAATGCTACGCCACCATGAAAAAAAACTTCTAAGCTAGGCCATACTTCTGAGATATCTTTTGCTCCGGTATGATCAAGAATTTTCTTTAATAAGACCAGATTCCAACTTGGTACTCCGGAAATACTAGTAACATTTTCTTTGGAGCAAATGGAAGCCATTTTTTCTAACTTCTCTTCAAAGTTTTCCATCAAGGCCGTTTCTCTATCTGGGGTTCTTTTTATTTCTGCCCAAAATGGCAGGTTTTTAATGATGATAGAAGAAAGGTCGCCATGATAACTATTTGCATCTGGATCAATGGTTTGGCTGCTGCCCCCCATCATTAAAGCCTTTCCTGTAAATACTTCTGTCTCTTCATTATGGGAGCAATAGATAGAAAGCATATCCTTGCCACCTTTGTAATGGCATTCTTCTAAAGCTTCTTTAGAAACCGGTATAAATTTGCTTCTCCCACTGGTTGTTCCCGATGATTTTGCAAACCACTTTACTTCTGTAGGCCAAAGAATGTTTTGCTCTCCTTGCATTATTCTGTTTACAAAAGGCTGCAAATCAGCATAATCCTGAATGGGAACTCTTTCTTTAAACTGCTTAATGTCTTTTATGGACTTATAATCATAGGTGTTTCCCCATTCCGTATTTTGAGAAGTTCTAATCAAATCTTGAAATAACTCATTTTGTACTTCTATAGGGTATTTTAGAAATAAATCTATTTGATGCATTCGTTTTTGCATCCACCAAGTAAAGAGTTTATTCAGTAAGGCCATCTAAAAAATAAAAGTAGGTTATAAAGATAAATTAAAAACAAAAAAAGCGGATGAAAACCATCCGCTTTAAATTATATCTTAACCTAAGCTACTCTATGATAATATCT
This sequence comes from Bacteroidia bacterium, assembly GCA_030433355.1. Lineage (GTDB taxonomy): Bacteria > Bacteroidota > Bacteroidia > Flavobacteriales_E > Vicingaceae > JAUIMG01. The sequence continues at coordinate 86,635 of JAUIMG010000001.1, read as the reverse complement.
ACAGGTAGTCTAGCAAAGATTCCCTTGCTGTTTAAAACAGTCTTCATATTTCTATAGTAAGACTCTGCTTGTCCAAACTCTTCTCCTAAAATGGAAATTTTTGCCTGGGAAGAGATGTCTTTCAGCATTTTTTCAAATGGGTCTTCTCTTTTTGGATATGTTTTGATTTTGTAATCCTTTACGTCTGCCATCTTTAAAGCTTCGGCAATGGCTTCTTCTAAGCCACCTATTTCATCTACTAAGCCAATTCCAAGCGCATCAATTCCACTCCAAACTCTACCTTGGCCTATGCTATCAACATCTGCCTGTGTCATATTTCTGCCTTCTGCAACTTTAGAAGTAAAGTCATCATAAATATCTTCTACCATTTCTTGAACGGCTTGTCTTTCGAAATCGGTCATTGGTCTGAAAGCGCTTAGACCGTCAGAATAAGTATTAGTAGTAACTCTATCCGTATGGATGCCCATTTTATTTTCAAATAAGCCCTTCATATTTGGAATTAGACCAAAAACGCCAATGGATCCTGTAATAGTAGATCTTTCTGCAAAAATCTTGTCTGCTCCACAAGAAATATAGTAACCACCTGATGCAGCAACATTTCCCATAGAAACTATAAATGGTTTTTCTTGCTTCGCTAAAATGGTTTCTCTCCACATCACATCGGAAGCAAGAGCGCTACCACCAGGAGAATTTACTCTTAATACGATGGCTTTTATTTTATCGTCTTCTCTAGCTTCTTTAATCGCTTTTGCAATTGTTGCAGATCCCATGCTGCCGTCTTTACTATTGCCACTAACAATTTCACCTTCAGCAAATATTACTGCAATTTTATTTTTAGACTTATAAGTTTCCTTTGGACCTGAAGTAGAGTCACTTTCCATATTTTCTGCTTTCACTTTGCTAAGTTTTTTAAGACTCACAAAAGCAAGCTCTTTATCTTCAGACTCAATGCCCACTTTGGATTTTAATAACTCTAAAACTTCGTCCTCATACTTAAGTGCAGTAACTAACTTATGTTCTACTGCATCTTTAGCTGTTCTTATTTTTAACTCATCCGCAATGGCATTTAAGTCAGCAACTTCAATTCCTCTAGACGCAGAGATACTCTCTAATCTATAATCCCAAATTCCTTGAATTAGTTTTTTGTACTGTTCTTTATTTTCAGGACTCATGTCATTTCTAATAAAAGGCTCAATAGCACTTTTAAATTTTCCATGGCGTATTACTTGCATTTCAACTTCTAATCGATCTAGGGCGTCTTTAAAGAACATCAGCTCCGCTCCTAGGCCTTTCATAGTCATTTCTCCAGCAGGATTTAAATAGATTTCATCAGCTACACTACTTAAATAGTATTCATTCTGTCCAATATTTTCGCTGTAACTAACAATAAACTTTCCACTAGCCTTAAAATCTGCTAAGGCTTTTCTAATTTCATCGGTAGTTGCAAGGTTAGCTCTAAGATTATTAATGTCTAAGTAGATGCCCTTTACTTTATCATTGTTTTTTGCTTTATCAATGTTTTCAATGATAGTGCTAAGGGTAAGCGGAGTGTTATCTTCCATAGCGAAGAAATCATAATTCTCGAATGGATTGTCGGAAGGGCGATCTTTGATAGCTTTATCTAATTTAATATGCACGATGCTGCCATCTTCTAAGACTGCTTCTTTATCGCTATTAGCACTAGAGGCTATAACGGATATTATGCCACCTAAAGTGATAGTTACTATAAATATTGTTAGGATGAAACCTAACATGGAGGCGAACATGAATTTAAAAAATTGTTTCATAATGGTATTTCTTTTCTTTGCAACAAAAGTACTATCGAATATGGAAGTCGTAATTTCAATTATGTAATTGGTTATAATAAGGGATAAATGGAAAATAAGTTGATTCTTTCTTTAGGGTCTAATCTTGGAGAGAGAAAAGTAAATATTGAAAAGGCAATAAGTCAATTAGAAAATGAATTGATTGAGGTAGAAGCGATTTCTTCTTTTTATGAAACAGAAGCATGGGGGAATGAAGAGCTTAATGCATTTTATAATATTGCTATTAGAGGAAGAACTAAAAGAAGTTTAGAGGATTGTTTGAGGCAAATAAAAAAAATTGAGATAGAAATGGGAAGGATTCAAAGCAATACCAATAGCTATCAAAATAGAATTATAGATATTGACATACTTTTTTATAATCAAGAAATAAGAAAAGAAGAAGATTTAGTAATACCACATCCAAGATTGCATCTAAGAAATTTTGTTCTAGACCCATTAATGGAGTTAGATAAAGACTTTATACACCCCTTGTATTTAAAGACTATTAGCGAATTGAAGGCCGAATGTGAAGATAAACAGAACTCTATTCGCATGTTAACCGTATAGTTATCTTTAATTCAAACTAGCTGAATTTTGCGTGAATTAACAATAATAACTAATATTGCAGGAAATAACTCATACCGTTAGAAAAACTAAAATGAAAAATCAGAATTTAAAAGCAGTTGCATTAGTGGCGGTTGCCGCAGCAACGACAATAGCTTGTAACCCTCTTAATAATATGACCAAAAGGGCTGAGGAAGTTACTTATTCAGTAACACCAAACCCAATGGAAATGCATGCTGATAGCATAGAAATTAGTATTGCAGGTGCTATTCCACCTAAATTTTTCAACAAGAAAGTTTCTGTAGAAATTTCTCCTGTTATTAAATATGGAGAAAATGAAACATCTTTTAAAAATATAATTTTAGTTGGAGAAGATTCAGAAGTTGAAGGAACTAAAATAGCGTTTGAAAAAGGCGGAAACTTTTCATTCACAGATAAGATTGCTTATCAAGAAGGAATGGATGTAGCTACTTTAGAGGCAGTTGCAGTTGGAAAATACAACGGAAAAGAAAAAGCTTTTCCTGGTAAGCAAATTGCTACAGGAACAATTGTTACTCCAATGTGGGCTCAAGACGACGATATGGTTGCTTTAGGAAAAGATGCTTTTCAAAAGACTTATCCTTTAAGTAATAAAGCAGTTATTAATTATTTAGTAAATAAGTCAAACGTTCGTTCTACGGAATTATCTGATGCAGATATGAAGATGATGAAAGAGTGGATTGATGAGATGGCTAAAAATGCAATGTTCTCTTTCAAAGGAACTAATGTTACGGCTTATGCTTCTCCAGAAGGGGAAATATCATTGAATGCTAACTTAGCTGATGATAGAGCAAATAGTGGTGCAGCTGCAATCAATAACTTAATGAAAAGAAATAAAGTGGCTGCTGCTAAAGAAGATGCATTTTACAATAAAATGGGTAAAGGTGAAGATTGGGATGGATTTAAATCTGCAATGCAAGCATCTGATATCAAAGACAAAGACCTTATCTTAAGAGTATTGGAAATGTATGAAGATAATACGAAGAGAGAAGAAGAAATCAGAAACTTGGCTGCTACTTTTGAAGTAATCCAAGAAGAGATTTTACCTAACTTAAGAAGATCTGAAATAACAGTAAACGGTGAAATGACTAGTTACTCTGACGAGCAAATCAAAGAGTTTTCTATGTCTGCTCCTGATACGCTTTCAGTGGAAGAGTTATTATACGCTGCTACTATGTTTGACGACATGGATAAGAAAATGACTATCTATAAGAAATTTGTTGAGTTACATCCAACAGATTGGAGAGGACCAAACAATGTAGGATATGTTATGGCTATGCAAGGCGATATGGAAGGTGCTAAAGCTGAATTTGATAAAGCAAATAGCCTAGAGCCAAACAATGGTGTTGTAAACAATAACTTAGGAGTTTATGAAAAAGCTAACGGAAACGATGATAAAGCTTTAGAATTCTTTAGTAACTCAAATACTCCAGAGGCTGGTAACAATGCAGGTGCAATTTACATGTCTAGAGGAAACTATGTAGATGCTGTTAGCAACTATGGAAGTAACAAAACTTTTAATGCTGCTTTAGCGCAAACATTAAACAAAGACTACCAAGGTGCTTTACAAACAATAGATGCTTCTCCTGCTGCTGATATGGCTGAAGGATATTACTTAAAAGCTGTTATTGGTGCTAGAATGCAAGATAACAACATGGTTGTTACTAACTTAAGAAGTGCTATCGATAAAGATGCTGCTTTGAAAGCAAAAGCTGCTAAAGATGCTGAATTTACTGCATTGAAAGACAATGCTGAATTTCAAGCTGCAGTTAACTAATAGCTAAAAAGATAACATAAAAAAAGCCACGCATTGCGTGGCTTTTTTTATGCTCTTTATTTTCTTAAATCACTATGTTGACAATTTTGCCCGGGATAACAATCATTTTCTTTGGGGAGTTTCCTTCTAGCCATCTTTGAGACTGTTCGTGCTCTAATACTATTTTTTCAATCTCCTCTTTGCTTAAATCAAGCGGCAATTCTAACATAAACCTCATTTTTCCATTGAATGAGATTGGGTACTTATGTTGCTTTTCAATAAGGTACTCTTCATTATACTCTGGATAGGCCTCTGAATTAATAGATGTTGAATACCCCATTCTCTCCCATAGCTCTTCTGCAATATGAGGAGCATAAGGAGCAATTAGGATGCATAAAGGCTCAAGGATTTTTCGCTTCTTGCATTTCAAGTCTGTTAGTTCATTCGTGCAAATCATAAAGGAGCTTACACCGGTATTGAAAGAAAAGCGCTCAATGTCTTCTTCAATCTTTTTAATGGTTTTATGTAAACTTTTCCATTCTTCAGCTTTTGGCTCTTCTTCGGAAATTTCTAAGGTATTGTCTGCATTGTGATAAAGTCTCCAAAATTTTCTTAAAAATCGATGCACACCTTCAATACCTTCGGTGTCCCATGGTTTAGATTGCTCTAATGGCCCTAAGAACATCTCGTAAAGTCTTAAAGTGTCTGCACCGTATTTTTCTACAATTTCATCTGGGTTAATCACATTTCCATAACGCTTACTCATCTTTTGGCCATCGGCAGCTAATATCATCCCTTGATTGATTAGCTTTTTAAATGGTTCGTCCACTTGAAGATATCCTCGATCAAATAAGAACTTGGTCCAAAATCTAGAGTAAAGTAAATGACCCGTTGCATGCTCAGCACCACCAAAATAGATGTCTACCTTTTTCCAATAGTCTAAAGCCTCAGGACTAGAAAAGTTATTGTCTTTTCTTTCCAAATCCATGTAGCGGAATAAATACCAAGAGGAACCTGCCCAACCAGGCATGGTTGAGGCTTCTATTGGGTTGCCTTTGTAATGCCAATCTGTAGCTCTAGCTAAAGGCGGGTCGCCATCTTCGGTTGGTAAATATTTATCTACTTCTGGTAGCTCTAGAGGCAATTCGTTTACAGGAATGTTTTTAGCAATTCCATCTTCGTAATAAATAGGAATAGGCTCTCCCCAATATCTTTGTCTACTAAATACAGCATCTCTCAATCTGTAATTGGTGGTTCCCTTGCCAATATTTTTCTCTTCAATAGCCTTTATGGCTTTTTCAATTGCTGCAGGAACATCTAAACCATTTAAGAAATCAGAATTGATAATCTTTCCTTCTTTCCTATCATCTGCGCCTTTCGATACATCTTGCCCTTCAATTACTGCAGGAATAGCTAAATTAAAATGACTAGCAAAATCCCAATCTCTTTGATCTCCAGAAGGAACTGCCATTACTGCTCCGGTGCCATAGCCTGCTAAGACATAATCTCCAATCCAAACTGGTATTTTTTTATTGGTAAATGGATGGATAGCATAAGCACCTGTAAACGCTCCACTAACAGATTTAACATCAGACATTCTATCTCTTTCTGAACGTGCAGCACTGGCCTTAATATAGGCTTCCACTTCTTCTTTTTGCTCAGGAGTTGTTATAGTGTTAACTAAATCATGTTCGGGTGCTAGCACCATAAAAGAAACACCGAAAATAGTATCTGCTCTTGTTGTGAAAACTTCAATTTCATTTTTAGCGTCTTCTAATTGAAATGTTATTTTAGCACCCTTTGATTTGCCAATCCAGTTCTTTTGAATTTCTTTCAAGGCATCAGACCATTCCAATTCATTAAGACCATTTAAAAGCCTTTCCGCATATGCAGTAATACGCATGCTCCATTGCTTCATCTTCTTTTGTTCTACAGGGTGGCCTCCCCTCTCAGAAACACCATCTTTAATCTCATCATTAGCTAAAACAGTTCCTAAAGCAGGGCACCAATTCACATAAGAATCGGATAAGAAGGCCAATCTATATTGCATTAGAAAGTCGGCTTTTTCTTTGTCTCCGAAATTGCTCCAAGCATTGGCACTTATATTTTCCTCATTAGAGGTGTGAGCATTTAATCCCTCGGTACCGTTTTTCTTTAGATGTTCTATTAAACTTTCTATTCCTTCGGCCTTATCTGTGTTCTTGTTATACCAAGAATTAAAAAGTTGGATAAAGATCCATTGTGTCCATCTGTAATATTTAGCATCACTAGTTCTTAGCTCTCTACTCCAATCATAGGAAAAGCCAATTTGGTCTAATTGCCTTCTGTAGGTAGAGATATTGGTTTCTGTAGTGATTTTTGGATGTTGTCCTGTTTGTATGGCATATTGCTCAGCAGGAAGTCCAAATGAATCGTAACCCATGGGATGCAAAACATTATAGCCTTTATGTTTTTTGTATCTGGAATAAATGTCAGAGGCAATATATCCTAGAGGGTGCCCTACATGCAAGCCTGCCCCTGAAGGATATGGAAACATATCTAGAACATAGAATTTTTCTTTCCCCTTTTCTTCATGAACAGCATAAGTTTTATTTTCTTTCCAAAACGCCTGCCATTTCTTTTCTATTTCTGAAAAATTGTATTCCATCCTTTACGTAAAATTTAGAGGTCAAAAGTAATATTACTCTTTAAAATAGGGGGATTTAACTTAGGGATTATCTCTAAATCATTTAATTGAAATATACCGGAATCTGGGGATGTGGAATTTATTTTTATAATTCATATTTGTGCCATACTAAATTGTATATCTACTTACTATGAAGATATATCGGTTAATACTTATTCTTGAGAAAGACTTTATAAGAAGTTTAGAAGGAGCTGCAAAAACTACGACCTCTGAATTTAAACGGATGGTTTTAAATTCTTATAAAGCTTCTCAAGTTTATGAAATGCAAGAAGAAGATATACTAATTGGAAGTGAGCTTACTATAGAAAATATTAAAGATAGGTTTGCGTATTATACTGAATTGTCACAAAAAAAGCTTGGTAAGCTAGAGCTTCTACTTTGTAGCTCAAAGTCAAATTTATTTTCCAGCTTTATTTCATTGAATAAAGAGCGGATGGATAAAGAAAGGTTAATAGAATTAGCCCAAGCATTTGAATCTGATTTTCTATTTGAGATAAAGTGTTTCAGTTCGATGCAAGAAGTTCTTTTGCAAGAGGAAGGAGGTTCTCCTTTATACAATATGTCCATTCAGGAATTGCATCTAGAGATTTTAAAATCTTACCATCCTAGAAAAACTAAAAGGACTCGATAATTTTCTCAAAAAATCAAACAAATAACATTTTACTTAACTTGTTTTCATTTTTAAAGTTTAACCGATGAGCAATTGGAGTATAGTAACAACAGAAAAATTCAATCATGAAGGTTTCTCTATAACTATAGAGGACGTAAATTCCTTTGGACTGCAAAATGTAGCACAGTATTTTGAGTTGAATGATTTTGAAGGAAATGCCTATGCGCAAGATATTAAAGATTACTACAACAATGAGGTAAATGATATTGAGTTTGTTTTAGAAATACCAATTCAAACAGGAACAGGCGGTTCTAGTGTTGTTACCATAAGTGCAAATCAGATAAAGGCTATTTCAACTGCTAGTTCCCCAAAAAATGCGGTGATGGTTCTTATTGATCAAAATGAAAATTTTATAGTTCCAAAAAAGACAAAGGGAACTGTATTACGTCCAGACGATATTATTTTATCTAAATTTTGAAGAGTAGAATAAATAGCATCTTAATTCTATTATGGGTTGTTTTATTGCTCCCATTAAACTCATACTCTAAAGCTATTGATTCTTCTGCATGGAATAGGGTAAGATCTCTAATTGAGGAAGCAGATAGTGTCTATCAAAAGGATATTTCTGAAGCTGAAATTCTATTAGATTCTGCATTTGGATTAGTTGTAGAGCCCCTTGATTCTTTGCTTTATAATAAGCTTTTGAGCGATATGGGCTATATTCAACAAGTTAAGGGTAATTATGAGGATGCCATAAAGCTATTTCGCAAGAGTTTTAATTTTACAGAAGCAATGGGGAATAAAGCCAAAATGTCCAGTGCTTATCTGAATTTTGGTAATTTGTATTATCTTATAAATGATTTTGAAAGATCAAAAGAAAACACTTGGTTAAGCATTAAATATCTAAACGAGTCTAATTCCTCACCGCGCTTTTATAGTAACAGATATAATGTTCTTGCTTTAAATCATTTTGATAATGATGAATTAGACTCTGCATTGTTTTATTATACCATTGGCTTAACAAAACTTAAGCAAGATAGCTTAAGCACTGCTTACTCTTATAGAGCTATCTACGATAACATAGGGCAATTATTTGAAATTCAAACTAAGTATAAAGAAGCCATAGGATTCTACAGGAAGTCATTGGAAATTAGTTTGAATAACGAATTGTCAGAGCCAATCATCTGGACTTCTCAGAAACTAATTAGAATTTTTTTATCTGAGGATAATAGGGATAGCGCAAGTAAATATATTCAGCTATCAAAAATTTGGAGGCCAAAACTAGCTAATAAAGAAACTGAATTAGACCTACTAAAAGTAGAAATTGAGTTTTATGCAAAATATTTAAATGAAGATAGTTTAAAACTAAAACTTGATTTATATACTACTCTATCGCAAGAATTGATTGAGGCAAAGACCTTAAGTAATATTCAGGAAATGGAGGTGAAGTATCAATTGGAAAGGAATGCAAATGAATTAGCATTAGCCCAGCAAAAAACTGCAACTCTTGAACAAGTAAATACAAATCAGAGGATAATTCTTTACCTATTTTTTATAGGCACTAGCTTTCTTTTAATCCTGATACTTTTGATTCGTAGGTATTATCTTCAAAAACGGAAAGTATCTCTACTAGAACTGGAAGTAAAAGATAAAAAGCTAAATGAGTTAATGTCTAATCAAGAAGCCGATATACTTGCAGCTATGATTCAAGGTCAAGAAACGGAAAGGAATAGAGTAGCTCGAGACCTTCATGATCGCTTGGGAGGTACTTTAGCTGCTTTAAAGCTATCTTTAAGAAGGCCAGAGAATAAGATAGCTGCAGAGGATTTGCAAATAGTAGATCAAGCGGTTCAGGAAGTAAGAGATATTTCTCATAATCTTTCGACTGGCGTATTAGAAAAGTATGGTTTGAATGATGCTATAGAACAGTTAAGGAAAACTGTAGAAAGGAGTGGAGGGGTTAAATTTAATGTCTATTTGCACTCCTCTATTGCTAAACTAGGCCAAAATATTACTTTGGAGCTGTATAGGATTGTACAAGAATTAGTAAGTAACACCTTAAAGCATGCAAATGCATCAGAAATCAGTATTCAAACCAATATGAATAAAGATGTATTTAACTTGATTTATGAAGATAATGGTAAAGGGTTTGATCCAAAATTCGTAAAAAGTGGCATACGGCTAGAGAATATTAAGTCAAGAATTAATAAAATTGATGGTGCTATTCATTGGGATGCAGCAAAAGGAAGGGGGACTATAGTAGTAGTTGAATTGAGTAATTTACAAGTATGATTAAAGTAGCCATTGTAGATGATCATAAATTATTCCGTCAAGGACTCTCCATTATACTTTCTTCTAAAGAAGGAATAGAAGTAATTGGTAGGTATGAATCTGCTATAGAATTTATTTCACATTTGCCCTCTTTAGAAGTAGATCTAGTGCTTTTGGATATTGACATGCCAGAAATGGATGGAATTTCTGCAAGTCCAAAAATTTTACGACTGAAGCCTGAAATTAAGTTGGTGATATTGTCTATGCATCTAAATAGCAATAAGATACAAGAAGCGGTAGCAGCTAAAGTTAGCGGCTATTTGTTGAAGACCTCTAGTGATGAAGAGGTAGAGTATGCTATAAAAACGATTATGGATGGGAATGAATTCTTTTCTAAGGAGGCACAGGAGGAATTGATCAATAGCTATAAAAATGAAGAATCTAAACCTTTTCAGTTAACCCCCAGAGAGAAGGAAATTTTAAAGTTGGTGTGTGCAGAGTATAATTCTCATGAGATTGCAGAAGAGTTGAGTATATCCTCGCACACTGCAGATACGCATAGAAGGAACTTAATGAGTAAAACTGGTTCTAAGAATTCTATCGGTTTAGTGAAGTATGCTATAGAAAATAATTTGATATAAAAAATACTTAATTCTAAGTATTTTTTTATAAGAAACTATTATTCATCTTTGACCTAATTAGTTTAGTAGTAAGGATTTTTCTGAAAGTGATAAATTAATTAAGCTTGTCAGAATGTTGCTTTTAGAATAACCAATCTTTACACACCATTATCGCCTCCATTTAATGGGGGCGATATTATTTAGCGTTTAAGTAGTCTTTGCTGGTGCTAGCAATAAAATTCCAAATTTCTTCCTTGCCATATTTTGTAGAAGCAGAAGTTAAAAATATTGGAGGTAGTTCTTCCCAAGTTTTAAGCATCTCTTTCTGATAATGCAACATGTTCTTTTTTAATGCAGAGCTTCCAAGCTTATCAATTTTTGTAAATACTATTACAAATGGAATTCCTTTTTTTCCAAGTTTTTCCATGAACTCTAAATCTATCTTTTGTGGACTTAAGCGAGAATCTATAAGCACAAAAGTGCAAAGCAGATTATCTCTTTGGTTGAGGTAGGTATGGATGAATATTTCCCACTTGGCCTTTTCTTTTTTAGAAGCCTTTGCAAAGCCGTAGCCAGGTAAATCAACTAAATAAGTGTCTTCATTGATTAGGAAATGATTAATTAGCTGTGTTTTTCCAGGTGTAGAGGAAGTTTTAGCCAAACTTTTCCTTTCGCAAACCATATTAATAAGAGAAGACTTTCCAACATTGGATCTTCCTATAAATGCATACTCTGGTTTATCTGACTCAGGGCATTTGGAGATATCTGTGTTGCTGATTAGAAATTCAGCGCTTGTAATTTTCATTATTGGGTTTTTCTACTCAACCATTCGTCTAAGATTTGGTTGAATTCGTGAGGGTGCTCCATCATAGCTGCGTGGCCACATTTGTCAATCCAGTATAATTCAGAATCCGGTAAGTGTTTGTGAAATTCTTCCGCTACTTCAGGAGGTGTTATGGTGTCATTTTTGCCCCAAATTAAACATGCTGGCATTTTGAACTTTTCTAAATCTTTTGCCATATTATGGCGTATTGCTGATTTAGCCATTGCTAAAATTCTAATTAGCTTATTTCTATCATTTACAATTTTGAAAACTTCGTCTACTAATTCATCCGTAGCAACTTCCGGATCGTAAAAAGTGACAGCAATTTTTTGTCTTAAATACTCCTTATCTTCTCGTCTTGGGAATGAACCGCCAAATGCATTTTCATATAATCCAGAGCTACCCGTTAAGACCATAGAGTGGATTTTTTCAGGAATATCTAAAGCGCATACAAGAGCAATGTGCCCACCTAGGGAATTTCCCAATAAGGTAACATTGTCAAGCTCTTTATACTTCATAAAGTCTTTAATGTATTTTGCCATGCTACCAACACTAGTCTTAATTAAAGGCAAAGTGTAAAGTGGCATTATAGGTACTATCACCCTATATTTTTTTGAAAAATCTTCTATAACATCAGAAAAATTACTTAAAGCTCCGAAAAGTCCATGTAGAACTAATAATACATGACCTTCTCCCTTTTCTAGGTATTCGAATTTACCTTCTTTTTTAATGTAATTGTCGTGGCTCATAGAAATCTGAATTAAACCAAAAGTAGCAAATTAATCTATCAAGGGCTAGTGCTAATTTCTACTAGCTTTTAACAAAGCATTGTTGGATTTTAGTTCTATTCCTTACCACTTCCTTTTATTTCTAATATTTCTTTTGATAGCAAGACTTTTTAGCCATAAGTCAACATTTTGAAGTTCTTATTTGGGCTAAAGTTTTCAACAATGTGGGAGGAAGTGGTAAATTGTGGTAAAATATTCAATATTTTTGAACTCAAATTGCTCAAAACCTAGTCTTAATAAGCCTTATGTCCAATTTTATTGGTGAATTTGATTGTAAACTTGACGCTAAGGGCCGCCTAATGGTGCCTTCGGGCTTGCGTAAGCAATTGGATCCTTCGGCAAAAGAGTCTTTTGTTTTAAATAGAGGTTTTGAGCAATGTCTTGTATTATATCCTAAAAATGACTGGGAAAGAATTAGCGCTGAGGTTAATCAGTTGAATCAATACGTAAAAAAGAACAGGGATTTTATTCGTTATTTCTACAGAGGGGCAACAGAATTGTCTCTAGATGGTAATGGCAGGTTGTTGCTTCCAAAGAGGCTTCAAGAATATGCCACTATTGAGAAAGAAGTAGTTCTTTTTGCATACTCTGATAGAATTGAAGTTTGGAATAAATCACTTTATGATGGCTTGTTAACAGATGAGCCTGAAGATTTTGCAAACCTTGCAGAAGAGGTAATGGGAGGGAAAAAGAATGAAGGAGGTGCTGATGCTCTATCATGATCCTGCGCTCTTGAATGAAAGTGTTGATGGCATCATGGGAAAAGTAGATGGAAGGTATGTTGACCTCACATTTGGAGCAGGTGGCCACTCAAAAGAAATTTTAAATAGGCTTTCAGCAAAAGGAAAATTGTACGCCTTTGATCAAGATCCAGATGCAAAAAAGAATGCAGAAGGTATTGATGACTCACGATTTGAGTTTATTCAACAAAACTTTATTTATCTAAAGAATTTTTTAAAGCTATATCAGGCCATACCTGTGCAAGGTGTTTTGGCTGATCTAGGGGTCTCGTTCCATCAGTTTGATGAAGCAAGTAGAGGGTTTTCTTTTCGATTTGAAGGGCCTTTGGACATGAGAATGGACCAGGCGAGAAAGTTAACAGCGGAGATTATTGTAAATGACTATCCGCAAGAAGAGTTGGAGCGAATCTTTAAAGTTTATGGCGAAATAAGAAATTATAAAGAGCTGACTTCTCTAATTATTGCCAAACGCAATGAGAATAGAATTAAAACGACTTCCGAATTGAAAGTTACTGTTCAAGGAATAGTTCCAAATAAATACGAGCATAAATACTTAGCGCAATTATTTCAGGCATTAAGAATCGAAGTAAATGAAGAGTTGAAGGTAATTGAAGGGGTGTTAGAGCAAGCTGCCGAAGTGATGGAGGTTGGAGCAAAACTGGCGGTAATAACTTATCATTCTTTGGAAGATAGATTGGTGAAAAACTTCTTTAAAACAGGAAATTTTAAAGGAGAGGTGAAGAAGGACTTTTTTGGAAATATAGAGCGACCTCTTAAGCCAATCAACGCTAAGCCAATAGTGCCTTCTCAAGAAGAAATTTCAAGAAATAATAGATCTCGTAGTGCTAAACTAAGAATAGCTGAAAAATTAGATGTTTAATAAAAAGAAAAATATAGAAAGCGATTCTCCTAAAGCAAAGCCAATATCTGGTTTTAAGAGCTTGCTAACTGGAAGTTTTCTTTCTAAGGATAAGCTAGTTCAATCCCTGCCTTATATTTTCTTTTTAACCTTTTTGGGTATCTGCTATATAGCCAATGGTTATCAAGCTGAAAAAATTATTAGAAGGCTTTATAAAACCAATAATGAATTAAAAGAATTGAGATCAGAATATATTACTACTAAGTCTGACTTGATGTATATCAGTAAGCAGTCGCAATTGGCAAGAACTACGATGTCAATAGGCTTGAAAGAACTGGTAAGTCCTCCAAAAAAAATAGTCATCAACGCAAAGGAAAAAGAAGCTTACTTCCATGAATGATTTAAGAAAAGACATATCGTGGCGTATTTATTTGGTTTACTTTTTTGTATGCCTTTTTGGGGTCGTTATAATTGTAAAAGCAGCTACAATACAATTAGTAGAAGGAGATGAGTTAAGAAAAAAAGTACAGAACCTTACTCTAGTAGAAAAGAATATTAATGCAGTTAGGGGAAATATCTATGCTGCCGATGGTAGTCTTTTAGCTACTTCTATTCCGATTTATGAAGTTCGTTTTGACCCAAATGCGGATGCAATTACAAAAGAATTATTTTACGATTCTGTTGATTCTTTGGCTTGGTATTTAAGCGATGTATTCAAAGACCGTTCTGTTGCTTCTTATAAAAGAGAGTTGATAAATGCTCGTGAAAATGGAGAAAGGTATCACCTGATTAAAAGAAATGTAAAGTATACGGAGCTAAAAGAGATGAAGGAATTTCCTCTTTTTAGAAGAGGGAAATACAAAGGGGGGTTTATTTTCCTTCAACATAACCGCAGAGAGAGACCCTTTAAAATTTTGGCAGCAAGAACAATAGGTTATGAAAGAGAAGGGGTAACTCCTGTAGGTCTTGAGGGAGCCTATAAAGAGGAATTAAAGGGGGTGGATGGTAAGCGCTTAATGCAAAAAATTGCAGGAGGGGTTTGGATGCCAGTCGGAGATGAAAATGAAATAGAGCCCGAGGATGGTAGGGATATCTATTCTACTATTGATGTTAATCTGCAAGATGTAGCAGAGAGTGCTTTGCTAAAACAACTTCAAAAGCATAAAGCAGATCATGGCTGTGTGGTGCTCATGGAGGTGAAAACCGGAGCTGTTAAAGCAATTGCTAATCTGAAAAGAACAGAGTCAGGCGGTTATTATGAAGGATACAATTATGCCATAGGGGAGAGTACGGAGCCTGGTTCTACTTTTAAGTTAGCAGGACTTGTGGCTGCTATCGAAGATGGCTATGTAGACATGGAAGATATGGTCGACTGTGGAGATGGTTCTAAAAAATACTACGATAGAACCATGTATGATTCCAATTATGATGAAGGTGGTTGGGGAAAAATTACAGTTAAAAGAGTTTTTGAAGTTTCTTCAAATATAGGAATGGCCGAAATTATGTTAAAGTCTTATGGTCAAAACCCGCAGAATTTTATTGACCGATTGGGTCAAATGAATTTAACCAAGCCTTTGAATATCGAAATTGCCGGGGAAGGTGAGCCTTATATAAAAAATACTTCCGATAAATCTTGGTCTGGAATTTCATTGGCATGGATGGCTCACGGTTATGAATTGCAGCAAACGCCACTTCAGATATTGACCTTTTATAATGCCATTGCAAATGATGGAGTAATGGTGAAGCCAATGTTCGTTGATAAAATTACAAAGGGGAGAAAGCTTGAGAAAACTATAGATCCTATTGTTTTAAATGCAAAAGTTTGTAGCAAGGAAACCATAGACAAAGTAAAGTCTGCTTTAGAAGGAGTTGTTGAAAATGGTACTGCATCTAATCTGAGAAATGCAGATTATAAAATAGCCGGTAAAACAGGTACCGCACAAATAGCCAATAAGAACTACGGTTATAGCTATAAATCTAAAGTATCTCATCAAGCGTCCTTTGTAGGTTATTTTCCTGCCGATAATCCGCAATACTCTTGTATAGTAGTAGTGAATGCACCAAGTCAGCATGTTTACTATGGCAATTTAGTTGCAGGTCCAATATTTAAAGAGGTAGCAGATAAGGTTTATGCAAATAGTTTAGATATGCATGAAGAGCTTAAAGAGCAAAAGTATTTTGCTAATTCAGCTATACCTTATTCTAAAAATGGGAATAAGGCAGATGTAGAAAAGCTATTTAGCTTTTTAAATATTGATGTAAAGTCTGAAGCGAAAGATGCGGAATGGATTGTGACTAGCACGCAAGATTCTTTAGTTACAATTCAACCTAGAATTATTCAACAGAATTTAGTTCCTAATGTAAAAGGAATGGGATTGAGAGATGCACTTTATCTCTTAGAAAATCAAGGATTAGCAGTAGAAGTTGAGGGTAGTGGAGTGGTGAAAGAGCAATCTATCCTGCCCGGTAAAAGAATAAATCCTGGTAGTCAAATCAAACTTATACTGTCTTAATGAAAGCACTGAGTCATTTAATAGAAGGCGTTGCAATAAAGGAGATATTAGGAGGTACTACCGTGCTGATAAATTCCTTGCAGTTTGATTCTCGTGACGTTGGCTTGCAAGACTGCTATATTGCCCAAAAAGGCACTCAAGTTGATGGGCATGATTTTATTGAGCAAGCAATTAAGCAAGGAGCGAATACTATAGTTTGTGTAGAAGTACCAAAAATTAAAGATCCTAAGGTTACCTATGTGGTAGTTGATTCTTCTTCCGAGACACTGGGAATAATGGCTTCTAATTTTTACGATACCCCTTCCCATAAGCTAAATCTAATTGGAGTAACAGGAACAAATGGAAAAACTACTACCGTAACCATATTGTATAGCCTCTTTAGAAAGTTAGGGAAGAAGACAGGTTTAATTTCTACGGTAGTCAATAAAATAAATGACCAAGAAGTAAAGTCAACGCATACAACACCTAATTCAGTGGCTTTAAATCAACTGCTTGCTAGAATGGTTTCTGCAGGTTGTGAGTATTGTTTTATGGAAGTTAGTTCTCATGCTGTAGTTCAAAATAGAATAGCCGGTCTTTATTTTAGAGGTGGCGTTTTTACCAATATTACGCATGAGCATTTAGATTTTCACAAAACATTTAAGGCATATATAGAAGCTAAGCAGTTATTTTTTACTGGCCTTTCAAAACATGCTTTTGCCCTTTCCAATAAGGACGATAAGAATGGAGAGGTGATGTTGCAAAATTCAAAAGCTGAGAAGAATTACTATGGTTTAAAATCAGCCGCTAATATTAAATGTAGGGTCTTAGAAAGCAGTTTTGAAGGTCTTAGTTTAAAGGTAGATGGGGTTGATTTTTGGAGTCCATTAATAGGGAAATTCAATGCCTACAACTTAACCGCTGTCTATGGCGTAGCAAAATTACTGGGAGAAGATAAGACCGATATTCTAAGAGAATTAAGCACATTAAGTTCTGTAGATGGTAGGTTCCAATATACCTATAAGAACAATATTCATGGTATTGTTGATTATGCGCATACTCCTGATGCATTAGAGAATGTATTAAAAACCATAAAAGATATAGGTCCCAAAGGGAAGGTGATAACAGTTGTAGGTTGTGGTGGAGATAGAGATCGGACTAAAAGGCCAAAAATGGCTGCAATTGCTGCTCAGTTTAGTAATCAAATTGTAATTACTTCAGATAATCCTAGAACAGAAGATCCTCAGTTAATCATTAATGAAATGCTCGAGGGTCTTAATGCAGGTCAAAGAGCAAAAACTCTTTCTATGGTAAACAGAAAAGAAGCTATTAGAACCGCTTGTGCTTTAGCACAAAAAGAAGATGTGATTTTAATTGCTGGTAAAGGACACGAAACCTACCAAGAGATTAATGGAGTTCGAAATCATTTTGATGATTCTGAAGAATTAAACGAAGCCTTGAATGCAAAATCAAAACTCAACTAGATATGCTTTACTACCTATTTGAATACTTAAACGAATTAGATGTGCCGGGAGCAGGTGTTTTCCAGTACATTACATTTAGAACAGCAGCTTCGGTTATTGTTTCCCTTTTAATATCTATGGTTTTTGGAAAGTCTATTATTCGTTTGCTTCATAGAAAGCAAGTAGGCGAAACAGTAAGAGATTTAGGTTTAGAAGGACAGAAAACCAAACAAGGAACACCAACAATGGGAGGACTAATCATTTTAGCCTCTATTTTAATTCCTACCATCTTATTTGCTCGCCTAGATAATATCTACATCATTTTAATGCTCATTTCAACAGTGCTATTAGGTTTAATTGGGTTTATAGATGATTATATCAAGGTTTTTAAGAAGAATAAGGAGGGGTTGGCCGGCAAGTTTAAAATCATTGGTCAAGTATTTGTTGGATTAATCGTGGGGTCTATTCTTTACTTCAACGATGGAGTTACCGTAAAGCACAAGGTTGAAACAGATCAAGTAGTTACGGTTGGAGCTGCATTAGAAGAGGTCTGGCAAGAGGATAAGTCCATGGTAACAACTATCCCTTTTGTTAAGAATAATGAATTTGACTATGGCTCTTTAATCGATTGGTGCTGTGAGAATGCTTTAGATTATGCCTGGTTGATTTTTATTCCAATAGTCATTTTCATCATTACGGCCGTTTCCAATGGGGCAAATATGACAGATGGCTTAGATGGCCTAGCTACAGGAACTTCGGCAATTATTGGAGTCACTTTAGCAGTCTTTGCCTACGTTTCTGGTAATACCATTTTTGCAGATTACTTGAATATCATGTATATCCCAAATTCGGGAGAATTGGTTGTATTTATTGGTGCTTTCGTGGGAGCTTGTGTGGGCTTTTTGTGGTACAATTCTTATCCTGCTCAAGTTTTTATGGGCGATACCGGTAGTCTAGCTTTAGGAGGGATAATAGCCGTCTTTGCTTTAGCAATCCGAAAAGAACTATTAATTCCTGTTTTCTGCGGCGTGTTTCTCATTGAGAATCTATCGGTGATGATACAAGTTGCTTATTTCAAATACACCAAAAAGAAGTTTGGAGAGGGTAAAAGAGTGTTTTTAATGGCACCCCTTCACCATCATTATCAAAAGAAAGGATTTCATGAATCGAAGATAGTGTCTAGGTTCTGGATAGTTGGTGTAATGCTAGCAATCCTTTCTATAGTGACTTTAAAGTTGAGGTAAATGATAGGAATAATTGGAGCAGGTGAGAGTGGAGTTGGCGCTGCGATTTTAGCAAAGAAAAAAGGTCTTATACCCTTTGTAACTGATAGTTCAGAAATAAAGCAAAAGTATAAGGAGGTTCTTACAAATTATGAAATTGAATGGGAAGAGAAGCAACACAGCTTAGACAAACTCTTGCAATGCGAAGAAATAGTAAAAAGTCCAGGTATTCCTAATGAAATTGAGCTAATTCAAAAGATTAAGAAGAAAGGAATAAAAGTTATTTCCGAAATCGAATTTGCCTATCGCTTTTCAAATGCCTTTCACATTGGAATAACCGGTAGTAATGGTAAAACAACCACTTCTTATTTACTATACCATATTCTGAAAAAGGCAGGCCTAAAGGTTGGTTTGGCAGGAAATGTTGGAAAGAGCTTTGCAGAGCAAGTTGCAAATGAAGATTTTGAATTCTACGTGCTAGAAATAAGCAGCTTTCAGTTAGATGATATTGATTCTTTTCAAGCAGATATTGGAATTATTCTAAATATCACCCCAGATCATTTAGATCGCTATGCGTATGATTTTGAAAAGTATGTAGATGCAAAGTTTCGCATGATAAAGAATTCAAATAATAAAAACTTTTTCATCTACAATCAAGATGATGAAGCTATCCAGAAGAAGCTCAAAACAGTAGACTCTGAAGTTCAAAAAATCCCTTTCAGTATTCATGAGGAAATGAATAATGGAGCATATATAAAAGACGAAAAACTAATAATAAACATTAATAACAACCATTTCGATATGTCAATACATGATTTAGCATTACAAGGTAAACACAACTTGTACAATTCGATGGCTTCAGGAATAGCCAGTCGGATTTTAGATTTAAGAAAAGAATTAATCCGTGAGAGTCTTACCGATTTTCAAAACGTAGAACACCGTTTGGAAAGAGTAGCTACAATACATGGTATAGAGTTTATAAACGACTCTAAAGCAACCAATGTAAATTCAACTTGGTATGCCTTAGAAAGTTTAAATAAACCTGTAATTTGGATAGTAGGTGGAGTGGATAAAGGCAACGACTACTCTGAACTATTGAGTTTAGTAGAAGAGAAAGTAAAGGCAATTGTATGTCTTGGAAAGGATAATTCTAAAATAATAGAAGCTTTTAAGGGAGTTGTTCCAATTCTAGAAGAGTCTAATTCTGCGCAAGATGCAGTAAGAAAGTCTTACGAAATAGGCAAAAATGGAGAGGTAGTTTTATTGTCCCCTGCATGTGCAAGTTTTGATTTGTTCGAGAATTACGAAGACAGAGGTCATCAATTTAAGCAAGCGGTTAGAGCGCTATAAATGCAAACTCTTTTTAAATATATTAAAGGAGATAGAGTTATCTGGGCAGTAGTTACCCTTTTGGCTATTTTTTCTGTGTTGGTTGTTTACAGTTCAATAGTCACTTTGGCATATAAATACCAAGGAGGTAATACAGAGTTCTATCTTTTTAAGCATAGCATAATTTTAATGATTGGCTTTTCTCTAATGTATTTTGCGCATAAAGTGAATTATAAATATTATTCACGGATTTCTCAAATAGGATTGCTTCTGGCTATACCTCTATTGCTATTTACCTTGCTTGTAGGTGCTAGTGTAAATGACGCGGCTCGTTGGTTAACCATACCTATCATCAATCAAAGTTTTCAAACTTCTGATTTAGCAAAGCTAGCCTTGATTATGTTTTTAGCTAGAATGCTATCTAGAAAGCAGGAAAATATTAAGGATTTCAATCATGCATTCTTGCCAATTATGATTCCTATTTTAATTGTTTGTGGATTAATTCTTCCTGCTAACTTTTCTACTGCTGCCATGCTTTTTGCTACTTGTTTAGTGCTCATGTTTGTTGGTCGTATAAACTTAGCTTATATCATTTCTTTAGTTTCTATTGGAGTGGTTTGTTTGGTGATTTTTATTGCGGTTGTTCTAAATTCTAATTATACCAGTAGAGTTAGTACTTGGAAAAATAGAATCGAGAACTTTTCCAGTGGAAAGGCGCAAGAAAACTATCAAGCAGAGCAATCTAAAATTGCCATCGCCTCAGGTGGTATTATAGGTAAAGGTCCTGGCCGAAGTACGCAAAGAAACTTTTTACCTCAATCTTATTCTGATTTCATTTTTTCAACAGTTATTGAGGAGTATGGATTAATAGGTGGAACTTTTATTATGCTTCTCTATCTAATTTTATTTTATAGGAGTATACGAATAGCAAATAAAGCACCCCGAACTTTTGGAGCTCTCTTGGCCATAGGTTTAAGTTTTAGCTTGGTCTTTCAAGCAATGATTAATATGGCGGTTGCTGTCAATCTATTTCCCGTAACCGGACAGCCTTTGCCAATGGTTTCTATGGGTGGAACCTCCATTTGGTTTACTTGTCTTGCAGTAGGTATTATTTTAAGTGTAAGTAGAAGTGTAGAAGGTGATGATTCTGAATCTGATGTAACTAATTCAAATAGCTATGTCAAAAATTAAAGTCATCATAAGTGGAGGAGGTACAGGAGGGCATATCTTTCCTGCTATTGCAATAGCCAATGCCGTAAAAAAGAAGAAGCCAGATGCCGAAATACTTTTTGTAGGTGCTTTAGGAAGAATGGAAATGGAAAAAGTTCCTGAAGCAGGCTATAAAATCATAGGTCTTCCAATTATGGGATTTCAAAGAAGACTAAGCTTAAAGAATTTAAAATTCCCATTCATGCTTTTAAAAAGTATATGGAGGGCTAAAAAAATTGTCAATGACTTTAAACCTGATGTAGCTGTTGGTGTAGGTGGCTACGCAAGTGGACCCTTGTTAAGACAAGCTAATAAAGCAAAAGTGCCTACACTTATTCAAGAACAGAATTCCTACGCAGGAGTGACTAATCAAATACTTGCAAAAAAGGCCTCAAAAATCTGTGTTGCCTATCATGAAATGGAAAAGTTTTTTCCAAAGCAAAAAATTATAATAACAGGTAACCCTGTGAGAAAAGAAGTGGTAAAATTGGAAGGTAAGAGAGAGCGAGCAATGGAATACTTTCAATTAGATAGTAAGAAGAAGACTTTGCTAATTGTTGGAGGTAGCCTAGGTGCTTGGTCTGTCAATGAAGGTGTAGCAGCTTCTTTAGAATTGTGGAAAGAAGAGGGCTTTCAACTAATCTGGCAAACTGGTAAACTCTACCACGATAGAGCGATAAAGGATATAGAAGGAAAGGAAGAATGGATTAAGGTACACCCATTCATAAAGCAAATGGATTATGCTTATGCTGCTGCAGACTTGGTTATTTCTCGAGCGGGAGCACTTGCAGTTTCAGAATTATGTTTGGTAATGAAGCCTTCTATTTTCGTTCCCTTACCATCAGCTGCAGAAGATCATCAAACCAAGAATGCAAAAGTATTGACCACTTTAAATGCTGCGCATATCATTGAAGATAGTGCTGTTCGAACTAAGCTTGGCAAGAAAGTATTGGAGCTGATAAATAATGAAGAAGAATTGGGCCGTTTAGCCGATAATATAAAGCCACTTGGTTATCACGATGCAGATGATATTATTGCTGATGAAGTAATTAAACTAGCTCTAAAAGATGAATAAGGCATTTAAAGAAAAAGTCTATTTAGTAGGAATAGGTGGGATAGGTATGAGCGCCTTGGCTAGATATTTCCATGCTATGGGGCATCAGGTAATTGGCTACGATAAGGCAATTAATCAAATGACTAAAAGACTGCAAGCTGAAGGTATCGGTGTAACGCACATTAATGAGGAAGATGCAGTGCCTCATCCTTTTAGAGAAAAAGAAGAGGTTTTAGTAATTTATACACCGGCTATCCCTAAAGACGATGCAATTTTAAACTATTTTAAAGAGAATGGCTTTGAGTGCTTAAAAAGAGCGGAAGTACTAGGCCTACTTAGTAAAGGTATTTTTACAATAGCAGTAGCAGGAACACATGGGAAAACTACCATAACTTCTATGATTGCCCATCTATTGAAAAAGGGCAATAAAAAATTTAACGCATTTTTAGGTGGAATTTCTAGAGACTTTGGTACCAATTTAATATTAGATCCGGAGGCAGAAATTATGCTAACAGAAGCAGATGAATTTGATCGTTCTTTCCTGCAACTTCACCCAAATATTTTAGTAGTAAGCTCTGTTGATTTAGATCATTTAGATATCTATGAGTCGGAGAAAGATTTATTAGATACTTATAGCAAGTTGATAGACCAAATAGTAGTCAAAGGAAAGCTGTTCTCGCATTTTGGTATTGCAGAGAGGTTAAATTCTAAAAATGATGTCAGCATAAAGGAGTATGCCATAGAAGAGGATAAGGCAGAAGTATCTATTGAACGTATTAGAATTGAGAGCGGCAACTATGTTTTTGACTTGAAACAAGAAGGTAAGCTTATTGAAAATTTAGTTTGTGGATTACCAGGTATTCATAATGTTGAAAATGCAGCTGTTGCGGCTTCAGTTGCTTTAGCTGTTGGGGTAGATCAGAAAATAATTAAGGAGGCTTTATCTAGTTTTAGAGGCGTGCAACGAAGATTTGATGTGCATATTAATACCTCAGAATTCGTTTATATTGATGATTACGCGCATCATCCAAAGGAGTTAGAATCTCTTATTAAATCTATCAGGCAACTTTATCCTACTAGGAAAATCACTATGGTTTTTCAACCTCATTTGTTTAGCAGAACTAAAGATTTTGGAGAGGAATTTGGAGAGGTTTTAGCCACATGTGATGAGCTCATTTTACTCGAGATATATCCAGCCAGGGAACTGCCTATTGAAGGGATAGATTCGAGGTGGTTAAGTGCGAAGGTTAATAAAGAAGGTGTACCGATTTGCCAAAAAGCACAGCTAATGAATATTCTAAAAAGTAGAAATGTGGATTTATTGGTAACAGCAGGTGCAGGAGATATTGACACCATGGTAGAACCTATAATTGATTATTACGCATGAAGCAAAAAATATTAAATATTGTCCTTTTGTTCTTGGTTTTGACTGTTATTGGTGCGATTCTGGGCTTCTCAGAAAAAGAATTAAATAGTCAAATATGTAAAGAGATAAACATTGAGATAGATCATTCTAATGGCAATTACTTCATAGAGGAGTCGGATATTGATTTAATGGTCTATCATGAAATGGACACTGTAGTTGGTAAATTATTGCGCGAGATTAATTTAGAAAGTTTAGAGTATAAGCTCAAAAATCATCCTGCGATTGCCTCTACAGAGGTTTATAAAACACTTGATGGCAAGCTCAATATTGCTATTCAACAGCGTACACCTATAGTTCGAATAATCAATAAGTTGGGAGAAAGTTTTTATATAGACTCAAGCGGGTATTTAATGCCTACTAGTTCGAACTACACATCAAGGGTTATGGTAGTTACAGGTGCTTTTAACGATAGTTTTTATCGTTTAAGTAGATGGAATACCAAAGAAATACCTGATTCAATAGCTAGTCAAGTTATTGTCGATAATATCTATGAACTAGCCTATTTTATTAGTAAGGATGAGTTTTGGAAGGCTCAGATTGAACAGTTGCATGTTAATAAAGAATCTGAGTTTGAATTGATTCCACGAATTGGAAATCATAGAATTGTAATGGGAGAAACCGTCGATATTGCTCGAAAGTTTAACAAGTTAAAATTGTTCTACGATAAAGGCCTTAGTAAGACAGGCTGGAATGAGTATAGTAAAATTGACCTGAGGTTTAGTAAGCAAATAGTTTGTACTAAAAGAAAATAAATATGGAAGCTGCCAACGATATAGTTGTAGGTTTAGACATAGGGACTACTAAGATTGTCGCCATGGTTGGTCGAAAGAACGAACATGGCAAGCTGGAGATATTAGGAATGGGTAAGTCAGACTCACTCGGTGTTTCTAGAGGGGTGGTTGCTAATATTGAGAAGACAGTGCAATCTATAAGAACTGCTGTTGAGCAAGCTGAAGAAAAATCAGGTGTTGATGTAAGGATTGTAAATGTTGGTATAGCAGGTCAGCATATTAAGAGTTTGCAGCATAGAGGTATTAAAATGAGAAATACCTTGGATGATGAAATTGCACAAGAGGATATTGACTTGCTGATAAACGATATGTTTAAATTGGTTACTCTTCCTGGTGAAGAAATAATTGATGTGTTACCTCAAGAATTTATTGTAGATAATGAACAAGGCATCAAAGACCCTATTGGGATGTCAGGTATTCGTTTAGAAGCTAATTTTCATATTATTACCGGACAAGTTGCTGCTGCAAAAAATATACATAAGTGCGTTCATAAGGCCAACCTAGAAGTTCAGGACGTTATTCTTGAGCCAATAGCTTCTGCTGCTGCAACCCTAAGTGAAGAGGAAAAAGAGGCAGGTGTAGTATTGGTAGATATTGGAGGAGGAACTACAGATTTAGCCATTTTTCAAGATGGTATTATTAGACATACAGCAGTAATTCCATTTGGTGGAAATGTGATAACCGAAGATATTAAAGAAGGCTGCAGTATCATTAAGAATCAAGCAGAGTTGCTGAAAATAAAATTCGGCTCCGCTTTAGCTAATGAGAGTCAAGAGAATGAAATAGTTTCCATTCCAGGGCTTCGCGGCAGAGATCCTAAAGAAATATCTATTAAAAATCTCTCCCATATTATTCAAGCTAGACTAGAAGAAATAATAGAACATATTTATTACGAAATAAAAAACAGCGGATATGAGAATAAACTCATTGCCGGTATGGTTATTACTGGTGGTGGGTCTCAAATGAAGCATATAAGGCAGCTCTTTGAGTTTGTAACGGGAATGGATACCAGAATAGGATATCCAAATGAGTATTTAGCTCAGGGAAACCCTAAAGAGGTTACAAGTCCAATGTATGCTACAGGTATAGGTCTTATTCTGAAAGGTTTTGAGAAGTTGGATAAGCAGAAAGGAAGAGTAAAAGTAGATGAAGAAACCATTAAGGTAAGACAAGGAGATAAAACAAAAAGTGGCTTTTTACAAAGCATGTTAAAAAAAGGAAAACAATTCTTCGAAGAAGATGAAGAATAATAAATCAATAAAAACTCAATATTATGAAATTTGATTTGCCAAAAGATCAGTCATCAATTATTAAAGTTATCGGTGTTGGAGGTGGTGGAAGTAATGCAGTTAACCACATGTACCAGCAAGGGATAACTGGCGTAAATTTCATTATTTGCAATACAGACCAACAAGCTTTAGATCAAAGTCCTATTCCAAATAAGATTCAATTAGGCTCAACCCTAACGGAAGGAAGAGGTGCAGGTTCAAATCCTGAGGTTGGTAAAAATGCAGCCATTGAAAACATTGATGAGCTTAAAGAGCTTTTCGAAAAGAATACTCAGATGGTATTTATTACCGCCGGAATGGGTGGTGGAACAGGAACAGGAGCCGCTCCAATTATAGCTCAAACAGCTAGAGAAATGGGGATCTTAACCGTTGGAATTGTAACAGTGCCTTTCACCTTTGAAGGAAGAAGACGAAAGATGCAAGCAGACGAAGGTCTAGCAGGCTTAAGAGATAATGTAGATACTCTTTTAGTAATTTGTAACGATAAGTTGAGAGAAATGCATGGTAATTTAAAAATATCGGAGGCATTCTCAAAAGCAGATGACATCTTAACTGTTGCAGCAAAAGGTATAGCAGAGATTATTACGGTTGCAGGTTATATAAATGTTGACTTCGAAGATGTTAAAACTGTGATGAAAGACGGAGGAACCGCTATTATGGGTTCTGCTGCAGCTGAAGGAGAAGGAAGAGCAGTTAAGGCAGTAAGTCAGGCATTAGCAAGTCCATTATTGAACGATAACGATATTACTGGAGCAAATTACATCCTTTTAAACATTACATCTGGAGAGGAAGAGGTCTCGATGGATGAAATAGACGAAATAACAGAGTATATTCAAAATGAATCTGGCAACACTGCAGATATTATTTGGGGTAATGGAGTAGATGAGTCTTTAGGAAATAAGATTAGTGTTACTATCATAGCTACAGGTTTTGGTACTTCTGAACCAACAGGCTTTAACTTAGAGAAAAGAGTAGAAAAGGTAGTAAGAAACTTGAATGATGAGGTCAATACCGATATTACACAATCTTTAGAGAACGAAGTTGTTGAAGAGGAGTCAGAATCTTTAGACGAGCCATTTTTAAAAAATAAAGAAGAGCAGAAAAGCTTTGAGTTTGAAATAAGGCCTAAGGATGATTTTGATAGTCACTCTTCGCAGCCTACCATTAAGAGGTTTAATTTAGATGATGAAGTTTCATCAGATGACGAAAATAGTCAAAATTCAGACGATTCATTATCTATGAATAAGAAAGAAGCTGAAGAGGGAAGAGGTTCAATAAATGAAGAAGACCAACTTAAGAAGAGTCAAGATAGGATAAGTAAATTAAAAGCACTTAGTCATAAAATGAGAGTGCCAGGTGGGATAAATGAATTAGAAAAAGAGCCTGCTTATAAGAGACGTAACATTAAATTAGATGATACACCTCATTCATCAGAATCCAATGTTTCAAGATATACACTTGGAGAAGATGAGGACAATAAAACTTCTTTAAAGCAAAACAATAGCTTCTTGCATGATAATGTGGATTAGTGGTTAATACTATATCATAAAAGGGGTGGAGGTGCATTATTTGCACCTCTTTTTTTATATAAGAATCAGATATTTGTAAAAAAAATAAAATGAGCTTAACGGATAGAATTAACGAAGATATAAAAGCTGCAATGAAGGCTAAAGACAAATCTAAATTAGAAGCTTTGAGGGCTATTAAATCTGCTTTGCTAGTCTCTGCAACAGAAAAGGGTGGTGGAGACGACTCGGAAGAAGCAGGTATGAAATTATTACAAAAGTTAGTAAAGCAAAGAAAGGATGCTGCAGCTATCTTTCGCACTGAAGGAAGAATAGACTTAGCTGAACCAGAAGAAGAGCAAATAAAAGTTATTGAAGCTTATTTACCTCAACAGTTAACTGAAAACGAAGTGAAAACTATAGTAGACGAAGTGGTAAGTACTACCGGAGCTTCTTCGATGGCAGATATGGGTAAGGTGATGGGAATGGTTAATAAGAAAACTGCTGGTAGAGCAGATGGGAAAATGATTGCCGATTTGGTAAAAGCAAAACTAGCTTAGATAAGCTAAACATAAATAAAAAGCCCGGCTAGTTAGCCGGGCTTTTTATTTGGTCTTGGTTTGGGTTTTACATCATTCCGCCCATGCCACCCATTCCAGGCATTCCACCTCCAGCTGGCATTCCGCCACCTGCAGATTCTTCTTCTACATCAGAGATAACACACTCTGTTGTTAAAAGCATTCCTGCTATAGAAGCTGCATTTTCAAGAGCTACTCTTGCCACTTTTGTTGGGTCAATAACACCTGCTTTCAATAAATCTTCAAATTCTTCAGTTCTGGCATTGTAACCATAGTTTCCTTTGCCTTCTCTGATTTTCTGTACGACTACAGAACCTTCACCACCACTATTTGCAACAATCTGCCTTAAAGGCTCTTCTAAAGCTCTTCTAACAATAGCTATTCCTGTTGTTTCATCCGCATTTTCTCCTTTTTTGCCTTCTAAGACACTTAACGAACGAATGAAAGCAACTCCACCACCTGGAATAATTCCTTCTTCTACAGCTGCTCTGGTTGCATGTAATGCGTCATCAACTCTGTCTTTTTTCTCTTTCATTTCTACTTCAGAAGCAGCACCAACGTAAAGAACAGCAACACCACCTGCTAATTTTGCAAGTCTTTCTTGAAGCTTTTCTTTATCGTAGTCAGATGTAGTATTTTCAATTTGAGCTTTTATCTGATTTACTCTAGCTTTAATGTCGTCTTTCTTACCTGCTCCATTTACAATGGTGGTATTGTCTTTGTCAATCGTGATTTTTTCACACTCTCCAAGATCTGCTAAATCAGCATTTTCTAATTTATAGCCTCTTTCTTCAGAGATAACAGTACCACCTGTTAAGATAGCAAGGTCTTCTAGCATTGCTTTTCTTCTGTCTCCAAAACCTGGAGCTTTAACAGCTGCAATTTTAAGAGAACCTCTTATTTTATTTACCACTAAAGTAGCTAAAGCTTCACCCTCAACATCTTCAGCAATAATTAATAATGGTCTGCCAGATTGAGCTGTCTTTTCCAATACAGGTAAAAGATCTTTCATACTACTAATCTTCTTGTCGTAGATTAAGATGTATGGATTTTCAAGCTCCGCTTCCATTTTCTCTGTATCTGTTACAAAGTATGGAGATAAGTAACCTCTATCGAACTGCATACCTTCTACTACTTCAACAGTAGTTTCAGTGCCTTTTGCTTCTTCAACAGTAATAACTCCTTCTTTCTTCACTTTTCCCATTGCTTCGGC
Organism: Bacteroidia bacterium; assembly: GCA_030433355.1. Classification (GTDB taxonomy): domain Bacteria; phylum Bacteroidota; class Bacteroidia; order Flavobacteriales_E; family Vicingaceae; genus JAUIMG01. The sequence goes on along the minus strand of JAUIMG010000001.1, from coordinate 57,502 downwards.
AATCAATTTCCCAATTGAATTGTCATTATTTGCGGAAATTGTAGCTACCTGCTCAATTTTTTCTGAATCTTCTCCTACAGTCTGAGAGAGTTTTTTCAATTCTGAAATGATATCAATTACAGCTTTGTCTATTCCTCTTTTTAAATCCATTGGATTTGCTCCTGCTGCAACGTTTTTCAATCCTTGGGTAACTATTGCTTGTGCTAAAATTGTAGCGGTTGTTGTTCCATCACCTGCATCGTCTGCAGTTTTAGAAGCTACTTCTTTTAGCATTTGAGCTCCCATATTTTCAATAGGATCTTTTAACTCAATTTCTTTTGCTACAGATACACCATCTTTAGTTACGCTTGGTGCTCCAAACTTTTTGTCAATAATAACATTTCTGCCCTTAGGTCCTAATGTTACTTTTACAGCGTTAGCAAGTTTATCTACTCCTGCTTTAAGAGCATTTCTTGCTTCCGTGTCAAATGTTATTTCTTTTGCCATTTTATTTTAATTTTTTTGAATTAAACTATTGCGAATATATCTGACTCTTTCATGATCAAATAATCATGTCCTTCTATACTTAGTTCAGTACCTGCGTACTTCCCATAAAGAACATTATCTCCTACTTTTACGGTTAACGGCTCATCTTTTGTACCACTACCTACAGCAACTATTTTTCCTCTTTGCGGTTTCTCCTTAGCTGTATCAGGAATAATTATTCCACCCGCAGTTTTTTCTTCTGCAGCAGCTGGTTCAACTAGAACTCTATCTGCTAAAGGTTTTACATTTACTGACATTGAATTTTATTTTAAGTTAAAAATATTTGGACACAGCAAATCACATTTTGTGCCAATTCCTTATTGCATAGAAAGGCGGAAATATTTGCAGTGTTTCAGTTTAAAGCAAAAAAAAATGTCAGCATGGCTGACATACTGACATTTTAAATTTCTCTAAATCTACTCCTATTCTTCTTCTTCGTCTCCTTGAGGTAAGAGGTCATTTTCTTGTGAACTTGAAGAGGGAGCAGCATTTTGATCTACTGGTACACCTTCTTGAATCTGTGGCGCTTGACTCTGTGGAATAATTACTTGATTGGCTTCATCAGTCAATTCTGACTCATTATTGCTAACAGCTTTTGTTGGGCCTCCAATTAAAGAAGAAGATACCACACTAAAAATTAATAATGCAATTCCTAATGTCCATGTAGCTTTTTCTAAGAAATCTGTTGTTTTTCTAACACCCATAACTTGGTTAGAAGAGGAAAAGTTAGAAGCTAAACCACCTTTAGGGTTCTGCACTAAAATAACAAGTATTAATAAGATTGCTATTATAAAAATTAAAACGGATACAAATACAAACATTGTTTATGATTTAGCAAGAAGTTGGACTTCTTTAATTCGGCCTGCAAAATAAATCTTTTTTTCCGGGAATTTCAACTGTAATTTTTCAAAGGCTATAATTGCCTTTTGATAGTTTGCCTGACTAACATAAACATTAGCTAAAGTTTCAGTAATTAAATCATCATCTTCTTGTACACTTAGCTTAGCCATCTTAGATGCAGAGTAGAATTCAGCCTTCTTTTGAATGCTCTTGGCAGCTTGAGATATTGCTACTAACTTTTCATTTTGTGGTTTAATAAACTCTACTTTTTGATTAGAAAAATGACCTAACCAACTACTAAAACTGTGTAAGGTCTCCGTGTCAAATGATGGTTTTTCAGTAACTATTTCCTCTTCTTCTATTAATTCATTCTTTTCTTCTATCTCATTTGGTATTTCTTGCAGTATGGAACTATTGATTGCTTCAACAAGGATTTGCTGTTCTAAAGTGTTATCGTAGATATTCTCCTCTTCAATTATATCTTTTGACTCTATAATAATTTCCGATTCTAAGTCAGTAACAATATCTGATTCAATATTTGTTAAGTGACTTTGTAGTTGTTTCCTATCACCAGAATAGGCGGCAGCAATCCTCAATTGTTTCTCTAACTCAATACTATCAATTTTTTTTAATGCCTTACTTTTCAGAATGTGAGCAGCAGAGAAATATGGAAACTTTTCTAATACTGGGTCAAGAACAGAAATAGCTTCTTGGTTGAGATTTTTAATTTCTATTAGATAGTCTGTAAAGTCACTCTTTCTCATTACCAGTTGGTTACAGATTTATTAAATATATCTTGAGTAAGCTGATCGTTAATACTTCTTATTATCTCTTCCTCAACAGAAGATAGGTCTTGTGATGTTTCAAAGTCTTCAAATCTGGAGAAATTAGTTTCAAAACTTTGGCTCTCATCAATGTTATTAATGAATTTTACATTTACAGTCATTGTAACTCTATTTAAAGCTGCTGTTTCATTACCTTGAATAGCAACTGGAGAGGTTCTGTAACCAGTAATTGAGCCCGAAAATTCTAGATCTCCATTGGATTTAACTAATACTAGGTTTGTTTGGGATAAGAATATATCTTTCATTGCTTCTGTAAATAGCTGACCGGCTATTGGTGGAGCTAAAGGAGCGTAGCTGGAAAAAAAATCTATGGAAACAGTTTTTACTTCAGGCGATATAGATGCGCCTGTGAATGAATACGAAGTAGAGCAAGACCAATAGAAAGTGCTAACTATTAAAGCAATTAAAAAGGGGAGTATCAGCCTATTCATTCAATCTCGTATTCTTTAATTTTTCTATATAAGGTTCTTTCCGAAATCCCTAAGTCTTCCGCAGCATACTTTCTTTTTCCTTGGTGTTTCTCTAATGCTCTCTTAATCAATTTTTTTTCGGTTTCCGAAATAGATAATGATTCCTCTTCCACTTCAACTTCTTGATAATCCTCTCGATAATCTTCAAAATTATCTTTTACTTCAATTGGTTTGATGCCTTTCTCTTCTTTGGTTTCTTTTTGATGAAATTGTATGCTAGCTTGCTTTTCTTTATCAGCAAGCTCTTCGGTATACAATCTTTCCATTAATTGCTTGCTAATTTCTTCTTCTTTTATGGAATTGTCACCATTCATAATCTGACGCACAATCTGTTTTAGATCGGTCACGTCCTTTTTCATTTCAAAAAGAACCTTGTAAAGAATCTCTCTTTCACTTAAACCATCTTGATCGCCTTGGTATAATACCGGGAGAGAAGTGTTTGAAGAAATGGGTAAGTATTTGATTAAGGTCTCTTCATCAATTTCCTTTTCTTTTTCAATAACTGAAATTTGTTCAGTTACATTTTTTAGTTGCCTTACATTTCCGGGCCAACGATACTTCATTAGCTTTTCTTTTGCACCTTCTGTCAGTCTGATTGTTGGCATTTTATATTTATCTGCGAAATCACTAGCAAATTTTCTAAAAATCAAATGAATGTCCTCTTTGCGGTCTCTTAGAGGAGGAACTTCAATGGGCACTGTGTTTAGTCTGTAATATAAATCTTCTCTAAATTTATTTCTTTTTATAGCTTCAGGAATATTTACATTGGTAGCAGCAACTATTCTAACATTCGTTTTTTGAACTTTTGAGCTACCTACCTTTAAAAATTCACCAGTTTCTAAAACTCTTAGTAGTCTAGCTTGAGTAGATAGTGGCAACTCTGCAACTTCATCTAAAAAAATTGTACCTCCATCAGCAACTTCAAAGTAACCTTTTCTAGTTTCATGAGCGCCTGTAAAAGATCCTTTCTCATGACCAAAAAGTTCTGAGTCTATTGTTCCTTCGGGAATTGCACCGCAGTTAACAGCAATGTACTTGTTGTGTTTTCTAGAGCTTAATTGATGCACTATTTGCGGCATCACTTCTTTACCTGTTCCACTTTCTCCTGAAATGAGGACAGATAAATCGGTTGGGGCAACTTGAGAGGCTATATTTATGGCCCTTGTTAATAAGGGGGAATTACCAATGATACCAAAACGCTGTTTTATCTGATCTACATTCATATTGCTTCGCCAATTAATGTAGCAGATGTACAAGAATTAATCTTGACCATCACATAGTCACCTGCTTTATAATTTTCTTTTGGAAAAACAACAACTGAATTATGTGTTGTCCTGCCATATAATTCGTTTTCAGATTTTTTTGAAACTCCCTCCACTAATACTTCATAGGTTTTACCAACGTCCTTTTGAAGACGCTCTAAAGAATGTTTTTGCTGTAAATCAATAATTTCACTCAATCTTCTAGCCTTGGTTTCTTCAGGAATATCATCTTCATACTTTCTTTGAGCTAGAGTATTTGGTCTTTCAGAATATTTAAACATGTATGCAAAGTGATACTTTACGTATTCCATAAGACTTAGAGTGTCTTTATGTTCTTCTTCTGTTTCAGAACAAAAGCCTGTAATTACATCTGCAGAAATAGAGCAATCCGGGATAATAGTTTTAATTGCCTCTATTCGATTAATGTACCATTCTCTAGTGTAACCTCTGTTCATCATTTCTAATATCCTAGAATTTCCTGATTGAAAGGGTAGGTGAATATATTTGCAGATATTTTCATGTTTTGCCATTACTTTTAAAACATCATCTGTCATATCTTTTGGGTGGGATGTAGAAAAACGAATTCTGATTTTCCTATCTATTGGCGCCACAAGGTCCATGAGTTGAGCAAAATTTACACTTCGTTCCTTTTCTTCTTTGCTTAACTTATCAAAGTCTTTTCTCGGACCGCCACCATACCATAAATAGGAATCAACATTTTGCCCAAGAAGCGTAATCTCCCTGTAGCCATCTTTAGAAAGCTGTCTCACTTCATTTAAAATACTTTCTGGCTCTCTACTTCTTTCTCTTCCTCTAGTAAATGGTACCACACAGAAAGTGCACATATTGTCACATCCTCTTGTAATAGAAACAAAAGCTGTTACGCCATTTCCTCCTAATCTAACTGGGTTTAGGTCGCCATAAGTTTCTTCTTTAGAAAGAATTACATTAACGGCTTTTCTCCCTCCATCAACTTCTTCTAATAAACTTGGTAGGTCTCTATATGCATCAGGGCCAACTACAACATCTACTAATTTTTCTTCCTCTAAAAGCTTGGATTTCATTCTCTCCGCCATACAGCCTAAGACTCCAATAATCATATGGGGCTTTCTAACTTTTTCTTTTCGAAAACTTTTTATTCTTTTTCTAACAGTCTGCTCTGCCTTTTCTCTTATAGAACAAGTGTTCAGAAAAACAATATCTGCCTCTTGCATTAATCTTGTTGTGCTATAACCTTCCGTTTCTAAAATAGATGCTACAATTTCACTATCTGAAAAATTCATCTGACATCCATAACTTTCAATGTATACTTTTTTGCCATTCCCTGCAATAGGTTTAGATTTTCGGTCTAAAGCCTCTCCTTGTTTCTCCTCAATTATAGTCTTTGTTTCTAGCATACTTTGAATATTTTGGATTGCGAAATTACGGATTTAATCATTTTGATGACAAAATGACAGAGGGTAGAACGTTGTTAAAAATATGAAGAAACTATATTATATTAATATAATATAAGGAAGCCTTAGAATTATTTAAAATAGAATTTTTTCAATTGAAAGTTAATTATTGGGTTTATTTGCCCTGATTTTAAGAGCTTAAACACTAAGAATTAATAAGAAATTATGTCAAAAAACCTAGTAATAGTAGAGTCTCCGGCAAAAGCGAAAACCATCGAAAGGTTTTTAGGGAAGGATTTTACTGTAAAATCAAGTTTTGGTCATATAAGAGATTTACCTGGTAAAAATATTTCAATAGATATTGAAAATAACTTTGAACCTCAATATGTGATTTCAGATGATAAAAAGAAAGTAGTTGCAGATTTAAAAAAGAGCGCAAATTCAGCTGAAATAGTTTGGCTAGCAAGTGATGAGGATCGGGAAGGAGAGGCTATTTCATGGCATTTATTAGAAGCCTTAAATCTAAAAGAAGAAAAAACTAAAAGAATTGTTTTTCATGAAATTACTAAGTCTGCTATAACCAAAGCAATTGAAAATCCTAGAAAATTAAATAAAGATTTAGTTGATGCACAGCAAGCCCGTAGAGTATTAGATCGTTTAGTTGGGTATGAATTATCTCCTGTATTATGGAAAAAGATAAAACCATCTTTATCTGCAGGTAGAGTTCAATCTGTAGCTGTTCGATTAATTGTTGAAAGGGAAAAGGAGATCTTAGATTTTAATTATTCATCCTCTTATAAAGTAGTGGCAGGTTTTGTTGTCAGCGATAATTCCATTTTAAAGGCTGAATTACCACAACGATTTAGTACTAAAGAAGAAGCAAAAACATTTTTAGAAAAATGTAAAGATGCTGAGTTTACTATAGAAGACTTAGAAACTAAACCAGCAAAAAAATCTCCTGCTGCACCATTTACAACCTCTACGCTTCAGCAAGAAGCTAGTAGGAAACTTGGTTTTTCTGTCTCTCAAACCATGTCTGTTGCTCAACGTCTTTATGAAGCAGGAAAGATAACCTATATGAGAACCGATTCGGTTAATTTATCTAATGAGGCCATAGGAGCAGCCAAAAAGGAAATTATTTCTTCTTATGGGGAAGAATATTCTAAGGTAAGAACATACAAGACTAAAGCTAAAGGAGCACAGGAAGCTCATGAGGCCATTCGTCCGACTTATATGAATGATCATACATTTTCTGGTGATCCAAGACAGGCAAGGTTGTATGATTTGATTTGGAAAAGAACGATTGCTTCGCAAATGAGCGATGCAAAACTGGAAAAAACAACCGTTAAAATTAATATTTCTACTGTTGAAGAAAGCTTTATTGCAAAAGGAGAAGTATTGCTTTTCGATGGGTTTTTAAAAGTATACTTAGAAGGTACAGATGATGAAGATAATTCCGAAAAGGAAGGAATTTTACCTCCTTTAGCAGTTGGTGAAAAACTCGAGATGCAAGAAGTTTCTGCCACAGAGCGTTTTACCCATTACCCTCCAAGATACACGGAGGCTAGTCTTGTTAAAAAACTAGAAGCTTTAGGGATAGGACGACCATCTACTTATGCTCCAACAATTTCAACAGTGCAGAATAGAGGTTATGTTGTAAAAGAAGACAGAGAGGGTAAACAAAGAGATTTTACCACATTGACCCTGGTGAATGGAAATATAAATGATGTGAAAGCCAAAGAAAACTTTGGGTTCGAAAAGAAGAAAATGTTTCCTACCGATATTGGAGTAGTGGTTACTGATTTTTTGGTGGAGCATTTTAACACTATTCTGGACTACAGTTTTACTGCTAAAATTGAAGAGCAATTTGATGAAGTTGCTGAAGGGAAGAAGCAATGGGATCAGATGATAAGAGAGTTCTATACACCATTTCACTCAAAAATAGAAGACACTCTCGAAAATGCGGACAGAGCTAGCGGTGAAAGAGATTTAGGGATTGATCCGGAATCTGGAAGGCCATTGATTGTTCGAATAGGAAAATTTGGACCTATGGCCCAAATTGGGAAAACGGATGATCCAGAGGGGGCAAAGTTTGCAAGTTTATTAACTGGTCAAACTATAGGGGAGATTACATTAGAAGAAGCATTACAGCTTTTTAAGTTTCCTAAAACAATAGGTACATATGAAAATAAGGAAATTGTAGTTGCTCAAGGAAGATACGGTCCTTATGTTAAATTCGGAGATATGTTTGTCTCTATACCCAAAGATGAGGAAATGACTAATGTAGATTTAAAGAGAGCAATTGAGTTAATAAAAGAAAAGCAGCAGGCTGACGCTCCAATTGATGAATATGAAAATATGCCTGTTCAAAAAGGAGTTGGAAGATTCGGCCCCTTTATCAAGTGGAATGGAATGTTTATTAATGTAAATAAGAAGTACAACTTTGATAACTTAAGTCATGAGGATATTGTTGAGCTGATTGAAACTAAAAAGCAGAAGGAAATTGAAAAGTATGTTCACCGTTGGGATGAAGAAGGTATTTCAGTTCAGAAAGCTAGATGGGGAAGGTTTAATATTATAAAAGGAAAGGTTAAAATTGAATTGCCCAAAACTTTTAAGGTGGAGAATTTAACTTTAGAAGAAGCAAAAAAAATGATTGAAGAGAAAGCACCTGCAAAAAAGTCTAAAACATCTAAGAAAAAAAAGAAATCTAACTAATGCAAATAGAAGAGTATTTTGAAGCATTTAGCTGGTCTAAATCTCTTGAGAAAGAGTTAAGTCAAAATCAAATAGGTAAATGTCTATTGCCTATTGAGGAAATAACTAATGCCGATATCGCTCTAATAAGTGTTGAAGAAGATAGGGGGGCAGTAGATAATCTTGGAGCAATTGAAGGCGCTGAAAAAGTTAGAGAGTACTTGTATCAATTACACAAACCTAATCATGATATAAAAATTATTGATTTAGGTTCTATTAAGGCAGGTAATACTCAAAACGATACTTACTTTGCCTTAAAAGAATCCGTAACTTTTTTGATAAGGCAAAATATATTGCCAATAATACTAGGTGGAAGCCAAGACTTGACTTACGCTACTTACTTAGCTTATGCTCAGCTAGAGCAAACCGCTAATCTTGTTTCTATTGACTCTAAGTTTTCTTTAGGAAATTCAGACGAAGGGATAAACTCAGAAAATTATTTCAGTAAGATTTTACTGCATCAACCTAATGCTCTCTTTAATTATAGTAACCTAGCTTATCAAACTTATTTTGTAGATCAAAAAGAACTCAACTTATTAGATGAGTTGTTTTATGATATTCATCGTTTAGGGGTGATAAAAAATGATATTAAACTAGCAGAGCCTGTTTTAAGAAATGCTGATTTTGTTAGTTTTAATCTAAGGGCAATTGCGCAACAATATAGTCCTGCTCATGCTAGTCCATCACCAAATGGTTTAACTTCTGAGCAAGCTTGTCAATTGTCCAGATATGCTGGAATGAATGATAAGTTAACATCCTTTGGAATCTATGACTACAATCCTACTTTAGATTTTAGAGACACAACTGCGCATCTTATTTCGCAGATGATATGGTATTTTATAGAAGGCTTTTATCAAAGGAAATCTGACTTTCCCATTGCCTCTAAGAATTCTTATACCAAATATACAGTTGCAATAGACGAAGGAAAACAAGAGATAGTTTTTTATAAAAGCCCTAAAAGTGATAGATGGTGGATGGAAGTGCCCTATCATTTTAGCATGTTCAAAAAATATGAAAGGCATTTAATGTTACCTTGCCAATATAGCGACTATGAGTCTGCATTAAAGAATGAACTACCTGAAAGATGGTTCCAAACATTTAAAAAATTAAAATAGATTGTGTTAAAATTTAAAATTTGTAACTTTAATTATTGTGCTCTGAATTAATTTTTAAGTATTTTAGGCCACTGTTTAAGTTTAGGATTAAAATCTGTCGCTAGTTTTATGAAAAAGATTTCGCTATTTCTGTTAGGTTTGGTAAGTATTTTGGGAGTAAAGGCTCAACAAGATCCTCAGTTTACTCAAAATATGTTTAATCGTTTAGCGACAAACCCAGGGTATGCTGGTTCAAATGGTTCTATTTGTGGTACCATATTAACAAGAGAGCAGTGGATGGGTTTTGAAGGAAACCCAAGAACTAATGTACTAAGTATAGATGGAGGTTTTAAGTTAAAACAAAAGCATCAATTAGGTGCAGGATTAACGGTTATTCAAGATGAAATTGGTCCTATTAATTCATTAAATGTGAAATTGGCTTTGGCCTATCATTATAGAATTGCTCAAGGGGTGTTAGGTATTGGTATCGAGCCTGGCTTATTTAATCAATCTATTTCGGCTGATTGGAGAACATCAGAGGGTAACTTTGATGGTACAGAAGATCCTTTTATTCCAAATAGCGAAGCTGGAGCAACAGTTTTTGATTTAGGTTTAGGACTTTATTATTACACGAAAGAATTATACGTAGGTATTTCATCTACACACTTAACTCAACCAACTTTTTCGGAATCTTTAAGTGACAATTCTCAATATGCATTTAGTCAAGTAAGACATTACTACATTACTGCTGGCTATGAATATGATATTAATTCAATGTTTCAATTGCAGCCTTCTCTTTTCATAAAAACAGACGCTGTTAATACACAAATAGATATTAATGCTAATGTCCTGTACAATAATCTGGTCTGGGGTGGCGTTACTTATCGTGTCGAAGATGCTATCGCTTTCTTAGGTGGAGTCAACATCCCTCAAGTTGAAGGATTAAGATTTGGTTTCGCTTATGATTACAACATTTCTGACTTAGGAGATTATAACGATGGTAGTTTAGAGTTTATGTTAAACTACTGTTATAAGATTCAGAAGAAAGTTAAGTTAGAAAGATACAAAAGCGTTAGATTTTTGTAAATAACTAAGAATTGAAACCTTTTCAAAAAAATAAAGTATACTTGCAAGTTCCAAATAAAGCTGATTTTAGCTTAATAAACTTTAAGGCCATGAGAAAACTGACCTTCATATTGATGATTTTTGTTCTTGGTTTCACCGCGTGTGATCAAGGAAATGGAGAGCTTATAGGTGTTCAAGGAAGACCTGACTGGTATCAACCCGTTCCTTATGGGATGCTGCTGATCCCTCAAGGAAGTTACACGATGGGTAATACAGATCAGGATGTACCTAATGCTCGTTTTTCGAAAACTAAAGTAGTTTCTGTAGCTGCATTCTATATGGATCAAACAGAAATAACCAATAATGAGTACAGACAATTTGTGCACTGGGTTAGAGATTCTATTGCTAGAAAAATTCTAGGGGAAGAAGTTAGTTCTGAAGAGTACTTAAACGAAATAAATGTATATGGGGAAGACATTGATCCTCCTACAATTAACTGGGATGCTAAAATAGATTGGTTAGGTGAGGAAGAAAGAGAAGCATTAGAGGTGATGTTCTTGCCTGATTATGAAAGATTTTATGATAGAAAGCAATTAGATGCAAGGAAATTAATGTTTGAATACTCATGGATAGATTACAAGACAGCAGCATCAAGATTTAGCAGGGAACAAGGTCAGATAGATCGTTCTGTGTTTATCAAGGAAGATATTATCAACGTTTATCCTGATACTTTAGCATGGGTACATGATTTCACTTACTCGTACAATGAGCCATTAACAAATACCTATTTCTGGCATCCTGCTTATGATGATTATCCTTTAGTAGGAATTAGTTGGAAACAAGCTAGGGCTTTCTCTATTTGGAGAACGGAATTATTGAATGGTTTCCTTAGAAGAAGAGGAATGAATGATGTTCAGTATTTTAGATTGCCAACAGAATCAGAATGGGAGTGGGCTTCAAGAGGTGGATTAGATAATAACCAGTATCCTTGGGGTGGGCCATATATCAGAAATACTGTAGGATGTTTCTTAGGTAACTTTAAACCGATGAGAGGAAATTATGTAGATGATGGGGGATTACAGACAGTAAAAGTTACTGCATATAATCCTAATGATTACGGTTTGTTTTGTATGGCTGGAAATGTAGCTGAATGGACCTCAAATGCCTTTGATGAAGCTGCTTATGACTTTCAACATGATTTAAATCCAGATTATACCTATGAAGCTAAGGATTCTGATCCTCCTTCTTTAAAAAGAAAAGTAATTAGAGGTGGATCTTGGAAAGATGTGGCTTATTATTTGCATAATGGCTCTAGAACTTTTGAATACCAGGACACTGCTAAGTGTTACATCGGTTTTAGAAATGTAATGTCTTACTTAGGCAGACCAGAAAATAACGAAGAACTTTAATAATTAATTTCAATCACTAACTAAATATTAATAAAACAAACAATGGGAATAGTAGAATTTTTATTTGAGACCAAAAAAGGAAAAAAAATGATGGGTCTTTTATATGGCCTTGGAGCTGCAATTGTAATCGTAGGAGCGCTTTTTAAAATTGAACATTGGCCTGGGGCATCTGCTATGTTAATCCTTGGATTAAGTACGGAAGCACTTATTTTTGCTGTTTCTGCATTCGAACCACCACATTCTGAAGTTGATTGGACATTAGCTTATCCTGAATTAGCAGGAATTGAAGACGATTCTCTTACTCAAGCATCAAGACAAAAGCATTCTGGTTCTGCTAGTCAAGAGTTAGATAAGATGTTGGAAGAAGCTAAAATTGGTCCTGAATTGATTGAAAGCTTAGGAACTGGATTTAGAAATCTTTCTGAGCACACTGCACACTTAAATAATATTTCGGACGCATCTGTTGCAACAAATGAATTTGTTGATAATATTAAGAATGCATCAACTAGAGTAAATGATTTATCCGAAACTTACGTTAAAGCATCTGAAAACCTAACAGGATTAACGGTTTCTGCTGATGATAGCAATGCATACGCAGAAAGTTTAAGAGGAATTAGTGCTAAATTGAGTGAGTTAAATAACGTTTATGAGCTACAATTGAAATCTGCTTCTGAGCATATGGAAGCTAGTACAAAAGCATTTGAGGGTATGGATTCATTAATGTCTAATCTTCAAAGTTCATTAGATAGTACAGAAAAATATAGAGAGAATATTTCTGAATTAGCATCTAATTTAAGTTCATTGAACACTATTTATGGCAATATGCTTAATGCAATGAATGCTGGTGGAGTAGGAAATAGAAATCAAGCATAATTAACCTTTTACATAACACTAAAAACTTAATAGATTATGGCAGGAGGTAAATTACCCCCACGGCAGAAAATGATTGGTATGATGTACTTAGTACTGACTGCCCTTCTTGCAATGAACGTATCAAAAGATATTTTGAACGCATTTGTTACTGTAAATGATGGTTTAGAGAAGACTAAGTATAACTTTAAGGATAAAAACCAAGCACAATATGCGTCCTTTAGTGCTTCATATGCAGAGAATCCTAAAAAGTACGAGACTGAATATAAGAAGGCTTTAGAGGTTCAAAAAATGGCTAATGAAATTGTCGATTATATTGATGATATCAAAATTGAAATTATAGCTGGAATTGAGCCAACTATACCAAAGGATAAAATTCAGGGGAAAAATGAATTTGGAGAGGATACCATTCTGAACTTGATGAATGTGAAGGTAAAGGATAACTATTTATTTTCAACACAACTTCTTGTTGGATCTGAACCTTCTAAACCAAAGACAGGCGAATTTACAGCTCTTTCTATGGTTGATAAAATGACAGAGTTTAAAGAGAAGCTTATTGGCATGTTAGAACCAGGTTCAGCTATTGGAAAATCAATAAGTGAAACGTTTACTTTTGAAGATAAGAAAAATGCTTCAGGTGTTGTTGAAAATTGGCCAGCATATAACTTTTATGGGGTTCCTGCTGCTGCAACAATCACTTTGTTAACCAAAATGCAAACTGATATTAGAAATGCTGAGTCGGATGTTATAAAATACCTTTTAAGTAAGGTAGATGCATCAACCTACAAGTTTACAAACCTTGCTCCGGCAATTATTCCTGCGTCTAATTACGTATTGCAAGGGGATACTTTTGAAGCTAGAGTATTCTTAGCAGCATTTGATACTACGATGAGTCCACAGATTTATTTAGGAGATGATTATGATTCAACTACCAATAAAGTAACTGGCGACACTATAGGAGTTAATGTAGTAAAAGGAAATGGTATGATTAAGATACCTGCAAATGCACAAGGTCTTTTTTCTTATAAAGGAGTAATTGACTTTAAAGGGCCAACTGGAGAGATTGAGCATTATCCTTATGCTATAAATTATCAAGTTGCTAAGCCAAGTACTACAATTTCTGCGACTAAAATGAACGTTTTCTACATTGGTGTAGATAATCCAGTAGATATTTCTGCTGCAGGCGTTCCAAAAGATAAAATTTCGGCATCTATATCCTCAGGAACCATTTCTAAGTCTGCAGAGGGCTGGGTTGTGAAGGTTAAAAAAGTTGGACCTACGAACATAAATGTTTCTGCTGAAGTAGATGGAGAGAGACAAAACCTTGGAGGAATGGAGTTTAGAGTGAAACAAATTCCAACACCAATAGCAAAAGTAGCGGGAAAAACTTCTGGTGCATTAAGAAAAAATGCCTTGAAGGCAACTTCAGGTATTAGAGCAGAATTAGAAAATTTTGACTTTGATGTTACAGTCGTAGTAGACTCTTATGTTTTTGGTTATACCCAGGCAAATGGACTTTTGGCTGAAGAAAGAGTTAAAGGAAATAAGTTTGATGGTAAAATCAAGGGGATGTTCGACCGTGTGAAATCTAACTCAAAAATTTATTTTGAAGACATTAAGGTGAAAATGCCTGATGGAACAACAAGAACACTACCTCCTGTCACATTGAAGGTAATTTAATATAAAAGTTATGAAAGCAATTCGTTTATCACTTCTTTTTACATTTTCACTCATATTTATTAGTGGAACTCTTTTTTCTCAAGAAAATAAGGTACTTGATGGTGCTTTTATTAAAGAGACAGCTCCTACAAAGCGTGTAGTTCCTTATACCCATATAAGAGAGGCTGATGTTATGTACTACAAGAGAGTATGGAGAGAGATTGATTTAAGACAAAAGATGAATCATCCATTATTTTATCCAACAGAACCGATAAAGGAGATTGGGTATACAAGAATGAGTCTTTTTGATATCTTGAATGAAGCGATAAAAGAAGGTACTATTACTGCTTATGAAGAGGATGGTGCAGGTGGCCAATTTCAAGTGCCATTAACAAAAACTGAGGCAGAAGATAAATTAACTGAAATTACTATCAGCTTTGATGAGGATTTGGAGACAGGTGCGATGAATGAAGTTGAAGTTAAAAACCCTATAGGTGCTAATAGAGTTGCTAAATATTGGATGAAGGAAGATTGGTTTTTTGATAGAGAAAGATCAGTTATGGAAGTTAGAATAATTGGGATTCTTCCAATTATTAATGAACTTAACGATGATGGTTCTATAAAGGGACCTAAGGGTCTTTTCTGGATTTACTTTCCGGAAGCTAGATATGTCCTTGCAAATCATGAAGTATATAATACAATGAATGATGGTTCAAGAGTAACTTATGAAGACTATTTTAGAAAAAGGTTATTTACCAGTTATATTAGACAGGAAACTAATGTTTACGACAATAGAACTTTAGATGGATATACCAAAGGAATTGATAGATTATTAGAAGCTAGACGAATCGAACAAGAAATTATCAATTTTGAACACGATATGTGGCAATATTAATAGCTAAATAAGAGAACAATAAAAAAGCCTTGAATTTTCAAGGCTTTTTTATTGATTGATTTCTGCTAGACATTCCTTTGATACAATATGGCCTCCTTCAAAAAGGCAAACTCTTTCAACTGCAAGTATTTTTTTAAAAGCTTCAATCTCTTCTTTAGCTTTAAAAATGTTTAATATTTTATCATGATTTCCAAAATATAAAGAGGCTCTTATGTTGACTTTTCCTTTTAATTCTGGAGGACAGCTTCCAGAGCATAGGTAGATATGGTTTATAGAGTAATCTGTGCTAAAGACCCATCTAGTTGCAGTAGAACATCCTTGAGAATATCCTAACACATTAATTTTCTGTATACTATCGTATTTAGAATAGATTTTATCTACTAGTATATTAAGGTAATTTATATAATCCTTAATTTCATCTTCTCTATGTAATGATGTCATCCAAGAACTTACTGTTTCTCTCTTTTTGTTATAGAATTTGGAAATTGCTTCAGGTGCAATAATTAATGTATCCTCTTTGGTATAATTCTTAAAAGTTTGAAGGAAATCGTTTGCCTTTTGGCCATATCCATGCAATACAATCAGAATTTTTGATGGTTTAATATCGTTACCTAAACTATAAAAATGTGCAGTTCTAGAAATATCTATAGAATTCTTATTCATTAGCATTTTAAGGTATTCATCTTTGTTAATTTTACGAATATGTTCGGATTAAATCAAGCAAGCCTTTCTTTTGCAGATAGACCTCTATTGGATGAGGTTTCATTTATTATAAATAAGCAAGATAAGATTGGATTAGTTGGAAAAAATGGTGCAGGTAAAACTACATTATTAAAGTGTTTGGCTAAGCTTCAAGCGTTAGATAAAGGAGAAGTTTCTTATCCGCAAGACTTTAAGATTGGTTATTTACCTCAAGATATGGATTTTGAGGGAGGTAGAACAGTATGGGAAGAAACTAAAACTGCATTTCTTGAAATAAATGAGATTCAGTCTAGAATAGAAAATATCAACAATGAAATTGTTGGAAGAGATGACTATGAATCAGAACAGTATCTGTCATTGTTGGACCAATTATCCGAATTAAATGAAAAGCTAATTCATTTAGATATAGATTCTATTGATGCAAAGATGGAACAGATTCTTATAGGCTTAGGATTTTCGCCAAGTGATTTTGAGAGATTGACTGATGAGTTTAGTGGTGGATGGAGAATGAGAATTGAATTGGCAAAAATCCTATTGGAAGACGCTGATTTACTACTTCTCGATGAGCCAACAAATCATTTAGATATAGAATCTATACAATGGCTAGAAGGCTTTTTAAAGAACTACGCCGGAGCCTTGGTCTTAATCTCTCACGACCGTACTTTTTTGGATGAGCTAACTAATAGAACAATAGAGATTTCACTTGGTAAAATTCATGATTATAAGGCTCCATATACCAAGTATCTTCAGTTAAGGGTAGAAAGGAGAGAGCAAACCTTAGCCGCCTATGAAAATCAACAAAAAGAGATTAAACAAACAGAAGACTTTATAAATAGGTTTAGAGCAAAAGCGACTAAAGCAGTTCAAGTTCAATCAAGAATAAAACATCTTAATAAAATTGATAGAATAGAAATAGAAGAGGAAGATACTGCGTTTATGCGTTTTTCTTTTCCTCCTGCGCCGCATTCAGGAAAAGTTATTCTAGAACTCAATGGAATTAAAAAGTCTTACGATGATAAGCTAATATTAGATAATGTAAATCTTAGCCTTGAGAGAGGTGAGAAGGTTTCATTTGTAGGTAAAAATGGAGAAGGTAAATCAACTCTTTCTAGAATTATTAATGGAGAGAAATTTGAAGATGGAGAGGTTAAACATGGTTATCAAGTAAAAATTGGGTATTTCGCTCAAAACCAGGCAGAGATACTCAATCCTAATAAAACTGTATTTCAAGTCATTGATGATGCTGCTAAGGGAGAAATAAGAACTAAAATACGATCGCTTTTAGGTTCATTCTTATTTCAGGGTGATGATGTAGATAAAAAGGTTAAAGTTTTATCTGGTGGAGAAAGGGCTAGATTAGCAATGTGCAAGCTTTTACTTGAGCCTGTTAATCTTCTGATTTTAGATGAGCCAACAAACCATTTAGATATTAAATCTAAAGAGATTCTAAAGGACTCTTTAAAGGCATACGATGGAACTATGATTGTTATTTCTCATGATAGAGACTTTCTAAAAGGGTTAACAGAAAAAGTATATGAGTTTAAGGATAAAAATGTAAAAGAGTATTTAGGTGGTATTGAGTATTTCTTAAGTAAAAAGGAACATGACGATTTTAGAAGTTGGGAACTGGAGAAGAAAGTACAAGAGAAGCAGCCTAAGCAGAAAGAAGAAACTAAACCTACTGTTAATCTTTATGAAAAAAGAAAGGAGTATAAGAAGGTAAAAAATAAGGTTAAAAAACTAGAGGCAGATATAGAGAAATTAGAAAAGGATCTAGAGACTCTGAATACATCTCTAAAAGATCCATCGCTTTATGAAAACGGAGATAACAAGGAATTAATTGTAAAATGGGAAAAAACGAATAAAGAACTTTCTCAATTGATGGGAGAATGGGAAAGTTGCATTAAAATTGCAGAAGAAATAGAAAGTGTGTTGAATTAATTACCCATTAGTGAAAGAAACTTTATTCTCATCATACGTAACTCTTCTTCAGAATACACGCCATCAAACTCTTCAATAGCATCATCTATGGAATCTTCTTCAGTCTCTCTGAAGTAATCAAAAATCTCTTCTTGATATTCTTCATCAAGCAAGTCATTAAGTATATAGTCTAGATTCACTTTAGTTCCGCTTAATACAATATTTTCAATTTCTGTTAGAATATCGTCTGCAGATTTTCCTTTGGCAGATCCAATGTCTTCTAAAGAAAGTTTTCTATCTATACTTTGGATGATATATACCTTAAGTTGAGACTTATTAACTACTGATTTTACCACCATATCTGTTGGCCTCTCAATCTCATTTTCTTCTACATAATCTTGGATAGCTTCAATAAAGGGTTGTCCAAATTTTTCAGCTTTACCTTGGCCAACTCCTGTTATAGCAGTTAATTCTTCCATGGTAATTGGATATCTGGTAGCCATATCATCTAAAGAGGGTTCAGAAAATATAACATAAGGTGGGAGATCTTCATCTCTTGCTACTTCCTTACAAAGTTCTTTTAGGATTTTATAAAGATTTTCATCTGCGGCTCCACCGCCTTTATTTGAGGCTAAAGCTCCTACTGCAGATGCATCGTATTTTTTTGGTTCTATCATTTTAATAGGGGTAGGATTTTTCAAGTATTCTTTACCCGAATCACTAATCTTTAAAACACCATAATTTTCAATCTCTTTTATAATAAGATTAGCAATAATACATTGCCTAATGATAGAATTCCATTTAATCTCCTCTATGTCCTTTCCTGTTCCAAACAACTGGTGTTGGTCATGGTTAATAGATTTTATCTCACTACTTACTATTCCTGCAAGGAAATTGGATATGTAGTTTGCTTTAAAATTCTCTTTTAATGCTAAAATTGTTTCTAAAAGCTTTACAACTGATTCTTTTGCATCAAATTCTTCTCTTGGGTTTAGACAATTATCGCAATTGCCGCAATTGTCTTCTTCATAAACTTCTCCAAAATAATGTAGTAATTGTTTTCTTCGGCAAACAGCAGTTTCAGCATACGAAACTGTCTCAAAAATAAGCTGCCTGCCAATTTCTTGCTCTGCAACAGGTTTTCCTTGTAAGAACTTCTCAAGCTTCTCAATATCCTTATAACTATAGAAAGCTATGCAATTCCCTTCGCCACCATCTCTACCAGCCCTACCTGTTTCTTGGTAATAGCCTTCAAGACTTTTTGGGATATCATGATGGATGACAAATCTAACATCCGGTTTGTCTATGCCCATCCCAAAGGCTATAGTTGCAACTATAACGTCTGCTTCTTCCATCAAAAACATATCTTGATGTTTAGCTCTTGTGGATGCATCCAAACCCGCATGATAGGGAAGAGCCTTAATCCCATTTACTTGTAAGGTTTCTGCTAGTTCCTCTACTTTTTTACGACTAAGACAGTAAACAATTCCTGATTTACCTTTAAACTGACTAATGTATTTTACAATTTGGGAGTTTGCCTCGTGTTTCGGGTTAACCTCGTAATATAGATTTGCCCTATTGAATGATGCCTTAAAAACACTAGAAGAATTCATTCCTAAGTTCTTTTGAATATCTTGCTGAACTTTAGGGGTAGCAGTTGCTGTAAGAGCAATTATTGGAACTCTATCTATGGCTTCTATAATTTCTCTTAATCTTCTGTATTCTGGTCTAAAATCATGCCCCCATTCTGAAATACAATGAGCTTCATCTATCGCAAAGAAGGAAATGTTAATGGTTTTGAAGAAATCAATATTTACTTGTTTGGTTAAAGTTTCGGGAGCAACGTATAATAATTTTGTTTTCCCTGCTTCTAAATCAGACTTTACAGTAGCTAAATCTGTTTTGTTTAAAGAAGAGTTCATGAAATGTGCAATATGATTTCCAGTAGAAAAACCTCTTATAGCATCCACTTGATTTTTCATTAAAGCAATTAAAGGTGAAACAACTATTGCAGTTCCGGGCATAATGAGAGCCGGTAATTGATAGCACATTGACTTTCCACCTCCTGTAGGCATTATAACAAAGGTATCTTTGCCGTCTAAAACACTTTTAATAATGTTTTCTTGATCTCCTTTGAAACTATTGAATCCAAAGTATTTTTTTAACTCAGAAGTTAAAGACACTGTAGTTGTCTCCATTTACGCTCGTTTACTATATTTCATTTAAATTTACCTCTTATTCTAAAACAAGGTTTAGAATTTGATACAAGTTAGCAAAATTTAAATGTTTAAAAAATTAAATTTAAAATTCTTGGAAAACTTATCAGATGTAAAAAAAAATGCTATTGAAACTCTTGAGATTGAGAAAGAGTCGATAAGTCAATTAATTCATACTATAGATGATGACTTTGTTAAAGTTGTTGACGAAATTTATAAATCAAAAGGAAGGTTAGTTATAAGTGGCATAGGTAAAAGTGCCATCATAGCTCAAAAAATGGTTGCAACTTTTAACAGCACAGGAACTCCTTCTTTATTTATGCATGCTGCTGACGCCATTCACGGAGATTTGGGCATGGTTCAAAAAGATGATATTGTTATTTGCATCTCCAAGAGTGGTGATACCCCTGAAGTGAAAGTTTTAGTTCCTTTGGTAAAGTCATTGGGTAATAAGTTAATTGCTTTAACAGGTAATTATGATTCTTATTTGGGAGAACAAGCAGATTATAGAATAAGTTGTTACGTAGAGAATGAGGCTTGTCCTAATAATTTAGCGCCAACCAATAGCACTACAGCTCAAATGGTAATGGGAGATGCTCTTGCTGTGTGCTTGATAAAATTAAGAGGATTTGGTTCAAAAGATTTTGCAAAATACCATCCTGGAGGAGCCTTAGGTAAAAAGCTTTATTTACGAGTTGCAGATCTTTATGTGCATAATGCAAAGCCTCAGGTAAAGCAAAATGCAAGCTTGAAGGATATTATTTTAGAAATATCATCAAAACGACTAGGTGTAACTGCAGTTGTGGAGAATGAAGGAATAAAAGGAATAATTACAGATGGAGATTTGAGAAGGATGCTCAGTAAATCAGTTGATTTCTCGAATATTACCGCATCAGAAATAATGTCGAGAAATCCAAAAGTGATACAAGAGGATGAAATGGCAGTAGTTGCTGTAAAAAAAATGAAAGAAAGCAATATCTCTCAGTTACTTGTGGTTAATGGTAATAAGTATGTTGGTGTTGTTCATTTTCAAGATTTATTAAAAGAAGGAATTATTTAGTGAGTTTAGATCAGAGTTTTGAAGAGGAAGATAAGATGTCTTTCTTAGACCATCTTGAGATTTTAAGGTGGCATCTAATTAGAATAGTAGTAGCTTTAATTATAACTAGTGGCTTAGCCTTCGTTTTTAAGCGAATAGTTTTTGATAAGATAGTATTGGCTCCTATCTACGATAAATTCATTACTTATCAGCTTTTTT
Source organism: Bacteroidia bacterium (assembly GCA_030433355.1). Taxonomy (GTDB): domain Bacteria; phylum Bacteroidota; class Bacteroidia; order Flavobacteriales_E; family Vicingaceae; genus JAUIMG01. The sequence continues at coordinate 36,321 of JAUIMG010000001.1, read as the reverse complement.
GTGATTTATCGTATTACTTGAATTTGGGAGATAAACTTTGTTTTGCAGAAATGAAGTTTGAATTAATTAATATCTCTATGGCCGGGCAGTTTAGCATGCACATAATTGTCTCTTTAGTTGCAGGAGTTATTCTAGCTTTTCCATATTTTCTATTTGAGGTCTGGAGGTTTATAAAACCTGCATTAAAGTCTAAAGAGAGAAACTTTGCTAGAGGAATCGTCTTTTGGGGTTCATTGCTTTTTGCCTTAGGAGTTTCTTTTGGCTATTATTTAATTACTCCTCTTTCTGTCCAGTTTCTTGGATCATATACTGTTAGTGACTTTGTTTCTAATCAGATTAATCTTAGATCATATATATCTACAGTTACCTCTATTACGCTTGCCTGTGGCTTGATCTTTCAGCTCCCAATTATCATTTACTTTCTTGCTAAACTTGGTATTGTAACTCCTAAGCTTTTGAAGGCTTATAGACGACATGCAGTAATAGCAGTTCTTGTTCTCTCAGCTATTATTACTCCACCTGATATTTCAAGTCAAGTTTTAGTTTCTCTCCCTATTCTTCTTTTATATGAAATGAGCATTTTTATAGCAGCTTGGGTTTATAAAAAACAAATGAAGGAGCTTGATGAAATTTAAGGATAGGTTTCTTCCATCTACTCTGTTTGCTCTTAAGTACCTCGCTTTTATTGGTATTCTGCTTATTTCTTTTAATACCTTTTCTCAAAAAACAATTATTAGCGGAAAGGTAATTGATGCCGATACTAAAGAGCCACTTCCATTCGTAAACATTGTTTTTCAGAACTCTAAAGTTGGTACATCTTCTGATTTGGATGGAAATTATAAGATTGAAACCTATTATGGAACAGATTCATTAATAGCAACATTTTTAGGTTATAAAGCTGCTGTTCGCAAGGTTCGATTGGATAAAACGCAACAGATAAATTTTGAATTAAAGTCTGGAGATATCCAACTAAAGGAAGTTGTTATTAAATATAAAGGTAATCCGGCACATATTATTTTAGATAGGGTGAAACGCAATAAAAAGGCTAACAATAGAGAGAAGTATGATTACTATGAATATGAAGTCTATAATAAGGTAGAGTTTGATTTAAATAATATCACTGAAGACTTTAAGAATAAAAAAGTCTTTAAAAACTTTCAATTCATTTTTGATTATGTAGATACAACAGAAGAGAAGGAGTTTCTTCCAATGTTCATGACTGAAAGTGTTTCAGATTTTTATTATAAAAGAACTCCAAAGTCTGAAAGGGAATATATTAAAGCGTCTAAAATCTCAGGGACCTCCAATGAAAGTGTTACAAAGTTTCTTGGGGATATGTATCAAAAAGTAAACATTTATGATAATTACGTTAGTGTTTTTGGTAAATCCTTTGTGAGTCCAATATCAGATAATGGCCTAAGCTTTTATAGATATTATTTAAAAGATAGTTTGTATATAGATGGAAAGTTTTGTTTTGAAATCGAATTTATTCCAAAGCATAGACAAGACCCTGTTTTTGATGGTGTAATGTGGATTGCAGATACTACGTATGCGGTTAAAAGAATTAAAGCTGGGATTAGCGAGAATGCGAATATCAACTTCATTAACGGTTTTGAAGTAGAACAAGAATACACGCATGTGGAGAATAAATTTTGGATGCTTGAAAAAGATAAACTGAAAGTAGATTTTCAATTGGGTGAGAATGTAATGGGCATGTATGGCAGAAAATTTACCTCCTACAGAGATTTTAAAATAAACCAAGAGATAGACGAGGAGTATTTTGAAGGCATTGATAATGTGAATGTAGCTAAAGATGCAAATATAAAAACTGAAGAATATTGGCAAGAGGCCCGACATGATTCACTTTCAGCGAATCAGTTAGGTATATATGAAATGGTTGATTCTGTAAAGAATGTTCCTGCATTTAAAACTTTTTTAGATATAATTCAATTAGCTTTTACCGGCTATAAAGAGGTTGGTCTCTTTGAGATAGGGCCATACTTTAATTTGTATAGCTACAATCCTGTAGAAGGTAGTCGATTTAGGTTTGGAGGTAGAACCAGTAATGAGTTTAGTACAAGAATAATGTTCAATGGTTATTTGGCCTATGGGACTTTAGACGAAAGATTTAAATACAATTTTGGATTTCTTTATAAATTAAATGATATACCAAGAACTACACTAAACTTCCAATATAAAAGAGATGTTGAGCAGCTAGGGTTAAGTCAAAATGCCTTTTCGGAAGATAACATTCTTTCCTCATTCCTAAGAAGAAATCCAAATGATAAATTAACAGATGTACAAGAGGTAAAAACAGAATTATATCGGGAATGGATCACAGGTTTTTCAAATACCTTAATCTTAAAGAAAAGACAAATGAGTCCTTTGGGTTCATTGAAATACCAAAGATTCGACCCTAATCCTGAAGTTGGATTATACGATGATAATTTTTTGAATACAACAGAAATTGGTTTACATACACGCTTTGCCTATAAAGAAACATTCCTTGAAGGAGAATTTGAAAGAATAAGTTTAGGTACTAAGTATCCTATTTTAGAATTTCAAGTCGGTTTTGGTTTCAAGGATTTGTTAGATGGGGATTATACCTACCAGAAAATGGAAATCGCTATTTCAGATGGAATAAAGCTAGGGGTATATGGAAATACTAGATACCGATTAACTGCTGGTAAATATTTTGGGACATTACCTTACCCTCTTTTAGAAATTCACAATGGTAATGAAAGCTACTTTTACGATAGAATGGCTTTTAACTTGATGAACTTTTTTGAGTTTGTCAGTGATCAGTACGCAACTTTCATGATAGAGCATCATTTTGATGGTTACTTTTTAAATAAGATGCCTCTATTTAGAAAATTAAAATGGAGAGAGGTTTTAACTTACCGAGCAGTTACAGGTAGCTTAGAAGACAAAAATAAAGCAGAGATGGTATTACCCTCCAATATTTATGAACTAACAGCTCCTTACATGGAGGTAGCTGCGGGCATAGAAAATATTTTTAAAGTATTAAGAGTTGATGTAATGTGGAGATTAAATTACTTAGATCATCCAGATATTGCTAAGTTTGGTATTAGAGCAGCTTTCGAATTCTCATTCTAAAAGAAAATGAAGTTAAGAGCAGAAAATATAGTAAAGAAATACAAGAAAAGAACCGTTGTTAAAGGTGTTTCTGTAGAAGTAAACCAAGGAGAAATTGTTGGATTATTAGGTCCAAATGGTGCAGGTAAAACAACTTCATTTTATATGATTGTTGGTTTAGTGACGCCAAATGAAGGGAAAATATTTCTTGATGATGAAGAAATTACGAATCTCCCTATGTATAAAAGAGCACAGAAGGGAGTCGGTTATTTGGCTCAAGAAGCATCAGTTTTTAGAAAGCTTTCTGTTGAAGATAATATAATGGCCATTTTAGAAATGACCACGTTGACAAAAAAAGAGCAAAAAGAAAAGTTAGAAAGCTTATTGGATGAATTTTCCTTACAACATGTAAGAACCAATAGGGGAGACTTGCTTTCTGGCGGAGAGAGAAGAAGAACTGAAATAGCAAGAGCACTTGCTACCGACCCCAAATTTATATTACTCGACGAGCCTTTTGCAGGTGTTGATCCTATTGCTGTTGAAGATATTCAAAGTATAGTTGCAGCTTTAAAAAAGAAAAATATTGGAATTCTTATTACAGACCATAATGTAAATGAAACTTTAGCCATAACAGATAGAGCTTATTTACTTTTTGAGGGAAAAATACTCAAAGCTGGAGTAGCCGAAGAACTCGCAAATGACGAGCAGGTTCGCAAAGTTTATCTTGGTAAAAACTTTGAGTTAAAGAAAAATAAATTTAAAGAAGACTAGTTTATCTCTTTTAGCTCAAACTCATAGCTTTCCATTAATTGGTTAGCTAAAATCTTTTTACAAGCTTCCTCAACTTTTTCTTTAGCAACTTCTTCTGAAGGTGCATTTATTTCTAAGCTAATGTGCTTGCCAATTCTAACGTTGTCAATTTCACTTAAATTTAAGTTTTTAAGACTAGAACTAACAGCTTTTCCTTGTGGATCTAGCAGGGCTTTTAATGGCATGATATCAATTTCAGCTATGAATTTCATTGGTTTCTTTGTGATTTTTAATAATAGATAAAAGAAGGTACAAAAGTAGGATAAATGGAATTGCTGCGAAATATAAAAACAATAATAATAGAATAGAAAACAAGATTAAAATGAATCGGTAGGAGTTTGCACTCCAATTGAAATTTTTGAGTTTAAGAGAAAATAAGTTTATTTCAGCATTGAGTAAGTAACTGGTAATTAAAATAGAAATTATTATTCCAATTGGCGAGCTTACGATAGAGTGTATGAAAGAAGCTAAATCAGCTTTTAACCCCAATTCAAATTGCCACTGAATTAATGGAATAGAAATCCAAAAAAGGGCATTTGCTGGAGTTGGTAAACCTATAAAATTAATCGTTTGTCTAACATCAACATTAAAGTTTGCTAGTCTATAGGCTGAAGCTATAGCAATTACTACTGCTATGTATTTAAGCCATTCGAAATCCACTATTTCATTCAGAAGCTCAAAAGCAATATATGATGGAACTATTCCGAAAGTAACTAGATCTGACAATGAATCTAATTGTGCTCCAATTGGAGAGCTTACTTTTAAAAGTCGAGCTGCTGCTCCATCAAAAAAATCAAAAAATGCTCCTAATAGGACCAATAAAGAACCATGAAGTAAATTTCCATTGGATATACTTATAATGGCAAAAAAACCACAAGCTAAATTGGCTGAAGTGATTAAATTTGGGATATTGTTTTTGAGTCTCATTAGATTTTAAAAATATCAATATTTAATAGTTATACGCCATTTGAGAACATTTTATCGTCTATTTGTTAGATAAACAAGTAATAATAGATTCTAAAAAAGAAAATAAATTGTAATATTTCCACTTTATTACAGTTATTTACCCTGAACCGATTAAGAGGAGTATGCAAAAAAATCCAAATTTAATATTACTGTTTTTTGTTTTGATAATCTCATCACAAATTCAAGCTCAAGCTCCAAAATACAGTAATGAATTTTTGAAAATTGGTGTTGGTGCCAGAGCATTAGGGATGTCAAATGCCTTTATTGCATCGGCAAATGATGTTACTTCGGGCTATTGGAATCCTGCGGGACTTACAAGATTAGAAAGCGACTTTCAGTTCTCTTTGATGCATAGTGAATATTTTGCCGGGATAGCCGCTTACGATTATGCAGCTCTTGCTACAAAAATTGATACTGTAAGTACAATAGGTTTTTCATTTATCCGATTCGGTGTAGATGATATTCCAAATACAACGCAATTAATCGACTCAGAAGGAAATATAGATTTCAATAGAGTTACCTCTTTTTCTGCTTCAGACTATGCAGGATTAATTAGTTATGCCAGAAAAAGTAAAATAGAAGGTTTAAGTTATGGAGCAAATGTTAAAATTATTCATAGGAATGTTGGAGATTTTGCAGATGCTTGGGGCTTTGGCTTTGATGTAGGAGCACAATATCAAAGAAATAAATGGAGATTTGCTGCAGTAGGAAGAGATGTTACTTCTACTTTCAATGCATGGTCTTCAAATTTAGATGAAGAAACAAAGCAGGTTTTTGCGCTTACCAACAATGAAATACCCGAAAACTCTGTAGAAATCACCTTGCCTGAACTTATTTTAGGAATAAATAGAGCTTTTGTAGTTTCTCGAAAAATAGGGATAGAGACAGAATTAAACCTGAAGAATACTTTTGATGGAAAAAGAAATGTATTGCTCAAATCAGACGCTGTTTCTGTTGATCCATACTTTGGTTTTGAGGCAAATTATGACAATGTTGTGTTTTTAAGAGGTGGTTTAGGAAACTTTCAAGTTACAACAGATATAGATAGAAATAGAATTACAACCTTTCAGCCAAACTTTGGAATTGGAGTTAGGTTATCCTATTTCACAATTGATTATGCTTTGACGGATATAGGCGACCAATCAGTAGCTTTGTATTCTAATGTTTTTTCCTTGCGGATAGACTTAAATCGTAAACCTTGAAAACCTTAATTGGATTTTTTTTCACTGTTTTAAGCATATATTCTTATTCTCAACCCTTTGGCAATGAATGGATAGATTATTCACAGACTTATTTTAAATTCCCCATAACTGAAGAGGGCATTTATAGAATAGATTATTCTACATTATTAAATGCTGGTATTCCTGTCAATACGCTTCGTTCTTCAGACTTTCAACTTTTTGGATTTGGAGAAGAAAAGCCTATTTATATTAAAGATGAAGGAGATGGCAGAATTGATAGCGCAGATTATATAGAATTTTATGCAAAAGGTAATGATGGGTGGCTGGATACCATATTTTATGGTTCTCGTGAAAAGCAAGCAAACCTATATTATAGCTTAATAAATGATACCATCTTCTATTTTTTAAGCTGGGACGTTAATGGCTCAAATAGAAGGTTTACGCAATCTAATGCTATTGATTTTGGAAATTATTTTGCTGCAAACTATGTTTGGGCAGAGACCATCCAAAGCTTCCAAACCAATTATTACGATGGTGAAATTTATCCTGGTGGAGCAACAAATCCAAAATATACCGAAGTAGAGGGATGGTTAGATCGACCTTTAGCTTTATCAAGAACTTTTAATTATCGCTTTGATGCGCCAAGTCTTTATTCTCAAGGACCACTTTCAAACATAGAGGTAGTTTTAACAGGTCAATCCAATTCACCTCAAGTTAGCAATGGAGATCATCATTTTAATATTTCTATTGGCACTTTTCAAATTGATTCTACCTTCGAAGCATACCAAAGAATTCAATTGAATAAGTCCTTTTCTACTTCCTTACTAAGTAACACAAATAACCTACTTAGCTTTAGTAGTATTAATGACAGAAATCAAACTGTGGGTAGAATGGCAATGTCTTATTTTAAAGTTAACTACCCACATTCTTTAAATTTCTCCAATCAAAGTTTTAAAATCTTTTACGTAGAAGACAATTCTAGTCAAAATGCTCAATTTCTTGAAATAATTTCCTTTAATGGGGGAGATTCGCCCATATTATACGATGTAACTAATAACAGAAGAATTAGAGTAATAAAAACGATTAGCTCTTATAGAACGCTAATACCCAATTCGAATGGGAGAAAGAAGTGTATTCTAACTTCTTCATCAAATGTGAAAAGAGTTGGCTCTTTAAAAAGGGCAGGAATAAATGGAACATTTACGGATTACAGCCAAATAGCAAACGATAGCTCTTTCATAATTGTGGTGAACAAAGATTTATACCAATCTGCTACTTCTTATGCTGCATATAGAAGATCGAGAGGTTTTGAGGTAATACTTGCAAGAGTAGAGGAGTTGTATGAGCAATATGGTTATGGTATTCCTAAGCATCCTTTAGCAATTCAAGGTTTAATAAATGAAGGTTTAAATGATTGGACTAACCCTCCCACACATCTTTTACTTCTTGGGAAGTCAGTTAATGCCAAGAGTTCTCGAAAAGATTCCTTAGCCAATGCAAATAATTTGGTTCCTACTATGGGTAATCCTGCTACAGATAATCTAATTATTAATGGTATCAATGGCACTATTCTAGAAACGGCCATTCCCATTGGCAGGATTAGCGCAAAGTCTAATCAAGAGGTTTTAGACTATTTAAATAAGCTTTCGGAATATGAGAATGCCCCAAATGCAAAGTGGAAAAAGGAAGTTTTGCATTTTGCCGGTGGTAAATCTTCTTCAGAAGCAGATAGCTATGAGAATTTTTTAAATAGCTATGCAAGTGATTTTGAAGGTCTTTTTTATGGTGGAAATGCGAGCTTATTTAGAAAAAGTTCTTCAGCTCCTTTTCAAACTACCTTATCGGACTCAATTAGAACTTTAATAAATAAAGGAGCTTCTTTGATGACTTTTTTTGGTCATGCTTCTGCCAATGATGGTTTTGATATTAGCATTGATCAACCTGATCAACTACAAAATCGAGGGAAATATCCATTAATGTTAGCTAATTCATGTTTTACAGGTAATTATCATCAGCCATTTAATGAAAGTACTGGAGAGGATTATGTACTTGAAAAGAATAAAGGAGCTATCGGTTATATTGCCACTGGTAATCTTGGTTATGCTTTTTATTTGAATAGATTTTCCTCTGCGTTTTATAAGAATCTTACGAAAGACTTCTATGGAGAGTCTGTAGCCGAAGTTATTAGGCAAGTATGCATAGATTTAAATCCAAATAGTTTACAAAGAGATATAGAAAGAGTAGCATTGGAAATGTCATTCCAAGGTGATCCAGCTTTGGTTCTAAATGCATTTCCAAAAGCTGATTTAAGAGTAAGTAGAGAAAATGCTGTTATTCAGCCTTCTGAAATAACTACAGAATTAGATTCTTTTACTTTAAGAATAGTAGCAGAGAATATCGGACAAGCTCTAGAAGATACTGTTTTAATGACAATTAAGAGAAGTTATCCAGGCAATATCAAAGGAGATACCATTGTAGTGAGGGAAATATTTGGCTTATTCTACGAGGAAGAAATTCAATTAAGATTTGCCATTGATCCATTAAACGATATAGGTTTAAATCGATTAGAAATAACGATAGATCCTTTTAATTCTATTGATGAATTGTCTGAATTTAATAATCAGATTGCAGTAGATGTATTAATTCGTTCAGGTGAAATAATTCCTGTTTATCCCTATAACTATTCTATAGTTGGACATCAGCAAATAAGCTTATCTGCATCTACACCTTATGCATTTGAAGAAGAAAGAGCGTACGTTTTTGAAATGGATACGACTAAAAGTTTTACTAGCAATTCAAAAGAGACTAGAACAATAACAAGTAAAGGTGGAATGTTGAGTTGGGAGCCTAATCTTTTATCTTCCATTCAAGATAGTAGTGTTTTTTATTGGAGAGTAAGCAGGCAGCCGATGCAAGGGGAAGATTTTAACTGGAAAACATCCTCTTTTAAATATCTTCCAAACCAATATGGCTGGTCTCAAGATCATTATGCTCAGTTTGAAGCAAATTCTTATTTATTCTTAAAACAGAATGCGGCGACAAAAAGATTTGAATTTACCCCAAATGCTAAAGAGCTTTTGGTATATACGCAAAGCTCGCCTTCTCAAAGCGATGCATTTGCAATAAGATATGCAATTGATGCAGATGTTAGAGAAAGGAATGCTTGTGGAGGAACTCCTGGTTTTTTAATAGCAGTTTTAGATTCTTTATCTCTCGAATCTTGGGAGACACCTTATAATGGACTAAACCCAAACAATTATTTTGGCCAAGCGAATTTTGACAATTATTGTGGAGGTAATAGATTAAGACCTGAAAAATATTTTCTGTTCCGGCAAAATGATACTAGCCAAATGTTTGCCATGAGGGATTTCTTGAACAATGTAATTCCTAGAGGTAATTTTATAGTTATTTATAGCTGGCAGAATGTCAACTACAGCAGTATTTGGGGAATTGATTCTTCCATATTTAACTCTTTCAGAAATTTAGGTAGCAACATAATCACTACCATAAACAATGAGGAGCCTTTTATACTTTTTGCGAAAAAGGGACAATTAACAAGTATTGAAGAAGTGCGAGGTTTTTCCAATACCGATGCTGTTGAATTGAAAAAAATTATCGTCACTAATGGGGACTTTGGAGAGATGAGAAGCATTAATCTATTAAAAGATAATTCCAAGCTAAGATTAGCCTATAGGGTGGAAGAAAGAGGAACATCTGATGAGGTATTGTTGGAATTTAATGGGAGGGCTAAGAATGGAAAAGAAAAAACTTTTTTAATTTCTAATAAATTCGCTTTAGATACGAATATTTCTTTGATAGATAGTATTAATATTTATTCAGACCATTACTTTAAGTTAAGAGTGGAAGATCAATTAAATCAAAGTCCACCTCAATTGGATTTTTGGCAGATTAGTGCTATGGAAGTTCCTGATTTTGCTTGGGCTCCAAATGTGTTTTTTGAAATAAATAAGGATTCTTTAAAGCAAGGAGAAATGCTAAACTTTTCAATTGCTTTAGCAAATCCCTCTTTGGTTAATTCTGATAGCGTTAAGCTTAGGTATGAGGTTTTTAGCAATTCTAATCGAAAGTATTTGAAGGAAGAAATTTTGGCACCTATACAAAAGGATAGCTTTGTTGTTTTTAATATAGAAGTACCTACCATTAATTTAAGTGGTACAAATCAATTATTGTTAGAAATCAACCCAGAAGGTGCTCATAAAGAGCAAAATTTATTTAACAATCTTGCTGAATATTACTTTCATGTATCTCCTGACATAGAAAACCCACTTCTTGATGTAACCTTTGATGGTAAGAGAATTATTAACAGAGAATTGGTTTCTGCGAAGCCTAATATTTTGGTGCAATTATCAGACGAGAATCAATTTTTAGCTTTAGATGATACCTCTTTGGTGGCAATTTTTCTGCAGTACCCTGGAGAAGATGAGCAATTATTGAATTTTGAAAATAATAATCAGTTGCAATTTGTACCAGCTTCTACTTTAGATAATAAGGCTAAAATTATGTTTCAGCCAAATTTAACTAAAGATGGTATCTATAAATTAAGGGTGAGAGCAAATGATAAGTCTGGAAATGCTTCAGGAGCAAATGATTATGAGATAGAGTTTGAAGTGGTTAATAAGTCAACGGTTACTAAACTACTGAATTATCCTAACCCATTTTCTACCTCTACGCGTTTTGTGTTTACTCTCACTGGTTCGCAGGTACCCGATCAAATTCAAATCCAAATAATGACAGTTACCGGTAAGGTGGTTAGAGAAATAAATGAAATTGAACTTGGCCCTATTAATGTTGGTAATAACATTACTGAATTTGCCTGGGATGGGAAAGATGAATTTGGCGATCAATTAGCAAATGGAGTTTATTTGTATAGAGTTAAGATGAAAATCAACGGCTCTAATATCGAAAATAGAGACTCCAATGCCGACCAGTTTTTTAAGAAAGATTTTGGTAAGATGTACTTACTTCGATAATATCTTTTCCCCTTTAGCGTTTACGATTTTATAATTAATTCAATTCATGAAAAAAATAACCCTAGCTATTATTCTGTGTTGCTTTTCTTTCTATTCTATTGCTCAAGACAAAGATGGAAGGTTAAAGTTTTCTGCAATATCCATAAGCCTTGGATCTATTGCTAATTCTAATAATTATGAAGGAAGTTTAAGCAATTTTCAAAATCTTGCACCTAATTCAGACTTATTGCAGAGCCCAATTGTTAATTCAAGTCCTGGAGGATATTATTATGAATATGACTTTGGAGCCATGTTTAATGTTAATGCATACTTCGATATTTCAGATAAGGATGGAGACAAATCTAAATACAATGCTAAGTTAAGATTCGGTATAACCTTCACCGATCAAACTTTTTTTAGCCAAAGTGCATTTAGTTCAGAGAGTTTCCGAGTAGATACTTTAACGTCTAATAGAGATGGTAATACTTTCTTTGTTGATTCTGTTCAAAGTGAAAGCTATTATATGTCTTATGGTAGTGACCAATTATTTTTTGATATTGCCTATATCATTGGTAGTAATACGCAAAATAGATTAAGTATTTATGGTGGGGTAGGTATGTCCTTAGGTTTTAGTTTTAATGCTTCAACACAAATAAGCCTATCAAAAGATAATTACTTTGTCTCTGGGGCAACCTATGCTTCCAATTCTAATCTATTTAACGACTTTGATATTAAAGAAGAAAACTTTTCTAACGACGGTGGATTTACTGCAATGCTTTCTGTCCCTTTTGGTTTAGAATTTAGGTTATCTAAAAAAGATAATGCATGGGGTAAAAGTAGGCTCTTTATGGAAGGCCGACCAGGGATAACTTATTTAGATATTCCCGAATTAGAAAGTAGATTAATTACTTCCGCAATATGGGGTTTTGGATTCAAATATGACTTTTAAATAGATGTTACTTAATTAGTTTGTAGCTAAAGACTTCTCTATCCTTTTCAATTATTAGAAAATAGATGCCCTTATTTAAAGCTGAGGTATTAAGTTGTAAGGTATTTTTAGAAATTGCCTTACGCAACTTCACTTCTTGAGATAAGCTATTGTAAAGTTTAATATTCATTGTATTAAAGTCTTTTCCTTCAATAGTTAAAACATCTCCCATTGGATTGGGATAAACCTGATAGCTAGCAATGGTATTCTCTTCTATAGAGGTTACTATGGCATTTGCTCTAATCGGTATGCTAAAAGAAGATTGAGCGCCTGGGATATTTGTGTTAAAAGTTAAATTTTCTCTAACCTGGCCTGCCTGATTTGTTTGAAGCACCACTCTAATTTCTAATGATTCGCCGGGAGGTAGTGTAGTTATTGTTCCAGCAAAGGATAATATGGAAGTGTCTGTGAGGGCTGCATTCGTAATATTTATATTCTGATTGCCTCTATTTACAAGCACATAATCGAAAGTATCTATATCATTTACTGCAACTGTTCCGTAGTTGATAGAAGTTTGTAGAATATCCAAACCAAAGGAAGGAGTTGCAACAGAATTGGTCACAAAATTGGTTATTCTTTCTTCCAATTGAGGGTAGTCTACAAAAGGATTTCTATTGTTTTGAACCGTGAAAATATCATTATTTCTTCTCTCCTCAATACTGTCGGGAGCATAGGTGTTATGCCAGCTCCTTAATATAGTTTCTTGCACAGAGAAGTGATTAGAGTAGTCTTGATACCTTATTACGAAATATAACATTGCCCTAGCAGTTCTTCCTTTCTGAGAATTTCTAGGTTCAAAGGTTGTGTTATTGTAAAAGGAGCCTCCTCCCAGGGCAACTGGTGTGCCTCCGGTAACTATTCCAAAAGGATTATTACCTCTTTGGGAATTGGAATTATTTGTGGTAGGGAATAAATGATGAAGGTCGCTTCTCATAGGTAAAGCTTGATTAAAGAATCCTTGTGGAAAGGTATGCTCTGTATTGAAATTTGGAGTAGTTGTTTGAGCATCAGACCTGCTTGTATAGGAGGATTTATTATAACCGGTGTAAACACATTCAATTCTATTAACCGTAGCATTTTGACCATTATTTCTCTTATTGTCAATGGTCATAAACATATCATCTCTGGCAGCATTATAGCTTAATTGAGTATAGCCCTGTCCTGTTCGTGTCTTTAATGCATTTTTTAAGGCTTGTTCAGAAAGGTTCTGAGTTACATTGTAATAGGCATTTGGAAACACACCTTGCCCATAGACATCCACTGCTTCAAAGCCACTATTTGCATTATGTTGAATTACTAATTCCGAATTATTTATAATGTTGTGTACTGGCTCAAAATATATTTGAATCGTTCTGCTTCCGTTTGCAGAGAGACTAAAGCTGTTCTCGGAGGCTGAGAAGGGGAAATCATTGTATATAGCGTAGAACTTAATATTGGTAACATTAACCGGAACATTAGAAGTATTTGTTATAGTTAAACTTAAGCTGTCTTTAGTTCCCACATTAGTTGGGTTAAATACGATATTCGGAGGATTGGTAACCAATACTTGGGCAATCGAGAAGAAAGGCATGAACAATAAAAGAAAGCTAAGTTTTTTCATAACATTGAATTGATTGGCAAAGGTAAATATTAATAGTTTTGGGATACTTTAAAAGAATCTATGAGGAAGGTTAAATTATTGTTGTTATCTATTTCTTCAGCTATACTATTTGCTATAGCATGGCCTGCAGTGGGAGGTTTGTCAGCTTTAATTTTCTTAGCATTTATTCCTTTGTTGTATGTAGAAGAAGAAATTTATTCTAATAATGGTAGTAAATTGAAACTATTGCTATATAGTTATATAACTTTTCTAATCTTTAATTTTCTTACCACTTGGTGGATTTATAATGCTTCTGATTGGGGAGCTGCTATGGCAATAATTTGCAATGCAATTTTTATGACCACGGTTTTTTATTTATTCCATCTTACAAAAAAATGGGTTGGTATTAAGCAAGGCTACATAGCTTTAATTATTTATTGGATTGCCTTTGAGTATGTCCATCTTAATTGGGAGCTTTCCTGGAGTTGGTTAACCTTTGGAAATGTTTTTGCTAATAATGTAGAATCAATCCAGTGGTATGAATTCACAGGGGTTTTAGGAGGTTCTTTATTAGTTTTAATTGTAAACGTTCTTTTTTATACTAGCATAAAGAATTACTTATCTAATAAGAAAAACTATTTACGCCCTCTTGGTGCCGCAGTATTTCTTTTAATAGGAAGCCTTTTTTATTCTGAAGTCTTATACGATTCCAATAAAGAAGCTGGGAATGAATTACAAGCAGTTATAGTTCAACCTAATATAGATCCTTACACAGATAAGTTTGGGGGGATAGCCGATTCAGATCAGATTGACTTAATGGTTTCTTTATCACGGAAAGCGCTTACTGATTCAACAGATTATTTATTACTACCTGAAACTGCAATACCAACACCAACTTGGGAGCATGATTTAGAATATCAATATGCTACCGAAGAGTTTAGAAAAATAATTAAGGATTATCCTAAGCTCAAGATAATTGTTGGAATGCTGAGCTCTAAGTTATATTTAGAAGGAGATAGCATGCCATCAACGGCTAAAAAGCTTCCTGGCTCTGGTTATTATGACAACTACAATAGTGCAATGTATTTAGACAGTTCTAATTCTATCAAGATTCATAGAAAATCTAAACTTGTATTAGGTGCAGAAAAAATTCCATTTATGAAGCAATTGCCTTTTTTAAAGAAGCTTTCTATTAGTTTAGGCGGGACAACCGGAAGGTATGGTACGCAAGATAAGCCAACTGTGTTTTTTGATGCAGAGAGAAAAAATGCTGCTGCACCTATTATTTGTTATGAGTCAATTTTTGGAGAATACGTTAACAGATACACTCTGCAAGGCGCCACTTTTTATGCCATAATAACGAATGATGGTTGGTGGGGAGATACGCCAGGATATAAGCAGCATTTAGCTTATGCTAGGCTAAGAGCAATCGAAGGGAGAAGAGATTTAATTAGATCAGCAAATACAGGAGTTTCTGCTGTGATAAACAAAAGAGGGGATTTATTGGTAGAAACTAATTATTGGGAAAGAGATGTAATAAAGACGAATTTTAGCGCAAACAGTGAATTGACTTTTTATGTCAAATATGGAGATTATCTTGGTAGAATTGCTGCTTTTATCAGCCCATTATTGTTACTGCTAACTTTAGTGAAAAGTTTAAATAAAACAGAACAAAGACTTAAAAAAGACTAAGGCTTCTGCCTAGTTTTGTAAATCAATTTTTTAAAGCTATTCTTTAATTTTTAAGAACAAATAAGGGAATAGTCTGTCTTTTTTGAAACACTTATAAAAATGCCAAAAACAGGAGTTTTATTAATTAATCTGGGCACTCCAGATGATGCAAAATGGGGAGCGGTAAGAAGGTATCTTTCTGAATTTTTAAATGACCCTAGAGTAATTGATATTCCTTGGCTATTAAGAAAGATACTAGTAAATGGAATTATTGTGCCTTTTAGATCTTTTAGTTCAACAAAGATTTATAAGGAACTTTGGACTGAGAATGGTTCTCCATTACTAATTTATGGAGAAAGTGTTAAAGAAAAATTGCAGGATAAATTAGGCGATTCATTCGGAGTTCATTTAGCAATGCGTTATCAAAATCCTAGTTTAGATAAAGTCTTGAAAGAAATGAGACTTCTCAATTATAAGAAGATTATTGTTGTTCCAATGTTCCCTCACTATGCCTCAGCAAGTTCAGGTTCTGCTATGGAGAAGGCCTTGAAAATAATAAGCAAATGGTGGGTGATTCCAGAGATTAGTGTGATAAGTCAGTTTTGGGACCATGAAGGCTATATAAATGCTTTCGTTGAAAGGGGTAAGCAACATAATATTGAGGATTATGACCATGTTTTATTTAGCTACCATGGATTACCAGAAAGGCACGTAAACAAGGTTTATGATGATGGAATTCCATGTGCAGACCACGACTGTGAAACGGAGATAACGGAAGAAAATAAGTTTTGCTACAAGGCTACATGTTTTGCCACAACAAGACTCTTGGCTGAAAAGCTAAATATTCCTGAAGAAAAGTATACGGTTGCATTCCAATCTAGATTAGATAAAAAGTGGTTAGAACCATTTTCTGATGAGATAGTAAAAGAAAGGGCAAAGAAAGGAGATAAGAAAATATTAGCCTTTAGTCCTGCTTTTGTTGCAGATTGCCTAGAAACAACAGTTGAAATAGGAATTGAATACCAGGAAATTTTCGAAGAGCATGGAGGTGAAAAAGTGCAATTAGTAGAAAGCCTAAACGATCATCCAATATGGGTAGATGCTTTAGAAGAAATGGTTAAAAGCAGAGCCTAAATTATTGCCATTCTCCTCTTCTCAGTTTATTTTGAGGAAGAGTAATCTTATTCTTTATAGCATGCCTAGTGTTTTCAATTGCTAAAATAGCGGAAACAATTATGCATTCGTAGGCTAAACCTATCTCCCTCTCCCAGTTTCTAACTGCAATAGCAAGCAAGGCCCAAATAACAACAGCTACAAATTCCCTCATATTTCTTGTATAAAGCATATACAGAGCCAATATTCCAGTAACAGCAACCATAGTATATGCCCAAAAAACTCGACTAATAGGTGCATCCCAGCTTATTGCGGTTAAGTAAGCAGAGATATTTGCAATAGTTGCAACAGAAATCCAAGCCAAGTAAATAGTTAATGGCCAAAACAAGAAAAATAGTTCCATCAATGGTGCATCGTACTTTTCTAAATCTAATTTAATAGCTGCTGTAGTTAGGGTGAGCAGTATGCCGAGCATAACTATTACAGAGAGAAGAAAAGATTCATTAAGCCAAAACCATATCCATATTCCGTTGAGTAAATTGGCTAGAATTAAAGAAACACAAGCCAGAGAGACAAACGAATTTTTTTTATTGGAGAACGCTCTATAAATAAAAAATATTGAAGATGATACTAAAAACAAGTAGATAACTCCCCAAATGGAGAAGGCATAAGCTGCAGGGGTAAAAAGGTTGTTGACGGTAGCACTAATATTTCCTATGGTAGTCCCATTTATATTCCCGGTATTACTGTAATAATTCCACCAAAGAATTAAAATTAAAACTGCTAAATTTAAAATAGAAAGTATTTTTTTAAGCATAGCTTTCGAAGTTTATTGCTTCATTCAATTGGTCTGTTTCCTTTAGTTGTAGTTTCCATCTTTTATGACTCCATAGCCAATAAGGAGGTTTTTTCTGAATTACTTCTTCCAGCAATTTAGTGTGTTTTTGGGTGATATATCCATGAGGTAATTCTTCTACCTGATCAGATATAAGTTTGTATTCTATCTCGTAATAACCTCTCTTAACTTTTTGTATATGAGCAAATACAACAATAGCATCAAAGTCTTTCGCAAACTTCTCTGCTCCAAATTGAACTGCTGTATTTTGATTTAAAAAATTCATCCAATATGCTTTCTGATGCTTTCTAGGAGATTGATCTGAACCAAAAATTACAGTACTATTCTTTTTGCCTATTTCAGATACCATACTTCTAATTTCCTTGATGGAAAGCATTTTAAGACCATATTTGGATCTGCTCTCCGTAACCTTTTCATTGATGAAAGTATTTTTTATTGGAGTGTAAATGGCCATTACTGGTGTTTTACAAGAATCCGCTATTGTCATCGCAAATAGTTCCCAATTTCCGTAATGTCCGCCAACTAAAACTATTGGTCTTTTACCATCAGCGTAGGCATTAAGAACCCCTATATTTTTGTCAACCATTCTCCTTTTAGCCATAGGTAAGCTAATAGAGAAAGATTTAATGCTTTCTACCACCAAGTCGCATAAATGGGTATAAAATTCGGCCTCAATTTTCTTAATCTCCGTTAGCTTCTTTTCAGGAAAGCTCCTCAATAGGTTGTTTCTTACAACACTTCTTCTATATTTTATAAGGTGATATAGAAAAAACTTCAAGCAATTTGAAATAAGGTATAAGACGCCAAATGGAAGAATAGATATTGGTTTTAAAAGGAAGTAATAAAGAATCTTGTTTAGCATACACTTATTGGATATTGGTGATAGTATATTGCTTATTGTTAAATGAAACTATATCACCTTGAGATTTATTCTTGAATAAATTTCCAAGAGGAGAATTAAAAGAGATTGGAATAATTTTCAAATTCTCTATCTCAAAGATAGAGCCTCCAATGCCAAAAAGAAAAACACCATTATTCGTATGCGCTAAAGCCCCAAATTCAATTTTATCACATTCCTTAAGAGATAAATTGTTTACAGCTTCCATCTGCTTTCTTAGTTCTAAAATTCTGCTCGAAATTAACTTTTCACTTTGTTGTATCATTTCTCTGCTAGTCTCAAACTTATCCCCTGCGCTACTTTTAGTGTCTCGGGTCTTATCCTCTACTAAGGACTCCAATTCCTCATTTAAAGAGTGTAGATTTATATTTATTTTCTCTTTTAAATGATCTAAAATCTGCTCTTTCTTCAAAAGGTAGTATGTTGGATTATTATAAAGCTCATTATTTTTGCTAAAATGAATAAAATTTATGATTACGCCGCTCCAGCCCTAGAAATATTATTAAAAATATCTCTAGATTTTCAGAAGAATTTTGAGCAATCTTTAATTCTAAATAGCAATCATTTTAAAGATAACTATGGTAAATATGAATTTATTGCTGCCTTTGGAGTAGAAAAGCAAATTGAAGTATTTGATAAAAATGCTATAGCTCTTTTGTGTAAAGATAAGTGGCTGTTTGGACATCTAAACTTCAATTTAAAGAATAGCTTTTTTGAGTTGGAAAATACAAAAGCCAATAAATTTAAATTTTCAGATTCAAGCTTTTTTCTTCCAAAAGTAGTTTTATGTTTAAAGAGAGGCGAAACAAATCTTAGTATTTATGGGGATAAGTCAGAAGCAAAGAAGCTAATGGATAGTATTAAATTAGATAAAATTCAAAATGATTTTGAAGTAGAGCAAAAATTTGAACTAAAACCAAGACTGGAAAAAGAGCATTATATAAATCAAGTAGAAAAGCTTAAAGCGGAAATTCAATATGGAAATATCTATGAAATAAATTTCTGTCAAGAATTTTTTGATCCAGAAGCGGATATCCAACCAGAGGCCTTATTTTATCAGTTCAATAAAAATTTTCCTGTTCCCTTTTCTGCATTTTACAAGCATAAAAACCAGTATCTTCTCTCTTTTTCTCCGGAAAGATATTTTTGTAAAAGAGCAGATAAAATATTTAGTCAACCCATTAAAGGAACCGCTAGAAGAGGAGCGAGTATGGAAGAAGATGAGGAAATAAAAGCAAAACTCAAGGAAGATCTGAAAGAACAAACGGAAAATGTAATGATTGTAGATCTTGTGCGAAATGATTTATCTCAAACTGCTCAGAGAGATACCGTAAAAGTGCAAGAATTGTGTGGACTGTATTCCTTTCCGAATGTGCATCAATTGATTTCAACAATCAGCTCTAAGCTAAAAGAAGATGCAAGTTTATGGGACTTAATAGAAACTTCTTTTCCGATGGGTTCTATGACCGGAGTTCCCAAACATATGGCTCTTCAATTAATTGATAAATTAGAGGCTGTAAATAGAGAGATTTATTCTGGTAGCGTTGGTTATGTAGATCCAGAGGGAGATGCAGATTTTAATGTTATTATCAGAAGTCTTGTTTACTCCTTGCAAGAAAAGTATTTGTCCTTAATGGTTGGAGGCGCAATTACCGCCTTGGCCGATGCAGAGATGGAGTATGAAGAATGCTTACTAAAGGCAAAGTCTTTCTTAAAAAATAAAACACAATAAATGCTTAGTCATTTTAAAAAGGAGGTAGAAAATGCCGGTATTGGAGAAAGTGATAAAATATTACTTGCGGTAAGTGGAGGTATAGACTCTATGGTAATGACTTATCTCTGTATTGAAATGGGCTTGAATATTGCAATTGCCCATGTTAATTATCAATTAAGAGGCAAGGAAAGTGAAATAGATGCAGCCTTAGTAAAATCCTTATCCGAAAAGTTTCAACTGCCTTTTTTTCAGAACAATTTTGAAACGAAAGAAATTGTAAACACCTCAACAGATAGCCTTCAAACAGTAGCACGAAGTTTGCGTTATGAATGGTTTGATAGTCTAGTGAAAGAAGAAAAATTTGATTATTTATTTACTGCACATCATTTAAATGATAGCGTAGAAACTTTCTTTTTAAACTTAAATAGAGGTTCAGGTATTAAAGGGCTTTTAGGAATAAAGGATAGGTCCTATATTCATCGACCTCTAAAATCTTTTAGTAGAAATACCATTGAAGAGTTTGCCACTTCTAAGGGAATAAAATATCGATCTGATAGCTCTAATAAAGAGACGAAGTACCTTAGAAATTGGTTCCGTCATAAAATAGTAGCTCCCTGGCAAGAACGGAATCCCGCTTTTTTAAATACCATGAAAAAGAACATGGATTATTTAGGAGAGGTGAATGATTTTGTTCAATCTGCAATAAATAAAGACCTTATAGGTCTTAAAGTTGAGAAATTAAGCAGCATTAGCTTGGAAAAAATTAGCAAGTGGGAGCTCCCTAAATTTTCCCTTTATGCTTGTCTGCAGCCGTATGGGTTTTCATTTAAACAAATAGAAGAAATTTTAGAGAAGATGAAAGAAAATTCATCTGGGCAACTATATTATTCAAATTCGCATCAAATAATTATTGATCGTGATAGGCTTGCGTTGGAAGAAATTCAAACCAATAGCAATAGTATAAATTGCGAGATTTTTGAAAATCTAGTAATCGATAATGAACTAGTGCCTTTAGAATTAGAATTATTAACGGAATGGCCTAAAGTAGAAGAAATGGATGCGCTTTCTCAATATGTAGATTGGGATTTGTTATACTTTCCTTTAAAGCTGAGAAATTGGGAAAATGGAGATAAAATTAAACCCTTAGGAATGAAAGGAAGCAAAAAAGTTAGTGATGTTCTTACAGACAATAAAGTACCAATTTCAGCCAAGAAAAAAACATTAGTTATAAAATCTGGTTCTACAATTGTTAGCGTTGTAGGACAATTAATTAGTAACGATTATAGAATAACTGACAAAACAAAAAGAGTATTGCGAATAAGATGCCGGAGCTAAATCTCAACAAATCTAAAAAGGCAGAAAGCCTATACCTAATTCTAGCAGCTCTATTTATAGCTTCTTTAGTTGCGGGTAATCTAACTTTTCAGAAATTTTTTAGTTGGCAGCTTTTTGATTGGTATACTTTTGAACTTTCTGTTGGAATCCTGCCATATCCTATAACCTTTTTAATAACGGATATTATTTCTGAGATATACGGCAAGAAAAGAGCAAACAGGGTGGTAATAGCAGGTTTGTTTGCTACTGTTTTTGTTTTGTTGATAGTGTCACTAGCTAATGTGGTACCGGCTACAGATTGGTCACCAGTTGATGATACAACTTTTTCAAATGTTTTTGGGCTTACAGGAGTTGCAGTAAGTGCTTCTATGATTGCCTACCTCCTAGCCCAATTGGTAGATATCAGAATTTATCATTTTTAGAAAAATCTAACAGATGGCAAGCATCTTTGGTTACGAAATAATGCCTCAACGATGACCTCCCAGTTTGTAGATACCGCCTCAGTTTTACTTCTTTTATGTCTCTTTGAAGCCATAGAGTGGAGTATGTTTTGGACGCTATTAGGAAGTGGTTTCCTTTTTAAACTCTTGATAGCTCTTATGGATACTCCTTTCCTTTATCTATCTGTAGGGATAATCAAAAAATATTTTGGTCTTGGAAGAAACCAAGAAATCCATTCTTCAAATGCGCTTTTGCATTAAGAGGAATTAAATATCTTTGAAGTTCAATATTGGTTTTATGAGAAGATATTTATATGCCCTCCTAGTTTTAACTCTCTCGAGTTTTAGCGCATTCTCCCAGATATATAATCCTGTAAGCTGGAGTACAAAGGTTAATCAGATTTCAGATAATGAATTTGAGCTAGTAATGGAAGCCGAAATAGAGGAAGGCTGGCATTTGTATTCTCAAACCTTACCAAGCGATGATGGTCCTATAGCTACTGAATTTACTTTTCCTGAAATTAAGGGTATTGAGTATGCTACTGAGGTAGAAGAGCCAAAAGCTATTACAGAGTACGATCCAAATTTCGATATGGACCTAAATTACTTCGAAGAGAAGGTTCAGTTCAAGCAAAGAATTAATAGAATAGATAGATCTATAAATAAGATAACCGCTGAGGTTTATTTTATGGTTTGTGATGCAGAAAAATGTTTGCCACCTGAATATGTGGATTTAGAATTTAACTTTTCCGAAAGCAGCAATTCTGAAGAAAATATAGAAGAAGGAGCCATAGAAAATCAAGAGAATACTATTCAAGAAGAAAGTGGAGAATTAAACCCTGTTGTTTGGGAGTATTTTGCAAAGAAGAACGATAAAGGTCAATATGAACTACATTTTAAAGCGGAAATTGAAGAAGGATGGCATTTATATTCTCAGAATTTAGCAAGCGATGAAGGTCCGGTGGCAACCGCATTTTATTATAAAGAAGGAGAGTATAAATTAATTGGAAAAACCACGGAATCTGAAAACCTGACGAATACCTATGATAAGGTATTTGAGATGGAATTGAGCTTTTTTGAAGACTATGTTGAGTTTGTTCAAATCATAGAAACAGATAAGGATGTTATTTATGCAGACTATGAATTCATGGTATGCAACGATGTTATGTGTTTACCTCCAGCATATATTGAGTTACAATTCGATTTGAAATCGGGGAAAGGAGTGGATGTATTGGAACTAGATTCAGGAGAAGAATCGGAAGACTTAAGTTCTGTAATTCCAGCTTTGCCAAATGTAAATTTGGAAGATCCATTAGGAGATTGTGGAGATAGAACGGAAACAAGTAATATGGGAATGATATTTCTATTTGGATTTCTTGGTGGTCTAATTGCATTATTAACTCCTTGTGTATTTCCAATGATTCCATTAACAGTTAGTTTTTTTACCAAAGGAGATGGCGAAGGTAAAGGACTTGGTAAAGCTGTTTTGTATGGATTCTTCATTTTTCTGATTTATGCTGTTTTAAGTATCCCATTCCACTTCAATACCGATCCTGAGGTTTTAAATGAGATAGCAACAAGCGTGTGGTTGAACATTATCTTCTTTGTTGTATTCGTGGTATTTGCCATCTCATTCTTTGGGTATTTTGAAATTACATTGCCAAGTTCTTTAACTACAAAAACCGATTCAGCTTCACAAGTTGGGGGAGTGCTTGGTATATTTTTCATGGCTCTAACCTTAGCTCTTGTTTCTTTTTCTTGTACAGGACCAATTTTAGGTACAGTTTTAGGAAATGCACTTAAGAACGGACCATGGCCTATAACCGCAGCAATGAGTGGTTTTGGTATAGCTTTAGGATTGCCTTTTGCCTTGTTCGCAGCATTTCCTAGCATTATGAATAAACTTCCAAAATCTGGTGGTTGGTTAAACTCTGTGAAAGTGGTTCTTGGTTTTGTTGAGCTCGCTTTAGCAGTAAAATTCCTTTCTAATGCTGATTTAGTAGAGCAATGGGGTTTCTTAAAAAGAGAAACCTTCTTCTTAATTTGGACAGTAATTGGAGTAGGTTTATTCTTGTATCTAGTTGGCTTAATTCGCTTTCCTCACGATTCTCCGATAAAGTCTTACTCTCCTTTTAGATTGATTTTTGCAGGTTGTATTTTAGCCTTCACTATTTATATAGCTCCAGGTGTACTTAAAAATCCACCATGGAATCATAATCTCTTAAGCGGTTTTCCACCTCCAACATTTTATGGTTGGTATGAGAAAGAAACATTTCATGCAGAGTTTACCGATTTTGATGAGGCCATGAAGGCTTCTAAAGAGCTAAATAAACCAATTCTTATAGATTTTACAGGATGGGCTTGTGTAAACTGCAGAAAAATGGAAGAATCTGTTTGGACAGTTGAATCCATTAAAGAAAAACTAAATAATGACTTTGTTCTTGTTTCTTTATATGTAGACGATAAAATTTCTCTGCCTGAAGATCAACAAGGTATTTTTGAATACCAGAGTGGGGGAGAACTTAAGAAGAAGAAAATTAAGACCATTGGAAATAAATGGGCTACCTTTCAAACACAAGTATTTAATAATAACTCCCAGCCCTACTACGTAATGCTTAGTCCTGAAGGATACTTATTAGGTAACCCTGTTGGTTATACCCCAGATGTAGAAGAGTATGCCGATTTTCTTGATTGTGGATTGACTGC
Organism: Bacteroidia bacterium; assembly: GCA_030433355.1. Lineage (GTDB taxonomy): Bacteria > Bacteroidota > Bacteroidia > Flavobacteriales_E > Vicingaceae > JAUIMG01. The sequence goes on along the minus strand of JAUIMG010000001.1, from coordinate 11,998 downwards.
TTTTGAAACTAATGCAATAGCTGCTGTTAGTCAAAATTAGGCTCTGGGGCTCTTTTTAAAGCTTTTTTCTTAGGTTTTATAGAGCCAACGAACATGACATTGATGAGTTCTTCATCCTGGGTAACAAGAGTTTTAGAAATACCATTGGTTATTGTTGCGGCATCATCATATTTGTAAGATCTATTTAAGGCTTCAAAAGAATCATCTACATAACTTAAAGAGATAGACTTTTTGTCTATAACTCCATTAACTACTTTTACTTTGCCAACAAAACAATCTGCGAAGCTTCCTTTTCTAATGGTTACAATAACATCGTCATGCGTTCCATCTTCCACATCATTTGCACCTCTTTCTTCAAAAACTTTGGCATATTTTTGATAGCAAGTTTGATTATCTTGGGCATAAGAGCCTAAAACTAAAAGGGCAAATACTGTACTTAATACTAATCTTTTCATTTCACTATTTTTGGCTAAAATAAATATAGATAAATCATTGTTAAAGGATAAGCTTTATACTTATCGACAATTCTATTAACACTTTATTGAATGAAAGAGATAAAAGACAATTTATTAGAGGCGCAAAAAGTTTTAAATTCCTTTTTAAATGATGAAGCGCAATTGCAAGCTATTTCTAATGCTGCAAATACTATGATTGCTTCTCTTAAAAATAAAGGGAAGATAATTTCTTGCGGTAATGGGGGGTCTATGTGCGACGCTATGCATTTTGCGGAAGAATTAAGTGGAAGATTTAGAGAGGATAGGAAGGCATTGGCTGCTGTTTCTATTTCAGATCCTTCCCATTTAAGCTGTGTTGGTAATGATTATGGCTATGATTTTGTTTTTTCGAGATATGTAGAAGGTCTAGGGAGAGAAGGGGATGTATTGCTGGCTATCAGCACCTCTGGGAACTCAAAGAATGTTATTAATGCTATAGAAGTTGCTAAGAAAAAAGGGATAAAAGTAATTGGTCTAACAGGGAAAGATGGAGGTAAAATGGCTGCTCAATGTGATATTGAAATAAGAGCTCCTTTCTCTAAATATGCCGATAGGGCACAAGAAATTCATATAAAAGTTATTCACTCGCTCATCCACGCCATTGAGCTAGGAATGGTCTAGCGCATAGTAGATTTAGGGTTAACAAAGTTTAATTCATACCTGTAAAGCGTTCTTACCGCTTTCCCATTTTTCATTCCAGCTTTCCATTTCATTCCTCTAACCAAGCGAATGGTTTCTTCATTGCAACCTCCTGCAACGGCTTTTACAACCCTTATATTAGAAGCCAAACCATAAGGTTCAATTACTAATTCTAAAACAACTCTGCCTGAAATTTCCTTCTGTAAGGCAATGTCAGGAAATTTAAAGTTTTTAGTTACGTAGTCATTTACAGAACTAGCATTGGTAATGTCAGGTTTCACATCTAATTCGTTAATGCCATATGTTCTTGTAGAGTAATCAATTTCCAATCCCTCTGGATATGGTAATTCATGGTAACCCCTTTTCTTTGCGAGCTTTAAATATCTCTTTTTACTAAAGTCTATTTCTAGCTTTTCATAGCCAATATAATTGTTGTTTCTGCTTTCATCTTTCTCCCAAAGGATATAGTCAAATATTCTTGCTGCCTCATCTTTTAAAAGCTTGTGTGCATCTCCTTCAACCTTCTTATAGCTTACCTTAGATTGGTTATTTACTAAGAAAGTGATAAATACCTTACCTTCCAGATCGTTGTTAAGGGCTGAGTCTGGATAAACCATAGCTTGTTTAAAAAACTCTTTCAACTCCTTCTCCCCGCCGTATGGGTTTGCAGGAAAATAGATAGTTCTGTACAAATGGATATTCTGCCCAAAAAGTGGCATACAAAGGGTGATAAAAAGAATGGTCAATAGCCTATTCAACATTTTTTTAGATTTATTATCTTTCCACTAAGTTATCAATTCGATTTCAATCATGCTAGTTAAAACTTTTGGTAGTGCTGTTCAAGGAGTAAATGCTATAACTATAACTGTAGAGGTGAACATTGGACAGGGAGTAAATTTTTTACTGGTTGGTCTGCCAGATAGTGCCGTTAAAGAAAGTCAGCAAAGAATTGAAGCTGCTTTAAAGAATAATGGGCATAAAATACCGGGTAAGAAGATTGTTATTAATATGGCTCCCGCCGATATTAGAAAGGAAGGTTCTGCCTACGATTTAACTCTGGCTGTTGGAATTTTAGCTGCATCTGAGCAAATTAAAGCAGAGAAAGTAGGAGATTATATCATTATGGGAGAGTTAAGTTTAGATGGCAGTCTGCAGAAAATGAAAGGGGCATTGCCGATTGCAATACAGGCAAGAGAAGAGGGTTTTAAAGGAATTATATTGCCAAAACAGAATGCTAGGGAAGCTGCAATTGTTGATGATTTGGAGGTATTGGGAGTTGAAAATATTAGAGAAGTAATTGATTTTTTTAATGAGGATAAGTCTATTTCGCCTACAATTCTAAATACCAGAGAAGAATTTCAAAAGAATTTAAATCAAACAGATTTTGACTTTCAAGATGTTAAAGGACAAGAAAACATTAAACGAGCCCTAGAAATAGCTGCTGCAGGTGGACATAATGTTATTTTAATTGGACCACCAGGCGCGGGTAAAACAATGCTTGCTAAAAGGTTACCTACAATTCTACCTCCTTTGTCGCTTCATGAAGCCCTAGAAACCACCAAAATTCATTCAGTGGCAGGTAGACTAGAATCTGATGCATCTTTGGTAACGATGCGCCCATTCCGCTCTCCACATCACACCATTAGTGATGTCGCCTTGGTTGGTGGAGGTGGTTATCCGCAACCAGGAGAGATTTCTTTGGCGCATAACGGTGTTTTGTTTTTGGATGAATTGCCCGAATTTAAACGAACAGTTTTAGAGGTTATGCGACAGCCTATGGAAGAAAGAAAGGTAACAATCTCTAGAGCAAAGTTTACTGTAGATTACCCTGCATCTTTTATGTTGGTAGCATCCATGAATCCTTGTCCTTGTGGCTACTACAATCATCCCGAAAAGGAGTGCATGTGTGCGCCCGGAATAGTACATAGGTATCTGAGTAAAATTAGCGGACCTCTGTTGGATCGAATAGATTTACACGTAGAAGTAACACCTATAAAATTTGAGAAGTTATCGGAAGAAAGACTTTCGGAAAAAAGTGAAGACATTAGAGAAAGAGTTATTAAGGCTCGAGAAATTCAAAGCAACAGATATAAAGAAAACAAGGAAATTCATTCTAATGCCATGATGAGTTCCAAACAATTAAGGGATATTTGCAGAATAGATAAAGAGGGGCAAGCTCTTTTAAAAAATGCTATGGAAAAATTAGGGCTTTCCGCTAGAGCTTATGATAGAATTTTAAAGGTTTCTAGAACTATTGCAGATTTAGATCAAAGTGAAAGTATCCAAACCGACCACTTGGCTGAAGCAATACATTATAGAAGTTTAGATAGAGAAGGTTGGGCAGGTTAAGTATAGGAAGCATCTTTTTAAAGAAAATTACGTCTACATAAAAAATGAAGTTGAAAAATGTTAAATAAAATAGTTGTTTGTATCTCTTTGGTTTTAGCCTTCATTGCATGTGAAGAGCCGCCAGCATTAACTGCTAATGACCTTGTTGATGGTAGCTTGGTCTTAGACTCCGATTTTAAGTTTAGTGCTTACGTAGATGTTTTCCCATTGCGAACAAATAATGTTTCCTTCACTGCACAAGCAGACAACACCTTTAAAATTATAGCTAGAGATGGAGCTAAGAGCCAAAGAATTGAAATTACTTTGCCTGTAATAAAGCTTGGAGCTTATAATATTAGCATAGATAGCACTACTACCCTAAAGTTCTTTAGCGAAGAAAAAGCGGTTTTTAGTTCTAAAACAGAAAGGATACCCAGCGATTTAATATTTATGATTACTGACGTAGATTCGACTAATACAATTTTCTCAGGTAGTTTTAGTGCTACAACCTATTTAGAAAATAGTAATCAAGTAGCAAACAAAATCTTTCAAAGACGAATTTATTCTGGTCGTTTTAAAGATATTGTATTACAATAGCTTTTCGTAAACTTGTAATTGAAATGAAAAATATATTTTATCTAACATTCGCAATTGTCTCTTTAACTTTTATTTCTTGTGAAAAAGAAGAAAGCTTAAGTCCGAGAGAAGATTTACAGGGTGCTCAGGCATTTGACATTAACATTCCACCAAATGGAGGTACTGGTGGCGGTACAGGTGGAGGTACCGGTGGAGGTGCGCCCAATATTTCAGAGTATTTTAGAGCAAATGTAGATGGTGTTTTCTTGTCCACTACTGATCCACTTTATCAAGAGGGAATGGGAATTTATCAGGTAACCAGTACTATTTCATCTGCTAATGATGTTATTCAAATTAATTTTTTAAATGAGCCTACTGCTGGTAATCAAACTGCCCTAGTGTCTTACATTAAAACACCTGTAAATACCTATGAAAATCGTTCTGCTACTGTCTTTATTGATACCCTAGATGCGAATAAAATTGCAGCAAGATTTACTTTTGAAGTATTTAGCACAGGAACTATTCCTGATACCATACTAATTGCGGGAGGTGCCTTTAGAGTGGCGCGTTAAGCAAGAAAAAGTCTGAAGGAGTGGATTACCTTCGGCTATCCTAAATGGATTGCTCAAAGAAAACCTATTCGCTTCACTCAATTATTTTTTGTCTCCAACAAGTAGAGAATAAATCCTCACTTGCTCGAATGAAAAACCTCTCACTTTCGTAAGTGGTTTTCTTTGTCGGGATGAGTGGATTCGAACCACCGATCTCGCGCCCCCCAGACGCGCACTTTAACCGGACTAAGCTACATCCCGAATGCAGTTGGCAAAACTAATTAATCTTGTTTGGATTTTACTAGTTTGACAGCTTTAGAATTGAGCTTCTAAAAGAGCAATTTGTCATAGAAGTAAGAAATGTATTGTAACTAAGAGGTGATCATGCCATCCGCGATACTATTTCGCATCCTTATGCCTGCCCAGCCTTAGCAGGAACGCGCATCACGCCTGGGCGTGACTACATCCCGAATGCAGTTGGCAAAACTAATTGATTGATTTGGGCTGAAGGTGGTTTCAAAATCTAGAGGACGAATTAATTAGTTTCCCTTTTAACTTTATTAAAGTGATTTACTTTTTTCAAGAAATAATTCGTCAATTTCAAAACAAAAAAGCACTTAATTTCATTAAGTAAAAAGCGTCTCTTTTTATTTAATATTTTTACGTTCAATTTTTTAAAATATGTCAGAAAATCAAGAAGTAGAACACCATAAATGTTTAATAATAGGCTCTGGTCCTGCAGGCTATACAGCAGCTATCTATGCCGCCAGAGCAGATATGAGTCCAGTAATGTATCAAGGCTTACAACCAGGTGGCCAATTAACCATTACAAATGATGTAGAAAACTATCCAGGTTATCCAGATGGAATCAATGGTCCTCAAATGATGATTGATTTCCAAAAACAAGCAGAAAGATTTGGAACCGATGTTCGCTTTGGTATGGTTACTAAGGTAGACTTTACGGGTCCTTTGCATAAAGTTTGGGTAGATGGTAAGAAGGAAATTACAGCAGATGCTATAATTATAAGCACAGGAGCTTCAGCCAAATGGTTAGGCCTTGAGTCTGAACAGCGATTAAATGGGTTTGGTGTGAGCGCATGTGCCGTCTGTGATGGGTTTTTCTACAAAGGTCAAGATGTTGCTATAGTGGGAGCAGGTGATACTGCAGCGGAAGAAGCTACCTATCTTTCTAAGCTTTGTAATAAAGTATACATGCTAGTGAGAAAAGAGGAGTTTAGAGCATCAAAAATTATGGCCGACCGTGTTTTAAATACGCCAAATATTGAAGTTCTTTTTAATCACGAAACGAAAGAAGTACTAGGGGAGAAGGGAGTAGAAGGTGTTTTAGCTGTAAACAACAAAACTGGAGAAGAAACAAAATTAGAGGTTACCGGTTTCTTTGTTGCTATAGGTCACAAACCAAATACCGATATTTTTAAAGGATGGTTAGATATGGACGAAGTAGGTTATTTAAAGGTAGAAAAGGGAACTTCTAAAACAAAGATTCCTGGGGTTTTTGCCTCTGGAGATGCTGCTGATAAAGTGTATCGACAAGCCGTTACTGCAGCAGGAACAGGTTGTATGGCTGCCTTAGATGCTGAAAGATACTTGACCGAAATTGGTAAACATTAATTTTATTTATAATAATTATAAAAAAATCTTATACTATTTTTTTAGATCGATTGCAACTATATTCTTTTTGTAAACGTCATCAATACGTTAAAACAACTTTAAATTTTCTTAATTTTAGAGATTCAATTTTTTTACATACCATAATCTTATGAAAAAAAATCTACTACTTACAGCGATTTTTACCTTAATAACAAGCATTACCTTCTCACAAAATTTCTATGTGAGTGAAGACTTTAACGGAACTAACCCTCCTGCTAACTGGACCTTAAGTACGGTTAGTGGAACACAAAATTGGTCTTTTGGTATTGATGCGGATGGGAGTAATCCAGGAAATCAAAATATAGATGGTACAGTTTTAGCCTTTTTTGATGATGATGCCTTAGGTGGAGGATCTCTTAACAATACAGCAGATATTTTAACACCAACATTTGATAACTCTGCAATCCCAGTTACTTTCTTGGAGTTTGATTATAATTTTTATCAATTTGGATCTATACCAGATAGTTTCTTAGTTGATGTATACGATGGAACCAATTGGGTAAGAGTTTTTGCCACAGGTAATGATGATTGTGGTAGATGGACATTGCCTGCATGTAGGAATCGCTTTCCTAGAGCAAAAATTGATATTTCTGCTTTCAATAATACAAACTGCCAAGTAAGATTTAGATATTTTGATGGAAACGACTGGGGTTTTCAAGCTGGTATTGACAATGTAGACATTTATTCTCCATTCGATAATAATGTGGGAATTTCTGAATTGATAGACCCTGTTTCTTCTTGTGGTTTAGGAGCAGCTGAGCCAATTCAAGTGAAGATTAAGAATTATGGGTACAATCCAGCTACGGGATTTAATGTTGTTTTTTCTACAACAGGAGCTAGAACTCAAACCTACACAGAATCTATAACTGCAACAATCGCTCCCGGCGATTCCTTAACTTATAACTTTACTGCATTAGCTAATATGAGTACTGTTGGGCAATATAACGTGCAGGTTTACACTGATTTAACTAATGATGCTCAAAGAGCAGACGATACTTTAAGTATAGCAATCCAAAACGAACAAATTTATACACCTATATATGTTGAGGATTTTGAAACGCCAAATCCAGGTTGGAAAGTAAGCGGAACAAATGCTTCTTGGCAAAGAGGTGCTCCTGCTGGCGCTATAATTAATTTTCCTGCAGGTGGGAATAATGCTTATGTAACTAATTTAACAGGAAGATATAATTCAAGTGAGTTATCTTATTTAACTTCTGCCTGTATGGATTTTAGCGGTAATCCTGCAGATCCTATTTTGTCATTTTCATTATGGAGGGCTACGGAAACTGCCTTTGATGTTTGTTGGTTAGAGTCTTCTACAGATAATGGTCTAACTTGGACTAAGGTTTTTGCAAATCCTACCTTTGCTCCAACCAATTGGTATAATGGTACCTCTGCAACCTTTGGACCGGTATGGGATGGTTTTTCTGGTGGTTGGATTCCTGTAGAAAATGTTTTAAATGGTTTAGGAGGAGAGTCTCAAGTGAAATTGAGATTTGTATTCTTTTCTGATGGATCTAATAACCAAGATGGAATCGGTATTGATAACTTTGGAGTGAGAGATCCTCAGCCTATTGATGCCGCAGTAAATGGAATTTTATACCCCACATCTGGACAAGCTCCCCTTTGTGGATTTAGTTCAGAAAGAATACAAATTGAGTACGAGAATAAGGGTACAACTGCGGTAGATTCATTATTCTTTAGTTATCAAGTAGATGGTGGACCTGTAAATACAGATACTTTAATCCAGAATACTCCTATTGGTGCTATTAGAACCTATCAATTTAATAATACCTATGATTTTAGTGCTGTTAGAAATTACAATCTAAAAGCCTGGGTTACTACTCCTGGGGATACCTATAATGTAAATGATACAATAGCTAATGTGCAAATTAGTAATGTTTCTTCCAATTCTGTAACTATACCCTATAGAGAGGTTTTTGATGCAGGTTTTACACCAGGTAATCCTGGTACTGTTGGTAGAGGTTGGACAAGAACAGCTACCAATAGTAATAATGGACAGGGAGCTGGTTTCTTCTATTCATTCTGGGTAAATAATGGTACAACAGGTTCGTTTGGAACAGGTCCCGCACAAGATGCAACTGGAGGTAATTACTTATACGTTGAAGGGTCTTATTCTCCAGGAGTTGCTACTTTGGAGAGTCCTTGTATTAATTTATCGAATAATTCAGGAGCTAGACTAGTTTACAAATACCACAGATTTGGACAAACAAACCAAATGAGTGATACTTATGTAGATGTTTACGATGGTATTCAATGGGTCAATAATGTGGATAGAATATCTACTATAACCCAAACATCAGAAGCAGACGATTGGTTAGAGAGAGAAGTAAGCTTGAACCAATTTGCAGGAAGAAAAATAAAGATTAGATTCAGAGGAATAGCAAAAGGTTGTTGTGCTTCAGACTTTGCAATAGATGATGTGTATATCTTTGAACCTGTTCCAAGAGATGTTGCCTTAGTAGATGTTGTTGCGCCAAGAGCAGGCTGTGAGATTTCGTCTAATTCCTTAGTAACAGTTGAAATTCAAAATATTGGTACTCGCGCCGCTAGACCTGATTCTGTATTGGTATATTATCAATTAGATGGCGGACCAGTAGTTAGAGATACTTTAGATATATTAATTCCAACGGAAACCTCTGGCTTTTTTACTTTCACGCAAACTGCAAACTTAAGTGTACCTGGACAAACCTATAATTTTAAAGCTTGGACAGAAATGATTCAGGGTGATTTAAATATTATTAATGATACCTTGCAGTCCTACAATGTTAAAAACACAACCCTAGACATATCCGCTTCAAATTATACAGAAAACTTTGAAAGATTTAGGGCAGCATTTTGTGATAATCCTATTGGTCAAATTCTGGAAAATGGTTGGTCAGCTCCACAAACAGATTATGCATGGAATGTGCAAAAAACAACCTGTGGTCCTTTAGATAGAACAACGCCTACTGCAAGTACCGGGCCTTCAGGAGACCATACTACAGGTACAGGAACTTTCTTATACACAGAGGCGGCAGATCTTTTGGGAGACGGTTATCCAACACCTTTTCCAGCTGCTATTCTAGAATCTCCATGTCTTGATCTTACCAATAATACGGGAGCAGCAATGAGTTTCTGGTACCATAAATATGGATCTAGTATGGGAACTTTATTTGTAGATGTTTTTGATAATGGTGTTTGGATAAATGGTGTAGGTCAAATTAATGGACAAACACAAACGGCTACTAATCAGAATTGGAAGTTATTAGATATAGATTTAACACCTTATGTTGGCGACCTTATTCAAGTAAGATTTAGAGGAGTTTCTTCTAATGCTAATAATAGATCAGACATGGCAATTGACGATGTAATGTTCTATAGTCCAATAGATAATGATGTGTCAATTAGCGAAGTTACTTCCCCAACAGGTTCTGGATGTAACTTGCCTGCATCGGCACCGGTTACCATAAGGGTTGTTAATAATGGCTTGCAGACAATCCCTTCAGGTAGAGTTACTTTATCCTATAAGCAAAATAGTAAAGCTCCAATTACACAAGTTTTAAATCAAAGTTTAGCTGCAGGCACAAGCACGCTATTTACATTCTCGCAGGTTGCAGATCTTACCATACCTGGTACAATAGACTTTGAAATAAAAGCAGATTTAGCCGGAGACTCCGTTCTCCCAAATAATATTTTTAGACACAAAGTATATAACCATAAGATGGGCTTGCCATACTCTTTCGAAGATTTCGAATTGCATAGAGTAGGAGGTAATGCTCCTCCTGGTGGTTATCCTTCTGATTATATGAAAGATTGGAGAAGGTCTCCTAACCCAGCATCTCGTAGACCCCAATGGCACGTATGGCAAGGACCTGGTCCTATGGTAAATGGAGAGCCTATGCCAAACCCACCTATTCCGCCAAACGGACCTTCAGGTGACCATACTTTTGCTACTAAAAGAGCAAATGGAGAAGGTACTTATATGCTTTTTGAATCTAAATTTAGATCTGGTACTTTTCCAGATGCTGAGCTTCTTTTCCCTTGTGGAGGAATAGATTTGTCAACTTCTGTAAATAATAGAATACTATTAAGTTTTTGGTACCATAGATTTGGGGTAAACATGCCAGATGTATTTATTGATGTATTTGATGGTACCCAATGGGTAAACGGTGTTGGTGTAATTCGTGGAGTGCAAATGGGTACTAAAGATGAACCATGGAGAAGATTTCAATTGAGTTTAGATCAATTTGCTGGAATTCCCAATGCAGATATTCGCTTTAGAGGTGAGTTTACCGGAATTGGAGGAGACTGCGCTATAGATGATGTCCTTATCATGGATAGATTGAATAATGACATTGCTGTAAATAGGATGAAAGATCCTAGAGATTTTAATACACAACAGCGTTGTGGTAAGGCAAATAATGAAAGAGTTATTGTAGAGGTACAAAACACTGGTATAATCGATGTGCTAAGTTTAACGATGTCCTATCAGATAACCTTTACTCCTTTAGATGGTGAACCTATTGTTTTACCAACCGTTACCGAGAATCGCGTAGGTTTTACCATTTCAGGTCAAAATAGAGGTGGTATCTATAGTTTCGAATTTCCAACTAGAGCAGACTTATCTCAACCAGGTAAATATGAGTTCAAAATTTGGTCTAATTATCCTGGCGATCAGTATGCATTTAATGACACTATTAGAGAAACAGTGGTTAATGAAACAAGACCTTTCCCTTATTGTGAAGACTTTAGTTCTTTCCTAACAGGTTGGACAGGATATAACTTCAATCAAGGTACCTTCCCTTCTACATGGATTGGTAGTACCGGTGATCCTGCTTCTGCTCACCACGCAATAATGGCGATTAGAGAAACAGGTCCTATTGCCGGACATACCGGAGGTGTAAATGACCTTTATGTATTAATGCAAGGAGGTATGCCTGGTCAAACTGCTAGTATAGAATCACCATGCTACGATTTAACCAACACGCCTACTGCTAACTTAGAGTTTTGGTATACTTTACCTTACGAAACAACTGTCATTCCAGGAAATCCACCAAGGATTCAATCTGGAGTTTTAGTAGAGGTTGCTAGAGGCCAAGGTGGCGGACCTTGGGAGCCAGTAGATACCTTATATGGTGCTGCAGTTTCTTCTTGGACACCAGTAAGAATTGTACTTGCCGACTTTGCAGGAGATTTCGTAAGATTTAGGTTTAGACACATTAATGGAGGTGGAATTTTTACTCTAGATGACTTATGTTTAGTACCACCACCACAACAGCAAATAGAGTTGGAAAGAATACCTTATCCTCCTCAAGGAAGATGTTTCTATTCTAGTGCGGAAATTCCTGTAGTTAGGGTTCAAAACATCGGAATTGATGTAATTGATTCCTTTAGAGTGAGATTTGCGGTAGATAAAACAGTGCAATCATTCCCGAGAGGTAATCATGTCTTATGCGATAGATGGTATTATAGAGGTGTTGATTATGGAATTTTTCAACCAGGAGATAAAATTGATTTATCTTTAATTAACTGTCCTGTAGATATGACAGATGAAACAGATTATTGGTTCTACGCTACAGTATATTTACCTGGAGATCAAGATTCTACAGATAATATTGTAGAAAACTATTTGGTTAACAAACCTGTGCCTTTTGATATTACTTATACCTTAGATTTTGAGAACCCAACAGATCCTTATCAATCTTGGTTACATGGGGCTCAGCCATTTTACTCAGA
>JAUIMG010000028.1 GCA_030433355.1 Bacteroidia bacterium | reverse complement strand
AGAGATGTTTGGCTAGCAAAGTATAGCAAAGAAGGCCAATTACTATGGCATCGCTATTGTGGAGGTGGGTATGATGAGACCTATATGGATATGATTGCAGATCCTGAAGGTAATTGTTACATAGCAGGCCGTACCGAGTATAATCCTATCAGGCCAACCTATGATATGGGAGGGAATTTATTGGGCATTAGTGATTTGGGTGCTTATATCGCAAAAATAGATTCAGGAGGCAATCAGGTCTGGCATAAAACCTTTGGGGGGGATACCGTATCAGGAAATTTTGCTTATTACCCTTCAGGAGTTTTAAAACTAGAGCTAAGGGGCAATAAGTTAATAGCACATTCAGGGGTGGGGCTTCACCCAACTGGCTTTCAAAAATTATACGATAGAGATTCTCTAGCTCAAGGTTTACATGAATTAACTTATGATTTACAAGGCAACTATCTAGGGTTTAAAAGCCTACCTACTCCTGTTTATTTAAGAATGCCAATTCCGCAAAAGATAGTTTCCAATGGCACTGAAACCTTTTTTGTTGGTGCAATTAATCAAGACAGTATTTATATTGGGAATGATACTTTATTTAACGAAGGATTTAATAATGCTTTCTTGATCTCCTTTGATAGTTCTTATAATGTAAATTGGATTTTTAAAAGTTCAAATATGTTTGATCAATTCTTGGATGCCAGTATTAGCGGAGATAGTATTATAGTGCCAGGACACTTTAATTTATCTACAAACGATACCGTGTTTTTCGATACTATATTTCATTTAGGTAACACCAATACCATACAAGGAGGTGGGTTATTTGTATTTGACGCTAAAAGTGGAAGATTAAAAGGTTTATTTCCTTCAGCAAGTTTAGGTAGTATGCCAACAGTAGAAAATTTTGCAGTTAGTGTCAATAGTAATTTTATGGCGCTAGGTGGAAGATTTTCTGAAAGAATGACCTACTCAAATACAACAAACTATATGAATTCTTCTAATCGAAATGCCTATTTTTCAGTATTTACTAGAAGTGGGAGTTTTTACTTGGAAGATTATATTCCATCTTCGGGTTTTTCAGAAGGGATTTTTGCCATGCATTTGAAAGACAGCATGCTTTACGTAGGTGGAACTATTGCAGATACAGCCAGAATAGCAGGGGTAGATACGGTTATTTCTGATGGAAGTTTTGATGCCTTTGTTGCTGCTTATCGTCTGTCTTTTACAACCTCTTTAGAGGAAAACACTAGCTACATTAAAGCAGATAATGGTATTCTAGCGTATCCAAATCCAACTACTTCAAATACCTCATTAAACCTTTTAGGTAAAGCTGTTGGTGAAAATGCTATATTGTTTAATCTGTCAGGTCAAGAAGTGCGCTCTTACCGCTTAAACACCAATGCTTTTAATCAAGAGTTACAATTAGATAATTTAAAAACAGGGATTTACTTTTTGGTGATTGTTGGCGAAAAGGAGAAACAGACTTTGAAGATTGTTATTCAATAGAAATTAAGTTTTAATGATTTAATTTTTAGTCGATTAAAAATTCACAGATTAAGAATTAAAAATTCCCCGATTCGTAATTCTTCATTCGTAATTCCAAAGACAGTTCGTAATTAATTAAAAGTAGAATTTTGCTGCTTAAACTAAATTCTTGTCCAAAGCGTTTTAATCATATGAAAAGAATATTTTTAATGCCCCTAGGTATCTTACTCTTTAGCTTAACAGCCTGTTCTCAGAACAAAGAAGAAGCTACAAAAACAGACTACAAATACGAAGTTGTGAAAAGTGAAGAAGAATGGAAAAACCAATTAAGCGAATTAGAATACGAGGTATTGAGACAAGAGGGTACAGAAAGAGCATTCACTGGCAAATATGTAGATTGGAAAACAGCCGGAACATTTCTTTGCAATGCCTGTAAAAATCCAGTATTTTCCTCAGAAACCAAGTTTAAGTCTGGAACAGGTTGGCCAAGTTTTTACGAGCCAGTAAGTGAATCTTCGGTACTAGAAAAAGAAGACAATAAATACGGTTGGACTAGAGTAGAAATTGAATGTTCCAAATGTGGCTCGCATTTAGGCCATGTATTTGATGATGGACCTCAGCCAACAGGCTTAAGATATTGTATTAATTCGGTAGCTTTAGACTTTAAAGTAAACGAATAATACCGATGGACAAGACACAAAGAATGTTAGCCTTTTTTGGGGCATTATTGATAACATTTGGAATAACAGAATTAGACTTTGAAAATCCCGCATTGGATCAGAACAAATTGGCATATGTGGCTATAGTAGCAGGAATTATTACCTTAATTCTATTCTTAGTCAACAAACTTCGCTCTTGATTCAACTGCATGGAAAACACTAAGTTTTCATACGCTATTATTGGAGGTGGATTATCTGGTCTGCAACTGGCCTTGGCATTTCATGAAAATCCATTTTTTAAAGAGAAAAAGATAGTAATCTTAGAGCCAAATGAGAAAAAGGCAAATGATAAAACTTGGTGCTATTGGGAAAAAGGCAAAGGCAAATGGGATCACTTAAATGCCTACCAATGGCATAAAGGAGAAGTAATTAGCAAAGATAATGAGCAAATAAATTTAGCCATGAATGGCTATGTTTATAAAATGGTTAAGTCCATAGATTTTTATAGCTATGCCAAAGAAAAGCTAAAAACGAATCCCAATATATTCTGGATACAAGAAGCTTGCGAAAAAGTAGATCAGCAGAAGCATTTATTTAAAATTAAAACCCCCAAGAAGCAAATTGAAGCAGAATACGTATTTGACAGTAGGATAGAGAAAGAAGCTTTAGAAAACAAAAAATATCCTGCTGTTTCTCAACACTTTAAAGGTTGGATTATAGAGACAAAAGTAGCCGCCTTTCAAGAAGATGTTTTCCGCATGATGGACTTTAGGTTAGGCCATGGAAAAGATTGTTGCTTTACTTATGTTCTCCCTTTTTCTAAAACAGAGGCCTTAATAGAATTCACCTTTTTTAACCATAAACTAGAGACCAATGAAAGCTATGATGAATTAATAAAGGAGTATATAAAACGTTATTTAAAGATTGATTCATATACAGTTAAAGAAACAGAAGGAGGAGTAATTCCAATGAGCTCCTACCCTTTTCATAAAGCAAACGCAAGCAATTATATCAAAATTGGAACTGCCGGGGGCTGGGTAAAATCTTCTTCGGGTTATTCCTTCAAAAGAACTACAGAAAAAGTAGCGCAGTTAGTAGAAAATATAATGGCAGGAAGAGATTTAAGACATCAATTGATTAAGTCTAAATACCTCATCTACGATAGGTTATTCCTTTCTGTATTAGATCGGCATAACGACTTAGGAAATGAGGTTTTCATGGGCATGTACCTCAACAATTCTGCTGAATTAATCTTTGATTTCTTAGATGAGAAAACAAACTTTCTTCAAGAAGTTGGCATCATGAATACCTTTAATAAACCCCTGTTTATTAAGGCAATCCTAAAAGAGTATTTTTAATCTATTCTCTTAAAATCTAGCTTGTAAAAATGAAAGTCGGGATTGGGCAAATCTACTTTCAAACCACTCACTTTGCCATTGGCATCCAAGTCGAAGGTGACATAGCCATTCGGAAGAAATTTATCTTTAAAAATTATCTCGAAGGTGTTTTGTTGCCAGTGGGTCATTTCAGAAGTAAATAGTTCTTTCGCAGCTAACATAGAAAAAATTAGATTACCGTCTTTCATAGAAACAGTGGCTTTACCATATACTTTGTCTTCATATTCTCCTACCAAAAGCTGCTTGTCTACATTACTTTTCAATTTAGCATTTCGCATGGCGTTTCTTTCCTCTACTTGTTTGTTTAAGTAGGCTTCATAGCGCTTTTTAAAATCCAAATAAATGGCAGCCCAATCTTTAGCATCTGGGGTGTTCTTATGCATGTCTATTGCTTTGTACATGCTTGCATTGGGCAAAGAAGTTTCTCCATTGGTTAAAATAACGCCACCAATACCTTCTGAAGGAAGGATAAATATTTTGGAGATATACCCTGGTAAACCACCCCCATGATGTGCAACCTTTTCTCCTTCATAGTCCATCAAAAACCAGCCCAGTGCATAGCCTTTAAATTCAATTCCATTAGATCGATCAAATGAAGAAGGCGAAATTGGCGTATGTAAGTCTAGTAGTTTTCTTACCGTTGCTGCCTGTAAGAGGGTATCTCCTTGATAGACCCCTTCATTCAACCACATTTCTATCCAGTGACTTAAGTCTTCTACATTAGAACTAATGGCAGCTGCGCCTCCCGAATTATCGTAATTTCTGATTTCATCTAAGCTTCCTTGCACATAAGGAAGCGCTTTGTTTTTTTCTCCTTGAAAGCCTGCGAAGGTGCTGTAAGAATTATTCATTTCTAAAGGCAGGAAAAATCTCTTTTGAATAAATTCTTCCCAACTCATACCACTAAGCTTGGCTACTATTTCCCCTGCTACAATAAACATGATATTTTGATAGCCATAATTCGTTCTATGGTCATAGCTTAATTCATACTTACTAAAGCGCTTAATAATCTCCTCTCTGGAGTAATTAGATCCATACCAAAGTAAGTCCCCATCAAAAGTATCAAAGCCACTACGGTGGCATAATAAATCCTCTACTGTCATTTGAGAAGCCACATATTCATCGCTTAATGCAAAAATTGGCAGATGCTCCACTACTCTATCGTTCCAATCCAATTTACCCTCATCTACAAGCATGCCAATAGCTGCAGCTGTAAATGCCTTGCTTAAAGAAGCAATTGCAAACACAGATTTAGTGTCTAATGCATCTTTCGTTTCTATCTTCTTGTATCCAAAAGCATTTTTATAATACACTCCATCTTTATTCACCAAAGAAATACTCAATCCAGGTAATTCATAGTCTTTAACTGCTTGTTCTAAATAGCTATCTAATGCCTTATTTTCTTGAGCAAATAAGTTGCTAGAAATAAATAAAAGCCCAAAAAGTAAAATGCTTAATTGTTTCATCCTTGATTTATTTAAATTAATACGCTCCATTTCTTTTTCTTAAAAACCATTCTAAACTGAGTAAGGCTAAAAGAACAAAGAAGATCCATTTCATTTGGATAATGTCCTCTACTTCTTGCTTAGAATAGGCTATCGATTTTAAATCTTTTCTTGCTTTTAAATCTTCTGCTATCTGACTCATCTCTGCCGCTTGATAGAATTTTCCTCCGCTCTTTTGTGACAATTGAAATAATAGATTGTGTTTGGCAACCAAATCAACTGTTTCCAGCTGCAATTCCTTCACAGAAAATTCTCCTTTTTCCGTTAAAACTTGATTGGCATAATTCACCTTTGCGATATACTTATACTGATCGGGCTTTAAACCAGAAACTCTTAAATTATAGGCATTTTGACTCTTATTGAAGATATAATTAAACTCTTCTTCTTTAGCATTATAGATGCTTATTTCTACATCCACATCATTAACTAATTCATAAGATTCATTATAAAGTTGTGCATTAAAAAGTAGTTTTTCATTCTCAAAAATTTCCTTTTCATGACTTACTCTAAAAAGAGATTGATCTGATTTTAGAGATAAGTATTGGACTGTTTTTGTGATCAACTCATTGAATACTTTGAAGTTTCTATTTTTCCTAAAATCTTCTAGTTTCCACTTCCAGATACCTTCTCCATACAGTATTGCCAATTTTTGGCTTTCTTTCTCAGAAAATGCCATGAGCGGCATTTTGGTGACTACACTCCCTATCTTTTGCAAAAACAAAGGATAGGAATTAGGATTTAGTGCATAATTGGCTAAAGGAACATCTAAGGGAGGCCAATCCTTGGAGTTTTCAAGTAATGCTTCGGAAAGGGAGAAATAAGGGAAAGAAGATTCCATTACGCCTTGCACCTCATTGGTTTGTGGCCTTTGATTAAATGCTTTAATTGGCCAAGTATTTTGATCGATAAATTTTGAATTGGTTGCCGTTCCAACAATATTCCAAATAGGCTTTTTAGCAACTTCTGCTTTTAATACAATATCATTATCTAAAGAGCTAGTGTTTGGAACTTGATAGGCAATAAGTAAATCAAATTCTTCTACATCTCCTGTCCAATCTTCTACATGACTTAGGCTGATTTCATAGTTCTGATTTTCTTCAATGGCAGACTTTATCGCCTTTATATCTGGATGTGGAGAACCATAAAGCATTAGAATTTTTTGTCTACCATCTAATACATCTATATAAAAGCTTTTGGCATTATTTTCTATATTACTTTCTCCATTGATTGGCTCCAAAAGAACTTCATAACGTTGCAATCCAATTTTACTTGCTGTAAGATATACTTCATGGGTAAACGCTTCTGTATTCTCTTTAAAATCTAGTTTTTCACTATAAACCGTCTTACCATCCTTCTTAATAATCAGCTTTGATTTTTCCCCTTTTAGCTTCAGCTGACTTATGTCTACTTTCAAAGGAAATTGATTATCTAAAAAAGCAATTTCATTGTGAATTAGTCGGTCTAGTTTTAAATCCTTTCTCTGCAATGTATCGCCTAAAGCAATAGCATAAATAGGATACTTTTGAGATAAGCTGTTGTAAAGTGGATTGGAACCACTATTGTAAATTCCATCGCTTAAAAAAATTATTGCGCCTAAGTTCTTATTGGCATATCTATCTTCTATGCCACTCCATACTTCATCATAAGAACTAAGTCTATCCGAATAATTGGTAGAACTATCTTTCTTTCTAAAAGACTCTCCAAAGTAATAATGATTTACATCGTATGCTTCCTCAAGAACATCTACTAATTGATTTAAACTACTAAGATAATCGGGCTTATCAAAAGTCGAATTATTGGAGTTAACTATAGAGCTAGACCTATCTTCTGCAATAACGATTATTGGTTCAACTACTTCTCTCTGCTGGTATTTAATTAAAGGAGCTAAAAGCAAAGCCGATAAGAAACTCACCAATAAAAACCTTAAAGTGGCTAAACCAATGATTAGGGCTTTGGAGAACTCCTCCAGTTTCCGATCCTTATTGTATAAAAAATAGGCGTATACCAGTCCTAAAAGGAAGCATAAAATAAAATACCAAGAAGGATACTGGCTTACAATGTTCAATGGATGGTTATTGCTTTTAAGTTAACATTGCTCCGCAAACGCTTAGCGTTTGACCAGAAACATAAGAAGATAAATCTGAAGCAAGATATAAAACTGCATTGGCAACATCTTCTGTTGTTCCCGCTCTATTTAAAGGAACTGCTTTCAACCATTCTTGCATCACTTCTTCTCCTAATTCTCCTGTCATTTCGGTAGCAATAAAACCGGGTGCAATAGCATTGCATCTAATATTTCTACTACCTAATTCCTGTGCAATTGATTTAGTAAATCCAATAATTCCTGCTTTAGAGGCAGCATAATTAGACTGACCTGCATTGCCTCTAACACCCACTATAGAACTCATATTGATAATTGATCCAGAACGTTGCTTTAGCATACTTCTTTGGATGTGTTTTGTAACATTATACACCGACTTTAGATTGGTATTCATTACTTCATCCCAATTTTCTTCGGTCATTCTCATTAGTAAACCGTCTCTTGTAATACCTGCATTATTAACCACTGCATCTACTTTTTCAAAGTCTGCTAAAACATTTTTAATTAATTCTTCTGCTGCAGTATAATCGGCCGCATTAGATTTATAACCTTTTGCTTTTACACCAAAAGCTTTTAATTCGTCTTCTACTTCTTTTGCTTTTTCATCTGATGATAGATAAGTGAAAGCTATATCTGAGCCATGCTCCGCTAATTTCATGGCAACACCTTTACCTATTCCTCTGCTAGCACCCGTTACTAGACTTACTTTTCCTTCCATTAATTTCATTGGTAGTATTTTAAAATGATGATTTCAAAAATAACATTTATGTAACGTCTTCTCTATTAAAATGAGATTTAAATTGCGCTAATAAATAAGCGATATACATCTTGTATTAGTTAATTTTGAATTCTTAAAAGAAGAACTATGTTTGGCAATATGATGGGAAAGTTGCAAGAAATGCAACAAAAAGCAGAAGAAGTTAAAAAAAGACTAGATACCATAAGTGTAGAAGCTGCTTCTTCGGATAATTTAATCAAGGTTGTTTGCACTGCAAATAGAAAAATTACCAATATTGAAATTAGTGAGGAGCTATTGAAAGATAAGGAGCAGTTGGAAGATTTGGTTTTAACTACCGTAAACAAAGCCTTAGAAAAAGCAGAAAAAGTAAATGAAACTGAGATGCAGGGAGTAGCTAAAGGAATGATTCCGGGGATGTAGTTATTGGTGAATTCCAATCTTTAGTCCGAATTCTAAATTCGGCAATTCTGTAAAATTACTTTCCTCAGTAAATAGGTTGGAAATCCTATATCTGCCATATAAGATAAATCGATTAAAGCCGACCCTAGCAAAGGCACCGTAGTTATATTCTTCGGTATATTTTAAATTCAAATTCACTGTTCTAGTACTTTTTGAATTCGGATTAACATTTTTTTCTTGCGTTTGCTGTTTTGTTCTATACACATAGCCTGCATAAGCACCAAAATCTAAAAAGGTCCCTGTTGAATGATATCTATTTCTCAATTTAATTCTAAGAAATGGAGCAAGTTCTACCGCATTAATCTGTATTTTCTCCTTTTTATGTAAGAGGTTATTGGGAACTGTTTTGGAAGAGTCTTGCTCTAAATGATAGGACTGATAGTGGTAGCCTGCACTAAACCCAACCTCTGACCATTTGGCTAAACGCCATTTCCATAAATAACCTAAACTGAAGGCTGAAGAAATACCATATTTTATTTTAGCACTATCTTCACTTGCTCCTGCAATAAATCCATAGCCGATATAAATATGTCCGTAGTAGTCTTTATTAGGTCCTTTTTTCTTTAGGGTAAGCTCTTCCAAGTTTCTTCCATACTCATCTTTTTCTTGGGCATATTGCTTTAAAGGAAAAGCAAACAATCCCAAAAGAAACAGTATTGAAATAGAATTCAGAATCTTATTTTTATGCATCATAGTACAAAGGACGAAAATACAAAAAAGCATAAGTAAATGGTAGTAGATTTAAGAAGCGATACGGTTACTAAGCCAACAAAAGAGATGATGGAAGTCATGTTCTCTGCAGAAGTTGGAGATGATGTTTTGGGAGATGACCCCACTGTAATTGCACTAGAAGAGAAGTCAGCTAGGCTATTTGGAAAAGAAGCCGCTTTATTTTGTCCTTCTGGAACTATGACCAATCAAATCGCCATTAAAGTGCATACCAATGCTCCAGGCGAAGTTATTTGTGATGATTTGGCCCATATCTATCGCTATGAAGGCGGTGGCATTGGATTTAATTCTGGCTTAGCCACCAAACTTTTAAAAGGAGATAGAGGAAGATTTACATTGGAACAGCTTCAAGCAGCAATAAGTCCTGAGGATATTCACTTTCCACCATCGCAATTAGTTTCTATTGAGAACACTTGCAATAAGGGGGGCGGAAGTTTATGGGACATTAAAGAAATAGAAAGGATTGCCACTTTTTGTAAAAAAGAAAATCTTCCACTCCATTTGGATGGGGCTAGAATTTTCAATGCACTAGTAGCTCAAAATATAGAAGCAAAGGAAATGGGCATACACTTTGATTCGATATCTATCTGCTTATCCAAAGGTTTGGGATGTCCTATTGGTTCAGTTCTTATTGGCTCTAAAAAATTCATACATCAAGCCAAAAGAATTAGAAAAATATTTGGCGGCGGAATGAGACAAGCAGGTTTGATTGCAGCGGCAGGTATTTATGCACTTGACAATCATGTAGAGAGATTGAAAATAGATCACAATCATGCATTATTAGTCTCCGAAGCTTTAAAGGACAAAGAGTGGGTAAAAAGCATTCAAAAAGTGGAAAGCAACATTGTGATCTTCGAATTAAAAGAATCTATCAATCAGGAAGAATTTATAACAAAAATGAAGGATGTAGGAATACTGCTTGTTGGTATGGGGCCACAACTTATTCGAATAGTTACCCATTTGGATATTCATGAAAAGCAAGTAGATTATCTGATAGAGAAATTAAATAAATTATACCTCCACTTCTAAATCTACCAAATAGCCGCCGTACTTTCTAATATTGATTACTCTTCCCCCATCCAAGATTAAATATTGTCCTTTGATGGCTTCCAAAGTGCCTTCCAAAGTATCCTCTTTATCTAAATTATGACTTTTAACTTTTTGAGGAAAACGCAAATTAGGATACTCCATTTCATAAATCTTATTGTCATTTGAAACGAACTGCTTAAAGTCTGGATTCATTTTTTCAATTAGCAATTCTTTGTCTGCCAATATATCTATTTCGCTTCCGAGTACATTCTTTAGCATGGCCTGCCATGGAGTTTTATCCGAAGCATATTGTTTTAAGTCAACTTCTATCATTCCTGCTTGATAGCGATTTTCTGTCTCTGCCAATTTCACTGCTTTCCATGCACCTTGATCTATCCAACGATAGGGAACTTGAGTAGCTCTTGTTACGCCTACTTTAATCCCTGAAGAGATCGCTAAATAAACTACATGTGGCTGATTGTGATTTCTCTCTTCCCATTCTGGATCTCTTCCTTTTCCTAAATGGGCTTCACATAACTCTGGACGAATAATACATTCTGCATTTTGGGGTGCATCTCTAAAGCATGGAAAACAAAAGCCTTGAGCAAAAGATTTAGATGTTTTTCTTCCGCAGTTGATGCAATTGATCTGTCCTTGATAGTGCAGTTTTAGGTGCTTACCTACTGCATCAGACATATTCACTCTATCTTCTCCTAAATCTAAAAAATACTGAATTGGTGCTCCCCACTCCGTTGGCATCTTTTTAAGATTACCTTGATAAACTCTTTTTTCCATGCTTCGAAATTATTAATATGATCTGTACTTCTTAAAGGAGAAATAGGGTTAAGACTAAAACTGTAGTAGAAATTAAAAAGGAATACAAAAAACTTAATAATATGAATTTATAAAAAATCTTGCCCCTACTCTCTTCATATACGTTTCGCAAGGCTTTCCAAAGGTATACTGCTAAGAAAATTAAACTAAGCATAAGAAATACTTGATTTACAATTATCCATCCTAATTGAGAAAAGACCCAACTTAAAAGGATATAAACAATACCTAAAAGAAAGATTGTAGCATGAAAATGAAGGGAAAATAAAAAGTGTACTAGATAGGAATTCTGGCTCTTTTTAAAAAACAAAGCCAAAAGCATAGCAAATAGTGGGGAAAAAATGAAAAATAGTTTTGGTAGCCATGAGCTGAAAAAGCTATTCCAAGCTAAAGTCTCTTGGTCTACCGTTAAAGATGTTGTTTCTAAAGAACTATTATCTAATAAGCCTAAAAGAAGAAAAAAGATAATACTGCTAAAAATAAATAACCTCAATGGAGCTATGTACTGAATTTTCCTGCCTTGCAGGTACTCTAAGGTTAAGAAGCCTGGTTTACTAAATAAAGGAGTAATACTCTTAAAAATCTTAGAATCAAATGTGAAATAATCACTCATGAAATGTTTGGTAAAACTTTTTAGGTCACTCTCTTGGTAGGTTGATTGTCCACAATTAGGACAAAACTTAAAGGATTCTTCAACTGCTTTGCCGCAGTTAAGACACTTAATAGTTATTTCTTTAGAATCGGCCATTGAATTTGGAATGGCTTAAATTACATCTTAAAGTTTGATTCTTTTTTTAGCAAGTACTTTAAAAATAAAACGAGGTAATGTCTTTTGTACTTTTTTGCCTTTCAAATTTATATACCAACCAATCTTTTTCATGATAGGCACCTTATGCGTTTCTACTAACTCAATAAGGGTTTTATCTGCATCTTCAATATAGGCGAATTGTCCTGCGGCCTCTCCCATATCAAAGCTATTCTCGCTATCTACTTCAAAAGCATTGTTTTCTTTTTCACACTTAGCTCTTAGATGATTCATTCCTTGCACATCAAAGCAAATGTGGATGTAACCACAATCTCCCCAGTATCTTCCTTCAAAACTATTTTTTCTTCCTCCTTTAGGGTCGCAAACTAATTCCAATTGTGTTGGACCTAATAAATCACTAAAAGCACTTGTTACTTTTTGCTTTGGTTTTAACCACACTCTTTCAAAACCTTGCTCATCTGTATAAACCTCTCCATTCTGAACATAGTTTAAAAACTTTTCATAAAAAGCGATGGTTTTATTGATATTACTAACTCCCATGGAAGCACCCATTACACCACCAATTTTATGGCCTGTATTCATGAATTGATAGTCTTCTCCAATTATTTTAAAAGCATTCCCATAAGGATCATTCAAAGTGAAAAAAGTTTGACCTAAACTGTTCTTTTCTAAAGCAGAAAGTTGGTCAACTCCTAATTTTTGAAAATAGGCATGAGACTCTTCAATTGCAGAAGAACGCAATATAATTTGATTGATTCCTAAATCTCCAACCTCAACTTTAGGAGAATCTGAAGGGGTTCTAGAAGTGTATTGCCAAATCTCAAGACCACCGCCTCCTTTGAGGTTCATGGCTAAAATAGCCTTTCTTTTATGGGCTTGCCCACCTGTATATTTCTTCATTAAGGCAGCTTCTGCCTCATCATCAAAAATGGATAAGTCGAAGCCAAAATGTTTTGCGTACCAATGCCATGCTTTTGTTGCATCTTTAACTCCAACTCCAATTTGTTGTATTCCAGAAATGGTATAATCAGACATGTGTTGCCTCTTTTTTTGCAATTTTATAAAACAAAGAAGGAAAAAATTTCTTGAAATATACCATCCAAGTTTCAATTCCTCCTATTAAAACTTCCTTTTTATTTCTTTTTAATGCTTTTACTATCCTTTTTGCACATTCTTCAGCAGTAATTCCCTTCTCCTGTCCTTGATCCATCTTCTTGTATTTCTTTCCATCAGACAAGAGTGCATTTTTAGAAACTGCCGTTTTTGCTCTACCCACAACCATTAGATTCACAGCAATGCCATTTTTCTCTTCTTCCAGTCTCAAACTTTCAAAATAACCATGCAAAGCATGTTTAGCAGCACTATATGTCGACCTAAGTGGAAAGCCAAATTTACCTACTATACTTGAAGTGATAGCAATTTGTGCATTATTAGCAGCTCTTAAGTTAGTTAACAACAGTTTAGTCAATAAAACCGGACCAAAATAATTGATTTGAAAAACCCTTTTCTCCACTTCAAAGTCAACATCTGCAGCTAAAGCTCTTTGACTCACACCCGCATTATTGATCAATAAATGTATTTCTGAAGAAATACTTTGAATCTCTGTGGCAGCTCTTCTGATGGATTCTTCTTGCATCAAATCCATTTCAATACAATAAACTTGATTAGACTTTGAGCTAATAAGTTGTTGAACAAGCTTCATTTCTTCTAAATTCCTCCCACAAAGAAGTAATTTAGTGTAGCTCTCTTTAAGCTCAAAAGCCAAAGCTTTCCCTATTCCTGAAGAAGCACCTGTTATGACTGCCGTTTTATTCATTCAACAATTTAATTCTATCTAAAAAATGGTATTGATTTAGATTGCGAAAAAACGAAAAAAATAATGGAAACCACCAATCTATACCATTTACTAAGTTGTTTCGATGTTTTTTCATTCATCTGCAATCAATTAGCAAGCAAATTGTTTACTTTGTTATATTGGAATCGAAAGTCAAATATCCCGAATTGCTTCTAAAGTTTACTCTTTGCTTAATACTATTGTTTGGGATGAACTCTTTTTCTAATGCGCAGTCTAATAATGAATCCAAAACAGTTGAAAATGCGAAAAAAGAACTAACTGCCAAGCAAGAGGAACTTTTAGATACTGACGAGACCTTGCTTTATGTTGGGGAGAAAATGATGTATCAATTAAAAAAGAAGTTTCATTTATCTGATGAGCAAGACGAAGAAGAAGAAAAGAAGAGGAAAGAAAAAGCAAAGAATGTAAAATTTTCTCTTTTTGGAATTACTATTGAAAAAGGATAAAAATTGAAGTTTAGCATTTCCACAGAACCTAAAAAAAATTACTGGATTTTTATCCTTTTTGGTTTTATCTTGTATGGAAATACCCTATTTCATGATTTCGCCCTAGACGATGCCATTGTAATTACTGAAAATCAGTTTACCAAAAAGGGCTTTTCAGGAATTTGGAATCAGCTGACTAATGATCAGTTCATGGGCTTTTATGGCGAAAAAAAAGAGTTAGTTTCAGGAGGTAGATATAGACCACTTTCTATGGTTCTTTTTAATATAGAATATGCCTTGGTAGGAGCTTCTCCTTTTTTATACCATTTAATCAACATTCTTTTCTACATCCTAAACGGTTATTTACTTTACCTAGTACTTCATCAATTATTTAAAAAGCGATTTAATGAGTCTCCATGGATTTCTCTAGCCCTTTTAGCTAGTTTGATTTGGTTTTTTCATCCCATACATACCGAAGTAGTTGCCAACATTAAAGGAAGAGATGAGATTATGGCTTTTTGCGGAGAGTTGATTACGCTGTTGTTTATCTTAGAATATCTAGAGAAAAAAGAGACCAAAACTTTAGCATGGATAGCAATAGCTTTTTTCCTTGCCCTTCTTTCTAAAGAAAATGCCATTACTTGGTTGGCATTAATTCCTGTAAGTCTTTTTATTTTTAGAAAAGACCAAGTTAAAGAGGCAATTACGCCTGTAGCTATTTTATTTGGTGTGGCAGCTCTTTGGCTATTCATTCGCTACCAAATTGTTGGTGGAGGAATTTCTAATGTAGCGGATAATCTAATGAACGATCCCTTTTTAGAATCTAGTGTTTCTCAAAAGTATGCTACCATAGTCTTTACTTTAGGCAAATACATTGAACTCTTGTTTTTTCCTCATCCACTAACCTTCGATTATTATCCCAAGCATATTCCCATTGTAGCTTGGAATAATCCCAAAGTAATTATTTCTCTTTTGATTTATATTGCTTTCCTACTTTATGGTGTTTACGGACTATTTAAGCAAAAAGTATTTGCTTTTTGCATCTGGACCTTCATCATCACTTTATCCATAGCTTCTAACCTCGTGTTTCCTATTGGAGCTTTTATGAATGAACGATTTGTATATGTTTCCTCTTTGGGTTTTGCAATAGCTGTAGCCTATTTTTTGCTGTTTGTACTGCCAAAACTGCTCCAAAATAGAAAAATGGCCAAGCAGCTTATTCTAGGTTTAAGTATCACGGCTACTTTACTCTATTCTATCAAAACCATAAGTAGAAATAAAGTTTGGAAAGACAATTTAACTTTAGCAACCAATGATGCTAAAATTTCTATTCGAGGAGCGAAAAGTAATGTGATGGCTGGTGGTTTAATGAGTGAGGAAGCCGCTAAAGAACGCAACCCACAAGTAAAAGCTGAAATGCTTAAAGAATCTATCGGATACCTTAAAAATGCCGTGGAGATTTACCCAGAATATATTGATGCTTTGCTATTGATGGGAAATGCACAATGGGAATATACCAAAAGGGCAAGCTATGCTTTTCCTTATTATCAAAGGATATTAAATATCAATAATCAACACCAAAATACTTGGCAAAACCTTTTTATAGTTTTAGAGCAAGAGAAAGATGTGGATTACAGAATAAAAGCATACAGACAACTATTAAATTATGCCTACCAGCAAGATAAAATTTATTTGAATTTAGGTAGAGCTTATGGAAGAGAAAAGCAGGATTTAAGCAGTTCTATTCAGATGATGGAGAAAGGCTTAGAGATAGCTCCTAACAATTACGATTTACTCACCAATTTAGGAACTGCATACGGTTTAAGTCAAAATTATAGCAAAGCTATTGGAGTGTTAAAAAGAGCCATACAAATTCAACCTAATAATGCCAAAACCTATATAGATTTAGGTCTAAGTTATTACTATCTCAATAATCTAGAGAAAGCAAAAAATGCTTTTGATAAAGCATCTCAAATAGACCCTAATGTAAATAGATCTCAATTTCCTATTTGATGAAAAGAGCATTATATTTTCCATCAACATTCCCTGAATTAAAAACGATACGATTGAATTTGGTCGAAATGACCTTAGCAGATGCTAATGCACTCTTTAAAATGCGATCGGACCCTGAATTTATAAAATTTTTATCTATTGACCCTTACCAAGAAATAGAAGAAGCTGAGCAACTAATTCAAAAAAATAGAGCTGCTTTTCGCAGTAAGGAAGGCATAAGTTGGAAAATAGCTTTGAAAGGAGAAAAGGATCTTATTGGATATGTAGGTTTTTGGAGAATAGACAAAGCTAATTATAGAGCTGAGCTAGGGTTTGGATTGGCTAAAGAAGAAAGACAAAAAGGCTTCATGACAGAAGCATTACAAGCTATTCTCAATTATGGCTTTAAGGAATTAAATTTACATTCTGTAATGGCAGATACAGACCCTTTAAATAAATCTTCTAATACATTACTAGAAAAAATTGGCTTTAAAAGAGAAGCTCACATTAGAGAAAACTACTACTATAATGGTAAATTCGTAGATAGTTTTTATTTTGGGCTTTTAGATTCTGATTTCTAAAGACAATCTTTTATTAACTTACACCTTCAAAAAATCACTAAATATTATATACTTATGAGAACTAAATTCTTTTTTCTATTACTCCTTTCAATTTCTATAATTTCCTTTTCTGCTTGTGAAGATGACGATGATGATGCACCAGCAACAACAACTACTACAGGCGGCGGAAATGGTAGTGGAGCAGGTACAGGTGGTGGTACAGGAAGTGGAGGTATTCCACCAAACTCAATGAAAGCTACAGTAGGCGGAGCTACAGTTAATTTTGGTACCGTAACAGGTTTATCTGCCGGAGGCACAGTGACCATTATTGGTAGCCAATCAGGTACTAACATTTATCCACAGCTTACAATTTCTTTTTCAGATTCCTTAGCAACAGGTCGTTATGACTACCCTGCTTCTATTCAGCCTTCTATTACTTACACCACTGATATGAGTACTACCTATTTTACAGCTAGTGGTACATGTAATTTACAAACTAATGACCCTACACAAAAGTTGGCGAATGGCAGATTTAACATCGTTGTTAAAAATGTTATGAATCCTACAGATTCACTCGTTATTACAGGAGGACAATTTAATAAGTTTTACAATTAACCAAAACCAATCCATATGAAAACAATCAAACTCATCCCCTTTTCCATTTTATTTCTAGCATTTATAGGTTTTACATCCTGTGAAGATGAAAAAGAAGAGTTGGAAGAAGCCATTGTTAGATCCATTCCTAACTCTATGAAAGCTAAGATTAATGGAACCGATGTTGATTATGCAACTGTTTCTGTTACCAAAACAGGAAATGCTATTGAGATAGTTGGAAAACCGGCAAATCAAGATTATCCACAATTGAGTCTTACCATTTTAGATACGCTTAACACACAACAAGCATACCCTATCTCTTCTTTAATCATGAATGGATTAGAATCTAAATACTCTGCTAGTATGACGGATATCACTCCTATTCAGGCAGGAACTGTAGTTCTTACCAATTTAGACAAGAGTAAAGAAGTATTTGCAGGTACTTTTTCAGGGATTTATAAGAAAACATCTATCGCTACTGATTCTTTGCTAATTACCGAAGGAATCTTCAACGGTAAATATTAAACTTTAGAGCACATTATTTGTATTTAAGGCTTATCCCCAAGGGGATAAGCCTTATTTTTATGCCTCAATTTTTTTTATGAAACAGATTCTACTATACAGCCTTATAATTTTTTCCTCTCTGGCAATTGCACAAAGACCAATAGAGAGCTCTGCAGACATTCTACAAGAAATTAAAAAATTGAATGTTGTAACCAACGTTCTCTATATTGCTGCTCACCCAGATGATGAAAACACCAGATTAATTGCTTGGTTAGAAAATGAGAAGTTAGCTCGGACTGCCTACCTATCGCTTACCAGAGGTGATGGGGGGCAAAACTTGGTTGGTTCTGAGAAAGGAGATGCCATGGGCGTGCTAAGAACGCAAGAGCTTTTAGAAGCAAGAAAAATTGATGGAGCGGAGCAATTTTTTAGCAGAGCTGTTGATTTTGGCTACTCTAAAACTGCGGAGGAGACTTTAGAAATTTGGGATAGAGATGCTGTGCTTGCAGATGTAGTTTACACCATCAGAAAATTTAGGCCAGATGTAATTGTCACCCGTTTTCCACCGGATGAAAGAGCTGGTCACGGACACCACACAGCTTCCGCTATTTTAGCAGAAGAGGCATTTAATATGGCAGGTGATGAAACGAAGTTTCCAGAGCAACTAGAATTTGTGGAAACATGGCAAGCCAAAAGAATTTTATGGAATACTTCTGTTTGGTGGGACAGACAACTACCTGAGAAAGCAGCTAAAGCAGATGATTATGTAAAAATTAACATTGGTGATTACAATGAAATCTTAGGTCTTTCCTACTCTGAAATAGCTTCAGACAGTAGATCTCAGCATAAAAGTCAGGGTTTTGGTTCTGCTAGAGCCAGGGGAAACCAATTGGAATACCTAAAACATACTGCGGGAGAAAAAGCAACTAGCGATTTATTTGAAGACATTAATACAACATGGTCTCGAGTAAAGGGAAGTGAAAAAGTGCAGGAGAAATTGAATCAAATTATTGCAAATTACGATTTGAGTAATCCTTCTAAATCTGTTAAAGATTTAGTCGCTCTGTATGCTCTCATAGAAAATTTAGGAGAAGAGTACTATGCTAAAGAAAAATTAGAAAGCTTGTCAAAAGTAATTAAGGCAGCTGCAGGAATTTATGTAGAATTTTTAGCAGAAGATTACAATCACCCTGCTTTTCAATTAACCCCTGTGAATGGAGAAGCAGTATTTATTGTTAGAACAGATGTTGCAGTAAAAATCAAATCCATTAATCCTCCTATTGATACTACTTATGAAGCAATAGAATTGAAAGAAAATGAATCCACTTCTTTTTCCTTCCATCATGAGATAGCCATTCACCCTTCTAATCCTTACTGGTTAGATAGAGCCTTTGACGAAAAAAATATGGGCATGTCTAATATGGATGATATCATTACCGCTTGGACAGCACAATATGGCATGCCTGAAAATGTACCTAAAGTAGCGTTTGACTATGTTCTAAATATTGCTGGAGTAGATATAACATTTAATCAGGCTATTGATTACAAATGGACAGATAGAGTTGATGGAGAATTGCACAGAGACCTGATCGTAAGTCCTGAAATAACAGCAACTCCTGCCGAAAAAGTTTTTCTTTTTACCAAAGAAGAAGCTCAAAGCATAGATGTTTTAATTGAAGCGAATAAAGACAGCATTAAAAATAGCATTAAGCTGATCGCTCCGGATGGTTGGCAGGTAGAACCAGAGCAAATCGACTTTGAATTGAGCTTTAAAGGGCAACAAAAATCTGTGAGTTTTAGCTTAAGTCCTCCTAAAGATGCCTCTGTAGGAGAAATAAGCTTTCAATTTGAAAAAATGCGTGCTTCAGCAGTTCAACGAGTAGATTATCCACATATAAAACCACAAATAATGTTCCCATGGGCAAAGGCCAAAGTGGTTAAAATGGATTTAAATAAGTCGGTTCAAAAATTAGGCTATGTAATCGGCAGTGGTGATGAAGTAGCTGAAAATTTAAGTCAAATTGGATTTGAAGTTGAAAGTTTTGAGGCAAGTGAACTAGCAATTAGAGATCTAAGTAAATACGATGCAATACTTGTAGGTATTCGCGCTTACAATACCGAAGAAGCCATGGTAAATGGAAATAACATTCTAAACGAATACATTAAAAATGGCGGAAATGTAATTGTGCAATACAATACCAATAGAGGCTTAAAAGCAGAAAATATTGGTCCCTACCCTTTTCAGCTATCTAGAAATAGAGTTACCAAAGAAGAGGCTGCTCCAAGCTTTTTAAATCCAAAGCATGCCTTATTAAATACACCTAACAAATTAAGTAGGAGTGATTTTGACGGTTGGGTGCAAGAACGAGGATTGTATTTTGCAGGAGAGTGGGATAATGAGTACGAGGCCGTCATTGCTTGGAACGATCCTGGAGAAAGCCCACAAGAAGGAAGTATTTTGGTTGCCAAATACGGAGAAGGACATTTCATTTATACAGGAATTTCTTTTTTCAGACAGCTTCCCGCTGGAGTACCTGGAGCATACCGATTATTGACCAATATGATTTCTTATGGAAAATAAGCAAGAAGAGATTCACGAAAAGCCACCTTTTTTCAAAAATTGGAAAGGCATGTATGTCTTTTTAATGGTCTTTGAATTGCTCTTGATTTTATTTTTCATTTGGTTTACAAACAACTATAGCGCATGAGCACATTAGGTTGGGTAGATTGGACTGTAATGCTTGGCACTTTGTTTTTCATAGTAGCCTATGGAGTTTGGAAAACAAGAGGAAGTAAAAACATTGAGGGCTATCTTTTAGGAGATAAAAGCAACAATTGGTGGACTATTGGTCTTTCTGTAATGGCAACACAAGCATCAGCCATTACCTTTCTTTCCACTCCAGGACAAGCCTATATGGAAGGGATGGGATTTGTGCAATTCTACTTTGGGTTGCCGCTAGCCATGATTATTATCTCAGCGGTGTTCATTCCTTTATACTACAAGCTAAAAGTATATACTGCTTATGAGTTTCTAGAATCTCGTTTTGATAATAAAACCCGACTATTAACCGCTTCCCTATTTCTTTTACAAAGAGGTTTAGCAGCGGGAATTACTATTTATGCGCCGGCAATTATTCTTTCTCAAATTATTGGCTGGAATTTAAATTTTACCATTCTTTTTATTGGTGTTTTAGTAATTATCTACACCGTTTCAGGAGGAACTAAAGCGGTAAGTCAAACCCATAAACAGCAAATGGGTGTAATCTTCTTAGGCATGTTCATTGCCTTTGGATTCTTAATCAGCTATTTAGGTGATTTTGTAAGTTTTGGTAAAGGATTGGAGTTGGCCGGAGTAATGGAAAAAATGGAAGTGATTGATTGGGAATTCAATCCAGAAAGCAGGTACAACATTTGGTCTGGTTTAATTGGTGGCTTGTTTTTGCAGTTGAGTTATTTTGGTACTGACCAAAGTCAGGTGCAGCGGTATTTAGGAGGGAGTTCTATAAGAGAAAGTAGATTGGGTTTAATGTTTAATGGACTATTGAAAATACCCATGCAGTTCTTCATCCTCTTTGTTGGAATTATGGTTTTTCTCTTTTATCAATTTGTGTTGCCTCCACTCCACTTTAACCAAGAAAATGTGGCTTTGGTAAAGCAAAGTGAATATGCAGCAAATTATGAAGCCTTACAGTTTAAGCAACGCATGGTGTTTGATGCTAAAAAGGATTTGATGTTGAATTTAGAAAGTGCAGAAAATCCTGAAGAAGATAAAAAGATGATTAGAGAGCTGCACAAAGAAGAGCAGCTATTGATGCAAGATGCGAAAGCATTGATTGAAAAAGCAGCACCTGCAGCAGAAACCCAAGACGATGATTACATCTTTATCACTTTTGTAATTAGCTTCTTGCCCATTGGCATAGTGGGCTTGCTTTTGGCAGTTATTTTTTCGGCGGCCATGTCTTCTACTTCTGCAGAATTAAATGCCTTGGCCTCTACAACTACGGTAGACATTTACAAGCGAAACTTTAAGAAAGAAGGGAGTGAAACCCACTTTTTGAATAGTTCTAAGATATTCACTTTTTTGTTTGGCTTGGCCGCTATTGGCTTTGCACTGCTAGCCGATTTATTTGACAATTTGATTGAGGCCGTAAATATTTTAGGTTCGCTTTTCTATGGAACGATTTTAGGAATATTCTTGGTAGCCTTCTTCATTAAATACATTAGGGCAAAGGCAGTATTTATAGCAGCTATTATAGCGCAAACTTGCATTATTGTTTTGTATACCCTAAATAGAATAGAGCTAATAGATATTGCCTATTTGTGGTACAATTTAATTGCGCCTTTACTAGTAGTATTTTTTGCTCTTCTCATTGAAAGTTTGGGTGGAAAAACTAAGAATTAAGTGTGTTTTATCCAAATGTTAAAAAATAGATAAAACACACTATAATGCCTTCAACTCTTTCATTTTAAAGCCTTTCGCTTTGCTTTTTAATTATATTTGAAGGTAAAAACAAAAGGTAAATAAAACACACTAACGTGTTTTAGCCAGTTGTTGTGCTTAATTTGCCTATATGACTATGAAAAATTTTGTAATTCTTATTTTGATTCTATTTAACATTTTAACGATAGGGTATGGCCAAGATTTTAAGGATATTAGGAAAATTCTATTTAATAAAAGTATTCCTTGTACAAGTTCTTATTCTGATCCTAATAATCTCACCATTTGCGAAGATGAAAAGTTCGAACAAGAGTGGAATAATGAAATTGCTTACTTAAAATTTATTATGGAAGATGGATACATAGCAGAAGGTTTTATTAGAAAGGTCTATGGTGCTCATCTATACTTTATAAAAGAGGCTAAAATTTCAAATCAAAATGGGGAAATCATCTCTCAAGAATCGGACAATTTAAAGACAATGGATTTTTTCATTAAATCTCAGGATAAACAGTTAAATGAATATATACTTGAAAATAAAGCTGCCTTTAGAATTGTAAGTGCGTTGGACGGTAGTAAACCTTATCTTATAAGAGTAGAAAGATAAAAATAACTAAGCACAACAACAGCTATAGCACAAGTGCAAGCGTTTTCAGAATAAACATTCGGTTGGCTTTCGCCTATGCCGCTCGGCCGCTCCTGCCTGCAGTAGCTGAAAAGCTACTTTCAGCGAAGGCACGGGCCGCTGTTAGTTTGGTTTTCTAGCTTCCTTTCTGTTGGCGGTAATTATGAGTTCAGACGGTTTGCCGTGCTTCGAGTTGGTTTTATACTTTCAGCGTCTTTCGCTACTTTAGTATTTCAAAATTGGCTAAGGCACTCATGCCATAGCCAAGTACGTTGTGCT
>JAUIMG010000027.1 GCA_030433355.1 Bacteroidia bacterium | reverse complement strand
CATCTACAACCTAAGCGGACAAAGCATAAGAAGTGGTAACTTTAAAAATCGAAACGAACCTCTAGATATTTCCAATGAAAAAGCAGGAATTTACTTCTTACAAGTCCCCATTAAAGGCATTAACAAAAAAGTGGTGGTCTACTAAAACAACACTAGTTCTTTCAATTTTTATACTATTTCAAGCATCTTATGCTCAAAATTTTGAAATTGACAAGATTATCTCTCTAGAAAGAGCTGCTTTTGCTAAAAAACATGTCCAGAATAAATCCTTTGAGAATAGAAACATAGATGTTAATTACTATAGGCTAAATCTAACTATTGAACCTGCTATTAAATATGTGCAAGGCTCTCTTACATCCTACTTTAGTATTAACGAAGATAGTCTACAAAGCCTAACTTTTGATATTAGCGATAGTCTGCAAATAGATTCCATCAAGCATAGAAACAGCCTAACTACCTATCTACATCAAGATAATAAGGTGATAATAACAACAAATGACACTTTATTTCAAAATGAATTAGACTCTATTACCATCTATTACCAAGGAGTTCCTCAAAGCAATGGCTTAGGCACTTTTGTGCAAGATTCATATAACGGGCAAGACAGTATTATTTG
The DNA here is from genome assembly GCA_030433355.1 of Bacteroidia bacterium. Classification (GTDB taxonomy): domain Bacteria; phylum Bacteroidota; class Bacteroidia; order Flavobacteriales_E; family Vicingaceae; genus JAUIMG01. The sequence goes on along the minus strand of JAUIMG010000027.1, from coordinate 22,662 downwards.
GACATTATCGCAACCTTATGGAGCTTCAGAATGGTGGCCTTGTCAGAATAATTTAGCAGATAAAGCTGATTCTATTGAAATTCTTATTACTACCAACCTTGGACAAGCAGTTGCTACCAATGGCGTTTTACTTAACATAGATACAATAGGTTCCTTCCATCAATTCCATTACAAAAGTAAATACCCTATAGCTTCTTATTTAGTCGCCATAGCTGTTACCAATTACGATATCTACAGAGAAAAATACGCTTTGGGAACAGATAGCTTAGCTATAGAGCACTTTCTTTATCCTACGCAAACATTAACAGAGTCTAACAATGCCTTGCTTCCCTTTTTACAAATGTTCGACTCTCTATTTGGCACCTATCCTTTTATCGACGAAAAATATGGTCATGCTTCTTTCACTTTTGGTTGAGGTATGGAACATCCAACCATGAGCTTCATGGGTAATTATGGTGGCGAGTTGGTAGCACATGAATTAGCCCACCAGTGGTTTGGAAATAAAATAACCTGCAGTAGTTGGACAGAATTATGGTTGAATGAAGGCTTTGCTTCTTACATTACAGCTTTAACATATGATTTTAATGTAGTACATGATTCTATCTACTTTCAAAACATCTTAGGCTTTTGGAAAAGAGACCTATTTCAATACCCTAATGAATCTGTTTTTAGAGCAGACACAACGGATATTAGAGGTCTCTTTGGACCGAACACCTACTTAAAAGGAGCCTATCTTTTGCATATGCTTCGTTGGAAAGTTGGTGATGATGCATTTTTTAGAGGTTTAAAAAATTATGCAGAAGATACTACATACGCTTACGGCTTTGTAGATACCGATGATTTAAAAGGGCATTTAGAAAGAAGCTCCAGAATGGACCTAACAGAATTCTTCAAGGATTGGTATTATGGGAAAGGTTTCCCAGACTATACTACCCTTTGGACTAAAGAAGCAGATGAGCTGAGTATCACTATCCAACAACAAACTTCAGATCCTTCGGTCTATTTCTTCGATATTCCTATTCCCTACCAAATTGTAGGGCCTAGTATAGATACGACAATTATCTTAGAACCTCGCTTTCCGGGTCAAACTTTCAGAATCCCTTTCACTGCTAGCATAGATAGCATTATATTTGATCCAGACCAATGGATTTTGGCTAAAAACTCGTTCATTACCTCTATTGATGAGATAGAAAACCAAAATTCTTTTAAACTCTATCCTAATCCAAGCTCAGATTTCCTAAATATAGATACAGATTTAATTGATTTTGAAGTACGTATATACGATATCAAAGGCAGCCTAATAGATAGTAGAGCTAATAGTAAACGAATAGACATCCAAGAACTTAAACCATCTATCTATTGGTTAGAAATTAGAGCTAAGAATATGCAAGAAAGAATTCCATTTGTAAAGGAATAACTGACAAATAGTCTTAAAATAAAGCTATTTTTTACACTTTGCTGTCACAATTACCGAAATATTGCTCTTTTTCGACTTGGTTTATCTTTTGTTCCTGTTCTAAAAAATTAATATTATGAACTTTAAGAACTATACCATAAAATCTCAAGAGGTGGTGCAAAATGCACAACAATTGGCGATGCAAAAGCAGCATCAGGCCATTGAGAATGGGCATTTGATGCAAGCCATTTTTGAGGTAGATGAAAATGTAACTCCGTTCATCTTAAAGAAATTAGGAGTTAATAGCGATATTGTTAGAAAAGCGGTAGAGACTATAGTGAACTCATACCCTACTGTTAGCGGTGGAGATCAATATCTGAGTAAAAAAGCAAATGAATCACTTCTAAATGCAAGCAACTATTTAAAAGAATTTAACGATGAGTATGTTTCTATAGAACATATCCTTCTAGGAATTTTAAAAAGTGGAGATCAAATAGCACAATTACTTAAAGATAGTGGAGTTAATGAAAAGGACTTAAAAGAAGCTATTAAAGAATTGAGAAAAGGTGAAAGAGTTACCTCACAAACTGCAGAAGACACTTACAATGCATTAAATAAGTATGCGAAAAACCTTAATCAGTTAGCAAAAGAAAATAAGCTAGACCCTGTAATTGGAAGAGATGAAGAGATTAGGAGAGTATTACAGATCCTATCTAGAAGAACCAAAAATAACCCAATTTTAATTGGTGAACCAGGTGTTGGTAAAACTGCAATTGCTGAAGGATTAGCGCATAGAATTGTCAATGGCGATGTTCCTGAGAATTTAAAATCAAAACAGATATACTCTCTAGACATGGGATCTCTAGTGGCTGGGGCCAAATACAAAGGGGAATTTGAAGAAAGATTGAAGTCTGTAGTGAAAGAAGTAACAGGAGCAGAAGGAGAAATTGTTCTATTTATCGACGAAATACACACCCTAGTTGGTGCAGGTGGCGGCGAAGGTGCAATGGATGCGGCAAACATTCTAAAACCAGCCTTAGCAAGAGGAGAATTAAGAGCAATAGGTGCAACCACCTTAAACGAATATCAGAAATACTTCGAGAAAGACAAAGCCTTAGAGAGAAGATTCCAAAAAGTAATCATAGAAGAACCAACTACAGAAGATGCTATTTCTATACTTAGAGGGATAAAAGATAAGTACGAAGCGCACCATAAGGTACAAATAAAGGATGAGGCTATAATTGCAGCTGTTGAGCTTTCTCAGCGTTATATCACAGACCGTTTCTTACCTGACAAGGCTATTGATTTAATCGACGAATCAGCTTCTAAATTGCGAATGGAAATGAATTCTAAACCAGAAGAATTAGATGAGCTGGATAGAAAAATAATGCAGTTAGAAATTGAAAGAGAAGCGATAAAAAGAGAGAAAGACAAGAAGAAATTAGAATCTTTAAATGAAGAACTTGCCAACTTAAAAGAAAAGCAAAACGATTTAAATGCCAAATGGCAAGCAGAAAGAGATATTGTAGAAGGAATTCAAAAGAGTAAAGAAACAATTGAAAACCTGAAACATGAAGCAGAGCAAGCGGAAAGAAGCGGAGATTATGAGAAGGTAGCAGAGATCAGATATGGTAAAACCAAGGAGGAAGAAGCTCATTTAGAAAAGTTAAAAGCAGAGTTTGCTGAAATTAAGGAGAAGTCTACTCTTATTAAGGAAGAAGTAGATGCAGAAGAGATTGCCTCAGTAGTGAGCAGATGGACCGGAATCCCTATCAGTAAAATGCTGCAAAGCGAAAGAGAAAAACTTATTTTCTTAGAAGATGAACTGCATAAAAGAGTCGTAGGTCAGGAAGAAGCTATTGAAGCAATTTCTGATGCTATTAGAAGAAGTAGAGCCGGAATGCAGGATGAGAAGAAACCTATAGGATCTTTTATCTTTCTAGGAACTACAGGAGTTGGTAAAACAGAATTAGCTAAAGCCTTGAGTGAGTATCTCTTTAACGATGAGAACGCGATGACTAGAATTGATATGAGTGAATATCAAGAAAGACATTCGGTTTCTAGGTTATTAGGAGCACCTCCAGGATATGTTGGCTATGATGAAGGCGGACAGTTGACAGAGGCTGTTAGAAGAAGGCCTTATTCTGTAGTACTCTTAGATGAGATAGAGAAAGCACATCCAGATGTATTCAATATTTTATTACAAGTTCTTGATGATGGTAGGTTGACAGATAATAAAGGACGAATGGTGAACTTCAAGAATACAATCATAATTATGACTTCAAATCTTGGTTCTCATATTATTCAAGAGAATTTTGAGAATATGAATGAAAAAAACAGAGATAGTGTTGTTGAAACCACCAAGACTGAAGTTTTAGGATTGTTAAGAAAAACAATCCGGCCTGAGTTTCTCAATAGAATTGATGAAACAATTGTCTTTACTCCTTTAAACAGAGCGGAGATTAAACAAATAGTAAAACTTCAGTTAAAAGGAATTCAAAAACTAGCTGCGAAGAATGAAATCAAACTTTCAGCTAGTGAAGAAGCCATAGATTATTTAGCTGAAGTAGGATATGATCCTCAGTTTGGAGCTAGACCTATTAAAAGGGTAATTCAAAAGCAGGTGCTCAATAAACTTTCTAAGGAGGTTTTAAGCGGAAAGATTAAAGTAGGAGATAATATTGTTTTGGATGTATTTGAATCTGAGATAGTATTTAGAAAACCTATTCAGGAAGAAATAAAGGAAGTAATAGAATCCTAATAAAAAAAGAGAAGTTTCGACTTCTCTTTTTTTTTACATTTGAATAAAATATATGCTTATGAAATTTTTAAAATGGTTTTTAATAGTTATCGGAAGTTTACTAATTCTAGGATTTTTTGGAGGTAAATACATGAAAATCCAAACGAAAAAGAATAGTCCTGAAGCAATTGTAAAATACAGTGGAACAGGTACAAATATTTCTGTTTTCTATAACAGACCTTACAAAAAAGGTAGAGAAATTTTTGGAGAGCTTGTTCCTTACAATGAGGTTTGGAGAACGGGTGCTAATGAAGCAACTACTTTTACAACAGATAAAGAAATTGGCTTTGGTGACAAACTTGTACCCGCCGGCACCTATACTTTATGGACTATCCCGCAAAAAACACAGTGGACAGTTATTTTAAACACAAAAATGTATGATTGGGGCGTAGGCTTTGGAGGCGCAAGCAGAGATCCAGATTTTGACCTAGTAAAAATTAATGTGCCAGTTCAAGACTTAGAAGAGGAAGTAGAACAATTTACCATAGAATTTATTTACCACACTAACTTAGTAATGAAATGGGATAAAACACAAGTGATGGTTCCTATATCACTTAAGTGATGGTTTGTTCTATTTGAACTTAGCCCTTAAAACCACTTTTAGAATGAGATCCGTCGCAAAAAGGTTTATTAGAAGAAGCCCCGCATCTACATAAGGCGGGGTTCTTATTTATACCTGTCTTTCCATCTGGATAACTAATACTTAAATCGCCCTGTATAAGAATTGGTCCATTTTCAATTAATTGCGCCGATAAAGAAGAAGAGTTTTCCGCTTTTACTTCCTTTCCTTTCCAAGAGTAACCCAAAGCTCCTGAGGGGCATTTGTCTATCCTATCTGCTATTGCTTCATTATCCGCACCACTTAAATCAATCCATGGCTTGTCCTTGGGCTTAAAAACATTTGGTAGTCCTTTAACACATACTTCAGAATGAATACAAACCTTTGGTTTCCAATGAACCGTTAAATCTCCATCCTCGTAATTTATTGTTTTTTCATTTGCTTCCATGTCATTAAATATAAGAATTATGGTAGGGAAAATTTAAACTCTACCCTCCTATTTTTATATCTACCCAGTTCTGTTTCATTCGATTCTTTAGGCGAAACCTCCCCCTTACCCTTGCTTTTTAACAAGTTTGCATTTACTCCTTCTTCAATTAAAAAGGCTTTTACAGATAAAGCCCTGCGTTGAGATAAGTCTAGATTATCTGATTCAGCACCTACATTATCCGTATGGCCAATAATTTCTAATTCAAGACCTAATCCATTTTTCATTACTTCAGCTAGCTGAATTAAATCTTTAAAAGATTCTCTTTTTATAATGTCTTCATTGCTATCAAATTGAACAATCAAAGAAAACACACTCAAACCACCTTCCGTATCTCCTTCCGGCTCTAACTTTGTATTCGACTTAATAAAATCATTAACATAGGTTCTTGCCTCTGGAATCTCTTCTCCCTTAGATTTCATCGATTTTGCCTTTAATATAACTGCCGAGTCGTAAAAACCATCCCCAACATCAGAAATAGCTATTTTAAGTCGATACCATTTACCGGCTTTTAATTTCTTTTTTGCTTCTAATTTGGTGGTAAAGCCGTCAAATTCAAAAGCTGCAGCCCTATAAAACATGGCTTGGTTTTGATTCCAAAATTGCTCACTTTGCGCCTCTATGTAATCAGAGCGTAAGAAATATTCCTGATTTACTTTATGATTAACATTATCAATAGTCACAGGAATTCTACTATTTGGAACTGTGGCAATATTTTGAGGAAAGATTGCTCTAGAATCTAACTCAAATAGAAAAAAAGCAAAAATATCATTCACTCCTTTATCTACATATTCCGGGTATTCCTCAGAGGCAAAAATATATTCAAAGGAGATACTATCTTTTAAACTTAACAACTCAAACTCAATATAGGCAGCGTCAAATACTGCTCCTGTTGCTATTGCTTGCAAATCTCTATCGCGCATTGCAGTAGTTCTTCTTCCTGCATCTGCTTTAGAATTTGGACCTAAGGCATCAAAAACATCCCCTGTAGAAATAAGAATTCCCTCCTGAAGAGGGAATTCATCTGCGATATTCGAAATTTTAGCAAAAGACTGCTTTGCGCCTTTGTATTTTATATTTCTTATTAGAATACCATTCTTATCATCCAACAAAACCTTTTTAATCAGTTCATTAGGCGTATAAGAAGTGTCTATTATAATTTGCCCTTTAAGTGGAAAGAATGAAATCCAAACGATAAAAAAGGCTAGCTTTCTCAAGAAACTTAGTTATCTGAATTAAGGATAATAGGTAAACCATCTCCACCTCCACCAATAACAATCACCTTAGTGTTGTTTGACTTAGCTAATTCTTGCGTAGCAGAAATACCTTTTTCTCTCAAAATATTATCCGTGATACTAGCACTTAAAATTCTATTTGCTTCTGCCTTACCTAATGCATCAATTTTTCTTCTTTCCGCTTCTTTAGTTTCTTTTTGAATTAAGAATTCATATTTCTGAGCCTCTTGCTCAGCAGCTAATTTCTGCTCAATAGAAGTCTTTATGGTTTGTGGTAATTTAATAGATCTAAAAAGCATAGCTTCAAGAACTATGTAATTGTTATTTAAAACCTCTCTTGTACTTTCTTCAATTCTATCTTCTATTTCCTGTCTCTTAGAAGCGTAAAGTTCTTCAGGTGTGTATTGTCCTATAACCTTTCTTACCGCAGATCTTAACTCCGGTCTAATCAGTCTTTCAACGTAATTATTTTGAAAAGATTCATATAAGTAGCCTATCTCTTGAGGATTTGGTCTATACCTTAACGAAACATCTAAACTAATGGACAAACCATCTTTAGAAAGCACATCCATTGTTTCCTCTATTTGTTGTTCTGAGATTTCAAATACCTTTAATTCATCCCAAGGTGCCATTATATTATAACCTGCTCCTAATACATTTTCTTTATCTATTCCTTTATTGATAACTTTTCGAAATATTACGCCTCTTTCTGTGGCGTCTAAAAGCACAAAAATATTAGACAAAATTATTATGGTAAGTAAAACTCCAAGACCTATGAAAATATATTTCTTCATTGAGCTTGGGTCAAAAGATGGTTGTTCAAATTGATTCATTGTAAATTTTATTTTTAGCTAATTTAAATAGAAAATTGTCTCTATTAATAAGACCATTAATTATTAGGATTGTTTAATAAAAAAAGGCTCTGCGTTTGCAGAGCCTTTTTATTGGATTATGCTATTACTTCCCTTGTAACTTTTTCTTCATTGCTGCATACTTGGCATCTTCTCCTTGAATTGCATAAATCTTGGTTAATGAAGCCATTGTGCTTTGATCTGTAGGATCCATTTCATGAGCTTTCTCTAATGCAGGTCGAGCTATTGTAAAGTATTCATTAGCCTTTCCTGTTGCTTCTTTATATTTTGCTTGCTCATTAAGACCATAAGAACTTGCTTTATTATTCCATTCAGCTCCTAAGTTGTAGTACATAGCGCCTAAGTTATAAGCAGCGTCAAAAAATGTAGGATCCTTTTCTAAAGCTTTATTATAATCAGCTGCTGCTTGATCTACATTTTTTAGTTGGTCATTAATCAATCCTCTATTGTAAAATAAAGAAGCATTGTCTGGGTCTTTCTCAATCGCTTTATCAAAATTTGCAAGTGCTTCATCTGTTTGACCAGTAATCAATAAATAGCTAAGCTCTTCTTTGATTAGGTTAGCATCTTCTGGATAAACTTCCAACCCTTTTCTAACCACTTCCATCTTCTTAATGGTATCTTTCTTTCTATCATAAATAGACGCCATATACATATAAAGGTCTGGACCACCATATTTAACCTCAGCTAAGTCAGTATATAATGCAAGAGCTTCATCATACATCTCTAATCTTTCAGATGCTAATGCGGCGTTAAACATTCCTAAAGTGTCAAGTCTACCCATATAGGCATTAACTTTTACAGAAGACTCAGAATAAACTTTTGCTTTTTTGTAATCTTCTACTTGAAAAGCTTCTACCCCTTTATTTATAAAAGCATTTGCCAGGTATGGAAACTTCTGATTCATTATGCTAGACATGTATGAAAAGTCACCATACTTTGTATTCTTATCATTCAAGTAAGCTTGAAATTTTGCAGCGTCTTCTGCTTTTGATAAATCCAGATTTTTAGCTCCTTCTTCTTCAATATTAAACTTCATAGCATTCACATAATACTCCAAAGTTTTATCTAAAGCATTAGGAAATTTAGCAGCACACTTTTCGTCTGTTGTTAAAGCTGCATTAAAATATAAATTGCCACCATAAAACCATGTTTTTGCCCAAGACATAGTCTTTTCATCTTTAGTTGCAGGCTCTATAGAAGAAATTCCTTTCTCTAAATCGCTACAATCTTTATCTCTTTCAAATGCTTTGTTATAGTTATAAGCACTAACAACCTTTGCCTTTTGAGCTGTGGATATATTAGCTGTTAAAACTAAAGCCAAACCAACTCCTAAATATTTAATCTTTTTCATTTTAAATTTTTTTCAAAATTAATCTTCTCTTTCTTCATTATCAATTTCTTTGCCATCTTCATTTTCTTTGCCATTTTCTAGGTTTTCATTATCCTCTTCTTCATCAACTTCTACCTTTGCAACAGCGGCAATAGAATCGCTTCCTTTTAGGTTAATTAACTTAACTCCTTGGGTAGCTCTTCCCATTACTCTTAAATCTGCAACAGCTATCCTTATAATAACACCAGATTTATTAATAATCATTAAGTCATTATCGTCTGTAACATTTTTAATAGCAATTAAACTTCCAGTTTTTTCGGTTACATTAAGCGTTTTAACTCCTTTACCCCCTCTATTCGTAACTCTATAGTTTTCAGAATTATCTTCAGGATCATTCAAGAAGGATCTTTTTCCATAACCTTTCTCCGAAACTACTAAAACAGTTTCTTCCTTAGCTTCTCTAACAGTTATCATTCCAACCACTTCATCTTTCTCTGAATCTATAGTAATACCTCTTACACCTGAAGCATTTCTTCCCATTGGTCTAACCTTAGATTCATTAAAACGAATAGCTCTACCACTCTTAATGGCCATCATAATTTCATCCGTCCCATTAGTTAGCTTAGCTTCTAAAAGTTGATCTCCTTCTCTAATGGTAATTGCATTAATCCCATTCGATCTAGGTCTAGAATAAGCTTCTAAAGAAGTTTTCTTAATAACTCCTTTCTTGGTGCACATAACGATAAAGTTCTCATTAATATATTCTTTATCTGTAAGGTCTTTCACACAAATGTATGCCTTAACATTATCATCTGGATCTATCGCAATTAAGTTCTGTATAGCTCTTCCTTTAGAAGATTTTGTTCCTTCAGGGACTTCAAAAACTCTCATCCAGAAACATTTTCCTTTTTCGGTAAATATTAGTAAATAATTATGTGTTGTGGCAACAAATAAATGTTCCAAAAAGTCAGCATCTCTTGTAGAACTTCCTTTAGAACCTGTTCCACCTCTATTCTGTCTTCTATATTCACTTAATTGCGTTCTCTTTATGTATCCTAAATGAGAGATGGTAACAACTACTTCTTCATCAGGAATCATATCTTCTATACTAAAGTCTTCCGCGGAGTACTCAATCACTGACCTTCTCTCATCACCATACTTATCTTTAATTTCTAACAATTCATCTTTAATAATCTCCATTCTCATATCCTCATTAGCAAGAATTGCCTCTAAATGCTCAATTAATTTCATCAACTCAGCATGTTCTTCTTTTAACTTATCCCTTTCAAGACCAGTTAATTTTTGAAGTCTTAATTCAAGAATAGCTTTTGCTTGTATTTCAGTCAGAGAAAACTTCTCCATCAGTCCGCTCTTAGCATCATCAGGAGTTCTGCTACCTCTAATTAATTCAATTACTTCGTCTAAGTTGTCAATAGCAATAATTAAACCTTCTAATACATGCGCTTTATCTTTTGCTTTCTTTAATTCAAACTCTGTTCTCCTAACAACTACTTCATGCCTAAAATCAACAAAATGCCTAATTAGGTCTTTTAAATTCAATGTCTCTGGTCTTCCATTTACCAGAGCAATATTATTAACTGAAAAACTAGTTTGAAGCGCAGTATGCTTGTAAAGGTTATTCATAACTACATTGGTTATAGCATCTCTTTTCAAGTCATATACTATTCGCATCCCATTTCTATCAGATTCATCATTGATATCTGATATACCTTCAATCTTCTTGTCATTAACTAAGTCGGCAGTTTTCTTAATTAAGTCCGCTTTATTAACTAGGTAAGGTATTTCTGTAACGATTATTCTTTCTTTACCACTACTTGTCGTTTCAATTTCCGTTTTAGCACGCATCACAATACGTCCTTTTCCTGTTTCAAAAGCATCTTTCACCCCTTCGTAACCGTAAATAATACCGCCTGTTGGAAAGTCTGGAGCTTTAATGTGCTCCATTAAGCCCTCAATCTCAATCTCTTTATTATCTATATAAGCTACGGTACCATCAATAACCTCTGTTAGATTATGAGGAGCCATGTTAGTAGCCATACCAACAGCGATACCAGAGGTTCCGTTTACCAATAAGGCAGGAATTCTTGTAGGTAAAACAGTAGGCTCTTTAAGAGAATCATCAAAATTTAATCTAAAGTCAACGGTATCCTTATCTATATCAGAAAGCATTTCTTCAGAAAGCTTTCTAAGTCTTGCTTCGGTATATCTCATTGCCGCAGGACTATCTCCATCAACAGAACCAAAGTTACCTTGTCCATCTACCAACATATATCTTAGCGACCAAGGTTGAGCCATTCTAACCATAGAATCATAAACTGCAGTATCACCATGGGGATGATACTTTCCTAAAACCTCTCCTACTATTCTAGCTGACTTTTTATATGCTTTGTTGGATAGAATACCCAAATCATGCATTCCAAATAAAATTCTTCTATGAACTGGCTTAAGACCATCTCTTACATCTGGTAAAGCACGGCTCACAATAACCGACATCGAGTAATCGATGTAGGCTGATTTCATTTCTTCCTCAATATTTATTTTAATGATTTTTTCTCCGTCTGACATTTTTTCAGTGTTAATTAAAATAAAAAAGAGTGCATTTTACACACTCGTAGTTATGATTTAAAAATACTTCTAAATCAAGGGATATATGCTTGTTTTGATGTCTAATTATCCACAAAATTTTGTTGATAAGGCTACAAATAAATAGCGATTAGTAGCTATTGATAAAATAATTTTGATTTGGCAAGAAATATGTTAAACTTTCATGACTGGTACAACCAATTGTTGTTGCCAAACGTTTTATAATAAATCCAATCTTATGGAATCAAATTTTTCACAAAGAGTTAAAGATGTTATCACTTATAGTAGAGAGGAGGCCTTAAGGTTAGGGCACGACTATATTGGGATTGAACATTTATTATTGGGAATGATAAGAGAAGGCCAAGGTGTAGGTGTTCAAATACTAAATACATTAGGTGCTGATCTTAACGAATTGAGAAGAAAAATTGAAAGTGCTACCAAAGTGGGCTCTAACAATATAACTCAGTTATCTAACATTCCATTAGTTAAACAAGCAGAAAGAGTCTTAAAAATAACGTATTTAGAAGCTAAGCTTTTCAATCAAAACCTTATAGGCACAGAGCATTTATTGCTATCTATCTTAAAAGATGCTAATAACATTGCAACACAAGCCTTAGAAGATCAAGAAATATTCTATGACTCGGTTAAAGAAGAACTAGAAAGTATTTTATCTAATAAACCTAGAACAACTAGTGAATTACCTGGTAATCCAACAAACGATGATGAGGATGATGATTCTTCATTCATGGGTGGTTCTGGATCAGGAGGTTCTAAGTCAGGAGGAAGTAAATCTTCTGATAACAAATCTAAAACTCCTGTTTTGGACAATTTTGGAAGGGATTTAACAGCACTAGCCGAAGAAGATAAATTAGACCCTATTGTAGGCAGAGAAAAAGAAATTGAAAGGGTATCTCAGATTTTAAGTAGAAGAAAAAAGAATAACCCAATTCTCATTGGAGAGCCTGGTGTTGGTAAATCAGCCATTGCTGAAGGTTTAGCTTTAAGAATTGTACAGAAAAAAGTTTCTAGGGTTCTTTTTAATAAACGCATTGTTACTTTAGATTTAGCCTCTTTAGTGGCAGGTACAAAGTACAGAGGACAGTTTGAAGAAAGAATGAAAGCTGTAATGAATGAGTTGGAGAAATCTCCAGATATAATTTTATTCATTGATGAGATTCACACGATTATAGGTGCAGGAGGAGCTTCTGGATCTTTAGATGCTTCAAATATGTTTAAACCTGCTCTTGCTAGAGGAGAAATTCAATGTATAGGTGCCACTACCTTAGACGAACATAGACAACACATCGAAAAAGATGGTGCCTTAGAAAGAAGATTTCAAAAGGTTTTAGTTGAGCCTACTACCCCTGAAGAAACCATTCAGATATTGAATAACATCAAGGATAAATACGAGGAGCATCATAACGTCAACTATACACCTGAGGCAATTCAAGCATGTGTTAACTTGACAAATAGATATATGAGCGATAGACATCTTCCAGATAAAGCAATTGATGCTTTAGATGAGGCTGGTTCTAGAGTGCATATAACCAATATTAAAGTCCCTCAAAATATTATTGATATTGAAAGTAAGATTGAGGAGACAAAAATTGAAAAAAATAAAGTTGTAAGAAGCCAGAAATATGAAGAAGCTGCGAAATTAAGAGATACTGAAAGACAGCTTAGCGAACAGCTTGAACAAGCAAAGATTGCTTGGGAAGAAGAAACTAAGAGTCATAGAGAAACTGTTAGCGAAGACAATGTTGCTGAAGTAGTTGCTATGATGACTGGAATTCCTGTTCAAAGAGTTGCTCAAAAAGAAGGGAAAAAGCTTGTTAAAATGTATGACGACATTCACGACAAAGTAATTGGTCAAGATGAAGCCATCAAAAAGGTTGTTAAAGCAATTCAAAGAAATAGAGCTGGATTGAAAGACCCGAATAAACCAATTGGTTCTTTTATTTTCCTTGGCCCTACAGGGGTTGGAAAAACCCAATTAGCTAAAGTACTAGCTAGACATCTTTTCGATAATGATGATGCGCTTATACGAATAGACATGAGTGAGTACATGGAAAAGTTTGCAGTTAGTAGACTTATAGGTGCACCTCCGGGATATGTTGGTTATGAAGAAGGAGGTCAATTAACTGAAAAAGTTAGAAGACACCCTTACTCTGTGATTCTTTTAGATGAGATAGAAAAAGCACATCCAGATGTATACAATCTATTATTGCAAATTTTAGATGATGGTCAAATTACGGATAGCTTAGGAAGAAGGATAAGCTTTAAAAATACCATAATAATCATGACATCTAATATTGGTGCAAGACAATTAAAAGATTTTGGTCAAGGAGTTGGTTTCAGCACAGCTGCGAAGAAAGAAAGTGCAGATACTTATGCTAAAGGGGTTATTCAAGCCGCTTTAAAGAAAGCCTTTGCACCTGAATTCTTAAATAGAATTGATGATATCATGGTTTTCAATTCTCTATCTAAAGAGCATATCAAAGAAATAATAGATATTGAATTGGAAGGTCTTTACAGCAGAACGAAAGAATTAGGCTTTACTGTTGAAATATCCGATGTAGCAAAAGATTTTATATCTGAAAAGGGCTTTGACGCAGATTATGGAGCAAGACCTTTGAGCAGAGCAATTCAGAAATATATTGAAGATCCTCTAGCAGAAGAAATTATTCAATCTAAGTTAGAAGAAGGTGATTTAATAAGTATCAAGATGGATAAAAAGAAGGAAAATATTGAGATAAGTATTGAAAAGCCTAAGAAGAAGTTGAAAGATAAAGGAAAGAATAAAGAACTTCCTGAAAGTTCAAAAGATGATTCTCCTGAAAAATAAGAGTAAAAAAAAAGCGGCTTTGAAGCCGCTTTTTTTTTACATAAATTTTTCCATTACCTTCCTACTGACCCCTGTATTAGAGAAACCACCATCGTGAAACAAATTCTGCATTGTGACATATTTTGTTAAATCACTAAACATGGTAATACAGTAATTAGCGCAATCTAAAGCCGATGCATTTCCTAGTGGAGACATATCTTCTGCATAGCTAATGAAAGCATCAAAACCTTTAACTCCACTACCGGCTGTTGTTACCGTAGGAGACTGGGAAATAGTATTGATCCTAACTTTCTTCTCCACTCCATAATGATATCCAAAACTTCTTGTTATGGACTCTAATAATGATTTAGCATCTGCCATATCATTATAATCTGGGAAAATTCTTTGTGCAGCAATATAAGTTAATGCAACTACCGACCCCCATTCATTTATAGCGTCTAAATTCTTTGCAGTTTGTAAAACCTTGTGAAGAGAAATTGCCGAAACATCCATTGTTTTCTGATACCAATCGTAGTTAGTCCCATCATATGGCTTCCCCTTCCTTACGTTTGGCGACATTCCAATAGAGTGAAGAATGAAATCAATTTTCCCGCCTAGAACTTCAACCGACTTGCTGATTAAATTCTCTAAATCTTCAACAGATGTAGCATCTGCAGGAATAATTTCTGCATTGCAATCATCAGCCAACTTTTGTATTTCTCCCATTCGCATCGCAATAGGAGCATTAGTTAAAGTAAATGTAGCTCCTTGAGCATGCGCTTGTTCAGCTACTTTCCAGGCTATAGATTGGTCGTTTAACGCACCAAATATTATCCCTCTTTTACCTTTTAATAAATTATTTGACATAGCTTAGTTTTATGTGAAAGGACAAATATAGAATTTACAATTCTAATGACTGAGTAATTCTTTGGCATTATTCATAGAAGCTTCAGTAAGTTTTTCACCGCTTAGCATTTTAGCAATCTCTTCTAACCTCTCTTTATCCCCTAATTTTTTCAAGCCGCTTATGGTTTTACCGTTTTCATTCTCTTGTTTGAATATTTTCATGTGTTGCTTACCTTTTGCAGCAACTTGTGGTAGATGTGTAATACTAATTACTTGTCTATTTTTACCTAAAGTATGAAGAATTTTTCCCATTTGATCTGCAACTTCGCCAGATACTCCTGTATCTATTTCATCAAATATTAAAGTAGGTAAGTCCATTTTATTTGCCAATAACATCTTCAAAGCAAGCATTATTCTAGATAACTCCCCACCAGAAGCCGATTTAGAAACTTCTTGAGGATCTTTCCCTTTATTAGCACTAAACAAAAAGACAAAATTGTCAATTCCATTTTCAGATAATTCAGTTTTCTCTTTTTCAATTTTGAAAACTGCATCTGGTATACCTATAGTCTTTAAAACCTCTTCAACACTTTCATTAATAATAGGCAAAGCCTTTGCTCTTTTAGCAGATAATTCAATGGCTAATTGCATTAAACTTGATTTTAAATCACTCAACTCTTTTTCGAGCCTCTGTTTATCCTCTTCAAAATGATTAACTGAATCTAATTTCGAAGAATAATCTTCTCTTTTTTCAATTAATTCATTAGCATCTATTACCCCATGTTTTAACTTAAGTCTATGTATTTCAGCTAAACGTTCCTCCAAATAATTGAATCTTTCTTGATCGTATTCAAATCCTTCGGAAACATTTTCAATTTCTTTAATTACATCTTCTATTTCTATAAAGGCGCTTACAAATCGACTTGAAATCTCTTTAAGACTTTCGTTGATTTTTGAAGCCTCTATAAGAAGTTTGTTTATTGAAGAAAGAGCAGCTCTACTGCTACTCTCCTCCCCTTCAAAGGAATTAATAATATTGGTATATATCTTTAAAAGGTCTTCAGAGTTAGCCATCAAATCGTATTCTGATTCTAAATCCTTTTCCTCATCAAATTTTAAATCTAAAGTCTCTAATTCTTTATGTTGAAAATTTAAAAACTCTTGATCTCTTGTTAATTCTTGATAATTTTTTTCTACCTCTATCAGTTGCTTTTCTTTCTTTTTAAAATCAAAATAAACAAGTTTATAAGCATTCAAATCAGCTGTAGAATCTGAAACAGTATCAATTATATTGAGCCTATATTTTTGACTATTTATTTGCGAGCTTGAAAACTGCGAGTGAACATCAATTAATTGAGAACCAAGATCCTTTAAGAGGTTCAGGTTAGTAGGGGTATCATTTATAAAAGCTCTACTCTTACCATTAGGATGTATCTCTCTTCTAATAATAGCTTCTGAATCGTAGTCTAAATCATTCTTATCAAAAAATGAATTTAACTCAAAACCCTCTAAATCAAATACTCCCTCAATAGTGCATTTTTTATCTGCTTCAAAAAAATTGGAAAAATCTGCTCTTTCTCCCAAAAGCAAAGACAATGCTCCTAATAGTATAGATTTCCCCGCTCCTGTTTCTCCTGTAAGGGCGGTAAAACCTTCTTCAAAGTCAATGGAGACATTTTCAATAAGTATATAATTTTTGATATGAAGCTTCCTAAGCATGTAACGAAATTAGATAATTCTAGGGGCAATTATTTTCGTTTTCTAAGTTTCTCGTAATTATTTGAATTACCTGGATCAATAGTAATAAGGAGCTCAGTAATTTCAGTTATTTCAGGATCAGAAGCTTCTCCATAAAGATTAACGATTTCTTGCATTTTGGCGTTAAAAAAAGCCTGCATATTATAAGAAGAAGGTTCTACATTATGCACTGGTCGCAACTCTTTTAAAGACCTCGTTATTATATTCCTTGCTCTTATCACATCTTGCTCCATTACATCTAAACCTTTCCGATGATATTCATAAAACATCTTTCTCATTGGTTTAAACCTAGCATTGAGTGTGTTTTCAATATACCAATATCTATTTGTCCTACTTTCAAATCCCTTCCAACCTTGCTCAGAAGAACTTTGTGCATTATTAACTATTCTTTGGGCTTCTTGAAAAAATGCTGTACCTCCTTCTAAAGCAAAGCTATCATAATCCCAGCCCAGCATCATATAAATATAAAAAGCAATAATGGTTGTTAATTCTCCACTATAGGCACCTTCGTTATATATTAAAGGTTCAAATTGGCTATAAGTAATTACAAAGTTTTCATCCCGCACATTCATAATCGGGCTCTTATAGGACGTATTATAAACAGGTCGAGAAGCTTGTATTTGAATGTTTCCACTGAACTGATTGGAAGATATCCTATTATCCAAGTTTATTAAGATGCTACAATCGATTCTCTCATCAATTTTATACTCATCATTAGTCCATTTTCGTCCGTTCACAAACTGAAAAATGGCCTTTTGCATTTCTTGAAAAATAACTCTTTCACTACCTTCTATTTGTTGGGCATTTACATTTACAATACAATTTAATTCTTGTGCAGCTATATTGCTTAAAATCCCTAGTGACAATACTATGGTTAATAATTTTTCCATACGCTAAACGCAATAAGGTTCTATGGTATTAAGAATATCAATAGCAACCTCTGCTTTAGTTTTTAACTCAAATTCGAATTGCTTATTGTCCTTAGAAAGAATTGTTATTTTATTGGTGTTACCACCGAAACCAGCGCCTTTATCTTGCATGGAATTTAGTACGATAAAGTCTAAATTTTTCCTTTCTAACTTAACTTTCGCATTTGCTAATTCATTATCGGTTTCCAAAGCAAAACCTATTAATTTTTGTTTCTTTTTATTCTCTCCAAGAAACTTAAGAATATCTTTTGTTGGCTGAAGTTGAATATTTAAGCTATCCTCCTTTTTCTTAATCTTTCTATCATATGCTGTTACAGGAGTATAATCGGAAACTGCAGCAGACATAATTACCACATCTACATCTTGATAATTCGATTCTACCTTTTCAAACATTTCAGAAGCTGAAACTACAGAATGTACTTTAACCTTTGGATTGGTACTTAAGGATGTTGGTCCACTAACTAAAGTTACTTCAGCTCCTCTTAAAATTAACTCATCTGCTAGAGCATAACCCATTTTACCAGAAGAATGGTTGCCTATAAATCTAACGGGGTCAATAGCTTCATAAGTTGGACCTGCTGTTAGTAAAACTTTTACTCCCTTCCATTTTTGTTCCATCTGCTTTTCAACAAAAGCAACAATATTTTCTACATCTGCCATTCTTCCTTCACCCACTAAACCACTGGCAAGCTCACCATATTCAGCAGGGATTAAAATATTACCAAAAGACTGGAGTTTTGCAATATTCTCTTGGTTTGCAGGATGTTTAAACATATCTAAATCCATGGAAGGTGCGAAAAAAACTCTATTTTCCATGGAGAAGTAACAGGCTAATAATAAATTGTCGCAAATACCCTTAGCCATTTTGGCTAATGTATTCTCCGTAGCAGGCGCTAACAACATAAAGTCGGCCCACTTGGCTAAATCGACATGATTATTCCATTCACCGGTATCAGTTTTGTAATAATCTTTATAAACAGGATTTTTTGAAAGGGTTGATAAAGTAAGAGGCGTAATAAAATCTGCCGACTGGGGGGTCATTAGTACTTTTACGTTAGCCCCTTTTTTTATCAAAATTCTACATAGAAATGCTGATTTATAGGCTGCGATACTAGCAGAAATAGCTAGTAATACATTCTTGCCTTCAAGCATAATTAACCTTCAGATTCAGAATCTGGTTGTCTAAAATAAGTGCCATCAGAAAGAAATTCCTCCATTGCAAGTGAATTCGGTTTTGGCAAACTTTCATAAAATTTAGAAATTTCAATTTGCTCTCTATTCTCAAACACTTCGTCTAAGTTATCTGAAGAAGTAGCAAATTCAGCTAATTTAGAATTAAGCTCTTCTTTCATTTTAAGAGAAATCTGATTTGCTCTTTTAGAAACAACAACGATAGATTCGTAAATATTACCTGTAACATTATCAATTTCAGATAAGTTTCTAGTTATCGTTGTATCTGGTGCTTTTGATTCTTTATAATTTATCATCTTGAATTCTCTTGAATTATTTTTTCTCTTTCACGACTTATTTTTGCATAATAAAGCTCTGCTTCATTAGCTTTTTTACTGCCGTCAAAATTATCAATAAAATCATAATAAGCAGCTATTCCTTCATCAAATCGCTCCATTTTCTTTTCTTCTATACTATCAATAGCTAAATAGTAATATGCTTTTATCACTAATAGCTTCACTTCTTCCATATATTCTGAGTCTGGATAGGTCTCTAAAAAGTTATTCAAAGCTACAATAGCTGATTTATATCTCTTAATGATATAATATTGTTCCGCATTATAAAAGGCTTTAGTTTCTAATTTCATTCTTAGATTATCTACCAGAGTATTTGCAGAGTCTATTAGCTCACTTTTGGGATAAGTATTTGCAAATAATTGCAACTCATTAAGCGCTTCATAAGTGGGTGATTGATCTAGTGTAGGTATTGGCGATTCTAGATAATTGCAATATGCAGCCATAAACAAAGCATTTTCTGCATGTTCACTTCTTGGATAGGTTACCGAATACTTTTTAAAATGATAAGCTGCAGTTATTAAATAGCCTAAATTAAAATTGGTGTAGCAGTAATAGTAATATATTTTTTGACCTTTATCTGTACCTCTATACAAGGGAATTAGTTCCTCCAAAAGTGGTAGAGTTTTCAAATATTCCTCTTCTTCGTAATACTCAACCGCTTTTTGATACTTCAATTCCGGATTGGGAGACTTAAGTACTTTACTATATTCACTGCAAGAATAAAGGAATATACTTAAAGTAATAAATAGAAACAAAGTACCTTTTTTTAGCATCTTGCAAAAATAGAATTATTTGGGGGCATAAACATCTCTATTAACAGACATTAATAACAAGTATTGCATGCTATTCAAATTACATTGTTGATAAAGCTTCTAAACAGATTAAAATAGTCAACTAATGCTTTATAAGTTTGAAAGAAAAAAGATGAAAAATTTATTCCTTGTTATTTTTCTAATGATAAGCATTGTTGCAACTGCTCAGCATACCCTTGTGCTTAAGTCTGGCGAAAAGATTGAATGCGTTGTTTTAGGTCTGGAAAATGATGTTTGGACCATTTATAAGGACAGAAAGGAAAAAGAGGTAGATATGAAAGAAGTAAGCTCTGTATTTTTTAATGAATATGTACCTTACGACGGATCCTTAAAAACGGATATTGCGGAAAAGGAGATAAAAGTTGATGGCTATGTGGTAAAATATCAATTAAAAGACAGAAGCTTGATTAGAAATCCTAAAATATCTATTGGAACTGAAGATAAGGGAACTGTTGTTGTTAACATAGTGGTTGATAAATATGGAAATGTAAGATCTGCTGAACCGGGAGCTCCGGGCTCAACAACTTCTAGTGCTTATTTATATGCGAAAGCCGCTACTGCCGCTAAATCAGCAAAGTTCGATGAAAATCTTAAAGGACCAATAAACACGGAAGGAACAATTACAATCATTTATTAAAATGATTATGGTTTATATTTTCTTGTTTAAATTGATGAAACTATTTCCATCCTACTCTAAAAGAGATTTAAATAATCTTGGTAAGTTGGATAAGGTAATTATTGGTATACGCTATTCACTTACAAGAAAAATATTGAACTAATAACAAGCAAGTAGACTATCCAAAAAGGAAAAGGTTTTTCTGGATCTTTTCCAAATAATAGTTTAGAAATTATAAAAAATACATCTCTATTCGATGCAATTAGTTGATAAGTTCTATCGCTAAATTGTTGAAAGCACTTTTTACTTAAATACATTCTGTAAAACATACCATACTTATTCGCTAAATGAAGGCTGTAGTATGCAGCAAGAGGCCCAGTATAAACCTTGCCATTGGTGTCTATTAATTGCACCGCTTCTTTAAACCTATCTAAAGGGATATCAGGGAAATGTTGATAATTAAGCTGAAAAGCTGCGTACTCTAAGTTTAACTTTTTTTGATTTGTAATTTTCTTCCATTTTACCAACCAATATTTACAAAAGCCGCAATTACCGTCATACACTAAAGTTGTTTTGGTAGGTAAATAAGCTGTATTTCTAACCTTTTGAAACATTTAATAATTGAAATAAGTATTTCTTGAAACTAAAGAATGGTAAGTATTGAAAACCATTTTATTCGCATGAATGTTTACATTATACCTTAAAGTATCTTCTTCTCTATTAATTCCTGTAGCTTTAAATTCAACTTGGTGTTGACCAGGTTTCAATGAAACTCTTCGATAAAAAATTTGATTTGGTAATGTTTGCCAGTTTCTTGTATCTGCCTTTTCTGTCAATGCATTAAAAATAGAAAGCCCTGCACCCAAACTCTCATTTTGTTGTCTAAGCGACTCTTCAGCTGCCTGCTTAAGGGCAACTCTACCTATAGCTTGTGTTACTTCTTTAAGCATTCTATCTTCTAAACTAATTACTGCAATCCTACTTACATTTTCTACTTCTTCTAGGTCGTAAGTTTTTGAGTCAATAGTAAGCTTTGCCTCCAATAAAAGAGGTGGCCTATTAGTATATTTAGGTAAAGCCATTCTTACAAATTTTAAATCATTAAAGTCTGCAGTTTCCGCTTGTCTAGAATAAGAACTACTAAAATAAGGAATAGAAAATCCGAGTTCATCATTTACAAAAGTAACCGCACCTCCTTGCCCTTTTACCACGGTAAAATTTATACTTAATTCACTTTTCACTGGACTAAGACCATTTAACCAGAAAAAGATAAGCTCCCCATTTCCTTGAGGCTCTATTTCATATTTCATGGAAAATTTCTCCTCATATCGGCTCAATTCATCATAAAATCCATTTTGAGAGGCCATTCTAAGAAGATCTTTCTTTAGTTGCAGAGGCGTAGAAACTGAAAAATCTTCTTTGTAAATCGACTCATATGTTTCAAAAGCATTCCTGTATGCAATAAAAGCATTATTAAACTCACCTTTTGCTTCGTAAATAACTCCCATTAATAGGTTAGCAAAAGCATCTTCTTTATAGCGGAAACGCTTGCCTTCATATTTGGTTTTAATGTCGTTTAATTCAACATTTATTCTCCTTGCCTCTACTAATGCCTTATCAAATTCATTTAAATGAATGTAGTTTATAGCCTTGTAGTAATGAATAAGAACTAATTCAAAATCTTCTCCAACATAAGGCTTAACCATGGGATTTGATACCATACCAACTAAGTCTAAAGGTACATTTTTCCTATAGTCTTGTGTAAAAATATAAGCCTTTTCGAAGTAAACATTACTACTGTCGTAATTACCCAACATTTGTTCTACAACTCCGCGATCTAAGAAGTATAGAAGCCGGTCCTTTTTCTTTTCAGGCTTTTTAGCTTTTTTTAAAATCTTCTGAGCTTCTAAAATATTACCTGAAGAAAACTCATTCTGAAATAAATAATTCTTTTGATAATAAGTAGCACAAGCAGTAAGAGTAAGAGAAAGTAGCAACCATATAAGAAAGTTGCTGTTTTTCATAACCAATTAATCTACTACTTTTTTGATTTTCTTATCACCAA
>JAUIMG010000004.1 GCA_030433355.1 Bacteroidia bacterium | reverse complement strand
ATACAATCTATTGATAAAGAAAAGAAAGTGTCAATCACTATTCGAACAGAGTTTGAAGCCCTGAAAAGCACCTATAGATCAAAATTTTGCTGAAGCTGTTAGCTTAGTAAAAGAATGCCAACTTTCTATTTCAGAAGCTTTTAAGGTTATTACTACTAATCCTGCAAAGAATCTTGGACTAAAAAACAAGGGAAAGATTAAAGTAGGTCTTGATGCCGATTTCTGCTGCTTGGATGAAAACTTAGCACTAACGGATGTCTTTGCAAAAGGAAAACAAATGATGGATAATTACACAGTTATAGCAAAAGATAGCTTCTGATGAAAAATATAAAATTCAATTACAATAGTATTCCATTTCTGCTCTTCCTTGGAATTCTATTCTTTGGGCACATCCAATTGAATGCCCAAAACCCAAAACTAAATAAATACACCTTTGGTGAAGGTCTTACCTTCTCAGGAAATAATGGTTACTCCATGAATTTAAGAGGCTACGTTCAGCCATATATGGATATAAAAAACTATACCGGAAATGATGAAGCAGATAACTTAACCCGCTTTCGTTTAAGAAGGTTTCGTTTGCGATTGACAGGTGAAGCTGAAAAATATAAGATTGATTATCGATTTCAAGTAGATTTAAGTGGTAGCGGCGAAGTTGGAGACGAACAATCGGAGCTTTTACTTGACGCATGGGTGCGCTACAGCATCACCAAAAGAACTCGAATCACTTTCGGTCAGCGAGCAACTCCAACCGATAATAGAGAATTATATATGGGTTCCCAAACCTTACAATTGGTAGAAAGAAGTAGATTAACTTCTGCCTTTGCTAGTATTAGAGAGTTTGGAATATTTTTAGAAGGGAGTTATAAATTAGGTCCGATAGCATATATTAAACCTTCTCTTACCCTTACTAATGGCGATGGACTGAATGTATACAGCAGTGATTTTGGAGGATTAAAATATGGAG
This sequence comes from Bacteroidia bacterium, assembly GCA_030433355.1. Lineage (GTDB taxonomy): Bacteria > Bacteroidota > Bacteroidia > Flavobacteriales_E > Vicingaceae > JAUIMG01. Next base: position 142,665 of record JAUIMG010000004.1, on the reverse strand, counting down.
GAAGGTTAGACTTTTTACCTTTTGGACTATTCACTAGGTTCGGACAATACCGACAGGTAGATATGGTACGAGAAAGAACTCCTAAATTAGTGGTAGGTGGTACTTATAGTGTGAACCAAGGCATGAGTAGCAGAAGAGGGAGAACAAGCGGTGCCATACTTTATTTAGATGACAATTCTAATGTTTCGCTTCCAGATTATACCAAAGATGGGGTAGACTTTCTTTTTAAGTACAAAGGATTTTCAATGCTAGGAGAATTTGCCGGATCTAGCGCAGAGGTACCAAATAACATTACCCAAAGAGTAAGAAATGACGGAAGTATTTCTACAAATTTTGATGTAGATGGGGTGCAAGACGTTGAAAACTATGTAAAAGGAAGGATGATGCTAGGAACTGCCTTTAACATCCAAGCTGGTTATTTATTCAAAAACTTATGGTCGGTAGATGGTAGATACACCCAAATAGATGCCGATCAACATTCCTTCTTGAACAATGGAACTTTCTACAATCGCCCGAAGTACTATACCCTAGGGGTGTCTAAGTATTTCGATAGAAATTATGGAATAAAAGTGCAGGGTTCCATTACATATGTAGAAGCGGATCCAGGTTCCAATGATATCTACAGTAACCCTATCAATGGCGATGAATGGATTGCGAGAATAATAACCTCTTTGGCCTTTTAGTATGAAAAGAATAGCTTTCCTTCTTACTTTCTTTATTGGATACGCCTGCAGTGCGCAAATGAGTCCGCAATCTAAAAAAGTAACGGAGAAGTTTTTTCCTGAGCCAGACATTACCATCAATACCCCAGCTTTTGATAAAAAGAAAGGATACACTTCTTATGAAGAGTTACTAGTTTTCTTAAATAAGAAAATGAATAATCATAAAGATTTGATGAGCATTAGTTTTATTGGAACTAGCCAAAAAGGTAAAGAAATTCCAATGGTTCACTTGCACAAGAAAAATGATAATCCCAATAAAGTTAAAGTATGGATTCAGGGTGGTTTACATGGCAATGAAATGGGTAGTACAGAAAGTGTACTATATCTCATCGACCAAATATTAAATAATAGTGAATACTCCTACTTATTGGATAAACTAGAAATCAAGATGGTTCCTATGGCCAATATAGATGGTTATGAAAAAGAGGATCGTTATGCTGCCAATGGCTTGGATTTAAATAGAGATCAAACCAAGCTAAACATACAAGAGAGTATTTTCCTAAAACAAGCTTTTAGTGATTTTGGAGCTGAAGTGGCCTTAGACCTTCATGAATACAAACCCTATCGAAAAGATTATACCTTCATGAGTACTTATGGCATTTCTTCCATTTACGATGCCATGTTTTTGTATTCCGGAAATTTAAATGTACCCGAAAGTCTTAGAAAATATACCAAAGAACGTTTTGTAAGCAATGCAGAAAAAGTATTGGATGAGCACGGCTTAAGGCATCATGCCTATATGAGTACAACAAAGCATTTGGGAGAGATTCATTTTAACCAAGGTTCAGAAAGCTCTCGTTCTAGCGCTACTTCTTACGCACTTACCAATTGTGTTTCTAGCTTGATAGAAATAAGAGGTGTGGCTATTGGACGCACCTCTTTTAAAAGAAGAATTCAATCTGCTTTTCTAATATCCATTTCCTATTTAAAAACAGCCTATGACAATTCAGAAGAATTGAAATCAGAAATTGCCAAAGCAGAGGCCGCCAAGATAAATGCAGCAGTGAAAACTAAAAGAGAAGTCTATAAAGACAGTATACGAACCATTGACTTGGATAAAAACGAAGAGATTAAGTTAGAGGTAACTATTCGCGACGCCTTACAGTTAAACTTATTATTGGAAAGAACAAGACCTTATGCCTACCTCATTTTGGCAGAACAAAAAGCAATTATAGACCGATTAAAAATTCTCGGATTGGAGGTTTCAACTTTAGAAGAAGAAAAACAACTTGAAGTAGAGAGTTATACCATTACAGAATACGAGCGTGAAGCGGAGAAATACGAGGGTGTTAACCGACAGACAGTAAACACAGAAATAAAGCTTAAAAACATACTATTTCCGAAAGGAACAGCTATTGTACTTATGGATCAATCTAACGCCAACATGGTTATGGAAGTACTTGAACCAGAAGTAAAAAATAGTTTTGTCACCTTCGAAGTAATAGAAACCGAAAAGGGAGCAGAACTCCCTATTTATAGACTTATAAAAACAGACCTTCATTAAGATGAATACGATGGAAAATAAATTAAAAAAGATTATTTGCGGCACATTTATTTTTGCTGCAATAGGCTTAAGTGCACAAGAAGATAGCACTGACATTAGTGTAGAGTCTAGCTTTGAATTAGGCAGTGGCTTAAACTTCAGCTTTAATGAAGGAGCCTACCAGTTTAAATTAGGTGGTATGATTCAACCCCATATTGCATTGGAAAAGACGGATTTAGAAGGAGCTGAAGCCGATTATTTTTTAAATGCCAAAAGAAGTTATTTCAACATCTCCGGAAGAGCAGTGAAAGAAAAAGTTAGTTTTTTATTGCAAACAGATTTTAGCCAATCAAATCCTCTTTTAGATGCTTGGGTAGCCTTTCACCCAACAGAAAATTTCAATATAACCTTTGGACAAAAACAGACTATTGCTAATAACCGAGAAATGCTAATCATGGAGACCTTCTTGCAGTATCCAGATAGAAGTTTGCTTAGTACTTCCTTAAGTAATAGTGGTCGTGAGTTTGGCTTGTATTTAGATTATACCATAAAAGTGAAAAGTATTGCCATAGTTCCACAAATTGCAGTTACTTCTGGAGATGGAAAAAATTCCTTTGGAACAGATTCTAGAGATGTAGATTTAGGTGGGTTTAAATATGCAGCACGTTTAGACCTCTATCCTTTGGGACAATTCTCTGAAGGAAATGAGAACCTTATTGCAGATTTAATGCATGAAGAAAAAGTAAAGGTATTAATAGGGACAGCTGCTTCTTTTAATGATGGTGCTAGCAATACCGTTGGAGAAGGACATGGTGACTTTCAATTATATAATGCTAATGGAGAAGATCAATTGCCTGATTACAGGCAATTATATACCGACATTTTATTCAAATACAAGGGCTTTTCTTTATTGGGTGAATATGGCATAGCAACGGCAACCAATTTAGATGGAACGTTTACCGATGTTGCCGGAGCTAATGAATTGGAAGTAACAGAAATTAGCGAATACCTTTCCTTGGGAACTGCCTTAAATGTACAATTGGGCTATGTAACAAAAAGTGGCTATGCAGCAGACTTTAGCTACTCTACCACTACTCCTGAATTTGATGAGAATCCGAACTCTCAATTGAGAGATGTAGATGCTATTAGAGTAGGACTTTCCAAATACTTCAAAAACAATGACTTGAAGCTACAAACCGCTGTTTCCTCTATAAATGATAATTCCGGATTGGAAACTATCAATACAATACGTGGAGAGTTACTATTGCAATTGATATTCTAGAATTGATTTTTCTTTTTTCTTCAAGCAACTCTTTTTTATCTACTTCCGTCTATAGGAAAGTTGAATGTTTATATAGAACAACATAGTTTAGATTTATATAGAACAACGTAGTTTAGATTAGTGATTTAAGAATAACCACTATTCCACAAAACCACTTTCATGGCAGCACGCTAGGGAGGTGGTTTTCTTTTGGATTTTTTCTTTACAAATTTGAAATAAGGGCAAAAGTTAATAAATGTAAATTATTAACCCTTAAGCAATTAACAAGATAAAAGTATCCTTACATTCGCTCTAATGATGATAAAAAGGGGTCTTCTTTTTGTAGCTATTTCTATTTACTTTTTAGCCTGTTCTACAGATACTATTCCAATGGATGTTGGAGATATTCTTTTTGATCCCAAGCTTGACCGTGAAGATTTTAAAGTCTGCAATGAAAAGAAAGTTTATCAATATTATGTTCGCTACTCTGCTGACAAAGCGCCAGGCTACCAAGGAGAAAAACCAGCTTTAGAAAAGGTTTTTGAAGAAAATTATAGCTACCCTAAAACAGCAGGCCAAAGCGGATACCTAACCATCCGCTTTTTGGTAAACTGCCATGGAGAAACAGGTAGATTTAGGATAGAGGAAATGGATAGAGACTACAAGGCCTTTCAGTTCGACAGCAAAATCTCCGAAAAACTGTTGGAAATTACCAAAAGCCTGGATGGATGGATTCCTAGAAAAAAGGAGGAAAAGGATTTAGACTATTATCAATACCTCACCTTTAAAATAAGGGATGGTCAAATCATTCAAATACTACCATGAAAAAATTAGGCATAACTATTCTTCTGCTTGCTTGTACTATCCTACTCTTTGCTCCACCTAATTGCGAAGTATACAGAGGAGATAAAAAGTGTTTTGAAGCCTGTGAAGAAGCCATGCTCGCCATCCGATACAGACAAGGTTCTTATACCTCTCAAGTACACTTCGATAAATCGATAGCATTGTGTGAAAGCTTTGCCTATTCGTATATGGAAAAAGGAGTGCCCTTTTTAAAGCGCGGACAGTTTATCGCATGGAAAAAACTCATTGATAAAGCTGTTGAATTAGAACCTACGGCATATCTAGGCTATAGAGGTTGGTGTAGATTGCAATTTCTGAGAGATTATGAAGGCGCCATTGCCGATATCGAAGAGTTAAAAAGCATGGTAAACTACGATATTGGCTTTTGCCAAACAGGAGATTATCACCTCAACATTGCTTTAGCACTTTGCTACAAAGAAATTGGAGAGGTAGAAAAAGCAAGAGCGCTCTTTCAAGAGCACATTATAGATTCGGGCTATGGAGCTACTATATTTGACTACTACCATTGGGGAGTTTTAGAATACGAAGCTGGTAACTATGCCTTAGCCATAGACTATTTGAATAGACAAATTGCAATGAATGATTATATGGGAGAAACTTATTATTATCTGGCTTTAGCACAGAAAGAGATGAATCATATGAAGGAATACGCCAAGGCGATACAAAAAGCAAAAGAATACTACTTAAATGAAAGAGTAAGAAGAGATACGTACACAGAAACAATAGATAAAATCTACTTGGTAGATATTGAGAAGGAGTTACTAGCTATTCAATCGGAAATGTAATGGTAATGGTAACTCCACCATTAACTTGAATTTCGAAAGTACCATCAATTTGCTTGCTTAAATCTCGAATAAGCTCTAAGCCCATCCCCTCTTGTTTTTGCTCCGGGTCAAAGCCAACTCCATTGTCTTCAAACTGAATCACAATTTCTCTATTCCGTCGGAACAAGTTTACTGCAAGCCTATTGCCAACCTCATCTTCTTCAAAGGCGTACTTAAAAGAATTAGTAAGCACTTCATTGGCTATTAAACCTATAGGAATACCTTTGGAAATATCTATAACCGCTCTATTCAAATTCATGCTAAGCGTAATTTCCTTGCCATGTCCATAAGAGCGATGTAGGTTATTGATTAATTCTTGCAAGTACATAGAAAGCTCCACTTTCACCAAACTTTTATTGTTGTGCAAATGGTTCTGCACCACAGCCATGGAGTGAATTTTCTCTTTTAATTCTTGCAAGAGGTTGATATGAAAATCATCTTTAGACTTATGCTTTTGTAGATTGATCAAACCAATGATTACTGCCATATTGTTCTTCACCCGATGGTTAATCTCATAAAGAAGTACCTCTTTTTGCTTCACCGCTTTTTCCAGTTCTTCTCTTAAGGCATTTTTATTATTGGTTTCTATCGCTAGAGATAATAACTGTGCTAGGGACTGCGTAAACTTTTTATCTGCACTAGACCATTCGTAAATCTCTTGCACTGCTTCAAAGCAAATCACCCCTACCATTTCCCCTTCTGAACGCAGCGGAACGTCTATCATCGACTTTATTTGATTGGGAAGTAGATACGTATCTATGAGTTCGGTATTCATCCTCTCCGAAAGGGCATCTTCCGAAACAATGATTTTATTCTTGGTTAGAAAATTGAAATAATTTGGAAGTTCTTCTCTCTTTAGAGATTCTTCCTCTTTAAAGCGGTTGGTAGATGCATCGTAAGAGCAAATAGAGCGTAAAACCGATTTGTCTTCATTGAACAACCAAGCATTGGTGCGCTTACATCCTAAAGTAGTAGCTGCCGTTTTAAGCACTTCTTTTGAAAAAGTAAATACATTTCCTTGATGTAGACTTTTGCTTTGAGACAGCTCTTCTATGACATCGATGTATTTCACTCAATTAAATATAGTGATTAAATCGCATAAACCTAAATGCATGATTATTAGAATATGAGATCTTAAAAGTATAAAACATCTATCTAGCTTAAGAAGTTCTAAGTAGGATATGCCAACACTTTTAAAGATATTGTAGACAATTACAAACAATGAAATCACCAATTGCTTTAAAACCTTTTCTAATCTTCTCTTTAGGCTTTATCATTAGCATTCCTATTGGTACACTTAGCCATGAGTATGGACATATTTTGGTGGCCAAATACTTTGGTTTCGAAACTATTTTGCATCATGCTAGTGTGAGCTATGACGATTCTGCCTTTGTTGGAGACCCTTCCTTTCACCAATTGCTTATTTCTTGGGGCGGCCCAATTTCTACCATTTTAGTAGGTAGCTTCTCTTTTTTCTTTTTATTACGTAGAGATGAAGAATTATTCTATTGGGAAGATTGGCTGTTTATATTTGGCTCTCTCTTTTGGCTGAGGATGCCTATAAATTTGTTTCTATCTATTGTTGGTGAATTTATTTCTCCTGATGGCTCTTATTTTGGTGGTGATGAGCAGTATATTTCGAAGATACTTGATTTGCCCGCAGGTTTTTTGCCAATCACCTTTGCCTTATTAGGCTTAGCCATTTCCTCTTTTGTTATTTTTAGAATACTGCCAAGGCCTTACAGAAAAAGCTTTCTGCTGAGTGGTTTTATCGGTGGTGGCTTTGGCTATTTCTTCTGGATGTATTGGCTCGGACCCATACTTCTACCTTAAATCCCTAAGATATATTTTGAATGACTTTTCATTCAATTTAAGCTATTTTTGCTTAATTTGCATGAGATAAACTACTTTTTCAATTATCTAGAAAGAAAATTCCTATTTTTGTAGGAGAAAGCAGTCAAAACAATTTAAATACACCCAATATGAATGACATTTCATACCATAATTGGAATGCCATGAGCGATAAAGCTCTTCTTGCTACCATTGGCAATTTTATCCAAAGCAATAGGCTAAAACGCAACCAATCTCAAAGTGAAGTTGCCAAGGCGGCAGGTATTAGTAGATCTACCCTTAGTTTATTAGAAAGAGGAGAAAAGGTTAGATTAGATAGCCTTATCCAGGTGCTAAGAACTCTTGACTTATTAGAAGTGATGAATGCTTTTAAGGTAGAACAAGAAATTAGCCCTATACAATATGCCAAGCTAAAAGAAAAGGAAAGAAAAAATGCCTACAAGCGAAAAAATAAAGAGGAAGATAAACCGGATCTAGGATGGTAGACGTAGCGGAAGTTAAAATATGGGGAATACTTGCTGGTGCAGTAAGATGGGACCATCAACAGCAGTTGGCTTACTTCCAATACGATAGTAAATTCTTAGAAAAAGGCTGGGACCTCTCTCCTATTAAAATGCCCATTCGCAATGGTAATCGCATCTATCATTTTCCTGAACTACGAAAAGGAAGAGGTCAACATGAGGATACTTTCAAAGGACTTCCCGGTTTATTGGCAGATGCCTTGCCAGATAAATATGGGAACAAGCTTTTAAACAGCTGGCTTGTTAGACAAGGAAGAGCAGAAAATAGCATGAACCCCGTGGAGCAACTTTGCTTTATGGGCAAAAGAGCTATGGGAGCCTTAGAATTTGAGCCAACACAAATAAAAGATGGAACGAATAGCTATGCTTTAGAAGTAGATAGCTTGGTAGAGGTTGCCAAAGAAATGCTAGAAAAAAGAGAGGCTTTTAGCACCGGCGTAAATAAAGAGAAGAAAAATGCGATGCTAGATGTTTTAAAAATAGGAACCTCTGCAGGTGGAGCAAGACCAAAAGCGGTTATTGCCTATAATACTGAGAATAACGAAATCAGATCTGGACAGGGAAAAATACCCAAAGGCTTTGCCCATTGGTTACTGAAACTAGATGGGGTAAGTGGAGAGCAATTTGGAGAAAGTAGTGGTTGGGGCCGTGTAGAATATGCCTACTATTTGATGGCAAAAGACTGTGGCATAGATATGAGTGAATCTAGATTACTGGAAGAAAATGGAAGAGCTCATTTCATGACCAAACGATTCGATAGAGAAGGCAATGAGAAACATCACCTGCAAACGCTTTGTGGTTTGCAGCATTACGATTTTAACGATATGGGAACTTATAGCTATGAACAGCTCTTTCAAACTATGCGATTACTACGCTTGAGCTATCCAGAGGCAGAACAGATGTTTGTCCGCATGGTATTTAATGTTTTGGCTACCAACTTTGATGACCACACCAAAAACTTCTCTTTCTTGATGAAAAAAGATGGTCCTTGGCAATTGGCACCTGCTTATGATCTATGCTTTTCTTTCGATCCCAACAACTTTTGGGTAAACCAACAAACATTGAGTGTAAACGGCAAGCGTTTGCAGATTACAAAGAAGGATTTGATGAAAATAGCGGAAGAGAACAACCTTAAAAAAGGCGAAAAAATTATTGAACAGCTTAATGAGGTAATCCTTTCTTGGAGAGATTATGCAAAGCAGGCAGGCGTTAGGAGCGATTTGACAGAACGCATTGCCAATAATTTACAAAGCTTCTAGCTCAAAATAGCAAGGAAGCAGCCTTAAACGGCCTGGATTAAATTGCCTCTAAACTCAAATGGATAAAAACGAGCAAACAATTCCTCGGCATACCAATCTAGCTCTCTCGTTTTTTTCACCATATCTGCATGCTTTTTATTTTTGTAGGCATAGCCTTGCATGGCATCTCCAGATTTCCATAGCGAAAAAGTGGCTTGCATCAAGATGGGCCACTCCCCTATTCCTTTAGAAAAAACAAGGTCTTTATGCCCATCCATAGATTTAGAAACACTAGGAACATTTCTCCAAAATTTAAATGCCAATTGGGGTTTGATGGTTGCTCTGGTGATTACGGCAATTGGATTCTTTTCAGCATATGCTGCATCAGGCAAGAAAGGCTCTACACCACTCCACCTACCATTCGCTTTGATAGCGTGCATTAGCACATGGCTGTATTTCGTGCAACTAGCTGTGTATGCTTGCATAACTTCAGAATTGAGGAATTTATTGGCCTCCTCTTCTGAATTAAATACCGTTAATAGACCAAAGGTGGAGAAATCTGGAAAAATAGAAAAGCCATTCCCACTGCCACTTCCAAAGCCCTTCCAAAAGCTTAAACCATCTATGGTTTTACCTAGCAATGGAGACCTACCCATTCTGCCAAGGGCCTGCCATTTATCTTTAATGCCTTGGTATTGAAAGAAAGAGATTACGGTAGTTTGAGACATGAACAATTAATTGAAGGCTTAAAGTAAAGATAATTTCGTCTTTTCTGTGACACCTCATGAAGGGAATTGTTTAGAAAACAAAGTCGCTATTGTCTTGTAGAATAGCTTTAGTATTTTGCAAAGGAATAAAAAGCCATGAAAATTTCCCTCTTACTTCTATGCTACCTTGCTTATCTAACTGCCTTCGGACAAACCCTAAGCGAAAAGACAATCACCATAGACCCTTATCTCTCTTTTCAAAACTACGAGCATTTTAAACGCCTAACTCTCAGCTCTCCCGACTCTCCCATAGAATTCTTAGAAAACTTCAATTTTGAGTGGGGTTATAGCTACCAACTTAGGGTGATAGAAATACAATTGGAAGAAAAATATAGTGATGGGACAGCATATGAATTTGCCTTCCAAAGCATGGTTTCTAAAAACAAAATGCCCGATTCTACCGCCTTCCCTTTGTTTATAGATCCTTTGCGCTACTACTTTATAGAAGAAAGTATGGAAGAAGAAGACAACAATACCTTAAGGCAGATCAACGATAGTACTTACAGCTATTTTAACAAAGTGGAATTAATTATTCCAAGGCACTTAGAAAGTCAGATGGAGCAAATCTTAGAAAGCAAGCAAGGCAAAAGAGGGACTTTTCAATTTGTGGATGCAAAACGCATCCGATTAGTAGGGTTTACGCATCCTTAAACGGTCGTAAATAAGCCCATTTTTCTATCTCCTATTTTTTTGTATTTTGTATTCTAGAACAAAAAAGCATTAAAAAACTACTTCTTCTTAGCACATTTACGATCTGTTTATCCATTATTTACGCCCAACAAAGCAATACCACGAGGTCTTTTTTGATGAGCCCCATAGATACAACGATGGCAGATGAAGTCCGATACTACACCATAGCCACACCAAGTGGATATAATGGAACTACGCCAACTCCACTAATTGTCAATCTACATGCCTATTTCGAATCTATCACCCAATACCGAACTACCCTAAGCATAGATTCAATTGCAGAGGCCAATAATGTGATTATTGTTTATCCATTGGGCGACACCTGCCGTTGGAACTTCAAACCTTTGTTTTTCTTACCAAACACAGGAATTGGTTGGAATGCCGGTATCATCGGCGGCGACTTTGACGATGTTACTTTTATTTCCAGGGTGTTAGACTCTGTGCAGGCCAACTACAATATCGATAGTACTAAAATTTACTGCATGGGAGTTTCTAGTGGTGCCTTTATGACAATGAAATTGGGAGCAGCTATAGGAAATCGATTTACGGCCATGGCCAATATTATCGGTTTCGATTCTTTGCCGCCAACAAGCAGTGTGCCATGCTCTCTATCTTAGGCAATCGCGATACCATTAGCAGAATCAATGGTATACCAAATGTATTTCCAACTTGGGCTTCCATTAGAGGCAATTGGCTCAACATCAATGCGTGCAGCAGCAGCTATGTAGCAGATACTTTAGCGGATTTAGATCCTGCCGATGGCTCTTGGGTAGAAAAAAGAACCTACAACAGCTGTGGCAGCCGAGGAGCTTTTGTAGAGTATCTGATAATAAATGGCGGACACAATGTGCCAAACACCGGCCGTTGTACTGCTCCACCAGTGGTTTGTAATGCCTTGGGATCTATCAATAACGATATAGACCCCTCGGTAGAGATATGGAACTTCTTCAATTCGGGCTTGGTGACCTCCTTAGAGAAAGAGATCGCCAAAGAAAAAGAGCTTACCCTGTATCCTAATCCAAGCAAGGAGCTTCTATTTATGGAAATAGAAAATCCAATTTTATCTAGAATCCAAATCTTTAACAGCCAAGGCCGTTTACTTTGGGACAAAGAAGAAGTACCAAGTAGTATCGATGTTTCTGCATTGCCTAATGGCGCCTACTTCCTAAAAATTAGCAATTCCAAAGGTGTGCAGAGTAAACGCTTTATGGTAGTGCACTAAAGGAATTACCTAGGATGGATAGTATTCAATAAAAAATATAAGCTAGTTTTGTTATTTAAATTTTATTACTACTTTTGTAGTAACAAAATGACAATTATAGTAATGAAGAATTTAAGTGAAAAGGAATTGCAATTGATGAATCACCTTTGGAATATAAAGAAGGGTTACCTAAAAGACATAGTCGATCAGTTTGAAGAACCTAAGCCTGCATATACTACCATATCTACCCTTATCAACCGACTCATCACTAAAAAGCATGTAGGCTTTAAAATGAATGGAAGAGATAAGGAGTACTACCCATTACTTAAAAAGCCTGCTTATTTCTCTTCAGAGTTTAAGAAAATGATTAGCAACTATTTCGAAAATTCTACCGCACAATTTGCTTCTTTCTTTACCGAAAATACAGACTTAAGCATAGAGCAATTAGAAGAACTGCAAAGTATGGTAAACAGACAAATTGAGAAGAAAAACAAGAAATCATGATTCTTTATTTAATAAAATCTACTGCTGCTCTAGCCATAGTAATAGGTATTTACAAGCTATTGCTAATTAAGACGAAGCTTTTTCAGTTTAATCGTTTCTACTTATTGGCTTCTCTCTTACTAGCACTTATAGTTCCAAGTTTGCAAATGGAAATTAGTACAAGCCATGCGGTAGTAGCAGAAACTTTTAAGCAGGTAGATAAAATAGACCAAGTGTTTTTGCTTGAAAAAGGAGAAGAGATTCAAATTGCAAACGAAAAACCGACTACATTTTCTTGGTACTACTTACTCTTTGGACTTTACACTATTATTAGCATTTCCTTATTTATACGCTTTGCTTTACACTTGCTGCATTTGCTTAGACTAACTAAACAAAAAGGTCCGAAGGTAAACGGCATGCAAACAGTACTACTTCCCTACAAAAGCAATCCATTCAGTTTTTTTGGTTATCTATTTATTTCCGAAAAATTGGTAGAAGAAGTGAGTAAAAATAGCGCACTACTCCACCACGAGAAAACACATTTTGAGCAGCTACATAGTATAGACATACTTATGGTTGAAAGTCTACAATGCTTGCTGTGGTTTCAGCCCTTGCTCCAACTGTTTAAAAAAGAAATAAAAAGCAATCATGAATTTCTTGCCGATGAAGCTGCAAGTGCCAAAGAAAGCAATGAAAGCTCCTATTTGAATAGCCTGCTGCAATTTATGGAAAGAGGAAGTAGCAATCTACTAACAAGTGAATTCGGATACCTAAGCATTAAAAACAGAATAAAAATGATTTACCAAACTAAACCAAAAGCCATGAAAAGAATTTTTTCTTTATTGATAGCAGTACTAATTACAACTACAGTGATTATTAGCTCTGCATTTAAACCTGCACCAATGAATAAGGTACTTTACCTTCCCATATTTGCCATTGAAAAGGAAAAGACAGATATTCCTTCTATTCTTCCCATCAAAAAAGAGAATTTAGAAAAGATTGCCTCTCCTTACGGTATGAGAATTAATCCCATCAACAAGGAACAAAAAATGCATACAGGAATTGATTTTACAGCAGCAAAAGGAACTCCAATTTTAGCTACAGCCGATGGAACTATAGAATTGGCAGAATTCAGCAAAGGCTATGGTAATCACATCAAAATAAAACATAACAATACTTACCAAAGCATGTATGCGCATTTATCTAAGCTTGAAGTAAAAGCAGGTGATCAAGTAAAACAAGGAGATATCATTGGAATTATTGGCTCAACAGGTAAGTCCTTAAGTATTCACTTACATTATGAGGTAATCAAAGAAAATGAAAATGTAAATCCGGCAGATTATCTCCCTTACGAAATCTCTTCAGAGGTAGAGGAAGAATAAGGCATTCTAGGCAGATAATTTAAATACTATTAAAGCATCTAAAGCCAAGCATTTCTAAACTCGCTTGGCTTTTTAATTATAATCTCAATCCGCTATTGTTATTCTCCTTTAGGATGCAGAACTTGTGAAGCTATAATTATGAAAATAACCCTACTCAGCTGCAGCGCCCAAAGGCCCGATAAAAGAGCCATTGTAAATTGTCTCACAGAAATTGCCATCCTAAGTACTTCTTTGGCCAATGATTTTACCGAAATGCTATTGGAAGGAGACCAAATAGAGATTGAAGTGGAAGATAGAAACACAGCTACTGCCTACAGAGCATTGCGAAAGCTGAGCATCGATTATGAAATAGTGGAATAAGCAAGGGATTTAGGCGCGAATGAATAATTTCGCAGGCATATTCTAAACGCTCTGTTGAAACAATGGCTACACAAACTCCCGAACTTTTAAACTACCAAGGCGAGAAACGCAGTTTCCACGAAGAGCCTTTGGCTGCATATTTAGAGTTTCATGAAATAGACGACCGCTTTCTTTCCTACTCTTCTGAAAATGAAAGAGGCTACATTGGCATTTGGGAAATTATAGACAACAAACTTTACCTTACCGACTTAAAAGGCTTTAACCACAAGATGAAGCTTATAGGCATGTTGGATATCTTTTTAGATGCCGATGCCATTTTTGCAGGCTGGTACAGCGGAGAAATAAACATATTGCTCAACACCGGCATTGTTGACGGCCAAAAACAATGGATCAAAAGACGCTTGGTCTTTATCGATGGCGTTTTGGTAGATGAGTTGGATTTGCCCCGCTAAGAAAAGCAGCTTTCTTTACATTTCCGCAATTGGTTTTGCGATGCGCTTTTCTTCATTTAACGCCATTAGCTTTGCCTTGTATTCCTCTGCTTTATCTTGATAATCCTTTGAAAAATAAATATAGTTTTTCATTACATATTGATCTGCAGTTCTATAGTCAGGGTCTTCTACTCTATCCAAATGCGCCTTAGAAATGTCAATATAAGTCATGATCTTATCCTGAATCTTATTCAAATCATCTAAAGAGGTGGTATCGTAATCTATATTATTTAATAAAGAAACACTTTGATTGTAGCAGTAGACAGAGATATAAAAATTGCGGTCTAAATCTGTAGAATCTAGCTTCAACCATTTTTTCATTTTCTTATGAAATGCTTTGGAGTTGTCATTTTCTAGCAACCAATCATAGTTTTGTGCAACTACTAAATTGCTCTGAAAAATAAATACGGTAAAAATAAAGCTTAAGTAAAAAATTGACTTTTTCATCTCTATGTATTTTTTGTAAAATAGTTTTTTCCTTAGTTGATGAAAGTTACTGCTTCAATAACAGATCTTGGTTTCTTCAAAGCTATTTATAAAGAAATTAATGGAAGCCTCTTTAGTTTTAAAAAGTATTGATATTCCGCATTATTATTTAGATATTGTAATCTTTATAAATTCAATTGAAGGCATTTAATAATTAATAAAGCTAAATGGAGAATTCTATTTTACTCCTCTTCTTTCTTATTGCAAGCAATTGTTTCGGAAAAAAACTTTATAAAATCAAAAAAAATAGTGAATTATAAAAGTTCTCTATATTTTCATCATATTGTTTTATAAAATAAACTAATCATGAAAAAATTATTACCTTTTCTTTTACTACTCATCGCTTTACCTAGTTGTGAAGATAATGAAAACGATGATTCAAATTCGCCAACTTTAAAGAATAATAGAGCCTTCTATATTTATGCAGAAATTGAAGGAAAGCAGTTTAATGCTGCTTCGGTAAGTACTGGTGGTGAACTTGATATAATACAAATAACTGCTAAAAGTTCAAGTAGCGATACTTATCCTCAACTAGTGATGTCTTTTACAAAAAATTCAATTCCAATGACTTATCTGTATCCAATTGATTTCACTCAATCCGAAGTATTTTTCTCACCACGTATTTTCTATATATTGAACGATAGTGTTTATTATATCTTTAATCAAGGGATGGCTGATATTAAAGTAAACGATACAATAAACAAGAGATTTGAAGTGACTTTTGAGGGGACATTTTATGAAGATTCTTCTAACAATATAGACTCCTTGGAAGTTAAAAATGGGGAATTTAAAGCCAATTATAACTAAAAGGTGGTATAAATATTAAATTTTCAAATTGCGATTTGTAATGTGAGGCTCTTTTGTTTATTAAAATATACTGTAATCTACCTATTGACTTTCTCCAATATCTTGAGAAACTTTCCTAAGTGAAAGCCAAAACAATATATCTACTTTTCTTACTCACTGCCCTCTTCTATGCTTGCGAAAAAGAAGGGAATGATCCTGCACCCTATTCGCCTAGCAGCAATTCGGTTTTAGATGAAATAGAAAACCGCAACTTTAAAATGGGCTTCACCTCATGGCCATATGCGGCCACTTTAGGCGCACAAGACAGCACCTATGCATTTTTGCAAGCCGAAGGAGATATTTATGCAGAGCATATCGACGATAAAATTCCTTGGTCTGCTTGGATCAATAATACCGCCTTGCCTGCAGCCTTCACCAATAATATCTTAGGGCGTAAAAACCGCAAGATTGTAGAAAACAAACTTTTGGTTTCGGTGAGTTTGCTCAATAATTTAAGAAGCGATTTGGCCGAAGATTTTGATGGCTTGGTGCCAAACTACGATTCCATCAACCAAAGCAGCATAGAAGATGCCTATGTGCGTCATATTAACTACATTGTTGGCGAGCTGCAGCCCGACTACCTATTATTGGCCATAGAAGCCAACGAACTGTTGATCAACAGTCCAAGCCTGTGGGAAGGCTATAAAAAACTAATCACCAAGGTTCGCTCTCGCATTAAAACGGCCCACCCCAATGTGCAACTATCGGAATCGGTGACTTTACACAATTGGTATAATCCTAACGCTTTAAACAGTAGTTTGGTGAGTGAAATACAGGCCTATGTAAACCAAAACCAAGATTTTGTGGCCATCAGTTATTACCCATTCTTTCAGCAGTTAGATAATGTAGATGATTTTCAAAAAGCGTTTGACTTTTTACATGGTCAAACTTCTAAGCCCTTGGCATTTGCAGAAACTACCCAAATTGCAGAGGATTTGGTAGTTAGTAATTTGAATCTAAACATTCTTGCTAACCAAGCTTTGCAAAAAGACTATCTAGAAACACTGCTGCTTAATGCCTACCGAGAGAATTATCTCTTTACTATTTGGTGGTGCCACAGAGACTACGATGCCCTTTGGCAAACTTTTCCGGCAAGCATCAAAGACTTGGGACAATTGTGGCGCGATAGCGGCCTCTTGGATGAAGATGGCAAGGAAAGGCCTGCCTTGAGCAGCTGGAGAAAGGTTTATGCACGCTAAGGACTAAGAAAAACGGATTACAGCTCTTGACTTTCTCCTTTTTCTTTAAGAGCTTTAAAGCATGAATAACTTCCTTATCTCCTATTTCATTTCTCTCATCCTCTTTTTCCCAACGGCAGAAGAAAAGACAAAAAGCTTTACCGACCAAAGAGATGGAAATACATACTCTATTGTACAACTCCATGAGTTACAATGGTTGGGCGAAAACTTACGCTACCGCTCCCCTTCTGCCAAAGACACCCTTGTGTCTCCGCAAGGCTGCGGTGTATTTTATTTGGTAGAAGATGCCAAAAAAGCTTGTCCAAAGGGTTGGAGACTACCAACAGAAAAAGAAGTAAGCGCATTGATCAAGGCCGATAAAAAAGGAAAAATACATTTGAGCGATACCTTGAATATTCTGCTTTGCGGTCGTATAGACTACGACAAACAGGCCAAGCAAGGAGAACAAAATACTTTTTGGCTAAACGAAACCATGGAAAATGGCCATGTGACCCACTGGCATACTTTTGGAAAAGAAAACGAACTACACAGCCACGATGTAGTAAATGCCAAAAGAAAGTTTCCTTTGCGCTGCGTATGTGAAATTATTAATTGAAACGCTCTGTATTACGCCCACTATCCTATAATTTTGATTTCTAAAAATCCTTTAGGATATTGCAATCGATTTATCTATTACTAATCTGAACCCCTAGGATGAAATTTCTCCTTAGCCTTATTCTTATACTATACTTTACCTTTAGCTCCTTTGCTCAAGCAGGACCCGATTCTAGATTAGAAGAACTTAGAGAAGAAAGAGACGATTTGAAAATTGAGCTTTTGGCTGTGCAGCAAAAACTACAATCAAATAGAGGATTTAAAGGGGTTGGCATTGGTTTAACCATAGTTGGTGCGCTAGTATTTTGGCCCGCTATTATCCCCGGTTTACCTATGTGGATAGCCGCTCCAACAAAAAAATGGAAACGCAAAGAGGAAAAAATTTAAAATAGAATTGTACAACTTGAAGATAAAATTAAAGATTGGAGAGCCTTGCACGGAGATACCTAAGACCAATCCATTTATTTTATTAAATAAAAGTCTTTGAGCGGTAAATGGCCTTTCCTAGGCAATAATAGCTCCTTCTAGGTTTTATTTCTCTAAAAAATACCTATTTCTAAGTATTGACTTTCTCCTTTTTTGTGAAGAACTTGTAATTTCCCAATTAGAAAAACTAAACCTCCTTATTCTATAGCATGGCCATCGTCTACGGACAAATAGAATCTTTAAGCAGATTAAAAGAAACGCTTTTAAAGAAGGGGATTTATGATTTTAGCTCCATCCAAGAAATAGAAGTATTTCAAGATAAATACCCACATACCCTGAATACCTTGCAGCAAGAGATGGAAAGGGAATACTGCCAAGAATACATTAAACTGCAAAGCCAACTTCAGAAAGTTGAAACAAGCATGGCAAACTTAAGTAGTAGCTTAAAAGAGAAAGTAGAAAGCAAACTACTAGCCAAAAGAAAAAGACTGGCAGTATTTGAATCGAAATACATAAAAAATGATTTTTTAGAGTTTTTCCATTGGTGCTACACACTCCTCCTCCGCTTTAACATATACCTTATGGAGAAGAGTTTTAGTAGCTTAAAAGCATTAAGCTTAGCACACTTAAAATGGCAGTTCTTAAAAGGAAGAAAGAAGTTTAACTACTTCGAAAAGAACAGGGAGAAGATAATCCGCAATAGGCTTAAACCAAAACTTAAAAGACTGCAGTTTACCAAAGCAATTTTAGATGATTTAGGCCCTTTAATTGAAGGTGCTAAAGGAGAAAACCTAGTGCAGAAAGAAATAAAAAAGCTTTCGGACGAATACATCTTATTCAATGATTTCTCTGTAAAATTCGACCCTCCTATTTACAACAAAAAAGATAAAGACAGAATCTTTAGCATACAAATTGATCATGTATTGCTTTGCAGAGCAGGTGTTTTTGCAATAGAAACCAAAAATTGGAGTGAAACTACTATTGCTAATGTAAATGCTTATTCTCCAGTACAACAAGTGCAAAGAACTGGATATGCCCTTTTTACTATGCTTAATTCTAAGAAAAATTCCATACTAAAACTCATACATCATTGGGGAAAAAGAACAATTCCCGTAAGAAACCTAGTGGTAATGATTAAGAATAAACCCCATGAGAAATTTGATTACGTAACTGTGAAAAACCTGAAGGAACTCAATAAGTATTTAACATTTCTTCCTCCCATTTTTGATGCCTCCGAACTGGAAAGCATTGCTAAGCGAATTAAGAAATTAGGGAACTACAAGTAAAAAAATATATGAATTCTGTCATTGCGAAGAACGAAGCAATCTATCCATTACGTCATTGCGAATGAGGTACGAATGAAGCAATCTGGTTATTGAGTTATCTAATCAACAGATTGCTTCGCTTCACTTTGTTCCACTCGCAATGACAATTAAGAACCCTACCCTTGACTTCCCCCCTTTTCTGTTTTAACTTGCAGGAATTCTTTTACCCCTAAAGGCTAAAAAATGAAACCCAAGAAAAAAGTAAGAATCCTCTCCATTGATGGTGGTGGCATTAGAGGCATACTGCCCGGAATTACGCTGATGCAAATCGAAAAGAAGATCCAAGAAAAAACCCAAAATCCCAATAAGCGCCTAGCCGATTATTTTGATTTTATGGCCGGCACCAGCACCGGTGGTATCTTAAGCCTTTCTTATTTGATGCCCAATGCCGATGGCCGACCTCTACTTACCGCTGAAGAAGCCGTAAAGCTTTATTTGGAAAAAGGAGATGCCATTTTTGACACCACTCTGCGACAAAGAATAAGAAGCGGCAATTGCGTATTGGACGAAAAATACGATGCCGCAGCCATAGAAAAAGCCTTGGCCGAAACCTTTGGCGATACGATGTTGGCCGATCTAATCAAACCCTGCATCATTAGTTCTTACGACATTAAAAATGGGAAACCCCATTTTTTTAAACAACACAAAGCCCATAATGCCATTTATAACTTTAAGGTAAAAGAAGTAGCCAGAGCCACTTCTGCCGCCCCCACCTATTTTGAAACCGCTTTGGTAAAAAGTGAATTGGGTTCTGAATTCCCACTAATTGATGGTGGGGTGTTTGTCAACAACCCCACTTTGGTGGCTTATTCTGCCGTGCGGACCATGAAATTCCCTGGCATTTGTGAGTTTCCAACCGCCAAAGACATGCTTATTGTTTCTATTGGCACTGGCAGCAAAAGCAAACAATACAACTACCAAAAAGCCAAAGATTGGGGCGCCGTGGGTTGGATCAAACCCATCATAGAAATTATGATGTCTGCCAGTTCTCAAACGGTGCATTACCATTTACGGCAAATCTTTGATACCCTTAGTGCGGCCAACAAAGCAGATTACTACCGCTTAGAACCAGAAGTGCTCACCGCAGATGCCGAAATGGACAATGCTTCTAAAGAGAACCTCTTGAAACTGAAAGAAGATGGCTTGAGTTATGTTTCCAAAAGCGAGGTAGACCAACAATTAGACAGCATTGTAGATAAACTGATCAACTACGGAGAAGAAGCGCTTGCGTAAAATACCTAAAACTAAGTATTTCCTTTCTGCCTATCTGTGCTTATTTTAGCAGTAATCTAGAATTTTATGAAATTCAACGAAGACTCTCGCGTAAAAATCCCAACTATACTGCATCTAATGCGGTTAGGTTTTGAATACCTTTCACTGAAAGATGCCCAATGGGACAGCAACACCAATATATTCGTTGATATTTTCAATGCTCAAATTCAAAAGCTTAACCCAGATTTAAATAAGCAAGAAGTTCGTCGATTGTATGATGAAATTTCCCTATGTCTGGAAAATGAAGATTTAGGAAAAGTTTTCTATCAAAAACTGACCAATCGTTCAGGCAATCGGTTGATTGACTTTGACAACTTTGAAAACAATGCTTTTCATGTAGTTACTGAACTGCCCTATCAAAAGGATGACGATAATTTTCGACCTGATATTATTCTTCTAATTAATGGAATGCCTTTGGCTTTTATTGAAGTGAAAAAGCCAAACAACCTCGATGGTGTGCAAGCAGAGCGCAAGCGAATTTTAAGTCGTTTTCAAAACAAGAAGTTTAGAAACTTCGTGAATATTACACAGCTGATGGTTTTTTCCAACAACATGGAATATGACGATAGCGACCCCGAGCCTTTGCAAGGTGCATTTTATGCAGCTCCTTCTTATGGCCAACATGCTTTCAATTACTTTAGAGAGGAAGTTGAGTTTACCGAAGATGAAATTCTTTCGGCTTTAGATGAGGGGGAAGAGCTCAGAGTTTTAAAGGATAATAATTTAGTTAGCATTCGAAATGCGGAAGAGTATGCAGTAAATACCGCTTGGAATACACCAACGAATAGAATTTGCACTTCGCTTTTTCAAAAAGATCGCTTGGCTTTTATTCTGCAATATGCCATTGCTTATGTGCAAGGAGTAAATCATTTGGAAAAGCACATCATGCGCTATCCTCAGTTATTTGCAACCAAAGCCATTGAGCAGAAGTTGGAAGAAGGCATCAAAAAAGGCATCATTTGGCATACGCAAGGAAGCGGTAAAACTGCCCTAGCTTATTACAATGTAAAATACCTCACCGATTACTATCAATCTAAAAACATCATCCCAAAGTTCTATTTCATTGTAGACCGTTTGGATTTGTTGATACAAGCAAGTATTGAGTTTAGAAGCCGTGGTTTATTGGTACATAATGTAAATTCAAAAGAAGAATTTGCTCGAGAAATTAAGTCTACTGCTGTTATTCATAACGATAGTGGGAAAGCAGAAATTACGGTTGTAAACATTCAGAAATTTAAAGATGACCCTGAGGTTGTAAAAAACACGGATTACAACTTAGATATTCAACGCGTCTATTTTTTAGATGAGGTGCATCGCAGTTACAATCCCAAAGGAAGTTTTTTAGCGAACTTAAAAGAGTCAGATTCGAATGCCATTAAAATCGGATTAACAGGTACTCCACTTTTGGGGAATGAATACAACTCCAGAGATTTATTCGGAGAATACATTCATAAATACTACTACAACAAATCCATTAAGGATGGCTACACCCTGCGTTTGATCAGAGAAGAAATCGAAACTTCTTACAAGCTAAAGTTGAAAGAAGCCTTAGATGAAATCAAATTGATTAGAGGCTCGGGCAATAAAAAGAAGGTGTATGCACATCCCAAATTTGTGGAACCACTTTTAGAGTATGTTATTAATGATTTAGAAAAGTTTAGACTCTCTAGTGGAGATGATACCGTTGGCGGAATGGTAATTTGCGACTCTTCCGACCAAGCGAAAGAGATGCAGCAAATTTTTAATGAAAAATATGCCCAAGCTGAACCTGAACTGGCGATGGCTGCTGAGAATAATGAAAGCTATGGAAAGCAGCAAAACGAAGCTAGAAAAGTAAAAACAGCTCAAGTTATTTTGCATGATGTAGGCTCTAAAGACGACCGCAAAGAATTGGTGGAAGATTTTAAAGAGGGGAAAATTGATTTCCTTTTTGTTTTTAACATGCTGCTCACTGGATTTGATGCCAAACGATTGAAAAAACTCTACATCACTAGAGTAATTAAAGCTCATAATTTACTGCAGGCCTTAACTCGAGTTAACCGAACTTATAAAAATCACCGCTACGGTTATGTGGTTGACTTTGCCGACATACAAAGTGAGTTTGACAAAACCAACCGCGATTATTTTGCCGAACTGCAAGATCAATTGGGTGATGAAATGGAATACTACACCGATCTATTTAAAAGCCCCGAAGAAATAAAGCAAGAAATAGAAAACATTGAGGATGTATTGTTTGATTACAACACCAAAAATGCGGAAGTATTTCAACAGCAAGTATCTCAAATAAACGACCGTAAAGAAATGCTGAAGGTGACCAAGGCCTTGAATGATGCGAGAAGTTTATACAACTTGATTAGAACGCTTGGACACTATGACCTTTTAGAGAAATTAGACTTTCAGAAATTAGGCGTGCTTTCAAGAGAGGCCAATAACCGCTTGGCTTTAATTAATACTAGAGAAGCTTTAGAAAACGATATAGAAAATCAAAATTTACTCAATATCGCTTTAGAAGACATTCTTTTCGCTTTCACGAAAGTGAGAGAAGAAGAAATGGTATTGGCCGACCAGTTGAAAAACATGCTACAAAAAACAAGAGAAGCCTTGGGAGGAAACTTTGATCCAAGAGATCCAGAATTGATTTCCTTAAGAGAAGAACTAGAACGGCTGTTTAAGAAAAAAAATCTGAGCGAAGTAAGCAAGGATGAAATGAGCGAGAACATAGAAGAGCTGGAAGTGATTTATAACCAAGCCAAAGAGTTGGAACGAAAAAACCAATTGCTAAAAGAAAAGTACAGCAAAGACGAAAAATATGCTCGCTTGCATAAACGCCTGATGGAAAAAGACCCCATTACCGATAAAGACAGAAAACTAGCGGAAGTATTGATGCAGTTGAAAGAAGGAGTGGATGAAGAGATAGAAAAAAACACCCACCAATTGGACAATGAGAATTACGTAGAAAAAATGATGATGCGATTAGTGATTCAACAATTTAAGGGTGAAATGCAATTGGGCATGCCCGAATACAAGCGCATCAACCAATTATTGGTAAAAGAATATTTGAATGAATACTATGGCAACATTGCCTAAACAAAGCAGAAGATAACAATGGATAGAACGAAAGATTTTGAGCAGAAAACAAGAGCACTCATTGATGAGTTAAAAAGTGTTTGTGCTACCTATGGTTTAGGTAATGATGGCAATGAATTTAAAGTGATTACGCAGGTTTTCTTGTACAAACTATTAAATGATAAATTCATACACAATACCAAGGAAATAGATGCTAAACTAAAGGCTGCAGGAGATAAATGGCAAGAAACCATTGATGGCTATAGCGATGATGAATTTGAAATGCTAGTCGCTCAATTGGGTGAATCTACCGCTGTAATTCAACGAGATCATTTTATAAGCAATTTGTTTGCGCGGCAAAACGAAAAGAACTTTTCTCAAATCTTTGATGCCACCTTATTGGATATTGCCAAAGTAAACAGCGATTTATTCTCCGTAATGACCTACACAGGAGAAAAGCTGACTCTTTTTGATGAATTGAGTAGGTACATTGTAGACGATAAAGATGCCTTTTGCAAAGCCATCATTAACAAATTGGTAGATTTTAGCTTTGAGCATATTTTCGAAGAAAAGTTTGATTTTTATTCTGCCATTTTTGAATACCTGATTAAAGATTACAATTCAGATAGTGGTGGAAAATATGCGGAATACTTTACCCCACATGCTGTTTCTAAAATTATGGCGCGTTGCCTAGTAGATAAAGAAGTGAAAAATGTAACCTGTTACGATCCTTCTGCTGGCTCTGGTACTTTGCTTATGAATTTGGCGCACCAAATTGGCGAAGACCAATGCACCATTTACACTCAAGATATTTCTCAAAAGTCTTCTTCTCTTTTGCGTTTGAATTTAATTTTAAACGATTTGGTGCATTCCCTGCCGAATGTGGTAAAGGGCAATACCATACTCTCGCCCTATCATAAAGAAAAAGACGGCAGTTTGGCCAAATTCAACTATGTGGTTTCTAACCCACCCTTTAAATTAGATTTTTCGGATTACCGCGATGATTTGGACAACAAACAAAACCAAGAACGTTTTTTTGCCGGCGTGCCCAATGTGCCTAAAAGTAAAAAAGACAGCATGGCCATTTATTTGTTGTTTATTCAACACATTATGGCTTCTTTAAAACCCAATGGCAAAGCTGCCATAGTGGTGCCTACGGGTTTTATTACGGCCCAAAGCGGTATTGACAAGAAAATACGCGAAAAGTTGGTAAAAGATAAAATGTTGGCCGGAGTGGTAAGCATGCCCTCTAATATTTTTGCCACCACAGGTACCAACGTTTCTATTTTATTTTTAGACAAAGCCAACAAAGGCGATGTGGTATTGGTAGATGCCTCTAATTTGGGCAGCAAAGTAAAAGATGGTAAAAACCAAAAGACCCTGCTTGCTGCGGCGGAAGAAGACCGCATTATTGAGGTGTTTAATGCCAAAAGAGCCGAAGATGACTTTTCGGTAGTGGTTTCTTACGAAGACATAAAAGCCAAAAACTTCAGCTTAAGTGCAGGGCAATACTTTGAAGTAAAAATTGAATACATCGAAATTACACCAGAAGAATTTGAATTAAAGCTAAACGGCTTTAAAAGCAATTTATGTGAGTTGTTTGCGGAAGGGAAAAAGTTAGAGACAGAGATTGAAAAGAATTTGGAGGGATTGAAGCATGTATAAACTTGTGACTTATAAGTTTTCTGATTTGTATGAAATGAGTTCAGGGATTTCATCCAAACCTGAACAAGCAGGACATGGTTCTCCATTTTTATCTTTTAGCACAGTATTTAAAGATCACTTTTTGCCAGAGGATTTACCTGATTTAATGGATATTTCTGAGGTTGAAAAATGCAAGTATTCTATTTTGGAAGGTGATATTTTTTTGACGAGAACAAGTGAAACACTCGACGAATTAGGAATGAGCTCTGTTGCCGTTAGGAATTATGAAGTGGCCTCTTATAGTGGATTCCTAAAAAGACTTAGACCAACTCAGAAGGATATTACATATCATAAATTCATGGCTTTCTACTTAAGGAGTGATCTTTTTAGAAAAACCATGAATAACAATGCTATCATGACTTTGCGAGCGAGTCTTAATGAGCAAATTTTTTCCTATTTAGATTTAATCCTACCTCCTTATGATGAACAAAAGAAAATAGGAGATTTTCTTTATGCAATTAACAAAAAAATAGAGCTGAACAACAAAATCAATGCGGAGTTAGAAGGTATGGCCAAACTGATTTATGATTATTGGTTTGTGCAGTTTGAGTTCCCATCCGAAGCTTCAGCGAAGGATGGGTTTCCTGACGAAAACAAGCCAAACTCCGCCAAGGCTTCGATTGGCAAGCCCTACAAATCCTCTGGCGGCAAAATGGTTTATAATGAAGAATTGAAGAGAGAGATACCTGAGGGTTGGGAGGTGAAGGAATTAAGCGAAATAGAATCCAATATTATAACAGGTAAAACCCCTTCTACAAAAGTTGATGAAAATTTTAATGGTGATATACCATTTATCTGTATTGGTGATGTTAGAGGAAATATGCACATAACTTCAACAGAATTAAGCCTTACTGAACTAGGAGCAAGTACACAAAAAAATAAATTTATTCCGAACGGTGCAATCTGTGTTACTTGCATAGCCTCTCCTGGGCTTGTTGCTTTTGCAACAGAAAATTCACAAACCAACCAACAACTAAACACTGTTGTTTGTGAGAATAAGGAAAATGAATATTTCTTGTATTTCTACCTCAAAGACTACTTCAAATTTGCAAAAGCTAAAACAGGAAATACATTCGCGAATATGAATAAAGGAGATTTTTCTTCAATTGTAGTTATAAAACCAAAAAATGAAATTCTGAAAAAATTCTCAACCCTTCTCAAACCCACAATAGAAAATATTCTATCAAACTCAATTCAAAACCAACAACTTTCCACTCTTCGCGATTGGTTGTTGCCGATGTTGATGAATGGTCAGGTCTCGGTAAAAGGTGCTTATGATAAGATGGAGGAGGTTGAGTTGGGAGTAGCTGCTGAGGGGGAGGGGGAGTATAAATAGGAAGTAGTATTATGGAACCAAAGGAAGATAAAAAGGAAGATAAAAAAGAGATTAAAATAAGTTTCACAAAACGTGCATTATTTTTATTAATTCTAGGAATCCTATTCGTTATAATTGCACCTTATTTATTCACACAAGATGTGGGTTTCTTATCTTTTGGTTCTCCAAATGAAATTGGAGATACAATAGGTGGAATAACAGCGCCGATAACAAGTTTAATTGGCTCTATTCTAGTTTATTTTGCCTTTCTAGCACAAGTTAATGCAAACAAAGAGATTCAGAGACAAATAGATAGAGAGAGAGATGAAAGAAGGGAAGATATTGATCGTAATAACATACAATCTTTATATAATCAACTATCTATTGATATTAGTTCATTTAACTTTCAGAAAAATAATATAAATTATTTAGGGGTGGAAGGGATTTTCCAATCGGTTCAAAATTCTACCGTTTCTGGAGGATATAACGCAGAGTCTCACGATACCGAGAGGTATCCTAAAGCTGTTCACTTTTATCAAATATTTGGAATACTTGGAGATTGGATAAATTTATATGAAACAATTGAAGATTCAACTTTAACTTCTGACCAAAAATTTTTCTTTTCAAAAAGGTTGGCTCTAATGCAATCCACTAAAATTTATCCCGCATTCTCTGATTTCTTAAAAAAGAATGAAAAGGTTAATGACGATAAAATATGCAAAGCATGTGGTTATAAACATCCATATATTCCTGGTTTCTTGTTTAATTATCTGATTCAAATAGATAAATATTCAAAGAAAACTTCTCAATTAGATGAAAATAATGAGCCATTAAAAGCATAGAAAAATGAACTCTTTTCAATTAACAAAAGGCCAGTCGCAAGAAGCAGATTTATTATTTAAGTTCCTTTTAAAGCAGCATAACCATATTGCGTTTACAGATAAGATTAGTTTGGATGCATTCTTAGTGAAGAAAAATTTCGATCAAGTAAATCATCTTTTAAGAATAATTGAAGAGAATCAACCCAAAGAAGTTATTAGAGTTACTCACTCAGAAGATAATAATTGGATGGTTGAAGGCACAGGTCTTCTTCTTGATTTCATGCAACAGGGAGGCATGAAGTTTTATTGGGACGGTCAGATGGAAAGAGCAAGAGAAGCCCATACAGAAAAAGCAGAAAAAGATAAAATTGAGAGAAAAGCCTTAGAACTCGATATTGAGTTAAAGAAAAATATAATTGATGACTACCCAAAAACAAAAGCTAGAGCAAAGAGAAATGAATACATCGCATGGTTAAGTATATTGGTAGCCGCAGCAGCTATGGTATTGCAGTTGATTTTGGGTTAGTTTTTAGAAATAGAAAATGGAACGTATTTTAAAATTACACGAAGCAATAGCAGTAGTTCTTTTAAGCAAAGAAAACAGAACAGCTACTTTAGAAGAAATTAGTAATGAAATTACCAATAGAAGGCTCTACTATAAAAAGGATGTTGGCTTTGCAAATGCAAAGCAAATACGATTAAGAACTCACCCAAACACACATGCAGGGAAGAACTATGCTCATTTATTTGAGTTTAGGGAACCGAACCTAGTTAGATTAAGGAATTCATAGTAAAGCCAAATAAAATACTACAATTATGTATCGAATAAATCAGGATAATAATATTATTGAGAAATTAGAGAGATGTACTTTTTCTGAATTAGGCTTTAAAGAAAGAGAGCATTTGCAAGAATGGATTGCAAATGATCCAACATGCCTTGCAGATGAAGAGTTTCTAATCATTCAAAAAGAGTTTGATGGATTTCAAGAAACAAGAGAAAGACTTGATTTATTAGCACTAGACAAACAAGGAAACCTAGTTATAATTGAAAATAAATTAGACGATTCAGGTAAAGATGTTACTTGGCAAGCACTAAAGTATGCTTCCTATTGCAGTACATTATCAAAAGAGGACATTAAAAGAATATTTCAAGATTATTTGAACGCTCAAAATAAAGGTAAAGATGCAGAAACCCTCTTGGCAGAGTTTCTAGGTAAAGAAGATTATAGTGAAGTACTCATTAACGAAGGTTCAAAACAGCGTATTATTCTTATTGCTGCTAAGTTTAGAAAAGAAGTAACCTCTACGGTACTATGGCTAATGAATTTTCAAATTCGAATTCAATGTTTTAAAGTCACTCCTTATAAATTAGAAGATAAACTTTTTTTGAACTTAGACCAAATACTCCCTGTGGTAGATGCTCAAGATTATACCATAAGCATGGCATCAAAAGCTCAAGAAGAAATAACTGTTCAAGAAAACTTAAAGCATAGATATCAGGTTCGTTTAGACTTTTGGGCTGAGTTTCTAAAAGCAAGTAATCAGAAAAACAATCTCTTTTCTAATATCTCTCCTTCTAAAGACAATTGGATAGGAATAGGGATTGGCATGAGCGGTATAAACCTAAATATAGTTGGTACTAGAACGTATACAAGAGCGGAAATTTATATTAACAGAGGGGCTCAATTGGAGAATAAAAAATGTTTTGATTTTTTAGAAGCTAAAAAAGATGCAATTGAAAATGATTTTAATGGTAAACTAGTTTGGGAACGAATGAATGATAAAGTTTCCTCTAGGATAAAATTTGAAATGCAAGGAGTTTCTATTTATGAAAAAGAAGATTGGCCTAAAATGATTGATTTTTTGATTGAAACATCTGAGCGAATGGTAAATGTTTTTAAAAAGCCTGTCGCGAAATTGAACAGTGCAATAAAATCAGCTGTTTAATGCGGATTAAGTTAGTAAATAAAAATGCTTAAAATTGTTAAACTTTAGTTATAACTAAACTTTTTGGGAAATTATTCGTTAATATTGTCGGAACTAGTCAGCCCGAAAACCAAAATCAAGGTTTTTGAGCTCTGCAAAAACGATAAAAATCTATTGCAACAGTTTAATGCTAAAATTGAAAAAGATGGAAACCTCACAAAATCTCTCTTATCCGCATTTAAAATTATTGAACACAGCTGTAACTCGATTCGCTTACCTGAAGCCAAGTTTAGAACAATAAAAGACGATAGGCTGCCATGCAAAATGTATGAAGCCAAGAAAAACGAAATAAGAATTTATTTATTTCAAGATCCTAAAGGCAGAGTAATTGTTGGAGGAGGTTTAAAAGGAAGCCAACAGCAAGATATCGACAGAATAAAGAATATTATAATAGATTATTATAACGAAAATCATAAGCTATGATAACAAGAGAACAAGTAATTTCTGAACCAGGATACTGGGTAGAAGAATTAAACGGTAAAATATACGATGCCATTGTTCGATATATGGAAGCTAGAAGCTTCAAGCAAAAAGACATGGCAAAGTATTTAGACATTAGCGCAGGAAGAATGTCTCAAATTTTAAACTCAGGAGATATAAATTTTAGTTATTCAAAAATTGTTTCTATTCTTCTTAGGCTAGATCTTATACCTCATTTTGAATTGGAAAGTAAATCAGAGCTTTTGAAAAGAGAGTTACATCAATACGCTTATGTCTCAGGATTAACTGAGAATAAACCATTCAAAACGCCTGATGCAATAATGAAAGTAGTTGCAAGCAATAACTTCTCTTCTACCATTTCTGTAAGAAGTGATTCGAGAGTTCAAGAAATTACTCAAGTTAGAGAAATGGAACATTCCTATGATTCGAAAAGTGCTAATTCAAAAAGACAAATTGCCTAATGAAAGATTTTGGTAAACTAATTCCTGAAAAAATTAAGATGCTTCATTTTTCCATATTAAGTGGTGCAATAGATTGTCCTGAGGAACATGATAATAACAAAGTGACCAACTTCAAGTTTGATGTTGATTTTGAAATGGGACATAACTTACAAGAGAAGTTAGTAAAAACCAACTTTCGTATTTCAGTAGAAACTGAAAGCACAGACCAAAAAGAAGCAGTGGGTAAGTTTCATTTCATCTATTGGTTTTCTGTTGACAACTTAAACGAACTGATTGCAAAAGAAGATGGACAAGAATTAGTAAGCTCAGGATTAGGAAATGCACTTGGATCTATCACCTACTCAACTTCTCGTGGCATCTTAATGACTCGATTTCAAGGAACTGCTTTATCTAATTTTATTTTACCTGTTGTTGATCCGAATGATTTATTAGCAAAGTAAATGCCCCTAATTCACATCACCACTAAAATCAAAGCACCTATTCCAGTCATATTCGATTTGTCTCGCAGTATTGATTTTCATCAAGAAGCAGCATCTAAAACGAAAGAAAAAGCCATTGCGGGCAGAACAAGTGGTTTAATTGGATTAGGAGAAACCGTTACCTGGGAGGCAGTTCATTTTGGTATTAAACAGCAACTCACCACTAAAATTACGGCCATGAATGCTCCGCATTCATTTACTGATGAAATGGTGAAAGGAATTTTCAAATCTATAAAACACGAACATCTATTCACCGAAGTAAATGGGGTTACAAGCATGGTAGATCATTTCCATTTTGAATCTCCTTTTGGAATTTTAGGAAAACTCTTCAATGCAGTCATTCTAAAAAACTACATGAAACGCTTTTTAGGAGAGCGAAATGCAGCAATTAAAAGAGAAGCAGAGAGAGTAGTTTAATACAAATCTTCTTTTTATTCAAAAAAGGCATTTAGATTTAGTGAAAACCTTGATTCATATCGGCCTCTACCAAGCCAATGCCATACTGTCCGCAGCGCAGCTTTAGGGCGGCCATCTGTTTTTCCATCTGCTCTTGCTAGTGTTCCTTCACTTCTACAGGCTTTAGCTTCACCTCTTCCCCACTTTCTAAGTCTATAAAGCGGTAAGGGCGGTTTTCAAATTCAAAATCTAATCTTGCTTTTTATCTACCACATGGAAAAGAATTACCTCATGCTGCTTCTATTTCAAATGCTGTGAGGCTATAAGCAATGGTAATTAAGATCAATTTTAAGAATCCTTTTAGATTAAGAAATGCTTTGGTACTTTTTTGGGCTTCTCGAAGTTCAAAATTCTATCGAACTGATTTTTATCATAGTAGAACTCCCTGGCAAGTGTAACTTTTGTAACGAAAGATTAATCAGATCGCAACTAATTTTATACGCAGAATAAAAAAAATAAAGCCATGAAAATAGAACAAATTTATACCGGCTGCATTGCGCATGCAGCATACTACATAGAAAATAATGGAGAGGCTGCCATTTTTGATCCTTTGAGAGAAGTGCAGCCTTACATCGATAGAGCAAAGAATGATCATGCTAAAATCAAATACGTTTTTGAAACGCACTTTCATGCAGACTTTGTGAGTGGGCATTTGGATTTAAAAAAGAAAACTGGAGCGCAAATCGTTTTTGGTCCTACAGCCAAGCCGGCTTATGAAGCCATTATTGCAGAAGATGGTCAAGAATTTAAAGTAGGTAAGTACACCGTTCGACTTATTCACACTCCCGGTCATACCATGGAAAGTTCTACCTACCTCTTGATTGATGAAAAGGGAGACGAATATGGAATAATTTCTGGAGATACCTTATTTATTGGAGATGTAGGTCGACCAGATTTGGCGCAGCACGTTATTGCAGATCTAACCCAAGAAAAGTTGGCTTCGCATTTGTACGATTCACTGCGCAATAAAATTATGCCACTGAGCGACGACTTAATTGTATTTCCAAACCATGGCGCGGGTTCTGCCTGTGGTAAAAACATGAGTAAAGAAACTACAGACACCCTTGGCAATCAGAAGAAAACGAACTATGCCCTGCAAGACATGAGCAAGGAAGAGTTCATAGAAACCCTTTTGGATGGCTTAACTACCCCTCCGGGCTATTTTCCACAGAATGTAATTATGAACATCAAGGGTTACGATAGCTTAGATACCGTGATGGAAAGAGGTGCTAAACCACTATCTGCCGAAGAGTTTGAAGTAGTAGCCAATGAAACAGATGCTTTGGTTTTAGATACTAGAGATGCCGAAGATTTTGCCAAAGGCTTTATACCCAAGAGTGTTAACATTGGTTTAGAGGGAAACTTTGCCCAATGGGTGGGAGAAATGATTCCAGATGTAAAACAAAAAATACTATTGATTACCGAAGTAGGAAAAGAAGAAGAAGCCATTACCCGTTTATCTCGTGTAGGCTATGATTATTCCATTGGCTATTTAGATGGTGGTTTTGCTACTTGGGCTGCTAGCGGCAAGGAAGTAGATTCTTTTCAACGTATCAACGCGCAAGACTTAGAAAAAGAGTGGAAGAGCAAGCAGGTGAAAGTCATTGATATCCGCAAAAAGAGCGAGTTTGATTCGGAACACCTGGTAGATGCCATCAATATTCCTCTCAATGAAATCAATCAGCATTTAGCAGAGTTTCCCAAAGAGGAGAAGTTTGTGCTTCACTGTGCTGGAGGTTATCGCAGTATGATTGCAGCCTCTATATTAAAACAAAGAGGATGGGACAATTTCGTAGATGTACGAGGTGGTTTTAAAGAGATGGCCAAAACAGAGCTCCCAAAAACAGAATATGTTTGTCCAACTACCATGTTGTAATACCAACATAATATTTAAAAAAACTCCTGCATCTTCATGCAGGAGTTTTTTTATCTCTAAATTATTATAGGCCTTATTTGGTTATGGCTTCGGCGCTTTGTGTAACAGAAGTTACTTTACTTACTCATGGAAAAGAATAGATTTATACATCCTTAAATCTAAAAGCCATGACAACACATTACCAAATTGTAATTATAGGAGCAGGTACAGCCGGAATAATGACTGCTGCACAATTAAAAAAGAAAGACAAAAATCTTTCCATCGCCATTATAGATCCTTCAGAAAAGCATTATTACCAGCCAGCATGGACTTTGGTAGGTGCAGGAACTTTTGATTTTAAGAAAACAGAACGCAAAACGATAGATTTAATTCCCAAGGGAGTTAAGTGGGTAAAGGATTACGCCACCACCTTCGACCACGATAACAAAATTGTGAACACCAAAAGTAGTGGCAGCTTGGAATACGATTATTTGGTAGTGGCACCAGGTTTGGTGATGGCACCGGAGCTAATAGAAGGCCTGCCTGAGGCTCTAGAAAAAGGAGTAGCTTGTAGTAATTACATCGATCCGGAATTCACCTGGGAGAAAATCAAAAATTTTAAGGGTGGTAATGCTGTGTTTACACAGCCTACAACACCAATAAAATGCGGTGGAGCACCCCAAAAGATTGCCTATTTAGCGGCAGATTATTTTAGAAAGAATAAGCTAAAGGATAAAAGCAATGTGGTTTTTGCCACTCCGGGAAGTGTCATCTTCGGTGTAAAGCCAATTAAGGAATCTTTAATGGAAGTGATCGGTCATTATGGAATACATTTTAAACCTTACTATGCTCCCATTAAAATAGATTCGGAGAAAAAAATCATCTACTTTAAACACACTTCTCCTGAAGAGAATATGTGCGTAATCAATGAAGATAATGAATTAGGAGAAATTGCAAGTGGGGAGGAGATTATAGAGATTCCATTTGACCTGCTACACATTGCTCCTCCTCAAACGGCACCTAAGTTTATTCAAGAATCAAAGCTAGTAAATGATGCAGGTTGGTTGGATGTAGATCACCATAGCATGCAACATAAGAAATACCCTTTTATTTTTGGCCTAGGTGATGTAGCAGCTTTGCCTACTGCAAAAACAGGAGCAGCTATTCGAAAGCAAGTACCGGTAGTGGTGGATCATTTAATGAGCTTGATTGCCCAAAACAAGCTAGGTCAAATGTCCTACAATGGCTATTCTTCCTGTCCATTGGTTACAGGCTATGGCAAAATGATTTTAGCAGAATTTGATTATGCCAGTAATTTCACTCCCGATCCTAAACTAAAGAGAATGCTTGTTTTCAATAGCGACAAAGAGCATTGGAGATTATGGATGTTGAAAAAATATGGTTTACCCTACTTGTATTGGAATAAGATGATGAAAGGGAAACAGGTGTAGCTATTACATCAAGAGGATTTTAAAAGATCTTCGACTGGTTCTAAAATACTTCGACTGTCTCGCTTCGGCGGGATGTATCGAGAGGCACTTTTGAAATCCCTTTAAAGACTAATACAGCTTTTTGCGCTTGTTTAAGAAAGGCATTAAGATTTGGTGGAAACCTTGGTTAATGTCGGCCTCTACTAGGTCAATGCCATACTGTCCGCAGCGCAGCTTAAGGGCGGCCATCTGCTTTTCCATCTGCTCCTGGTAATGCTCCTTCACTTCCGCAGGGTTAAGCTTTACCTCTTCCCCACTTTCTAAGTCTATAAAGCGGTAAGGGCGGTTCTCAAATTCAAAATCTACTTCTTGTTTTTTGTCTACCACATGAAAAAGAATTACCTCATGCTGGTTGTATTTCAAATGCTGCAAGGCAGTAAGCAATTCTTCCGCACGTTCCGAATTGTCTAGCATATCGCTAAAAATCACCACCAAAGATCGGCGGTGAATCATATCGCTCAATTGGTGTAAGGCATCTACGGCAAAGGTTTGCTGCTTGGTAGCTTTCTTCTCTTGCTCGTCCAAAAGTTTCTCTAAATAAGCATACATCAGCCTTTGGTGGGTGGCATTGGTTTTGGCTTCGGTATGCAGCTGTATGTCTTCGGCAAATAAGCTCAAGCCATAAGCATCGCGCTGCTTCTTCAATAGCTCCATCAAAGCGGCCGCAGCATAAATAGAAAAGCCCAATTTATTTTTGGTAGGTTCTTTGGGGTCCATTTCTGGAAAATCCATAGAAGAAGACACATCCAAAATAATGCGGCAACGAAGATTGGTTTCTTCCTCAAAGCGCTTCACAAAGAGCTTATCGGTTTTGGCATACAGCTTCCAATCCAAATGCCGTGTGCTTTCGCCGGTGTTGTATTGGCGATGCTCGGCAAACTCTACCGAAAAACCATGAAATGGACTTTTGTGCATGCCAGTAATAAAGCCTTCTACCACTTGGCGGGCAAAAAGCTCCAAATGACTGTAAATACGGGTTTCTTTTAGGTTTATTGGCACAAGGGAAAATTAAGCATATTAAAAAATCCCAACCTCCTGCAAAGCAAGAAATTGGGATTATTTATTTTTTGTGGAAGAAATTAAGCCAATTGGGCATCCAACTTATCTGCATAAGCAGATTTTGGAGCAGCACCAACTTGCTTGTCTACAATCTCTCCGTTTTTAAAGATCAATACCGTAGGAATGTTTCTAATTCCAAACTGTGCAGATACTGCAGGATTGTGATCTACATTCACTTTTCCTACTACTACTTTACCTTCGTAATCATTGTGTAGTTCTTCTACTACTGGTCCAACCATTCTACATGGTCCACACCACTCTGCCCAAAAATCTACCAATACTGGCTTGTCTGATTTTAATACTGTTTCTTCAAAATTTGCGTCTGTTAACTCTAATGCCATAACTGTTGTTTTTATTTTTCAAAATTACGTATTCAAATAGGAGGCCAAAACCATTTGGCGACATATTGACACTTTTACACTACATTAAATTCTATTTTATCGTTCTTTTCTAAGTCTGCAATCAACTCATTAGTCAAATCTACTAGGATACTCCTAGATTTTAGCTTCACTGCATATTTGTCTTTATAGTCTACCAAAGAGATGTCTAGCTTGCAATTTCCCTTCTTCTTTGCCTCCAAGCCCTTGATCCAGGCAATCATCTGCTCGTCTATCTCATCCACATTAATCTTCAAACTAATGGATTCAGAAAATTTGTCACGCACTTCTGAGAGCAGCTCTATGCGGTTTACTTTAAATTCCAACTCATCGTTCCAAGCGCGCTTTTGCACCTTGCCCACCACAAACAAAAACCAGCCGGTACTTAAATAACTCTTGTATTTGATGTAATCGTCGGAGAAAAACATGAAGCGGTGGTTCTCTTCATAGCCCTCTAAAACCATTACTCCATAAGGCTTGCCAGTTTTGGTAGTTCTATGCTGTGCTTCGGTAACTATGCCCGCCACTTTCACTTCTCCTTTTTTCAGCATGGCTTCCATATCGCCCAAATCGCGCACTTTGGCGGTGCAATACTGCTCTATCTCAAACTTATAATCGTCAAGCGGATGGCCAGAAAGGTAAATTCCCACTACTTCTTTCTCTTTGGAGAGTTTCTCCATTCTTCCCCATTCTTCTGCAGCAGGTATTTCAGGCTCAGGGATATCTATGGCTGCTTCTCCGCCAAACAAAGAGGCTTGTGCCGAATTTTCTTGTTCTTGATGCATGCTGCCAAAGCGAATGGCTTTCTCTAAGAATGGCGCTTCTCCATTTACAGCATGAAAGTATTGCGCCCGATGCACCTCCTTAAAAGAATCGAAGCCACCGGCCAATGCCAAGCTCTCAAAGGTCTTTTTATTGGCTGCTCTTAGGTCAATACGCTTGCTTAAATCGAAAATAGAAGTGTAGGGCCCGTTTTTCTTGCGTTCGTTTACAATGGCTTCTACAGCGCCTTCTCCTACTCCTTTTAAGGCTCCTAGGCCGAACCGAATCTGCTTGTTTTTGTTTACCGTGAATTTGTAGGCACTCTCATTCACATCTGGTCCCAATACCTGCGTGCCCATTCTTCGGCATTCTTCCATAAAGAAAGTCACCTTTTTGATGTCGTTCATGTTGTTGGTAAGCACGGCAGCCATGTATTCTTCTGGATAGTTGGCTTTTAAATAGGCCGTTTGGAAGGCTACCACAGAGTAGGCTGCAGAATGCGAGCGGTTAAAGCCGTATTCAGCAAACTTTAGCATGATATCAAACACTTCTTCACTCTTCTTTGGATCTACCTGATGTAGCTTTTCTGCGCCTTCTATAAATTTTGCCTTCTGCTGCTGCATCACGTCCATCTTCTTCTTTCCCATAGCACGACGCAGTATGTCTGCTTCTCCAAGGCTATAGCCGGCCATAATTTGCGCTGCCTGCATAATTTGCTCTTGGTATACCATAATCCCGTAAGTGTTCTCTAAAAGCTCTCCTAAGAGCTCGTGAGGGTATTCTATGGGCACATCGCCACGCTTTCGCGAAACGAATAAATCAATAAACTGCATTGGACCCGGACGGTACAAGGCGTTCATGGCAATCAAATCTTCTATATTGGTGGGTTTCAGATTCTTCAAATGTTTCTGCATACCGGCAGACTCAAACTGAAAAGTTCCATTGGTTTCTCCCCTTTGGTAGAGTTGATAGGTCTTTTCGTCGTCTAGTGGAATTTCATCTGGATCTATCTTTACCCCATAATTCTCCTCGATCAAGGCAATGGCATCTTTGATGATGGTTAGGGTTTTCAAGCCCAAGAAGTCCATCTTCAACAGGCCGGCTTCCTCCACCACCTTATTGTCGAACTGCGTAAGCAGTAAATCCGAGTCTTTAGAGGTACAAACGGGCACGTAATTGGTAATATCGTCGGGCGAGATGATAATACCGCAGGCATGCACCCCAGTATTTCTTACCGAGCCTTCTAAAGTCTTGGCTTGGGTCAAGGTTTTTCCTGCAAGGTCGTCTCTTAAGATAATCTCCCGCATCTCTTTCACTTGGGCAAATTCGTCGGCATTTAGGATTTTCTTCAGCTCACTTTCTTGGCTATCGAAGATCTTTCCAAGGCTCATACCCGGCACCATCTTTGAAATCTTATCTACCTCAGGAAGAGGCATATCTAACACTCTACCTACATCTCTAATTGAGCTCTTTGCAGCCATAGAACCATAGGTAATAATTTGAGCTACTTGGTTTTTACCGTACTTATCTACCACATAATCAATAATCTTACTTCTTCCCTCATCGTCAAAGTCAATATCAATATCGGGCATGCTCACCCTTTCCGGATTTAGGAAACGCTCAAAGAGTAGATTGTATTTGATTGGGTCAATGTTGGTAATACCAATGCAATAGGCCACAGCAGATCCTGCAGCAGAACCTCTACCTGGTCCAACCGATACGCCTTTTTGTCTAGCAACGGTGGTAAAATCTTGCACAATCAAGAAATAGCCAGGAAAGTTCATGTCTTTAACTACGCTCAATTCGTAATTGAGTCGCTGTTCCACCTCTGCGGTGATGGAACCATACCTTCTTTTCGCTCCTTCAAAAGTAATGTGACGCAGGTATTCGTTTTGGTCGGTAAAACCTTCAGGAAGAGTATAGTTAGGTAACAATATATCACGCTCTAGTTTAGGTGCCGTAATCTTGTCGATGACTAAATTGGTATTGTCGATAGCTTCTGGCACATCTTTAAACAGCTCGTTCATTTCTGCCTGCGTCTTGAAGTAGAAATTGCTATTCGGAAAACCAAAGCGATAGCCTTTCCCCTGTCCTTTTGGCGTACTTAGCTTATCTCCGGTATTGATGCAAAGTAAAATATCATGTGCCGTCCAATCTTCTTCGTCTACATAGTGCGAATCGTTGGTGGCGATCATGGGCACTCCGTACTTCTTCGACCATTTCATTAAGATTTGATTCACATCTTCTTGGGTCTTGCCGGTGCCATCAATCTCTCCTAGATCGTGTCTTTGCAGCTCTATGAAGTAATCGTCGCCAAAAAGCTCATACCATTCTACAAAGGTTTTCTCTGCTTCTTCTTCCGATTTAAAGAGAATGCCTTGCTGAATTACAGAAGCAATGCAACAAGTAGTAGCAATCAAACCCTCTTTATACTTCTTTAGAAGCTCCATATCGATACGGGGGTACTTGGAGTACAAACCCTCAATATAACCCAAAGAACAGAGCTTAGAAAGGTTCTCATAGCCTTTTTGATTCTTTGCCAACAGCAATTGATGGAAGCGCTTGTCTCTTTTGCCTCCGGTAAACTCTTTTTTAAAGCGATCTTCTACCAAATAAAATTCACAACCAACTACCGGGGTAATGTTATGGCGCTGTGCTGCAGCTACAAACTGAAAAGCACCAAACATATTCCCATGATCGGTCAGCGCTACTGCCTTCATCCTATCGCCCTTGGCCTTTTCCATCAAAGCATTGATAGGTGCAGCTCCATCTAAAAGGGAGTATTGGGTATGTACGTGTAAGTGCGAAAAATCGGGCATAAAAAGCGATAATTTGAGAGAGATAAATGTAGCTAAAAGCCTAGTGAAATTTCTCCGCTGTTGATAAGATAGGGTGCTTTATTCTAAAGTTAGAATTGATGGCATTTTAAGCTGTTGATAAGTAAAAAACTAAGCCAGTTTAAGGAACTGACTTAGTTTTTATTTACTTCTTTTTCGTCTTATCATTCAACACAAATCGAAGCCCTCCGTAAATCATTCTTCCAAAGATTGGCCCCCAAACCATAGAAGCATCAAACTCACTACCAAATGGGTTTTCAGCAGCTATTATTGGATTGTCTTGCCTAAAATCAAAGATATTTTCTACCCCAACATAGCCTGCCCAACGCTGGTTAAAGTTTCTTGTAATTTGTGTATTCCACAAGGTAAAAGAAGGCGCTGTTTCTGCTCTCTGGTTTTCTAAGCTATTTTCAGAGGTAAATGGCAGCCTTTGCTCTCCCAACCACTGTCCGGTTAAATCAAAGGTCCAATTAGAACCCTTTAGACTTGTCCTTGTCTCATAAGCCAAATTGGCAAAAAATCGATGCTTGGGCGTAAAGGGCTTTTGTCGCAAACCGCTTCTAAAATCCGTCCTCACTTCCATCCAACGGTAGGCCATTTTTAAATCCAAGAATTTGATGAGCTCATAAGCCACTTCCAATTGCATGCTATTGGAGAAAGATTCTCCATCTAGATTATAAAATAGCGCCCTTCTGCTGCTTTCATCCAAGTCTAACACCAGCTGCTGGCTAAAGTTAGTTCGGTAAAGATCTAAAGTCACATAACCTTCTCGGTAGTCTATTTGAAACTCTCTGCTTATGTTCAAGCCCAAATTGGTGGCTTTCTCCGGCTTCAAGCCATAAGGCAAATTTGCATCGCCCAAAAGCTCAAAACTTCTAGAACTTACCAGCACATATTGCTTCTCTGCAATTGGATTGGCAGTTCTTTGTCCATTACCTGCCTGCAAACGGAGCACGGTAAACTCATCCAAAGCCCATCTAAAATGCATTCTAGCAGAGTAAATGGTTCCATAGACATTATTTTCATCTACCCTTGCTCCTGCTACCAAAGTGATGTTATTGGATGGCGTGAAGGTATACTCTGCAAAAACTCCTGGCACTCTTTCAATTCTATTAAAACTTAAGGTGTCCAATTGCTCTTCATAACCATCGTACATAAAACTCAATCCAGCTTTAATCACATGATCTGTAGTTCCAATAATACTTTGGTAAATACCATTGGCATAAAAAGTCTGCTGATTAGCATCGTATTTTCTAATGCCAAAAACAGAGTTCTGATCGTGGTTCATGGCCGAAAATTGAAAGCCAAAGCTTTTGTATTTAAACTCCGGAAAAACATAGCCTAGCTTAGCAAAACCTTCTACTCTTTCTGTATTCACCTCTACTTTGTAGGCATTGTACAATGGGTTGATCGCTTCTGAATCCTTTATCTGCTCTGCAGTTTGTCCGCCATCCTTTTCATCTTTCACATAATGTACCCCAAACTGACTCATCAAACCTTTTCCACTGTTGAATTTCCAACGGTTCACCACATTGATTTGGTTCTGCATGGGAAAATCCATAAAGCCATCCTCATTCCTATCTTGCTCCAAAGGCCTGGTATTGCCATGCAGCATTAAGGTAGTCGACCATTTCTCACTTAGCTTCTGGGTATTGATAAAATTCAACTCCGTACGTCCAGATCGGTTTCCATACACATTCAAAAAAGTCTGTTCCCCTTCATCTGGCTTTTTCAACTCCACATTGATCTGTCCTGCTATACTTTCATAACCATTCACTACAGAGCCAACTCCCTTGGTTACCTGTATGGAGCTTATCCAAGAACCTGGAATAAAGGAAATGCCATAAGCATTTCCCAAACCTCGTATTCCTATCATATTCTCTCTAGTAATCAAGGTGTAAGGACCATCCAAACCAAGCATTCTTATTTGCCTAGTTCCGGTGATAGCATCTGTAAAATTGACATCTACAGAAGGGTTGGTCTCAAAGCTCTCTGAAAGGTTGCAACAAGCAGCTTTAAAGAGTTCCTTCTCGCTTATATCTTCCATTTTAATGGGATTGATAAAAGACATCTCCGTGCTTTTTCTTCTATATTCTACTTCCACAGCCTTAAGCTGCACCGAAGAATTTAGTTTAAGCGTAACTGTCTTATTGAAATCTTCTACCGCTATGGTATCCGACTGAAAACCAACAAAACTGCCAATTAACACATTGGATTGATCACTGATTGCTATTTGAAAAGTACCAGAACTATCGGTGGATGTCCCGATATTGGTGTCTTTCCAATAAACATTGGCAAAAGGAACCGCTTCCAGCTTTCCTTTCTTATTTTCAGTTAATACAACCCCTTTAAGACTTTGTTGTGCATAGCCAATATGACTTGCTATCAAAATAGCAAGCAATACATATATTCTCATAACTAGAGCTTAATGGCCGCACTTAGCGCCGTCCTTGTATCGGCAACATCCTGGAAGCTTTGCGTATGCAGATGTATCTGCAGGTGTAGCAGGAGTTTCGTGTCCTACAGAAGCAACAGACTGCTGTATAGCTTCTTCTGTAGTTTTATCACTTCTGTAAGTTACTTTTAGCTCCTTGGTAGTTTTATCCCAATTCGCCAATTTTACTCCTTTGGTGCGCATAGCGGCCTCTTCTATTCGGTCTTTGCACATGCCGCAAACTCCATCTACTTCAAAAGATGTTTCTACAATTTTAGAATCGCTTTTTTCTTGCCCTTGAGCAAAGCTGAATGCGAAAACAGCTATTATTGTGATGATTATATTTTTCATGGTATATTTTTTAACTATTATTTTGATTTATGCTGGAAGTAATCTGCAAAAATCATCCATAAAAAGTATACCGTTTAAAAAATTGATACAGGGGCTTTTTTCCTATATCGGGAGGGTCTTTCGCTTTAGAGAAGTCAATTGTTTCTTCTGTGTTTAAAGCGATAAAAGTTAAAATTCTTGGCTTTTCAATCTCTTTGAATACATCTTCTAATGGAAAGTTGCTTAACTCTTTTTTCTGTAGATCTTGATCCAATTGGATGAATTGAAATTCATCTTCGCAGCATTTCTTTTTCTTTTTGTGGCAAGACATTTCTCCCTCTTCCATATTGCAAGGGTTGGAAGGAAGGTAAATACTTACATCTGCCAAATAGCCTGCACAATAATGTTTATGCACGCCAATGCCAATAGAGCTAATGGCAAAGCAGATTAAAAGAGAGATAGAAAGTATCTTTTTCAAAGATGACATGAAACAAATTTAAGCAAAGATGTATTTATTCGCATGCTTTTACCATCTATTAACAAACGGATTAATCTTCAGAGCTTTTTTTAAAACGTACAACTCGCTTTGCTCCGTGCTTTTCTATGCTTGGTTTCTTTGGAGCTGCTGCTTTGGGTTTTGTCCCTGCAACTTTAGGGTCTTTATCCTTTGGCCGGTCCATCCTACCCCGCTTTTCTATTACCAAGCCATTGAGAAAATTTCTCAATATTTGGTCTTTTAGCGGTTTGAAGTTCGTATGATCTTCACTTCTAAAAAAAGCGCTCAATTCTGTTTTAGA
Organism: Bacteroidia bacterium; assembly: GCA_030433355.1. Classification (GTDB taxonomy): domain Bacteria; phylum Bacteroidota; class Bacteroidia; order Flavobacteriales_E; family Vicingaceae; genus JAUIMG01. The sequence goes on along the minus strand of JAUIMG010000004.1, from coordinate 99,709 downwards.
AATCTCATAACCAACGTGCTTTAAGATACGAATGATATCGTCATCTCTTAGCTTTAGTGCTACACGTAGTTTTTTAATGATGTCGTTGTTATTTAAACCCAAGGAACTAGAAATTATTAATCAAATATAGGTACAATGGCATGCCTAAAGTAATATTTAAGGGAAAAGTAATTGCTAAAGCCATGGGAATGTACAAAGAAGGGTTTGCCTTTGGCACTACAATCCGCATAGCGGCAGGCACGGCAATATAAGATGCACTAGCAGCAAGGATAGACAGTAAGAAACGGTTCCCTATGGAATCACTAATCAAACCACTGCTCATGGCTATTACAGAGCCGTTCACCAATGGAACAACAACAGCGAAAAGGAGTGTAAACCAACCTTTCTTAAAGAAAGAGTTTAATCGTTTTCCACTCGCAATTCCCATATCCAACAAAAAGATAGCAAGAAAACCTTTGAATATATCCGTTGTAAAAGGTTTAATTCCAGCTGCTTGCTGCTCATTGGCAACAAAGCCAATCACTAAACTCCCCAAAATCAGCATTACACTACCATTGGTAAAAGAATGCCTCAAGATCCTACCTACGGACATTTCTTTGGATTGCTTGCCTGCAAAGAGAAAGATTAAAGCCATTCCAACAATAATAGATGGCGCTTCCATCAAGGCCATCACTGCTACCATATGTCCACCAAAGGGAATTCCTTCTAACTCTAGAAAAGAGATAGCAGTAATAAAAGTAACTGCACTTACAGAACCATAAGATGCCGCTATAGCTCCGGAGTTTTCTACATTTAGCTTTCTACGTAAGATAAAGAAGGTATAGATTGGAACCAATACCGCCAAACCAATACCTGCAGAAATCATGAACCAAACCTCTTGACTAAAATCGCTATGTGAAAGTTCTTGTCCTCCTTTAAAACCAATAGAAAAGAGAAGGTAGAGAGAGATAAACTTGGAAGAGTTTGGTGGAATTTCTAAATCACTCCTCAGTTGTACGGCAATTAATCCAAGAAAAAAGAATAATAAAGCAGGGTTGGTTAAGTTATCTACCAGTAGATGTAAATCCATAGTACTTATTCTAAGATTTCAATCGATATATTACTCTTTATCCTAATTCTACTATTTTGATCACATTCTGTTCTAAACATCCGCATAATTTCATCTTTGGCTTTATTAAGCTGCTCCAATCTATGTTCTGAATGAGAATAATCCCCATCCGATCTCTCTTTACTTCCTAGAATACTAACATTATGAAACCTTATTTTATCGTTTATCACAGAAAGTAAAATCTCAGCTGCCTCTGTTTGATCAAAGACTCCATCTATAAAATCTATATTCTTTTCAGCCATTGTTTTTTTTTCAAATTAAGGAATACTTTTGCATATGCAAATGATTATATTTAAAAAGTTTTACATAATGAAACTCTTATGAATTATACGCTCAATCAACTTAAAATTTTCAAAAAGATAGTAAAACATCAGAGTATAACCAAAGCGGCCAAAGAGTTACATTTAAGTCAACCTGCGGTATCTATACAATTAAAAAACTTTCAGGACCAATTTAATATTCCATTAACAGAAGTAATAGGCAGGCAGCTTTACATTACAGATTTCGGTTTAGAAATAGCGGAATCGGTAGATAAAATATTAAGTGAGGCCTACGAAATGAAGCATAAAGCTTTAGCATACAAAGGAGAAATTAGTGGAAGAATTAGACTATCTTGTGTGTCTACTGGTAAATATGTAATGCCATTTTTTATAGCTGAATTTCTTCAAAAAAACCCTGGTGTAAACCTTAAAATGGATGTCACCAACAAAGAAATGGTGGTTAATAGCTTGAATAAAAATGATATAGATTTTGCCATGGTTTCTGTTTTACCCGAAAACCTTATTATTGACCGTATAGAGCTTTTGCAAAATAAATTGTATTTAGTAGGCGGCAAAAACTTCGAAGCTAAAGAAGGCTATTTAAACAATAAAGAATTAGAAAATATGCCTTTAATCTTTAGAGAAAAGGGCTCTGCTACAAGAAAAGCCATGGAAGAGTTTATTGAAAAAAACAATTTAGATATCTTAAAAAAACTAGAATTAACTTCTAATGAAGCGGTAAAACAAGCGGTAATTGCAGGTTTGGGTTACTCCATTATGCCACTAATAGGAATCAAAAATGAACTAATTAATGGAGACATAAAGATTATCCCAACAAAGCAACTGCCTATTATAACCGAGTGGAATTTAATTTGGTTGAAAAACAAAAATTTCTCTCCTGCTGCTAAAGCTTATTTAGAATATGTAAACCAAGAAAAAGATAGAATCACAAAAGATCGCTTCGAGTGGTTTGAAAATTTCCAATAAAAAAAGCGGGATTGTTTCCAAACCCGCTTCAATTAAAACACACTAACTAACCAAAATTTGTGTTTTACTATTATTGTCCTTGACCTAATGAGTAAGCTCTTACTCCGTCAAAGGTGTATAGGTTTTCTGTTTTTATTGCATCTACATTGCCATCCGCTGCTTTTCCCAATAAAGAAACAATGTCTTTAGGACTAACTTTCACTCCATCTTCAGGCGTAAATCTACACCTCCAGTGATCTGTACAGAAAGTCTCTTTAAAACCATCAGGCCATACTTTAACTCCTCTATTGGTAATCATAGATAATTTCAATTCCTTAGAATCTAAAGCTTGTAGTTTTTTAGCTAAATCATCTGGAGATAAAACAGCATCATCAACAAACATATCAACTCCAACAAGCTCTTTATCTTTTTGTCTTACTTCTTTTCTATCGTATTTAGGCAATTCAATAGCCGTAACATTTTGATAAGAAACAGGCTCTAAATGCTGTGGCATTTTGCCTAAACGGTCAATTACTGCTTGACCAAATTCTTTTGTTCCAACCAATTGAGAAGAAGTTCCTTCTTTGTAGATGTCTTTCGTATGGATCCCTTCTTCAATGGCACATAACCATGCATTCTGAATGTTTTCAGCAACTTTAGGCTGCCCTAAGTAATTCAACATCATTACAGATGCGTTGATTAATGCAGAAGGATTTGCAATATTTTGTCCTTTAATGTCAGGAGCAGAACCATGTATTGCTTCAAACATGGCAAAATCTTCACCAATATTAGAAGAACCTGCTAAACCAACTGAACCTGCAATTTGCGCAGTTATATCAGAAACTACGTCACCGTAAAGGTTTGCAGTTACCACCACATCAAAATGCTCAGGAGTATCTGCTAAACGCGCAGCCCCTATATCAATAATCATGTGCTCTTTTTCAATTTCTGGATACTCTTCCCCAATTTCATTATATACTTGATGAAACAAACCATCTGTTTGCTTCATGATATTGTCTTTAGACAAACAAGTTACTTTCTTTCTGCCATGTGCTTTAGCGTATTCAAAAGCATAGCGAATAATTTTTTCGGAACCTGGTCTTGAAATTAACTTCAAGCACTGCACTACCTCATTGGTTTGCTGGTGTTCAATCCCAGCATATAAATCCTCTTCATTTTCTCTTACAATTACCAAATCCATGTGGTGCTTTGATTGCACATATGGTGTAAGCGTTTTACAAGGCCTAACATTTGAAAACAAGCCCAGTGTTTTTCTTAAAGTAACATTCAAACTCTTGTAACCGCCACCTTGTGGGGTTGTTATTGGTGCCTTTAAGAATACTCTATTTTTCAATACACTATCCCAAGCTTCCTTAGGTATTCCTGAAGTATTCCCACTTAAATAGGCTTTCTCTCCTATTTCTACTTCTTCATATTCTAAGTCTGCATTAGCAGCTTTTAAAATTTTAATGGCTGCATCCATAATTTCAGGACCTATTCCATCTCCTTTGGCGTATGTAATTGTTTTTCTCATAATTTAAATGCAATATTAAATATAAATATGTATTAGAATATATTTATTCTTTTTATGGTTTACATAAATAAAATTAAATGTAAAATTTTCCTATTTTGGGATGGCAAATGTAGTTTTGTTTTTTCTTAAGTCCAATTTTATAAAGAGTCAAAAAGAGCATTAATATTTCACAATGAAAATAAGAGCAAAAGAAATTAAAGCCGGATTATCAGAATTAATACAAATTTTAATTGGAATTACTTTAGCTAGTATAGGACTAAAGGCTTTTCTTCTTCCGAATGGCTTTTTAGATGGAGGGGTTACAGGTATCGCAATTTTAATCAACAAACTAGTAGACATAGACATTTCGCTATTGTTGATCGTATTCAGTTTGCCTTTCTTGCTTTTAGGATACTTCACTTTAAGTAAACGAGTACTCTTAAAGTCCTTATTTAGCATACTTGCTTTAGCCCTATTCATACATTTCGAAAACTTCACTACCATAACAGATGATAAGCTTTTAATAGCATTTTTTGGTGGTTTGTGTTTAGGAGCAGGTATTGGCTTAAGTATAAGAAACGGAGCTGTTCTGGATGGCTCAGAAATTTTGGGTGTTTTCTTAAACGACCGCTATGGCTTAAGCATAGGAAGAATCATACTCATTTTCAATATTCTTTTATTTGCCGCCACAGCTATTTTAATTTCAATTGAATCTGCCCTTTATTCTACCCTCGCATTTGTTGTAACCGCCAAAGTAATCGATTTTACCATGAAGGGTTTCGAAGACTTTATAGGTGTTAAAATCATTTCCGGAAAGAATGAGGAAATTATTAAAGCCTTAACCCATGAGCTGGGTGTTGGTGTTACAGTTTATAAAGGAGAAGAAGGTTTCGGAAATCAAGGAAAGCGCTCCGACATGAAAATCATACATACCATCATAAACAGAATTGATATTCGAAAAATTCACAATTTGGTGGGAGATATAGACGAAAAGGCCTTTATGGTAGAGTATGATGTAAACACCATTAAGGGAGGTGTTTTAAGAAGGTACTTAGAAAAGAATTCTTCCTTCAGTAAAATAAAACCGCTGTAAAGATTTAACTAAATTTCATTTTTAGTCTAAACATTGGAACAAAAGAACCCCAAAGCCTTTACCTCAAGTATAAACCCTCTGGAAGTATTCAAAGAAATTGAATGGAAAGCCTTAGAGCTTAAACGAGGCGATTTTCTTATCAAAGCCGGTCAAACAGAAAAATATCTGTACTATGTTGTTTCAGGAGCCTTAAGAGCATACACCTATGTGGATGAGGAGGAACATACCATTCGCTTCGGCTATAAAAATTCAATCATCGCAGCTATTCCCTCCTTTTTTAACGAACAACCAACCGATATTTACATAGAAGCATTAAGAAAATCTACCCTCTACCGTGCTAAGAAAATAGATTTTGAAAAAGTGATGCAGGAAAGTGTAAAGAGTTTAAGTTACTACAATGCTTTACTAAAGGACTTGATAGCCACTTTTTACGAAAGAGAAATTGATATTCTACAAAAAGATCCGGCGAAAAGATTAAAAAGAGTTTTAGAAAGAAGTCCGCAAGTATTTCAAGAGGTACCACACAAATACATTGCTGCTTACTTAAGAATGAGTGCAGAAACTTTAAGCAGATTGTTGAATTCTTGATTTGAATCAATATTCGGGGAAATGATTCTATTCACCTTTGTTAAAAAAAGAAATGGAATATACAACTTACATACAAAGCCTCTTGGAAGAATCCATTAAGATTCAAAATAGAACCAAAGAAATAGCTGAATTAGATATCACGCTATTAAAAGCAAGACCAAATAAGGATGCTTGGAATATCTTAGAATGTTATGAACATTTATGGTACTACTCTTCTCTTTACGGAAAGAATATGAAATCCGCCATCCACAAAGCCCCTGCTTTAAAGCAAGACTTTCCTGTAAAGCACGGATTTATGGGAGGAAAATTCATAAAAATGATGAATCCGGATAGTGCTGGGAAAATCAAAAAAATGAACACCTTTAAAAGCAAGAACCCTTTTCAATTTAAACTGGAGAAAGATTCTATTGAGAAATTCTTACAATCCAATGAGGAAACCATAAAAATTTGCGAGGAAGCCTTAACAAAAAACACCTTTAAGGTAAAGTCGCAAACCGCAATTCCTATGCTGAGATTAAAACTAGGTGACGCATTGGGCTTTATTATCGGACACAATACAAGACATATGCTTCAAATTGAAAAATGTCTTTCCAACGCTTTAAAAACTTAAGCCTTCAATCTATCTGCAAAAACTTTTTCGAATTTCTCCACCTTAGGTCTTACCACTGCTTGGCAATAAGCCTGTTCTGGATTATTCTCAAAATAATTTTGATGGTAGTCTTCGGCTGCATAAAACTTATCGAAAGCAGTTATCTCTGTTACAATAGGATTATCGAAAGCCCCTGAAGCATCTAAATCTACCTTAATTTTCTCTGCCAATTCTTTTTGTTCTTCTGAATGATAGAAAACCACAGAACGATATTGTGTTCCCTTATCTGCTCCCTGTCTGTTTAAGGTTGTTGGATCGTGTGTTCTCCAAAAAATACTAAGGAGCTCCTCATAACTAATAACAGCAGGGTCAAATTCAATATGCACTACTTCTGCATGCCCAGTTAAACCGCTACAAACTTCTCGGTAAGTTGGATTAGAAATCTTACCTCCACTATAGCCGGAGATTACCTTACTTACTCCTTTTAACTGATTAAATATTGCTTCTGTACACCAAAAGCATCCTGATCCAAATGTTGCGTATTCCATAATTCTATAACAACTAATTCATCAAAATGATTCATTAGAATAAACCATTTTGTAATGTTTGATATTACACTCTAAAAATAAGTCCCCTACTTGCTTAAATCCACAACGGCTATACAAAGGAATAGCTTTAAGTTGAGCATGTAAATACATAATCTCCTTATTTTTCCTATTCGCCAAAACGTCTTTCACCACTTCTCTCACCAGAAATTCTCCCAAACCCTTGTTTCTGTAATCTTTCAAGATGGCAAAACGCTCTAACTTTATTTTCTCTCCTATTCTTCTCCATCGAGCAGTTCCTATAGCTTCATTATTCACTTCCAATAAAAAGTGATAACTAGAATCTTCAAACTCATCAAATTCTTCGTCCTCTTCCACTTCTTGCTCTACAATAAATACTATCTCTCTGATACTTCTACACTTAGAAAAAAGGGCATCATCTACCCCCTGAAAACGTTTGATTTTTTTAACATCCATAGCTATGTATTCTTAACAATAATTAACAGCGACAACAAGCTCCTAAGTTAGCACCTACTTACATTTGAACCCAAAATTAGATAAAGTATGGAAGAAGGAAATCTAAGTCCCGAAATTAAGACCGAAAACACGACGAATACTGCATCAACAGTAGATATTAAAGCGCTTAATGAAAAGATAGAAAAGGAGAGTTCATTCGTAGATCTCCTTACCATGGAAATGAACAAAGTAATTGTTGGCCAGAAGCAAATGGTTGAGCGATTGCTGATTGGTTTACTTTCTGATGGTCACATTCTTTTAGAAGGTGTTCCTGGATTGGCAAAAACTTTAGCCATTAACACCCTGGCAGATACAGTGCAAGGTGATTTTAGTAGAATACAGTTTACTCCAGACTTATTACCCGCTGATTTATTGGGAACGATGATTTACAGTCAGAAGAATGAAGAATTCACCATCAAGAAAGGTCCTATTTTCGCCAACTTTGTTTTAGCCGATGAAATTAACAGAGCACCTGCAAAAGTGCAATCGGCTCTATTAGAAGCAATGCAAGAGAAGCAAGTAACGATTGGTGAAAATACATTTGATTTGCCTAAGCCATTTTTAGTGCTAGCTACACAAAACCCAGTAGAACAAGAAGGTACCTATCCACTTCCAGAAGCGCAAGTCGACCGATTTATGTTGAAGGTAGTTTTAGACTATCCTAAAAAAGAAGAAGAACAATTAATCATTAGACATAATCTTTCGAAAGGTGGAATGCCTAAAGCCAAAGAAGTTTTAAAGCCTGCCGATATTTTAAAGGCTAGAGAAACGGTTAAAGAGGTATACATGGATGAGAAGATTGAAAAATACATTATCGATATTGTATTTGCAACAAGAAATCCGGAAGATTATGGTTTAGCACACTTAAAAGATTTAATATCCTTTGGTGCTTCTCCAAGAGCTAGTATCAGTCTTGCCAAAGCCTCTAAAGCATTCGCTTTTATAAAGCGACGAGGTTATGTAATACCGGAAGACATTAGAGGTATTGCAAAGGATGTATTAAGACATAGAATTGGTCTTAGTTACGAAGCAGAAGCCGAAAACATGACTTCTGAGGATATTATCAATGAAATTTTAAATGCAGTTGAAGTTCCTTAATTAGTTTCCCTTGGCAGCTCAAAAAACTAGAAATACACAAGATTTACTTAAGAAGGTAAGGAAGATAGAAATTAAAACCAGGGGATTGAGCAATCAAATTTTCTCTGGAGAATATCATTCTGCCTTCAAAGGAAGAGGTATGGCCTTTAGCGAGGTGAGAGAATACCAAATTGGAGATGAGATTAGAACGATAGATTGGAATGTTACTGCCCGCTTCAACCACCCTTATATTAAGGTTTTTGAAGAAGAAAGGGAAATGACCGTTATGTTACTTGTGGATATGAGTGGTTCTAAAAACTTCGGCTCTACAAAGCAATTAAAACAAGAACTGGTAACCGAATTATGTGCTGTTCTCGCCTTCTCGGCCATTCATAATAACGATAAGGTGGGAGTAATCTTCTTTAGCGATCAAATAGAGAAGTTTATTCCACCAAAAAAAGGTAAGAGTCATATATTAATGATTATTAGAGAGTTAATCGACTTTGAACCAGAACACCAAGGAACCAATATCAAGGAGGCATTGAAATATTTCACTTCCGTAATTAAGAAAAGATGCACTGCATTTTTAATCTCAGACTTTTTAGCAGACGACTTTAGCAATGAATTAAAAATTGCCAACAAAAAGCACGATATCATCGGTCTGCAAATTTATGATGAGAGAGAACAAGAGATTCCAAATGTTGGTCTAATTCAAATGGTAGACCCAGAAACAAAACAGCAATTTTGGTTCAACAGCTCCTCTAAAAGGAATAGAACAGCATTTAAGGCAAATGCTTTAAAACAGCAGAAAGAAATTGAAGAAACCCTCAGAAAAAGCGGTGTTGATCTTGCAAAAATTGGAACACATCAATCGTATGTAGCTCCGCTGATGAATCTATTTAAAAGAAGAGAAAGCAAAAGATGAAAGGGATAAGATACAGCATACTTTTTCTTTTAATTATTGGCCTCAATTCCTTAGTTGCACAAGAATTCAGGGCTACTATAGACAAGGAGCAAATTAAGATTGGAGAGCAATGTACAATTACGCTTGAACTAGAAAATACCGTAGGAAATAATAGCATTCAATTCCCTGAGCTAAGAGATACCATCAGCAAGTTCATTGAAATTGTTCAAGTCGGCAATATCGACACCACTTTTGATGAAGAAGATGTTACTGTTCAATATTTTAAGCAAGAAGTAAAAGTTACCTCTTGGGATAGTGGGTATTACGCCATTAAACCATTTCAACTAATTCTAAATGGAGATACCTTGCAAACGGAAGCGCTTTTATTGGAAGTGAATTCGGTAAATATTACTCCAGAAGAGGATATAAAAGACATCAAAGACATCATGGAGGTTCCATTCTCTATAAGCGACTGGATTATTGCAAATAGAGTCATCTTACTTTCCATAGTTGGAATTATACTTTTACTGCTTCTTGCTTGGTACCTCTACAAAAGATATAAAAACAAAGAAGTAGTTGAAGAAATTCAAGTTCCTAAGGAAGAAGCTGACATTGTTGCCAGAAGGAAATTGGAAGAATTAAGCTCGATGGAGCTATGGCAAAAGGGAGAAACAAAGGCTTATTATTCGGAGCTATCTTTTATTGTACGAGAGTACTTGGAAAATAGATTTCGCTTTATGGCCTTAGAGCTTTCTACAGAAGAGATTTTAATGCAATTACCCCAATTAGATTTAGAAGAAAACGAAAGAAAAAAATTGCATAAAATATTAAGCCTATCAGACATGGCCAAGTTTGCGAAACAAAATCCTTTGGCATCAGAGAATGAAGAAGCACTTCGTTATGCCTTTGAATTTGTGGAGGCAACAAAGATTGTTGTTACGGAAGAAGATAAAGAGGAGGAAATAAAAGAATGATACGTTGGTGGAACGATATACAATTTGCTAACCCAGAGCTATTTGTGCTTTTTGCGATTATACCGCTAATGCTGCTATTCTATTTCTTTAAATTGAGAAAGAATAAAGCAAATGTACAATTTTCTGCCACAAAGTTTTTACCAGACCAAAGTGCAGAAATCATTCGATTTGTTAGACACCTTCCTATTGTTTTAAGTTTAATTGCTTTATCCTTGTTAATAGTAGCACTTGCTCGACCTCAATCTTCTTTAAGCTGGCAAGATGTAACTACCGAAGGTATTGACATAGTAATAGCCATGGACATTTCTGGAAGTATGTTGGCAGAGGATTTAAAACCCAATAGACTGGAAGCATCGAAGAATGTTGCCATGGATTTTATTAGCTCTAGACCTAATGACCGTATTGGCTTGGTAACATTCAGTGGCGAGAGTTTTACACAATCGCCTTTAACTACCGACCATGCAGTATTAAAAAATCTTTTTAAAGATGTAAAAAACGGTATGATTGAAGATGGCACGGCTATCGGATTAGGCTTAGCAACAGCTGTGAATCGTTTAAGAGACAGTGATGCGAAAAGCAAGGTAGTTATTCTATTAACTGATGGATTTAATACCAAAGGATCTGTACCACCTTTAACCGCAGCTGAAATTGCAAGAGAATTTGGAGTAAGAACTTACACCATAGGTTTAGGAACTAATGGAAAAGCCCCCTACCCTTTTAAAACAGGCTTTGGAACAATTGCCTATCAAAATGTAGAGGTAAAAATTGATGAACCAACCATGAAAGAAATAGCACAAAAAACTGGTGGAAAATACTATAGAGCTACTAATAACAGAAGTTTAGAAGCAATTTATGCAGAAATCGATCAATTGGAAAAATCTAAAATTGAAGTTACTGAGTATCGCAAAAAGAAAGAAGAATTCTTCCCTTTTGCCATGATTGCAGCTATTTTACTCCTTGTTGATTTTACTTTAAAAAACACACTGTTAAAATCCTTGAATTAATGTATCGATTTGAACATACATGGGTCTTATGGGGATTAGCACTAATACCGCTCATGCTATTGGGTTTTTATTTTGTAAATACTTGGCGGAAAAAGGCTAGAAAAAGATTTGCTGAGCATGCTTTAATGAACCAATTAATGCCCTCCTACTCCAATGCAAAGTACAAAACAAAGTTTTACTTATTCCTATTAGCATACTTACTTCTTATTGTAGGAATTTCTAATCCACAAATCGGATCTAAGCTAGAAGAGGTAAAAAGAGAAGGTATTGATCTTATTGTTGCTTTAGATGTCTCCAATAGCATGAAAGCTGAGGATTTAAGTCCAAACCGCTTAGAAAGGGCTAAAAGAGCAATGCTTCAGCTACTTAATGAGCTAAAGAGTGACCGCTTAGGAATTATCGTTTTTGCAGGTCAAGCCTACACACAATTACCAATAACAACAGATTATGCTGCAGCTAAATTATTTTTAAATACTATTGATACGGACATAGTTCCTACACAAGGAACTGCAATTGGATCTGCCATTGAATTGGCCATGGAGTCTTTTGATTACGAGCAAGGTGGGAATAAGGCTTTGATTATAGTAACTGATGGGGAAAACCATGAAGATGACGCTATAGCGGCTGCAGAAGAAGCCAGACAGAAAGGCATCAAAATATTTACTATTGGAATGGGTACTCCCATAGGTGCACCAATTCCGGTATTTAAAAGAGGAGAACAAATTGGTTTTAGACAAGATGGCAATGGAAATACGGTGGTTAGTAGCTTAAATGAAGAAATGTTAAGTGAAATTGCTACTGCTGGAGAAGGTCTGTACATACGAGCTACTAATTCTAATGCGGGTTTTGATAGAATATTAGATGTTTTATCCGGCTTAGAGAAAACAGAATTTGAAAGTCAAGTATATACCGATTACGAAGATAGATTCCAATTTTTCTTAGGAGCAGCTCTCTTCTTCTTCCTACTAAGTCTGTCTATAAATGAAAAGAAAAGCAAGTGGAAAGAAAGGCTAAATCTTTTTGAATCATGAAGTATAAACTGTTTTACATATTATTGATCCTCATACCATTAGAAGATTTTGGGCAGTCGGCATATTATGATGTTAGAGAAGGTAACCAAGAGTACAAAAACAACATATTTATTGCCGCTGAAAATAGGTATAGAGAGAGTTTGTCTAAAGAGAGTGATTTATTAGAATCTAACTATAATTTAGGAAACACCCTCTACAGACAAGGGAAATATGAAGAAGCTGCCAAGTATTATCAAAATGCTGTTAACAAAGCAGAAGATAAAGCAAGTAAATCAAAAGCATTCCATAACCTTGGAAATTCACTTTTAAAAAACCAAAAATTTGAAGAAAGTGTTAATGCTTATAAAAATGCTTTAATCAATAATCCACAAGATGAAGATAGTCGCTACAATCTAGCTTATGCGCAACAAATGTTGCAACAACAACAACAAGAACAACAGCAACAAGAGCAAGAACAAGAGCAGCAAGAGGAAAAACAAGATCAAGAACAACAGGATAAGCAAGAAAATCAAGAAGAACAAGAGCAGGAACAACAAGAGCAGCAGGAACAACAGGAGCAAGAGCAAGAACAACAGGAAGAAGAACAACAACAGCAACAGCAGCAGCAGAAAGAACAAGAAATGTCTAGAGAGGATGCTGAAAGAATTCTAGAAGCGTTGAACAATAAAGAAAAGGAAATTCAAGAGAAATTGAAGAAGAAAAAGGGGAAAGAAATTGATGTTAATATTGAAAAAGACTGGTAAATGAGAAGACTTTTAATGATATTCTTCTTTCTTTTATCTCAGCTAAGCTACTCCGCTGCAGTAAATTTTACAGCCAAAAGTAGCCATAGCGTAGTAGAGCTTGGTCAGAGGTTTCAAGTAACCTTTACCATCAATGCTGGTGGTGGAAATTTCACTCCTCCTGACTTTGGAACATTTGGTGTATTATCAGGGCCAAATCAATCGAGTAGCGTACAAATTATTAATGGAAATAGAACACAATCCTACACCATAAGTTATATCCTAGTTTCTACTAAAACAGGTAAGTATAGCATTCCTCCGGCAGAAATTAATGTCAATGGAAAAGTTCAGAAAACAGATCCAATTTCTATTGAAGTAGTTGACAAAAACCCTAATGGCTCAAATGCTCAAAAACAAAGGCAAAATGAAAGAAAAGAACAAGGAGAAGAACTAAGTGATTATGTATTTATTAAATCTTTTGTAGATAAGAAATCGGCCTATGTAGGCGAAAAAATTACGGTTACCTATAAGTTATACTCCAAATTATCTCTAGCAGGAATAAATTTAGAAAGCCTACCTGCATTGAATGGCTTTTGGTCGCAAGATTTACGATCTGTATACGATCAAATTGAATTATCAACAGAATATATTGATGGAGAAACCTATCAAGTAGCAGAATTGCAGCAAACAGTACTCTACCCGCAAAGATCGGGCAAGCTCGAAATAGATCCGCTATCTATGAAAATTACGGTACAAGTAAGAAGCAGAAGAGCAAGAAGCATGTTTGAATCTATGTTTGGTTCTTATGAGAGAAAAGAAGTCATCACTAAAAGTAGTCCTATACCTATTGAGATAAAACCTTTACCCAAACAAGGAAAACCTGCTGACTTTAGTGGTGCTGTTGGCCAATTTGATTTTTCACTAATTGCCTCAAAAAACAGTGTAAAGTCAAATGAAGCTATAGATTTTAAAGTTGTATTAAAAGGCAATGGAAACCTTCCCTTAATTGGAGCACCAAAAATTAATTTCCCTCCCGACTTTGAAGTTTACGATCCAGAAACAAAAAACAACTTTAAGACATCATTTAGCGGAAGTAAAGGAAGTAAAGAATTCAATTACTTAGTAATACCAAGACATTCAGGGAGTTTTAAAATTGACCCTTTAAGTTTTTCTTACTTCGACTTAGCGACAAAAAGCTATAAAACAATTAAAACAGAACCAATATCTATAGAAGTGGAAAAAGGTGCAGAAGAAGAGTCTGTTGTTTTAAGTGGGAGAAGTAGAAAAAATGAGATTGAAATTTTAGACAATGACATAAGGTATATCCACCTTTCGAACATAAATCTAATTAAAGCAGATCATCAGTTCTTTGGTTCTTTAGCTTATTACCTAGTTGTTCTATCCCTGCTCTTTCTTCTTTTAGGTATTTATTTAATTTCGAAAAGAATTAAAGAGAAATCGAAAGACCAAGTTGGATTAAGAAAATCAAAAGCGAATAGCAAAGCCAAACAAAAACTTAGAAATGCCAAAAAACTCTTAGATAAAGGAGAATTAAGTGCTTTCTTTGAGGAAATATCCAATGCATTATACAATTACTTTCAAGACTACTATAATTTGAGTAAAGCGGAGATTTCTATTGATAAAATAGTTGAATCTTTATCTAAATCAGAGATAGATTCTAATACCATAAACAATCTTAAAGAAGTAATTCATTCTTCTGAAATGGCAAGATTTGCCCCGCAGTCTGCTGATTCTGCTGAAAGTATATACCAAAAATCGATAGATATTATAAGTGAGGTTGAAAGTGTATTAAAATGAGAAGATTTATCCCCATATTATTTCTTTCTTTAATCAATGTTGGACTATTTGCTAGTAGTGAAAGTATGTTAGACTCTGCTGCAAGTAATTACAAAAAAGGAGAGTACAACAAAAGCATACAAATCTATACTACTCTTCTCGACAGCAATTACCTATCGGAAGACTTGCATTACAATTTAGCAAATGCATACTTTAAAAATAACGACTTAGCATTGGCTATTCTTCATTATGAGAAGGCTATAAAGATTAACCCTTCTATGGAGGATGCTAAGCACAACCTTGAAATTGCCAACGCTAAAACAATCGATAAGATTGATCAAATTCCAGAACTATTCATTTATCGTTGGTGGAAAAGTTTGCTTAACTTATTTTCTTTGAAAACATGGAGTAATGGCAGCATTTTACTTTTTATTTTTTTTATAATTGGCTTATCCACCTACTTATTAAGTAATGGCATTTCCTTAAAAAAGCTTGGCTTCTATTTTGGAATTATCAATTTGTTTTTAGCTGTCCTATTCTGGTTTATGGCTTTTCGTCACCAAGCCATTCTTAAAAGTGTTGATTTTGCAATTATTATAGAGCCTACTGTAAATATTAATAGCTCTCCAAGTGAAGGTAGTTCTAAATTATTTGTATTGCATGAAGGCACAAAAGTAAAAGTAAAGTCTTCTGCAGAAGGATGGACAGAAGTATCTTTACCGAATGGCAATAGCGGTTGGATTGAAAATGATTTAATCGCCTTTATTTAATCACAAGAGATTTAGAAAACATTTTGCCCTGCTGTTGGTCGTATTGACTAACTTTGACATTCAAATAATAAGCATGGATTTAAATACCATAGAAGAAGCAATAGAAGCCATTAAAAATGGAGAAATTATCATTGTTGTAGACGATGAAGATAGAGAAAATGAGGGAGATTTTTTAATCGCTGCGGAAAAAGTAAATGCACAAGTAATCAACTTTATGGCTACGCATGGAAGAGGCTTAATATGCGCCCCTTTGGTAGAAGATCGTTGTGATGAGCTAAAGTTGGATATGATGGTAAATCAAAATACAGCTGCTTATGAAACACCTTTTACCGTATCCATCGATTTAATTGGACATGGAACTACAACAGGTATTTCAGCAAGTGATAGAGCTAAAACGATAAAAGCATTAGTAGATCCGAATACTAAAGCAGAAGAATTAGGAAAACCTGGTCACATTTTCCCTCTTAGAGCAAAAAAAGGAGGAGTTTTAAGAAGAGCCGGGCATACCGAAGCTGCTATAGATTTTGCTAGATTAGCAGGTATGCAGCCTGCAGGAGTTATAGTTGAAATAATGAATGAAGATGGAACCATGGCACGTCTTCCGCAGTTAAAAGAAATTGCTAAAAAGTTTGATTTAAAGCTTGTGACCATTAAAGATTTAATTGCCTATAGATTGGCTAATGAATCGCTAATAAAAAGAGAGGTTGAAGTTCAATTGCCTACAGAATACGGAGACTTTAGATTAATTCACTACAGTCAAACAACCAACGGTCAAGAACATTTAGCCTTAGTAAAAGGAGAATGGAATAAAGAGGAGCCTGTTTTGGTAAGGGTACACTCTTCTTGCATGACTGGTGATATTTTTGGTTCTTGCAGATGCGATTGTGGTCCTCAACTGCAAGAGGCTATGAAGTTGATTGAGAAAGAAGGTAAAGGAGTTATCGTTTACATGAACCAGGAAGGCAGAGGAATTGGTTTATTGAACAAACTAAAAGCTTATAAATTACAAGAAGAAGGCTTAGATACTGTTGAGGCAAATATAAAGCTTGGCTTTAATATGGATGACCGAGATTATGGCATAGGTGCTCAAATTCTAGGAGATTTAGGAGTTTCTAAGATGAGACTTATGAGTAATAACCCAAAAAAAAGAACTGGTTTAATTGGTTACGGTTTGGAGATTACAGATAATGTAAGCCTAGAGATAAAATCGAACAAGCACAATGATTTATACCTCAGAACAAAAAAAGAAAAAATGGGGCATTCTTTAAAATTAGACAAGAAGTAACAAAATCTTACTTATTTTTCAAGTGTGTTGAAAGGCTTTAAATTTCTAGGAAAGTTTGTTTTCGGATTAAATGTTTTACTGGCAATTGCTACCTTAATAGGATATGCAGCACCTCTCATAAACCCTACTAATTTTTGGCCAGTTGCATTTTTTGGATTAGCACTACCTTACTTTCTAATTCTAAATTTCTTTTTTGTTATTTTTTGGATTTTCAGGGGTAGTTCCAGAATTTTTCTCTCCTTAATAATCCTTTTCTTGGCTTACAAAACCGTTCCAAAGTTTGCTCAGTTAAGATTGAGTGGAAATGAAGAGAATGTAGAGGAAACTGTAAAAGTGCTTTCTTTTAATGTAAGGGTATTTGACCTCTATATGTGGACCAAAGAAAAAACAACCAGAAATAAAATATTCGAATTCCTGGAAGAAGAACAAGCACATATTTTATGCTTGCAAGAGTTTTACAATACCGATATTCCCAACCCTAAGTACAATTTTAAAACACTAGATACTCTAGTGCAATTTTTAGAATCAAAAAACTACCATACCTATTACACTACTACCTTGAGAGAAAACGATCATTGGGGATTGGTAACATTCAGTAAATACCCTATAGTTGGTCGCGGCCTAGTTAATTTTAAAGAAAAAGATGACAATGCCTGCATATACACAGATATTGAAATAAAAAATAAAACAATAAGAGTTTACAATACCCATTTGGCATCTATAAAGCTAGATAAACGCGATTATAAAGCCATGCAAGAAATTAATCAGAACCAATATTCAGAAGACTTTGGAGATGAGATGATGATGGTAAATAAAATTAAATATGGTTTTAAAAGAAGAGCACAACAAGCAGATTCAATAAGAAAGAGTCTAGATCAATCGCCATTTCCTACCATATTATGCGGAGACTTTAACGATACGCCAAGTTCTTATGCTTATGGTCAAATTAAAGGCGAATTTCAAGATGCTTTTATGAAAGCAGGTAGTGGTTTAGGTAGAACATATATCGGAGAGTTTCCTTCTTTTAGAATAGATTACATCTTTATGGATGATAATTTTGAAGTGAAGGATTTTGACACCCATTCAGAAAAGTTATCCGATCATCATCCAATTAGCGCAAAATTTCTACTTAAATAATTGCGCCTATCTAATTATGTAACCATCTATCCAAAATAGATATATCCCATTTGATTTAATAATATATTTACTATTAGATGATTAACTTAAAGAACATCCATAAGTCTTACCAAATGGGTAAGAATAAGCTTCATGTGCTCAAAGGAATTGACATGGAGATTAAAGAAGGAGAAATGGTTTCTATCATGGGTTCTTCAGGATCTGGAAAGTCTACTCTTTTGAATATTCTTGGGATGTTAGACAATTATGATGAAGGCACCTATACCCTAGATGGAACGTTGATAAAAGACTTATCAGAAACAAAGGCTGCACAATACAGAAATAAATTTCTGGGATTCGTTTTTCAGTCGTTTAACCTTATCTCCTTTAAAAATGCGATGGAAAATGTAGCATTGCCATTGTACTACAAAAAAGTGAGTCGGAAAGAAAGGAATAAATTAGCTTTAGAATATTTAGAAAAAGTTGGATTAGGGGAATGGGCTACTCACCTACCCAATGAGCTTTCAGGGGGGCAAAAACAAAGAGTGGCAATTGCTAGGGCTTTAATTAGTCAACCAAAAGTATTATTGGCCGATGAGCCAACAGGAGCACTTGATTCTGTTACTTCTACAGAGGTTATGAAGTTATTGAGGAAAATTAATGAAGAAGGGATTACCGTTATTATTGTAACGCACGAAAATGACATCGCTGCGCAAACAGATCGTTTAATTCGATTGAAAGATGGTCAAATAATCAAAGAAGAAAGCCATGTTTGATAGAGATAAGTGGCAAGAAATATTTCACACCATTAGCAAAAATAAGCTAAGAACAGTGCTTACTGGCTTTAGTGTTGCTTGGGGAATATTTATGCTTATTATCTTATTAGGTTCAGGTACCGGATTAAAAAATGGAGCTCAAGATGAATTTAAAGATACTGCAACCAATAGTATATGGTTAACGCCAAGACAAACAAGTATACCTTTCAAAGGGATGAAACCTGGTCGTTTTATCGAATTTGATAATGCAGACTATGAAAGCTTGTTGAATGAGATTTCTCAAATAGAAAAGTTGAGTGGAAGGTATAATGTACCCAGTGGAACAGGAGTTTCTTATAAAGGAGAAAACTCTTCTTTCTCTATTAGAACGGTTCACCCAGACCATCAGTATATTGAGAAAACCTTAACCGTTAAAGGTAGATTTATTAATGAAAAAGATATTAAAGAAAGAAGAAAAGTAGCCTCTATAGGCACTTTGGCGAAGAATGTTTTATTTAAAGAAGAAGACCCCATAGGAAAATATGTAAAAATTAATGGAGTTCCTTTTAAAATTATTGGAGTCTTTGAAGATGAAGGTGGAGAGAATGAACAAGAAGTTTTATACATGCCTATAACAACCGCCCAGTTAGTATATAATGGTGGGGATAGAATAAGCAGAATGATGTTCACCGTAGGAGATGCCACAGTAGAAGAAAGCAAGGAAATTGAAAAAGAGGTTAGGGCGCTTATCGCTAAAAGGCACAACTTTGACCCCAAAGATGAAAGAGCACTTAGAATATGGAATAATGTAGAGGGGTATCAAGAAATACAAAGCATGTTTACTGGCATCAATGTCTTCATTTGGATCATTGGAATCATGACCATTATTGCAGGTATTGTTGGCATTAGTAACATCATGCTTATTGTTGTAAAAGAAAGAACCAAAGAAATTGGTATTCGAAAAGCCTTGGGAGCTACCCCGTCAAGTATTATTGGTTTAATACTCATGGAATCTATTTTGATTACTTCCGTGTCTGGTTATATTGGTATGGTATTAGGTGTGGGGCTTATTGAACTCGTAGGGAGTTTTATTCCTCCTGACACTCCTTTCTTTCAGAACCCAGAGGTAGATTTTCAAATTGCGATTTCTGCAACTATCCTCTTAGTTTCTGCAGGAGCATTAGCAGGTATCATTCCTGCCCGAAAAGCATCTATAATACGCCCAATTGTTGCATTAAGAGACGAATGATATGTTTGATTTAGATAGATGGCAAGAAATATACAGTTCTCTTAAAAAGAACAAGCTAAGAACTTTCCTTACTGCATTTGGAGTATTCTGGGGTATTTTCATGCTCATTATTATGCTAGGTTCAGGTAATGGGCTAGAAAATGGGGTAACCAAAAAGTTTGGTGGCACTGCAACCAATAGTGTTTTTATTTGGACGCAAAGAACATCCGTTCCCTATGCAGGTCTGCCAAAAGGAAGATACTTCAATATGAAGAATGAAGACATGGATGTTATTAGACAGGAAGTCAATGGTTTGGAACATTTAGTACCAAGAAACCAATTGAGGGGATATGGTGGAGGAAACAACGTCACATACAACAATAAGTCCGCAGCTTTTAGCGTAATGGGAGACTACCCAGAAGTACAAGCCATTAACCCTATGGAAATATTGCAAGGAAGGTTTTTGAATCATTATGATATTGAAGATAAAAGAAAAGTAGTAATAATTGGAACAAATGTGAGAGATGTCTTATTTGGAGAGGAAAACCCTATCAATAAAAATGTTAAAATAAATGGCGTTTATTTCAAAGTAGTTGGTGTTTGGAAGACTAAGAAAACAGGAAATAGGAGCGAAAATGATGGACAGACTCTCTTTATTCCCTTCTCTACTTTTCAAAAGGCATTCAATTATGGGAATATTGTAGGATGGATTGCTGCAACTGCCTTACCTAACTCATCTGCTAGTCAGGTTGAAGAAGATATTTTAAATGTTCTTAAACGCAGACATAAAGTTGCACCTAACGATGAGCGAGCTTTTGGCTCTTTCAATGCTCAAGAAAAGTATGAGCAGATGAATGGGCTATTTAATGGTATTTCTACTTTAATTTGGGTAGTAGGTATCGGCACCTTATTAGCAGGAATTATTGGCGTTTCTAATATCATGTTGATTATTGTTAAAGAGAGGACTAAAGAAATTGGAATAAGAAGAGCAATAGGTGCAACACCTATTTCAATAGTAACACAAATAATGCTTGAAGCAATTACACTTACTTCTTTTGCAGGTTATTTTGGTCTATTATTTGGCGTAGCACTTACCGAATTTCTATCAAGTTTTTTAGGTGAAGGGAATGGAGACTCTATTTTTGTCAATCCAACTATTGATCTAAATGTAGCATTAACAGCATTAAGTGTATTAATATTTTCAGGTGCCTTGGGAGGCTTAATTCCCGCACGAAAAGCAATAAAAATTAAACCAATAGAAGCTCTTAGAGCAGAATAATTAGACCTATGAAAAAGTTTTTTAAAGTATTTCTTGGAATAGCCTTATTAGGTGTTTTTGTTTGGACCATATATTTCCTTTATTCCAAATCGGAAGAGAAACCAGTGGTTTTTAAAACAAGTAGTATCATCACAACAGATATTATAAATAAGACAGTAGCAACAGGCTCTATTGTACCAAGAAAGGAGATAGAAATCAAACCACAGGTATCCGGTATTATTGATGAAATTTACGTAGAAGCGGGTGATATGGTTAGCAAGAATGACAAGATTGCTTTGGTGAAAATTATTCCCAATATGGTTTCTTTAAACAATGCAGAAAATAGATTGCGTCAGGCAAAAATTAGTTTAGACAATGCAAAACTTGATTTAGATAGAAATCAAAGCTTGTTTGATGACAAGGTAATTTCTCAAGCAGAATACCAGGCATTTGACATAGCCCATAAAACTGCCAAGGAAGAGTATAAAGCAGCATTTGACAATTTAGAGTTAGTTAAAAAAGGTGAAACATCTTCTAACAAAGCGTCTACCAACCGTTTAATCCGTTCTACTATAGAAGGGATGGTGCTAGATGTACCAGTTGAAGAAGGAAACTCTGTAATTGAAGCGAATACGATGAATGATGGAACTACTGTAGCTTCTGTAGCTGATATGACAGATTTAGTTTTTGAAGGAAAGGTAGATGAATCTGAAGTAGGGAAAATTAAAACCGGAATGGCTTTGATTCTAAAAATTGGAGCAATTGAAAATGAAACTTTTGATGCAGTTCTAGAATACATCTCTCCGAAAGGAATTGAAGAAGACGGAGCTATCCAATTTGAAATAAAAGCAGCTGTAAAATTAAAGGAGAATCAATTTATCAGAGCTGGATATAGCGCTAATGCTGATATCGTTTTAGATAGGAGAGATTCTGTATTAGCAATATCAGAAGCTCTATTGCAATTTGAGGGAGACTCTGCTTACGTTGAAGTGGAAACGGCAGAGCAAACTTTTGAAAAAAGATATGTTGAAACAGGTCTATCAGATGGTATTAATATTGAATTAATCTCAGGAGTTGATGAAAGCGATGAAATAAAATTATGGAACCTTTCTCCATCTATGGAAGGCCCTCCAAGAGGCAGGAGATAGTTATTCGGCTAAATTAAATAGCTCCTTATTCTCGAAAGCTCTAGAATCCAATTCGGAAAACATAATATGGATCATTGCCTTTGCAACTGTAGTATCTTTTATCGCCTTGTAATTCTTAAAGGGTCCAATAAATAAGAAGGAAAGACTTGACATTACTATTTTAGCAATGCTTTCCCCTACTCTTTTTTCTTTCCTATCTCCAAGTAATAAGGAAGGTCTTACAAAATAGGTTTGTGGTATTTCTAAACGCTTAATTTGATTTTCTGCTTTACCTTTTGTACTCAAATAGAAGTTTGAAGATTTTTCTTCGGCACCCATAGAAGAAATCATTATTAATTTCTCAACAGAGTTATTTGCAGCCATTTTAGCTATCCGAACAGCTAAGATAAGATCTACTTCTTCAAAATTTGCTTTACTTCCTGCTTTCTTAATCGTAGTTCCCAAGCAGATATATACTTGGTCTACTTTAAAAATTTCATTCTTTTCCTCTAAAGAAGAGTAGTCAATAACATACTGTTTTATTTTATTAGAAGAATAAAGCTGTTCTCGCCTATTTACAATATGTATACGCTCTATTTCCTCTATGGCAACTAATTGTTGTATTAGTTGTTTCCCTACTAAACCGGTTGCACCAAATACTAAGGCTTTCTTTTTTAATTTTGAATCGGAAGAATTAGCTGTTGACATAGAAAAAAAGTTCATGAGTATACAAGAGGAAAAGTACAAAAAAGCAATTGAAGGCTTAAAAAAAGGAGAATTTGATTCAGCACTTAAATTATTGAATGATTTAATCAAGGAGTTTCCAAATAATGCAGAATACATAAGTGAAAGAGGAGTAGTTTACTTTCACTTAAAAAATAAAAAAATGGCTTTAGCAGATATGGATAAAGCAGTAGAGATTGAACCTAAGAAAAGCTATAGATATTCGAGCAGAGCTTATATCAAAGGGAGCTTTGGAAGAACTATAGAAGCTATAGAAGACTATAAAATTGCCATACAATTAGATCCAGAAGATGCAATTGCACACAACAATTTGGGCTTATTAGAAGAACAGTTAGGATATATGGATAAGGCCAAGTTGAGTTTTAAAAATGCAGATCAACTTGCAGCTCTTGATAGAGGAAGAGAGGATTTGGGCCTAGAAGGAGAAGAAATACCTGCTAGGAATATTCAAAAGGAGATTGAAGAAGAGAGAGAAAGAAATACTTTATGGTCGACTATTAAAAGCTTAAGCTCCAAAGAAGGGAAAGACTCTTTTATACGATTTGTGAAATCTGGCTTTAAAAAGACTTAATTCCTATAATTCTATCCCAAAGCTTACCCATAACATCTTGCATTCCTTCAAAGGAGTTTTCTTTCTGATGGATATAAAGTCCATCTTCTTTTGGTTCAATGATATAGGTGAAAACAAATTCATCCTTACCTTCATAAAAGCCATCTAGCAAGCCAAACCTAAGATCATGCATCCAAATAGCATCTTCTTTAGCCTCTAAGATGTAATAACCTTTGGTTAGAAAAATTAGCTTTTCAATATCTGCATCGTTTCGATATGGATATAGTAATTCATGGTTCTTAAAAAATGACTTTGTTAGTAGGTTCTTATCCTCATCAAAAAAAGAATAGTAGCTGATTAAGAAATCTTTCTCTCTTTCAATGTTTGCCGTCCAAAGAATGGTATTTAATGGTGTCGGCCTACTTTCAAATTGACTATAGACTATTTCTTCCTTTTTCAAAAAGCCTTCAAATACGCTATCGGCATATAACTTAAAGATTACAGAGAGAGCCAGATAAGCAGAACTGATAATCAAGCCAATTCTATTTATTTTTCTTCTCGCATTGCTCTTTCTATTTAAGAATAGAACTATAAGTAGGCAAAGAAGAAATGGCAAAGTATAGACTGGGTCAATAACAAAAATAGACTGTATAGCTATTCTCCATTCGAATGGCCAAAAAAATTGGGTACCCCAAGTGGTAAAAATATCTAATAGCGGATGCGTGAATATACTCCAAAAGAATAATTGAGTCCACTCCCAATTAGTTGCCTCTTTCTTTTTGTAAAGCTTCCGAACTAAATAGCCTAAGATGGGAGCTATAAGTATTGCAAATATGATAGAATGACTAAATCCACGGTGAATATCCAATCTACTCACTATATCCATAAATTGCCCTGGAATGGTATCTAAATCAGGAATAGTTCCTCCAATAGCTCCCCAAAGAATTGCTTTATTACCTATTTTCTTACCTAGAACAGCCTCTCCAACTGCTCCCCCAAGAACAATTTGGGTTAAAGAATCCAATAATTCCCTTTAATTAAAATGGTAAGTCATCATCGTCGTCATCCAAACTAATGTTAGACGCATCAAATGAGCTAGCAGGCTCTTCCGTTGGTGGTGGTGGAGTTGATGGAGAAGAACTACCCGCTTCCATTCTTTCTACTCTCCATGCATCTAAATTGGTAAAATAATTTACTTTACCATCTTTCTCCCATCGTCTGCCTTTTAAGTTAAAAGAAACTTTTACTTTAGAATTCAGATCTATATCACTAACTAGGTCACATTTATCTTGAATAAGCTGAAATTTAATCTGCTCTGTAAAGGTTCTTCCACCACCCTCTTCTGCGGTTTCAACAACAAATTCTCTTTTCTTAAATGCATCACTTACTTGTTGAACATCAAACTTCTCTATTAACTTACCTTCTAATTCAAAACTCATACTTAATCTTCTATAATTTTTACTGAAATAATTTTATCTCCTGCTGCTATTTCATCTACAATATCTACTCCCTCTACTACTTTTCCAAAGCAAGTATGGTTTCTATCCAAATGTGCTACATTTTCTCTTCCATGACAGATAAAAAACTGTGAGCCACCTGTGTTTCTTCCTGCATGTGCCATAGAAAGAACTCCTCTATCATGAAATTGATTATCCCCATCTAACTCACAATCTATAGAGTAACCTGGTCCTCCTGCTCCTGTTCCATCAGGGCATCCGCCTTGCACTACAAAATTTGGAATTACTCTATGGAAATTTAAGCCATCATAAAATCCATCTTTAGATAGTTTTACGAAGTTCTCCACAGTTTTAGGGGCATCCTTCTCGTAAAACTCTATAGTCATTTCCCCCTTTTCGGTAGTCATTATTGCTTTCATATTCTATTTTTCTGCGAAATTAAGACTTTGGTAAAGTATTTAAAAAGTTGATGAGCTTTTTTACCGCAATTCCTCTATGGCTAATTTCATTTTTAAGTGCCATATTCATTTGAGCGAAAGTTTCTTGATATCCATCTGGTCTAAAGATGGGGTCATAACCAAAGCCTTCAGCCCCTATCTTTTCTTTAATAATTTCTCCTTTGCAAACCCCTTCAAATAAATGCTTTTCGCCATTGTAGACCAAGGCAATAACGGTTCGAAATTGTGCGCTTCTACTTTCTTTATCAGCTAGCCGATCTAAAACCTTATTCATATTTGCATCGAAGGATTTCGTTTCGCCTGCATAGCGAGCAGATTTAACTCCCGGCTCACCGTTTAAAGCTTCAATCTCTAAACTTGTATCATCTGCGAAACAATTTAAGTTGAATTTATTATACACAAAGTTTGCTTTTTGCAAAGCATTACCTTTCAGTGTATCATGAGTTTCTTCTAAATCTTCAAAATAGTCAAGATCTGTAAGACCAATTAAATCGAAAGAACCATTCAGTTGATTCTGAATCTCCTTTACTTTGTTTTTGTTTTGTGTGGCGAAGAGGAGTTTCATTAGCGTACGACTAAAGTTTTTGTTTCCCGAATTCCATTATACCTAAAACTAATGGTATACATTCCTGACTGTAAAGCACTTACATCTAAAAGTGATGAATAGAGTCCTTTTTCTGAGAAAACGTTATCAATAATCACCTTTAATTCTCTCCCAATTTGGTCATAAAGAATAATACTTATAGTTCCATCTTGAGGAAGCACATAATCAATATTCACTTGATTGCTAGATGGATTTGGATACAAATTGATGTAAAATTGAGATGAAAAACCTTCTTTACATAGGAGGTTATTATTGCTAACATCATCCTCTACCCCATTCACCTCTCCCATTTTTACACAAACAAAATTTAGGTCACTATTATCTCCTTTAAGAAAAGAAGAAGTAAAAAGATATCCTGTGGAATTTCCTTTAAAAACTTTATCTGTTGAAGTTTCTTGAATATTTACTTGATTGTTTAATGAGGCTATTAAATCTGCCGATTCTATGGTGTTGTTGCCAAGATTTGCAATATTAACTCTTAACTTTAAAAAGCCGTTATTATCTTCAAATAGCTCGACATCTTGAATGGCTGCGTCTAAAAAATATGGAGTTACTCTAAGTGTTTTCGCTATGCTATCTTTACAATTATTTACCGACTCTACGATAAGCTCCAAATTATAGCTCCCAGTATCTTGAAAGACATAATCAGGCAACTCGGCTAAAGAACTATCCCCATTATCAAATTTCCATAAGTTCAAATCATTGTCAGTAGATCTGTTATCTACTTCAAGAGAATAAGGAGCTCCACTCCCATTATTTAATATAATAAAGTCTGCATTTGGTCTTTCTTTTACTTCAACAGATTTCAATGTTGAATCTATACAACCATTGGAAGTGATAAGAATTTGTTTTAAACTATAAGCACTTACTTCTTTGTTACTAAATATAGGATTATCTGAAAAGCTAGTATCTGCAGAGCTTCCATTGCTCAAGTAATAACGATAAGAAGTTATAGAGTCAGCTATAACAAAGCTTTGATCTACCACTTGAATAGCAGATCCTTCGCAAACATTATTGGCAAGAAAGGCAGCAGTTGGCTTTCTATTAATCATTATGGTGTCTATTAGGGTAGATATACAAGCACTATCAGATTCCACAATAAAAGCTAGTGGTCTGCTCCCTGCATTTAAAAATTTAATTTTGGTATTCTCCTGATTAATTTGTTGCCCATTCATTAGCCATAAAAAGCTAACATTTGACCCCTGTGCGATGCTTGAAAGGTTGGTAAAGCTTGTAGAATCTCCAAAACAATTTCCAACGGCTTCAAAATCTACATTTGGAGATGGATTTACCAATACATTCTCTATGAGTGTGTCTTTACAACCATCAGAAGTAGTAACTTCTAAGGTTACCAAATAGTTACCTAAGGTATCATAAGTATACACTTCGAAAGGGTTTCTTGAGGTATCTATTAATGTAGTTGTATCTCCAAAATCCCAACGGTATGAAACAATGGAACCTCCAACAACACTACTATTCTCAAAAAAAGAAATTTCTTGTTTAGAACATCTATCATTTACAGTAAAGTTAGATTTTGGCTTAGGATCTATTTGCACATACCTTGAGGTAGTATCGCTGCAGCCTTTATCTGTAAATACCTCTAGAAGCACTTGATAAATTCGAACAGAATCGAATCGAAACTCAGAATTAAATGAACTATCCACATTATTCCCAAAACTCCAATAGCTATTAAGAATAGTATCTCCTGTTGGAGCTCCACTTGTATTTACAAATCGAACAGTATCTTTAAAGCACAGATTGTTAAAGGTAAAGTTTGCAGAAGGTGCATCCCCTTGAATATTTATTTGAATACTATCCGAATTTTGACAGAAATTGTTTGTTACGGTAAGTTTGTATAGTCCTGAAGTATCTACAGCTTCTTGGGGATTGGTATTTCCTGTAGACCATAGATAAGAAACAATAGAAGTATCTGTAATCTCTAAACCAAAAGAGTTTCCAATGCATAAAGAAGTATCACTTCCTAGGCTAATATTGATTAAAGCGGAGTCTATCTCTACAAATATGCTATCTGAATAAGTGCATTGAAAGTTATCTGTCACTGTTAAGATATAATTATCACTTGTATCAGCTATTATGCTAGAAACAGTCTCCATTGTAGACCATAAGTAGGAAACATTCTGAAAGTTAGAATCTGGTCTAATTAATGGCAAATTATTAAAACAGCCTATCGTATCACTTCCTAATGAAAACCTGGGCTGATTAGTGTATATATTAAAACTATCTATTGAGCTATTTGTAAAACAATTTGTAAGCGTAACTGAATAATTATTAGCAGTATTAATCATAATAC
The DNA here is from genome assembly GCA_030433355.1 of Bacteroidia bacterium. GTDB lineage: Bacteria > Bacteroidota > Bacteroidia > Flavobacteriales_E > Vicingaceae > JAUIMG01. The sequence goes on along the minus strand of JAUIMG010000004.1, from coordinate 71,359 downwards.
TGGGTGATGTTTCTGAGGTACTCCATAGATATTGATATTGCTCCGGTCCTGCAGTTATACGAATAGAATCTCCCAGGCAAATCGTAGAATCTGTAAAATCAAAATCTACGGAATAGTTATTCGTATCTTGATAGAAAACGATAGAATCTATGGAAGTTCTTTCGAACATATCGGTAATAGTAAGGTAATATTTACCTGCAGAATCAATAATAGCTTTATTAGTGGTATCTCCGGTACTCCATTGAAAATCTAATGCATAATCAATATCTAAACTTAATGAATCAGGAAAGGAGCAGACGGTTTTATCTGCACCAAGATTAATTGGTGGAGCGTATTTGTCCATGAGGTAGTTGTCGATTGATTCTCTTTCTAAATCCGATATTCCACCTTTTGTAATAACTATTTCTGCAATATTCCCGCGTATAGCATTACGTCCAATTTCAATTATTCCAGGCAAATAAGAATTCTTCCGGTTTCCATAAAATGCATTATTTACATAATTGTTTAATGTGTCATTTACAGAGTTTGCTGTATGCACCACATACCTGTTTACAACAACAGGCTTTCCTGCTACAAAGCCACCATTAAAAACTCTATGCAGTCCACTAAAAGGTCCATATATATAATTTGTTGTCCCATTAATCATTCGAATACCAGAGCTAGCTAAAGAAGAATTATAGACCGATGATATTGAAAATCCAGTCTGATTTAAATCGACCGTAGTATTAAACTTATCATTTACTGCATCAAATTGGATAACTGGTAAATTATTCAAAGCATTTGAAATAAAAAGTGGCCGTCTAGAGGTATCTATTTGTGTGATGCTATTATTTTGAAGACTTAGATCAGTCCAAGTATTAACAGATCCGTTAGTTAATACAACTCCACTATCAGCTCTTACCCAGAAGTGCAGGTTTGTCAAATCTAATGGGCTAAAAATTTGAAAACTTATTACTTCAGAAGAATCTATTCTGAGGTTATTTCTTAAAGCATAAACTTTCCAATAAAATTTTCCAGAAGATGGAGGGGTATATAGATAATCTAAGCCAAAAATTAGCTCATTTTTTTCAATGGAATTAAAACTTGGGTCAGCTGAAACTAAGAGATTGTATTGGTCTGCATTTTTCAATGCATTCCATTTAAATGAAAAAGAACTTGAAATAACTTGGTTATTCTTTGGGTAAACAAGTGAAGTTGATTGAGCCAATAGCGCATAACTTATTAAAGTCAAATAGATTACAAAAACACTCCTCTTAATCATCTTGTATGTAAAAATACTAAAGTTGTTAAGTCAAATGAGCTACTATGTTCAATATCACCAAGGAAAATCCAGTAATAAAAACCTCAATTAAAATCCAATAGAATTATATGAAACAAAAACAACATTAATCTATAAAACATAGTTTTGGATTGCTCAACTACTCTAGCAGCTTAAAAGTTTTAATTAAATATCTAATTCTAATTATCTTTACCGCATAACAAGAATTACACTTTCTAGTATTCGTAATAATTTGAATTTATTTTTCTCTTAAAAAAGAATATTTAAAAGTGATACTAGTTTAATGGTTTAAGGAAAAATAATTTATCTCTTTAAGACTTTCAATATTCACATAAATACGCAATACCATTGTATTTAAAGTCAATAGCACTACCTGATTTATTTTTAAGTTCTCTATACTTCTGCGTATTGGTTCTATTGGCTTTATATACAAAGAAGAGGCTTACTTCTCCTGAAAACAGTAAATACTTCATGAAATTTTTTTATTTCAAATTAATTTCAGCGGTCTTATTTGTGATACTGCATATTTATATATATCGAGGAGGAGATACCTTTTTATATTTCGCAGGTGGAAAGTTTATCAATCAAATGATTAGCGATAATCCTTCTAGATTTTTCCAATACCTATTTACTGATTTCTCTGATCTTGGATACTATCAGGACTCAGATTTATCTTATATATATTATATTTATAAAGACACTTCAACTAGGGTGATGTGTCAAATCATGGCTTTCTTCTGTTTTTTTGGGTTAAATCAGTTTTTAGCCACAACTATATTAATTACAGTCTTTTCTTTTTATGGCGTTTGGTTATTTTATTCCGTACTAACATCCATTTATCCCCGCTTATCACGAATTCTCAGTTATTGTATTTTATTTTATCCAACTATTGCCATATGGAGCAGTGGTATATTAAAAGACACAATTACTTTATTTAATATTACTATAATATTTTATTCTGTATATAACCTAAGTAAGCGAAGAAAAGTAATCTTATCATCAGTTCTAATTATAATTTCTGTTTTCCTTTGCTTAAAATTAAAACCCTACATTTTATATACTTTTATACCTACTACGCTTTTATGGGTGCATGCTCAAATATCTCAGAAAATAAATAATAAAGCGTTGAAAATAATTATAACCCCAACCTTACTGGCAATTATAGTTTTAGGAGGGATTTTCTTAGTACAAAATATATCAGAGGGTGCAGGAAAGTATTCTATAGAAAACGTGCAATCCATGGCGGAGGGTTTTCAAAGTTGGCATACCTATCTAGCAGATAATAGGGATCAATCTGGATATACTTTAGGCAATGTAGAATTTACCTTATCAGGAGTATTACAAAAAGCTCCTGAAGCTCTCTTTGTTACTTACTACAGGCCTTTCCCATTTATAGATACTCGGAATTTTGCAACTTTTTTCGAAGCTATTCAGTCTTTCGTTTTGCTTTGCCTTACGTTTTTTGTGCTCTTTAAAGTTGGTCCATTAAAATTCTTAAAAATCTCTTTTTCAAACGCAGAGGTAAGGGCATTTCTTTTGTTCTCTATAATGCTAGGTATTGCTGTTGGATTGACTTCTTATAATTTTGGTGCCCTCTCAAGGTACAAAATACCCTGTCTACCATTCTTTGCTAGCTCCTTGGCAATTATCTATTATAAAGCCAAGTTTAAGAATAAGAGTATTAGCTAATCTAGCTTCTATTGTTATTTGCCTTCTCCAATTGCTCCATAGTATCTACAGTAAACCATTTTTCAGGAAATATATCTGAGCAATAAAGTTGTTCTATCAATATTAATTGATTCCAAACATCATAAAAATCATCGCAAGAATTGATTAAGGAGTTAATCTTCTTTGGATTTAGCACTTGAATGCCTGAGCAATACTTTTCTCCCTTTTTTGATCTATCTAATTCAACAATTATATTCTCTTTCTCAAATATATAGTCGCCATCTAAGCCTTCTATTGGACTTACAGGAACAACCATACAAGCAGGTTCTCCTAAACTGTAATAGTTTTCTGCTAATAAATCAAAATCTAAATCAATTACATTGTCGCAGGTTAGAACGAATATTGGTTCATTTAAATCTTTTAAAAGTGAGTTAAACACCCACCAAGCATTACCTTTACCTTCCGTATTTAAGACTGTAGAAACATTATGTTCAATAACATGCTTTGCTAAATCAGACTTCTTATATCCAACTGTGATATGAATATTCTTTAGTACTTTCTTAATTTTTTCAATCCCGTTCACAATCAAAGTTGTGTCACCCAATTGAGCCATGGCTTTCGGTATGGAGTCAGTCAAGGGCATCATTCTACTACCCCTGCCTGCGGCCATTATTATAGCATGATTTATTTTTGTCATCCTACTTTTCTTCTTTTGGCGGATTATCAATAATCTCCATCATTTCTTTTTCGCTTAAACGACTAGCATTTGCTGAAGAAAAAACTTCTCTTAATGGTTCTTTAACTTTCTCATTAAATGAAATGATATAATGTCTTACATTATCATAATACTTAATTTGAGTGTAAGCCAATTCTGTTTCTCCTATTAGGAATTCATCATCTCTTTCTCCCGGTCTTCCTTCTATCCTTTCATATTTTCCACCCTTAAATTTAGTCCAAGTAGTTAATAAATCTTCAATTTGGGCAGCTTTCATTTCTCTAGATAGAACTTTTCCTTGCAATTCCTCCATATTTTCCAATGCTGTCACAACTAGTTTAACTGCCTCATCCACTGTAAAGAAAAATCTTCTCATTTCAGGACCAGTTGTGCCAATAGTTCCTGTTTCTTCATGCATCTTTTTCCAAATAGTAAGAACTGAACCTGTTGACCATGCCACATTTCCATACCTCACACAACAAAAGCGAGTTTCTGTTTTCCCATTCATCGAACAAAAAACTCTTTCCATAAGTGCCTTTGTTAAGCCGTAAGTATTTCTTACAGGAGGTGCTGCTTTATCTGTACTAATCCCAATCACATCTTTCACTCCTTTTTCTACTGCAATTCTTGCAATATTTTGAGACCCAATTGAATTTACATCAACACATTCCATTGGCTGTTTTTCAGCTAAGTCGACAAATTTAGTAGCTGCAGCATGAATTACTATATCTGGCTTAACTTCGGTAAATGTATCTCGTACTCCTTCAATATTTACAATATCCATAGGCAAAACTTCACATCCAGTATATTGCTGAGCAAATGCATTTTGCTTATTGTTTCGTCCTGTTAAAACCACCCTATACTTGCCTTTTAGGGCTAAGCCTAACCTTCTACCTAAAAATCCTGTACCGCCTGTTATTAATATTGTCTTTTTCATTCTAACTAAAACTTTTATCGATTTGTAAACTTGCTATTTGTGCCACCCTTAAAAATCTTGGGTTCATTATTAACTTACTATTTAACTTAAGAGCCTGTTTTAAAAAAGACTTAGACTTCTTAAAATGTTTGGCTTGATTTGCACTAACTGCAGCAAAGACATAAGCTGATGATCTCATGAGGTTCTCATGCTTACCAAATACTTTCTTTACAGAGTCAATAGCTAACAATCCATCAATGATATGCTGCTTTCTTTTAATTATAGAGTCTAGGTCGTACGATGAAATGGATCTATTGGGATGATTTCGTATACCAAAATTCACTTTGGGTATGACACCTAACTGATACTTGGATCTAATACGAATCCATAACTCCCAATCTTCTGAGCCTAAAACTGCTTCATCCTCATTAAAATGAAACTCTTTATAAATATTCTTTGACAAAAAGACACCAATACAGGAAATGAAATTTCCTTCTGATAGCTTCTTAATTTGTTTTGATTCGGCAGGAAAACGATAATGAAATAAAGGTTCTTTGTTATTATTTACTAACTCGTAATAAGAATGGAAAAAATCAATTTCAGCATTATTATTAATGAACTCTTCAGCATCTTTCAATGCATTAGGATACATAAAATCATCCGAATCTAAAAGAGTTAAAAATTTGCCCTTTGCATGCATAAAACCAATGTTTCTGGCTCTAGAACGTTCTAAATTCCTAGAATTCAAAATCAATTTAATCTTTCCGCTCTCTTCAAGTTGCCTTAGTATTGCAGCAGAATTATCTGTAGATGCATTATCAACAACTATCACTTCAAATTTCTTACAAGTCTGATTGAAGACAGTTTCTAAAGTTTCAAGAATTAGTTCTGCCCTATTGTAAGTAGGAATTACTATTGTGAATAAAGGGTCTTGATTAGTTTCTTTTTCCATCTGGCCAAAGGGTAAAAATATTGAATTCTTTACTCTTTCTCCCCATCAATTTTCAGAAAAATACAATTGTTTTAAACTGTCTATCATTTGGTTAAGTCCGAATCTTTTAACTGATACTATTCCATTGTTTATTAAAGAATTTTTTAGATTTCTATCTTCCAGTATCCTCTTCATGGCAAGGAAAATTTCGTCAGAGCTTTTATAATTTACAACTAAAGCATTCTTTTCTTCCACTATAAAGTCTTTTGCTATTCCTGAAAGGGTAAATATGGAAGGTACACCTGCTGCTAAAGCCTCCACATAGGTTTGTCCGTAAGCTTCAACTTGCGAATTTATGGGGACATGGCAAAATATATCAATCACCTTATAAAGGGCAAACAAATCAGGCTCAAACTTTATTTCAGAGTAAGAATCTGGATTTAATTCAGCTAATTTATTTCTAATAACTGATTCGTAGTTACCTCCAGAATTTGCTAAGAGTAAATGAGTTTCTGGATAGATTCTATTTAGCTGATTAAATGCTTCAATAACGTATTCAATGCCTTTCAACTCTACATATCTAGAAATAGTTGCTATTATCGTTTTATCTTTTGGTATTCTATGATAACTATATAGCTTTTGAACTCTTTCCTGTTCAACATCTCTAAATTGGTTTAATTTAAACCCATGCTCTACTAAAGTAATTTTATTAGAACTTACATTCTCCTTTTCTATTAAAACCTCTTTAACATTGTTGCTAATCGCGATTATATCTGTGGCTAGCCAATTAATTAGTCTATCATACTTAACTGCATTCGGAAAGTATTCATGATGTGAAGTTGAATGATGCCTTGTATATATTCGCCTCTTCACTCCTGCTAGTTTTGCAGCAGTAAGCCCTATTAATCCGCCTTCAAATAAATGAGCATGAACAATTACATTGCCTAATCTTTTTAAAACTTTAGAAATCTTAAAGGCAGTATATATATATTGTTTTTTAGACTTTAAAGGGAAGGTGTAAAATTCTACTTTTTGGTTTTTTAAAAAGTTGGAGAAAGGTGTATCCATCCTATCATTAATTAAAATGAAGACCAATTCAATGCCTTTATTTTGAAACTCCTCCGCTAACCATTCAAAAGCAACAGCTTTATCCACTTGTGATAGAATATAAACTACCTTCTTTCCCATGAATGTAAAGTTAAATGAATTGGCTGATTAGCCATTTTAAATAAGATATTTATTCTTTCTTTTGTCGCTAATAAATCTACAGCCTAGAGATGAACAAAAATGATACTTGTTTAATTTGCAATTCAGCCAAGATAAAAAAATTAGATAATTATTATGAAACCAAAGGCTTATTAAAATGTAAAGATTGTGGATTTATTTTTATGGAAAGAATCCCAACCGATAAAGAGCTTCAAGAATATTATAAAAAATATGACTACTCAAACGATAGCGCACTTTCTGTATCTACTATCCATAGTTACAATAAATTATTGGATGAATTTGAAATCTATAGGAAGACTAATAACCTCTTAGATGTTGGCTGCGGAAGAGGATGGTTCTTACTAGAAGCAAAAAAGAGAGGATGGAATGTATTTGGCTCTGAATATGCTGATGAAGCTATCGAACTAGGAAGAAAGAAAGGTTTAAATATGCACCAAGGTCCCTTAGAAATAAGTGCTTTTCCATTAAATAGCTTCGATGTTATTACTTCATTTGAAGTTATAGAACATATAAATAATCCTCAGCAGGAGCTTGGTTATATTAATTCATTTTTAAGAAATGGGGGTCTATTTTATTGTACAACTCCAAACTTTGATTCAATAATGCGTTATTATTTAAAAAGCGAATACAATGTTATCTGCTACCCTGAGCACCTTTCTTATTACACAAAAAAAACCCTTAGAAAAATAGCAGAGGATACTGGTTTTGTAAAACTTAAAACTTTAACTACTGGAATAAGTATTAGTAGAATAAAAAATTCAAAGAATAAGAATACGGAGGGTAAAGCGAGAACCAATTCGGACGATGAGACAATAAGGGATAATATTAGTAAAAAATGGTATTTAAGGCTTATCAAATCCATGGTAAATAAATTCTTAAATATGTTTAATCTTGGCATTTCACTAAAAGGGTATTTTATCAAAAAGTGAATTCACAAACAATTAATTATTAGATGAAAAACTCACTTAAAAAAGCGTATCTCTTGATCCCTTTTAAGAAAAAAATATTTTCTCTTCTTAAAATAGTCTACAAACCAAGCCAAAAAGTATACAAGCATTTACATTTTAATGATCAAATAACCGTTGCCATAAGTAAGTCTGAAAAATTCAGAATGATGCACTTTGGATATCAGATTGAAAATGAAATTTTCTGGAATGGGTTATTCAATGGTTGGGAAAAGCACTCTTTACAGGTATGGACAGAGTTGAGTCGAAATTCTGATGTCATTTTCGATATAGGAGCGAATACAGGGATTTATAGTATGATTTCCAAAGCCGTTAATTCTAATGCAGAAATCTATGCATTTGAGCCTGTAAAAAGAGTAATGGATAAACTTAAAATTAATAACGATTTAAATTCTTTTGATTGTAAATTGTATGAAAAAGCAATTAGCAATTTCACAGGAACTGCAACTATCTTCGATAAGAATACGGAACATACTTATTCAGTAACAGTAAACAAAGACATTAGTCCTGATAAGTCAGATTCTATTGAGGTTGAAATTGAAACCATTAGATTGGATGATTTTATAAGAGAAAACCATATAGAAAGAATTAATTTAATGAAGATTGATGTGGAAACACATGAGGTAGAAGCCTTAGAAGGAATGGGCGATTTTATAAAAAAATTCACCCCAACCATGCTGATTGAAGTTTTGAATGACCATGTTGCAAATGGAATTGAAAAATTATTAGACGGAATTGATTATAACTTTTACAATATCCATGAAAAAAATGGACTTAAAAAAGTGGATCACTTAAAAAAATGTGAATACAGAAATTTCCTAATATGCACTAAATCTGTTGCTAAGAGCATAAATCTAGAAGAGTAAGTTTCAATGAGCAAGAAAAAAATATTATTTGCTGCTGTTGATATCGGTTGGAGGATAGAACATTACTCTATATTTATTAAGAACAATACAACGGAAAAAATCCTCGTCGATTCTTTTGTAAAGCATGCAGTAAGTAAGTCTCAATATAGAACCAATTACACCTATCATATTCAGTACGATAAGTTAAATGCATTTTTAAGATGGGTGTTTTCTTTTTTCTTTTTCTTATTTGCTACAATAAAGTATGATACTTTCTATTTTTTATCTGGAGAGACCCTGTTAACCAGAAAACTAAGAAGATTTGAATTCGCTGTTTACAAACTATTCAATAAAAGAATAATCATGCATTTTGTAGGCAGTGATATAAGAAGTCCAGAATATGTTATATGGAAAGAAGAAAACATTATTCAATACATAAATAATGATGTAAATAATGACAAAACAACAAATTGGCAAAAGAAGCTTATAGCTGACTCTTTAAAATTTTCTCATGAGACATTCGTTTCTACACCTGATTTGCTTTCAATAATTCCAACAGCTAAATATATTCCGGTTTTTATTGACTATGAGAAATTTAACAAAGACTTAAAATCAGAGCTTTTACCAAAAACTAATTTTTTCAAGACTGATAAAATAAAAATTCTTCATTCTCCATCTCATTATAAAATAAAAGGAAGTTCAATAATACTAGAGGCTATTGAAAAATTAAAAAGTGAGAATAGCGATTTTGAATTTATCTACACCCCTGATTTAAATATAGATACAGGATCAAATTATCCAGTTACCAGATATCAGCTTTTTAAACTGTATTCTGAAGCTGATATAGTTATTGACCAGATGACGATAGGATGGTATGGTTTACAATCCATTGAAGCTTTATTGAGTAATTGCCATGTATTTTGTTATATTGAAAAAGAACTGATAAGTTCATACTTTAAGGACAGCCCAATTATTCCAACCGATGCTGTAGAATTAAAAAACGATTTATTAAACCTATTGAAAAATTTCAAAAAGCCCGATTTAATTAAAAATCAAGGATGGGTTAAGAGGAACCATACTATTGAAAATAAAGGTCAAATTATTATTGATGCAATATTTAGCTAAATACCTCTAAAAAACTTGCTGCTGCAATTGATCTCCAAGGGTACTTCTTATTAGCATTCAATCCACTATTTATTAATATTCTTTCTGCTCTTAAAACATTCTCTTTACCTTCCTTAGACCCCAACCAATCATTTTGTGGAGGAGCAAACCCAATCTTGTCCTTTCTATGAAGAATAGCATCTGGTAATATCCCTTTCATACTTTTCCTTAATATTGATTTTGTCTCTCCATTTTGATACAAAAACTCATTTGGTAGATTGATGGAATATTCAATTAATTCTTTATTTGTAAAGGGCAATCTTACCTCTATAGAGTGTGCCATGGAATTACGATCAGCACTCATAAGTAAATTAGAGAGGTCTTTCTCAACTGCATATTTTAATCTTTCTTTTAAATTAGTTCCATACCTCCACTCTTTTGGCAATTTACCAAACTGATTTAATAATGGGTAAAGTATAAATCCCCACCCTATTTTTTCATTAGTTCCAAAATACTGATTGAACAATTTCCTTTCTTTAAGAAACTGTTTCCATTTACCAGTATAAAACAAGTCCCATATTGCAAAATATTTAAACTCTTTATATCCACATAAGAATTCATCTGCTCCTTGGCCATCAATTAAAACTGTAACACCAGCCTTTTTAACCAATTGCATAATACTCCATTGAGCAAACATGGAAGAACCAGCAATAGGATATTCTTGATGATATGTTAACTTACTCAGACTATCAATCATTTTATCAAACTGAGGGTAAACCTTTTCGTTTTGAAGTTTAAACTTATTGATAACTTCTTCCATCCACTTGCCTTCATCCAATGGCCCATTAAATCTGGCAGAAAAAGTCTTTAGGGCCTTATTTGTTTTAGAACAAATAGTTGAAGCAATTGAAGATGAATCTAAGCCACCTGAAAGGGATGTTCCAAATTCTACGTCCATACGCATTCTTCTTTCAATAGATGACTCAAACAATTTCCTGAATTCAGAAATAGCTTTGGCTTCAGAGATTTCCTCCAAGTCACTTTTAAGGATAATTTCCCAATATTTCTCAATCTTAGGAGTTGAATCCTTTACCTTTAAAAATGAAGCGGGTGGTAAAACTTTGATGTCTTCAAAAAAGGAATAGCTATTTGATTTTATATCACCAGTATCAATATAATTCTGAAGTATTTTTTTATCAACCTGTATTTTTGATATTACCTCTTTAATTGCTTTAATTTCAGAAGCAAAAACGAAAACATCTCTATCTTCGTAGTAAAAAAAGGGCTTCTCTCCTAGCCGATCTCTAGCACAAAAAAGCTCATTAGTTTTCTCATCCCAGATAGCAAATGCAAACATCCCATCAATATGATCCAGACATTTTTCACCATAGTGTTGAAAAAGAACTAATAAAACCTCCGTATCACTTTTAGTAGTAAATGAATATCCTAATCCAATAAGGTGATTCTTCAACTCTATATAATTGTAAATTTCACCATTAAACGTTATAGTGAACCTTTCTTTTAGAGTCATTGGCTGTGCCCCGTCATTACTCAGGTCTATTATAGATAACCTCCGATGGCCAAATCCGATTTGTCCTGACATAGAGACCCAATGACCTTCTCCATCAGGGCCTCGATGTATTATCGAGTCAGTCATCTTTTTTAATTTAGACTTTTCTACTTTACCCCCATTGTATTTTAGTATCCCGGCAATCCCACACATACCTATAAAAATCTTCTTTTAATGTATAGCAGAGGATACAATATTCTCCAAGATTTGACTATTGACTTCCAATTGTAAAAAAAAGTAAATATCGAATTACCAAATTGATGTGCTGATTTTAATTCAAATCCAAGATCAATTAACTGCTTATACATAATAGATGTTGCAATATATTGACGAAGGATATTCATCTCTTTCTTCCAAGATAATAGCTTAGAAGTATCAAAGCTATTTGAATACATTTCTTCAGTGTACCATATGTTATTAATATGCGGTTTACTCTCTCCTTCCTTGAGTTGAATATTTTCAGGATTTAGCATCTCGGAATAACTTGATAATTTGAGTTTTAGGAACAAATTAGTTAGCACTTCCTCTGGATTTTGAATCAATTGTTCATAAGAAATATTAATAACCCTTCCAGGAAATTTATTAGCTACCGTAAGACCTTCCTTTATGCATCTGTTCCAATAAACAGATGTTTTTACTAATCCAATTTCAGTTAAATTTTTTCCATTTGTCCTTCCTCTTTTTTTAACATTAAAATGAGAATTAAGAACTGCTCTCCCATCTCTGTATACATTAATAAATAAAGAATCAGGATAGCTGTTGAGTAAAATTTCTGCAACATGTATATTGCTTGGAGTTTTTTCTGAGATATATTCAGTATTTTCATCTCCATGGGCTTTTAAAAGACCATCATAAAGTTGCCTTATCATTCTTTCCAAATCCATTTTTTTTATTGAAGGATGGAAGCAATTAGAGGAATGATTTTTAAGCATTCTATCTAATAATTCAAAAATTGGTTTGGTAAAATACAATTCCGGTCCTCCACCCACTTGAGGATGTCCTAGAAGTATCTTTTGAACTAAAGTAGTACCTGAGCGACCTGCCCCTCCTATGAAAATATATTTAGGTTTAATAGTCATACTTTACTCAAAATAAATTTTAGGGGAAATAATATCTTATGTTGACTCGTAAAAGTTAATAACTGTTCAATAGAAACAATTTTCAATTTGATTAAAGCAAAATAAACAAGAACAATATATAGTAAGGAAATGAAGAATAATAAAAAGTTAGAGGAGCCTAAAGAAAAGAATAAAATATAAGCTAGAAAAGCTACAGATACTGAAACTCCAATAACTTTAAACAATTTTCCAAATTCAAAAAAATCTCGTAATCGTGCATTGATGGTTTTTGCAGCCTGTATTTGAAGCATAAATGCTAAAGAATAATAAGAAATAATGGAGGCTATTACAGCTCCAACCGCACCCATCTTAATGATTAGAAAATAATTCATAAGAAGATTAAATAAAAAAACAACTAGGTCAGTTATTAAGATACTCTTTGTTTTTCCGGATGCAATCAAGATATCCCTGTAATCTGTTATTCTCAAGAATAGAATAAAATTATAAATAATAAATATCCATAAACTTCCGCTGTATTTTGGGCCAAGATAGATTGATAATATTTCTTTAGCAAAGACAAGAATGAAAATTAAAGTAGGATAAATTAAAATTGCTACACTAAAACTCCATTTCTTTTTGAGACTTAGAATTTCATCAAATTTTCCTTGATGAAAGTATTTCGTAACATCAGTCATAGTAATCGTAATAACTGAACTGTAAATAATAAATAAAAATGGTATCGGTATTGCCCCCATTCTATAAATAGCATATGCACTAGTATCAATTAAAGAGCTAATCATTATGCCGTCTGTTTGAACTAACAAAATGGTTGTAATGCCTGACATGCTTAAGGGAAGACCTTTAGAAATAATAACACCCATTGTATTTAATTCAATTTTGCCGTCAAAAAGAGGAATAGGGCTTCTTATCCAAAGAATTATAAATTGGATTGAAGAGACAATTATTAAACCAATAAAGATATTCTCTAATCCAAAACCAAATTGAATAAGCATAATCAAAATTCCAACTCTGAATAGATTAACAATTACCCCTATCAGGGCAATATCTTTGACTTTATGAAAGTGATTTAAAATGCTGAAAATAATTTCAGATAATAGATTAAACAAAATACTTAATGAATAAATAGAAAGTAAATATGCTAACCTCATATTCTTCATTTTACTTGCAATCAATTCTGTTCCAAAATACAAAATGGCAATACCTAGGATCGATAAGAGGAAACAACTTATAATAGTATTGGTTACTAAGCTTTCTTTTGATTTATCTGATTTATCATTTAAGTAATTATAAATCAATTTTGAAAAGCCAAAAGCAAAAATAGCTTGGAAAACACCACAAACTAAGAGTACTTGTCCATAGGTACCATATACATCAACTTCTAGGGTGCGGGCTAAATAAGGAAGTAATAAAATATTTACAAGCGCATTTAGCAATTGACCTATCCCAATAAAAGAAACTCTGTTCTTTATACTACTCATTTATTTTAATCTGTAAGGAATACAGCAAAACTATCTTAAATATTCTTATCAATACTAAAGACAAAAATGCCGAATAAATAATTTTGAAAACTAAATTATTTTGTTGAAAAAAACCACTTATCCAAAACCCTATGTCTAAAAAGGCTGTTACTTTTGTATTAAGAATATTTTAAATAATCGATAGAAATATAAACTCGCTATTTCGAAAGATAATCAAAAACAAACTTTATGAATGAATATGGGAAGAAAGCAACTAATGCTTCTATTTCTAATTTAGGTTTAGATAATGTTTCCGCAGCTTACTGGAACCTTGAACCTGCTCAATTAATTGAAGATACTATTATCCGTGGCGAAGGAGTGCTTAGTAGCACCGGAGCTTTAGCAATCGACACAGGCGAATTTACAGGTAGATCTCCAAAAGATCGTTTTATTGTAGAAGATGAAATCACCAGAGATGCTGTTTGGTGGGGAAATGTAAACATCAAATTTGATGCAAATAAATTCGACAGATTATACAATCGTGTTACTTCTTACTTATCAGGCAAGGAAGTGTATGTAAGAGATGCATTCGCTTGTTCTTCTCCAAAATATAGAATGAGTTTAAGAGTAATTTCTGAATTCCCTTACTCAAATCTGTTCGCATACAACATGTTTATTCGTCCTACGGGAGAAGAGATTGAAAACTTTGATGCCGAGTGGAATGTAGTTTGTGCACCTGGTTTTAAAGCTGAACCTGAAGTGGACGGCACAAGGCAGCACAATTTCGCCATCCTAAATTTTTCTAAAAAAATACTATTGATTGGTGGCACTGGTTATACTGGGGAAATTAAAAAAGGTATTTTCTCTGCTTTAAACTTTATACTTCCTCATCAAGAAAATGTACTATCCATGCATTGTTCTGCTAACGTTGGACAAGATGGAGATACCGCTGTATTCTTTGGACTTTCAGGTACCGGAAAAACAACACTTTCTTCAGATCCAAATAGAAGATTAATTGGAGATGATGAACATGGATGGGACGATGATTCAGTTTTCAACTTTGAAGGAGGATGTTATGCAAAGTGTATTGACCTTAGCCAAGAAAAAGAGCCTCAGATTTATGATGCAATTAAGTTTGGTGCTTTATTGGAAAATATAAATTTCATAGATGGCACTACAGAAGTAGATTATCACGATAGTGAAAAAACAGAAAATACCAGAGTAAGTTATCCTATACACCATATTGATAATCTTCAGCCAGGTTTAAAAGGAGCTACTCCTAAAAATATATTCTTTTTAACTTGTGATGCATATGGAGTTTTACCTCCAATATCTAAGTTAACTCCAGGTCAAGCAATGTACCATTTTATCTCAGGATATACTGCTAAAGTTGCAGGTACTGAAGCAGGGATTACGGAACCACAAACTGCATTTTCAGCATGTTTTGGATCTCCATTCTTACCTCTTCATCCAACTAAATATGCAGAAATGCTTGGAAAGAAAATGAGTGAAAACAAGGTTAATGTTTGGTTAATCAATACCGGATGGTCTGGTGGAGAATATGGAGTTGGTTCTAGAATAAAATTAAGCTACACCAGAGATATGATTACTGCTGCTTTAAATGGCGAATTAAATGGAGTTAATTATGCGGAGCATGAAATCTTTGGCTTAGCGATGCCAACCAATTGTCCTAATGTTCCTGAAGAAATCTTAAACCCAAAAAACACTTGGGAAGATCAGAGTGCATACAATGAAAAAGCGAATAAATTAGCTGAATCATTTGTAAATAATTTCAAACAATATGCAGAATTTGCAAATGAAGAAATTATGTCTGCCGCTCCAAAAGTGAGTCAAGCAGTATAAATAAATAATTATTCTATTAAAAGCCACGCAATTGCGTGGCTTTTTTTGTTGCTTAAACTTACCTTTGAAAGGTGTATACTATTGTCGATTTAGAAACTACAGGTGGAAGTCCAACGAATAGCAGAATTACGGAAGTCGCTATTTACAAATTCGATGGTAACGCAATAGTTGAAGAATACCAAAGCTTAGTAAATCCTTGCAGGGACATTCCATATAACATTACAAAACTTACAGGAATATCTGATAAAATGGTAGAAAAAGCTCCAATGTTCAAAGATATCGTTGAACAAATTGAAGCTATAACAAAAGACTGCATTTTTGTAGCTCACAATGCCAATTTCGACTACGGATTTTTAAAGGCAGAATACAATAGAATAGGACTAAGTTTTAAAAGAAAGAAACTATGCACTGTTCGTTTAAGTAGACAAATATTACCAGGTAAATACTCTTATAGTCTTGGGAGATTATGCGAGAGCGAAGGAATTCCATTACAAGACAGACATAGAGCAGCGGGTGACGCAAAGGCCACTACCCTATTGTTTAAAAAATTACTCAAAGTTGATAACAGTGGAATAATAGATAAATCTTTAAAGCCGCAATCCTTAGAAGCTTTAATTCCTCCTAATGTGAATAAAAGCGATTTTATGGCTTTACCTAATACACAAGGACTATATTATTTTAAGGATGCTAGCCACAAAATTGTATATATTGGAAAAGCTAAGAATATTAAGTCTAGAGTAAAAAGTCATTTTGGGGGTAATTCCAACACAAGTAATAAATATCATTTTGTAAAGAATGTATACTCTATTGACTTCAAAGAAATTCCAAGCAAACTTCTTTTAGAAATACAAGAAGCAATAGAAATAAAGCAAAATTGGCCTAGGTACAACAAAGCATTAAAGAGATACAGCCTTAATTATGGCATCTTTAACTATTATGATAGAAATAACTATTTAAGGTTATCTATTGGCAAGTGTGGAAAATTTGACAAACCAATCTTTGCTTCCAATAATTCGGAAGAGATTAGATCTCTATTAAAAGACATTTTACTGAGATATGAATTATGTCCTAAACTAATTGGATTGCAAAACACAAACGGCGCCTGTTGCTATGTGGAAGACTATGAATGTAAAGGTGCTTGTGGAGGTTTAGAAGATTTCGAATCATACAATAGCAGAATAGAATTGGCAATTCAGGAATCTATAAAAGCTAAATCCTCTTATTTAATTGAAGAAGAATTAAGTTCAGAAGATTCTAAAGCAATGATTTTAGTAGAAGATGGAAGGTTCAAGGCTTATGGTGTAATAGATAAGCTTATAAATATAGAATCTTTAGAGAATGCAAAAAAACATTTAAACTATGCTTATGATGACCAAGATTTAATTGCTTTATTAAAGGCTACCATGCTTAAAAACTCTTTTAAAATATCTTACTTTGACAACTTGAATATTGCTAAAACCAATGGCTGAAAAAAAGTATAAAGAAATTAACATCCGAAATAAGAAAGCTTCCTTTGAATATGAATTTATTGAAAGAATGGAGGCCGGTATTCAATTAGTTGGGACTGAAATTAAATCTATTCGACTTGGTCAGGCTAGTATAAAAGAAGGCTATTGTGGATTTAAAAAAGGAGAGCTTTTTATTTATAATATGGATATCTCGCCTTATGAGCAAGCAAGTTTTAGCAATCATGATCCCAAAAGGGTAAGAAAACTACTTCTAAATAAACAAGAACTAGATAAACTAAAGAAGAAAAAAAAGGATGTAGGCTTAACCATTATTCCTTTAAAACTATATATCAGTAAAAACGGCTATGCAAAACTATCAATAGCATTAGCAAAAGGTAAAAAGCTATACGATAAAAGAGAAAGTCTAAAAGAAAAAGATCATCAAAGACAAATGGATAGAAAACTAAAATAAATTTCATCCAATTATATTACCGTTTAAAACAAAATAAGTTTGTAATTGTGATATTGGCTAATAAATAGAGTATTTAAAAATATTTTTGCGCCAAACTAAACCTATGAGAACAAACCTTCTCTTTTTTCTATTCGCTTTAACATTTAGCAGCTATTCTCAAGATAAATATACCATAAGTGGTTATGTTCGCTCTGCCCAAACTGGAGAAGAACTTATTGGAGCCACTATTGCTGTTAGATCTTTAAATACAGGAGTAAGTAGTAATGTTTATGGGTTTTATTCCCTTACCTTAAATGAAGGGAGCTATGAAGTAAGTTATACCTACATTGGTTATCAAGAGATAAAAAAAACAATTGAATTAAACGAAAATGTTGAGTTAAACATTGAGCTCAAAGAAACTGTAAATGAATTAGAAGTTGTTGAAATAACAGATGAAGCAGCCAATAAAAATATTAGCAGTATAGAAATGAGTGTCAATAAAATTGATTCTAAAACCATCAAAAAAATCCCAGCTCTATTGGGAGAAGCAGATGTAGTAAAGTCAATTTTATTGTTGCCGGGAGTAAGCACAGTTGGAGAGGGAAGTACTGGTTTTAATGTGAGAGGAGGCGGTATTGATCAAAACCTAGTCTTACTAGATGAAGCTCCTGTATATAATTCCTCTCATTTATTTGGTTTCTTCTCTGTCTTTAATCCAGATGCAGTTAAAAATGTAAAATTAATAAAAGGTGGTATTGCACCTGAATATGGCGGCCGTCTATCTTCTATTTTAGATATTAGAATGAAAGAAGGGAATAAAAAAGAGTTTACTGGCTCAGGTGGAGTTGGTGCAATTTTCAGTAGACTTTCTCTTGAAGGCCCCATTATAAAAGACAAAGCATCTTTTCTAATTGCAGGAAGAAGGTCCTACGCAGATGTTTTGGCAAAACCTTTTTTAGATGATAATCTTTCAGGTAGTCAATTCTACTTTTATGATCTTACTGCTAAAGTGAACTACGAACTTAATTCAAAAAATAGATTCTTCTTATCTGGCTATTTTGGTAGAGATGTATTTGGCTCAGGATTCTTATTTAATTGGGGTAATGCAACAGCTACCCTTAGATGGAATCATATCTTTAATGAAAAGCTATTTATGAACCTAACCGGTTATTATAGCGATTATGACTATGCTTTTGGAGTTGAGGGAGACGATGAAGATGATTTTGAGTGGAGCTCCTCTATCGTAAGTTATAGTGTAAAACCCGATTTTTCTTATTACCTCAATAATAAAAATACTATTCGTTTTGGTGGACAGTCTATTTATTACGACTTCAAACCTGCCGAAGCGAAGTTTGCCAGTGATGGACAAACCAATGATATAAGTTTACCTGAAAAATTTGCCATGGAAAATGGTTTATACATACAAAATGAACAAAAAATTGGTGCAAGAACATCCTTACTATATGGAATTAGATGGTCTCATTTTAGTTATTTAGGGGAAGGAGTCAAACAAACCTATAGGGATACAACACCTGGCATTAGAAAGCCTTTAGAAAGTGAAGAATTCTTTGACAAAAATGAAAGAATTACATCCTATAATAACTTTGAGCCAAGACTTTCTATAAAGTATGAATTAGATGAAGTAAGTTCTTTAAAAGCAAGTTACAACAGAATGAGTCAGTACTTGCATTTAATTTCTAATACGGTAGCATCTACCCCTATAGATGTATGGTTACCAAGTACTAATAATATTGAGCCTCAAATTGCAGATCAAATTGCGGTAGGTTACTTTAGAAACTTCAAAAACAATATGTATGAGGCCTCTGCAGAAGTATTTGCAAAAGATTTTCAAAACCAAGTTGACTATATAGATAATGCAGATATTTTTTTCAATGAACAATTAGAGGGTGATTTACTCACGGGAGATGGCAGAGCAATAGGTTTAGAATTATTTCTAAAAAAGAATAAAGGAAAATTTACAGGTTGGGTTAGTTATACCATATCTCGTTCTGAGAGACAAGTTGATGGCATTAATAATGATGATTGGTACCCTAATAGATTCGATAGACTACATAACTTAAGTGTAGTAAATAGCTATGAATTAAATGAGAAATGGAGCTTTTCAGCAAACTTTGTTTATTCCACAGGAACCCCGGCTACTTTTCCAACTAACCGCTACGAAATCCAAGGTATTGTTTTACCGCATAATGTAGATAATGCTAGAAACAACTACAGAATACCTGCCTATCACAGATTAGATATTTCAGCAACCCTAACACCAAAGAAAAATGAAAATAGAAGATGGAAAGGGGAATGGGTTTTTTCCGTATATAATGTTTACAGTAGAAGAAACCCATTTGCAATCTTCTTTGAGCAAAACTCCGATGATCCGGTAGTAACTGAAGCAATTCGCTTTTCTGTAATTGGAAACTTTGTACCTGCCGTATCTTACAACTTTAACTTTTAATTATGAGAAGATTTATTATATACATAAGCTTTGCATTTCTTTTCAGTTCATGTGAAGATGTTATTGATGTTGATTTAGACCAAGGAAAAAGCCAATTAGTTGTAGACGCTCTACTAACCAATGACAGTAGCTTGCAGATAATCCGTCTTACAAAATCAGCTGATTATTTTTTAAACGCTCCTACTCCATCAGCTTCCGGAGCAAACGTTAGTGTTTTAGGTCCAAACGGAAAGACCTTTGCTTTTACCAATACAGGAAATGGTGTATATACCTATGATCCAAGTACTAATGGAAGATTAGACAGTGTGGGTTTTGTTTATCAGCTTAACTTAGTTTATGAAAATAAAACTTACGTTTCGAATTCTTTACTTAATCCAGTCCCCCTTGTGGATAGTATTACATATTCTTTTGAAGAAAATGAATTAGGACAGGAAGATGGTTATTATGCGCAGTTTTGGGCGACTGATTTCTTCGGCAGGAAAGACTTTTACTACATAAGAGCATTTAAGAATGGAGTAAGCATAAATCAAGATAATCCATCTAGTTTAATTTTAAGCGAAGACGCTGCATTTGGTGGAAATGGGGCAGATGGATTTCCTTTTATTCTACCAATACGCGCTTCAATTACAAACGGCGACGATCCTTTTGCTTTGGGCGACATTTCTAGCGTTGAACTTTTAAGTATGAATAGAGATGCCTATGAATTTTTAGAACAAGTCACCATTCAAGCAAATAATGGTGGGTTATTCTCTACCCCACCCGCTAATATAAAGAGTAACATTAAAGCTGCCGATGGTTCTTCGCAAGATGAAGTTTTAGGTGTATTTTCGCTATCATCAATCAGTAAAAACAGCATACAAATCACCCAACAATGAAAAACCTAAGTATATTCTTACTTTCTATAATTCTTTATTCCTGTGCTAGCTCATCTAGCACTATTGGGAGTAGTTCAGATAATTCTGTAAATCCAAGTGAATCTGCAGTGTTATGGCAACAAACAGCAGCAGAATACAATGCATTATGTTATCAATCCTACCAAATTGCTAGAAAAAGAGTTGAGGATTTTAATGCTGGATTTTCTACCATGACTTCAGGTAAACCAAAAGCTATAATTTTAGATATTGATGAAACTGTACTAAATAATTCCGCATATAATGGATGGTTGGTTTTAAACAACAAGAAATATGGAGAAGAAAGTTGGGAAGCATGGGTTAAAAAAGAAGAAGCAACCCTAATTCCCGGCGCAAAAGAATTCATTGACTTTGCAATGAATAGCGGGTTTACTATACTTTTTGTTACGAATAGGTCAAAAGCATCCTATAAAAGTACTTTTTCTAACCTACTAAAATATGGTATTGAAGCTACTATTGAAAATTGCTACTTTAAATATGACAATGATTCAGATAAGTCAACAAGAAGAGAAGACATCAAAAATAACTATGAAATTTTTATGTTTATTGGAGACAATCTAGCTGATTTTGAGGATGTTTTTGAAGATAAAGGTCTAGATATTGCAACTAGAAAAAGTTTATTAGAGCAATTCAAAAATGAATTTGGTAATCGGTTCATCATACTTCCAAACGTAATGTATGGCGATTGGGAAAACTCTTTAAAAAAGAGAAATTCCAAATCCATTATGAATGATTCTAAAGGGAATCTTCAATACATAAAATCTTATTAAACGATTCTTAAAGGCTCTTTTACTTTAGCTTTAAGTAGTGCTTCACCTAAAACTTCTTTCATTTCCTTCACATAAATGAATTTCAATCCTTTTAGGTAATTAGGTTTAATTTGATCTACATCCTTTTTATTATCAATAGATAGAATAATTTCTTTAATATCTGCTCTCTTAGCTGCTAATATTTTTTCTTTTATTCCGCCTACTGGGAGCACTCTCCCCCTCAAAGTAATTTCTCCTGTCATTGCCAATCTGTTCTTTACTTTTCTTTGGGTAAAAGCAGAGACAAGAGCTGTTAATATAGTAATACCTGCAGATGGTCCATCTTTAGGGGTAGCTCCTTCAGGCACATGAATGTGGACATTCCAATTGTCGAAGGTGTCTATATTTATTCCAAACTCCTCGGAATGAGCTCTAATATATTCTAAAGCAATCATTGCAGATTCTTTCATTACATCACCAAGGTTACCTGTTAAGGTTAGTTTACCCTTTCCTTTGCTAAGACTAACTTCAATAAAAAGAATATCTCCACCTACAGATGTCCAAGCCAAACCTGTAACTACACCTGCAACATCATTTCCTTGATATTTATCTTTAGAATGTCCTGGCCCTAATATATCATTTACTTTATCTAAAGAGATTTTAATGTCATACTCCTCATCCATAGCAATGGATTTAGCAGCAAATCTAACTATCTTGCTTAATCTCTTTTCTAAAGTTCTAACCCCCGACTCTCTAGTATATTCGTCACAAACTTTCTCTATAACCTCTTTTGTAATTTCAATTTGGCCTTGCTTTAATCCATTTTCTCTTATCAACTTAGGTATTAAGTGTTTTTTAGCAATTTGAACCTTTTCCTCTAGAGTATAGCCGTTTATTTCAATAATTTCCATTCTATCTCTTAAAGCAGCTTGAATAGTACTTAAGGAATTTGCAGTGGCAATAAATAAAACCTTGGAAAGGTCATAATCTAACTCTACAAAATTGTCATTAAACTTTCCATTTTGTTCTGGATCTAGTACTTCCAACATAGCAGATGATGGATCTCCATGAAAATCATTTCCAATCTTATCAATTTCATCTAAAACAAATACAGGATTGGACGTTTTTGCCTTTTTCAAATTTTGTAAGATTCTACCGGGCATTGCTCCTATATATGTTTTTCTATGCCCTCTAACCTCTGCTTCATCTCTTAAACCTCCTAGAGACATTCTTACATACTTTCTGCCAATAGCTTCCGCAATTGACTTCCCTAAAGAGGTTTTTCCTACTCCGGGAGGTCCATAAAGGCAGAGTATAGGGGAACGCATATTGCCTTTAAGCTTTAAGACTGCAAGATGTTCGATAATTCTTTCCTTTACATCATCTAAACCAAAATGGTCTCTATCTAATATCTTTTTTGCTCTTTTTAAATCAAATATGTCTTCCGAATATTCATTCCATGGAAGATCTAAAAGCGTTTCAATATAATTCACTTGCACAGAATACTCTGCTGATGCAGAATTCATTCTTTGAAGCTTAGATAGTTCTTTATCAAATCTTTCCTTTACTGTTTTAGACCACTTCTTCTTTTTTGCAAGCCTTTCAAATTCTTTAATTTCTTGATCTTGGGGATTCCCTCCTAATTCTTCCTGAATTAGCTTCATCTGCTGATTTAAGAAATACTCTTTCTGCTGCTTATCAATATCTACCTTTACCTTAGATTGAATATCATTCTTTAATTCTAAAAGAGTAAGTTCTTTATTAATATATTTTAAAAGTAATTCCGCTCTTTTCTGACTGCTTGGCTCTTCTAATAATTCTTGTTTATGAATAACCTCAGCATTCATGTTTGAAGCTATAAAGTTGATTAAGAATGAACTACTTTCAATGTTTTTAATTGCAAAAGAGGCTTCTGTAGGAATATTAGGTGATTGTTCTATTATTCTTAAAGCCATGTCCTTAATAGAAGAAACTAATGCATTAAATTTCTCATCAGAAGGTGCCTTATGCACTTCATAAGGAGCAACATTTGCCTTAATATATGGCTCAGTTTCGACAAAATCTAACAACTTAAACCTCTTCTTGCCTTGTATAATAACAGTAGTATTTCCATCAGGCATTCTAAACATCTTTAGAATCCTTGCAATGGTTCCTATTTCATGAACTTGGCTAATATCTGGGTCTTCAATCTGATCATCTTTTTGAGAAACTACACCAATGGTTTTATCTCCCTTATTAGCATCCTGAATTAACTTAATAGATTTATCTCTACCAACTGTAATAGGTATTACTACTCCTGGGAAAAGCACTGTATTTCTTAAAGGCAGAATAGCTAATTGATCAGGTGTTTTTTCCTGATTCATAACCTCTTCATCCTCAGTAGTCATCAAAGGAATAAATTCAGTTTCTTCGTCTATTACCCCTGCTAATGAAAATTTATCAAATTGAAATGAACTCATATTCTTCGTCAAATTGTCAGTTTTTTACTTTCTAAAGTGAAAATAAATTGATGACTTACTAAAAACAAAGCCTATGCCATACTAAGATTCTGCTTAAATGTCAGTTAAAAATTGCGATAATCCTGACTTAGCTCAAAAACATGCCTAAGAATTTCTTTATCAACTTCAGTGAATTCTACATTTCTCCTTTCCATTACCTTCTCGGCAACATCAAAAGCTTTCTTCATTTGATAGGTTGTCCACTTTTCTGAACCGCCCCAAGAAAATGAAGGCACAAAGTTTCTTGGAAATCCTCCTCCATAAATATTGGCGGATACGCCAACAACTGTGGCAGTGTTAAACATGGTATTTATTCCACTTTTTGAATGATCTCCCATCATCATTCCACAAAACTGCAATCCACTATCTTTAAAGCCGCCTTTTTTGTAATTCCAAAGTTTTATACTAGCGTAATTATTCTTCAAATTAGACACATTTGTATCGGCTCCAAGATTACACCACTCCCCCAATACAGAATTTCCTAAAAATCCATCATGACCTTTATTACTATAACCAAAAATCACTGAGTTATTAACCTCTCCTCCTACTTTTGAATGTGGACCGATAGTAGTAGGACCATATATTTTAGAAGCTAATTTCAAAACTGCTCCCTCACAAAGGGCTAAACCACCACGAACGACTGAACCCTCCATTACTTCAGCATTTTTAGCGATATAGATAGCACCCGTAGTAGAATTTAAAATAGCTGCTTGCACTTTTGCTCCTTCCTCAATAAATAATCTATTTCCAATATGCGTGTTAGTGTCATCTAATTCTTGAGTTTTTCTTCCCTTGGTGATAAGATCAAAGTCTTTTTCTATTTCTTCTCCATTTTTGCTAAAAATATCCCAAACATTTTCTATAGAAGAAACTGAAGAGGAAAAATCTATCGAATTACAATTTATAGCTTCAAAAGACTTCAAATCTAACTTCTTTGACGAACGAAATGCAATAAGACTGCCATCCTCGGTATGCAATGCATCATTATCTTGAAGCAAATGAATAGCATTTACTATTTCGTCAGATGAAAGCAAATTAGCTGATAAATAAATGTTATTTTCAGCATAAACTACAGGATATTTATCTTGTAAATAATCTTCCGTTAAATAAGAAAATTTAGCACCTTCTATTCTTTTCTCCCATTTTTCTTTTAGAGTTAGTATACCACATCTAAACTCTGATATAGGTCTAGTATATGTAAAAGGTAAAAGATTTTTTCTGTCTTGATCAAAAAGAATAATATTCATTTGCTTTTTATTTGATTCAAAATTAATAAAGCTAATTTGCTTTAGTATTTTCGTTTTAATGTATCGAAAGGACCAAATTAAAGGGATTATTGCTTTAATTCTATTTTCTACTATAGGATTAAGTTATTTAATTACCGAAAGTGAAGACTTCAGTCTTACAATAAGTATAATCTGTTTGGGGATTTGGTTGCTTGGAATGTTTATTTTAAACCGCCGCACTTAATCTATTCTTCTTTCTACCCAATAAAATCATTGGCAATAAAGTCAAGTCAGTAATAACAGCAAAAAGTAAAGTCATACATACGAACAGCCCAATATAAAAAGTGCTTAAGAAATCAGAAAATAATAGGCTTCCAAACCCTCCTAAAAGTATGAGAGTAGTAATTATTATTGCCTTTCCAGTTGATATAAAAGTTCTTCTTATTGCATAAAGCCTTGTCCTACCTTTTACCATTTCTTGCTTATATCTGCTTAAAAAATGAATAGTATCATCTACCGCTATTCCAAAAGCAATTGTAAATACTATAGCTGTTGTCATATTTAAATCTATATGTGCAAAGCCGATAAACCCAGCTGTGAGAAGAATAGGAAAGATATTAGGTATTAAAGAGATCAATGCCATCTTGATAGACCTAAATAGGATACCCATAGTCAGCGCTATCAACCCAAAAGCGACTAACAATCCAAGAATAATATTTTTTGAAACATACCTGCCACTTTCATCAATAATAACCGGTGTTCCTGTTAATTTATAACCTACAACGCTATTATCAATAGAACTTAAAAAGAACTCTCTAAACTTTTCATTCCTAATCAGCATTTCTCTGCTTCCGGGGTCTATCATTCTTCCGAAGATTCTTCCCATATTCTTTTCTTCAGAAATAAGATTTTTCCATTCTGAATTCTCCTTTAAAATATTCAATTGCTTTTTCAAATAGTCAAAACGCTTTTCCTTTTCCGGAATTTTAAAATACTCCTGCTTATTGCCTCGCATTGCTTTATTTAAAAACTTAAATGGCAGAGCAGGACTAGCCATTTGATTTAACTCATATTCTGTTGATAAATAATGCTCTATTTTCTCGATTTCTTTAATTACATCATAGTCTAAAATATTCTTCCCTTCTTTTGGCATTATAGCCATTTCAAAGGGTCTAATTCCACCAAATTGCTTTTGAAAAAACCTCAACTCTTTCATCAATGGCTGACCTTCATCTAAGTCTTGCATCAAAAAGTAGTCAAATTTAATTTTACTTGCTCCTACTAAAGTTAGCACAGTAATAATCACATATATCCCGATTACTTTTGTTTGATTTCTACATAAAAGCAGGAAGAGTCTTCCTAAAAATTTATCCCATTGATTTTTTATGTTCTCTGAGTGAACAATCTTTGGTGTCTTTATCAACATAAATATAGAAGGGATAAATAGTATAGATATAAAAAAGGCTAACAATACGCCTATTGCAGTATAAATACCAAAATCTTGGATAGGTTTCATGCTAACCCCCACTAAAGTGGCAAAACCTAAAGCTGTTGTAAGCGAAGTAAGGAAAGTAGCTACACCTACCTTTTTGATAGTATTTCTAAGTGCTAAAACCTTAGGTCTTCTCAATCTAACCTCTTCTAAATACTTAGACACCAAATGCACTACATCAGACATTCCAACTACGAGCATAATAACAGGCAAAAGGGTAGTCATCATATTGAGAGAGGTACCATTTATTTTCATTATCCCTAAACTGCCAATTACAGAAAACAAGACAGTTAGTAAGGGTATTAAAACACCCCAAACAGACTTGTAAGCAATGATGAGAAATAATATTAAAACAAGTATAGAAACAATGGCAAAAGTGATAAATTCACGCTTCATGATGTCTATATACGCTTTCTGTCCAACTATTTTCCCCATTGTATAAACTGAAGAAAATGGATGATCTTGAATTAATATTTCTAAGGCAGAAGCTAGCTCATCAGATTTCTCCTTAGAAATCATTTGAATGTTCTTCACTACCAGTATCAATGATTTACTTTCAAAGCTTACCATTTCTTTAATAGGCTCTACTCCATTTACTATTCTTAAAGAATCTTCTAAATATTGCTCAGGATCGTTTATATGAAAGTATGGCTTTTGTATTGGCACAATACTAGTCCCCCACTCAAAATAATTTTGCTCGATGGGGTTAATTACCTCTCTTAAATGAGGAAGACTTCTTAAAGAGTCAGCGAAACTATTTACCTGATTGAGAAAAAGAGAATCAAATATTGGCCCATTGGTTTGAATTGAAACGAGAATAAAGTCATTGTCATTTTCAAACGCCTCTCGATAATCATGATAAAAAGCCAAGTCATCATCTTCTTGTGGGAAGAATTTCTCGAAATCATAATCAAACTCTAAAAATGACGCTAAAACAGTTAAACCAAGAAGTACAATGGATAATCCAAAGAGTACTAGCCTGCTTATCTTCCTAAATTTTCGATTTATTAGTTCCTTTTCGATGACTCTCAGTTTACCATATCCTTCTTAGTGTACTTCAACACCAAAAGATTCATTGGGTTCACTTTTATACCAGAAATATAATTTGGAATAAATCGAACCGTTTGATCATAGAAAAGAGGTATTATTGGCGCTTCTTCCATAATTAAACTATCCATTACTCTATAAACCTTAGTTCTCTCCTCAGGGTTGGCTAATTGCATAGCTTTAAAATACAAACTATCAAAAGTTGCGTTTTTATAATGCGTATAATTTGGACCTGATGGAGAAAAGTTTTTACTCAAGAATAAGGACAAATAATTTTCCGCATCCGGATAATCAGCAACCCAAGACTTTCTGAACAAAGGCATTTTTGCATTGGCAATTAGCTCATTATTTGTTGCTGCTTGGTTGACTTCAATTTCTATTTCAAAGCCAAATTCACTTAATTCAAATTGAATAAACTCACAGATATCTAAATACTCTGAAGTAGTGCCTATTTTAATTTTAGGGATCTTATTATTATTTCCATAGCCTGCCTTTTCCAAATATCGCTTAACAGAGTCACGACTAAAAAAGTACCCATAGTTTAAACTTTTAGTATTGGGTTCTAATCCTTTAGGAACAAAACCCTCTGTTGCAGGAAAACCAATATTATTTCTTAAATATTTTAGCATCTTTCCTCTATCAAACCCATAATTGATAGCCTTTCTCAAATTCTTGTTCAACAATGGGTAGTCAGCTTCTTTATTTATTGTGTCAACTAATATGCCAAGATATTCCGTATTTAAATAAGGCCCCTTTATTAAGCTTAGCTTAGATTTATATTTCTCTCTTAAATTTCCATTCAGGCTTAATAGTTCATCTTTATAGGTCCCTTTTAATCCTGACAAATAATCAATTTCTGACTTAAGGAACTTTAAAAATGTTATTTCTTGATCTCTATTAAAAGAGATAGAAATAGCATCCAAATATGGTAATCTAATTCCTTGAGAATCTTTTTCAAAATAATTACTATTTTTTAATAGAATTAACTTTCCGTTCTCTTTCCAATACTTAAAAGAAAACGGTCCAGTTCCAATTGGAGATTGTCTAAAGTCTTCATTCAATTGCTCTACTGCCTCTTTAGGAACAACGGAACAATATTGCATACTTAATATTCCAAGAAACGGAGGAAAAGGTTTTTCTAGAAATAGTCTAAGAGTTGTATCATTAATGACTTCTATAGCTAACTCACCATGACCATCTTTAGCCATTGGATTCATTACCCACTTACCAGGTGATAATACTTTTTTATCTACCAGTCTTTTAAAAGAATATTCGAAATCTGAAGCTTTAACCTTTCTTGTTGAGTCTTTTCCGAATAAAGAAGATTTATGGAAATAAACATCATCTCTTAAATGAAATGTATACACAAGTCCACTGCTATCAATTTCCCATGATTTTGCAATACACGCTTTTACATTTAGTTTGTCATCTAATTGAACTAAACCGTTAAATATATGATTGACAGCTGAAATATTATCTAAACTTCTAGCGAACGCAGGGTCTAATGAACTAACACCTTCGGCAATATTATATCTGAATATTTTTTTATTTCCATATCTACTTTTTTCAGAGCATGAAGAAAGATGTAGTATTATTAATAATAAAAGAGCAAAGTGATGGTTTTTCTTAATTGCCGTAACCTCAAAAAAGAAACTTTTTTTACTAAAATTGGGGCAACTATCTTTTATAATTCTCGAACTATCCAATTAATGATAACTTTATTCAAAATTTTTTATGCCTAATACTTTAACAAAGATAAATCTAGATAAGTGGTGGAAGTTTTTACTTCTACTATTTTTATTTTTCTATGGTGCAATACTAACTAAAGACATCCTTATTCCAATAGTATTCTCATTTTTTATTGCCATTTTGCTTAACCCTCTTGTAACAAAGATGGAAAAATGGGGATTTCATCAAGTATTAGCTATCCTTTTAGCTTTGCTTTTAGTTGTGCTAATTCTTTCATCTGGAGTTTACTATACTAGTTTTCAGGCCAAAAATTTAATAAATGATATGCCTGACCTACTTAATAAGTTTAATTCATTTATTTTAAAGCTAGATGGGTGGATAAGTTCATTAACAGGTTTAGATTCGCTAGAGCAAATTGGATTACTAAAAGACAATACAGACAAAATAATTAGCTCAGGAACTGTCCTATTTAAAAGTGCTGTTTCCACAACCTCTTCTTTATTAAGCTTCATTACACTAGTTCCAATATATATATTCTTTATTCTGTTAAGCAGAAAGAACTTCAAATCATTTTTAGTACAGCTTGAAAAAAAGAACGATACGAACTACTTTACTATAGCTAAAGAAGTAACTGAAATGGCCCAAAACTACATTAGTGGTCTTCTTTTGGTTATAGCAATTATTGCCATTTTAAATATAACAGGACTTTTAATTTTAGGTATTAAGTATGCTGTATTCTTAGGAATACTTTCTGCCCTTCTCACCATTATTCCATACATTGGAATTGTTCTAGGATCTATTTTACCTATATTGGTTGCACTTTTAACAAAAGACTCTTTGCTTTATGCTGCAGGTGTAATTGCCATATTTGGTTTAGTTCAATTTTTAGAAGGAAATTTTATTACTCCAAAAATTATAGGTTCTAAAGTAAATGTTAATCCGCTCTCTGCTATCATAGCTTTAATTATTGGAGGAGCAGTATGGGGAATTGCAGGAATGATTTTGGCAATTCCTATTCTAGGAATCATTCAGATTATATTGTCTAGCAATCAAGATTTAAAGCCCTTTGCTTCTTTGATAAGCAATACGCAATAGAAAGGTCTAAAATTTAGCACATGGTACTTTAAACCTTCTACTTCTTCGTTTTTTTCTTTTACTAGCTGCTTCATAAATAATAGAAATTTCATGAGCCCCGCCAGTATTAGAAGCCAATCTAGATGCAGTAATATCATAACTATATCCCACCCTAAAGTTCCTATCTGGAATAGTATAACCTACTAATACAATAAAAGCATCGTTATTGGCATATCCTCTATCGTACCTTTTGAATAAGGGAATACCTCTATACCAAAAGCCAAATACAAACGGAGCGTGGTTGTAATAAGCTCCTATATCCATTTGATCAAACAATCCCTGAGACTTATAGTGTACAGCAGTAATTATTTCCTTTGCGTCTAGCCTTTTAACCACAGGACCTGATAAAGAGAATTTATATCCTGCTTGAAATGTAAATTTCATTGGTAATTCACTCAATTCATCTTCTAAAAGCGATTGATTAGGCTTATTTAAATGATTTAAGGCAGCTCCTACCCAATAGTTTTCAGAATACATCAATATACCTCCACTAAAATCAGGGTAACTAATATTTTCATCCTTAAAGGCATCTTCATCTGCTGTTACTTGGTTTCCATTTTCAATTTGATCGTTAAAAACTAATTTATTGTAATCAATTCCTCTAAATGCAACACCCATTTTAACTCCTGGTGAAATATATGTTTTTCGATTAATTCTAAACCTATAAGAGTATGCCAAGGCTGCTAGATTTGTTGTTAAACCAAAAGAGCCAGCTTCTTCTCTTTGCATAATTAAACCAAAACCACTATTAATTGCTTCCGCATTATATTCATAAGAAGCATGATAGGACTCAAAAGCACCTGGTATATTAGGCCACTGATGCCTGTAGTTGAGAACAAAGCGATGTTCTATTGTTGCTCCTGTAAAACCAGGATTAAGATGCAAGGGAGCAGCATAAAATTGAGAAAACTCCATATCTTGTCCTTGAACGCTTAAAACGCACCAAATGAGAAATACCAAGGAACATAGCTTCTTCATTATTATTTTTTAAGCTCAAACTCTCTATATTGAGGTCTTTTTAAATCTTCTATTTGATAGTTAACATCTTCAAAAAACTCAGGATATCCTTCAGCTTCTATAAGTAATTCATAATCCACATTAGGATTTACCAAAAATATAAACTTGCCATTTTTCGGATTACTTACATATACTCCATTTAAGTTTCCTGTCTCAACTTCTATAACTGAAATGTCTGCTGAAATTGGATTACCATCCACATCTTTAATAATACCTCTTACTACGGATGACCTTAAACTTCTTTCTAGATAGTCAATCATGTATAAGTCTTGTTTCCCAAATCCTCCTTCCTTATCTGAAGAATAATAACCGTGTTGCTCATTTGCTGAAATCACGAAATAAACATCGTCTTTAGTAGTATTAGTAGGAAAACCCAAATTTTCTGGCTCTGTCCAAACAGAATCTTTGAACGTACTTTTAAAAATATCATAGCCTCCCATATTTTTATGTCCTTCCGAACTAAAATATAGCGTCTTTCCATCTGGATGAATAAATGGGCCATCATCATTGTATTTGGTATTAATAGTTGGTCCTAAATTTTTAGGTAAACTCCACTTTCCATTGGGTAATAGAACAACTCTATAAATATCAAAGCCTCCGTATCCATCTTCTCTGTTTGAAGAAAAGTAAAATGTTTTTCCATCTAATGCTAAAGAAGCACTAGGCTCTATGGTTCTATAATCATTGATATTGGGTGACATCCTAACAGGTGTTGTCCATTTATCATTTTGAAATTTAGACTCATAAATATCTCCTCCTTCTAAATTATCACTAGAGCGATAGATAAATAGCCTTTCCCCTTCAGGAGAAAGACCTACAGCTGCATCATGCTTGGGAGTATTAACTTCTCCTGAGATTAGTGCTGAAGCTTCCCATTCATTAGTTTCTAAATCTTTAGATGCAAAGTAGACATCTTCAAATGGTTGCCCTGTTGGGTCAATTCCATTTAACTCTGTTTCTCTTCTCGAAGTGTAAATTAAAATAGTTTCATCGGAACTAATTAGTGGACCGTATTCGGCCTCTTCACTATTTACTTTTGGACCCAAATTGAGAATATTTACTACTTCCGGGCTCATCATAATCTCTCTAGCGTTGTTAATCTGGCTAAGAATTCTATCCGCTTGTTCTAAAGAAATTTTATCCTTTTTAGGATCATGATTTGTTTTATATAGTCTGACTTTTTCCTCAGCTAAATCTAAATCTCCATTATATAAATGAATATAGCCTAGAAGGTAGTTTACTTCATTACTAAAAATTAAACCCTTAGGCAAGTAAATAAAGGCGCTATCGTATACTTTAAGATTAAAATAGGAATATCCAAGAGTATAAAAATATTCTGGAAAATCCCCAACGGAGCTCTCCAAACTCTTATACATTTTAATAGCAGTCACATAATCCCCATATTGGTAAAATGATTCTGCATCTAGAAACAACTTCTTTTGGTTACGGTCTAAGTTGTTAAACTGCGCATTAACAACTAAACCTGAACATATAAGGAATATAGATAATATAGATTTTCTCATTATTTAATTTTATCTTAAAAGTAAAACATCACCAACTTTTACAATGGTTTGGCCATCCACAAATTCAGCCTTAACTTTCCAAACATACACATCTTGTTGACATAGTTCACCTCTATAATAGCCATCCCAACCGATATTTACATCTTCACTAACAAAAAGCAATTCTCCCCATTTATTGAAAATATTCAATTCGTATTTAACAGAACCAAGAATTACAGGATAAAAAACATCGTTTAGATTTGCTCTAGAACCTTGTTCTATTCTACCTCCATTAGATCCATTGATATTAGGAGTAAAAGCATTTGGTGTTCTTATTTGTCCTTGAAGTTCCGCAATAACTGCACTTGGCAATCTAAAAGTATCAACACAACCATTAATAGAAGATGCGGTTAAAAGAATAGAAAACTCTCCTTCTCTTTTATAAAAATGTGTTGGGCTATCTTCTGTTGAAGTATTGCCATCTCCAAAATCCCATAAATAATTATCGGCATCAAAAGAGGTATTTATAAGAACTAATGGATCATTAGGAATAAAAACTTTGTCTTTACTGGTAAAGAAACCAGCTCTTGGGGATTTGAATACTTGAATATAATTTGTTTTAATTTCAGTATCGGTTAAACCCGGACCAAAGCCTCCAACTTCAAGTGTTACAGTATAATTACCATCTTCAAAGTAAGTATGCGTAGGGTTTTCTGCATTAGAAATAGCCCCATCTCCAAAATCCCACTTATAGCTTTGTGCATATTGACTTAAACTTTGAAATTGTACTTGTAAAGGTTCGCAACCTGAAGCAGAATCATTAAAATCAGCTATTGGATCAGGCACCAATATCTTTACTAGCTTAGTAATACTATCTTCACAGAATGGCGAACTTGCTTTTAATTCAATAAAGTAATCCCCCCATGTATCATAAGTATGCGAACCGGGTTCATTCAAATTCGAAAAAGTACTATCATCAAAATCCCATGAATACGTCCAGTTTCCGGCATTTGTAGTATTATCTAAATTAACCGTAGCAGCAGGAAACTTCTGTTGAAGTGGATTGACCAAGAAATCAGGAACCGGAGTTGGTCTAACTAAGATATCTCTAAAAATAGTATCATTACATTGATACAAAGACCTAGCGATTAATCTTACCTGTATAGTATCGTCTACAGGGCTTGTATTGATGTAGGTATGAGAGGTTAACATGCCATTACCTGCAGACCCATCCCCAAAATCCCATAAGTATGAGATAGCTCCAAATGATTGACTCCTAAAAGTTGCCTGCACAGGAGAACAACTATCCCCATCAATCGAAAAATCTGCAATAACTTGAGGTCTTACATTTATTGGTCTTACAAATTCAGCATTACAACCTTTATTGGTAAATACTTCCAATTTAGCTTGATAAGTTACAGGAACTAAAGAAGCACTATTTGTATAAGTATGTAGCAGTAAATTAGAACATTGATTTACAAGAGTGTTGTCTCCGAAATTCCAAGAACAGCTGTCTGCTATGCTACTTTGGTCAGTAAATGTGACATCTAAAGGCTGACAGCCATCATTCACATCTACAGTAAAGTCAGCGATAGGTTTAGCATAAACTGTGATATCTTTTGTTATACTATCAGAACACCCATAAGGACTAGTAACTTTAAGCTGAGTTGTAAAAACGGTATCTCTTAGATTTTGATTAATAAAAGTATGTGTTGGATCTTGTAAAGGCGAACCACCTCCATCTCCAAATGTCCATTCATATATGGATGCACCTCTACTTAAATCTCTAAAATTGACTTGTAATGGAGAGCAACCTGAATCAATCGAACTAATTTGTGCGGTTACTTGCGGGTTTACGGTGACGGTATCTATAAGAGTATCTGAACAACCATCTGCAGAAATTGCAATTAATGTGGTGTAATAATCAACCGGAAAAAAAGACCCTGAATTAAGGTATGTTTTATTAAAAATAGCAGAGTTAGTATCCGAAAACGTACCATCTCCAAATCGCCAGTCATAAGCAACTGCGCCAAAGGAAGTATTGGTAAATTGAACTGGTAAAGGATGGCAACCTATATTGGTATCAATGGAAAAAGAGGCGGTTGGATTTGGATACACCAATACATCTGAAAAAGTAGTATCAAAACAGTTAAAACTATTTCTGGCAACTAATCTAACAGTATAAGTCCTATTATTTGTCGTATTATTTACAAAAACATGCGTTGGCGTTGGACCACTGGCAAAACTACCATCGCCAAAATCCCACTGATAATCTACTGCACCTACAACCGATGGAAAAGTAACACTCAAGGGACTGCAACCAGAATCTGGAAGTGTACTAAAGCTAAAAATAGGCTCAGGGTATACCGTTACGATCTGACTATCTAATGCCGTGCATCCATTCTTTGAAATAATAGAAAGAATTACATTGTAGTTATTGATAAATAAAGTGGTATTGTCAAAAATATGCGTTGGATTCTCCGTAGTTACAATAGGAGTGCCATCCCCAAAATCCCAAAAATAATTTAAACTATCCCCGGCTGTTGTATTGGTAAAGTTGACTAGTAATGGACCACAGTCTAAAATAGCATCTGAAGTAAAGGAAGGAACTGGAACTGGATAGACCGTAATTGTATCGAAAGATGTATCCACACACCCAAATAAAGTTCTAGTAATCAAGGAAACAATAAAACTAGTATCTGTGCTAGTATTATTTACAAATACATGAGAAGGGTCTCTTGTGGTATCTACTGCAGAACCATCGCCAAAAATCCATCTAAAATCAATAGCATTTGCGGAGGAGAAGTTGGAGAAATTCACTGTTAAAGGAGAACAACCCTCAGCAGTATCCGGCAAAAAGGCAGGGTCTGGTGGTATTTCAACAGTGAAAGCCTGATTTAAAGTATCAGAACAGAAACCATTATTTACAATTTGTGTAACAGTAAACATTCCAGATGTTGAATAAATATGTACCGGATCTTGGGCTGTACTACTATCTCCATCTCCAAAGTACCATTTATATGAGCTTATTGGATCTAATGTAGATATGGATTGATCAATAAAATTTGCAGGTAAATTAAGACATACAGATGCAACTGAAAAACCTGCCTGAGGGGTTTCTCTAACCGTAATATTTCTAATTAAAGAATCTTGACAACCTTCTGGGTTAGTAACTACTAATTTTACATTATAGACTCCAGAGTTTGGAAAAAATTGTGGAGGAGGATTTTGACCATTAAAGCTAACTCCATTGTCAAAATCCCATAACCATCCTACAACAATACCCGCGGAATTATCCGTAAAGTTAACGGTCATTGTATCACACTCGTTGTTGTTGTCAAAGTTGAAAGCTGCAGTTGGTCTCGGAATAACATGAATAGAAACTTCAGAAGTATCATTACAACCATTAGCTCCTGCAATACCAACAACCAATCTAATTGTATAATCACCTGCTGTATTGAATGTCCTTGTTTTATCTCCCCCATTTAAATTCTGAAAACCGGCACCTTGACCGAAATCCCATTGAAAATCATTAGCTCCACCAATAGAGTTATTTATAAATCGAATAGATTCACCTGCACATATGGTATCTCTGTCGGCAGCAATAATGGATGTTGGTGGATTTGTTATTGTTATCGCAATAGAGGTGGTATCTAGTCCACAAAAGCTACTATCAATTAATGTAACCGTATACGTACCAACCCCAGGATAACCCATTGGCGGCGGTAAAGTAATTGGTGGGTTCCAAGGTCTCCAACCAATGATTGAGTCTCTTCCTAAACCCCAATAATCTCCAAAATTCCATAACTCATAACGTTGTGACTGGTTACCTTCAGGAAAACAGTTACGAATTGTATTATTTGTGTATTGAACTATGGTATCAGGATAGCAAAGTAGAGTTGCTGAGGGAGTAATCACCGCTTCATCTAAATCCCATACTTTTAATGGAAAAAATGTAGCTGTTGAAGTTCCACAATAGTTTTGTGCTGTTAGAGTTACCGTTAAATCACAACTTTGAACCCCTATACCCGGCAAGTATGTATGTAATACCGTATCTCCGGCATTCGTATAGTTATAAGTTTCTATAGGACTTCCATCTCCAAAATCCCAAGTGAAAATTGTGGTTTGAGAAACCTGGGTAGTGCTGTTAACAAATCTAAATTGAACAGGTGTGCAACCAAAGTTGTCGTCTCCGGTAGGCAATTGAATAGAAGCTAGAGGATTCCGCTCAAGCACCACTACTCCATTTAATGTACAACCTGCACCAGGCTCCGTAATTGTTAACAAAAAAGTGTCTGTGGCTGCATTATACGTATGGCTAACTAATGCTGGAGGCACTAAAGAAGCACCTGAAGAATTTGGAGAACCATCTCCCCAGTTTATTGTGTAAGGTCCTAAGGCTTGATTGGGTTGAATAAATATTGTAAAATTTCCCGGAGCACAACTGATAAAATAAGGGTTGTTACTTAAAACCCCATTCCCATCTAAAATTCGAAAACATTGCGCATTGGTATACAGTGACCCAAAAATAAATAGAAAAAGAAGGATTATTCTGCTTTTCATGGGTTCATTTACGGAAGAAGTTTATAATGAGTTACTTAGTTAGTCGAACAAATAGCACTGTTGGTCTAATTTATGCCCCTTTTTGATCTTTTTGCAAATCATTCAGCATCAATTTACGAATATACTTCACCGGAGCACTGCCATAACTTAGAAATTTCTCGTGGAATTCTTTTAAGTCAAAATTATCTCCCATTATCTCCTTCATTTCATCTCTCAACGACAAAATCTCAAAGTAACCAGTAAAATAACTACATAATTGCACCTGAGAAAGTCTAGCTCTTTTCCATTTGCCTTCTGCCTCAGCTTTTTGCTGAAATGCCTCCTTTACAAGTAATTGCATAGCCTCCTCTTCGGTAAAGTCTAAAACATGAATACCATAATCCAAAATGGTATTGCAAACAGTTCTCAGATTCCATTTATAATACATCAAGCCCATTTCTAGATTATCACCACCATAGCCATTTTCCAGCATCATTCTTTCTGTGTATACTGCCCAACCTTCAACCATAGCGCCATTTCCTAGAATACTCTTTATGATACTTGGTGATTGATTGGAGTACACCAATTGGGTATAATGTCCGGGCACTGCCTCATGAATATTTAATATCTGTAAAACAAAATCGTTGTATTCTCTTAAATAACTTTCCGCTTCTTCTTCAGAATAATGATCTAAGGGAGTTACATTATAATAAGTAGAAGCATTTTTATCATAAGGACCAGGTGCAGATATAGATGCTCCTGCAAAGCCTCTCATGTACTCCGGGGTTTCTCTAACCTCTAGTGGCTTTGTTGGATCTAATGTTAAAAGACCATTATCCATCACAAATTTTTCTAATTCAGGTATCTGCTTTCTAATTTCAGTTATAAATGAATATCTTTCAGTATGTTGTAAGGAAACTTTGTCAATGACCATTCTTATTTGTTCCATTCTCCTACCGGGTTTTTCTTCATTTGGATAATATTTATCCCAAAGCATCTCGGATAGCTTGAACATATTCTCGTGAAGTACTTCCTTTTCTTCTATTGCGATCTCAAAAATTTCTTTTGCAGAATAAGCAGATTGAATTTGATAGGTAAATTTCTTTTCAAACAATTCTTCACCAATTCTAAAACTTCTATAGGCAGAATCAGCTAAACCAACATAGTTTTCTTCGATATAGCTTATAAAAGTTTTTATTTCATCTACAGTTGTAGTAATTCTCAACTTAAAGGCATTCATAAAGCTACTATCCATTCCAGCCTTATTCAAAGAATCAATAAGAGTTCCTTCAAATATAGATATGGAGCCATTCAACTGTTGAATTGCTAACTGTGTATGCACTTTTGTAGGAGTAGTTAAATTTTTCTTTGCCGCCTGATAATAAGCATCTATGTTCTCCATTTTTTGATAAACTAAACCCAATCTTCTTTCTAAGGGAAAAGTCTTATAATCTATGATTTGAAAGAAGCTACCACCAAGATTATAGTTAGATGGATCCCATTCATATGTTCTTAATTCATTTATATTAAAGCTTACAGAATTTAAATAATCTCTGATAAGCAAATAGTCGATTAACTCATTTTGACTTAAACTACTG
The DNA here is from genome assembly GCA_030433355.1 of Bacteroidia bacterium. Lineage (GTDB taxonomy): Bacteria > Bacteroidota > Bacteroidia > Flavobacteriales_E > Vicingaceae > JAUIMG01. Next base: position 31,969 of record JAUIMG010000004.1, on the reverse strand, counting down.
CTATCAACAACAGCTAACTTATTCAGCCAACTAGAAGCAAATTCTAATTGAGATGCTCTATTGGCTTCATCTGGTATTACTAAAATAGAATCATATTTATGATAACCTTCATAGGTAGCCCATGCAGGGTTATGCTTCCAGAGTTCTTCAACGAATTCTTTGCTAAATATTTCGAAACTACTTTCAGAGGATGTTTCTTTTACATTTGATTCTTCATTAGTATTGCTACAAGAAACAAGAAAAAGTGCAATGGTATAAATAAAAAGGTTCTTCATAATTTTAGCATAGTTAAGCTTCCAAATTTATTATGTTTGAGGTGTAAAACAAGACAAATGAAAAAAATAAGTATAATTCTAATTTCCACCGCTATTGTTGCCTGTGGAATAGCTGAAAAGAAAGGAGAAAACAAAAAAGAGGAAAGAAAAGAAATTAGTTTAAAGCCCTATCCAGAAGTAAGAAAGGATAGCGTTGTAGACGAGTATTTTGGAACTGCTGTGGCAGATCCTTATCGTTGGCTAGAGAATGATACCTCTGAAGAGACAGGGAATTGGGTGCAAGCTGAGAATGCTGTAACTTTTGATTACCTATCACAAATCCCCTATCGTAAAAAACTAGAAGAAAGACTTACTAAGCTATGGAATTATGAAAAAGTGAGTACCCCGTTTAAAAAAGGAGATTACTATTTTATGTATAAGAACGATGGTATTCAAAACCAAAGTGTTCTATTTTATCAAAAAGGTTTAGATGGTAAAGCGGAAATCCTACTTGACCCAAATACACTTTCTGAAGACGGCACCGCTTCCATGAATGGAATGGGATTTAGTAAAGATGGAAAATACATGGCTTATGGTATTTCTAGAGCAGGTTCAGACTGGGTGACTATCCAAGTGATGGAACTTGCTAGTAAGAAAATATTAGAGGATAAAATAGAATATGTAAAATTTAGTGGAATCAATTGGAGAGGAAATGGGTTTTACTACTCAGCTTATGAGAGACCAACGGAAGGCTCTGATTATAGTGGAAAGAACGAATTCCACACGGTTTATTATCATGAAATCGGAACTAAACAAGCCGATGACAAATTAATTTACAGAGACAATAATAACGCTCAAAGAAATGCAGGCGCAGGCGTAACAGAAGATGAAAAGTACATTTATATAACTACCTCTGAGTCTACTAATGGTAACTCTCTAATGTTAATGGACGACAATAAAGCTTTTATCAAATTGGTAGATAACTTCGATACAGATAATTACATTATAGATCATCTTGGAGAAGGTATATTACTTGGATTCACGAATTATGAAGCTCCTAACAACAAAGTGGTACTAATTGATACTAAAAATCCTAAGCAAGAAAATTGGACAGACCTTATTGGTGAAAAAGACTATGTTTTAAGAGGAGTTAGTCTTGCAGGCGATAAAATAATTGCTTCCTACATGAAAAATGTGCAAAGCAAATTGGAAGTGTATGACTTAGACGGAAAATACTTGTATGATATAGAGTTGCCGGGAATAGGAATCGCTTCTTTTAGTGGAGATAAAGGAGAAAATACTGCATTTTTCTCTTTCTCTTCTTACACCTACCCTACTACTATTTTCAAGTATGATATCGCTAACAACACTTCTGAAGTATTCTTTAAGCCAGAAACCGACTTTAAAAGTGAAGATTATGTTACAGAGCAAGTATTCTTCAAAAGCAAAGATGGAACAGAAGTGCCAATGTTTATTACCCATAAAAAAGGAATCAAGAAAGATGGTACAAACCCTACATTCCTTTACGGTTATGGTGGATTTAACATTAGCATAACACCTAGATTTTCAGTCATAAATACAGTTTTCCTTGAGCAAGGGGGTATTTATGCGGTTGTTAATCTAAGAGGTGGTAGTGAATTTGGAGAAGAATGGCACAAAGCCGGTTGGAGACTAAACAAGCAAAATGTTTTTGATGACTTTATAAGTGCAGGAGAATATCTGATTAGTGAGAACTATACTTCTTCTGAAAAGTTAGCTGTTCATGGTAGATCCAATGGTGGTTTATTGGCAGGTGCAGTAATGACCCAGAGACCTGATTTAATGAAAGTAGCTCTTCCAGGTGTTGGTGTACTTGATATGCTTAGGTATCATAAGTTCACTATTGGTTGGGCATGGGCTGGAGAATATGGCTCTTCAGACCAAGATGAAGAGAACTTTAAAAATCTTTATGCCTATTCTCCTTTACACAATATCAAGGAGGGTACTTCTTACCCTGCAACTTTAGTTACAACTGCTGATCATGATGACAGAGTTGTTCCTGCTCATTCCTTTAAATTTATATCTGAATTACAAGCGAAGCAATCTGGAGACAATCCTGTATTGATAAGGATAGACGTAGATGCTGGTCATGGAGCTGGAAAACCAACTTCTAAAACTATAGAAGAATGGGCAGATGTTTGGAGCTTTGTTTTATGGAACTTGAATGCAGAGGTTAATCTCTAGAGAGTAAATCTTTAGCAAAATCAAATAAAGTTGGATAATTATAATCCGCTAAATCTATAGAAGATTGGGAATGCTTGATATAAACGGTCAACATTCCCATTTTTTTTCCCATTTGGATATCACTTAAAGAATCGCCTACCATAATAGACTTTTCAAAATCTATCTCTGGAAAATCTTTCTTTGCCTCTAATGCCATGCCTGTATTTGGCTTTCTGCAAGGAGCATTAGCTGCTGCTAAGTCAGGACAGAAATAGACTTTATCCAACTTTGCACCAATTTCTTTTAGCTCATCCAACATATAATTATGAACAATATTTAGATCTTTTTCTGTCATCAAGCCCTTAGCTATTCCTTGTTGGTTGGTAACCACTACTGTTCTTTTAAATAAGTTATTAAAGTCCAAAATAGCTTCTTTACTTCCTTCAATAAATCGAAACTCTTCCACTTTCTTCACATAATCATTATCCAGTTTCTCATTGATTACTCCATCTCTATCTAGGAATAATGACCAAGATTTATCTATTTTATAATCTCCCCAATTTTTCATTTTGTAAAAGCTGAAATTCTATTTTGACTGACTAATAATAATGGCGAAATTCGCTAACCTTTTTTAATATTATTTGAAATAATCTATTTTATTGATGAGCAAGACACATTTAGTTTCAGGGGGTTGCGGTTTCGTAGGGAGAAATATGGTCAACCGTTTATATAAGAATACCAACGACCGTATTATCTTTATCGACGATTTATCTGTAGGTATAGAGCCTGAAAAATGGCTAAATGTATCTAAAAAAAGAAGTGTAAAAAATGCATCTTTCTATGGTGAAGAGGAGCGTTTGGTTTTCATAAAAGACGACTTCAGAAACACATTGCATAATCTCAATAAAAACGACAATTACTTTCAAGAAGAGTTAGATATCAATTTTGAGAAGTTTGCAGATGTATTTCACTTTGCTGCAATTGTTGGAGGAAGAGCAAAAATTGACGGTGATCCAATGATGGTTGCTTTAGATCTTTCCATAGATGCAGAATTTTTTTACTGGATTTGCCGTCACAAGCCGGCAAGAGTTCTTTACCCAAGTTCATCTGCTGCATACCCTGTTGACTTGCAAACAGATACTTATGCTATTGCACTTAAAGAATCTGATATTGATTTTACTAAAATGGGGCAACCTGACATGACCTATGGTTGGTCTAAGTTGACCGGAGAATATTTAGCCCATATTGCAGCTAAATATTATGGGGTATCAGTTACCTGTATTCGTCCTTTCTCAGGATATGGGGAAGACCAAGACTTAACCTATCCTGTTCCCGCTATTGCAGCAAGAGCTGCTAATATGGAAAATCCTTTTGAGGTTTGGGGAAGTGGAAAGCAAGGAAGAGATTTTGTTCACATAGACGATGTTTTAGATTGTACTCTATTAGCCATGGAAAAAATAACCGATGGCACCGCAATTAATATTGGTCAAGGTCAGTTAACTACCTTCTTAGATCTTATTGACATTTTCACTGATTTTGCGGGTTACAAACCTACCATTAAGCCATTATTAGACAAGCCTGTTGGTGTTCACTCTCGTTACTGCAATATGGATTGGGTAAAAGAAAATTTAGGCTGGGAGCCAAAAATTTCTATCCGAGAAGGGATGAGAAGAGTATATGAAAGGGCTCTTGAAAATAAAAAATGAGCAAGCGTAAAATAGTTTGTTTTGGTCCAGGACCAAAGTTTAAAGGTGGCATTTCTAACTACAACACCTCTTTAGCAAAAGCACTTGACAAAATAGAAGATGTTGAAGTGCATATTGTTTCTTGGACCCAACAATACCCGGCTATAATTCCTAGGGAATTTGTCGACAAAAGCAGCAAGACTGACTTTTTAGAAGGCACAGGTATCAAGGTAAAATACATTACCAATTACAATAATCCTTTAAGTTGGAAAGAAACCTATAAATACATCCTAGAGCTTGGTGCTGAAAAGGTTATTTTTCAATGGTCCATTGCAATCCAGGGTTTACCTTTAGGATGGATAGCAAAGAAACTTAAAAAACATAGCAATATAGAAGTCCTCTTTGACTTGCATTTTGTCATTCAGAAAGAAAACTCGGCCTTAGATCAACGTTTTACTAAAATGGGCATTAGCCATGCAGATAACTACATAGTACATGCATATAAAACCGTAGAGGAGCTAAAAAAGACTTTTCCAAATAAGGTATTTAAAGTTAATGAAGACGGAGAAAGAAAAACTAAGGATGGAAATACAGTAATCAAGCTCTACCACCCTATTTATGATTTATTTGCCCCGGACACTTCTTTTGATAGGGAAGCATTTAAAAAGGAAAATAGCTTAGAAAAAAATGTATTCTTGTTCTTTGGTTTTATACGCAAATACAAAGGCTTACACAACCTTATAAAAGCCTTTAAAAAGGTGAGCAAAGAAAGAGAAGATGTATCTCTGCTGATTTGTGGCGAATCCTTTTGGGCGACTTTAGACGAGAGTAAATTATCTACCAAAATAAAAAATGCCGTCTTTGGTTTGGCAAAGTCACTTTTCTTAAAAAAGGCAGACGATGAAAAAAATTATCGGCCTTTAGATTTAATTGAGGAATTAGGCCTACAAAATAGAACCATGGTAGTGAATGAGTTTGTGCCAAATGAAGATGTAAATAAATACTTCCAAGTAAGTGATGCAGTAGTTCTATACTACGATTATGCTACTCCTTCAGGTATAGAATCCTTGAGTTATAATTTCCAATTACCTATACTAGCAACTAAAGTTGGCCATTTCCCAGAAACTATAAAAGATGGCTTTAATGGCTATCTAGCAGAAGCGGATAATATAGATTCTATGGCAGAGCAAATGCTGCGATATTTAGATAAGCCTTTACCAGGTAAAAATGTGGCTGAGAAAACGAAGGAATTGAGTTGGAAGAATTATGCGATGGCGATTCTAAAGAGTTGAAACTAAAGAATAAAATTTTTAATCGTTTAATTTTTAGTTTTTTATCTATTAAAAATTGAAGATTAAAAATTAAATCCTCTCTTCTATCTTATAATTATTTCTATTCGGAGAGTTCCTAGAAACTAATTCTGCCAAGAAACCTGCAAGAAAAAGCTGAACACCAATAACCATCGCTATAAGCGCAATGTAAAATGCTGGAATCTCTGTAACCAAACGAGAATTAACCCCTATATTGAGGTAGTAAAGCTTCTCAGCTCCTATATAGCCCGCAAGAATTAATCCGAAGATAAACATCAATGTTCCAAACAATCCAAAGAAATGCATTGGACGCTTTCCAAATTTTCCAACAAAATTTATAGAAAGTAAATCTAAAAAACCATTAATAAACCTTTCTAAACCAAACTTGGTAACCCCATATTTTCTTTCTTGATGTGTTACTACCTTCTCTCCAATTCTAGTAAAGCCAGACCACTTCGCAATTGCAGGAATATAGCGGTGCATTTCGCCATAAACTTCAATATTTTTAACTACCTCTTCTTTATATGCTTTCAATCCGCAATTAAAATCATGAAGGTGAATACCTGTCATTTTCCGAGTTGCCCAATTAAACAGTTTGGTAGGAATTGTTTTAGAAAGAGGGTCATATCGCTTTTTTTTCCACCCAGAAATCAAATGAAAATCATCTTCCATGATCAAGCGATATAATTCTGGAATTTCTTCAGGACTATCTTGCAAATCAGCATCCATGGTGATTACCACATCTCCTTCACAAGCATCAAAACCAACATTTAATGCAGCTGACTTTCCATAATTTCTTCGAAACTTGATGCCTCTTACTTTATCATCTTTAGCTTGAAGATCTGTAATCACTTTCCATGAGCTATCCTTACTACCATCATCTATAAACAAAATCTCATAAGAAAAGGATGTTGCATCCAATACCTTATGAATCCACTGATGAAGTTCAATTAAAGATTCCTCCTCATTTAAGAGAGGTATAACAAGAGATATGTCTTTATTCACAGTTTAGCTCTAAGTGATGTCGTCAAAATTTTCAGGCTCTCTTTTTAAAACAGCACCTGCAATAAGGGAAACAATGAAACCAAAAAATGTGGAAGTAACGATACTCATTAATGCTATTGGTCCGGGTTTCAAGAACATTCCTTGAATTTCTAATTGCTGCTCAATCATATCATCACTCATACCTGATTCATATAGCTTTTCTTCTACTTGCTCTATTTGATAGGTCAAAAAGCCATCATCTACATAGTCTAAATAAACATAAGTGACAAAAGCAGTGATGATTGAAGCAAATAAGGTAACCATGGTTCCATAACCTAAAGCATCCCCATACTTTACAAAACCACCTTTCACTTTATCGCGATAAAGTTTAATTCCATAAACAATACCGGCAATCATAACTAACATACCAAGCCATGTTAACCAAGAAGAATCATACATTTCAAAAACGTAGACTAATAAATTCAATACCATTAGAATTAATCCTAAGGTAGCGCCGTAGTTCAATGCGCTCTTTAATTTGGAAGGTTGTTTATTTTCCATAATATAAATTATTGTAAAACAAACAAATATAAAAAGCAATCTGCACCTAGCTTCTATTTTTAAGTTTTTTTTTGAATGAAACATTCATTATCTGTACCTTTGCCTCGGGTAAGTCTTGTACGACCAGCTCCTGCTGAATCCCCCAGGACCGGAAGGTAGCAAGGGTAGGTGGTCGTAGCGGTGCGATACAAGTAGCTTACCCATTTTTTGTGCTTCTATTTTTGTTAATAATTTCTCGATAAGTCAATCAAAATCGATGCAAATTATAGGAGTATTCCTAAGTCATTAACTTAAATTTGAAGTTTTAAACAACAAACCCATGAAATTCTTTATAGATACAGCAAATCTTGATCAAATAAAAGAAGCACAAGCTCTAGGTATTCTAGACGGTGTTACTACCAATCCATCTTTGATGGCTAAAGAAGGCATTAGCGGAGATGAAAAAGTAAAACAACACTATATTGATATCTGCAATATTGTAGATGGTGATGTAAGTGCTGAAGTTATTTCTACCGACTTTGAAGGTATGGTTAGAGAAGGTGAAGAATTAGCTGCTTTACATGAGCAAATTGTAGTGAAAGTTCCAATGATTATGGATGGAATTAAAGCTATTAAATACTTTTCTTCAAAAGGTATTAGAACTAACTGTACTTTAATTTTTAGTCCTGGTCAAGCACTATTAGCGGCAAAGGCAGGAGCTTCTTATATCTCTCCTTTTTTAGGAAGGTTAGATGATATTTCTACTGATGGTATTGCCTTGATATATGAAATCAGAACCATTTTTGATAATTATTTATTTGAAACGGAAATACTTGCAGCTTCTATTCGTCACCCCATGCACATTGTTGATTGTGCTAAAATTGGAGCGGATATTATGACCGGACCATTAAGCGCTATAACTGCACTGGCTAAGCACCCATTGACCGATATAGGATTAGAAAAATTCTTAGCAGATCACGCTAAAAACAAATAAATGCTCTTAAAGCTATACGCTGAAAATACAAATCCTAAAGATATTAGGATAGTAACTGAATGCTTGAATGATGGTGGCGTAATTATTTACCCAACAGATACTGTTTATGCCTTAGGTTGCAGTATCAACTCAAGAACAGGAATTCAAAGAGTAGCTAACATTAAAGATGTTAAAGCAGATAAAGCAGACTTTTCTTTTGTTTTCTATGATTTAAGCCATATTTCTGAATTTACAAAGCAATTTGACAGCAAGGTTTTCAAAATATTAAAAAGGAATTTACCTGGCCCCTTCACTTTTATTGTGGACGCCAACAACAGCATTGCAAAGCTTTTTAAAAACAAGAAAAAAACATTAGGTATTCGTATTCCAGATAATGCTATCTGCAGTGCAATTTTAGCGCAGCAAGATGCTCCTTTAATCTCTACTTCTATTCATGATGAAGATGAAGTAATCGAATACACAACGGATCCTGAGTTGATTTATGAAAAATACAAAAACCAGGTAGATATAGTTATTGATGGTGGTTTTGGACATAATGAAGCATCTACAGTGGTTGACTTAACCGATGGAAATCCTAAAATAGTTAGACAAGGGATTGGGGATTTAATTCTTCATTAATCGAAATTTCTAAATAAAAAACAATCTTAATTTTGATTTTAAATTTATATTATGGTGAAACTATTTATTAAATCTATTGCAATACTTCTGTTAGGAACAGCTCTTTATTCCTGTAACCTATACCCAGATGATGGCACTAGAGTAGATGATTTAGATGTAGTTATAACGCTTTATGATAGAACTGTAGATTTTGGTGATTATAAAACCTATTATATAATTGATAGTGTAGCCCAAATAAACCCTGATTTAGGTGGACAACCAATAGCAGACAACCCATTGAACGAGAAAAATCAAGAATTGATTTTAGATTTAATTCGAGTTAATTTGGAATCTAGAGGTTTTGAAGAAGAAGAAAGAAATGCAAGAGCTGCAGACCTAGTAGTAAATGCAGGAAGTATAACAGTAAGTAATATAAATATAAGCTCTACATACCCTAATTACTACTACGGTTATGCAGGTGGTGGTTGGGGTTACCCAGGAGATTATTGGGGCTACCCTGGTTATGGTTACTATTATCCTTGGGGCCCTGTATACTCTGTTACAGAATATGAAGTTGGGACCCTAATGATAGACATTGCTGATTCCAACGTTGATACTACATTAAACAGAATACCAATTTTATGGTCCGGAATTTTAAGAGGTGTTACTAATCTTACAAGTGACGCTGATGTGAGAAATAGAATTCAAATAGGTATTAATCAGGCTTTTGAGCAATCGCCTTACTTTCAATCCAATTAATCTCTCTATCCATGATAAAGAAAATATTTTTTTTCGGCTCACTTATAGCCGCTCTCTTCACTTCCATTTCAGATATTAATGCCCAAGACAAAGAAGGGCCTGCTGAAGTATATGCAAGTGGAGACCATATGTTTGGCATCACCTACAACATGTCTATTCCAGATGGTAAGTTTAGAGACTTTATTGAAAAGACTTCCTTCAGAGGTTTTAGCTTAGATTATGAATCTTTCATTATGGACAATCTTTCTTTAGGTCTTAATGCTGGTTATGCAGTTTATGATGAAGTTAAAGACAAACAAACAGTTGATGTTAATTTAAGCTCAACTGCCGGAGCAACAATACACGCAAAAGTTTGGAAATATACCCACGTAGTGCCAATTGAATTAAAATCTAGATACTATTACTCCCCTGACCCTAACTCTTGGGTTCATTTGTTTGGTGGTGTTGGTGTAGGAACCTCTTACGTGAATCAAGAACTTTGGGTTGGTTTACAAGAAATTAGGCAAGACTATTGGAGATTCTCTATTAGTCCTGAAGCAGGTTTTGATATTAGTACAAATGGCTCGTACAACATTCAGATTTCAACCATGTACCAATACATTCTGAATGGTCAAAATTCTGATGAAGATTTTGGAGCCTATACCATTAGGATTGGTTTTAGAAAATGGATCAATTAATCTTTTAATTGCTTAAATCCAAGATGCAGAAAGTCAATTATATCAGAAGCTATTAGACTTTCTTCTCCAAACTCTTCCTTTGCCAAATCACCTGCTAAGCCGTGCAAGTAAACTCCTAATAGGGCAGCATGTTTGGGTTTATAGCCTTGTGCTAAAAACGAAGTTATTATACCTGTTAACACATCACCACTGCCGGCGGTGGCCATTCCTGAATTCCCTGTTGAATTAAAGTAAACTTTACCACTAGGAAGTGCTATTGAAGTATTCTTACCCTTCAAAACAACTATTATTTTATACTTTTTAGATAGCCGAATCTGCAATTGCAATCTTTCATAATCACTTTTCCACTCCCCAACTAATCGTTTAAACTCTCCAGGGTGTGGCGTAAAAATTGAATTCTCAGGCACTAATTTCAACCAATTTGGATGTTCGGACAAAATATTTAAAGCATCTGCATCCAATACGATAGGGTTTTGGTACTCAGAAATTAATTTCTGGAGCATTTTCGCTGTTAAAGATGAAGTGCCAATACCCGGGCCTACACCAATAGCATCATAAGCCTTTTCAAGGCTAACATCGCTTATAATATCCTCCTGCTCATCATAAGTAAGCATTACTTCCGGAATACTTTCGTGTAATATTGGAGCAGCATGGGATGGAACATGTGTAGTTAGCAAACCAACACCAGACTTTAAACAAGAAAGGGAAGATAAAATGGAGGCCCCTACTTTACCTTTGGAACCTGCTACGATTAAGGCATGGCCAAAAGATCCTTTATGGGCTCCAGATTTTCTTTCTTCTAAGAATTTTTTAATTACTTCTTGGGTTAGATATTGATATGGACTTTCTAAAGCATCTATGAAATCTTGGTTTAAGCCAATGTCTAAAGCATACCATTCACCAACAAAATCAAAATTGGTTGGAAATAAAAAACTCAATCGAGGACATTGAAAACATAAAGTATAATCTGCCTGAAAGATAGCTTGGTAATCATTGTTCTCATTGTCTTCAGCAAATAAACCAGATGGCATATCTATAGCAATTTTAATTGCTTCCGTTTTATTCATTTGAATAATCAGCTCTTTCAGCCATCCTTCAATAGGTCTACTTAATCCGCTGCCAAACAATGCATCAATAATTATAGAATTGTCTGGAAAGGAGAAATCTTTAGAAGCTTCGTCTATGACTTGGTAGTCAATTTTTAATCGATTAAGCTGTTCCTTGCAGTCTGAAGAAAGACTGTCAACATATTTAACAAGTATTGGGTTTACTTGATAGCCAGCCTTTGATAAAAACCTTGAAAGTGCTAAACCATCTCCTCCATTATTACCAATACCACAATAAATAATAAAAGTAAGCGCCTCTTTCTTTTCACCATACTTAGCATCTATCCATTGGAAGAGCTTTTTACTAGCTCTTTCCATCAAATCTATGGACGCTATTGGCTCATTTTTGATCGTATATTTATCTGCCTCACGTAATTGTGCAACAGTTAATATTTTCTCCACTTATTTAGGCTTTCATTAAGAAGTATTTCATGTAATTCCATAACTTGACTTAATAGTTTGTCTCTATTATCATCTTCATTCATTATAATAAAATCGGCCAAATCATTTCTTTCTAGCTCTGAATATTGAAACCTAATTCTTTTCATCACTTCATCTCGGCTAATTTTATCTCTCTTCATCACCCGTCTAATTCTCTCTTCTTTCGGAGCAAAAACATTAACTACTTTGTCTAAGTCGTGATAACTTCCCGACTCAAAAAGGATTGCTGCCTCTTTAACCAAATACGGAACTCTCTCAAATTTGAGTGCCCAATCTTCAAAAGCTTTGTTAACTCTAGGGTGTAAAATACTATTCAATTTTTCCAAAGCATCCGGATTATTGAAAACATGACCAGCAAGTCTTGCTCTATCTAAATCTCCATTGGTATCAAACATATCATTACCAAATGCTTCTAAAATTTCTTTTTTGGCATTTTGGTCTTCTGCAATTATTCTTTTAGATTCATCATCCGAAGTAAATACTGGAACACCTAGATTCTTTAATATTCTACAAACAGAGGATTTGCCGCTCCCTATGCCACCAGTGACTCCTATTTTTAGCATTATTGTCTTATAATAAATTCTACTTTTTCAGGTTTAACCTTAATCAACTCACCAAAAGTAACGGCATCTTCCACTTCAACCTTTAAAGTTTTATGGTTTGCTTTATCTTTATTAAAGATAACTCTTGGATATACTATTTTTTCATCCAAATATTGGTACTTACTTAATGGCACAAGATAAGTCAGCTCTACAAATTCAGGGAATATTTTTAAGTCAGCATTCTCAGACTCCATAATTACTTCGATTGGCAAGGTAATTTTCTTCTCGGTAAACTTTTCTACAGGGAGTAAAACATTGACAGATTTTGGATTCATCAGTATTTTTTCTTTAAAAGGATTTACCAAGTCAACGGTAAAAGATATACTGTCTTCCATATCTAAATAACTTATTCTTTCGCTTTGAACAGAATAAACGGTATCTAATGCAGAAGCAGGACCTGAAATAACTACCTTTTTAGGACTAATCTCTATATCTCCTCTGAATAAAAAGCCAGGTTTAAAAGTCAGTTTGGCATCTAACACGACAGGAACCACCTTTGAAATCCTCTTTTCTGTCTTAAAGTATAGGGTATCGGGAGATAAGTAAGACAGTTTTAAGTCTTGATCAATTATTCTAGAAAGTTTAGACTTATAATCTGAAGTTTTGATATAATAACTATTCTCGATATAGTGAGGTTTGGCACTATTTAAGTCTATGGATAACTCCGTGACATTAAAAGATAGTTTTTCAGCTAAAAGATGAAAGCCACTTCCCCTTAATTCAATTTGTACTTTATCTGCAGGCTGTTCTGTTAAAACAAAATCATTGGAAAGTGAGGTATAATTTATTTTAACAGGAAAAGAAGCTGTGTAATTCTTCGATAATGCAGAAAGCAACCAAAAGAAGGTAGAAAGCAACAAACAATAAACAAAAACAGATAATTTCTTATTGCTTGTAAACTTATTAACTAAGTCCTTAAAAATATTACTCACGTTCGCCAAAATAGCTAATGTTTCAGCGAAAAATACGAATTATTTATTCTTCGACTGCAATTGATCTGCTCCTGCAAAATCAGCAGAAATTGCCGATTTCTCCACCGTAATTTTAATACTTGATGCAATTTCAATAACTGCTGTATTGTCATTTATTTCTGCAATCTTTCCATGAATACCCCCTATGGTAACTACTTTGTCTCCTTTTGCTAGGTTTTCTCTAAATTTTTTCTGCTCTTTCTGCTTTTTTAACTGCGGACGAATCATAAAAAAGTAAAAAACAAAAATGATTAGTACTAGAGGCAAATAATCCATTAAACCTCCTCCACCATTTGGAGCCATCAATATTATATTATTCATATTATTATCTTATTTAGTTGGTATTAACACATTGCCTTTGATGGCTATAACCTTAGTATTAGGAATAGTATTCGAAATTAAAGTAACTGTTTTGTGCTGTCTTCCTTGTTTTCCATTACTATCAAATACTACTTCAATTTCTCCTTCTTGACCTGGCCTAATTGGCTGTCTTGGCCACAATGGAACAGTGCAACCACAACTTCCTTTTGCATCGGAGATTATTAAATCAGAATTTCCAGTATTCTTGAATCTGAATCTTTTTTTGACTTTTTCTCCTTGAGAAATCTCTCCAAAGTCAATAACCTCTTCAACAAATTCAAAAGCAGGTGCATTTGCATCAGTTGCATCAGTTGATGCGCTATTAGGGTTATTTACTATGTCTGTATCTACATTTTCACCCTCTGTACTTTCAGTGTTTGAGTTACAAGCAAATAAAGTTGCTACAGCTAATCCTAAAAATAAAAATTTTGTCTTCATATCTATTATTTATTATTTATTGCATTAATCCTCTTCCGGTTTTCTTAATTAGTTTCTCGTTTTTAAATTCAATTAAAAGTTTATCTAGTACTCCATTAATAAACTGTTTACTCTTTGGGGTGCTAAATAGTTTAGAAATATCAATATATTCATTCAAAGTTACTTTTACAGGAATAGAAGGGAAATTTAATAACTCAGTTATTGCCATCTTCATTAAAAGAACGTCTAGAACAGCAATTCTTTCTACTTCCCAATTTTTTGTTTTACCGTCTATAAACTCTCCGTTCTTTTTATTATTTACTATTGCTTTTCTATAAAGGTTCTTTACAAAATCAATATCCTCTTCTTCATCCTTATAAATTGGTGGTATAGCTCTCACTTGGTCGGCAGCTTTTAGCTTTCCAAAATAACGCATAGCCATTTGTATTGCAAAATCACTATCTTCAAAATCCCAATAGATACTATTCTCCTGAAATAAAGAATACATATCCTCAGAATCTAGAAAATAGCTTTGAATGAGTTTATCAATAAATTTCTTATGAGAAACAACAGATTCCTCTTCACCAAGGAAATTCTCGTACAAAGAGGACTGTTTAATTTGTTTCCAAATTTTCTTTAACTGGTCTCTATAAGGTGTCCAAGACACTTTAAACTCCTCGGTTTTTTTCTTAAGTTCAGGATTGTTTTTTAAAGATTGAATGAGAAAGCTATCTACAAATTTTCTATTTGGGTTGATATCATCTTTTGTTGGAAGAGCCTTATTTCTAGCTTCTTCCATTTGAATTTCTGCTATATCTGCTAACTCAATTGGCAATATTAAATAATAAAGATACAGTTCATATACCCTATTAATACTCATAAAGAGCGACTTCTCCCCTTTGGCCATATCTGTATTATCAGATTGAAAAAAAGCGTAAAGCGATTGCATTACTTTAATTCTAAGAAGTCTTCTATTTAGCATATTATCTTCTACTTTTCAATATAGCAATAGCATTTACTCTATCTTGGGCAATTTTCATCGCAGCTTCTTGCGTAGTAATATTTTGATTTGAAGCTCTTTTAAAAATATCTAAAGTGGTATCGTAAATATTTTCTGTTAATTCCATAGCTCTTGCCTGTGAAATACCAGATACCTCTCTATATACATTAATCAAACCTCCGGCATTAATCAAAAAGTCAGGAGCGTAAGTAATTCCCTTTTCCATCAACTTTAATCCGTGGAATTTCTCATCTTCCAATTGATTATTTGCAGCGCCTGCAATGATAGAACATTTCAATCTGCTTAAAGTATCGTTATTTATAGTAGCTCCTAATGCACAAGGTGCATAAATATCCATATCTACATCATAAGCATCTTCTCCATCAACCACAGCAGCTCCATACTTCTTTCCTACTTCGTTCACTCTGTCTTTATTGATATCGCAAATAGTAACTTTTGCATTTTCTTCGGTTAAATGCTTCACTAGTGTTTCTCCAACATGTCCAACTCCTTGCACCAAAACTTTCTTACCTTCTAGGCTATCACTACCAAATTGCTGTTTAGCAGCAGCTTTCATTCCCATGTAAACACCATAAGCAGTAACAGGTGAAGGATCTCCACTTCCACCTAAAGAAATAGGCAAACCTGAAACATGTTTTGTTTCCATATTTACATACTCCATATCCTTTGGTGATATTCCTACATCTTCAGCAGTGATATACTTACCGCCTAGGCTATCCACAAATTTCCCAAATCTTCTAAAAAGTGCTTCTGATTTCTGCGTGTAAGAGTCTCCTATGATAACGGCCTTACCACCACCCAAATTCAATCCACTAATTGAAGCTTTAAAAGTCATCCCTCTTGATAAGCGAAGTACATCATTTAAAGCCTCTATTTCATTATTATACATCCACATTCTAGTTCCTCCCAATGCAGGGCCTAAAGTTGTATTGTGAATGGCAATAATTGCTTTTAATCCTGTTGCTTTGTCTTGACAAAAAACCACTTGCTCATGCTCCGTATTGAGCATCTTCTCCAAAACTGGATTTTTATCTAAATCCATCTTCTCAATTTCTACTACATCTTCCATTTTAAAACAAGTATAAATAAAACATTGAATGGCTACTTTTGTATTCTTATTCTAGCCATTTTAACGGGCTGCAAAAATATCTATAAAAAATAGATTTATAAAGAAGAAAAATAGCGATTTGGGACCTTTAAAGTATCTTAACAAATATCTCCTTAAATACAAGTACAGACTAGTGCTGGGGACTTTCTTTGTCGTTATTTCAAATGTTTTTGGCATTTATCCTGCCCAATTGATTAGAGAAGCCTTTGATGCAATTGCAAATTCTAAAGAATTTAAGAGTTTAATTGATGAACCTTCTCTAGAAGGACCATTAAAAGTTTCAGACAATCTTTTTACTCAGTACACCCAAGACATGAGTCTCTCAAAAGCAATTCTATTTTTTGCGGGACTGGTTCTTTTAATGGCATTACTAAAAGGAATTTTCACCTTTTTCATGCGTCAAACAATCATTATCATGTCGAGACTGATAGAGTATGATTTAAAAAATGAGATCTACAATCATTACCAAGAGTTAAGCATGTCTTTCTATAAACGAAATAATACAGGAGACATCATGAACAGGATTAGTGAGGATGTTACCAGAGTTAGAATGTATTTAGGTCCAGGTATTATGTATACCATCAATTTAATAACCCTTTTCATCATGGTAATTTCAGTGATGTTAAGTATTGACGTAGAACTTACTATTTATGCTTTAGTTCCTTTACCTATTCTTTCGATCTTGATTTACTATGTGAGTAATAAAATCAACCAAAAAAGTGAAATTGTACAAGCCCAACTATCTAATTTATCTACCTTTTCTCAAGAGAGCTTTTCTGGAATAAGGATTATTAAGTCTTATGTAAAAGAAAAATACATGAATAAAACGCTTCAAGCAGAAGCGGAAGATTATAAAGACAAAAATCTTGACCTAGTAAAACTAGAAGCATTCTTTTTCCCAATAATGATGATGCTGATTGGTTTAAGCACAATACTTACGGTATATATAGGTAGTATCAAAACAATCAATGGGGAGATTACTCTTGGAAATATTGCAGAATTTATTATCTATGTAAACATGCTCACTTGGCCTGTAACCGCTTTAGGTTGGGTTACTTCTTTAATACAAAGAGCCTCTGCCTCACAAAGAAGAATTAATGAGTTTTTACAAACTAAAAGCGAAATCATCAATCACACCAATGCATTGACTGAAATTAAAGGAGAAATTGAGTTTAAAAATGTAAGCTTCACTTATCCAGAATCTGGAACGCAAGCTTTAAAAGGAATAAACTTTAAAATTGAATCAGGAAAGACTTTAGCAATAGTTGGGAGAACAGGCTCAGGTAAATCGACTATTGCAGATTTAGTTTGTAGAATTTTTGAGGTAAATGATGGAAATATTCTAATTGATGGCAAAAAGATTGAAGAACTTAATTTAAATCAATTAAGAGCTAACATTGGTTATGTTCCTCAAGAGGTTTTTTTATTCTCCGACTCTATTAAAAACAACATTTCTTTTGGATTAAAGCAAGAGGATGTTTCTATGGGATTAGTAGAAGATGTTGCCAAGAGAGCAGCTATACATCATAATATTATTGAATTCCCCAATAAATATGAAACCCTATTGGGTGAAAGAGGAATCACCTTATCTGGCGGACAAAAACAAAGAATTTCTATTGCTAGAGCCATTATTTCTAAACCACAAATTCTTATTCTAGACGACTGTTTATCTGCGGTGGATACAGAAACAGAAGAGATTATTCTAAAAGGTTTAGAAGATATTATGAGCGCTAAAACCACCATAATAATTTCACATCGTATTTCATCTGTTAAACATGCAGACCAAATAATAGTACTTGAAGAAGGCAAAATTTTAGAAAAAGGGAACCACGAAGAATTGTTGGAGCTTAATGGAAGCTACTCTGAAATGTACAATCAACAATTATTAGAAGATCAAAAGAAGAGTGTAGCTTAAAGCTGTGTATCGATAAATATTTTTAGTTAGATTTGTTTAACTGATAATATAAAATTAAAGCTATAGACTAAAAACTACTATCTAATGGACGGAAATGAGAAAGATGGTTCAATGAGAAGAACCGATGATGTTTATTCAAAATCACTAAGAGCAGGAAATCGTACTTACTTTTTTGATGTAAAATCTACTAAATCAGATGATCTTTACTTAACGATAACCGAAAGTAAAAGAAGATTCAATAACGATAACGGAAAGTTTTTCTACGAGAAACATAAGTTATTTCTTTACCCGGAAGATTTCGCAGACTTCTGTGGAAACCTAAATGAAACTTTAGACAAAATCAAGGAGTTGAATGGCGGTAAAGAAATAGTTAGTAGAAGTGAATTAGAAGCACAAAGAGAAGCTGAAGAAGGTTCTAGTGAAGGTAATTCTGAAAACAATTCCTCTGAAAAAAATACTGCATCTAGTACAAAAGACTTTTCAGACGTTAGTTTTGATGATTTGGGTAAAGACTAAATTATCTATTAATTTTCTCGAATAAATTGTATGCTTTTTTCAATAAGAGGGTAAAAAGTTATATCCTCAACTACAAAAGCTACTTTAGAACGATACTTAGATTTAAGCTCTTCCAATTGGGAAGAGCTTTTTTCATTTCTAAAATCTAAAGCCTGACAAGCAGTCATCCATTCAATAGCTACTATTCGCTCATAATTTTGAACCACCCTGTATAGCTTAGTAGCCGCATTAGCTCCCATACTTACATGATCTTCTTGTCCATTAGAAGAATCTATAGAGTCTACAGAGGCAGGTGATGCTAATTGCTTATTCTGACTTACTGCAGAGGCGGCAGTATACTGAACAATCATAAAACCTGAATTCAAGCCTGGAGAGCTAACTAAGAAATTAGGCAAACCTCTTTGACCTGAAACCAATTTATAAACTCTTCTTTCTGAAATAGAGCAAAGCTCAGCAATTGCTATAGCCAAGAAATCCAATACTAAAGCTAAAGGCTGTCCATGAAAATTACCAGCTGAAATTATTTTATCTCCTTCCTCAAAAATAGTTGGGTTGTCAGTAACAGAGTTAATTTCTGTCTCTACCACCTGTTTTGCGTAGGAAATAGCATCATAACTAGCTCCATGCACCTGTGGAATACACCTTAAGCAATAAGGGTCTTGCACATGTATTTTCTTCCTTTTGATTAACTCACTATCTTTCAATAGTTCTCTAATTGCTTTAGAAACTCTTATTTGGCCATTATGAGGTCTAACCTTATGAACGTCTTCATCAAAAGCTTCTATTCTACCATCAAAACCATCTATACTTGCTGCTGCGGAAAGTAGGTTCCATTTAAATAAATGACTGCTTTTATTTAAACAATAAGTGGCATAAGCACTCATAAACTGCGTTCCATTCAACAAAGCCAAACCTTCTTTGGACTTTAACTCTATTGGTTCCCATCCTAACTGTTTATGAAGCGTTTTAGCGTCTATTCTTTTACCATCATAATTTACTTCTCCTTCTCCAATTAATACTAAAGCCAAATGAGCCAAAGGAGCTAAATCGCCTGAAGCGCCTAAAGAACCCAATTGATAAATAACAGGCATTACGTCTGCATTATAAAAATCTACTAAACGTTCTACTGTTTTTAACTGCACTCCAGAATGCCCTTGAGATAAGCCAATAATTTTAAGCAAAATCATCAATTTGACAATTTCTTGAGGAACCTCATCTCCCATTCCGCAAGCATGAGAACGCACTAGATTAGTCTGTAATTGAGCTAAATCTTGTTTAGAGATTTCTGTATCACATAAAGAACCAAAACCTGTATTGATTCCATAAATAGGAACTTCGGTTTCTTCAACTTTTTTATCTAAATAGTTTCTGCAATCTACAATTGCCTTTTTTGCTTCCTCTCCAAGTTCTATTAACTTTTTACTTTCTATTAAAGTACTTATATCTTCTAGCGTAAGGCGCTGCTTATTGATTACAAAATTGCTCATGGATGTATTTTTTTAACGACTTCTTCTAAGCCAATGGTAGACTGTTCCCCGCTTTTCATTTCCTTCAAAGTGTATTTTTTCTCATTCATCTCCTCTTCGCCTAAGAGTAAAACATAAGGAATATGCTTATCATCGGCATATTTCATTTGCTTTTTCAGCTTAGCCGGGTCTGGGTAATAATCGGCAATTACCCCTAATTCACGAAGTTGCTTGGCAGTTTGGTAAGCAAAAGAAGCTACATTTTCTCCAAAATTGACAAGGAGTACCTCCACAGAGTTTTCTATCTCATTTGGAAATAAATCTAAATTCTCCATGACATCATAAATACGATCAGCACCAAAAGAAATTCCAACTCCAGATAAATTCTTTAGTCCAAAAATTCCTGTTAAATCGGCATACCTACCTCCTCCACAAATGCTGCCCATTTGCACTTCATTAGATACCACTTCAAAGATAGCTCCGGTGTAATAGTCTAATCCTCTAGCAAGCGTAACATCTAGTTCTAATTTGGCTTTTTTCAAGCCTAAATCCTTAGTAGAATTTAATAAAAATTCCACTTCTTTAATTCCTTCTAATGCTGTGGTGGAGGATGCTAGTAATTTTTTTAAGTCGCTTAATACTTGTGTATTTCCTCCACCCAAATCAAATAAAGGTTTAATTAAGTCTAGTTCTTTTTGAGAAAGACCTTTAGATTCTAACTCCTCCATCACTTTCTCAAAGCCTATTTTATCTAATTTATCTATAGCAACCGTAATTGGAATTAACATTTCAGGCTTTCCAATAAGCTCTGCAATACCGCTCAAAATTTTACGATGGTTGATTTTAATGCTAAAATCATTTAAGCCTAAATTGCTCAAAACCTCATCAAAAAGCTGAATTAAATCCACCTCATTCCATAGAGAATCTGAACCAATAATGTCGGCGTCACATTGATAAAATTCTCTATACCTACCTTTCTGCGGCCTGTCCGCTCTCCACACTGGTTGAATTTGAAAGCGTTTGAATGGGAAGCTTATCTCATTTTGATGTTGCACCACATAGCGTGCAAAAGGGACAGTTAAGTCGTATTTCAAGGCTTTTTCGGCAATTGAAGAAGTTAATTTAGAGGAATTACTTTCGTTAATTGCCCCTTGGTTCGCTTTATTTAGATATTCTCCAGAATTAAGTACATTAAATATCAAACGGTCTCCTTCCTCTCCGTACTTACCTGTTAAAGTTTCTCTATTCTCCATGGCGGGAGTTTCTATCTGCTCAAAACCATGCAAACGAAAAGCTGCTTTGATGGTATCAAATATATAATTCCTCTTCGCCATTATTTCTGGCGAAAAATCACGCATTCCCTTTGGTAAACCTACTTTATTCAATTTTTAATGTTTTAAATTTTAATTTTTAATCACTCTTTAAATTATAAATCATTCTTTATTAAAAAATCAATAATTAAAAAACTAAAAATTATTTAACCAACTTTCTATACTTAAACTTTTGAATTTCATCCCCCAATCGTTTTCTTCTATTTTCTTCATACTCTGAGAAACCACCTTCAAAGAAATAGACCGAAGCATCACCTTCAAAAGCCAAGATATGCGTACATATTCTATCTAAAAACCACCTATCGTGAGAAATAATTACCGCACAACCTGCGAAATTCTCTATTCCATCTTCTAAGGCTCTAAGGGTATTGATATCAATATCATTGGTAGGTTCATCTAATAGTAAAACGTTTGCCTCTGTTTTTAATGTCATAGCCAAATGTAAACGGTTTCTTTCTCCACCAGATAAAACGCCTACCTTCTTTCCTTGATCCCCTCCCATAAAATTGAAACGAGATAAGTAAGCTCTAGAATTAACCACTTTACCTCCAATATCCATTTGATCATTTCCACCGGAAACAACATCAAATACTGTTTTCTCAGGATCTAACTCTTTATGCGCCTGATCTACATAACCAATCTCTACCGTAGAGCCTACTTTAAATTCTCCACCATCTGGAGTTTCTTCTCCCATGATCATTTTAAACAAGGTGGTTTTTCCTGCACCATTTGGACCAATTATACCAACGATACCTGCTGGTGGCAATTTGAAGTTTAGGTTTTCATACAATAGTCTGTCTCCAAAACCTTTGCTAACGTTTATGGCTTCAATTACTTCATTTCCTAACCTCGGTCCATTGGGAATAGGAATTTCCAATTGCTGAACACTTTCTTTACTTCCTTCACTTAATAATTTATCGTAATTGCTAAGTCTAGCTTTAGATTTACTTCTTTTCGCCTTAGGGTTCATCCTAGACCATTCTAATTCCTTTTCTAAATTCTTTCTTCGTTTACTTTCTTGTTTCTCTTCGGCCTTTAATCTTTTAGATTTTTGTTCTAACCAAGAAGTATAGTTTCCTTCAAATGGAATACCTTCTCCTCTATCTAGCTCCAATATCCAACCGGCAACATTGTCTAAGAAGTACCTATCGTGGGTTACGGCAATTACCGTTCCTTTATACTGCTGTAAATGTTGTTCTAACCAAAATACGGACTCTGCATCCAAGTGGTTGGTAGGCTCATCCAATAGTAAAATTTCGGGTTCTTGCAACAAGAGTCTGCATAAAGCGACTCTTCTCCTTTCTCCTCCAGAAAGCTTACTCACTTTAGCATCTGGCTCCGGACAACGCAAAGCATCCATTGCTCTATTTAGTTTAGTATCTAGCTCCCATGCGTCTAAAGCATCTATTTGTTCCGACAGCCTAGCTTGTTCCTTCATTAAAGCCTCCATCTTATCAGGGTTCTCCAGTACCTCAGGGTCTCCAAACTTTTCATTTACCGCTTCATAGGCCTTCAAAACCGCTACAGTTTCTGCGGCACCTTCTTCAACAATTTCTCTTACTGTTTTAGAATCATCTAGCTTAGGTTCTTGAGGTAACATGCCTACTTTATAGCCTTCTGAAAAAACAACATCCCCTTGATAAGATTGCTCCTCTCCGGCAATAATTCTTAATAAGGTTGATTTACCCGAGCCATTTAAACCGATGATCCCAATCTTGGCACCATAGAAAAATGAGAGATAAATGTTCTTTAGAATTGGCTTACCAGATGGCAAGGATTTGGTGAGATTCACCATGGAAAATATTACTTTCTTATCGTCGGACATAGCTTAAAATATAATTTGGAACAAATTTGTGAATTTATTGAATGATTATTAAAGATTGGATAGATTATTTCTTATTCTTGAGTTCGAATCTATGAATTTAAAAAAGTCTAAAATAATAGTTGGCAGAACAGAGATTGTTGACTTCCCAGAATTGGGTTTAGAAAACATACATGCCAAAATAGATAGTGGAGCGTATTCTACCGCCATTCACACGCATAAAATATGGGTAGATAAGGTAGATGACACAATTTATCTAAACTTTGAATTACTAGATCCTGAAAAAGAAGGTTATCGAAAAATTATTATTCGAACCGCAAACTTCTCGCAAAGAAAAGTTAGAAGCAGCAATGGTAGACTCGAAAACAGGTACATTATAAAAACTACTATCCTCTTAGGAGGTAAAAAAAGAAAAACAGACCTAAGTTTAACCAATAGAGGAAAAATGAGATACCCTGTATTGGTTGGGAGAAAAGTGCTAAAAAAGGGCTTTTTAATAGACGTTTCTCAAGAAAACATACATACAAAATGAAAATAGCGATACTTTCCAGAAATTCTAACTTATACTCCACCAGCAGATTACTAGAAGCTGCTGAAGCAAGGGGCCATGAGGTAAGAATACTAGACCACACCAAATGTTACATTGTAAATGAAAGTAGAGAACCGGCTTTGTATTATGGTAATGAAAGAATTGAAGGCTACAATGCCATTATTCCTAGAATCGGAGCATCTGTAACATTTTATGGTGCATCTATCATTCGCCAGTTTGAAATGATGAAGGTTTTCTCTACAGTTAAGTCAGTCGCCTTAACTAGATCAAGAGATAAGCTAAGAAGTATTCAGATACTTTCTAGGGAACATCTTGGCATACCTAAAACTGCCTTTGCAAAACATCCAAATGATATTCCTCATTTGATTAGAACTGTTGGTGGCGCTCCATTGATTATTAAAGTACTAGAGGGCACACAAGGATTAGGAGTGGTTTTGGCGGAAACTCAAAAAGCAGCAAAATCTGTTATTGAAGCCTTTATGGGCATGAATGCTAATATTTTAGTACAAGAATTTATTAAGGAAGCAGGTGGTGCAGATATACGGGCCTTTGTAGTAAATGGAAAAGTAGTTGGCGCTATGAAACGGCAGGGTTTGGAAGGAGAATTTAGATCCAACCTGCATAGAGGTGGTAGCAGTCAGATGATTAAACTAAAGAGAAACGAAGCTGCTGCTGCTGTGAGAGCAGCGACTGCAATGGGATTGAGTATTGCCGGTGTAGATATGTTGCAATCGGAAAGAGGTCCGTTGATTTTAGAGGTAAACTCCTCTCCAGGATTGGAAGGAATTGAAAAATCTACAGGGATAGATATTGCAACCAAAATCATTCAATACGTTGAGGAGAATTCAGGCAAGAAAACTAAGTTGAAAGATAAAGTTGGGGTTTAGTATAATTATTAATGTTTAATGGCTAATTATTAATTATTTCAAATAGACTGAAATTATTATTGTTTTCTTTTAAAATTTATTCATGAAGAGGGAATTATCGATTAATAATCAATTAATTAAGAGGGGCGAAAAAGCAGTTATCAATTTAAACATTGCTAGACTAATCTCTGGAACTGAAATTGATTTACCCATCTATGTTTTTAGAAGTAAAAATCCAGGTCCTGTTGTTTTATTTAGTGGTGGTTTGCATGGAGATGAAGTTGATGGCGTTGAAATAGTAAGGAGACTAATCGAGCAAAAAACCTTCGACAAATTGAAGCTTGGATCGGTAATCGCTATTCCGATCATGAATATTTATGGCTTCTTGAACTTCTCTAGAGAGGTACCAGATGGCAAAGATGTGAATAGAAGTTTTCCTGGAAACTTAAAAGGTTCCTTAGCAGCAAGAGTAGCTCAAGTGCTCACTACCACTGTACTACAAGAAATTGATTTTGGAGTCGATTTTCATACGGGTGGAGCCAATCGCTATAATTTTCCACAGTGCAGATTTGCCCCTGAAGACCCTCTAGCAAAAGAACTGGCAGAAGTATTCAATGCGCCTATATCTCTCCCTTCTAAGTTGATTGACAAATCGCTAAGAAAAGAAGCTTTTAAAATGGGGAAAACAGTAGTAGTATATGAAGGTGGGGAATCTATGCGCTTTGACCAAAACTCTATTAAAGAAGGTATTCGTGGTGCTAAAAGAATTTTAGGGCATTACAAAATGATAGATTTTGATTCGGAAGATAGGCCTTCTAGTCTTTGCAAAGAAAGTATGTGGATTAGAGCGAAGAACTCAGGTTTAATAAGACTGAGTAAACGATCTGGAGAGAAAGTTGAAAAAAAGGAAACCATTGCAGTAATTACAGATCCATTTGGGAATTTTAAAACCAACATTAAAGCTCCACAAAGTGGTATTATCATTGGGCATTCCAATGCTCCTTTAGTAAATCAAGGAGACGCTATATTTCATTTGGGAATAATTTAATTAGAATTAGGAATCTGGGAGTTTGTAATTTTCAATCTTTAATTTTTAATGGTTTAATAAAAAAATTGGACGATTTAAAATTCTAGTGTAAATCATAAAAACTAGTTTCGTTTATCATTTTTCTATCTAAATACAATGATGAATTCTTAAGGTGTTCTAATGATTTTCTCTCTTCTTACAATTTTATTGTGATAAACAGCTTCAATTAAATATATACCTCCTTCTTCTGGTAAATGAATAGTGCTTTCAATATTGTACTTATTTAGCAATTGTCCATTTATAGTAAAAACCCTAATCTCTTTAAGGCCTTCTGTAGTTTTAAGATTAACGATGCCTGTGCTTGGATTAGGAAAAAAATTACTTTCTAAAAAGGTTTGACTTTTAGGAATACTAGTTATAATGTTTGGAGGGGATATGGTATCACAGCCTCTTATAAAAGAAATAACATTAGTATCTAAATTATGCTGATAGTTTTGAATTCCATTTTTTGTATGGCATAATAAGTATTGAGAATAATCATTCTTCAATGAAAAAAGGTTTACTTGTTGAGAGTATGTAAACCCAAATGAATTACCAACACCTTCTATAAATTCTAAAGTATCATAGGCAAAACTAAAACCACTCCTTCCAATAAACGGATAATAAATATTTAGAGAATCGTTTATTATGTGAAGTTTTGCATGAGTTCTACCATTTAATTTAAAAATAGTATCCATAATGAATCCTGCTCTTCTACCATTTCCAAAGCCTGTCCTAAAAGTATCACCAGGTAAAAGGCTAAAATCATAAACTAGCTCTTCTTGTGGACCAAAATTAAATGTATCATTTAAATACCATAATTTACCATTGACTGTATCTTCTCTCAATAATCCATAATAATATGGTATGCTATAAGACCTGCTATGATAAGTAGACCATAGTTTAGTATAAGTCTTATTATTATAAATCAGTGTGTCCTTAATGTAAAGTGAATCTGAATAAGCATAATAATATAATAGGAGCTGATTCTCATATATTCTCCAATATTGATTTGTGTCCTTCAATACAGATTGAAACTGGCTATGTGCCTTAAAAGAAAAAAGTAGAATTGTTGTTAAAATGGCTAGTCTTTTCATGCTTTTTTAAAGATAAAAAATCTAATGAATATAAATTTCATCATTTTATTTTCACAAAACGACTTCAAAATTATTAATCACAAATAGTTGATTATCAGTTATAAAAACGTTTTTAAACGTTTAAAAACGAATGTTAAACGACTCTAAACGCTTAATAACCGAATCGGATTTTGATGCCTTCTAATCTTTGCAGCGTCAATTGAATTCAACGACACAAATTTTTAAAAACAAGTATTTATTTAAAACATTATTATCATGAAAAATTTAAGAAACAGTGTGCAATTAATTGGAAACTTAGGTATGGATCCAGAAGTAAAAACTTTAGAAAGCGGAAAAACTGTAGCAAGACTCTCTTTAGCAACTTCTGAAAGATACAAAGATCAAAAAGGAGAAAAAGTAGAGAATACCACATGGCATACCTTAGTAGCTTGGGGTAAAACTGCAGAGATTGCTGAAAAATTTCTAAAGAAAGGTAGCGAAGTAGCTATTGAAGGCAAATTGAGTAACCGAAGCTATGAAACCAAAGAAGGAGAAAAGAAATACATCTCTGAGGTTATAGTAAACGAGATATTGATGCTCGGCGGAAAGTAAAATCAAATTACAATAATCAAAAAAAGGTGCGCAAAAGCGTGCCTTTTTTTGTTAATAATATTTTTATTCATAAATATTATTTATCTAACTCATAAATTATTTTAATTAACTATTCAAATAGGATAAGGAAGTCTTACGTACTTTTAAAGCTATGATATTGTTACTACAGACTACAGACTACAGACTACAAGCTAAGCGCTTCGCTACTGCGCAGTTTTATAGTTTTAGTAAGATATCTATTTAAAGGTAGAAGTTCTTTTTACTGAATGTATAAAATCTTAAAGTCCAATTAATTCAAAAACACCATGCAATTAATTAAACTTTAATTTAATACATACAATAATGAAAAATTTAAAAAGTCTACTATTAATACTAGCAATCTCTTTAGGGATTATTTCTTGTGAAAAAGACGAAAGTACAAATCCAATTTCCAGTACTATTTCTTCATCAGAAATTGCTGATGGAGCTCAATTAGCAAAATCAATATTAAATGCTACTTACACTAAATATGCAAATATTAGCGACGATGAATTTATAGATAAAGCTACTCCAATTAGAGACCAACTTAAGACTAATAAAAGGTTAAGTTCGGATAAGTCTGGAAATGATAACATTCCTTTAGGCGACATTTTCTTTTTCTATGAAGGAGCTATTAACAACATTCATATTCTACCTTTTGACCCTGAATCTGAAGTAGAAACGTATACCTCAACTTTTACTGTAGATATCTTTCAAGAAGATAATCAGTATTTTATCACTACTGAAGATTATAACACTTTTTATACCCAAGTAAGTAATAATATCAATCAAACAGTTAATCTTAATGCTAATGAGTACTTAGCACTAGCTGATTTGAATTTAGATGCGATTAATGGAGGAACAGCAACAATTAGTGCAACCTTAATTGTAGGTTCTGCTCCGCCAGCAGCATTTGCTCCTTTATATCCAAGTGGAGAAGTTCATGGAGCACAACTAGCAGGTTGGTGCGGTATCCCTACTAGCGCAGGTATAGATGCCTCCGATTTTATTGAAGGTCATATTAATGGTTCCTCTGTCCTTGTGGGATTTACCTGCACAGGAACATTAAACCCATGGCCATTACCTTTAGGAAATTGGTATAGCGCTACAACGCCACAAAGTACTTTGAACAATATTATTGGTGCTTCAACGGTTAGCAATTTGGATAATTTCTTTTGGCATGATGCTACCAATTCATGTATAGGAAATAATACAGATCAATTTGATAATGAGGCTCAATGGCTAGGTTGGTATAATAAAATAAATACCATTGCATTTGACCCTGACGCATTATCTCATTTTGGAATCGTTACTTCTGCATCAAATATGGGTTTACTAATTGCAAATGTGAACGCTCAGAGTGGAAATCCTCCTTATCCTAATACCTCCTCCTCTAATTTTTATCATGAAGGGAGATTTTTCTACGGAGCCGTTTTTTGTCGTTAAAATTTAAATTATGAAACTAATAGGAATATTAACGGTTCTTATTTCATTCACTGCATTTTCTCAAAATGCAGTGAATGAAATAACTTTTCCAACAGGTTTTTTAGGCAATCTACAAAGCTCCGGATCAAATTATTTGTTCTTTAAGGAGATAGGGCCCAATACTATTTATTTAGATTATCCTTTAAATAAAAGTGGAAAATCTACAGATGAAATTAGACGAGTTTTTATAGATAAAACAAGCTTTAATATAATTAAGGATTCCTTATTATACGATGCTACCAATCCTTTTTATTATAACGATACTTCTTTTGGTTCTTATTTTAGAAGCCATAGTATTTATTTAACGGATGATAAGGATAAGAATAACTACAATTTAAATCATTATACAGATTCTAATCTAGTATTACACATAGAGTTTTACTCGACAAGCACGAACTTTATTAATGATAGTTTATTATTTAAGAGTTATGACTCCATTTCTCCAATTGTTAAAAGCGATCCATTTTTATACGATAGTATACTTTATATTTATTCTTCTAATTTTATTGGAGATACTTTCTATTTAAAATCTTATGATTTTAATGGTAATCTTCTGAATGAAAATGAATTTTTCTCCGATTCAAATGGAATTTCTAACGAATTCTCTTTTTTTCATTTACATAGAGGACCAGTTGCTGTTTTCCCTCCAAACGATTCACTTTTAATTATGCAGTCGCCACTAACTGCTCAATTTATGCGAATAAATCGGTTTACTTTAGATACTGCAGGTGTTGTTGGTCCTAAAGACAGTGCCATAAATTATTTATTTGGAAACTACTTTTGGGCTGGCTACAATACCAATGAGTATAGATTTTTTCCAAATCATTATACTATTGGCGCTAATTTATCTCATTACCCCTTTCTAAACCTTTCTAATTTTTACGAGGATTTTAATTATTTCACAATGGATTTAGATTATGATGGTAACCTATTAGGATATAAAGATTATGGTCATGATTCTATAAGAAATAAGAGCGATAATTTTGAAATAATAGATGATATAACTTTTATTGTTGGTTCACAACCCCACAGCGCTCTGTTTGATTATGCACAAGAATACAGGCAACTACTCATTTATAAAGATTCGGCAAATGTGGTAGATAGCCTTTTCCTATATGGCAATAAAAATCACAAGGCAGTTGAACTTATTGTAGATAGTATAACCAAAGATTTATTTATATTAAGCCGCTTTTCAAATGCTTGGACAGATGACAGCGTTTATTTTCAAGTTACTAAAGTATCTAATAGTATAATCACTTCAGCTAAAGAGGTAAACCCCAAACAAAGCTCTTTGGTGGTATATCCCAATCCTACAGAAAATTGGTTAAATTCAGACCAGTTTAGGTATGGTACAGGCTACCGCATATACAATCTAAAAGGGCAATTGATTGAAGAGCGCCAAATAGATGCTTCTAAGCAAATAGATGTTGCTCATTTACCCCAAGGCAACTATATTTTGCTCTTGCTAGAAGATGGAGTACCAAAAGCAAGGAGTTTTCATTTTGTGAAACAGTAAATAATCAAAAAAAGGTGCGCAAAAGCGTGCCTTTTTTTTTGTCATTTTCCCACACTTCTCTATTAACTTTATTTAAAATCAATCCCTTAAAGATATTTTGCAGTGGATGTAATTTGGATTACCTTTGCCGCTTCATTTATTTGAATCAATTTGATGAAAGATTTATTTGACAAGTTAAACGATAATCCAGGTCCATTAGGACAGCACGCTAAAGAAAGTCATGGTTACTTTACTTTTCCAAAATTAGAGGGAGAAATAAACAACCGCATGGTCTTTAGAGGTCAGGAAGTATTACAATGGAGTTTAAATAACTACCTAGGTTTGTCTAACCACCCAGATATTAGAAAAGTAGATACCAAAGCAACCAAGAAATGGGGCCTAGGATACCCAATGGGCGCTAGAATGATGTCGGGCAACACCCCAATACACGAAAAGTTAGAAAAGGAATTAGCTGAGTTTGTACACAAACAAGACTCTATTCTTTTAAACTTTGGTTACCAAGGTTGTATGTCTGCCATTGATGCTTTAGTAGATCGTAATGATGTTATTGTTTACGATGCAGAATCTCATGCATGTATTATTGACGGAGTGCGTTTACACCAAGGTAAGAGATATGTATACAAGCATAATGATATAGAAAACCTTCAAAAGCAATTAGATAGAGCAACTAAATTGGCTGAAGAGCAAAATGGTGCTATTCTAGTAATTACAGAAGGTGTTTTCGGGATGAGCGGAAACCAAGGAAAGCTAAAAGAGATTGTAGCATTGAAGAAAAAATACAATTTCAGACTTTTTGTAGATGATGCCCACGGCATTGGAGTAATTGGTGAAACCGGCGCAGGTACCGGAGAAGCTCAAGGTGTACAAGATGGCATAGATGTTTATTTTGGAACTTTTGCAAAAGCTTTTGCTAGTATTGGTGCTTTTATTGCGGGCGACGAAAGTATTGTTCGTTATTTAAGATATAACATGCGTTCTCAAATCTTCGCTAAATCTTTACCTATGCCTTTAGTGGTTGGTGCTAGAAAGAGATTGAAGATGATTAGAACCATGCCTGAGTTGAGAGAAAAGCTTTGGTCTATTGCCAATGCGCTTCAAAAAGGACTAGTAGAGGCAGGTTTTAATATCGGAACTACCAACTCTCAAGTAACCCCTGTAATATTACAAGGTGGTTTAGGAGAGGCAACTAACTTAACCTTAGACTTAAGAGAAAATCATGATTTATTCTGTTCTATCGTAGTGTATCCAGTAATTCCAAGAGGAATGATCATCTTAAGATTAATTCCAACAGCGATGCACACTTTAGAAGATGTAGAATATACTATTGAGACTTTTAAGAAAGTAAAAGAAAAGTTAGAAGCAGGAGAATACAAATCGGACCAAATAGCGATGGTATAGGAAATTGCTAATTCTAAATAAAAACTTAAAAGAGCAATTTTACATCGGTAAAATTGCTCTTTCTTTTTGATGCTATTTGCAGCTAATTTATTAGATAACGAATCTATAATGGGTATAAAGTGCGTATATGTACTTTAGCCATTTGTTGTGCTTAATTGCAAGTATGATTTTAAAAATTAGGTAAGACTTCAAAAGTCGCCAGTTTTTTTTGGGCGGCCTGACCAATCAGCGGGACGGCGTGGACAGTGCGAAGAAGCTTTGATTGGTCTTGATTTTTGGTTCTTTTGATCTAAGCAAAAGAACG